>NZ_JBCNLU010000033.1:0-49472 GCF_039595295.1 Roseateles sp.
GGGGAGGGGCTGGGGACGGCCCCGGAAGACCCTCTCCCCCGCCCTCTCCCGCAAGCGGGAGAGGGGGCAAGACAAGCGCTCCGGGAAGCGGGCAAGGGGACAAGACAGGCGCTCCGGGAAGCGGGCAAGGGGGCAAGACAGGCGCTCTGGCAAGCGGGCGAGGGGCAAGACAAGCGCTGGTGACTCCCTCTCCCGCTTGCGGGAGAGGGCAGGGGAGAGGGTCTTCGGGCTCTCCCCCGCCGACCCCACGCAATATCCTGATATATATTGCGAGCCTCCTTAACCGCCACCCTACCGAGGGCTCTGCCATGCGCTGGACTGGACCGATGACTGTTGCCCGTCGTGGCGCCGTGCTGACCCTGGCCCTGATGGCGGCTGGCTTCGCGCATGCCGCCGACGTGACGGTCTCCGCCGCCGCGAGCCTGACGAACGCGTTCAAGGAACTGACCCCCGCCTTCGAATCCGCCCATCCCGGCACCAGGCTGCAGTTCAACTTCGCCGCTTCCGATGCCTTGCTCGCGCAGATTGCCAAGGGCGCGCCGGTGGACGTGTTCGCCTCCGCCGACCAAGAGACGATGGACAAGGCCCAGCAGCAGAATTTGCTGGTCGACGGCACCCGCCGCAACTTCGTCAGCAATGCGCTGGTGGTGATCACCCCGGCCGAGGGCGGCCAATCGCTGAAGGCCTTGGCGGACCTGCAGCAGCCGCAGGTCAAGCGCGTCGCCATTGGCAAACCCGAGGGCGTGCCCGCTGGCCGCTACGCCAAGAGCGTGCTGGAGAAGGCCAAGCTCTGGACCGCGATCGAGCCCAAGGCCGTCTTCGCGCAGAACGTGCGCCAAGCGCTGGACTACGTCTCGCGCGGCGAGGCCGATGCGGGCTTCGTCTACGCCACCGATGCCTTCGTCCTGAAGGACAAGGTCAAGATCCTCTTCAGCGTCCCCACCGAGTCCCCGATCTCCTACCCGATCGCGGTCGTCAACGGCGGTCAGAACGCCGCCGGCGGCAAGCAGTTCCTGGCCTTCGTCGCGTCGCCGGCGGGTCAGGCCGTGCTGGCCAAGTACGGCTTCCAGAAGCCCTGAGCGGCCGACGGTCCGAACGGCAGACTGAACGACGGAACGGCCCCCCACGTGGACCAAGCCTGGATCGCGCTGGCGCTGTCGCTGAAGGTCGCGGGTTGGGCAACCGCGCTCAACCTGGTGCTCGGCGTCGGCTGCGGGTATGTGCTCGCGCGCTGGCGCTTCCCGGGGCGCGAGTTGCTGGATGCGGTGCTCACGCTGCCCATGGTTCTGCCGCCGACGGTGCTGGGTTACTACCTGCTGGTGGTGATCGGCAAGCGCGGCTGGCTGGGCGCCTGGCTGTGGGAGTACTTCCGGATCAATCTGATCTTCACTTGGCAGGGCGCGGTCATCGCCGCGACCATCGTCGCCTTTCCGCTGGTGATGAAGTCGGCCCGCGCGGCCTTCGAGGGCGTCGATCCGCAGCTCGAGCGCGCCGGTCGCGTGCTGGGTCTGGGCGAGTGGGCGCTGTTCTTCCGCGTGACGCTGCCCATGGCCTGGCGCGGCGTGCTGGCCGGCGTGCTGCTGGCTTTCGCTCGCGCGCTCGGTGAGTTCGGCGCGACGCTGATGGTGGCGGGCAGCATCCCAGGCAAGACCCAGACGCTCTCCGTCGCCGTCTACGAAGCCGTGCAGGCCGGCCAGGACGACACCGCGAACCTGCTGGTGCTGATCGTGTCGGTGACCTGCGTGGTGGTGCTGCTGGTCGCCGGCCGGCTGGCGGGACCCAGGAGCCGCGCATGAGCTTCGACGTCCGTATCCGCAAGCGCGTCCACGGCGGCGATCGCAGCTTCGAGCTGGCGATCGCGTTCTCCACCGACGCGCGCCGCACGGTCATCCACGGGCCCTCGGGCGCCGGCAAGACGCTGACGCTGCAAGCCGTCGCCGGTCTGCTCAGGCCGGACGAGGGCAGCATCCTGGTCGATGGCCAGCCGGTCTTCGACAAGGCCGCGGGCGTGGACGTCCCGGCGCGTGATCGGCGGCTGGGCTATCTGTTCCAGGACTACGCGCTGTTCCCGCATCTGACGGTGCGGCAGAACATCGCCTTCGGCCTGAAGCGCGGCTGGCTGAATCCCTCGCGTCGCGAGGGCGGCGAGCCGGTGGAACGCTGGCTGCGCGCCTTCGAGCTGGAGCACGTGGCGAGCCAGCGGCCGCATGAGCTCTCGGGCGGGCAGCGGCAGCGCACGGCGCTGGCGAGGGCCCTGGTCAACGAGCCGCGCGCCCTCCTGCTCGACGAACCCTTCTCGGCGCTGGACCCCGAACTGCGCGGGCGCATGCGGGCCGAACTGGATGCGCTGCTGGATCGCATCGGGATTCCGATGCTGATGATCACGCACGACCCGGAAGACGTGGAGCGATTCGGGGACAAGCGGATCCGATTGAGCGAGGGCGGCGTCGAGTCGGCCTAGGACTCGCCTGAGCGGCGTCGGCATCCGACCCGCTCCCCCGTGAGCAATGCACGCAATCGCGTGGCGCCTCTGCCACGACCGGCGCCGTACGTCATTTCCGCACTGGTGACGTGCCCCGTACGGGTGCAACATCGCCCGGCTGTCGGCGCCCGAAACTCCCTCCCCGGGCCGGCGGTCGAGGAGTTGTCCCTATGTTGTCCGCCATGACCTCCAACCGGTCCATCGGCCAGCGCCTCGGGCTCGTCCAAGCCCTGGTCCTGGTCATCGCGCTGATCGGCTCGGCGCTGGGTTACTGGGGCCTGAGCCGCGTCGCGGCCCAGACCCAGGCGATGTACGAGGATTCGATCGTCACCGAGCGCGTCGCCTCCGACTGGTATCGCAACGTCTTCAATGGCGCCACCCGCACGACGGCCATCGCGGCCAGCGCGGATCCCAATCTGGCGACCTTCTTCGCCGATCAGATCGCCGAGTCGACCAAGACCTCCAGCGGCCTGCAGGAGAAGCTGGACAAGCTGCTCACCACGCCCGACGAGCGCGCCAACTTCGAGAAGGTCAGCGCCCTGCGCAAGGAGTACCTGCGCGTGCGCGACGCCATCACCGCCGCCAAGAAGTCCGGCGACGGCGACCGCGCCAAACAGATCTTCGACGCCGAGTTCAAGACCGCGTCGACCCACTACCTGGACGCGATCCGCGTGGTGCTGCAACAGCAGCGCGATCAGCTCGATGCGTCGATGAAGGCGCTCGCCGGCACCAGCCAGAACGCTCGCATCGCGCTGGTGGTCTTCGGCGTGGTGGCGCTGGTCGTCGGCGTCGCGATGGCCGTGTGGCTGACGCGCTCGATCACGCGGCCGCTGCATCAGGCCGCCGAAGTCGCCGACGCCATCGCGCGCTTCGACCTGACGCATCGCATCGACACCGGCGCCGCGGATGAGACCGGCCAGCTGCTGCGCTCGCTCGACGGCATGCAGAGCGCCTTGCTGCGGCTGATCGGCGATGTGCGCGGCTCCACCGACAGCATCGGCACGGCGAGCGCGGAGATCGCGACCGGCAACATGGATCTGTCGGCGCGCACCGAGCAGACGGCGTCCAACTTGCAGGAGGCGGCCGCGTCGCTGACGCAGCTCACCGGCACCGTGCGCCAGACCGCGGACGCGGCGACGACGGCGAATCAGCTCGTCAGCTCCGCCGCCGAGACCGCGCAGCGCGGCGGCGCGGTGATGGGCCAGGTGGTGAGCACGATGGGCGAGATCAGCGACAGCTCGCGCCGCATCGCCGACATCATCGGCACCATCGACGGCATCGCCTTCCAGACCAACATCCTGGCGCTGAATGCCGCCGTGGAAGCGGCCCGAGCCGGCGAGCAGGGCCGCGGCTTCGCCGTGGAGGCGGGCGAGGTGCGCTCGCTGGCGCAGCGCAGCGCGCAGGCCGCCAAGGAGATCAAGCACCTGATCGCCACCAGCGTGGAGCGCGTGGAATCAGGCTCTCGTCTGGTGACCGATGCCGGCAGCACGATGGGCGACATCGTCAACAGCGTGCAGCGCGTGACCGACATCATTGCCGAGATCCGCGCCGCGTCGCAGGAGCAGAGCGACGGCATCAGCCAGGTGAATGCGGCGGTGGGCCACCTCGACCAGATGACGCAGCAGAACGCGGCGCTGGTGGAGGAGGCGGCCTCCGCGGCGGAGAGCCTGAAGGATCAGTCCAAACGGCTGTCCTCGGCGATCGCGGTGTTCAAGCTGGCTTGACGCCAGCGCCTGTGCCGATACCCGCGCCAACACCTCCGCGGAAAGCCGCGAGGCATTCGGCCTCGCGCTGCGGCGTGATCGTCGCCACGAGCTTCGCGCCGTCCCAGTCCGCTTCGCGCGGCGCGCGGGACCAGGCCAGGGTGTCGGTGATCGTGGCCGTCATCGGCCGCGTCGTCAGGCCGGCGGCGAACGCGCGTGAGCAGTCGGCGAGCAGCATGCCGCCGTACTCGGGGTCGCTTTCCGGCAGCCACAGCGGCAGGCCGGTCCACGGCGCGACGTCGAGCGCGAGCAGCGTCTCGTCTGGGATCCAGCTGAAGCGCGCATCGCTGTCCGGAGATGCCGCCGCGCAGGCGTCGAGCAGCTCGCGCATCGGCAGACGATGGCCGATGGCGTTGAAGGCGCCGACGGCGCGTGACTCCGCCAAGGCCACGCAGAAGTCCGCGAGATCGCGCACGTCGATGAACTGGATGGGGCGTTCGGGCCGGCCCGGCGCGAGCACCTCGCCACCGCGCGCGACTCGGTCCGGCCAATAGGTGAACCGGCCGGTCGGATCATGCGGGCCGACGATCAGCCCGGGCCGCACCAGCGTGTGGCGATCGGGCAGGGCCCGGGCCAGCGCCTCTTCCGAGCGGGCCTTGAGCGCGCCATAGCCTTCATCGCCGGTGGCGAGCGCGGTCGACTCGTCGTAGACCTTGCCCGGGATGAAGCGCCCGTAGGCCGAGATCGACGACACGAACACCACATGCGGCGCGCCGGTGTCGAGCGCGGCGAGCGAGCGCTCGATCTGCGCGGGCGTGAACCCGCTGCAGTCGATGACGGCGTCGAATTCGCGACCTCGAAGGGCGCTCATGTCGGCGTCGCGATCCCCGATGAGCCGTTCAACCTCGGGGAAGAGATCGCGGCCATGACGGCCGCGATTCAGCATCGTGACGGTGTGTCCGCGCGACAGCGCGGCGGCAATGACGTGGCGACCGAGGAAGACGGTGCCGCCGAGGATGAGGAGGTGCATGAGGATCGATTCTGATCGCGGATGTCGACCCGGCGAGCGTGCCGGACCTCATGGGGCGGACCCGTGGACGGAGTGCTTGGCCTGACCCCAAAGACGAAGCCGGCTGCCCTTCACAGGACAGCCGGCTTCTGGCGTTTGGTGCGACCGGCAAGAATCGAACTTGCGACTAAGCCTTCGGAGGGCCCAATGATATCCACTTCACCACGGTCGCGATGAGCCGCACATTCTAGCCTTGTTCCGCGGCCCCCCGCCAGATTGGCGCCCGCACCACCCCCGCTTCCTTCGAAAAGCGGTCCCGGATCAAGGCTTCCGGGCCTCGCCCGAACACGTTGTCGTCTTGCTTCCACCTTGACGAAAGCCCCAGGGTGGGGCGGAGGACCGCTGGCTATACTGCGCCGATTTGCTGTTCCCCCTGTCTGCGCACGAGGGCCGGATCTTCCAGGAAGGGCCTCCCGCCGACTTGAGTCTGCTGTCGACATCCAAGAGGAATTCATGAGCGGAACCCAGGATCACGCCCACGCCCAGGACACGCACCACGACGCCCATGAGGGGCCCATCAAGACCCCCAAGCAACTCGTCGTCGCCGTTCTCTTCGCCTTCATCGTCCCGATCCTGATCATCATCATGCTGGCCAATTACGTGTCCAGCCAGATGAAGGAAGGAGCCGGCGGCTCCGGCCTCGAGGAACAAGCCGTCGCCGCCCGCATCCAGCGCGTGGGCAGCGTCGACCTCAAGGACGCCAACGCCCCCGTCGTCCTCAAGACCGGCGAGCAGGTCTTCCAGGCCCAGTGCGCCGCTTGCCATGCCGGCGGCCTGATGGGCGCGCCCAAGTTCGGCGACGAAGGCGCCTGGGGCCCGCGCGTGAAGACGGGCTTCGACACGCTGGTGCACTCCGCCCTCAAGGGCAAGGGCGCCATGCCCCCGCAAAGCGGCGGCGAGAACAGCGATTTCGAGATCACCCGCGCCGTCGTCTACATGGCCAACCATGGCGGCGCGAAGTTCGACGAGCCCAAGGCGCCCGCCGCCCCGGCCTCCGGTGCCGCTTCCGGCGCGGAAGCGCCCGCCTCCGGCGCCTCGCAGTAAGCCGCGCGGTCGTCCGCATGAAGAAAGCCGACCTGCGGGTCGGCTTTTTCGTTTCCGGGTGCGGGCGGGGTCAGTGCTTGCCCGGCGACGCCTTCGGGTCCTGAGGATCGAGCTGCACGCCATGCCGCTCGATCAGCTCGGCATGCGTGGCGTTCGACAGCGGCCAGCGACCCGCCTCGATCGCATCCGCTGCCGGCCCCATGTCCTGCGTGTGGACCAAGCCCAACCCCAGGTCGGTTTCCAGGAAGAGCCGATCCTGCTCGTCCAGCACCGCGCCCGAGACCTGCGCCTCTCGCCCGGTGTGGCTGAGCACGCGGCCGTCCGGCTGCAGACGCCAGATCCAGGGCGCGAGCTCCAGCTGCAGATAGACCCGCTGCGGGCCGTTCTGGAAGAACCAGGCGCCGTGCTCGTCCGCCGCGTAGTTGCGGTGGATGAAGCCGATCAGCTTGTCGTGGACGATGCGGCTGCCCTTCACGCGTGGAAACGGGCCGGCCGCCTGGATGCGCTCGTCGCGCATGTACCAGTCGCCGCGCGCGTCCAGCGCCAGCCAGCCGTAGCAGTGCGGCACGTTGGGCCACTTCTTCAGCGCCGCTTCGACGATCGCATCCATTCGCCTGCTCCTGTGCTGTCTCTGCTGTCTCTGCCGCCGCTCACAAGTGCTGCGCGAGCCAATCGGCGACGCGCTCCGGCATGGTCCGCACATGGCCCGGGGGGCGCCCGGACGGGAAGCCCACATGCCCGCCATGGCGTGGTTGCCACAGCGTCACATGAGCGCCGACATGGCTCTGCTCCGGCAAGCTGTGCGCCGGCACGAACGGGTCGTTGCGCGCGTTCAGCAGCAGCGCCGGCACGCGGATCCGCGCCAGATGCGGCTTGGCCGAGGCCCGCAGCCAGTAATCGTCGGCATCCCGGAAGCCGTGCAGCGGCGCGGTGAAGATGTCGTCGAACTCATAGAGATTGCGCACCCGCATCAGCCGCTCCCGATCGAAGAGCCCGGGATGCTGCTTCAGCTTGTGCAGCGCCTTGGGCATCATCGTGCGCAGGAACATGCGCGTGTAGACCAGGTAGTTGAATCCCTTGCCGATCGCATGGCCGGCCGCCGTCAGGTCCAGCGGCGAGCAGATCGAGCACACGGCCCGCACCGTCTCGGTTGCGCTGTCCCCGGCTTCCTCGGCCCAGCGCATCAGCGCGTTGCCGCCCAGCGAGACACCCGCCGCGATGAGCGGCCCCCGATGCGCGACGCGTAGCTGGTCCAGCATCCAGCCGATCTCGATGTAATCGCCCGAGTGATAGGCGCGCGGCGCGAGATTGATCTCGCCCGAGCAGCCGCGGAAGTAGGGCATCGCGAAAGCCCAGCCACGCGCGCGCGCGACGGCGGCGAAGGCCTGAACGTACTGGCTGTCGACCGAGCCCTCCAGCCCGTGGAAGAGCACCAGCATCGGCCGTTCGATCGCTTGGCCATCCGTCGCGGCGGACGGTGGGAGTTTGGGGTCGTCGAGGAACTCCACGTCGACGAAATCGCCATCCGGCGTAGGCCAGCGCTCGCGGCGGAAGGCCGGGGCGTCGCCTTCGAAGCGCCGTGCGAAGAGCGCGGGCCAGATCGTCTGGGCATGGCCTCCCGGCAACCAGCGGGGAGCCTGGTACTGCATGCGGAGACCTTTCAGTGCAGCGTCGTCGGCGCCCCCACGGACACGACCGACAACTCCTGCTTCACATCCTGCGAGGTGCCCGGGCTGGCATGGTGCGCGACCATGCGCCAACCCAGCGCCGTCTTCAGATACACGTTGGTCGCGACCACCCAGGCGCTCTGCGTGCCGTCCTCGTCGGTGATCTCGACGCGCTCGAGCACCTGATGGATGGCCGTGTCGCCGGACACGAGCCGGCGCTGGCATTCGGGGTGCACCGGGACCGCGCCGCGGGCGAAGATCTGCTCGAAGCTGGCCCGGATCGCCGCGGCGCCGACGACGCGCGGTCCGCCCGGATGGACGCAGCAGACCTCGTCCTCGTCGCCCCAGACGGCCATCAGCCGTTCCAGGTCGCCGGCCTGCAAGGCCTCGTAGAACTGCGCTTCGGTGTCCTCGGGCGAGGCCAGCAGCAGGGCGGTCTGAGGCTTGCGGACCATGGCGTCGTCCTCAATGGCCGGAAGGGAGGACCTCGCCGGCCTTGAGCTTGTACACCGTGCCGCAGTAGGGGCAGGCGCCTTCGCCGGCGTGGCTCAGGTCGATGTAGACGCGCGGGTGGTTGCTCCACAGCGGCATCTTGGGATTGGGGCAGAAGACCACGCCGGGACCTTGCAGGTCCCGGGCGGTGACTTCGACGACGGCCTTGGGCGTGGTGGTGTTGGCGCTCATGATCTTGTTCTCGGGGGCTTGCGATGGGCTTGCTGCGGTCGTTCAGACCAGCGTCAGCCAGTGTTCGTACTTGGGGTTGCGGCCGTTGACGATGTCGAAGAAGGCCGACTGGATCTTCTCGGTGATCGGGCCGCGGCTGCCGGCGCCGATCTCGATGCGGTCCAGCTCGCGGATGGGCGTGACTTCGGCGGCGGTGCCGGTGAAGAAGGCCTCGTCGCAGATGTAGACCTCGTCGCGGGTGATGCGCTTCTCGACCAGCTTCAGGCCCAGGTCCTGGCAGATCGCGAAGATGGTGTTGCGGGTGATCCCGTTCAGCGCGCCGGCCGACAGGTCAGGCGTGTAGACCACGCCGTTCTTGATGATGAAGAGGTTCTCGCCCGCGCCTTCGGAGACGAAGCCCGAGGCGTCCAGGAGCATGGCCTCGTCGTAGCCGTCCTCGGTCGCTTCCATGTTGGCCAGGATGGAGTTGGTGTAGTTGGACACCGTCTTGGCCTGCGTCATCGTGATGTTGACGTGGTGGCGGGTGTAGCTGCTGGTCTTGACGCGGATGCCGCGCTTCAGGCCTTCTTCACCGAGATAAGCGCCCCAGGCCCAGGCGGCGACCATCAGGTGCACCTTGTTGCCCTTGGGGCTGACGCCCAGCTTCTGCGAGCCGATCCAGGTCAGCGGGCGCAGGTAGCAGCTCTCGAGCTTGTTCTCGCGGACGACGGCGCGCTGCGCCTCCTCGACCTGCTCGATCGAGAAAGGGAGCTTCATGCGCAGGATCTTGGCGCTGTTGAAGAGCCGCTCGGTGTGCTCGCGCAGGCGGAAGATCGCGGTGCCCTTGGGCGTCTGATAAGCGCGCACGCCTTCGAAGGCGCCGCAGCCGTAATGCAGCGTGTGGGTCAGCACGTGGATCTTGGCGTCGCGCCAGTCCACCAGCTCCCCATCCATCCAGATCTTGCCGTCGCGATCGTCGAGAGACATGGCGTGTCCTTTTCTCGGCCGCGCAGACGGCCCGGTGCTGCAAAGTTGTGGATTTTATGCGGCCGGACCTGCGTCCTGCGCGCGGATCAGCGTCCAGCGCACGACCTTGCTGTTCTCCATGACCACGTCCACCGCGTCGCCGCCGGCGTCGGTCCAGCGGTAGGTGCCTTCGCCCGTCTTCACGCCCAGCGAGCCGCACATCTTGACCAGGTCCAGCAGCTTCATCCCCTCGTGCAGACGGGACTGCAACATCAGGGCGCTGGAGACATGGCCCAGCGGCGCGTTCTGGGCCGTGCGCATGACGCGCATCAGCTGCGAAAACTGCAGCAGCAGCGCGAAGACCACGCCCGTCAGGCCCAGGATCGCGCCCTTCCAGCCGAAGAGCAGGGCGCCCACGGCGATGGCGGCGAAGGCGAGGAGGATGCTGAGGCTGCGGTTCATGCGGACGGGGATGGGAGGGGAGGGGAAGGATCGGCCGGACCGTCGGTGCGTTCCCAGCCGTAATGGCGCTCGACCTTGGCGATGCGCAGCTCGTAATGGCGGTACCAGTCGCGCCGGCCCTGGTCGCGCGCCGCGACGTGCTCGGTGACGGCGCGCCAGGCGCGGATGTCCTCCAGCCCGCGCCAGTAGGACACGGTGATGCCCAGCCCGTCCTCGCCGCGGGCGCTCTCCACGCCCAGATAGCCGGGCTGCGCGGCGGCCAGCGCGACCATGCGGTCGGCCATGGCGCCGTAGCCGTCGTCGGGCGCGGCGTCGGTGCGCTGGCTGCAGAAGATCACCGCGTAATACGGCGGCTCATGCGGGAAGTCGACCCGCCCCTGGGGCGAGGCGATCGTCGTGGCGAGGGTCTGGGCGATGACGGGATCGAGGGCGGGATCGAGGGCGTCTGCGGAGCTCATGGCGTGATTCCGTGGCGGCTGGCCATCTGGGGCGGCGGGCGGAGCCGGCATTGTCGTCGCGCGGCCCGGCCGCCGGCTGCGGCGATTGCGGATGCGGAGATCGGCCCGCGCTCACATGCCGCGCAGGATCTCGATGGCGTCCTCGATGCGGGCGACCGCGTGCACGGTCAAGCCCTCGATCGGCTTCTTGGGCGCGTTGGCCTGCGGCACCACGGCGATGGAGAAGCCCAGCTTGGCCGCCTCCTTCAGACGTTCCTGGCCACGAGGCGCGGGGCGGACCTCGCCCGCCAGTCCGACCTCGCCGAAGGCGATGAAGCCCTTGGGCAGCGGCTTGCCGCGCAGCGAGCTCTGGATGGACAGCAGCACCGCCAGGTCGGCCGCCGGCTCGCTGATGCGCACGCCGCCGACGGCGTTGACGAAGACGTCCTGGTCCATGGTCGCGACGCCGGCATGCCGATGCAGCACCGCCAGCAGCATCGCCAGCCGGTCCCGCTCCAGGCCGACCGAGAGCCGCCGCGGACTCGGCCCGCCGCTGTCCACCAGGGCTTGCAGCTCCACCAGCATGGGCCGCGTGCCCTCCAGCGTCACCAGCACGCAGGAGCCGGGCACCGGCTCGCCGTGGGTGGACAGGAAAATGGCGCTCGGGTTGGTGACGCCCTTCAGGCCCTTCTCCGTCATCGCGAAGACACCGATCTCGTTGACCGCGCCGAAGCGGTTCTTGATCGCCCGCACCAGGCGGTAGCTGCTGTGGGTGTCGCCCTCGAAGTAGAGGACGGTGTCGACGATGTGCTCCAGCACGCGCGGACCGGCCAGAGCGCCTTCCTTGGTCACGTGGCCGACCAGCACCATCGCGCAACCGGTGGACTTGGCGGTGCGGGTCAGCTGGGCCGCGCATTCACGGACCTGCGCGACCGAGCCCGGCGCCGAGGACAGCTGCTCCGAGTACAGGGTCTGGATGGAGTCGATGACGCAGAAGTCCGGCTGCTCGACCTCGATGGTCGCGAGGATCTTCTCCAGGCCGATCTCGGCCAGCACGCGGACCTGCGAACCGTCCAGGCCCAGGCGCCGGGAGCGCATCGCGACCTGCGCGCCGGATTCCTCGCCCGTCACGTAGAGCACCTTCATGCGCCGGGACAGGGCCTCGATCGCCTGCAGCAGCAGCGTGGACTTGCCGATGCCCGGGTCGCCGCCGATCAGCACCACGCCGCCGCTGACGATGCCTCCGCCCAGCACCCGGTCCAGCTCCTCCAGCGAGGTCGGGGTGCGGTCGAAGTCGCGCGCCTCGATCTCGGAGAGCGTCGTCACCGGCTGGCTGCGGGCCAGCGCCTGGTAGCGGTTCTTGCCGCCGGCGGGCTCGGCGGCGGTCTCGACCAGCGTGTTCCAGGCGCTGCAGGAGGGGCAGCGGCCCAGCCACTTGGCGCTGGTGGCGCCGCATTCGGAACAGACGTATTGGGTTTTCGGGGAGGCCATGGGGGCGATTGTCGCCGCCCTCATCGGGGTCCACGGCATGGCCCGTACAGCCGCCGGGACCGACGCCGACGCTGTGGACAAAGCTGTTGAGAAGCCTGTGGACCGGCTGTGAGCCGCCTGTGCGGCAGCTGTGCGTCACCTGTGTGCTCCCTGTGCGACTCCGGTGGAAGACCCGACAGAAAGCGGTGGGCAGCCTGTGGATGACCTGGGGGCAGGCTGTGATCAAGCGGCTTTCGCTTGGGGATAAGCGGCCGGCGCGCGCGATCCGGCCCACAGCCCGCCGAAGGTCAGCGCGGCGTTCACCAGCAGCAGCTCCAGGCCCATGCGGTAGTTGCCGAAGAAGGTCGCCTGATGGGCGTCGACGACCCAGCACAGCGCCGGCGCGGCCAGCGCGATCCAGGGCAGCACGCCCGAGCGCAGCGTGCGCCGGGTCAGGATGCCGAAGGCGAACAGCCCCAGCAGCGGCCCGTAGGTGTAGCCGGCCAGCTTCAGGATCAGGTTGACCATGCTGGGGTCGTCCAGCCAGCGGAAGCCCAGGGTCAGCAGCAGGAACAGCGCCGCGTAGCCCAGGTGCACGGTCTTGCGGACGCGGCGCTTGCGGGCCTCGTCCCAGTCCTGGCGTTTCTGCAGGCCGATCAGGTCGATGCAGGTGCTGGAGGTCAGCGCGGTGATGGCGCCGTCGGCGCTGGGGAAGAGCGCCGAGATCAGCGCCACCACGAAGATCAGCTGGACCCAGGCGGGCAGGTGCTCCATCACCACGGCGGGGAAGAGCCGGTCGCCATGCGCCGCGATGCCCTGCTGCGCGGCGTACAGCGACAGCAGTCCGCCGAGGAATAGGAAGAGCAGCACAACGACGGTCATGATGGTCGCCATCACCATCATGTTTTTCTGGGCGTCGCCCAGGCGCTTGACCGAGATGTTCTTCTGCATCATTTCCTGGTCCAGCCCGGTCATCGCCACGGCGATGGCGGCGCCGGCCAGGAACTGCTTGGCCCAGTGGGACGAGCTCATCGGATCGGTGACGAAGACCTTGGCCAGGCCGGCGGCGCGCATCGCCTGCCAGCCGGATCCCAGGTCGAGGCCCATCGCATGCAGCAGGAAGATCACGCAGATCACCAGCCCGCCCAGCATGCCGGTGGTCTGCAGCGTGTCGGTCCAGACGATGGTCTTGACGCCGCCCTCCAGCGTGTAGAGCAGGATCATGACCAGCACCAGCAAGGCGCTCAGCCAGAAGGGCATGCCGAATTGCGCGAGCACCAGGTCCTGCAGGATGCGGACCACGAGATAGAGCCGGGCGGTCGCGCCCAGGGTGCGGGACAGGATGAAGAAGCCGGCGCCGGTGCGGTGGGCCGCCAGACCGAGCCGATCGCCGAGATAGCGGTAGATGGAGCTGAGCTGCATCCGGTAATACAGCGGCAGCAGCACGAAGGCCACGACCGCGTAGCCGGCGACCTGGCCCAGCATGATCTGGAAGTAGCTGAAGGCGCCGGTGCCGACCGAGCCGGGCACGCTGATGAAAGTGACGCCGGACAGCGAGGTTCCGATCATCCCGAAGGCCACCAGGGCCCAGTGGCTGTTGCGGTTGCCGATGAAGAAGCTGTCGTTGTCGGCGCGGCGTGAGGTCCACCAGGCGACCGCGAGCAGCAGCGCGAAATAGAGGACGACGACGACGAGCAGGACGGTGGCTGACATGGCGCGGGATTATTGGAGCGTCGCCGCCGGGCCGGCATTCCGAATGCGGCGGGGGGCATAACCGCCCGCAAGTCCGATGGACAGGGGCATGGCGTTAACCCTGACCTTCGCCGGCGGCGGGGCGGCGTGCTACAACGGCGGCTCTTCGCAGGAGTCGATCATGGAGTTTTCAGTCTGGCTGGGGTTCTTCGCGGCCTCGTGGGCCATCAGCCTGTCCCCGGGCGCGGGCGCCATCGCGGCGATGAGCGCCGGGCTGAATCACGGCTTCAAGCGCGGCTACTTCATGACCATCGGCCTGATCCTGGGCATCCTGACGCAGATCGTCTTCGTGGGCGCCGGACTGGGCGCGCTGATCGCGGCGTCGGAGCGCGCCTTCGCCGTGGTCAAGTGGGCGGGCGTGGCCTACCTGGTCTATCTGGGCATCCAGCAATGGCGCTCGCCGGCCAAGCCGCTGGTGGCCGAGCAGGCCGAGGGCACGCAAGTCACGCGTCGCCAGCTGGTGATGCGCGGCTGGGGCATCAACGCGGTCAACCCCAAGGGCACGGTCTTTCTGCTGGCGGTGGTGCCGCAGTTCCTGAACCTGCATCAGAGCCTGGGCGCGCAGTACGCCGTCATCGGCGCGACGCTGGCCTTCACCGACGCGGTGGTCATGGCCGGCTACACGGTGCTGGCGGCGCGAGTGCTGCGGGCGCTGCGCTCGGAGTCGCACCTCAAGGCGATGAACCGCGTCTTCGGCTCCCTGTTCGTGGCGGCCGGCGCGCTGCTGGCGACCTTCAAGAAGGCCGCCTGATCCGCGAGCTGCCTGACCGGCGGCTCGCTCAAGATCCCGCTTGATTCCGCGGGCTGCCGATGCGGCGGTCCGATGCCACCGGAGGCCGCCCGACTGGGCGGCTTCTTTGTTTTGCTTGTTATGTCCTCCACTGTTTCCGACCGCTGGCTGTTCTGGGGCCCCACGCTGATCTGGGCCAGCACCTGGCACGTGATCCTGTACCAGCTCGCTTCGGGCGTGCCCGTGCTCAATTCGGTGGGCTGGCGCTTCGGGCTGGCGGCGCTGATGCTGGCGGGGTTCGCGCGCTGGCAGAAGCTGTCGCTGCGGCTGCCGCTGGGGGCGCACGCGCTGATGCTGGCGACAGGCATCGTCCAGTACAGCGGCAACTACTTCTCCGTCTACGAGGCCGAGCGGCACATCCCGACCGGCCTGGTGGCGGTGCTGTTCTGTCTGATGGTCTTCGGCAACGCGCTGTCGGGCCGGGTGTTCTTCGGCCAGCGGGTGACGGCGCGCTTCCTGGGCGCGTCGGTGGGTGCGGTGCTTGGCGTGGTGATGATCTTCTGGCCGGAGATCGCGTCCACCGGCTCGCGCCCGACGGCGGCCTACGGCCTGATGCTGGGCTTGTGCGCGGTGCTGGCCGCCTGCGTCGGCAACGTGCTGACCCTGACGCTGACCCGCCGCGGCCTGGCGCTGGTGCCGGTGCTGGCCTGGAGCATGGGCTACGGCGCGCTGTTCCTGCTGACGACCTCGGTGATGACGGGGCAGGGGCTGAGCTTCGCGTGGACGCCGAGCTACGTGCTGAGCCTGCTGTACCTGGCGGTGCTGGGCTCGGTGGTGGCCTTCGTCCTGTACTTCAAGCTGGCGCAGCGGCAGGGGACGGCGCGGGCGGCGCTCACGGGCGTGGTGATTCCGGTGATCGCGCTGGGGATCTCGGCGCTCTTCGAAGGCTGGCGGCCGACGGTGCTGGCGCTCGCCGGCATGGTGCTGTGCCTGGGGAGCATTTATGTGGCGACGAGGCCCCCTCGCTCCCCCTTAAGCCGGAATTGAGAGGCAGTTTGCGTTCGCGCAAACCGAGCTGCTGACTCTGCGTGAGCTTCCTCCGACGCTTCGTCCTCGACGACGGAGCGCGCCATGTCGGCATTTCCGTCATTAACCAAGTAGGTTAATATTGATGGAAAAGCACACGCCGCATCATCGGCTGGCCGAGGTCAAGGACCTGGTGATTCGCGGACGGGTCCGTCATACGAAGGTGGCCACGCAAGGCGCCCAGGTCATGGGCTTCCGCGTCGCGGACGTCCACCGCGTCGTGTTGGATCTCAGCGCAGCCGATTTCTACAAGAGCATGACCACGTATGGCGACCATCGGGTCTGGCAAGACGTTTACCGGCCTCGAACGCCGAAGGGGCAGGTCTATCTGAAGCTCACTGTGGTCGAGGACCTTCTCGTCGTTTCCTTCAAGGAGTTGTGAAATGAAATGTCCCGTTTGCGGTGCCGCGGAGCTCGTTCAAGACACCCGCGACATGGAGCACCTCTACAAGGGGAATGCCACCGTCATTCCTGATGTCGTCGGAGACTACTGCCCGGCTTGCGATGAATGTCTGATGGAGCCAGCGGAATCGGATCGAGTGATCCGCGCAATGAATGACTTCGAGAAGCAGGTGAATGCCGAAGCTGTCGACCCCTCATTCATCGTGCGAGTCCGCAAGAAGCTCGCTTTGGATCAACGCGAGGCGGCAGCACTGTTCGGGGGTGGCGTCAACGGGTTCTCCAGGTACGAGACTGGGAAGACCCAGCCACCACTGTCCCTGATTCAACTGCTGAGAGTGTTGGATCGGCATCCGAGCCTGCTCGATGAAATCCGCGCCTCTACGCCGTGAGCTCGCGCCCGGTGGCGCTTACTTCACCCACCCAATCTCCACCGCCGTCCCCGCCCCGACGACGGTTTCGCCGAGTCCCCCGGGAATCCGCGCCTGATCCTCGCGCAGCGGGATGCGGCCGGCCATCAGCTCGGCCTGCGACTGCGGCAAGCGCGGCTCGCGGCGCGGGTCGGCGTAGCCCTCGGGGAAGCGCGGCATCAACGAGCCCAGGTCGTACTTGTCCGTCGCGCCGAAGGTGTGAAGGGTCTCGTGCGCGATGACGACCTGGTTGCTCCCCTCCTGCGCGCGCCCGGCGAAGACGTTCACCAGCCCCAGCCGGCCCTTCTCGAGTCCTGTCGAGTGCGGCAACACCGTCCCCGGCACCACCGGGTGATAGAGCAGATACAGGCGCACGTCCGGCTTGGGCGAGCTCGGCGGCGTCTCCCGCCAGGCCCACCAGCGCATGCGCAGGCTCCATGAGATCGCCGACAGCGCGCCCCCGTCCCGCGGCACCGACGGCGGCAGCGCCCGCACCCGGCGCGCCAGCACGAATCGCATCGGCTGCGACAGCGGCAGCCCGAAGCTCGCCGCCTGCTCCCGGAAGTAGGGCTCCAATCCGGCGAAGGCCGATTCGTCGAGCCGGTCCAGATAGGCGTCGGTCGCCGCGTCGCCGCCCGCATTGATCGGATAGAGCGTCACCACCTGCGGCCGCGTCCAGGACTGCGCCTGCCAGCGCGACAGCCAGGTCGTGCCCGCCACCGTCAGCAGAATCATCAGCAGGATCAGGATGCGCAGGTTCTTGAACATGAGACGGGCTCAGACGCGGACCTTGCCGCGCCCCTCCTTGATTTCTCCGCGCTGGGTCTTGGCCTCCAGCCGCCGCCGCTGCGAGCCGTGCGTCGGCTTGGTCGGCCGCCGCTTCTTGGGCACGTGGGCGACGCTCTGCACCAGCGCGATCAGCCGCGCGACCGCGTCGGCGCGGTTCTGCTCCAGGCTGCGCGACTCCTGCGCCTTGATGACGACGACGCCCTCGGAGGTGACGCGCTGATCGCTCAGCGCGAGCAGCCGCTCCTTGATCGCCGCCGGCAGCGTCGAGCGCCGAATGTCGAAGCGCAGGTGAACGGCGTTGCTGACCTTGTTGACGTTCTGCCCGCCCGGTCCGCTGGCGCGGATGGCGGAGATGTCCAGCTCCCAGTCGGCCGGCGTCCAGTCCAGATGCATGGCCGGCGACGTGGCGGCGAGGCGGTATGGAGGGCCTGGACCCGCCGGCCTCAGGCCAGGGCTTCGACGTGCACCGGCACGCGCTTGGTCACCGCGCACATCAGCTCGTAGCCGATCGTGCCGGCGGCCTGCGCCACCTCGTCGATGGACAGCACCGCGCCCTTGGGGCCCTTGCCCCACAGCGTGACCTCGCTGCCGATGCCTTCGCCCGGCAGGTCCGTCAGGTCGACCGCCAGCATGTCCATGGACACGCGGCCGATCGTCGTCGAGCGCGCTCCGCCCACCAGCACCGGCGTGCCGTGGCCCGCATGGCGCGGATAGCCGTCCGCGTAGCCGCAGGCCACCGTGCCGATGCGCATCGCGCGCTGCGCCACGAAGGTACTGCCGTAGCCCACACTGTCGCCTTCCTTCAGATGCTGGACCGCCAGCACCTTGGACCGCAGCGTCATCGTCGGCAACAGATTCCAGTGCGCGATGCCGTGCTCCGGATAGTCCGGCGCGCTGCCGTAGGTCATGATCCCGGAGCGCACCCAGTCTGCCCGCACCGCGGGGTCCTTGGCATGGCGCAGGATGGCCGCGCTGTTGCTCAGCGAGCGCGCGCCCGGCAGGTCGGCCGTGGCCTCCTTGAACACCGCCGTCTGATGCGCGATGCCGCGCGGACCGTCGGCGTCCGAGAAATGCGTCATCAACGAAATCTCGTCCACCTGCGGCAGCGCGTTCAGTCGGGTCCAGGCGCCGCGGAAGGCGCTGGGGGTGAAGCCCAGCCGGTTCATCCCGCTGTTGAGCTTGAGGAAGACCCGATGCGGCTCGTGCGTCTTGTGCATCGCCAGCCAGTCGATCTGCTGTTCCTGATGCACCGCGTGCCAGAGCTTGAGCCGCGAGCACAGCTCCAGATCGCGCGTCTCGAAGCAGCCCTCGAGCAGCAGGATCGGGCCGCGCCAGCCCAGATCGCGGAGGCGCTGCGCCTCGTCCAGATCCAGCAGCGCGAAACCGTCGGCGCTGCGCAGCGCGTCGAACACGCGCTCGATGCCGTGCCCGTAGGCGTTGGCCTTGACAACGGCGAACACTTGCGCATCGGGCGCCAGCTCACGGGCGCGAGCGATGTTGTGGGCCAGCGCGGGCTGGTGGATCAGGGCTTCGATGGGACGCGGCATGGCGCGCATTGTGCCTCCGCCATCGGGCTGCGGATGCTGCGCCGCAGCACGCCGGGTGGGCGCCGGTCGGCTTGCGACACCCCCCGGAAATCGGTGGGAAGTAGCACAAGGACGTAGTTCCGTGAAGGTCTGTTACGAAAACAGGCGCATGCTATAAACCCGCCGCAGCGCTGCCTTCTCCCACCCTGTGGACCCAGCGTGTTCACCGCAGTTCCAGGTATCCCGGGTCGATGAAAAAAGGCTTCTACACCATCATGTCAGCGCAGTTCTTCAGCTCGCTGGCTGATAACGCGCTGTTCGTCGCCGCCGTGGAGTTGCTCCGCACCAGCGGCGCGCCGGAATGGCAGCGTGCCGCCCTGGTGCCGATGTTCGCGCTCTTCTACGTCGTGCTCGCGCCCTTCGTCGGCGCCTTCGCCGACGCGGTCCCCAAAGGGAAGGTCATGTTCATCTCCAACACCATCAAGGTGTTGGGCTGTCTGAGCATGCTGCTGGGGGTGCATCCGCTGATCGCCTACGCGATCGTGGGCCTGGGCGCGGCGGCCTACTCGCCCGCCAAGTACGGCATCCTCACCGAGCTCCTGCCCCCGTCGCAGCTGGTCAAGGCCAACGGCTGGATCGAGGGCCTGACCATCGCCTCCATCATCCTGGGCGCCGTCTTCGGCGGGCAGCTGCTGGGCGACCGCGCCTCGTCCTTCCTGCTGAGCTTCGACGTCCCGCTGATCGACACCGGCATCGACACCGCCCCGCAGGCGGCCATCGCCTTCATGGTGGTGCTGTACTTCATCGCGGCGCTCTTCAACCTGCGCATTCCCCGCACGGACTCGCCGCTGCAGCCCATCTCCCACAGCCCGACCGACCTGGTGCGCGAATTCGCCTCCTGCAACTCGCGTCTGTGGCAGGACAAGCTGGGCCAGATCTCGCTGGGCATGACGACGCTGTTCTGGGGCGTGTCGGGCAACATGCGCTACATCGTCTTCGCCTGGGCGGCGGCCGCGCTGGGCTACGGAACGACCCAGGCCTCGGCGCTGGCGGGCGTGGTGGCGATCGGGACGGCGGTGGGCGCGGTGGTCGCCTCGGTGGCGGTGAAGCTGGACAAGGCCGCCAACGTCATCCCGCTGGGCATCGGCATGGGCCTGCTGATGCTGGTGCTGAACTTCATCAACCAGCTCTGGGTCGCGATCCCGTTCCTGGTGATCCTGGGCGGCATCGGCGGTTACCTGGTGGTGCCGATGAACGCGCTGCTGCAGCACCGCGGGCACAACCTGATGGGCGCCGGCCGCTCCATCGCCGTACAGAACTTCAACGAGCAGGCCTGCATCCTGGGCCTGGGCGCGCTGTACACGATGCTGACGCGATTCGGCACCTCGGCGTTCGGCTCGATCACGATCATGGGCCTGCTGGTGGCGTCGATCATGTGGGTCATCGGACGCTGGCACAAGCACAACCTGCGCGAGCACTCGGAAGAGCTGGAACGCCTGCTGGCCATCGCGCGCAGCGACAAGCACTGATCTCGCGCTCCCCGACGACGACGGCCCCTGATTTCAGGGGCCGTTCTTCATGGGCGCAGGATCCTCAGCGCCGCGCCCGACCCTTCCCGGTGGGCGGCGTATCCACGATCAATCCGCCCGTGCTGAGCACCTGATCGATGTGCTCCGACCAGGCGCGGCCGATCTTCAGGCAGCCGCTGTGGTTGAGGTGGATCTCGTTGTGCCAGTCGCCGCTGATGCCGCTGGCGCCGGGCGTGGCCGAGGCCAGCGGGACCGCGGTCGAGTCGAACACGAACAGTCCCGGGAACTGCTCCTTGTCCGCCATCAGCGCCTTCAACAGCTTGGCCAGGTGCATCACCATCAGCCGGCTGACGGCCGCCCAGTCGGCCGCCGGGATCGCATAGGCCTTGAGCGCCGGATACAGCCAGGGGCCGTGACCGGCGTCCTCGGCACCCGCCGGGCGCGGCATCGGCACCGCGTAGCAGTGCATGAAGACCGGCTTGCCCGCCGACGGGCCCTGATCGCGCAGCGTCAGCAGGTGGCGCAGATTCGCTTTCAGGTACTCGGCGTAGGTGTTCCAGCCGGGCTCGGAGAAATAGCGGCCCACGCCGTCCGACGGCGCGCCCCATTCGGTCTGGCGGCGCAGCAGCCGCAGGTGCAGCGGCACGTCCTGGCCGTCCAGCACCGTCGGGGTCTGGGCCGCCTTGATCAGGTCGTTGCCGCCCACCGAAAGCAGCACGCCGTCCCAGACCGGGGCGTCTGCGGCGGTCAGCAGCTGGACGAAGTCGGGCGCGGATTCCAGCTCCACGACCTTGGACAGGCTTTCGCGCTGACCGGCGCAGTTGATGGCCACCGTGGGCTTGGACAGTACCAGCTCCTGCAGCAGGTTGGCATGCGCGCTGAGCTTGGCCTGGGCGGTGGAGAACCAGGAATCCCCCTGCGCCAGCAGGCGCCAGTGATAGCTCTGCAGATCGGGCCTTGCGGCGGACTGCAAATCCTCGGGGGCGAAACAGGCCAGGTGATCCAAGAGAAGCTCTCCCTATAAACAAGGACTGGACACACGCGGCAGGGTAAGCCGCATGCATGACAGGCGCACGGCGCCCCGATTGGAGGGCAGGGTCAGGCCTTGCGCCATGCTACAAACCCTCGGCACTCTTGGCGACCCCGCGCGAGGCCTGTCCCCCGCGCCTGTCCCCTGCTTTTCCTTCTGTTTCCAGATTCCCTTTCCCCGACGCCGTTCCGACGCCGCCCCGACCCGCATGCCCATCCTCGCCCTGATGCTCAACGCCACGATCTGGGGCCTGTCGTGGTGGCCGTTCCGCCAGTTCGAGTCCGCCGGGATGCACCCGCTGTGGACCACGGTGATCATGTACCTGCTGTCCTGGGTCGTGGTGATGGCGACGCAGCGCGGGGCGATGGCCGAGTGGTGGCGCTCGCCCGGGCTCTGGCTGGTGACCCTGGCCGCGGGCGTGACCAACACCGCGTTCAACTGGGGCGTGGCCACCGGCGATGTGGTGCGGGTGGTGCTGCTCTTCTATCTGATGCCGCTGTGGGCGGTGCTGCTGGCCCGGCTGATCCTCAAGGAGCCGCTGACCGCCATGGCCGGGCTGCGCATCGCGCTGGCGCTGGGCGGCGCGATGGCGGTGCTGGCGCCGGCCGGCGGCGGCTGGCCGGTCCCGTCCTCGCTGCCCGACGCGCTGGGCCTGATCGGCGGCATGACCTTCGCGCTCAACAACGTGATGCTGCGGCGCGAGTCCGCCCGCAGCCCCGGCGCCCGGGCGCTGGCGATGTTCACCGGCGGGGTGCTGGTGGCGGGCGTGTCCGCGGCGAGCATGGCCGGCGTGGGCCTGGCGCCCTGGCCCTGGCTACCGGGCGCGGTCTGGCTGCTGCCGCTGGCGGGCATGGCGCTGCTGTTCTTCATCTCCAACCTGTCGTTGCAATACGGGGCGGCGCGGCTGCCGGCCAACCTCACCGCCGTGGTCATGCTGACCGAGGTGCCGGTGGCGGCGGGCTCGGCGCTGCTGCTGGGCGGCGGCACGCTGGACGGAAAGACCGCGCTGGGCGGCGGGGCGATCCTGGCCGCCGCGCTGCTGGCCGCCCTGGAACACCGCCGCGCCTGAGGAGCGCCGGGCGTCCCACGGACGCCTCGGACGCTCCGGAGGGGACAGGCGATCGACGCCGTGCCGCGCTAGGATGCGCCACGGCCCATCACGGTCCGTTCAGAGGAGGTTCTTATGAGCGCCAACAACAACGGCAAGACGGCATTCGACTTCGAGGCCGTCACGATCGCCGGCGAGCCGGTGTCGCTGTCGCAATACCGCGGCCGCGTGCTGCTCATCGTCAACACCGCCAGCGAATGCGGCTTCACGCCGCAGTTCAAGGGACTGGAGGACTTGTGGCGCGACTTTCAGGCCCGCGGCCTGGTGATCGTGGGCTTCCCCAGCAATGAGTTCGGCGGCCAGGATCCGGGCAGCAATGACGAGATCGCCTCGTTCTGCCAGCTCAACTACGGCGTGAGCTTCCCGATGATGGGCAAGATCAAGGTCAACGGCGGGGAAGCGCACCCGCTGTGGCAATGGCTCAAGGGCGAGAAGCCCGGGATCCTGGGCACGCAGGCGATCAAGTGGAACTTCACCAAGTTCCTGGTGGGCCGCGACGGTCAGGTGCTCAAGCGCTATGCCCCCAACGACGCGCCCGCCTCGCTGCGCGACGACATCGAAGCCGCGCTGGCCGAGTGAGCCCGCATGGCCGGCCGCCGCCTCAGCCTTGGAGCGCGATCCGGCCGTAGCGCAAGCGCAGTCGGCCCTCGTCCTGGGCGGCGCGCAGCAGCTGATTCACCGTCTGCCGCGACAGGTGGGCGAGCTGCGCCAGTTCCGCCTGCGTCGCCTTCAGCTCGCGCCAGCCGTCGGCATCGACCGGACCAGCACGCTCGCTGGCCAGTTGCCGCAGGGCGACGGCGAAGCGATCCGGCGCGCTCAGATGCCGGGCGGCTTCCAGCAGCCTCAGGTTGCTCTCGAAGCGATCGGCGAATTCCCGCATCAGCGCCCGCGCGAAACCCGGCCAGTCGTCCATCAGCACTCGATAGGCCGACGCGCCGATGACCCACACCCGGCTGTCCACCACGGCGGCGGCCTCGTAGCGCGCCGGTTTGCCGGTGACGAAGGCCGCCAGGCCGAAGAGCCGCGGCGCGCGCACGTGCTCCAGCACCGACATGCGGCCGTCCAGCGCGGCGAAGCGGGATTCGATTTCTCCCCCGGCGACCATGTAGAAGGCGGCCAGGGACTGGCCCTGGGCGAAGAGCACCCGGCCCGCGCGCAGCGCGCGGCAAGGCAGCAGCGCGTCGAGCCGGCCGGTGAGGGTCGCCGGGGGTGTGAGCTCCGGGAAGTTGGCGAGCAGCGCGTCGAGGGCGGTGATCGGGGGCGGTGTGGAGGTCGGCGTCGGCGTGGGGCGCGGCATCGTGGTCGATCCTGCCGGGGCGAGGCGCCCCTGCGCGGGATCTGGCTTTGTCGGATATCCGACATTCTGGCGCTCGTCGGGGTCCTAGAGTCGCTCCCATGCAAGACGCTCACAACGGCGCCCGCGACGACGCCACCTCCGACGCCCTCGGACGCATCGCTGACCGCTTCGGCCGCTTCGCGGCGCTCGACGGCCAGGACGATCCGCTCTACGCCGCCTTGGCGGAGATCATCGGCGGTGATGCGGAGCTGATGGCGCCGCTGCTGGAGGCGCCGACGACGCAGCATCTGCCGGTGCTGCTCTTGGCGGCCCTGCACGATCGCATCCTCGCGGGCGAGCCGCATCCGCTCGCGGCCTACTACGCCAGCCGAGCCCACGCAGGCGGTCATCGCGCGCCCGACGCCGACTTGCCGGCCTTGCTCAGGGACTTCATGCGCCGCGAGGACGCCGCGCTGCGCGCGTTGACCCGCTCGCGCACCACACAGACCAACGAGACCGGTCGTTGCGCCGTGCTGCGCCCGGCCTTGCAGGCCTTGGCCCACCGGCTCGGGGGCAGCGCGGAGGCTCCGGTCGAATTCGCGCTTTTCGATTTCGGCTGCAGCGCGGGCCTGAACCTGGGCGTGGACCGCTACGCCTATGACGACGGCGTCGAGACCGTGCCCGGCGCGACACCGGACGCGCCGCTCATCCGCACGCAATGGCGCGGGGAGCGACCGACCGCCTTGCTCGGCGATCCGGCTTGGCGGGCGGAGCACCGCATGGGCGTCGACCTGCAGCCGGTCCAGCCCGACGATGAAATCGCCACGCGATGGCTGCGCGCTTGCCTGTGGCCGGGCGACGCGGCCCGCCGCGAGCGGCTCGATCGGGCGCTCGCCGACGCGCGTCGGCATCCGGTGTCGCTGCTGCGCACGGAGGATGGCCTGAGCGAGCTCGAGCGCTGGATCGCCACCTTGCCCGAGGGCGTGACACCGGTGATCGGCAACGTCTGGGTGTTGGCCTACTTCGAGCCGCAGGCGTTGCGCGCGCATGTCGAGCGCGTCGGCCGCCTGGTGCGGGAGCGCGGGCTGGCCTGGATCAGCGGCGAGGTCGGCAAGCTCGCGCCGCTGCCGGACTTGCCGCCGGCACCGAAGGGGGAGTCGCCCGCCAGCACCACCCTGTGGACGCTGCAATGGCGCGATCGGTCAGGGACGGTGCGAACCGAGCCCCTGGCCTGGTCGCACGCGCATGGGCGATGGGTCGAATGGCTGGATCCGGCGCGGGCGGCCTGAGCCTTCAGCGCGTGGATGGCGATGAGGCCGCCGGCGGCCGAGGTTCCGCAGAGGGGGCGGCCCTGGACGCGCCGACCTGGCCGGGCAGGACCTGGAGCTCATTGATCACCGCCTCGACGTCGTCGATCTGCCGGACCAGCGCCTCGAGCGCCGCCGCCTCGTCGGCGGAGCGCACGCAGCCTTGCAGCCAGACCCAGCGCCGTTGACCCAGCGCCCAGACGCTGGTCGTCGCGTCGAAGCGGCCATCCGCGGCGACGGCCTGGCGCACGCGCGGAATGATTTCCTTGTCGTAGAGATACGAGTTGGGCAGCCGGCAGCGGCCGCTCTGGAAGCAGCTGGTGCCGCGCTCGATGCGGCCGTGCGCCTGGGCCTTGGCTTCGGCCTCGGTGAGCAGCGGTCCCGGCGGTGCCGGGCACACCGACAGCGGGATCGCCGAGGTCAACTGGAGGAAGGGGTCGTCGAAGGCATTGCGGCGGAGGTCATCGGCCTGGGCCGGCCCCGCCATCAGTCCGAAGACGATCAAGGCCGCCGCGGTACGGCCAACGGCGGCAGGGACATGAGCGGCGGGAGCGGGCGGCCATCGCATGAGCGCGAGCCTGCCGCAACCGGCCGCCGCCCACCAGCGTGTCCGTGACGGCGGCGGGGTCTCAGCCCACCGCCGACAGCTTGACCAGCCGCAGCGGCGCGCCGAGCAGCTCCGGCGCCAGCGCCTCGAAGGCGCGGAAATGCGGGGTCGCGCGATGGGCTTCCAACGCGGCCTCGTCGTCGAAGGTCTCGTGCATCTGGAAGGTGCCGGGCTCGTCGATCAGCTCGAACAGCCGATAGTCGCGGCAGCCGGGTTCCAGCCGGGTCGGGCTCAGCAGGCCGGAGAGCGCGTCGCGCAGGCGCTCGCGTTGGCCCGGGGCCGAGACGATCACCGCGATCATCGTGAGCGGGCGGGGCGAAGTGGGGGAGGGCGGCGTCATCTGAAATCCTGGTGAATGCGTAGCGGGCCATCCTAGGGAGTCAGGGTCCGCCCCGACAGACCTTCGCACGCAAAACACTTTCAAACAGGACGCGAGAACCGGGGCCTGGATAGGATCGGCGCTTGCTTCGATCAGGAGAGCTTTCCGATGCGTGCTTCCCGTCCCCCGCTGCGCCGCGCGGCGCTGGCCTTGGCGTCCACGGCGCTGGCCGCCCTGTCCGTGATCGGCGTCACCGGCGCTCACGCGCAGTCCCAGACGCTGCCGGAGCTCCAGGCCCTGGCCGCCCGCGAGCAGCCCGCGCTGCTCAAGACGCTGCAGCAGCTGGTGGAGATCGAGTCCGGCAGCTCCGACCGCGCGGGCCTGGACAAGATCGCCGGCGTGATCGCGCAGCGCTTGCGCGAGCTGGGCGGGCAGGTCGAGCTGATCGATCCGCACAAGACCATCGCGGCGCCCTCCTCGGATGCGGGCGACGGACCGGCGCCGGTGGGGCAAATGGTCAAGGCGAGCTTCAAGGGATCGGCGGCCAATGGGAAGAAGGTCCTGCTGATCGCGCACATGGACACCGTCTACCAGCGCGGCGGGCTGCAGCAGCAGCCCTTCCGCATCGAGGGCAACCGCGTCTACGGGCTGGGCATCGCCGACGACAAGCAGGGCGTGGCGACCATCATTCATCTGCTGGCGCTGCTGAAGTCGACCGGCTTCAGCGATTACGGCCAGATCACCGTGCTGATCAACGGCGACGAGGAGATCGGCTCCCCCGGCGCGCACGCCACGATCACCAAGCTGGGCGGCGAGCATGACGCGGTGCTGTCCTTCGAGGGCGGCGGCGGTCCCAACGGCGCGGACGCGCTGCGGCTGGCCACCAGCGGGATCGCCTCGGTCGATCTGAAGGTCAAGGGCCGGTCCTCGCATGCGGGCGCGGCGCCGGAGCGCGGCGTCAATGCGCTGGACGAGATGTCCTTCCAGATCATGCAGCTGCGCGATCTGTCCGACCCGAAGAACGGCAAGCAGCTGCACTGGACGCTGGCCAAGGCGGGCTCGGTCCGCAACGCGATTCCGGCCGAGGCCGTGGCGCAGGGCGACGCTCGCGCCGATCGCATGGCCGACTTCGACGGCATGGAAGCCGAGCTGCGCAAGCGCATCCAGACCAAGCTGCTGCCCGAGTCCGAAGTGACGCTGGCCTTCCGCCGCGGCCGCCCGCCGCTGCAGGCGAGCGAGGCCTCGCGCGCGCTGGGCGCCAAGGTCAAGGCGCTGGCCGAGGAACAGAAGCTGGAGCTGGTCGTGCGCGACCGGCCCACCGGCGGCGGCACCGACGCGGCCTATGCGGCGCTGGCCACCCAGGCGCCGGTGATCGAGGGCATGGGCGTGCGCGGCTTCGGCGCGCACAGCAGCGACAGCGAGTACGTCGTGCTGGATGGGATCGCGCCCAAGCTGCTGCTGGCGACCCGCCTGGTGATGGCGATCGGCAGCGGCAAGGCGCTGTGATCCTCGGCGCGGCCTGAGCCGCCGCCGACCCCGGGCTCATGCGCGCGGGATGGCGGCCGATGCCGAGCCGGCATCGCGCCGGCCCTGTACCGGTGGCGCTTTCGCCCGGCTGTTCCGGTGCGGCGGCGGCGTGCTGGGGATAATGGACGCCGTCGCTTCGGAATGGTTCCGAGCCTTGGAGTCCCCACATGTTCCAGCACGTCGACGCCTACGCGGGCGATCCCATCCTCAGCCTGAACGAGGCGTTCCAGAAGGATCCGCGCGCGCAGAAGATCAATCTCTCCATCGGCATCTATTTCGATGACGACGGCCGCATCCCGATGCTGGACTCGGTCCGCCGGGCCGAGCTGGCCGTGGTCGAAGCCGCCGGCGCCCGCCCCTACCTGCCGATGGAAGGCGCCCCGGCCTTCCGCACCGAAGTGCAGAAGCTGCTGTTCGGTGCCGACAGCGAGGCGCTCAAGAGCAAGCGCGTCGCCACGATCCAGGGCGTGGGCTCGTCCGGCGGCCTGAAGGTGGGCGCGGACTTCATCAAGCGCTACTTCCCCGACAGCGCGCTGTACCTGAGCGACCCGACCTGGGACAACCACCGCGCCGTCTTCGAGGGCTCCGGCCTGGAGTGCCGCACCTATCCGTATTACGACGCCAAGACCGGCGGCCTGCGCTTCGACGCGATGCTGCAGGCGCTGTCGGAAGCGCCGGCCCGCAGCGTGGTGCTGCTGCACGCGTGCTGCCACAACCCGACGGGCGTGGACCTGTCGCAGTCGCAGTGGGACGCGCTGATCCCGGTGCTGAAGGAGCGCGAGCTGATTCCGTTCCTGGACCTGGCCTACCAGGGCTACGGCGACGGGCTGGAGCAGGACACCTTCGCGATCCGCGCGCTGACGGCCTCGGGCCTGAGCTTCTTCGTCGCGAACAGCTTCTCCAAGAACATGAGTTTGTACGGCGAGCGCTGCGGCGCGCTGTCGGTGGTGTGCCCGGATGCGACGCAGGCCGCCAACGTGCTGGGCCAGCTCAAGTTCACGATTCGCCGCAACTACTCCAACCCGCCGATGCACGGCGCGCAGGTCGTGGCCAAGGTGCTGGGCGACGCGCAGCTGCGCGCGCTGTGGGAGGGGGAGGTCGAGGAGATGCGCGAGCGCATCCTGGCCATGCGCAATGCGCTGTTCGAGGTGGTCTCGGCCAAGGTGCCGGGTCGCAACTTCGACTACTTCCTGACGCAGCGCGGGATGTTCAGCTACACGGGGCTGACGCCGGAGCAGGTGGATCGTCTGCGTGAGGAGTTCGGCGTGTACATCCTGCGCTCTGGACGTATGTGCATCGCGGGCCTGAACACGCGTAACGTCGAAGCTACCGCGAACGCGATGGCGGCTGTGCTGGCTTGATTTGGGGCGGCGGGGGAGCCGGAAGAGCCTCTCCCCCGCGCTTTCCCGCGCAGGCACTCCCCTTGCGCGCATTCGACAAGGTTATGACCTCCGACACCGCTTTCATTGGCTGACGGGGCGCCGAATCCTTACTCTGCCGGACCATTCAAAGAATGATCTTGTCCGGATGAAGCAGCTTGTCGTGATCGGCGGCGGTGTGGTGGGCGTCACCACCGCCTGGGCCCTCGTGGAGGCGGGCCACCGGGTGACGCTCGTGGAGCGGGCGCCGGAACTCGCCAGCGGCGCCAGCCGCGCCAATGGCGGCCAGTTGAGCTATCGCTACGTGTCGCCGCTGGCCGACGCGGGCGTCCCTCTGAAGGCCCTGGGATGGCTGCTCGATCCGGGCGGCCCGCTGCGCTTCAAGCCCGACGGCACGCTGGCCCAATGGCGCTGGCTCGCGTCCTTCCTCGCCCATTGCCGCGGTCCGGTGAATCGCCGCACGACCGAGCGTCTGCTCGAGCTCGGCGCCTTCAGCCAACAATGCTTCGGCGAGTTGATGCGACAGACCGCGCTGGACGCGATCGCGCTGCGCTCGCCGGGCAAGCTGGTCGTCTATCGCAAGCCGGATGAATTCGCCCGCGTGGCCGCGCGTACGCAGGGCGGTCCCGAGCGGGCCCTGACCCGCGACGAGTGCCTGGCCATCGAGCCCTCATTGGGCGACGGCGGCGGCGCATGGCTGGCGGGCGGCATCTTCACCGCCGGCGAGGCCGTCGCCGACTGTCACGCGCTGAGCGTGCAGCTGGGCGAGCGCCTGAAGTCGCATCCCAACTTCCAGGGCCGCCTGCAGGCCAACGCGACCGGTTTCGTCGTCGAAGGCGATCGCGTCGTGGCGCTGCGCACCGACCAAGGCGACCTGAGCGCCGACGGCATCGTGCTCGCCGCCGGGCTGCAAAGCGCCGCGCTGGCGGCGCTGGTCGGCCTGCGCTTGCCGCTGTATCCGCTCAAGGGCTACAGCCTGTCCGCGCCGATCAACGGCGTGCATCGTCCGCCGACGGTCAGCGTCACCGACTTCGAGCGCAAGACGCTCTACGCCCGCATCGGCGACCAGCTGCGCGTGGCGGCCATGGTGGATCTGGTGGGCGAGGACACGCACATCGATCCTCAGCGTCTGGCCGCGCTGCAGCGCAATGTGCGCGAGACCTTCCCCAAGGCGGCCGATTACGACAAGGCCGTGCCCTGGGCCGGTCTGCGTCCGGCGACGCCCAGCGGCGCGCCCATGCTCGGCGAGACGCCGCTGCGCGGGCTGTGGCTGAATGTGGGCCATGGCGCGCTCGGCTTCACCTTCTCCTTCGGCTCGGCCCGCATCGTTGCGGACCTGGTGTCCGGCAAGCCCAGCCCGATCTCGCTGGACGGCCTGCAACTGCGCGCGGCCTGACGCGCGGCAGGGGACGGTCCGATGAACGCTCCCGACGCTCCGACGCCGATCAGCACGGTCGCATCGGCATCCGAGCCCGCGACGGCGATGGCGACGGCGACCTCCGCCGATCCGGCGCGTTCGCCCAAGACCACGCTGACCCATGACTCGCTGGCCCGCGCGCTGCGTGAGGCGGTGCTTGCGCAGGATTTCGGTGCGACGCTGGATGCGCAGGACGGCGGCAAGCCGATGCGGCACTTCCCGAGCCTGGATCTGGCCGTCGCCGCGTATCCCGAACACGGCGCGCCGGTGTGGGCCAACGTGCTGTTTTCGCGCGAGCATCCCGAAGGCCTGATCGCCGCGATCCCCGACAACGCCGGGCCTGTCGGCAATGTCCGCTTCCTGGCGGACACGCGCGACGCCGCGGGCAACTCCGTCGCCTGGGCGCCGGATTCCGACTGGTCCGCGATGCGCTGGACGCCGCTGGCCGGGGACGCCGGTCCGCGCATGGTCGCGCCCTATCCGGCCTCGCTGCTCAAGCTGATGCTGCTGGCCGGATTGGGCCGACTGGTCGATCAGGGCCGCGCGAGCTGGTGGCAGCCGCTGAGCTATCGCGGCCGCGAGCGTCTGGTCACCGACTGGGCCTACGACATGGTCACCTGGAGCAGCAACGAGGCAACCTCCGCGCTGGTCACGCTGATGCATGCCGCAGGCGCGATCCGCCGGGAGATCGGCCGCGACGGCGGACGCGAAGTTCATAACGAGTTGCACACGCTGTTCGCGTCGCTGGGTCTGACGACGCTGCGATTCGCCAACACGACGGCCGACGGTGGCTGGGGCAACGGCGCGGGTTCGGGCGTGGGTCAGCTGCAGATGACGGCCTGGGACACGGTGCGCCTGCTGTGGTGGCTGGATCCGATGGCGCCGTCGGCGCCGTGGCTGCCGGCCGATGCGCCGCGGCTCTCGCCTGAAAGCCGCAATCAGATGCTGCGCGCGCTGGAGGACCAGGCGCTGCACGAGGTCCTGTCGAGCGATGCGCTGGGCGGCGTACCGGGCTGGGTGCCGGGACTGCCGGCGCGCTTGCCGGGCAAGTGGCTGCGTCGCGACGGCGCACTTCATGCGGGCGAACGTGACTATCCCGGCGACCTGCGCCGCTTCGCTGTCGGCGGCGAGGTGTGGTTTGCCCACAAGACGGGCAACACGGAAAACTACGCCTCCAACGCCGGCATCGTCAGCGGCATCGCGCCGCGCCGCCGGCACTATGCGATCGCGCTGCTGAGCAACCTCGGCGCGCGCTACGCACCGGACTCCCGATGCGCGACGACCTGGCGCATCCCGGCCTTGGGCGCCGCGATCGATGCGCGTCTGGCGTCGTGGCTCGAGACCTGATCCCTCACTTTCCCGACTTCCTGGAGGCGGCGCGCGATCGCCGCTCATGAACCATGGCTGACGCTGAATTCCTGTTGCCTCCCCTGCCTGAGAACGCCTGCCTGGGTGTCATCGCGCCCGCGAGCCCGCCGCGCGAGGGCACGCTGGAACTGGTCGTGCCGATGATCGAGCGGCTGGGCTTTCGCGCGAAGGTGTTTCCCGGTTGCGCGGGTCCGACCTTTCTTGACTATCTGGCCGCGTCGGACGAGCGGCGTCTGGCCGATCTGCACGAGGCGCTCGCCGATCCGACGGTCGACGCGGTGATCGGATTGCGCGGCGGCTATGGCTGCACGCGCCTGCTCGATCGCATCGATCGCGCGGTGCTGCGTCGCTTCCCGAAGCCGCTGATCGGCTACAGCGACCTGACGGCGCTGCTCGCGCTGCGGCAGCAGCTGGGCCTGTCCGGCTGGCATGCGCCGATGCCGGCATCCGACTGGCACAAGGGCGAGGGCGGCTGGGCCGATGCGGAGACCTTGGCCAAGCGCTTGCGCTCGGGCCTGCGCGTGGGCGACGAGCTGGGGCCGGCGCTCGCGCCGCATCCGCTGAATCGCGGTCGCTCGGCGGTACGGGGCCTGCTGTCGGGCGGCAATCTCTCGGTGCTGGTGGCGTTGATGGGCACGCCCTTCATGCCGGACCTGTCGGGCGCGGTGCTGTTCCTGGAGGACGTGGCCGAGGATCCGTACCAGGTCGACCGCCTGCTGTGCCAGCTGCGTCTGGCGGGGGCTTTCGACGAACTGGCCGGCGTGCTGCTGGGCAGCTTCACCGACGGCGAGTCGCCGGACGCGGTGCTGGAGAACTACTTCGGCGACCTGGGGATTCCGGTGCTCGCCGGCTGGCCCAGCGGGCACACCTCGCCGAATCTGCCGCTGCCCATCGGCATCGCGGTGACCCTGGATCCGGTGGAGCGGACGCTCAGGGTCTGAGGCTTTTGTAGGCGCCATGCAAAACGCCCGCCGGTTTCCCGGCGGGCGTTCTTCTTGGCGTCTGTGATTCGAGCGCAGGCCTCCCGGCCCCGCGCTCCTCAGCCCATCACTTGAAGTCGTACTTGACCGAGACGGCCAGCGTGCGGCCGAACGGGTCGGCGACGCGCGGATCCCAGCCGGCACCGGCCACGTCGTCCACGTCGTGGTGCGTGAACGGCGGGTTCTTGTCCAGCAGGTTGCGGATGCCCACGGTGATCGACGTGTTCTTGAAGCCCGTGTAGGTCGTGAACAGGTTGAAGGTCGTGTAGCTCGCCACGCGCGTGTTCGCACCGGCCGGCATCACGCCCTTGAGCGTCATGTCCTGGTCCTCGTAACCCGACTTGTAGACCGTGCTCAGCGTCGCGCTCCAGTCGTCACGCGACCAGGTCAGGTCCGCGTTGATCTTGTCGCGCAGATACAAGGTCCGGGTGTTGAACTTGCCCACCTGGTCCACGATCGGCAGACCGTACAGCGCGCGATCCTTGGCCGTCAGCATGTGCGTGCCGTTGATGTTCGCCAGCCATTGGCCGGTCGAATGCTTGAACACGTAGCTCAGGTTCCAGTCGATGCCGCTGGTCGAGCTGTCCGCCGCATTGATCCAGCCGGCTTGCACGATCGTGGCGTTGCCGTTGGCGTCACGCACGATGCGGTCCGGGAACAGCTGATAGTTGTTCAGCACGTCCGTGATGGTCAGCTTGCGGATGCGCTGATCCAGGTCCACGCGCCACCAGTCGGCCGAGGCCGTCAGGCTGGGCATCGGCGACACCACGATACCGAAGGTGCCCTGCTTGGACTTCTCCGGCTTCAGGTTGGGATTGCCGCTGTCCGTGTAGTCCAGACCCACGATCGAGCACTGCGTCGGATCCACCGGGCAACGCACCGGATCGCTCCAGGTGCCCGTGTAATCGCGCGGCGCGGTGTTGGGGCTCAGCTGCTGGAAGCTCGGGGCCTTGAAACCGGTGTTGTAGGAGCCGCGGAACATCACGACCTGCGTCGGCTGATAGCGGAAGCCGATCTTCGGATTGGTCGTGCCGCCGATCTTGCTGTACTGGTCATGACGCACGGCCAGTTGCAGGTCCAGACCCTTGAACACCGGCACCGCCAGCTCGCCGTAGATCGCGCCGATGTTGCGCGACACCTTCGGCACCGCCGAGTTGCCCGGGCACAGCAGCACGTCCGTCGCGCCGGTCGACAGACCGGACACGCAGTTGAAGCCGCCGTCGGCCTGGGGCGCGAACTCGTAGCTCTCGCGACGCAGGTCGAAGCCGGTGGCGAACTGCACCGTGCCGGCCGGCAGCTTGAACAGGTCGCCGCTGATGGAGCCGTCCACCTGCTGCAGCGTGGTCTCGCCGCCTTGCAGACGACCGCGCGCCTTCATCGATTCGATCAGCGCCTGCGCTTCCGGCGTCTGAGTCTGGCCCGGGAGCACCCACGGATTGATCAGGCCCTTGCTCAGCGCGTCGACCAGCGGCTTGGTGTACGCATAGCCGTCGATCAGGTTGGAGTAGCCCTTGGCACCGGCGATCGAGGCGCCCAGCTTGTAGCTGTAATCGCCCCAGTCGCCTTCGATGCCGGCCAGCAGGCGCGAGTTCTCATCGACGTTCTCGATCACGCGATTGCCGAAGTCCTGCATGCGCCAGCGGTAGGCGATGGGCTTGGTCGGATCGAAGTTGTTGACGCCGTAATTCTTCAGGTTCAGGTAGTACGGGCCGTTGACCGGATAAAGCGTGTTCGTCGCCGCCGAGGTGCTGAACTGGCCGGGGGTCAGCTCCGCCTTGACGCGGTTGCGCGAGGCCGTCAGCTCCAGGAAGGCCTCGGCGTTGTCGCCGACCTTGAAGGTGCTGCGGGCGACCAGGTTCTCGGCCTTCTTCGGCGCGGCCAGCATGTACTGCGAGCCGTAGTCGGTGTTGCACAGGTAGCGGCCGCCGGCGTAGGTCGAGGCCTTGCTGGCCGCCGACGCGTTGGCCGGCGTCCACAGGCCCGGCTGGAACTGCGTGCCCGCTTCGACGTCGCCGCACTTGCCCTGCAGGCTCAGCAGGTTGATGCGGGTGTAGTTGATCGGGTCGCCGGTGCCCACGGTCGAGCCGGAACCCAGCGCCGTACCGGTGCCGGTGATGATGTTGGCGAACGGGCTGGACGAGGAGTTCGGCGACAGGCCGCGATCCGGCTGGAAGCCGGTGGCCCAGTCGCGGTCACGGCCGCGCAGGATCTCGTTGTCGGTCAGGCTCAGGCTGAACATCACGTTGTAGCCGTCGCGCTCGACGGAGCCGTGGCCGGCCGTGATCGAGGCCTTGCGCTGCGTGCCGCCACCCTTCTCGAACGGGGTCGAGTAGTCGACGCCGACCGCCGCGCCCTGGTAATCCTTCTTCAGGATGAAGTTGATGACGCCGCCCACGGCGTCCGTGCCGTAGATGGCCGAGGCGCCATCCTTCAGGATTTCGACGCGCTGGATCGCGGCCATCGGAATGCTGTTCAGGTCGACCGCGCCGCCGCTCATGCCGGAGGTCGAGACGCGGCGGCCGTTCAGCAGCACCAGCGTGCTGCCCGGGCCCAGGCCGCGCAGGTTGGCGTTGGCCGTGCCGCCCGTCAGGCGGTCGGTGTCGGCGCCGAAGACGTTGTTGTTGGAGGTCGCGTTGTCCGCGCCGGTGCCGTTGGCGCCCAGTTGACGCAGCATGTCCTCGGCGTTGGTGATGCCCTTGCGCGCGAGTTCCTGCGCGGTGATGACCTGCACCGGCAGCGCGCCTTCGTCCTTCAGGCGCTTGATGCTCGAGCCGGTGATCTCCACCCGCTCGATCTTCTGGACCTCCTGCGACCAGGCCGCCGCATGGGCGCCCAGGCCCACGACGACGAGACAGCGGGCGAGTTGATTCAATTTCACGACCTTCTCCTTGTTAAACGATCCGAGGCGCCGCAGTCACGCCGCCAACGACGGGGGCGTGGCCGTCATTGCGGCCACTCTGTTGCGAGCTGTTAACGATGATCAAGCACGACTCGAATTCCCCGTCATAGGGCCGTCACCCATTTGTTGCGTGAGCCACGATGAATGCTTGTCTCGCGCGTATAACCTGCGGGAATGTAGCGGGGGCGCGAATATACATTTCCACCCATGCGATTGATCTCCGAAGCCCAGGTGCAAGCCCACCTGACCCCGGCCCGGCGGCCGGCCCAGCTCGCGGCGCTGCGCGAGTCCTTCCTCCACTTCGCGCGGGGTCAGGCCGCGGTGCTGGCGCGCAGCCGGGCCGCGCTCGCGCAGGCGCCGGGCGCGCCGATGGTCAGTGCCATGGGCGCCGTGCTGCCGGATCTGCTCGGCACCAAGGTCTACGCGACGCTGAGCGGCAAGTTCCAGTTCATCGTGAATCTCTTCGACACCGCGACCGGTCTGCCGTTGGCGACCGTCGAGGCCAACGAGCTCACGCGCGTGCGCACCTCGCTCACCACCGCGCTGGCGGTGGACGCGCTGTCGCGGCCGGACGTCAAGGTGCTGGGCGTGTTCGGCTCCGGCGTGCAGGCGCGGGCGCATGTGGAAGCGCTGCTCTCGGTGCGCCGCTTCGAGCGCGTGATGCTGTGCGCCCGCACCGATGCCGCCGCGATTGCAGCGCGCTGGTCCACGGAATTCGGTGTGCCGGTCGAGGCCGTCGAGGCGGCCCGAGTCGCCACTGACGCCGAGGTGATCGCCACCTGCACCCGCTCCACCGAGCCTCTCTTCGACGGCGCCCTCGTGCGACCGGGCACCCTGGTGTGCGCGGTCGGATCGAGCAAGCCGATCGCCCGTGAACTCGACGACACGCTGCTGGCGCGCGCCGCCGCGGTGGTCGTGGAATGGAAGACCGCCGCGCAAGCCGAGGCCGGCGAGCTGGTGCGCGCCGCGCCCGGCGTGATCGCGGCGGAGCGGCTCAAGGAACTGGGCGAGCTCTTGGTCGCCGAGCATCGCCCGTCCGCGAGCGACATCGTCGTCTACAAGAGCGTCGGCATCGGCCTGGAGGATGTGGCGCTGGCGGCGCTGGTCTGGCGCGGCGAGCAAGCGGACGCGAGCGCGAGCGGAGCGCAGGCATGAGCCGCCGCCTGCTGGTCGCACTGACGCTGACCGCGATGGCCGCGCTGAGCGGCTGCGCCAGCATCGGGCGCGAGCCGCCGGGACCGATGGCCGAGGCGCTCAAGCCCTCGGGCGTGCCGCTGTCCTCGATCGGCCTTGTGGCCTTCCCGATCGATGCACCGTCCACCGGTCTGCGCTTGAACGCCGATCAGCTGATGCAGCCCGCGTCGACGATGAAGGCGATCACCGCGGTGGTGGCGCTGGACAAGCTCGGGCCCAACAGCCGCGGCAGCACGCAGCTGCTCGCGTCCGGCGAGATCCGCGACGGACGTCTGGACACGCCGCTGGTGCTCAAGGGCAACGGCGACGCGGACCTCGATTGGCCCGCGCTCTGGCTGATGCTGCGCGAGCTGCGCGAGCGTCACGGCCTGCGCGAGCTGGCGGGGGGCGTCGTCATCGATCGCACGCTGTTCCAGCCCTCGCGTCCGGAGCTGGGCGTGCCCGCCTTCGATTCGCAGCCCGAGTTCCCCTACAACGTCATCCCCGATGCGCTGCAGCTCAACGGCGATTTGCTGCAGTTCGATATCGCGGCGGATGCGAGCGCGGTCTCGGCGCGGCCTTTCCCGCAGTTCGGCGGGTTGACCGTCGACGGCTCGGCGATGACGCTGGTCGACCGGGCTTGCAAGGATTGGGAGGACGGCTGGAAGCCGCCGCGATTCGACACGCTGGCGGATGGCTCCGGTCGCCTGGCGCTGCAGGGCGAGTTCCCGCGCGGCTGCCAGATCACGCAATCGCTGAACGTGCTGGACCGGCAGTGGCTGGCGGGGCAGGCGCTGCGGCAGCTGTGGGCCTCGCTGGGGGGAACGCTGTCGGGGGAGATCCGTGAAGGCACCTCGCCGGACGGCGCGCGCGTCCTGGCGCAGCATCGGGATCGGCCGCTGGCGGAGCTGCTGCGGCCGGTGATGAAGTCCTCGGACAACGCGCTGGCGCGGCTGATCTTCAAACGCATCGGGGCCTCGGCGGCGCAGCCGGGCGAGGACTCGCAGGCGGCGGCGGGACGCGTGGTGCGGGCCTGGTTCGCGGAGCATCAGATCGATGCGACCGGGCTGGTGCTGGACAACGGGTCGGGGCTGACGCGGATCGAGCGCGTGACCGCGTCGCAGCTGGCGGCGGTGCTGCTGGCATCGCATCGCGGCGCGCATGGGCCGGAACTGCTGGCCACGCTGCCGGTGGCAGGTGTGGATGGCACGCTGAGCCGGCGGATGAAGGGCACGGCCGCGGAAGGGCGGGCGCGGATGAAGACCGGGACGCTGCGCGATGCGGTGGCGCTGGCGGGGTTCGTGCCGGACTCCCAGGGCAAGACCTGGATCGTGGTCGCGCTGGTCAATGACGACAACGCGATGAAGGCGAGGCCGGCCGTGGATGCGTTGATCGATTGGATCGCGCGGCAGTGAGGGGGCTTGGGGCTCGCTGACTCACACGGCCCTCACCCCAACCCCTCTCCCACTTCATGGGAGAGGGGCTCTCTTTCCCCTCGCCCGCTTCAGTGAGAGTGGCTACGTTGGCCCCTCGCCCGCTATCAGTGATAGTGGCTGCGTTGGCCCCTCGCCCGCTTGCGGGAGAGGGGTTGGGGTGAGGGCCGTCGCACCCCAGAGCCTGTCTTACTCCCTCTCCCGCTTGCGGGAGAGGGCAGGGGAGAGGGTCTTCAACCCACCGCCGCCGACAACAACCTGATCGTCCCCGCGCCCGCATCCATCTCCGCCGCCTGTCCCACCGGCACGGTGAACTTGCGCCGGATGTGGCCGATCATCGCGCCGCGATACACCGGCACGTTCAGCGGCAGGAAGTAGTCGTCGAACACTTCATCCAGCGTCAGCGTCCCGAAGTTCCCCTCACCCGGCTCGCACTTGGTGAACTTGCCCAGCACCACGCCCGCCAGCTGATCGAGCGCGCCGCACAGCCGCAGCGTCGACAGCATGCGGTCGACGCGATAGATGTACTCGTTGATCTCTTCGAGGAACAGGATCGCCCCCCGCGTGTCCGGGAAGTAGGCCGAGCCCGCCAGCGAGCTCAGCACCGCCAGGTTCCCGCCCACCAGCGGCCCGCGGGCCAGCCCCGGCCGCAGCGTGCTGATGCGGTCCTCCCGCTGCACGACGCCGGGCGCGCCGGTGAACGCGGGGTTCTGCAACAGGTCCGGCTGCGCGTCCATCACCACCGCCTTGAAGTGCTGCAGCGAGAAGTCGTTCCAGTCCGAGCCCGCCACCGGGCAATGGAAGGTGATCAGCCCCGTCTGCTTCTGGATCGCGTTGACCAGGCTGGTCAGGTCCGAGAAGCCGCCGAAGAACTTGGGCTTGCGACGGATCAGCGCGTAGTTCAGCTTGTCGACGATGCGGTTGCAGCCCGATCCGCCCGTCAGCGCGATGATCCCGGCCACCTCGTCGTCGGCGAAGAAGTCGTTGATGTCGGCCGCGCGTTGCACGTCGGTGCCGCCGAACTGGCCGTAGCGACCTCGCACATGTTGGCCCAGCTTGACCTTGAAGCCCAGCGACTGCAGCGACTCGATGGCGATCTCCAGCGGCTCGCGCTCATAGGTGGCGTTGGCCGGGCTGACCAGGCCGAGGGTGTCGCCGGCCTTCAGGCGACGCGCGCGCAGCGGCTCCGGGGCTGCGCCCGGACGGGTGTTGCGCGTCGGCGCGGCGGTCTGCGCCTGCACGGGCAGCGCGGCGGTGAGCGCGCCGGCGGCTGCCGTGGCGGCACCGGTGAGGATCAAGCGACGGGAAGCGGTCATGGAGTCTCCGGGAGGAATCACAGCACCAGCGGCAGCGTGCGGCGGACCTGCTCGCGGTCGCCGAAATCGAAATGCCACCACTCGGTGCTGATGGTCTGGAAGCCGGCCTGGCGCATCGCCGCGCGCAGCCAGCCGCGGTGCTTGAGCTGCTCGGCGGTCAGGCCGCCGGCAGCCAATTGTTCAGCCTCGAACTCGGGATGCGAGGCCGGCGTCATCTCGTCGAAGCCGGTGCCCATGTCGAGCTCGCGCCCGTCGGCATCGAGCAGGGTCGCGTCGACCGCCATGCCGAAGGAATGGATGGAGCGCCGGGCCGGATGGGCCAGGTACTTGGTCAGCGGCGTGCCCTCGAGCTCCGCCCACAGCGCCTCCTGCACCCGCTGCGGCCGCAGCGCGTCCAGCACCACCAGCGTCACGCCGGGGCAGTGGCGCGCCAGCCAGGCGGCGGCCTGCTCGACCGCATCGGCCGACTCGCGCCGCAGATAGGCGCAGTCGAGGCCGCCATAGACCGCGCGGCCGACGAAGTTGTCCGGCGTCGCATAGCGCAGATCCACCGCGATGCCAGGGATGCTCAGCAGCGCGCGGAACTCGGGATGCGCGGCGATCTCCTCGCAGGGGATGGGCGCGGGTGATCCATTGGCCGAGGAGTCCAGGGGGCGAGGGGCGGCGGCGTCCGGCGAGGTCATGGCAGGCAAGCGATGAAGCGAGAAACAAGCGAGAACGCCGCGACGCCGTGGGCGTCAGACCAGGCTCTCGAGGTTGGCCCGCGCGGCGTCGCGCAGGTAGTTCACCAGTCGCCGCGCCGCTTGCGCGAGCGGGGCGCTGGCCGACGTCAGCAGGTAGAGCTGGATGCTCATCGCCGGCGCCAGCGGCCGCACCTTGACGCGGCTGCGGTCCGCCGACGCGGCGGTGAAGGGATCGACCACGGTCATGCCGACGCCGGCTTCCACCAGCGCGCGGGCGAGCTGATAGGTCTGTACCGTGATGCGGCTGTCCAGATGACGGCCCTCGGCCTCGCTGGCGTTGTGCAGCATGTGGCCGATGGGGTCGTCCTCGGCCATGGCGATCAGCTCGGACTGGATCTCCTCCAGCGGGAGCGGACCGCTGCCCTGCGCCTCCGGGCTGTGCAGCGGGCACAGCGCCATCATGGTGCCGGTGGCCAGCGCCTCGGCCTTGATGCCGGGATGGCGCGGGTCGTGCAGCGACAGCGCCAGATCGGCTTCGCCGAGCAGCAGCGCGGAGACGATCTCGCGGGTGTGGTTGGTGCTGAGCTGGCAGCGGCTGCGCGGGAATGCCTGCGCCCAGTGCGTCATCGCCGCCGGGATCACCGAGGCGCCCAAGGTCGGCGTCGCCATCAGGCGCAGCGATTCGGACTCGCCGCTGCGCAGATTGGCGGCCAGGCGACGGATCGCGACCAGATCGCGGTTGAGCTTGTCGATCTCGACGAAGAGCCGCTGCGCCTCCGGGGTCGGATAGAGCTTGCCGCGCACGCGATCGAACAGCGGCATCCCGAGCTGCAGCTCGCAGTGCTGGAGCACCTTCGTCACGGCCGGCTGCGAGATGTGCAGCAACTGCGCCGCGCCGCTGATCGTGCCGGCCTGCATGATCGCGTGGAAGACCTCAATGTGACGAAGACGCATGGTCACTCACGGTAGACGTTCTCGAAGACCACCCCGCCGTTGGGCTGCATGCGGAAGCCGCGCAGGTCCTTGCTGGTGGGGATGTAGACCGTCGAGTGTGCCATCGTGATCCACGGACGTTCGCGCTTGAAGATCTCCTGCGCCTTTTCGTAGAGCGCGTTGCGCTTGGCCTGATCGGGCGTGGCGCGCGCCGCGTCGATGAGGCGCTCGAACTCCTGATTGCAGAACTTCACGCCGGACTTGTTGGTCGCGCAGCTGAGGTTGGGCGTCAGGAAGTCGTCGGCATCGCCGCTCTCGCCCGCCCAGCCGCTCATGTAGACCGAATGCTCGCCGGCGTTGGCGCGCTTCAGGTACTCGCCCCATTCATAGGTGCGGATCTGCGCGCGCACGCCGATGCGGGCCCAGTCCTGCTGGATCAGCTGCGCCATCAGCTGGCCGTTCGGATTGGTCGGCCGCGTCACGGGCAGCGCCCAGAGGTCGATGTCCAGGCCGTTCGGATAGCCGGCCTTGGCGAGCAAGGTCTTCGCGCGCTCGGGGTTGAACTCGTTCTTGATGGCCTTGTTGTAGCCGGGGATCGCGGGCGGGAAGGGGTTCACCGCCTGCATCGCGTCGCCGCGCGGGAACAGCGCGCGGAAGATCGCGTCGCGGTCGATCGCGATGTCCAGCGCCTCGCGCACCAGCCGGTTGTCGGTCGGCGGCTTGCGCAGGTTGTACGAGAGATACGAGATGTTGAGCGCCTGGATCTTGTCCAGCTTGATGCGATCCGGATGGCGGTCGATCGCGGCGACGTCGATGTCGCGCAGCGGCGAGGTGATCTGGCATTCGCCCGCGAGCAGCTTCTGCACGCGGACCGGGGCCTCGCGGCTGATGCTGAAGATCAGCTTCCGGGTCTTCTGCGGCTCGCCCCAGTAATCGGGGTTGGCTTCCATGCGGACCACGTCGTCCTTCGCGTAGCTGCGGAAGCGGAAGGGGCCGGTCCCGATGGGCAGGCGGTTGATCTGCGCGGCCTTGCCCTCGCGCAGCAGCTGGGCGCCGTACTCCGCCGACTGGATGCCGGCGAAGGCCATCGCGAACCAGGTCACGAACGTCACGTTGGGCTGGTTCAGCGTGAAGCGGACGGTGTGGTCGTCCAGCTTTTCCATCTTCGCGATGGCCTTGGCCAGGCCGAGGTTCTGCGGATAAATGAAGTTGGCCGGGAATGCCTTGTTGAACGGGGCGTCGCGATCCAGGAAGCGGCCGAAGGTGAAGAGCACGTCATCGGCGTTGAAGTCGCGCGTCGGCGTGAACCAGGGCCGGGTGTGGAAGCGCACGCCCTGGCGCAGCGTGAAGCGGAACTCGCGCGCATCGGGGCTGATGGTCCAACTGGTGGCGAGCGCGGGTTGCAGCGCGGTGCCGCCGCGCTCGAAACGCACCAGCCCCTGGAACATCTGGTTGTTGACGTTGTTGGTGCTGGCCGAATCCCATAACCCTGGATCGAAGCCCTCGGGGCTGGCATCGGTGCAATAGACCAGCGGCTTCGGCGCGGCGGGGCCGGCGGCAAAGGCGGTCGAGAACGCGATGGCCAGCAGCGCGGCCAGGGAGTGGTGAAGTGCAGGGCGCATCGGGGGAGAGCAAGCCAGCGCATTGTCGAAACGCGGGCTCCACGGTCACAACTGAAATGGGCGGGTTGGACCATAACACCGGGTTATGCGGGCGAGGCCTCCACCGCCAAGCCTTGACCTTCGTCCTTCGCTTGCTTGAGCCGGACCAGCGCGCTCCTGTAGGCCGCGGCGTCCTCGCGCTTGCCGATGCTGAAGACGATCAGGAGGAGCAGTCCATCATTGACGCTGTAGATCAGCCGGATGCCTTGGCGCAGCAGCTTGATCTTGTAAAGGCCGACCAGCTCGGCGTTGAGGACTGACCCTGGTCGATGGGGGTTGATCAGCCGCTTCTCCAAATGCTGCTTCAACGTCTTCCGTACCGAGCCGTCGAGTGCGAGCCACTCGTCCCAGGCGGCGGGGAAGAAGCGAAGGCGGTAGCGCCTTCGTCCAGATGGGGCATCGTCAGAGGTCATCGATGTCGACCTCGACGAGGTTGGAAGCGTTGGCCAGTCGCTCGATGGTCTTCTGATAGACGGGCTGATCCGCAAGGTCTTCCATGATCGCCGCGTAGAGCAGCGGGTCCATCACGAAGAAGGCCGGCGTGCCATTGCGGAGGACGGCGATCGGCCGATGGTTGGCCTCTTTCAGAATCGTCTCGGTCTCCTTTTTGAAGGCGGAGATGCTGACGGTCAGCTCGTCGTTGTTCGCTTCCATATCGGCTCCTGAGGGCGGATCGATTATGGGTGGCGAGAGAGAGGCCGGCCGGAACGGACGGCTCAGGGTGGGCATCGGGAACTCAGGGGAGCGGTACGGCATGGAGGCGCCTCCAGCGTTGAGGGAGGCGTCATTTCACGTCGTCGCGTTCACGGTCGCAATGACTCGGACCAGTCGAAATACTGACCTGGAACGAGGGCGGCACCCACCGCAATCTGCAGGGTCAACCGCTCACACCACGTCGCACGCCACCATCCGCCCATCGACCTCGCGCAGCTCGGGCCGGACCTCGGCGCAGCGCGGGACGGCCATTGGACAGCGCTGATGGAAGGCGCATCCCGTCGGGGGCTTGAGCGGGCTCGGCAGCTCCCCGTGGATGCGGATGCGCGCGCGGCGGTCCGCCGGCCGCAGCGCCGGTGTCGCGCTGATCAGCGCCTGCGTGTACGGATGCAGCGGCCGCGCGAAGAGCTGTCGCTTCTCGCCGCGCTCGACCACGCGGCCCAGGTACATCACCAGTACCTCGTCCGCCACATGCTCCACCACCGCCAGGTTGTGCGAGATGAACACGTAGCCGGTGTGGAACTCCTCCTGCAGATCCATGAAGAGATTCAGGATCTGCGCCTGGATCGACAGGTCCAGCGCAGAAGTCGGCTCGTCCGCGACCACGATGCCCGGCTGCAGCACCATCGCCCGCGCGATCGCGATGCGCTGGCGCTGCCCGCCCGAGAACATGTGCGGGTAACGCCGCAGATGCTCCATCCGCAGGCCCACCTTCGCGGCCAGCGTCTCGACCCGCTCCTGCCGCTCCGCACGGCTCAGCGTGGTGTTGATGACCAGCGGCTCCGCCAGCGTCGCCGCGATCGTCTTGCGCGGATTCAGCGCCGCATACGGGTTCTGGAACACCATCTGCACGTCCCGCCGCAGCGCCTTGCGCGTGCTCGCGTCCGCATCCGCGACGTTGCGGCCCTGGATCAGCAGCTCGCCCGAGGTGGGCGTCTCGATCAGCGTCAGCGCGCGCGCGAGCGTGGACTTGCCGCAGCCGGACTCGCCCACCACCGCCAGCGTCTGGCCGGCGCGCAGCTCGAAGCTCACGCCGTCCAAGGCTTTCACCGTGGCCTTCGGCGAGAACCAGCCGCGGCTCACGGAGTAATGCCGCGCCAGATCGCGCGCCCGCAGCAGCGGCGTGTCGTCGGCCGCGGCCGGCTTGTTCGGCGCGGCGCTCATGCGACGGTCTCCTCGATCAGCGGATAGAAGCAGCGCGCGCCGCCGACGACAGGCGGGCGCTCGGCGCGGCAACGCGCCTGCACGCGCGGGCAGCGCGGCGAGAGCAGGCAGCCCGTCGGCCGGTCCAGCGCGCCCGGCACGATGCCCGGCAAGGCTTGCAGACGTCGCGCGCCGCGGTTGTGCTCCGGGATGGCCGCGAGCAGCGCGGCGGTGTACGGATGCTGCGGATGCTCGAAGACATCGGGCAAGGCGCCGGTCTCCACCACCTGGCCCGCGTACATGACGGCGACGCGCTGCGCCATCTCCGCCACCACCGCCAGGTCGTGCGTGATCATCACCAGCGCCATGCCCTGCTCGCGCTGCAGGCGCAGCAGCAGGTCCATGATCTGTGCCTGGAAGGTCACGTCCAGCGCGGTGGTCGGCTCGTCGGCGATCAGCAGCTTGGGCGAGCAGGCGATCGCCAGCGCGATCATGACTCGCTGGTTCATGCCGCCGGACAACTCGTGCGGGTAGGCCTTCAGGCGATTGGGCGCGTCCGGGATCTCGACCTGCGCGAGCAGCTCCAGCGCGCGCTGCCGCGCCGCGGCGCCGCGCAGGCCGAGGTGGGCGCGCAGCACCTCCTCGATCTGATAGCCCACGGTGTAGCTCGGATTGAGGCTGGCCAACGCGTCCTGGAACACCATCGCCACGTCGCGGCCGACGAGCTGGCGGCGCTGCGCGGCGTTCATCGTCAACAGATCCTGGCCGTTCACGCGCAGCGCGGCGGCGCTGACCTGGCCCGGCGGGTCGATGAGCCCCATCAGCGCCATCATGCTGACCGACTTGCCGGAGCCGGACTCGCCGACGATGCCCAGCACCTCACCCGGCGCGATGTCCAGGTCGACGCCGTCCACCGCCGGGAACGCGCCGAAGCGCACGCGCAGATCGCGGATCTCCAGCATCAGGACACCTTCTTCAGACGCGGGTCGAGCGCGTCGCGCAGACCGTCGCCCATCAGGTTGACGCTCAGCACCGACAGCAGGATCGCCAGACCCGGCAGCGTCACCACCCAGGGCGCGCGCACGATGTAGTCGCGCGCCGACGAGAGCATCGTGCCCCACTCGGCCATCGGCGCCTGCACGCCCAGGCCCAGGAAGCCCAGGCCCGCGGCCTCGAGGATGGCCGCCGAGAAGCTCAGCGACGCGTTCACGATCAGCGGCGCGAGGCAGTTCGGCAGCACCGCCGAGAACATCAGTCGCCAGGTCGACGCGCCGGCCACGCGGCTCGCCGTCACGTAGTCCTTGCCCAGCTCGGCCAGTGCCGCGGCGCGGGTCAGGCGCACGTACTCCGGCAGCGAGCCCACGGCGATCGCGATCACCGTGTTCATCAGGCCCGGACCCAGCACGGTGATCACGCAGATCGCGAGCAGCAGGCCGGGCAGCGCGAGCATCACGTCCATCACCCGCATGACGACGGGCGCCAGCAGCTTCTGATGGAAAGCGGCCAGCAGCCCGAGCAGCACGCCGGGAATCAGCGACAGCACCACCGACGCCAGGCCGATGCCCAGCGACACGCGTGCGCCGTAGAGCAGGCGAGACAGCAGGTCGCGGCCAAGCTCGTCGGTGCCGAGCAGGAAGCGCGCCTGGCCGCCGTCCATCCAGATCGGCGGGGTGAGCATCGCGTCGCGGTATTGATGCACCGGATCGTGCGGCGCGATCAGCGGCGCGAGCAAGGCGGACAGCGCCAGCAGCGTGAACACGATCAGCGCGACCAGCGCGCCGCGGTTGGCGCTGAAGCCCTGCCAGAACTCGGCGAAGGGGCCGGGCGGCGAGATCGCCGCGATCGACGGGGGCATCGAGGTGTCGGCGCTCGGAGGAGAGGGAGGGGCGCTCATCGCGTCATCCTTGCTTGCGGATGCGCGGATTGACCACGCCATAGAGCAGGTCCACCAGCAGGTTGACCGCGATGAAGGTGCAGGCGGAGATCAGGATGCCCGCCTGCACGACCGGATAGTCGCGCCGCGCGATCGCGTCGATCAGCCACTTGCCGATGCCGGGCCAGCTGAAGATGGTCTCGGTCAGCACCGCGCCGGCCAGCAGGCCGCCGACCTTCAGCCCGATCACCGTGATCACCGGAATCAGCGCATTGCGCAGCCCGTGCACCAGCACGATCCGCAGCGGCGAGAGGCCGCGCGCACGGGCGCTGCGCATGTAGTCCTCGCGCAGGACCTCGAGCAGGCTGGAGCGCGTCATGCGCGCGATCACCGCGGTTGTGCTGGTACCCAGCACCAGCGCCGGCAGCAGCAGGTGACGCAGCGCGGACCACCAGGCGCCGGGCTCGTCGTGGAAGGCCGCGTCGATCAGCATGAAACCGGTGAGGCGCTGGATGTCGTACTCCACCGCCACGCGGCCCGAGACCGGCGTCCAGCCCAGCCCGACCGAGAAGCACATGATGAGGATCAGCCCCCACCAGAAGACCGGCATCGAGTAGCCCACCGTGGCCGCGCCCATCACGCCCTGATCGAGCAGCGAGCCGCGCCGCAGCGCCGCGCCCGTGCCCAGCGCCATGCCCAGCACGACCGCCAGCAGCAGTGCGAACAGCGCCAGCTCCGCCGTGGCCGGGAAGAGCGCGAGGAACTCCTGCGCGACCGGCTCGTGCGAGACCAGCGACTGGCCCAGGTCGCCGTGCAGCAGGCCGCCGACGTAGTCCGCGTACTGGCGCCACAGCGGCTGGTCCAGGCCGAGCTCATGCATCAGCCGGGCATGGGTAGCCTCGTCGAGCGCGCGCTCGCCCATCATGATCGCGATGGGGTCGCCCGGCACCAGCCGGATCAGGCCGAAGGCCACCAGCGTCACGCCGATCAGCGTCGGCAGCAGCGTGGCGAGTCGTCGCAGCAGGAAGTTCAGCAAGGCCGGCTCAATTCGGCGAGCGGGCCTGGCTGTCGGCCGGCGCGGGTTGTTTCATCAGCATGCCGCCCTGCGTGGTGGCGACCTCCAGCAGCGCGGCGGTTTCCGCATCCATCTCGCCGCTGTAGTTGCTCGGGCGGTACTTCATCTGGAAGGTGCTGATGACCTCGCGGGTGGCGACGTCGAACAGGCCGGTGCGGGGCGTCTGGTAGCCGATCTGCGCCAGGCGTTGCTGGAACCAGCTGACGTCGGGCACGGGGGCCAGCTGATAGATGGCCTGCTTGATCTGCACTTGCGCGGCGTCCGGCCAGGGGATCAGGCCGGCGTCGGCGAACTGCTTCCACGGGAACATCGGACCCGGATCCTGCTTGCGGCCCGGCGCGATGTCGTTGTGGCCGAGGATGCGGTCGGAGCGGATGTGATGACGCGCCACGATCTGCTTGGACAGCGCCAGCACCTGGTCGATCTGGTCCTGCGGATAGGGCGTGTAGACGCGGCCCATCGGCGTCTCGGTGAAGCCGGTGTTCACGATCTCGATGCCGATGGAGGATGAGTTCAGATTCGTCGCGCCGGCCCAGAAGCTGACGCCGGCGTGCCAGGCACGGTTGTTCTCGTCCACGAGTTGGTAGACCTTGGCCGGACGTTCCTCGACGAGGTAATGCGCCGAGACCTTGCCGCCGCTGGTCAGCACCTTCATGGACTTTTCGAAGTCGATCGCGGTGTAGTGCAGGATCAGGAACTGCACGCGGCTGTCCTGGTTCTGCGACACATGCGTGCGGTCGATCTGCAGCGTGGGCGAGGCGCAGGCGGCCAGCAGCGCGGCCGCGGCGAGGGTGAGGAGCTTGGTCTTCATCATGTCGGTCGGGCGGCCCGTTGCGCGGCGGCGAGGGCGGTGTCGGGTTGTTGAAGGGTCAGGGTCAGGTCTTGCGGCAGCGCCGCGCGCAGGCCGGCCTCGATCGCCGGATGCAGCTGCAGCACGCGGCCCGCGGCGGCGACGGGGCGCGGGCCCAGACGTCGCACCAGCGCCAGCGGCAGACGGGCGAGCTCGGCGCCCGCGCGGCGCAACAGGGCGAGCGCATCGGCATCGGAATCAGCGGCGGCGCGGGCGACGGCCAGCGCCAGGCGGCCGATGGCGCCGCGACGGCTGGCGTTGTCGCCCCCGTACATGAAGGCGCGGGAGGTCGCCCAGTCCGCGCCGCCGAGCTCCTCGAAGAGCGCGGTGGCCAGGCGGGAATGCGTCCAGGCGCCGGGTTGTTCGTCCTCACGGCGCCAGACCAGGGCGAGCGCCTCGCGCGCGATCCACTGGCCGCCGCCCTCGTCGCCCAACAGCGGACCACGGCCGCCGGCGCGGTGCATCGCGCCGTGCTCGTCGATGAAGGCGGCGATCGCGCCGGTGCCGGCGTAGACCAGGTAGCCCTCGCCCGGACGGAAGAGCGCATGCCAGGCCTGGGCGATGTCGCTGTCGCAAAGGATGTGGACGGGGTCCAGTCCCAGGTGTTGCGCGAGCAGCGCGCGCAGCTGGCGGCCGGCGGGGCCGTCGGGTTCGCCCAGTCCGGTGATGCCGGCCTGCAGGCCGCGCAGGGCGCCAGGGGGCGCGTGTTCGTGCACCGCGGCGGCGAGGGCTTGCAGCGTCTGGGCCAACCCGACGCGACCGGCGCTGCTGTCCAGCAGCAGCGCGCTGAAGCCGCCGACCTCGCCGCGGGCGAGCGTCGCGCCGTCGGGGCCGGCCAGGGCCCAGCGGGTTTGCGTGCCGCCGGCGTCCAGTCCCAGGCCCAGGCTGCCAGCGGCGATGCGTGTCGAGGCCGGCCGCGCGGGGGCGGCAGGGGCGCTCGAGGGCGAGTCGGGGCGGGTGGGCGTGGCGGTCATGGGGGTCATGCGGCGCGCGCAGCTTAAGGGGGGCGCAGCACGCCCGCCATTGTCAATGCGCGGGGCGGGTATGACTCGGGCTCATGGCTCATGAACCCATCGAGGGGATGGCAAAAAAAAAGGTTCTTCGCCGATGTGCGGGGAAGAACGAGACGCGGCCAGGTGCTGCACCTGCTAAGTTGAAGTTGTCGAGACTCACTTTCGCAGGGGGCAGCCATGGCCGCGTCCCAGTGTATTTCTCGC
>NZ_JBCNLU010000034.1:0-49118 GCF_039595295.1 Roseateles sp.
GTGCCACAGGCCGGTCTTCTGGCAGGCGGCCAGCAACTGCTCGTCGCTGACGTCCGGCAGTCCGAACAGCAGGTTCTCGCGCAGCGTCCCGGAGAACAGCCACGGATGTTGCGGGCAATAGGCCATCTGCGACGAGCGCCAGCCCGCGTGGATCTGCTGCTGATCGACGCCGTCCAGGAACACGGTGCCGGAGCTTGGCTTTGCCAGGCCGCAGGCGAGCGACAGCAGCGTGGTCTTGCCAGCGCCGACCGTGCCCAGAATGGCGACCTTCTCGCCGGGGCGGAAATGAAGGCGACCGATGCGCAGCGGCTCCTTCTGGCCGGGGTAACGGAACTCGACGTCCTCGAAGCGGATGTCGCCATGCAGCGCCTCAGGAACGACGGGCCGGGTGACGGCTTCGTTCTCGGTCTCCAGCTTGAAGATGGCGTCCAGGGCCTTCATCGACGCGCGGGCGCTGCCGATCTGCACCATCAGCGACGGGATGGACGCGAGCGGCGACAGCACGCGGCCTGACAGTATGGAGCAGGCGACGATCGCGCCCTGCGTCAGGTGGCCGTCGATGGCCAGGGCGGCGCCGATGCAGATCAGCGAGACATAGCTCACCTGCTGCAGCGCGGCGGCGATGTAGCCGGTGGCGTCGGTCTCATGCTTGAGGGCTAGGCTTTGCGTGGCGTTGACTTCCGACAGGGCGGCCCAGCGCGCCTCGAAGCGCCAGCCGGCCCCCAGGCCCTTGATGGCCTCGGTGCCCTCGATGGTCTCGACCAGCAAGCCGGTTTTGGCGTTGGCGCCCGCCTGGTTGCTGGCCGTCAGCCGGGCAATGCGGCGGGCGCGCAGCAACCCGGTGCCCAGCGTGACGCCGAACAGCACGATGGCGGGCAGCGCCATCCAGAAGCCGCCGACCAGACCGATCACCAGCGCGAACAGCAGCGCCATCGGCATGTCGAAAAGCAGGAACAGGGTGCTGGCGGAGAGGATGCCGCGGATGGATTCGAAGCTCTGCACCTGGGAGGCCAGGGTACCGACGGAGCCGGGCCGCTGGTCCAGTCGCACCGCGTTCAGCCGCGCCATCAGGGCCTTGGAGATGTCGATGTCCAGCCGCTTCAGGCGAGGCTCGAGCAGCGAGGCGCGGGCCAGCTTGAGCAGGAACTCGATCAGCACGGCGAGCCCGACGCCGAGGGTCAGCACCCACAGCGTCTGATAGCCCTGGTTCGGGATGACGCGGTCGTAGACCTGCATCGTGTAGAACGAGATCGTGATGCCGACCAGGGACAGCACCAGGGACAAGCCTGCCGCTTCGATGAACACCGGCCATTGCCCGCGCAGATGGCTCACCATCATGGTCAGGGCGCTGCGAGACTCGGTGGCCTGGAGGCTGCCGTCGGCGACGGCGTGCAGACACGTGACGCCGTCCAGCACCAGAGCGCGCCGGGTCTGATCGGCGCCGGTGCAGGACCACAGGCCGTGGGCGTCCACCGCCGTGACGACTTGCCAGCCGTGCTCCGGGTGATGGCACAGCAAGGGAAGCGCGGCCACCTGCGGGCCGTCCAGCCTCACGAAACGGGTGCGCTCGTCCAGCGCCTGCGCCAATTGACGGGCGCCGCTCAGGTCCGCCGGAACGGGACTGGTCGACAGACGCTGACGGACGAGCTCGATGGGCACCGGGTGGCCCTTCAGGCGCAGCCAGTGGGTGAGGACGATTGCGAGCGCATCGGAGGCGGGCGGCGTCGCGCCGCTCGGGCGCTTGGAGAAGGGCCATTTCATGGTGCGGGCTCTCGAAGTGGGGTGTTGTGCGGACGCGCCCTGCGGGGCGCGGGGTCAGGTCAGTCGCGACCGGCGTCGCCGAGCAGGACGTTCAGGCGGTACAGGCCTGCGCGTTCGTCGATCGCGCCTTCGCGCAGCGACTGGCGGGTACCGTAGTTCTCGCGAACCATGTTCAGCAGGTCCAGCCAGGCGCGCTTGCCGGCGTCGAACTGCCGGCGATAAGACGCGAGGACCTCCTCGCTGGTCGATGCGGTGAGCCGCGCGTTGCGCTGCGCGGACACGGCGGCCGAATAGCGCGTGTACTCGAGCTGGTAGTTGGAGAACTGCTCTTGCTCGGTGGCTGCCACGCCGGCCTCGGCCGCGGCAATGCGGGAGCGCGCCGCGTTGACCCCGGCCAACGCGCCGAGTCCGCCGTTCAAGCCAGCCTGGATGACCAGGCCGACGCGGTGGTCGCTGTAGGCGCCGCTCTGGCTGTCGAGTCGCAGGCTGACCGTCGGCATCAGCGAGGCCTTGGTCCGGGCGAGCTCGTCTCGCGCGAGATCGACGTTGGCGCGGGCCATCAGCATTTCGGGCGAGGTCTGGATACGGTCGAGGATCTGGCGGAGTTCGGGCGCCTCGGGCATGGCGCCATCGAGCAGATCGCGCAGCGAGTCGTCCACCGGGCGGCGCGACAGGCGCTGCAACAGGTCGCGGTGCAGACCTTCCTCCAGCCGAGCCTGGGCGAGTTCGGCGTTCACAGCGCTCAAGCGCGAGGCGGCCAGCGCGGCGTCGGAGTTGGTCGCCACGCCGGCTTGATTGCGGCGCCGGATCATGTCCAGCAAGTCCTGGTGGATGTCACGCAGCTCGATCAGGCTGTCCACGCGTCCGCGCGACTTGGCCCAGTCGGCCCAGGTCGAGACGATGCGCAGGCGCAGCTGGCGCTGGGCGCCGACCAGTTCTTGCTCGCTGCTGCGCAGCGTGGTCCTGGCGGCGCTGAGGTTGGCCGTGAGCAGGCCGCCGGTGTAGAGCGGCTGGGTGATACGCAGCACATTGACGTAGCGGCTGCTGCCGGCGGCCAGCTCGCGGGAGAAGCTGGGGGAGGGGCCAAACTGCCACTTGGCGGCGGTGACGCCGCCTTCAGCGGCGGCGATCGCGGCGCGGGCGCGCTCGATGGAAGGGTCCTCGGCCACGGCGGTGCGCAGGAATTCGCTCATCCGGAGGCCCCAGGCGGCGGTCTCGGCCAGCGCCGTGGCGGACACCTGCCCAGCGTTCTGCGTGGCGGCGTACGACGCCGGCTGCGAGGCGGCGGTGTCCGCCGCAAACTCCGCGGCAACGCCGGACTCGGTCTGCGCCTGTATCGGCAGGCAGAAAAGCATTACTGCCGCCGCGCAGTAATGACGGCAATTGTTCTTGCCGGAATACGCGTGGTGTCCGAATAGGGGCGTCGGGAAGGTGAACACGAGAAACTCCCTTGTTAGGTTTCGCTTCGTGCTCAGTTTCGTTTCGTGCTCCCTGGATCGACAAGCGCACGTTTTTGCTAGCTATTTCAAGTTGGTGGTGTTTGATGGTTGATTTGTGGGGGTTAACTAGCAAGCATTTGCTAGTTACGGGGCACGGCGGTTGCCTCGTTCAGGCCTACGTCCCCATCACTCGAAGGAGTTCCCATGTCTGCCCAAGAAGATCTCGAGCCCTGTCTGACCGCCTGCGCCCAGGCCCTGCTGGCGACGCGACACTGCGCGAACGCCTGCATCCGCTCGGGTGACCGCACGCTGGAGGCCTGCGCGCTCATCGACCTGGATTGCGCCGCCATTTGCGAAGCGACCATCAGCGCGCTTTCCAGTGAATCGCCGCATCACGGCGATTTCTGCGCCCTGTGCGCCCATATTTGCCGGGCCTGCGCGAGGGAGTGCGCCCAGCACCAGCACGCGCATTGCCGCCGTTGCGCCCAGGCCTGCGAGGCGTGTGCCGCCGCTTGCGAGGTCCATGCGGGCGAACGGCACCGGCTAGCGAGTTGAACCACAGACTTTTGTGAGCTATAGGGTGACAAACCTATGCAGGTTTTGAAGCCCTAATAACTCATTCTTGCAGTCTTTCGTTTGATTTTCGATTCCAGGAATTCTCTCGACCATCCCGCCCGGGCGCGGGATTGTCGATTATCGGTTCTGCTGCATGTGAGCGTGCGTGTCGCGCGCAAAGCAGTTTTTCGAAGAATTGGCGAGGATGCTTGGCGAGATATTTGCGATTCGAATCGCGAATATCTCGGCGCCCATGAGGCCAGGCCCTGGAATTCAGAATGGCATCGATCGTGAGACAGACCGGGTGCCAGGCCGAGTGCCCGCGTCCTTGCCCGCCGGCGCGCGCCGATCAAGAGATGTGGTGCGCGCCGCGGCGCGAGCCGTCAATGGAGCGCCAGGTTGAGCTGGTCGACCACCTCCGCCCAGTCGGCGTCCTGCAGCAACATGTCACGCAGGGCGCGGGACTGGCCGGGCGTCCAGAAGGGCGCGTCGGCGACGTTCACATCGCCGGCCAGCGGCCGATGGCGTTGAATGAAATCGCGGATCTCGGATTCGGAGGATGGCAGGCCCAGTTGGGCGAAAAGCTCGGCGAAGGGGTGGACGGTGGGTTCCATGAGGCTACTCCGGGTGGGATGGGGAGCGCACTCGCCCCTGCGGGGGGCAGGCTGCGCGACGAGGTCGAGGCTAACATTCCCGCCTCATTCCCCAGCTTCTCCATGGCGCCGTCGACGAGTCGGACGGTCGGCCATGCTATCGACGATGTCCCGTGAACGAGAGTCTTCCGCCGCCGATCAGGCCCTGCGCGATCTGATGGGCCTGATGGCCTTGCCCGCGCTGTGGGTCGGGCGCGATGCCGCGACCGTGCTGCAGCTCACCACCGAGGCGGTGAACCGCGTGGTCGGCTCGGCCGTGTGCCTGGTGGAGGCGCCGCTGGTGCCCGATGCGATGCCCAGCGTGCTGCTGCACTTGGGTGGAGTACGCATCGGCCACGAGGCCTGGGGGGACTTCATTCAGAACTGCAGCCAGATGACGGATTCGGCCGATTCGGCCGATTCGGCTGATTCGGCCATCTCGCTCGAGTCGCCGATGGGCACGCTGCGCGTGGTGCGCCTGCGTCTGGGACCGGCGGGGCGGGCGGGCAGCCTGTGGTTCGGTTCGTCGCGGCCGGATTTCCCTTCGCAGCATCAGAGCGCCTTCATGCGCGCCGCGGCGACGCTGGCCGCGACGGGACTGCACGCCGCGCGCCTGGATCATGAGCGCGAGCGCGCCGCCAGCGCCAAGGACGAGTTCCTGGCCATGCTCGGTCACGAGCTGCGCAATCCGCTGGCGCCGATCTCGACCGCCTTGCACCTGATCCGGCTGCAGACCGGCGGCCTCTCGCGCGAGCACGAAATCATCGAGCGCCAGGTCGGCCATCTCTCCAAGCTGGTCGACGACCTGCTGGACATCACCCGCATCACGCGCGGCAAGATCGAGCTGTCGCGCGAGCCGGTCGACGTCCATGGGCTGCTGACCGAGGCGATCGAGAGCGTCAGCCCGCTGCTGGAGGAGCGAAATCACCTGCTGCAGGTGCATTGCGACGTCGGACCGGAGCTGCGGCTGGTGGGCGATCAGGCGCGGCTGCGCCAGGTCGTGGTCAACCTGCTGAGCAACGCGGCCAAGTACACGCCGACGAACGGCGAGATCCGGGTCTGCGCGCAGGCCGAGGGGCAGGCGCTGGTGATCGACGTCGAGGACAACGGCGCGGGCATCGACGCGGAGATGCTGCCGCGCGTGTTCGAGCTGTTCGAGCAGGGCTCGACGACGCTGGAGCGGTCCAAGGGCGGGCTAGGCATCGGCCTGGCCATCGTCAAGCAGCTGGTGGAGATGCACCACGGGCAGGTGGCGGTGCACAGCGCCGGGCCGGGGCAGGGCGCGCGCTTCCGAATCACGCTGCCGGCGGAACTGGCGTTCGTCCCCCCGGTGCCCGATGTGACGGTGCCGGCGCTGGACACGCTGCCGCCGGCGCAAGGCCGGGTGCTGGTGGTCGACGACAACCGCGATGCGGCCGAGACGCTGGGCCTGGCCCTGCGCTACTCCGGCTACGACGTGGTCACGACGACGCTGCCACAGGAGGCGCTGGACCGCGTGCGCGCCACGCCGTTCGACGCGGCGGTGCTCGACATCGGCATGCCGGTGATCGACGGCTATGAGCTGGCCGCGCTCATCCGGCGCGAGCTGGGCCCGCAAGCGCCCCGGCTGATCGCGCTGACCGGCTACGGCCAGGCCTCGGATCGCGCCAAGGCCCTGTCCAGCGGCTTCGACGAGCACATGGTCAAGCCCATCGATCTGGAGCAGCTCGCGCGCACGCTGGAGCGCCTGACCGTCGGCCGCCCGTGACCCGGCCTCGGAGCCGTTCCGCGCCGATTCATTCCCTAGAATCTGGCCCCGATGAATGCAACGCCAGGCCCCCTCACGACCGCGCCCGTTCCCTCGCACATCGCGATCCTGGACGACGAGCCCGACATCACGCTGCTGCTGGCGGGTTATCTGGGCTCGCACGGTTTCCGCACGACGCAGCTGCACAGCGGCCGCGCGTTGATGGAGCTGATGGCGGCCGACACGCCGGACCTGGTGTTGCTGGATCTGGGGCTTCCCGGCGAGGACGGCTTCGTCATCGCCCGCCAGTTGCGTGAGCACTGGCGCTGCGGCCTGGTCATCGTGACCGGGCGCGGCGACGCGGTCGACAAGGTCGTCGGCCTGGAAGTCGGCGCGGACGATTACGTCACCAAGCCCTTCGACCTGCGCGAACTCGTCGCCCGGGTGAAGGCCGTGCTGCGGCGCATGGCGCCCGAAGCGGGCGCGGCGGCGTCGGCGCCCGTCGCGGCTCCTGTGAGCGCGCCGGCGGCGGCCCCGGTCGAGCGGGTCCACGATCTCTCGGCCGGACGCGAGTGCCTGCACTTCGAGGGCTGGACGGTGGACGTCTCGGCGCGCAGCGTGATCGGACCCGATGGCGCGGAGGTCGCGCTGACGACCGGCGAGTTCGATCTGCTGCACACCTTCCTGCTGCATCCCGGGCGCGTACTGTCGCGCGACTTCTTGCTGGAGCAGACCCGGGGTCGGGAATCGGCGCCCTTCGACCGCACGATCGACGTGCAGGTGGGGCGGCTGCGTCGCAAGCTCGGCGCGGAGCAGGGGGAGGGCCATTGGATCAAGTCCGTGCGCGGCGCCGGCTACCTGTTCGCGCCGAGGGTCACCTCGACCCTCTCGGCTTGATCGCGCGCGACGAGCATGAACATCAGCATGAGCACGCCATGAGCACGCCGGACTGGCCTGCGGGCATCTCGGAATCCGCGATCTTCCGCGCGCTGTTCGCGGCATCGCCCGATGGACTGGTCCTCGTCGACGACGCCGGCGTGATCCGGCTCGCGAATCCGACGGCGGAGACGCTGCTCGGCTATTCGCCCGACGAGCTGGTCGGCTCGTCCATCGAGATGCTGGTGCCGGACAGCATCCGGCCCCGTCACGCCGAGTACCGCGAGGCTTACGGCAAGGCGCCGCGCTCGCGCCCCATGGGCGGCACGACGATGGACCTGGTGGCGCGTCGCAAGGACGGTTCCGAGACCATGGTGGAGATCGCGCTCAGCCCGCTGCAGCCGTTGGGGCTGCCCTACGTGATGGCGTCGATCCGCGGCGTGGCGGAGTACCCGCGCGTGCGCCAAGCGCTGCAACGCGCCCGCTACAGCGAGCATCTGGCCCAGTTGGGCCGCATCGCGGTCGACTCGCTGGACCCGCAGGAGGTGCTGCGGCAGGTGCCCTCCCTCGCCGCCCAGGCGCTGGAGGCGGATCTCGCCATCGTCTTCCTGATCGAGCCCGGCCGCACCGCGCTGCGCGTGGTCGGCGGCGTCGGTCTGCTGGACGAGGAGCCGGTGGGGATGTTGGTGCCGACCCGGCCCGACACGCCGCAGGGCTTCGTGCTCGCGCAGGGGGGGCCGGTCGTGGTCGAGGACTACGCCACCGAGACCCGCTTCGCCGTGCCCGAGTCCTACCGCCAGGCCGGGCTGGTGTCCGCGCTGGCGGTGCCGCTGTCTGACCGCGGCCGCCCGGTGGGCACGCTGGCCGTGCGCTCGCGTCAGGCGCGGCGCTTCGGCGATGCGGAGCTGCGTTTCCTGGAGTCGGTCGCGAATCTGCTCGGCACCTGCCTGCAGCGCGCGCAGACGGAAGAGGCGCTGCATCACTCGCAGCGCCTGGAGACCGTCGGCCAACTGACCGGCGGCATCGCGCACGACTTCAACAACCTGCTCACCGTCATCCAGGGCAACTTGCAGGTGTTGGCGGATCTGCCGGCGGTGACCGAGGACGGCTTCGCGCCGCAACTCGTGGCGGCGGCGACGCGGGCCTCGCGACGCGGCGCGGAGCTGACGGGCAAACTGCTGGCGTTCTCGCGCCGGCAGATGCTGCAGCCGGCCAGCGTCGATGTGGGCGCGATGATCCGGTCGCTCGCGGACATGCTCCGGCGCACGCTGGACCAGCGCATCCGCATCCGCATCGAGGTCGCCGCCGACTGTCCGGACGTGCTCGCGGATCCGGCTCAACTGGAATCGGCGCTGCTCAACATCGCGATCAACGCGCGCGACGCCATGCCCGACGGCGGCACGCTGGTCTTCGAGGCGGCGCCGCTGGCGGCGATTCCACCCGAGCTGTTGCGGGAGCTGGAGGAGGGCGGTCCGAACGACGTCGAGCCGATGCCCTCAGGCGGGACGCGCTACGTGCGCATCGCCATCAGCGACAGCGGCAGCGGCATGCCGGAGGAGGTCAAGGAGCGCGCCTTCGAGCCCTTCTTCACGACCAAGCAGGCCGGCCGCGGCACGGGCCTGGGATTGAGCACCGTTTACGGTTTCGCGCGGCAGTCGAGCGGTGCGGTCGGCATTGACAGCACGGCGGGACGCGGCACGACGCTGACGCTGGTGCTGCCGCAGCCGCCGCGCGCGCCCGCGGTCGCGGAGCCGGTCGAGCCGCAGGCCGACGTGCTCACAGCCGGACTGCGGGTGTTGCTGGTCGAGGATGACGCGGAAGTGCGGGCGGTCGCGCGGCGCTTCCTGTCGGACCTGCGCTGCGTGGTCGTGGCCTGCGCGAGCGGCGAGGAAGCGATGCGCTACCTCGAGGACCTCGCGGCCGGCGCTGACCATGCCGAGCGCGATCCGCTGCCGCATCTGCTGCTGAGCGACATCGCGCTGGGCGCGGGCATGCGCGGCACGGAACTGGCATCGCGCGTGCATGGCGCGTGGCCGGAGATCGCGGTGTTGCTGATGTCCGGCTTCTCGGTGGAGTTGCTGTCCAGCGGTCCGGAGGCCGCGCTGGGCTGGGAGCTGCTGCCCAAGCCTTACACGCGGGCGGATCTCGCGGCCGCGATCGGGCGAGTGCTCGCGCGCTGACGCGCTCGACGCCCGCTCACTGGACGGAGATGCGCTCGTCGTCCGACATCGAGCCGCCGATCACGAAGTCCTCCAGCTGCGACAGGCTGGGGATGGAGATCTGACGGCGGCCGCGCTCGCCGAAGCGGATCAGGCCCAGGCGACTGAGCTTGGACAGGCAGCGGCTGACGGTTTCCAGCGTCATGCCCAGATAGTTGCCCAGGTCGGCGCGGGTCATGCGCAGGGTCAGCTCGTCGGCGCGCAGGCCGCGCTGGTTCATGCTGCGGGCCCAGCTGCACAGGAATGCGGCGACACGGGCCAGCGAGGCCAGCGTGCAGACCGACATCAGCGACTGGCGCTCATGGATGATCTCGGCGCTCATCGCCTCGTGGACCACGGCCATCAGTTCGGGATGGCGCGCGCAGGCGGCGGTCAGCGTGTCATAGGGGATGACCGAGACGTTGCCGGTGTCCATCGCCACGGCGTCGCAGGGGTGACGGCCGTTGCCGATGCCGCTGAAGCCCAGCCAGTCGCCGCGGAACTTCAGGCTGACGATCTGCTCGCGGCCGTCGAGGCTGCGGCTGACCAGCTTGAAGGCGCCGGCGTTGATCAGATAGACGGTGTTGAAGGGCTGGGAAGCGCGGAAGATCACGTCGCCGGCGCGCACGACCTTGGCCGAGGGCTGGACCAGGTCGCGGATGATGCGCATCACTTCGAGCATGCGCTGCTGCGGATCACGGGGCGCGGTGCCGCGGCTGTAGCTCGAGGGGGTGTCGTTCACCAGTGCGGGGCCGATGTGCAGCAGGTCCGGGGCGATCAGGCCGGGAACGTCCGTCGGACGTTGGACGCTGGGCTTGGCGGACAGCGCGCCTGCCGGGACGGCGGCAATGCGGGCCCGAGGGGCCGGGGCATTGCGCAGTCGATCGCGGGGCAGATCGGCGGAAACCGGGGCGGAGGCGATGGCGCTGTGCATGATGGGTCTCTTCGTTGAAAGGTTGATCGAATCCTAGGAAGCGCCAGCTAATGCAGCGCCAATCCTTGACATCGTTCGGCAACAGTCGGTGAACCCTTGGTGACGGTTCAGTAACGGCTTGCCGTGCTTGCACGGTTCGAGACGCAACGGGCGTCGGCCCCGATCCGGGCGTTGACATCGATCAAGCAGCGGCGACGCCAAGGGGCTAGTCTGCGGCGCTCGTCGCGCTGCCCGCCGCCACGCGACCTTGGCTTCCCCTCCTGAGCACCCGCCCACGATCACGTGGACACCCCATCCAGATGACCGCCGCCCCATCGCCGATGCCCCAACAGAAGTTCCCGCCGGTACCGCCGCCCCAGCCGCAGGGGTCGCCCTCGGACCTGTCCTTGGACATGCGCATGGCCATCTCGCCGGTGCCTGCGTCCAGGCCGCGGTCGGCGCCGCTGCGCGGCATGTCGCTGGGGCTGGTATGCGCTCAGGCGCAGGCGCCCGCGGCGGCACTGTTCCGCGAGGCCGCGGAGGATCTCGGCGCGCAGGTCACGGTGCTCGATCCGGCTCGGATCACGGGCGACGTCGCGATGGACGGTGTGGGGCGCTTGCTGGGGCGGCTTTACGGCGCGATCGAGTGCCAAGGCCTCGCGCCCGCACTGGTTCGGCAACTGGCGGAGGCCACCTCGGTCCCCGTGTTCGACGGGCTGGCGGCCGGCGCCGCCCCAGAGACTGGCGCGGAGCGCGACCGCCAACTGCGGGCGGTGCAGGCGGCGCTGCTGGCCGCGCTGCGTTGAAACGCTGAACGCTGAATGACGAGCGGGGCCCAAGGGCCCCGCCGCACCGCGCATCGGTCGCGGTCAACGCGTGATCACGGCGTCATCGAAGAGTGATCAACGCGTCATCACTTCTTCTTGTCGGCGGCCTTGGTGGCCTTTTCCAGCGCCTGCGCCTCCTGCAAATGGTGCTGCAAGGTGGGCAGGGTCTTGGCGGCCCAGGCCTTCACGTCCGCGTCCTTGGAATCGGTGGACGCCTTGGTGAACAGCTTGACCGCATCCTTGTGGGCGTTGACCTGGTTCTCGGCGTAATGGTGGTCGAAGCTGGTGCCGTCGCGTTGCTCCAGCAGCTTCTGCTTGCCCTTCTGGACCATGGACGCGTCGGTCGGCAGCTTGACGCCCTTGGAGGCCGCCAGCGTCTGCAGGTCGGAATCGGCCTTCTTGTGGTCGTCCAGCATCTTCTGCGCGAAGGACTTGACGTCGGCGCTGACGCCCTTCTGGAGGGCGGTGTTGGCGGCGTTGATCTCCGCGAAGTTCGCCTCGGCGGCGTTCTTCAGGAAGCTGCTGTCGGCGTGGGCGACCTTGGCTTCGGAAGCGGGCGAGGCCGCGGGCATGTTGGCCTGCGCCGAGGCGATGCCGGCGCTCAAGGCGCCGACGGCCAGCACGAGGGCGGAAAGGACCGGCAGGGCGCGGCCGCGCGAGGAAGTCTTGAGGTTCATGAAGGCACTCCGTGAAGTGGGTGGTGCCCTCAACCAGCAAACGCGATGCCCGCCGCCTCCGGGGGCGTCTCCAAGGCCGCCACGGTGACCGCCTGCCCGGGGGATCAGGCGGCTGGCAGCGCCTTGTACTGGACGCCGGCCTCGGTCAGCGTGCCTGTGCCCGCCAGCAGGCCGCTGAAGTGCGGATCCGGGTTGAGCCGACCGGTGAACCAGGCATAGCGCAGCACGTCGGCCCGGCCCTCGCAAAGGGCGACCATCTCGGCCATCTGTGCCTTCTGCTTGGCGGCGGTGTCGATCTGCGCGCCGTCGTTTTGCGAATGCCAGTTGGCCATCTCGGTGACCCAGAAGGGCTTGCCGTATTTCTTGAGCCTGTCCAGCTGATCGCCCAGCCCGTAGTCGTACCAGTGGAAGCCCAGCGCGTCGATTTGAGGATCGCGCCCGCCGTTGGCGGCGCGATAAGCGGCGATGAAGGCGTCCGTCCACACGACCGGATCGGCGTAGCCGGCCATCGTGCCCCAGGTGATCTGTGGACCGACCAGCTTCACGCCGGTCTGACGCGCGACCTCCTCGTAGCGCGGCCATTGGGCGGCGGCGCTCGCCGGATCGATGTTGGCCTGATCGGTGAGGTTGGGCTCGTTGAGCACCAGCAGGGAGGTCACCGCCGGACGCGCCTTCAGCGCCGCCACGACCTGGGCGATGTCGAAGCTGAAGTTCCATAGCATCGGCACGTGCGACATCGACCCGGCGATCGTCGGATCGGCGCGCACCGTCGTCGCGGGATCCAGCGCCCAGTTGAACCACCAGCCCACCGGCCCCGCGAGCGCGCTGAAGTCGGCGGCATCGCGCAGGTCGTAGGCGATGCCGCGCTTCGCCGTGCTGGGGGCCGGAGCGGGCGAGGGGGCGGGAGCCGGGCCCGGTGCGGGACTGGGAGCGGGTCCCGCCGCGGGAGAGGAGGGCGACGCCGCGCCGCCGCCGCCACCGCAAGCGGCCAAGGTCGCGGAAAGCGCCCCCGCTCCCGCGAGGGCGAGCAGCCGACGCCGATCCGCATCGGGCGGCGCGGGCGCGATCAGCGTGTCGGCATGGAGCGTGGCGGGACGGGCATTCGCCGGGATCGAGGACTTGTCGGACATGGTGTGCGGAGAGAGTGGCCTGTCCCCGGAGTGGGGGTCAGGTCTTGCGGCGCGGAGTATGGGCGTCCTCTCGAGGGTGTGCCTCTCTCTGAAACAGCTTGTTATCGATGCTGACGCCTGCAATCAACAATGACAGGCCGGCCTGCGGAAAGTACCGACGACAGGACTGGGCATGTAGCAGTTCGCTCGGAAGCGGATACCGTTTGACAACCTTGTCAGCGTCGCGGGCGACTGGCGGTTCGTGCGACCGCCGTGCGCGCAGTGCGGCGCCTACAGTCACGGGGCCTTCACGCCGTGTCGACGATGCCCGCCACCACCCCCTCCAACGCCGCATCCCCTGCCGCTCTCGAAGCCCTGACTCCGCGCCGCCTGAACTCGGCCGCCTGGGCCTTGCGCATCCAGTTCTTCGTCGCGGGGGCGCTTTTCGCGACGTGGGGCGTGCATGTGCCCACGGTGAAAGCCCATTACGGCATCGGTGAGCAAGCCTTGGCCATCGCGATGCTGGCCTCGGGCGTCGGCGCGCTGATCGCCTTGAGCCAGGCCGGGCGCGTCATCGCACGCTTCGGCCCGCGGCTGGTGGCCGGTGCGATGGGGCTGTGCTGCGCCGGTGCCGTCTCGTTGCTGCTGACGCCAGGCGTCTATCTGGGTCTGGTTCTCATCCTGGCGCTGTTCGGCGCGACCGCCAGCCTCTTCGATGTCGCCATCAACGCCGAGGCCACCGAGATCGAGCACCTGTCCGCCCGTCCCCTGATGAGCGGCTTCCACGCGATGTTCAGCCTGGGCGGCATGATCGGCGCGGGCGTGGGCAGCGCCTTGCCGCTGCTGGGCTGGACGCCGGCCACGCATCTGCTGGTGGCCCTGGGCGTCGCCGTGCTGATGGTGCTGGGCGCCTGTGCCGCCATGCTGAAGATGCGCGCCGGCAGCGAGGAGAAACAACCGATGAGCCTGCCGCGCGGCGTGCTCGCGCTGATCGGCACGCTGGCCGCGCTGGGCCTGATCGCCGAGGGCGCGATGTACGACTGGAGCGTGCTCTTCATGAAGCAGGAGCGCGGCAGCACGGCCAGCGTCTCGGCGCTGGGCTACGCGAGCTTCAGCCTGGCGATGGCGCTGGGCCGTTTCGGCGGCGACTGGGTGAGGGCGCGCGTCGCGCCCATCCCGCTGATGACGGCCAGCGGCCTGCTCGCGGCGGTCGGCATGGCGCTGGCGCTGCTGGTCCCGTTCGAGCAGGCCGGTTTGCTGGGCTTCGCGCTGGTCGGCCTGGGCCTGTCCAACGTCGTGCCGGTGCTGTTCAGCGCCGCGGCCAAGGTACCCGGCGTCAGCGCGGCGCACGGCATCGCGGCGGTGTCCTCGCTGGGCTACCTCGGGATGATGGCCGGACCGCCGCTGATCGGCATGGTCGCGGAGCACTCGTCGCTGACCTGGGGACTGGCCAGCGTGGTCGTGTTCGCGCTGTTCATGGCCCTCAGCGCGAGCCGCGCGCTCGGCGGCACGCGGGCACCGGGCGCGTAGGGCATCGCCCGACGGCCGGATGCGGAGAAAGCTCCCGCGACGATGCGTCGTCGCCCTCGTGCCAGGGCCGGAACCGATCCGTACAGTACGTTCCTGACAGCGGAATTCGAGCTCCGCTGTTCATGCTTCTCTCTCTCGCATGGTCCGCCTTTCTCCCTCTGCAGGCGGACGAATCTTTGGCCCTGGTCGTGAGACCGGGGCCTTTCTTTTTGCCCGCTACACGGCCAGCAGGCCCAGCGTCATCGCCTTGAGCGTCGCGGCCGCGCGCGTGCTGCAGCCCAGCTTGCGGAAGGCGCTTTCGAGATGCGTGCGCACGGTGCTCGGGCTGATGCCGAGCTCCCGCGCGGCTTCCTTGTTGCTGTCGCCCACGGCGATGCGGGCCAGCACCTCGGCCTCGCGCGCGGACAGCGCGATCGGCTCCAGCCCCGCGGCGCTTCCCGCGCCCTGCGCAGGCTTCGGGCCCGGGATCGATCCCGCGCCGCACAGCGCCTCGACTGCCGCGGCATCGAGCTTTCCTGCCGCCGCCTCGGCGCGCAGCGCCTCTCGCGCCGAAGCGAGATCGAGCGCCGGATGGCCCGGCCGCGCGGTCCTCGCATGCACCCAGCAGGCCGAGGCCGCCAGCACGCGCGCCGACATCGGGATCGCCGCGCCCGCCACGCCGCGGAAAGCGCCCGAGCCATCGATCCGTTCGTCGACGTAGGACGCGAGCTCCGCTTCCTCGGTCAGCGCGACGAGTCGGCGCGCCGCGCGCCCGGTCCAGTACGGCATCAGGCGCAGTCGCTCGCGATCGGCCTCACCCAGGCGACGTCCCTCGTTCCAGAGCGCATTGGGCACCGACGCGCGCCCGATGCCGTGCAACAGACCCGCGCGATGCAGGCGCGCCTGCTCCTCGGTGCTCAGCCCCAGCGCTGCGCCGGCGTCGCGGGCCGCATCGGCGACGCGGCGTGACAGACCGGTCATCCACGGCAGCTTGAGGTCAATCACGTCGGCGACCAGCGCCAGCGGCGTCTCGCCCATGGCGACGCGCGGCGCGTCGCGCTCGTGGGCGCCGTCGTCCAGCGCGGCGAGCCAGATGGACGCTTGCGCGGTGACGAGCGCCACCAGGGCGCGCGGATACTTGGCGTCGGCCCGTTCGGCGATCTGACGCAGCGCGGCGGGCAGCCCATGGGCGCGGGAGAAGATCTCCAGATCGCCTGCCAGTGCGACGTGATAGACAGCCTGGGGCACTTCGTCGCCGCGCAGACCGGCCGGCGTGCCCTGTCCGTTCCAGTTCTCGAAGACATGGCGCAGCGCGCGCTCGACGCCGGCGGGCAGGCCCAGCATGTGGCCGATCTCGCCGGCGACCTCGCAGTGAATGCGCGCCATCTCGCCGACGCCGGCCGCGAAGGCCGCGGCTTCGGCGGCCGACGCGGTGGTGAGCATCGCGTCGCGGCCGCCGACGTCGTCGCCGAGCAGGGTCGAGAATTCCGGCGCGTTGGCCGTGCAGCCCGACCAGCGCAGTAGCGCGACGCACAAGGCCGCATCGGTCGCCTCGTTGATGTCGGCATCGCTCAGCGCGGCGGCGCGCCCGGCGGCTTCGGCGATGCGGGCGGCCAGCCAGGCCGTGCGGGTCGAATGGTCGACCGGCTGGCCCATGCTGAGATCGCCGACGAAGGCGAGCGCGCGGATGGCGTCGAGCACGGGCACCAGGTCGCCCGCATCGACGGATCGGGTCACCGGCGAGAGAGGGGGCGAGGGCTCGGGCGAGGAAAGGGGCTGGTGAAGAGGAACGGGAGGCGGATCGACGGGCATCGGCGCGGTCAGGAAGCAGGTCGCGAAGCTCACGCGGGCGCCGACCGCTGCCGGCGCCCGCATGCGGCGCGGACCTTACTTCGATTGACGCACCGCGTCCAGGATCACCGCGGCCACGGCGGCCGGTTGCGACTGCTGCGGCACGTGGCTGCTGTCCAGCTCGGTGACCTTGGCGCCGATGCGCTTGGACATGGCGGCCTGCTGCACTGGCAGGATCATGTGATCGGCCTTGCTCAGCACGTACCAGGAGGGCTTGGTCTTCCAGGCCGCGGCGGACACCGGCTGCTCGAAGGCCTTGGCCTGGATGGGGCCCTGGGTCGCGGCCATCACGGCGGTGGTCGCGGCCGGCAGGTCCTGGGCGAAGTGCTCGCGCATGCCGACGTCGGTCAGGCGCAGGAAGCCCTGCGCGTCGGCCTTCAGGTGGGTCAGCCCGGGCGGCGTCGGGAAGCCCTTGCCCTGGTCGGCGGTGGACTGGCCCTGGTCCGGCGCAAAGGCCGCGACATAGACCAGCGAGGCGACCTTGTCCGAGGTGCCGGCCTCGGTGATCACCGTGCCGCCCCAGGAGTGGCCGACCAGCACGACCTTGCCGGGCTGGTCGTCGATGGCGCGGCGCGCGGCGGCGACGTCGTCGGCCAGGGAGCTCAGCGGATTCTGGACCGCGACCACGTTCACGCCCTCGCGCTGCAGCAGCGGGATGACCTTGGCCCAGTCCGAGCCGTCGGCGAAGGCGCCGTGGACGATGACGACCGAGGGTTGGGCGGCGGCAGGGGCGACGGCCTTGGCCGGTTCGGCGGCCAAAGCCGCGCTGGAGGCGCCCAGCGAGGCGGCGAGGGCGGAGGCCGCGGTGGCGGCGATCAAAAGGCGGCGGGCGGTGTTCATGAGGGGCTCCGTGGTGGATCGTGGAAGGCCTCCACTGTCGCGAAACGGGGCGCGCGCCGGTATCGGACGAATGTCCGAGGCGGATCTCTGCAATTCGGGCGCATGTCGCCCACAGGGGCTCGGTTGCGACTTCAAACAGGAAGGGGGCTGGAGTGGCTGATAATCGCGACCCCCGGTGACCCCGGATCCTGGTTTTTAACTGGAAGACTGATGAACAAGAGTGAACTGATCGAAGGCATTGCCACCAAGGCCGGCACCACCCGTGCTGTCGCCGCCGCCGCGCTGGACGCGACCCTGGAAACCATCACCGAAGCCCTGGCTTCGGGCGACCAGATCGCCCTGGTCGGCTTCGGCACCTTCAAGGTGAGCGAGCGCGCCGCCCGCACCGGCAAGAACCCCGCCACCGGCGAAGCGCTGGACATCCCGGCCTCGAAGGTCGCGAAGTTCACGGCCGGCAAGGCCCTGAAGGACGCCGTCAACAAGTAAGCCCTTCGGCTTGCCTGCACGGCCCCGCCGCAAGGCGGGGGACGACGCCCGCGATGCGCTGCGCATCGGCGGGCGTTGTTGTTTTCGGGGCCGCAAGCGTTGCAGGGCCCGGGTTCAAGCCTCGCGGAAGAACTTCAGCGCGGCCAGATCCGGGAAGGCGGTCGGGCGCTTGGCCTGCGCGGCGGCGAAGGCCTCCATCAGGTTCTTGTTCTGCCAGATCGCGGCCTGCAGCCAGCCCATCTGCTGCAGGCTGTCCTTGACGCCGTGATCCCGCGCGTAATGGATGGCCTGCTTGCTGCCCCAGATCGCGACCGGCGGCTTCTGCGCGATCTCGCGCGCGCATTGCAGCGCGGCTTCGACGCAGGCGGCCTGCGACTCGAAGACTTCGTTGACCAGCCCCACCGCCTGCGCCCGCGCCGCCGGCATGCGGCGGCCGGTGTAGGCCAGCTCCTTGACCACGCCCAGCGGGATCAGCTTGGGCAGGCGCTGCAGCGTGCCCAGGTCGGCGGTCATGCCGATGTTGATTTCCTGGATGCAGAAGAAGGACGCGGCCTCGGCGTAGCGGATGTCGCAAGCGGCGACCAGGTCCACCGCGCCGCCGATGCAGCCGCCCTGGATGGCGGCGATGGTCGGCACGCGCAGATCGTCCAGGCGGTTGAAAGCCTGCTGCATGTCGGCCAGCAGGTCGACGATCGCGGCGCGGCCCTCGGCGCTGCGGTCGTCCAGCTGGATGCCGCCGTTCTTGAACACGTCCAGCGACATGCCGGCGCTGAAGTGTTTGCCGGTCGAGGAGATCACCAGCGCCCGCAGCGTCGCGCTGCGGTGCAGGCCGTCGAGCACCGTCTCCAGCTCGCGCCACAGCCGGGGCGACATCGTGTTCATCTCGTCGGGCCGATTCAGCACCAGGTGCGCGACGCCGGCGTCTTCGGTCAGGCTCAGGCATTCCATGCGGGTCTCCGTCTGCTTGTGATGACGGGCGATGCTAGCGGGAGACCCGGCGGCGGCGCGTCCTCAAGGCGTCACCGCGCGCGCATTGGAGAGGACGCTCCAGTCGAGCGCCCTCGGCTCAAGCGCCGACCAGTTCCTCGGCCGGGCCGAAGAACTCGTAGCGCAGCTGCCGCGCGGGGATGCCGAGCGCCCGGCCGCTGCGGTAGACCGCGCGCATGAAGGGCTTGGGGCCGAGCAGGTAGAGGTCGACGTCGCGGTCGGCCGGCAGCTGACTGGCCAGCAGGTCCTCGCCGATCAGGCCGACCGCATGCGGCGCGTCGCCGTCGCGCGGCGTGTCGTAGACGTAGAAGGCGTCGACGTTGGCATGCGCCGCGGCCAGTGCGTCGACGCGCTCCCGGAAGGCGTGGACACCGCCATGACGGGCCGCATGGATGAAACGGATGGGGCGGCCGCTGGCGACGGCGGACTCCAGCATCGCCATCGCCGGCGTGATGCCGACGCCGCCGGTCACCAGCACCAACGGGCGCTTGGCCTGGGCATCGAGCGTGAACTCGCCGGCCGGCGCCTGGATCCGGACCGTGTCGCCGACTTGGACGTGGTCATGCATCCAGTTGGAGACGCGGCCGCCGTCCTCGCGCTTGATGCTGACGCGGTACCAGGGCTTGCCCGGCGCGTCGGACAGCGAGTAATTCCGGCGCACGGTCTGGCCGTCGATGTCCAGCACCAGGGTCAGGTATTGCCCGGGCAGGAAGTCGGCCAGCGGCTGGCCGTCGGCCGGCTCCAGATAGAAGGAGGTGATCAGCTCGCTTTCGGCTTCCTTGCGAGCGACGCGGACCGCGCGCTGACCGCGCCAGCCGCCGGGCCGCGCGGCGGTGGCGGCGTAGGCCAGTTCCTCCGCATCGATCAGCAGCTTGGCCAGCGCGCCGTACGCCTCGCCCCAGGCGCTGAGGATGGCGTCGGTGGCGACTTCGGCGCCCAACACCTCGCGGATCGCGCGCAGCAGGCATTGGCCGACGATGGGGTAATGCGCCGGTTGCACGCCCAGCGCGACATGCTTCTGGATGATGCGAGGCAGCGCGCCGGCCAGCGCCTCCAGCCGGTCGATGTGGCTGGCATACGCGAGCACCGCGCCGGCGAGCGCGCGGGCCTGCGTGCCCTCGGCCTGGTGGGCCTCGTTGAAGAAGGCCTTGAGCTCGGGGTGTTCGCGGAGCATCAGGCCGTAGAAGTGGCGGGTGATGTCCTCGCCACGGGCTTGCAGCACGGGGACGGTGGCCTTGATCAGGGCGATGGTCTCGGGAGAGAACTGGGACACGAGAGCTCCGGGGGTGTCGTTGGGATGACCTGCATAGACAGGTTTCGTGCCAACTTCGAATCCGTGATGTTGCGCCTCTAAGTAGTTGATATGCATAGGGGCTCTTCCCCGGTGTGCGGGGATTCAGGTCGGATTGACCGAGAATCCCCGGCAGTCCGAATGACAACATCAGGTCGAAATGACACCGGAATCCCGATACCGCCAACTGCTGGGCGCCGTGCGCCGTCTGGTGCCCTGCGACGCGGCGGCGCTGCTGAGGCTGCTGCCCGAGGAGCGCGGCGAGGTGCTCCAGCCCGTCGCGGTCGACGGCCTGGCGGAAGAGGCGCTCGGCCGACGCTTTCCCGCAGCGGCGCATCCGCGTCTGGCCCGGCTGCTGGCGAGCGGCAACGGCCTGCGTTTCTCAGCGGACATGGGGCTGCCTGATCCCTATGACGGGCTGCTCGCCGATCAGCAGACGCTGGAGGCCGTGCATGACTGCATGGGCGCGCCGCTGCGGCATGAGGGCCGCATCTGGGGCTTGCTGACCCTGGATGCGCTGGATCCGCATGCCTTCGACGCGATCGGACCGGCGCAGCTGGCGGCGGCGGTGCAGATGCTGGAGGTCGGCATCGCGGCGGAGGAGACCATCGTCCAGTTGGCGCAACGCGCGCGGCAGGAAGCCCTCGCGCGGGACTGGCGCTCCGGTGGTGCGCCGCGTGAGCTGCTGGGCCGCAGCACCGCGATGAATCGGCTGCGGCAGGAGATCGACACGGTCGCCGCCTCGGACCTGACGGTGCTGATCCTGGGGGAGACCGGCGTCGGCAAGGAGCTGGTGGCGGAGCGCCTGCATGCGCGCTCGACGCGGCGGGATCGGCCGCTGGTGCAGATCAATTGCGCGGCCTTGCCGGAGACGCTGGCGGACAGCGAGCTCTTCGGCCACAAGCGTGGCGCCTTCACCGGCGCGATCGCGGACCGCATCGGCAAGTTCGAGTTGGCGGACGGCGGCACGCTGCTGCTGGACGAGGTCGGGGAGTTGCCGCTGCCGGTGCAGGCCAAGCTGCTGCGAGTGCTGCAGAGCGGCGATGTGCAGCGCCCCGGCAGCGATCGGGTGCAGCGCGTCGACGTGCGGGTGCTGGCGGCGACCAACCGCGATCTGACGCAGGAGGTCGCCAAGGGACGCTTCCGCGCGGATCTGTATCACCGGCTCTCGGTCTATCCCCTGCAGGTGCCGCCGCTGCGCGAGCGGGGCCGCGACATACTGGCCCTGGCGGGCGGCTTTCTTGAGGAGAACCAGCACCGACTCGGCGCGCGCAATCTGCGGCTGTCGCCGGCGGCGTCGCAGGCGCTGCTCGCGCACGACTGGCCCGGCAACGTGCGGGAGCTGGAGCACCTGATCAGCCGGGCCGCACTGCGGGCGCTGGCCGAGGCGGGGAAGGGCGGACGCTGGGTCGCGATCGAGCCGGCGCATCTCGGCTTGCCCGACGGCGGTGCGCATGGGATCGCGCACGGCGGATCGGGCGGAGCCTCGATGGCGCCCGGGATGGCAACGCCTGGCCCCCGTCGTGTCGACGAGCGCCTTGCCGCTTCGTCCGCCGCCTCGCCCGATGAGGCGGCGGAGGTGCCGACGGGAACGGACGCTGCCGGCTTTGACGGCAGCGGATTGCGGGAAGCCACCGAACGCTTCCAACGGGAATGGATCGCCGCCGCGATCGCGCGTCACGGCGGCGCCATGGCTGCCGCGGCGCGCGATGCGGGCATGGATCGAAGCAACTTTCTGAGGCTCGCCCGTCGCCTTGGCGTCCCGGGTTGCTGATCGTCGTCGCGTCGTCGCGTCGTCGCGTCGTTACGCCGGAACGCCGGAACGCCGGAACGCCGATTGCCGCCCACGCGGCGATGGCTCACACGCATGATCTTGCGCACCGGCTCGACCGGCTCCCTTGGTCCCGCTGGCACTGGCGGGTGGTGCTCGCGCTCGGCGTCGCCTGGGTGCTGGACGGCTTGGAAGTCACGCTGGTGGGCTCGGTCGGCGCCGCCCTGGAGCGCCCCGACACGCTGGCGCTGACGGCCGTCCAGGTCGGCTGGGCCGGCTCGCTGTACGTGGCCGGGGCCATCCTTGGCGCGCTGATCTTCGGTCGCCTGACCGACAAGCTCGGCCGCAAGAAGCTGTTCATGGTCACGCTCGCCGTCTACGCGATCGCGACCCTGGCCACGGCGTTCTCGCCGGGCTTCACCTTCTTCGCCGCCTGCCGCTTCATCACCGGGCTGGGCATCGGCGGCGAATACGCCGCCATCAACTCCGCCATCGACGAGCTCATCCCCGCCCGCGTGCGCGGCCGCGTGAACCTCGCCATCAACGGCAGCTTCTGGATCGGCGCGGCGCTGGGCGCGGGGTCCTCGCTGATCCTGCTGAACCCCGCCGTCTTCGGCCCCGTGCAGGGCTGGCGCGTGGGCTTCGCGATGGGCGCGCTGCTGGCCTTCGCGATGGTGCTGGTGCGGCGTCACGTGCCGGAGAGTCCGCGCTGGCTGCTGCTGCACGGTCGCGACGAGGAGGCGCAGCGCATCGTCGCGGACATCGAGGCTCAGGTCTCCGCCCAGCACGGACCGCTGCCGCCGCTCGACCCCAGCTTGCGTCACGCGCGTCGCGATTCGATGCCGACGATGCGGGAGGTGCTGCATGTGCTGCTGAGCCGCTATCGCAGCCGCAGCGGCGTGGCACTCGCGCTGATGCTCGCGCAGGCCTTCTTCTACAACGCGATCTTCTTCACCTATGCGCTGGTGCTGACGCGCTTCTACGGCGTGCCCGAGTACAGCGTCGCGCTCTACATCTTTCCCTTCGCGCTGGGCAACGTGCTGGGGCCGCTGCTGCTGGGACCGCTGTTCGACAAGGTCGGCCGGCGCCGCATGATCGCGCTGACCTACTGCCTCGCGGGCATCGGCCTGGCCGCGACCGGCGCGGCCTTCGTCGCGGGGCTGCTCGACGCACGCTCCCAGGCGCTGTGCTGGTCGGCCGTGTTCTTCTTCGCCTCCGCCGCGGCGAGCTCCGCCTACCTGACCGTCAGCGAGGTCTTCCCGCTGGAAATGCGCGCCATGGCCATCGCGCTGTTCTATGCGGTGGGGACCGGGGCAGGGGGCTTCGTCGCGCCGGTGCTCTTCGGCTGGCTGATCGGCAGCGGCGACCGTGGCGCCGTCGCCATCGGCTACGCGATCGGCGCGGTGCTGGTCATCGGCGCCGGGTGGCTCGCGCTGCGCTTCGGCGTGGATGCGGAGCGCAAGTCGCTCGAGGACATCGCCCCCTGAGAACGCCCCTTGCAAGCGCGCCCTGAGAGCGCTTTCCAGATCGAGGTCACGGCCACGACATATCGGCTACCTAAAGTCGCGCGTTTTCGACTCCTTCCCGACCGCCGGCCATGTCCACCTCGTCCCGCTTCCCCTTCGTTCTGCGTCCGCTCGTGTTGGGGGTGCTGACCGCCACCTTCCTCGTCGGCTGCGGCGGCTCCGACGTGGACGACCTCAGCGTCGCCACGCTGCCCGACGCGCCCAAGGGCCTGGGCAGCGCGGACTCCGCGCCGGTGCAGGACGAGACCAAGGTGCTGCCCTTCGTCGACTTCGCCTTCACCAACCAGCGCGGCGACGCCCGCTACGCGACGCTGGACACGAACGCCGGCGTGCGCGTCGTCAACGGCATGCTGGCGCTGTGGCAGCCGAGCTCGCTCATCGTGGACGCGGGCGTCACCGCCGCCGCGAACGGCAGCTTCCCGGCCGTCGTGGCCTCCACCTGGACCGGCATCCCCGGTGACGCGACCGACGGCAAAGTGCTCAACGCCGCGGTCCATGCGGCCAATATCCAGTACGTCATCGACGCGACGACCAAGCGCACCGAGGCGCAGTCGCTGGCCGCCTATCTGGACGACCGCCGAGGCAAGGGTTTCAGCATCAGCGACGGCATGGGTCCGCTGACGGCCGCCTGGCGCAGCGCCTCCGGCATGAGCACGACCATCACCGGCATCCCGGCGGACGCTACCACCGTGCTCTACAACGACGGCGGCTCCGACATCGGCACCGGCAGCGCGACGAATGCGACGCTGGGCAAGGCGGTGGATTTCATCGGCAACGTCGGGGAGAACGCCTCGACCGAGCCGGCCAAGCGCTTCTACAAGTACGCGCGGCCGTGGCGCTGGAGCTCCAGCGTGGTGGTCGTCCCGGCGCTGATGCCGGCACGTAGCACCACGCCCGCGACCGACGGCGGCTTCATCAGCGGCCACACCGCGGAAGGCATGCGCAAGGCGCTGGCCATGGCCTATCTGGTGCCGCAGCGTTATCAGGAGATGGTCGCCCGCGCGCTGGAGATGGGCGAGAACCGCATCCTGGCCGGCATGCATTCGCCGCTGGACGTGATCGGCGGTCGCATCCAGGCGCAGGCCGCGGTGGCCGCGGCCATCGCGACCGGCTCCAACAAGGGCGACCTCAAGGCTGCCGCCTATGCGCAGGCGCAATCGGTGATGCAGACCGCCGCAGGCGTGACCACGCCCGAAGCGCTCAATGTCTATGCCCACGCGGGCACGACCGCCAACGATCGCTTCATGGACCTGGCCGCCATGCGCGCCGACGCCGCGCGCCGTCTGCGCTTCGGCCTGCCGACGGTCGGCGACACGACCAAGGCGGCGGTGGTCCCCAAGGGTGCCGAGGTGCTGCTGGAGACGCGTCTTCCGTATCTGGACGCGACGCAGCGCCGGGTCGTGCTGAAGACGACGGCGCTGCCGTCGGGCTCGCCGCTGGCGGATGACGCCGAGGGCTGGGGCCGGGTCAACCTGTTCGCGGCGGCCGACGGCTACGGCGCCTTCAACGGCGACGTCGTGGTGGTGCAGGACGCGGCCAAGGGTGGCTTCAACAGCGTCGACGCTTGGCGCAACGACATCGCCGGCGCCGGCAAGCTGACCAAGCAGGGCAGCGGCACGCTGCGCCTGTCGGGTACCAACAGCTATGCCGGCGGCACGCAGGTCGACGCCGGTACGCTGAGCGCCGAGAGCGCCACCGCGCTGGGCAAGGGCGACGTCTACCTGAGCGGCGGCACCCTGGCCACCAAGGCGAGCGCGCCGGTGGCCGTTGCCGGCCGCTTCAGCCAACGCGCCGCGGCCACGCTGCAGATCCAGCTCGGCGCGAGCGGCGCGGGCAAGCTCGCGGCGACCGGCAATGTCGCCATCGAGGCGGGTGCGACGCTGGCGGTGAAGTTCGCCTCGGGCTACACGCCCAAGGCCGGCGACACGCTGGAGCTGATCGGCACCGCCGGTCAGTTGGCTGGCCGCTACGGCAAGGTCACGGTGGAAGGCTTCAGCAAGATCACCACGATCTACGACGTCAACAAGCTGAGCGTGCGACTGGACGGCTGACGCTCGTAGAAGCCCCTCGCCCGCTTGCGGGAGAGGGCGGGGGAGAGGATGGGAGCTCGGCTCCGCTCAGTCGTTGCGGGCCGCGCGACGCTGCCAGCCCAGCGCCGCCACGCCGATCGCGAGCAGCGCCCAGTTCGAAGGCTCCGGGACCGTCGCGCTGAAGTTGGCGATGGAGGCGATTTGATCGGCGCTCAAGCCCTCCAGGCGCGGGGCGTTCAGCAGGGATTGGCCGGTCTGCTCGGCCAGGGTCACGTCGGCGGGCGTGGAGCCCAGGTCCTGGCTGGCGAGACAGGCGAAGTTCAGCAGGCTCAGGCTTTGGCCCGGGGCGATGTCGACGGTGAAACGGACGTTGTAGCGGTCGGGGGTGATCGCGGCTTGGCCCAGGCCGTTGTTGCCCGAGACCAGCGCCAGCACCGGGTCGTTTTCCCCAGCCCTCTCCCGCAAGCGGGCGAGGGGGTGACTGGTGCCGTAATCGGAGGTCAGCTGAGGCTGGCGGTGAGCCATTGGCTGGAGGGCAGCGGGCGGCCGACCAGGCGCAGCTCGCCGAGCCAGCCGTAGAAGCCGTCGGCGAAGGCCGTGTCCCACCAGCCGGCGCCGATGATCCAGGGGTTGTTGACGCTCTGCGAGCGGGTCCCCGTGCCGGCAGCGGCCACGTTGCGCAGCACCGGCGCACCCTCGATGTAGAGCCTCCAATCGGCGCGACGTCACGCGATGGGGTCAGGCCTTGCCGAGGAAGGCGCCGATCTCCTCGGCGAGCAGTCCGGGCTGCTCGTGCACGATCCAGTGCGTCGCGCCGGGGACCTTGCGGACCCGCAGATCCGGGACGTAGTCCTCCAGGCCGTCGAGCAGGCCGGGCAGCAGCGCCGAGTCGTCCAGCGCCCAGAACACCAGCGTGGGGACGTTCACGGTGAGGCGCTCGCGCGGCAGGACCGGGATGACGTCGATGGACTGCCCCTCCTGCGGCGGCTTCAGCGGCGTGACGCGGTAGAGGTTGCAGGCGCCCGTCAGCCCCGCGTCCCAGACCTCGCGGTAACGCTGCTTGAGCGGCTCCGTCAGCCATCCGAAGCCGTCCTCGCCGGCTTTCATGTTGGTGAAGAAGGGCCACAGGCGTCGATAGTCGTCCTCGGCGAGCAGCGCTTCCGCATCGGGCCGGGCGAGGAAGTTCATGTAGGCGCTGGCCGCGCGCTGGGTCTCGCTCTCGCGCAGCTCACGCGACAGCGTGCCCGCATGCGGCGAGTTGATGATGACCAGCCGGCCCGTCTGCGCCGGGAACGCGTTGGCGAAGCCCCAGGCGAAGGCGCCGCCCCAGTCGTGCGCGATCAGCGCGGCCATCTTGCCGTCGGCGCTCTCGGTTGCGACGAGCTGATGTATGTCCTGGACCAGCAGCTGCGGCTTGTAGGCCGCGACTTCGGTCGGCGCGCTGGAGCGCTCGAAGCCGCGCAGGTTGGGCGCGACGCAGCGGTAGCCGCCGTGCGCGGGATCGGCGAAGTGCTCGAGCAGCTCATCCCAGATGAAGGCGGCCTCCGGGAAACCGTGCAGGAACACGAGCAGCGGCCGGCCGGGCACGCCGGCGGCGCGGCAGCTCAGCGTGATGCCGCTGGGCAGGCGGCGTTGGAAGGTCTCGATCATCGCGGTCTCCGTGAGCGGTGAGGGCGTGCGCGTCAGTGTCACCCTGATGGCCGGACGGCGGAGTCACGTGGCGGACAGCAGGGGCAGGTCCCAGGCGATCACCCGGACGGGGCAAGGGGGCGGGGCTGGGCTCGACATGACCCGAAAGAGCAGGGCGCCGATAGCCCATCGTCGACTGTGCGCGGCGGGTCGCGCATCCGACAGTGCGGCATCACCTTTCGGAGACGCTTCCATGAGAACGCCCTTTCCCGTCCGTCTGATTCCCGCTCTGCTCGCGCTGGGTCTGATCGCATCGGCGACGCCGACCTGGTCCGCCGCCGCCGCCGCTGCCGTCGTGAAATCGGCCGGCGCGATGACCTTCATCGATGCCGACACGCTGGTCGTTGCCGACTGGCGCGGCGGTCGGCTGCATGCGCTCACGCTGCCGGCCTCCGCGCCCGGAACGTCCGCGTACTTCAACCTGAAGAACGTGTCCGCCTCGATCGCGCGTGCGCTGCACACGAGCTCGGACAAGCTCCGCTTCGAGGACATGGCCGTACGCCCCGGCAGCGAGACGGCGTACATCACGCTGTCGGTGGAGAAGGGCGCCGGCGCGGGCACGCCGGCGCTGGTCGCGGTGGACACCGCCGGCAAGGTGAAGGTCGTCGACCTGATCAAGACCCCGCGCGTGTCGACGTCGATCACGCAGATGCCCTCGCCCGACAAGCGCTTGTGCGTCGAGGCGGGCCGCGCGCTGGTGGTCGGCGAGACGGTGTCGCTGCGGGTGCTCGACGAGCGCCCCGGCCGCGCGCCCGCCGTCAAGACCTGGCACGTGGCGACGCCGGTGTCGCGGCCGTTGGACGTCGAGGCTTGGCGATGGAATCCGCCGCGTGCGGGCAGCCGGGATGCACTGGTCGTCGATCTTCGGACGCCAATCAGCTCAACCGGCGAGGCGCTGATCGCGGTACTCGATGGCAATGGCCGCCGCGTGGCCGGGCGCACGGCGCTGGGGCCGGACGACGCGCAGTGGCGCTTCATCCCGGACAAGCCTTGGCGGCGGGAGGCGTACCAGGTCGTCGCCCATCCGGATCTGGAGGATCCGGCGGAGAGTCGGCGTTGTGCGGCGTTCGAGGCCTTGCGGGCCAGCGCGATCCGATGCGGGGAGGCCGGGACCGAAGTGGCCGAGGAGTGACGCCGCCGGCTGCCCTGCGCCGCGCGCAGGACACCGACCGGGCGCCGAGGCGGTCTCAGCCGCCTTTCTTGCGCGGCCACTCCACGGACCAGGTCTTGCCCTCGTCCGCGGTCGTGAGGAGTTCGGCGCCGGTGAAGACCATGGGCTGACCGGTGGCGCTCAGGATCAGCTGCGCTGGAGTCCCCGTTCCGCCGGTCTCGAAGGTCTTGCCGACCTTCTCCCACTTCTTGCCGCCGTCCGTCGTCCGGACCAGGCTGATGGTGGCGGTGCTCATGCCGGAGGAGACCAGCGACAGGTCGTAGCCGCGCTGACCGTCGAGGAAGCGAGGCGTGGGCGCGATGCCGCCGCCCGTGCCGACCTCGTTCCAGGTCTTGCCCTCATCCGCCGACCGGTCGAGGAAGACCGACATCCCGTTCATCCGCTGGCGCAGCAGAGTGCCGTCCGGCAGTCGCCGGAGATCCATCAGCCAAGTCGACAGGTCTTCCTTGCGGGCGACCAGCGTCCTGGGATCGATCCGGTGCAGATCGGCGGTGCGGGTGATGCCGACGTGGTTCAGGGCCACGAGCAGGTCCCGCCCGTCGAAGAAGACCGGCATGCGGCCCAGCGCGGGGAAGTCCTTGAAACGTACCGACTCCCGAGCCGGCTTGTCGCCCAGCAGGTCGTCGACGAAGAGTAGCTTGATCTCGGGCGGCGTTCCCAACTGAGACGACTTGCGCACCAGCAGCGCGAAGCCCGCATCACCCATGGGCTCGATATGGGCGATCTGACCGTCCTCGGTGACGCGCCGGTAGGTCCAGCTGCGCTCCGTGGGATTCCACACGTGATAGCCGCCGCTCTGCGTCGCGGCCACGATGCGGCCGTCGCTCAATTCCTTCACGTAGCCCAGCGTGTCCAGGCTGCCGGTGGACAGGGTCGACCACTGACCGTCGGGGCTGCGCACCTGGATCATGCCCAGCGCGGTGCCGAAGATCAGTCGGCCGTCGCGCGTGAGGTCCATCGGCGAGAGGTAGGTCGCGCGGGTACGCACCAGTTCGGCGGCGCGATCGTACTGGGCGGGATCCGTCGGCCCGCCCGCATCGGCCTTGAGCGGGGCGACAAGGCGGCGCCAGGACGCGTTCATGTCCGCCACCGTGGCGTCCAGCGCGCGAGCGTCACGGAGCGTGGCCAGCTGAATCGTCTTCTCGCCTGCGGCCGGCGGCGCCGCGACCACGACCCCCAGGTTGGTCAGGCTGCCCGGGGTGACGGTGAAGCCCGACAGCGTCTGCTTCGTGTCATGGAAGTCCGAGGTCATCGCCATGAGCACCAGCGCCGGCAAAAGCCCGAAAGGTCCGCCCGCGAATCCGGGCGCGCCCAGGTTGCGGATCGAGTACTGGCCCGCCGGCAGCGGCATGACGAAGATCGCATGCTGGTCGTCGACGCCGGTCTGGTCCTGCAAGGTGGTGACCGCGCCGGTGGTGTTCTCCACTACGGTCAGCTCGGTCCATTTGCCATTGGAGAAGCCGAGCCGCTGAAGCGCGGCCACCTTCACGGCGACGACGCCTTGCCGCGTCTCGAGCTTCTCCGGGGCGACCCGGGGATTGGTGGCGCAGCCGGTGATCAGGGCCAGCGCCAGGACGGCGACCGCGCGGCGGCCGATGAGTGTCAACATCAGAATCCTCCCATTCGTTCATCTTTGCTTCTGCGTGCGCCTTCCTGGGCGCCTCGGAGCGGGCGGATTGTAGGCAGGGGACTCGCCGCGGGCCGTGGCGGCGCGGTGCTTTCGATCATGCCGACTGCGATCAAGACGGCGTCTCCTGGGCCGGGACGCCATGCCAGGCCGCAGCCACCCGCGCTAGCTGGTGAAGCAGCGCTCGCGCAGTTGTCGCGCCTGGCCGCGAACGGCCTGGACCTCCGTGTCGGACAGGTGCTCCAGGTGCCGCACCTGCGCGCCCAGGCGCGGATGTGTCGAGAAACGGCTTCGGTGGCGCAGCAGGAAGTCCCAGTACAGCGTGGTGAACGGGCAGGCGTCGGGGCCGGTCCGCAGGTCGGGACGGTAAGGGCAGCGTGCGCAGTGTCGGCCACTGCTCATGCGCTCGATGTACTTGCCGCTGGCGACGTAGGGCTTGCTCGTCATCTGCCCGCCATCGGCGAACTGGCTCATGCCCAGCGTGTTGGGCAGCTCCACCCATTCGACCGCGTCGACATAGACGGCCAGGTACCACGCGTGCACCCGGTCGGGTCGCACGCCCAGCAGCAGCGCGAACAGACCCGTGACCATCAGCCGTTGGATGTGATGGGCATAGCCCAGGCGCAAGGTCTGCCGCAGCGCGTCGGCCAGGCAGGCCATCTCGGTCTCCCCGGTCCAGTAGAAGCCCGGCAGTGTCCCCTCGGCGCCGAGCGCATTGCCGCTCGCCAGGGTCGGCATGCGAGTCCAGTAGACGCCCCGCACGTACTCGCGCCATCCAAGCACCTGCCGGATGAACCCCTCGACGCTGGCCAGCGGGGCGTGGCCGTCCCGCCATGCCTGCTCGGCGCGCGCGACCACCTCGCGGGCGCCGAGGAGCTTGAGATTCATCGCGGCGGACAGCTGCGCGTGCCACAGCCAGGGCGTCTCCGGCCACATGGCGTCCTGCCATTGACCGAACTCGGGCAGCCGGTCCGTGATGAAGCGATCGAGGGCGAGCAAGGCCTGCTCGCGCGTGACCGGCCAGTCGAAGTCCGACAGCGTGCCCGGATGATCGGGAAACTCGCGCTCGACCAGGGTCAGCACTTCGCGTGTCAGATCGTCGGGTTCCACGCGCAGGCGCTCGGGCAGGAAACCAGGCCCGCCGGGCGGGAAAGGCCGCTGGTTCTCGGCGTCGAAGTTCCAGCGGTCGCCCACCGGTTCGTCGCCGTTCATCAGCACGTCGCGCCGACGCCGCATCTGCCGATAGAAGGGCTCCATGCGCAGGCTACGGCTGCCCTCGGCAAGGGCGCTGAACTCGCGCACGGTGCAGAAGAAGTGGCGGTCGTCGCGGACCTCGATCGCGTACCCCGCCGAGCTCGCGGCGCTGCGCAAGGCCTTGAGCACGCGCCAGTCACCGGGGGCGGTCATCAGCACGCGCGCGGGCTTCCACCGCGCCAGCGCCCGCCGAAGCTCGCCGGCCAGGCTGCCCGCATTGCCCGCATCGCCGAGGCGCACGTAGTCCACTCGCCGGCCCATGGATCGCAGCGCCACGGCGTGGTGCCGCATCGCGGCCAGAAAGAGAGCGATGCGGATACGGCTGGACCAGACATGCGTGGACTCCTCGCGCACTTCGGCCATCCAGACCAGATCGCGACCCGGGTCGAAGTCGTCGAATGCCGAACTTGTCGCATCCAGCTGATCGCCCAGGACGATGACCAGCGAACGCACGGCCTCGCCGTCATCACGGGCGCTGACGACCCTCGCAGGGCCAACGGACGGCGGGGGGACGGGAAGGGTCGCCATCGGGGATGTACGGCGCCGGACGCGGATCGGATCACCCGGCCTTCGCGCCTGCAGGCATTGAAGTCGGCCGCGGCGGCACCACTCTGGCTCGCCTGGACTGGCGGATGCCCCGCCGTGACGACAACTCCCGATTTCCGATTTCCGATTTCCGATGACAGCCCATGACATGGCGCTCACGCCCGAGGAGCGTGAGGCGCTGTACTTCATCCCGCAGGCGCCCGGTGGCCGCGTCATCAGCGAAGATGTCCAACGTCGGCTGGAAGCCAAGGGTCTGCTGACGCCGGTTCGCGAGGACGGCCGACGCTGGCTCACGATGGCCGGAGACCTGGCGCGACGCGGGCGACGCGCGACCCCTTGATTCGCCCCGGACGCCTGCGTAAAAATCGTCCACGTCTGTCCGAGTTCCCTCCGCCGACCATGATCCTCGACATCATTCGGCAGCAGGTGGCGATCTTGCGCAGGCCCCTGGCCGCCGTCGTGCTCAGCACGCTTGCGCGCAGATCGTCTCCGATGCTGCTTCTGCTCCATTGGCACGGTTTCGCGACCGACGAGCGACAGCGCTCGTCCTCCCCGCTTGGCCCATCGTCGGCCGCCTCGTGGGGCCCAGCGACAGGGAGGGAGTCCTTGCGGCGCGCGCCGTTGCCCAGTTCCGCCCTGCAACTGAACCAGCCCTGGAGCCGGCTGGAACAGCTCGATGAGCAGATGCTGGATGCGGCTTGGCAGCTCGGCGCCTGGCATCTGCTGCGGGAAGAGCGGCGAGGGTGCAACACGGTGGGCGCTTCCGCCAGCGAGGCCGTGGCCTGCCGCCAGGCTTTCGGAGACAACCCGATCGATCCCGACGACGACTCGCACCTCGTGGCGCAGGCGCCGGATCGCGCCGACCTGCGCGACACGGCGGCACGCCTGGGTTACGTGCGCTGGGAGTTCCGCCCCGTGGCCGACGGCCTGTGGGGCTCGGCAGGCCAGGACGACAGCCTGCTGCCGGATGGCCGCCGCCTGCCCCCTTGCCCGGTGGCGCCCCGCGCGGCGGTGGGCACGCGGATCTCGCGCAGCCGCTATCAGCTCGGTCGCATCGACCGCATCGTCCTGCTGTGACCGCTCGGTGCGCGAAGCGCACGTGGCCGCTGTCGCGGACGCGAGGGCGGGGCCTTGAAATCGATCGCGCCGTCGCCAGATCGCTGAACCGTCGGGCCCTCGGTGCCCGACCTCTTGTCAATCATCTGCCATCTGAAAGGAGACCCAAGATGCAAATCCGTCCCCTCTACGACCGGATCATCGTCAAGCGTATCGATCCGCTGCGTCAGACTGCCTCGGGCATTGTGATTCCCGATACCGCCGCGGAGAAGCCCGAGCAGGGCGAGGTGGTCGCCGTGGGCACGGGCCGACTGCTGCAGGACGGCTCGCTGCGGCCGCTGCAGCTCCGGTCCGGTGACCGTGTGCTCTTCGGCAAGTTCGCCGGCCAGACGGTCAAGCTCGACGATCAGGAGCTTCTGGTCCTGCGCGAGGAGGACGTGCTGGGCGTCATCGACACCGGCCCCGGCGCAAAGTCCTCCCTCAAGGCCGCCTGAAGCGGCCACCCGGACATCGCTTCATCCATTCACTTCAAGGAGATTCAAGGAGTACCACCATGGCTGCCAAGGAAGTCCATTTCCGTGACGAAGCCCGTGCCCGTATCGTCAAGGGCGTCAACACGCTGGCGGAGGCCGTCAAGGTCACGCTCGGTCCCAAGGGTCGCAACGTGGTGCTGGAGCGCAGCTTCGGCGCCCCGGTGATCACCAAGGACGGCGTGTCGGTCGCCAAGGAGATCGAGTTGCGCGACAAGCTCGAGAACATGGGCGCGCAGATGCTCAAGCAGGTCGCGTCCAAGACCGGCGATGTCGCCGGCGACGGCACCACCACGGCCACCGTGCTCGCCCAGGCCATCGTCAACGAGGGCATGAAGCTCGTGGCCACCGGCATGAATCCCATGGACCTCAAGCGAGGCATCGACCGGGCTTGCGAAACCGTCGTCGAGGCGCTCAGGGCGCAGTCCAAGCCCTGCTCGACCGGCAAGGAGATCGCGCAGGTCGGCGCGCTGTCGGCCAACTCGGATCCGGCCATCGGGGACCTGATCGCGCAGGCCATGCAGAAGGTCGGGCAGCAAGGGGTGATCACCGTCGAGGACGGCAAGTCCCTGGACAGCGAGCTCGATGTGGTCGAGGGCATGCAGTTCGATCGCGGCTACCTGTCTCCGTACTTCATCAACAACCCCGAGAAGCAGAGCGCGGTGCTGGAAGATCCCGCCATCCTGCTGTGCGACAGGAAGATCTCCAGCATCCGCGAGCTGCTTCCGGTGCTGGAGGAGGTCGCCAAGGCGGGCCGGCCGCTGCTGATCGTGGCGGAGGACGTCGACGGCGAAGCGCTCGCGACGCTGGTGGTCAACAGCATGCGCGGCGTGCTCAAGGTCGCCGCGGTCAAGGCACCGGGCTTCGGCGACCGCCGCAAGGCCATCTTGCAGGACATCGCCGTGCTGACGGGCGCCACGGTGATCGCCGAGGAAGTCGGCAAGCAGCTGGACAAGGCCACCTTGGCCGATCTAGGTCGCGCGGCGCGGGTGGACATCCACAAGGACGCCACCACCATCATCGATGGCGCCGGCCAGCCGGAGCAGCTCGAGGCTCGTCGCAAGACCATCCTGGCGGAGATCGAGAACGCCACCTCCGACTACGACCGTGAGAAGCTGCAGGAGCGCTTGGCCAAGCTCTCCGGCGGCGTGGCGGTCATCCGGGTCGGCGCGGCGACCGAGGTCGAGATGAAGGAGAAGAAGGACCGCGTGGACGATGCGCTGCACGCCACCCGCGCTGCGGTCGAGGAGGGGATCGTGCCCGGCGGCGGTGTGGCGCTGCTGCGCGCGCGCGCCTCGCTGAAAGACCTGAGCGGCGCCAATGCCGACCAGGATGCCGGCATCGGCATCGTGCGACGGGCGCTGGAAGCGCCGCTGCGGGCCATCAGCGCCAATGCGGGCGACGAGCCCTCGGTCGTGGTCGACCGGGTGGCGCGCGCCGAGGGCAGCCACGGCTACAACGCGGCCACTGGCGAGTACGGCGATCTGCTGGCCATGGGCGTGATCGATCCGACCAAGGTCACGCGCACCGCGCTGCAGAACGCGGTCTCCGTCGCCGGGCTGATCCTGACCACCGACGCCACCGTGGCGCAGGAGGCCAAGGAGAGCAGGGAGGCCGTCGCGCCCGTCGGCGCGGACTTCTGATCGCGATCTGCCCGCGCCGCCGTGTGCCCGCATGCTCGCGGGCGCACGACCGGCGCGGGCCTGGGGCGCCGGCTGCCGATGGCCCGGCGCCCCGCGCTCACTTGAACGACAGGTTCACGCTGGCATAGAAGGTCCGGCCGCGCGGGTCCGTGTAGGTCGGGTCGTAGGTCGACAGGAAGTAGTAGCTCTGGTTGGAGAAGGGCGGCGCGGTGTCGGCCAGGTTCTGGATGCCGGCGCGCACGCGCAGCATCTTGTTGACCTTCCAGGCGCCCGAGACGTCCCACAGCGAGTAGGCCTTGACCCGGCGCGGCGCCGTGTCCGGCAGGTAGCTGTCATCCTGGTAGCCCGCGTAAAAGGTGTTGCCCAGGGTCAGGTTGATGTCGCCGAACTCCCAGTCCACCGAGGCGCGATGGCGCCAGCGCTGGATGACCTGATCGTTGAGGAAGCGGCCGACATTGCTGACGTAGGGCTCCAGCGGCCCGAACTGGCGCTTGTACTCGAGGATGTAGGTGCCGCTCAGATTCAGGCCGAAGCGACCCCAGGCGCCGGCGCCGCTGCGCAGGTTGGCCTCCAGGTCCAGCCCCGAAGTCTTCAGGCGACCCTGGTTCTCCTTGCGCAGCACGATCGTGGGCTCATCGAACTCGTTGCGCTCGATGTACGGGGCGTAGCGCTCGGGGTTCTCCAGGATGGTCTTCTCGTACAGGTCGCTGATGACGTCGCGCTTCTTGATCAGCCAGTAGTCCAGGCTCAGGCTGATGTCGCGGGCCGGCTCGACGACCAGACCGGCCGAGAACTGCTGCGAGCGCTCCGGCTTCAGATTGGGATTGGCCTCCTTGCGGGTGGCCCACTGGTCGAAGCTGTCAAGCACCTTGTCGTAGATGAAAGCCGGGCTGGAGCCATAGCTGGTGGGCCGATACAGCTCGCTGAAGGAGGGGGCCCGGAAGCCGGTGCCGGCCGAGGCCCGCAGCAGCAGTTGGCGGTTGGGCTGGTAACGCACGCCCAGCTTGGGGTTGGTGGTGCTGCCCACGCCCTGGTAGCGATCGAAGCGCAGCGCGGCCTGCAACTCCAGTTCCTTGCTCAGCGGGGCGTTCAGCTCGGTGTAGGCCGAGGCGATGTTGCGGCCGTTGCTCGTGGCCTTGAGCGAGGTGTCCGGCACGCCCGGGTCCAGCGAGCTGTCGCGGTCGCCGCCGATGTTGTTGGAGACCAGCAGCGCCGAGGGCGTGAACCTCTGGCTCTCGCGGCGCAGCTCCGCGCCAAGGGCGACACCCAAGGGCCCGCCGGCCAGCTCCATCAGCGAGCCGGTCAGCTTCGCATCCAGCCCTTGCGTGATGCCGCTGGACCTGCGCGCCACGTCGTTGACGCGGATGGCGTCGATCAGCGCCTTGCCCGCCGCGGACGAGGGCCCGAACGGATTGATCAAGCCGCTCTTCACGCCGGCATCGAGCTGGTCGAAGAGGAAGTAGCCGTTGACGTACTTGTCCTGCGACTTGTTCCTGGCGTAGCTCGCCGCCACCGTGTAGTCCCAGTCGGTGGCGAAGCTGCCCGTGACGCCGGCGACGTAGCGCTCGGCATCGCTGGTGACCTCGTTGGAGCGGTTGCCCAGTTCGGTGGCCCGCATGCGGACCTCGACCGTGCCGCTGTAGTTGATCGGACGCGGCAGGTTCTGGTTGAGCGCGGCGACGCTCACGCCGCTGAAGTTGGTCGGGTTGGGCGACAGCACATAGGTCGTCCGGGCCTGGCTGCGCAAGATCTCGACGAAGGCCTGGCTGCGATCCCCGAGCTTGAGCACGCCGCGTCCGAGGAAGCTGGTCTTGCTGGCATCGGGATAGATCTCGGTGTCGGCCATGTAGTCGTAGCCGCAGGTCTGGGTGCCGGGCGTGAAGACGCTGGCCGGCGGATTGCAGCTCGGCGCGAACAGGTTGACGGTGCGGTCGGTGAAGGGCTTGCCGCCGATCGTGTAGCCGGCGGCGTTGATCGCCGCCAACTGCGCGGCGCGGGTGGCCGCGTTGCCGGACAGGCGCAGGTTCGCCGGGTAGGGGCGGCTGGACATGTAGTAGGGAAGCAGCTCGGACAGCGGACGCTCCTTGAGGAAGTCGCGCTGCGTCGAGCGAAGCGCATCCAGCTTCTGCACATCCAGCACCCCGAAGACGTTGAAGCCCTGCTGGCCGAGGTCGCCGTAGCCCGCGGCCACCGAGGCGGTCCGCTTGCCCGCGCCACCCTCCTGCGTGCCGGACAAGGAGGCGTTCAGGTCGACGCCGCGGTAATCCTTGCGGGTGATGAAGTTGATGACGCCGCCGATCGCGTCCGTGCCGTAGATCGCCGAGGCGCCGTCCTTGAGGATCTCCACGCGCTCGATCGCGCCGGCGGGAATGTTGTTCAGGTCCACGCCGGCGCTGTCGCCGGGCGAGGCGAAGTTGGCCAGGCGCCGGCCGTTGAGCAGCACCAGCGTGCTGGACACGCCGATGCCGCGCAGGTTCGCGCCATTGAAGCCGCGCTGGCCGCCGTTGTTGTCGCTGATGCTGGCGCCGTCGGTCAGGCCGGCGGCGTTGCCGCTGATGTTGCGCATCACCTCGGCGGCCGTGGTGGCGCCGGTCTTGGCGATGTCCTCGCGCTTGATCGTCTGCACGGGCAGGGCGGTCTCGCCCTCCAGGCGCTTGATGCTGGAGCCGGTGATCTCCACCCGCTCCAGCGTCTGGCTGCCGGTCTCCTGCGCCTGCACCGCGACCGCGGCGGTGGCCAGGAGCAGGGTGGCGGCTTGAGCGGCGGCGAGCGCGATGACGTGCGGACGCGAAACCTGTGTCGTGATCATGTGGGGCCTCGAAGAGTTGGGGAAGCGCAGGTCGGCGTCTCGGCCGTCCTTGCGAAGCACTCTAGAAGTCGCTGTCCGCCGCAGGACATCGGGTTTTGGCGGGGCGGTCGCACCGATGCAAGCGCGCGTCGCTTCGCTGCAAGCCCGGCGCTCGACCCGTGGCGCGCACGCGCCGCGGTTTGCGGGATTGCGACATCGGCTTGCATGCAAGGCGCGGCCACGGGGCAACCCTGTCGCGATCCGTCCCGCCGGCCCGCACCATTTCGCCATGCATCCATCCCGCAGTTCCATCCGCAGGGCGCTGGCCCTTCTCGCCCTCACCGCGGCGGCCTCGACCGCCCAGGCGCAGACCGCCATCGTGATCGGCGGCGCGCTCAAGTTCGACAACGACGCGGTGTGGCAGCGCATCGTCGACGAGGCCGGCGGACGCCGCGCGCGCTTCGCCGTATTCGCCACCGCGGCCGCGAATCCGGAGCGCGCCGCCGCCCAGATCGTGGAGGCGCTGCGCCGTCGCGGCGCCCAGGCCGAGGCGGTGCCGGTCACCCCGAGATTGGCGCCGGACGCGCTGCAGGCCGCCGTGCGCGACCCGGCGCTGCTGGCGCGCGTGCGTGGCGCCACCGGCGTCTTCTTCTCGGGCGGCGCCCAGGAGCTGATCGTGGACACGCTGCAACCGCAGGGCCGGCCCACGCCGATGCTCGAAGCGATCTGGGAGGTGTATCGCCGCGGCGGCGTCGTCGCCGGCACCAGCGCGGGCGCGGCGATCATGAGCCGGGTGATGTTCCGCGATGCGCAGGACGTGCTCGGTGTGATGCAGGGCGGCCTGAGAGAGGGCGTGGAGATCGACCGCGGCCTGGGCTTCGTCGGTCCGGACCTCTTCATCGACCAGCACTTCCTCAAGCGCGGCCGCATCGGCCGCATGCTGCCGCTGATGCTGGCCAAGGGCTATCGCGCGGGACTGGGTGTCGAGGAGAACAGCGCCGCCGTCATCCATGCCGATCAAGCCGAGGTGATCGGCGCACGGGGCGCGCTATTCGTCGACCTCCGTGAAGCGAGGACGGATCCGCGCCTGGGCGGCTTCAACCTCGAGAACGCGCGCCTGAGCTACCTGGACCGGGGGGATCGCATCGACCTGCGCACGGGCGCGGTCACCGCGTCCGCCGAGAAGCGCGCCAGCAGCTTCCTGGATCCGGGGGCCTCCGACTTCAAACCCTATTTCAAGGACGAGCCGTTCTACGCCGACATCCTGGGCGACAACACGATCGCGCAGGCGATGGCCCAGTTGCTCGACGGCCAGGCCGCGGAGCTGCGTGGGCTGGCCGCGCGGCTGAAGCCACGACTGGACGGTCCACCTGGCAGGGACGCGCCGACGGCATTCGAGTTCCGCCTGTACAAGGGCGCGGACACGCGCGGCTGGTTCACCGGCGCATTCGGCGGCGAGGACTACACCGTCGTCAACGTCCACCTGGACGTCAGGCCGGCCCGGGTCGCGTCGCCGCTGTACGAGCCGATCGCGCCCGTGTTGGACGCGCCTCCGGCCCCCTCCGCCGGGGAGCGATGAGCATGGAACAGCGTCACCACGAGCTGCCGAGCGCCTCGCACGGCACGCGCCGCGCGCTCTGCAGTCTTCACTTCGGGCAGCGGCGCACCGGCGCCAAGGCTTATCTGCAAGCCTCGCTGCATGCGGACGAGGTGCCGCCGATGCTGGTGGCCCACCACCTGCGCGCGCTGCTGGCCGAACTCGACGAGGCCGGAGCCATTCCCGGCGAGATCGTCCTGGTGCCCATGGCCAACCCGATCGGGCTGTCCCAGTCGCTGCAGGGCGCGCACCACGGTCGCTTCGACATGGCTTCGGGCATCAACTTCAACCGGCAGTTCCAGCATCTGACGGATCGCATCGGCGCAGGCGTGGGGGACCGCTGGACCGACGATGCATCGGCCAACACCCGGCTGATCCGCGAGGCAGCGGGGCGGGCGCTTGCAGAGCTCGTGCCAGTGACCGAGACGGACGCGCTCAAGCGACTGTTGCAGTCGCTGGCCATCGATGCCGACATCGTCCTGGACCTGCACTGCGACCACGAGGCGACCCTGCATGTCTACGCGGGCACGCCGCAGGCCGAGCTGGCCGCACAGCTGGCCAGACGACTGCGCGCCCAGGCGCTGCTGCTGTGCGCCTGTTCGGGCGACGACCCCTTCGACGAGTCCCTGTCGCGCCATTGGTGGGAGTTGGCGGAGCGCTTCGGCGATCGTCCGATCTCGGTGGCGGGCTGCTTCGCCGCCACGGTCGAGCTGCGCGGCGAGACCGACGTGGACGACGCCTTGGCGATCCAGGATGCGACGGCGCTGGTGGAGTTCCTCCAAGACACCGGCCACATCCTGGGCAGGGACCAGGGCCACGTGCCCGCGCTGCCTCAGCCGCGCTGCGCCGCGACGCCGCTGGAGGGCGTTCAGCCGCTGATCGCGAGCGCGAGCGGCATCCTCGTCTTTCATCGCGCCCTCGGCGATCGGGTGAAAGCAGGGGAGTGCGTGGCGGAGATCGTCGATCCCGCCACCAGCGCCCGCGAGCCGGTGATCGCGGAGGTCGACGGGACCCTGTTCGCACGCGCCGCCCGGCGCTGGGCCACGCGCGGCCTGCGCCTGGGCAAGATCGCCGGTCCGACCGCGTTCCGGTCCGGCAAGTTGTTGTCGCTGTGAGTTCACGATGATCCCCAAGACGCTTCGCCTGCCCAACACCTTCGTCCTGATCTTCTCGCTGCTGGTGCTGATCGCCGCAGCCACCTGGGTCGTCCCGGGTGGCCGGTACGCGACCACGCTGGTGGACGGCAAACCGGTCATCGACCCGACCCGCTACCAGGTGGTGGCCAGCCAGCCGCAGGGCCCGGCCGCGGTGCTGATGGCGCCGATCAAGGGCTTCGTCGAGGCCGGCCTGATCATCGGCTTCGTGCTCATCGTGGGCGGCGCCTTCTCGGTGCTGCAGGCCACGCAAGCGATCGATGCGCTGATCAAGGCGGTGGCCAAGGCGCACCATCGATCGGCGCTGGTGCGCGCACTGCTGATCCCCGGTTTCGTCACGCTGTTTTCCCTGGGCGGGGCGACCTTCGGCATGGCGGAGGAGGCCATCCCCTTCGTGCTGATCTTCGTGCCGCTGGCGCTGGCCTTGCGCTACGACACCTTCATCGGCGTGGCCATCCCCTTCGTGGGCTCGCAAGTGGGCTTCGCCACGGCCTTCCTCAACCCGTTCAACGTGGGCGTGGCGCAAGGGCTGGCGGGCGTGCCGCTGTTCTCGGGGCTGGGCTACCGGTTCGTGTGTTGGGTCGTGTTCACCGGCGTCACCATCGCCTTTCTGATGTGGCACGCGCGTCGCATCCGCCAGCGGCCCGAGTCCAGTCCCTGCTTCGCTGACGACGAGCACAAGCGCGCCGCGCTGGACCTGGAGGCGATCGCGTCGTTCACGGGTGTGGACGGGACGCAGCGCCTGGTGCTGCTGAGCTTCGCCGCGACGCTGGGCGCGATGATCGTCGGCGTGGTGCACTTCGGCTGGTACATCGAGGAGATCGCCGCGATCTTTCTTGCGATGGCGATCGTCGTCGGCCTGATCGCGCGGATGGGGCAGGACGCCTGGGTGCGGCACTTCCTGACGGGCGCCAAGGACCTCGCGGGCACCGCGCTGATCATCGCCCTGGCCAAGGGCACGGTGGTGCTGATGCGCGACGCGCAGATCATCGACGCGATGCTGCACGGCCTGGCGCCCTGGGTAGCGTCCGAGCACGCGGTCTTCTCGCTGCACAAGATGTACGGCATCCAGTCCGTCATCAACTTCTTCATCCACAGCGGCACGGGACAGGCCGCGCTCACGATGCCGGTGATGGCGCCGCTGAGCGACCTGGTGCAGGTCAGCCGGCAGAGCGCGATCCTGGCCTTCCAGTTCGGCGAGCTGAGCACGCCTGTCATCCCGACCTCGGGCATCACCGTGGGCGTGCTGAGCCTGGCGCGCGTTCCCTTCGGCCGCTGGGTGCGATGGATGCTGCCGCTGCAGTTGATCTTCGTCGCGCTGGCGCTGACGATGCTGGCGATCCCCAGCCTGGCGCCGCAATGGGTGGGGTGGTGAATCGCGGCGGCGATTACAGTGCCGCCATGCCGATCCGTGCCCATGAGTGACTCCCGCTACGCGCCGACCGCCGCCCTGGTGCTGCCGGGGTTCTCCGCGCTGGCGTTGGGCGCGGCGCTGTCTGCCTTGCAAGCCGCGGCCGACCTGCTGGACCAGCCCTATCTGCTCGGCCCGAGCGTGCTGTCGCTGGGGGGCGGTCCGGTCGCCGGCAGCGCCGGCCTGCGGGTGCAAACCGAGGCCCTGCGCGTCGACAAGCCTTGGGGCGTGGTCGTGGTCGTCGGCCAGGACGCGCACGTGCACAGCGGCTTCGACGGCGCCGTCCGGAACGAGGCCGAGCAGTCGCACCTGGGTGCCGCGCTGCGCGAGCTCGCCCGCAACGGCAGCGCCCTGTGCGCCAGCGGCAGCGCGGTGAGCCTGCTGGCGAGAGCCGGTCTGCTGGACGGCCGCCGGGCCGCCTGCCCCTGGAGCAGCGCCGATGCGCTGCAGGCCGAGTTCCCAGCGGTGATCTGGACCACGCAGCTTTGGGCGGCCAGCGCCGTCGTCCCAGGCGCGGAGGAGGGCTGGGAGATCCTCACCGCCCCCAGCGGCACCGCGCTGATCGATGCCTTGCTCGCCTGGCTGGCGGCGCGCCACGGGGACCAGGTGCTGCCCGACTTGGCGCCGCTGCTGGGCCTGGAGCGCGGCCGCGCCGCGTCCGAGCCGCAGCCTCGGCCGGGGCGGCTGAGCCAGACGGCCAGCCCCCAGCTGCGCGAAGCCTTGGCGCTGATGGAGGCGAACCTGGGCGAGCCCTTGCCGACCGAGGATGTGGCCCGGCTGTGCGGCGTGTCGCGTCGGCAGCTGGAGCGGCTCTTCAAGCGCCACCTCGACACGCTGCCCTCGCGACACTACCTGGAGCTGCGCCTGCAGCGCGCGCGGCGACTGCTGCTGCAAAGCGGCCAGTCGATCTTGCAGGTCGGTCTGACCTGCGGCTTCTCGTCGGGGCCGCACTTTTCGAATGCGTACAAGGCCAGATTCGGCCGCACCCCGCGCGATGAGCGTGCGCCGGGGTCCTCCGCCGCCGCTGGCGTGACGGCCGGCGGCGTCCGGGCCGCCGACCCTGTCTTGCCCGCCGTGACCCCGTGCGAGCCTGGCGCTCGCGCCCAAGATCGAGGAGAGGACGCTTGAACCCCACCGAACTGCTGCTGCGGCCGGCCACAAGCGCCGACTTGCCCGCGCTGGAGCGCATCGCCGCCTCCAGCGTCCACGGCATCGGCTCGTTGCCGCAAGACCCGACCAAGCTGCGCCGTCGGCTCGCGCATGCCGAGCAGTCCTTCCAGTCCGAGGACGTCGCCAGCGGCGAGGAGTCCTATCTCTTCCTGCTGGAGCATGCGGGCCGGGTCATCGGCTGCAGCGGCATCGCCGCCAGCGCCGGCTTCCATGACCGCTTCTACAGCTATCGCAACGAGTTCATGGTCCACGGGTCGCGCGGCCTGCGCGTGACCCGGCGCATGCATACGCTGCACCTGTGCCATGACCTGACGGGGTCGACGCTGCTGACCTCCTTCTACATCGAGCCCGAGTACGAGTCCACCGTCGCGCCGGAGCTGCTGTCGCGCGCGCGGCTGCTCTTCATCCGGCGCTTCACGGATCGATTCGCGGGGGCGCGCATCGCGGCGGAGATGCCCGGCGTGTCCGATGAACAAGGGCACTCGCCGTTCTGGTCGGCGGTGGGAGAACGCTTCTTCAAGATGAGCTATCCCCAGGCGGAGCAAGTGAGCGAAGGTCGCAGCAAGTCCCTGATCGCCGACCTGATGCCGCGCACGCCGATCTACGTCGGCCTGCTCCCGCCGCAGGCGCAGGTGAGCATCGGCCAATTGCATCCGGTGGGGGAGCTGCCGTTCCAGATCCTGTTCCGTGAGGGCTTCGAGACGGACACCTATGTCGACGTCTTCGACGCCGGGCCGACGGTGGTGGCGCACCTCGACCGGCTGGCGACGGTGCGGGCGGCGCGCCGCTTGACGGTGACGTCGGGCGAGGCGCGCCCCGCGGCCGAGTGGCATCTGGTCGCGGCGGGGGACCGGGCCTCCTTCCGAGCCACGCTGGGCCTGGTGGGGCCGTCGACGACCACGCTGCAGTCCGGCGCCGAGGTCGCGCGGCGGCTGGGCCTGCGGGCCGGCGAGGAGGTGGACGTGGCGCCGCTCGTCGTGGCGACTGACGACGAGGAGGGCGCGCAATGAAGGTCGAACGTGTCGACACCCCCGGCCTGCTGCCGGCCGACTGGCGCGAGGCGATGGCCACCTGGGTCAATCAGCTGGGCGAGCCCTTGCAGCGGTCGCTCGCGCCGGGTCACACGCTGTTCGTGTTGACGCACGAGCAGCGTCTCCTGGCCTGCGCGCGGCTGGTGCCGCCGATGTCGGCGACCGCCACGCACGGGGGGGGCGAGCCCGCCGGGACGATCTCGAGCGATGCGCTGCGTTTCCACTTCCATGTGGGCAAGCTGGTGCATCTGTCCGAGGAACTGCGCCTGTTCAACCCGCAGCAGATCCTGCTGCTGGGCAACGACCTGTGCGATGCGGGCGAGATCACCGATCTGGCGGTGGATCCGCACGCGCAGGAGGGCGCGCTCAAGCTCCGGCAGGTGCTCATGAGCATCGTGAAGTCGCATGACGGCGAGGGGCGCTTGGTCGTGGATCTTCAGGGCCATCGCGACGGGGACGGCCTGTCGCCATTCTGGCGGGGCTTGGGCGCGCGCTTCCTGCCTGAACAGCCCGACGCCCCGGGCGTCGGACCGCAATGGCGCCGTGACTTCGCCGAGCTGCTGCCTGCCTTGCCGCTCTACGCATCGCTGATGGACGACGCATCGCGCGCCTGCATCGGCCGGGTCGGACCGGCCGCTCGTCTGGCGCGGGATGCGCTGCAGGCGGCCGGTTTTCGACCCGGCGCGCACGTCAAGATCGACGATGCGGGGCCGACCTGGCAGCTGTGAGGGCCAGCGGCCATGAGCGCGGAGGACTGATCCGAATCGACGGCTCCGCCGTAGAGGGAACTCAACCCGATGAAGGATGCCTCCGATGACTCCGCCGGCCGCGCGACGGACGAAGCGACTGCTGATCGCGGTCGCTCAGTTCGGTCTCTTCCAGGCAGCCTGGTTCGCCTGCGTGCTCGGGGCTGCGCACGGTCGGGCGATGTGGGGTGTCGCGGCGGTCGCTTCGGTGGTGCTCGCCAATCTGTTGCTGAGCGATCGGCGCACCGAGGAACTCATGCTCACCGCACTGGCCGTGCTCATCGGCCTTGCGTGGGACACCTGGATGCTGCGCGAGGGCTGGGTCCGCTATGCGGCGCCCGGACCGCTTCCTCAATGGGCGCCAGTGTGGATTCTGGCGTTGTGGGCGTTGTTCGCGACCTTGCTGAGAGGGCCGCTGTCCTGGCTGCACGGGCGGCCACTCGTCGCGGCGGCCCTGGGCGCGGTGGGCGGGCCGATGTCGTACCTGGCCGCGGTGCGGCTGGGGGCCGGGCAGTTTCCGGACGCCCCGGCTGCGTTGACGGCCCTGGCGATCGGATGGGCGCTCATGACGCCGATGATGACGGAGACCGCGCGGGTGCTGGGCTCGCGGCGTGGCCGCGTCAAATCGCTTCCGGCTGCGCGGTCTTGCTAACGGCTTCGGCTTCGGCTTCGGCTTCGGCTTCGGCTTCGGCCTCGCGCTCGTGGGCGTCCATGCGCTCGCAGCTGTCGCATCCGTGGCAGCGATCGAAGACGGTCGCCTCGTCCAGGGCTTCCAGGATGTCGCGCCATCGACAGCGCCCGGACTGCGCGTAGGCCACGATCTGTTCCAGGCGCTGCCGGTCCTGCTCGCCCTTGGCCACATAGCGGCTCATTGCCTCTCGCAAGGCCTGCGCATCGCCTGGGGGAGGATCGACCAGGCGCAGTCGTTCGTCCTGCACGGACAGCCAACCCTCATCCGCCAGCAATGCCGTCAGCACGCGCAGCTTGTTCAGCGGCCGTTTCAGCCGTTGCCGCAGCGTCTCCAGCGTCCATGCCGTGCCGTCGGGCGCAGGCCCGCGCAGCGCCTCCATCACCGCCTGCGCATCCGCCGGGACCGGGTAGCGCCCATTGAGAAAGAACTGCTGCACCGCCCGATCGCCCGGGACGAACAGCAGCGTGCAGTCGGCGCGCCCGCCGTCGCGGCCCGCGCGTCCGGACTCCTGGTAGTAGACGTCCAGACCCGCCGGCAGCTGGTAGTGAACGATGCGGCGGATGTCCGGCTTGTCGATGCCCAGGCCGAAGGCGTTGGTTGCGACCATCACGCGGATCTCCCCGCGCATGAAGCGATCCTGCGCCTCGTGCCGCGCCGCGGCGCGCAGGCGACCGTGATAGAGCGTCGAGGACACGCCCGCGGCGAGCAGCGCCTCGTGCACGGCCTGCGCGGACTTGACCGTGGCGGTGTAGACGATGGTCGAAGGTCCGGCCTCGCCGTCGCCATGGGCTTCTCCATCGGGCGGGCCGGCCAGCATCTCGAGCAGACGCCGCAGCTTGTCCGCGTCGTCGGCCAAAAGCTCGACGCGGTAATGCAAGTTGGCGCGATAGCTGCCGCCGATCAGGCATCCGGCGGCCGGGATGTCGAGCTGCCGGGCGATGTCCTCGACCACCTCGTCGGTGGCTGTCGCCGTCAGCGCGAGCACCGTCGGCCCGCCCAGCGCCCGGCGGGCGTCCCCCAGCTTGAGGAAGGCCGGTCGGAAGTCGTGGCCCCATTCGGAGATGCAGTGGGCCTCATCGACGACCAGCAAGTCGGTAGGACGTTCAGCCAGGCGAGCGATCCACGCCTCGTCCGCAAGGCGCTCGGGCGTGAGCAGCACGACCTGCGCCGTGCCGTCGATCGCCGCGGCTTCCTGCTCGGCGAGCGCTGCGGCGGGCAGGCCGCTGTGGACCTGGGCGCAGGCGACACCCAGCGCCCCCAGTCGCTCGCATTGGTCCTTCATGAGCGCGATCAGCGGCGACACGACGACGGTGCGTCCCGGCAGCAGCGTCGCGGGCAACTGGTAGCACAAGGACTTGCCGGCACCCGTAGGCATCACCGCCAGCGTATTCAGTCCGCGCAGCACGCGATCGATGACGTCGCGCTGACCGGGGCGCCAGGTCCGCAGCCCAAAGCTGTGGAGCTGGCGCTCGAGGGTGCGGGAGGAGGGTGGGCGGCGTCGTGGCATGGAGGACGGGCGGGTGAGTTGCTCAGGCAGGCAGCGCGCCCGCAGGTCGCCGGACCGGTGATCGCGCCGATCCGACGTGGTCGTCCAGGACTCAATGGCGCTGCTGCTCCGCCATCAACTCTTCTTTGCGCTGACGCAGACGCTCGCCCATCTCGACCAGGTCCAGCCGTGACTGTTTCGCCTTGGGGAACATCTCGTTCTGTTCCTCCTTGACGTGGTGCTTGACCCATTCACCCATGACGGTGACCTTGGCGTCGTAGTCCTCGCCGTCGGGTTCGACGTCCTGCACGGCGGCGATCAGGTCCTTGATGCTCTGGTGCTCGACCCGAGCCTCGGGAACGAGTTCCTTGTCCTTGAGCGCGGCCTGAACCTCGGGGTAGAGGATCTCTTCCTCGATCTGCGCGTGGACCGTGAGCTCCAGGCAGATCTGGGCGACGAGCTCGCGTTTGCGGGACGTGCTGCGGGCCTTCTCGAACTCCTCGAACAGATCGCTGACCTTCTTGTGGTCCGCGCGCAGCAGCGCGATCGCGTCAGGGGTCTTGCTCGTGGCGCGGCGCGCGGTCGTCTTGCGAGCTGCGGTGCTGGGGGTCGTGCTGGGCATGAGAGCTCCTGGCCAAAGGTGGATGGATGAACACAAGCCGGCAAGCCCGATGCCCGCGGGAATCGGCGTCGGCACCGCTGACTGGGGATAGAGAGACTCAGTAAAAGCTCACAATGTGGATTATGTGGCTCCAGAGATTCGTGCGCTCGTGGTCGACGTGGGCTCGGTGCCGTTTGCAGCGCTCGCTGCGATGAAACGCTCTGTCCCGGGTGCCGCGATCGCGAACCGAAAGTTGCCAACAACTGGACCGAATGCTGCCAACAAGTCACCACAACTTGCCAACATGACGACGTGGTCGCACTGAATGTCGCCATCAAGTGTCTGGTCTGTGCACAAGGTCTCGCACTGCACGACGGTGAGGAACTTTTCAGCGCCCGGTCCGTCGACTAGGTCCCAACGGATCCAAGGTCGGAGGCGTGAGGGTTGGACTTCCGATCAAGTTTGGGCTCTGCCAAGACGCCACCGCGAAATACTCAAGCGTCATGCTTCTCGCCGATGGGCGGCCCCCGCCACCCCCACCATGCGCCGGACCACACGGTCGGACAGCGTGCCCCAGCCGATGCTGCCGACCGCCATTGCGACGAAGGCGATCGTCACCGCGGTTGAAGTGCCGGTGGTGGACCAGCCGGCGTCGAAAGCGATGGGCCGCAGCAGCTCCGACATCGAGAAAAGCGCGCCGATCGCGACGCACCCGAGCAGCCCGCCCGGTTGGTCAGGGCTGGCCGCCGAACTCGGGGCCGTCCAGCGGCCGCACTTCGCACTCCAGGTCCCAGTTGTCGCCATGCACCTTCAGGAAGCGCCGTGTCAGCTCGATGGCCTCCTGCAGCGTGGGCGCCTCCAGGATGGCGTAGCCGCCGATCACCTCCTTGGTCTCGGTGAAGGGCCCGTCCAGCACCGTGAGCCGCCCGCCGCGTTGCAGCCGCACCCGCGCGCCTTCCGACGTGGGCCGCAGCCCGGCGGTACTGACCAGCTGGCCGCTGCGGGTGAGCTCCTCGATGAGCTGGCCCATGTCGGCCATCAGCTGCTCGCTGGGCGCCTGGGCGGTGGTTTCGTCGATGCGGATCATCGAAAGGAATCGCATGGTCGGGTTCTCCTGAGGGTGGCGCGGCGGACCGGTTCCGCCGCTTCATCCCCCCTACGACGAACGAGGCCGGGCCGGATCGACAAGATTTTTCAGCCGCCGGCCGGTCTTTGGCACGTGCCTAGACTCGCCGCCATGAACCCCATCCTCATCTAAGTGCTGCGCGGCGGCGCCGTCGAGTCGCTCCACGCCGGCGCGTTGGCCATCGTCGCCCCCTCGGGCGCCGTGCAGGCGGCCCTGGGCGACATCGAGCGGTCAGCGTCAACGCCCGGCGAATGCTGATTGCGCGCTGCTGAACGCTTCCATGGTCTGGAAAGACCGAGCCGAGGTGACCTTCGTGTGCCCGGGAACGTCCCGCAGCGTGCCTGTCATGCGTGCGACAAATGCGCTAAGATCACCTACTAACGTACGCCGTACATTAAAGCTTATGTTGCGTCACGGCTCGGGGTGGATCAACGCCCCTCTTGCATTCGAATACTGCAGGATGCCATTGTTCGTTAACGGATCCCTTCAATAATCAACTATTCCGAGCGCAGAACGAAATGCAGGGTTCATCACGAAAATCGCGTCTTCACCCGCGCGCGCCACGCGAACTTGCAACACCTTTAGGTCGTAGGCGACGTTGTAAATGTAGTGACTCTGATCATCGACCCCGCGAATTCCCAAAATTCCATAATAGAGAAGAAAGTCGATTAACTTCGGAACGTCGCCAAGGTCCACGCCTGCGCCGCGTATTAATTCCTCAAGTTCAACTTTTCTAAGATTTGGCGTGGAATCGACGAAATAGTAGAGCAGGTCTTTTGCAGCCGGAAATACGTCTG
>NZ_JBCNLU010000035.1:0-48690 GCF_039595295.1 Roseateles sp.
CCCCGAACCAGCGCATCCAGAACGCCAGCGCCTGCCCTCCGACCAAAACGAAGTTCTCACCAAGTGCGGAGAACACTCGATCAATCGAGCGCCCATCCAACGGAGCTTCGTCCTCTTTCAGCTTGGGTGCAGTGGGCGTCATGGTCTCAATACGGCGAATCGATCAGCTTGATCTGTTTGATGCGCTTGGCGGAGAACCATCCCATCGAGCTTGAGCTGGCCTTGCCATCCTTGACGTTCTGTATGTCCTTCGCTTGCTTGGCCCGTTTCTCGGACCACATCTGCTTTGCATCCGCAAACTCTGCGGATACCGCCGAAATGCTGGGAAGTGTCTTCATTGCTTGCCCCCCGACTCCAACACGAAGTACCTCGATGATCTCCGGCATCGATAGACCGGCCTCTTCCAGCGCCTTACCCAACCGCGCCCAGTACTCCACCTGCTGCGCCGCCGACCTCGACACGATCTCGCCGGTCGACTGGGCGTCACGGAAGAGTTCATTGCTGATTCGGACTGAATTGGAAGACATGACGGGGCTCCAAAGCTAGTCGCCTCCAATGAGGCAATCTGTATGCAGATTGCTGCATATTGCCACACCACCTGCAAACATCTGCCCTTGAAACGCCGAAGGCCCCTCACGGGGCCTTCAATGCTCAAAGCAGGTCGCAGTGATCGGCGCCTCGGCGCCGGCCGATCACGGGAAGCTCAGCCGGCTTCCCTCGCGGGCTTCGGCGACCTGCTCCTGACCGCGGCCCACCGCGTAGACCACGCGCAGCGTCTTGCGGCGGCCTTCCGCCGGATCACGGTCGAAGAGGTCGTTGTCCACCCGCAGGTCCACCGGACCGCCGCGGCTGATGTTGCGCAGCCTATCCGTGACGTCGATGTCGCGACCATTGGCGCCATAGGTCGCGCGCACGATGTAGACGCGGCCGTCCACGCCCGGTCCCATGCCGTCCGGATTGAACGCGCCCTGGAAGGCGCCGCCCATCCCGCCCGAGCCGCCCGGGCGCCCTTCCCAGTTGCCGTTCCAGTTGCGGTCGCCCCAGTCGCCGCGCCCCCAGCCGGTGAACTGACCGCCGTCGATCCACGAGCCCTCGCGGTACTCGAAGGTCCGCACGTCGCCGTCGCGGCCGCGCGCGTAGATGCGCAGCGTCTTCAGGCGACGCGGTGCAGGATCGTCGCGGAACAGGTCGTTGGTGATCTGCACCTTCAGGTCGCGGCGCGCCAACTGCTTCAGCCGGTCGGTGACGTCGATGTTGGCGCCCGGGAGGCCGTAGCGCGCGCCCAGGATCTGATACGCACCGTCGTCATGCCGGTCGTTGCCGCGATCGCCGTCCCAGCCGCCGTCCCAGCCGCCGTTCCAGCCACCGTGGCCCCAGTCCCCGCGGCCCCAGCCGGTGAAATCGTCGCCGTCGATGGTGCTGCCCTCGCGGAACTCGAAGGTGCGGGTCTCGCCGCCGCGGCTGCGGGCATAGATGCGCAGCGTCTTCATGTCGCGCGGCGCGGGGTCGTTGCCGAAGAGCTCGTTGGTCACGCGCACCCGGCGGTCCGATCGGGCCACCTCGCGCAGCCGCTCGGTGACGTCGATGTTGCGCGACGAGGTGCCGTAGCGCGCCTGCAGGATCTGCCAGTCGCCGTCGTCGCGCGCCCAGGCGGACGAGCCCGCCATCAGCGCGCTCAGCAACGCCAGCGCCGCCAGCAGCCAGCGCACCGCCGTGCGCAGCGCCGTGCTCCGGTCGGGGGTCGGCAGGGAAAGAGTCATCGAGGACATTCGGGCCTCCTGGTACGTCGATGTTGTTGGTCTGTCGCTATCGCCCCGCGGGCCCCTGGAGCCGCGCGGAAGGGGGCGAATGTAGCCTCAACGCCGCGTGCTCGGCTCCGGTGCACCACGCCGGGCGGCAGGTGTTACGACAGGTCACGCCCGAATCGCATACGCCATGTGCCGTATATCCGCCGGGAGGGCGGATTCCTAGCATCCCCTCACTGCCCGAAGTCCCAGGCGGAGTCCCCGATCCGCTCGACCCCGTCGAGACCCACCCCCACCGGAGCCGACCCCATGTCCTCGAACGCCCCCCGCCGCCGCACGCTCAAGACCCTGGCCGTCGCCAGCGCCCTGGCCGGCCTGAACCTCGCCGCCCTGCCCGCCTTCGCCGCCGACACCATCAAGGTCGGCGTGCTGCACAGCCTGTCGGGCACCATGGCCATCTCCGAGACCGTGCTCAAGGACACCGTCCTGATGGCCATCGACGAGATCAACGCCAAGGGCGGCGTGCTCGGCAAGAAGCTCGAGCCCGTCGTCGTCGACCCGGCCTCCAACTGGCCGCTCTTCGCCGAGAAGACCCGTCAGCTGCTGACCCAGGACAAGGTCGCCGTGATCTTCGGCTGCTGGACCTCGGTGTCGCGCAAGTCGGTGCTGCCCGTGGTCGAGGAGCTCAACGGCCTGCTCTTCTACCCCGTGCAGTACGAGGGCGAGGAGCTCAGCAAGAACGTCTTCTACACCGGCGCCGCGCCCAACCAGCAGGCGATTCCGGCGGTCGACTACCTGATGTCCAAGGACGGCGGCGGCGCCAAGCGCTGGGTCCTGCTGGGCACGGACTACGTCTACCCCCGCACCACCAACAAGATCCTGCGCGCCTACCTGAAGAGCAAGGGCGTGAAGGACAGCGACATCGACGAGAAGTACACCCCCTTCGGCCACAGCGATTACCAGACCATCGTCGCCGACATCAAGAAGTTCTCGGCCGGCGGCAAGACGGCGGTGGTGTCGACGATCAACGGCGACTCCAACGTGCCCTTCTACAAGGAACTGGGCAATGCCGGCCTGAAGGCCAAGGACGTGCCGGTGGTGGCCTTCTCGGTCGGCGAGGAGGAGCTGCGCGGCGTCGACACCAAGCCGCTGGTCGGCCATCTGGCGGCGTGGAATTACTTCATGTCCATCAAGAACCCGACCAACGACGCGTTCATCAAGAAGTGGAGCGCGTATGCCAAGGCCAAGAACATTCCGGGCCACAAGGACAAGCCGCTGACCAACGATCCGATGGAGGCGACCTACATCGGCATCAACATGTGGAAGCAGGCGGTGGAGAAGGCCAAGTCGACGGACGTCGACAAGGTGATCGCGGCGATGGCCGGCCAGACCTTCAGCGCGCCGTCGGGCATCACGTCCAAGATGGACGAGAAGAACCATCACCTGCACAAGTCCGTGTTCATCGGGGAGATCCGGGCGGACGGGCAGTTCAACGTGGTTTGGAAGACGCCGGCGCCGGTCAAGGCCAAGCCCTGGAGCCCGTATATCGCGGGCAATGAGGGCAAGCCGGACGAGCCTGCGAAGAAGTGATGAAGTCCGCCCTGCTCCTCGGATTCGCGCTGCTCACGTCGGCGCTCGCGCCGACGGCTCACGCGCTCACGCAGCCGCAGGCGCTGTCCGTGGCGCAGGGCGAGACCGACGATCGCATCGCCGCGCTCGGCAAACTCGTCGCCGCGCCGGACGACCGCACCGCGGCCCTGCTGCAAGCCATGGCCGACGAGCGCCTCAAGCTCGCCCCGGACCACCGCGTCCTCATCGCCACCGACACCGCCCTGCTCGACGCCGCCACCGGCGCCGCGGTGACGCTGCCGCCTGACGCCCAGTCCTCCCTCGAGGACGTCATGCTCAACAACCGCCTGCGCGGCGAGCTCGACGGCGCGCTCGCCGCCCTGCATCTCTCCAGCCCCGACAAGTCCGAGCGCCTCGCCGCCGCCAAGTCCCTGCTCGACGCCGGCGGCGACGACGCCCGCGTCGCCCTCATCGACAGCGCGATCGCCAAGGAGAAGGACGCCGCCGTCCTCGCCGCGCTCAAGCTGGCCCGCGCCGCCGCCCTTGCCGCCAGTCCCGATACCGCCAAGCGCCTCGCCGCGGCCGAGCAACTCGGCGACTCCCACAGCCCCGAGACCCGCCTGCTGCTCAACCAACGCCTCGCCGAAGAACAGGACCCCGACGTCAAACGCGCGCTGCAGCACTCGCTGCGCGCCGTCGAGGACACGCTGGCCTGGGGCGAGCGCCTGGGCGCGGTCTTCACCGGCGTGAGCCTGGGCAGCATCCTGCTGCTGGTCGCCCTGGGCCTGGCCATCACCTACGGCCTGATGGGCGTCATCAACATGGCCCACGGCGAGCTGATGATGATCGGCGCCTACGCCACCTACCTGGTCCAGGTCGCCTTCCGCCAGTGGCTGCCCGCCGGCTTCGATTTCTACCTGGTCGTCGCGGTCCCCGTGTCCTTCCTCGCCTCGGCCCTGGTCGGCGCGGCCCTGGAGCGCAGCGTGATCCGCTGGCTCTACGGCCGCCCGCTGGAGACCCTGCTCGCCACCTGGGGCCTGAGCCTGGCGCTGATGCAGGCGGTGCGCTCGCTCTTCGGCGCGCAGAACGTCGCCGTCGAGAGCCCCTCCTGGATGGGCGGCGCGCTCGCCTTGCTGCCCGGCCTGGCGCTGCCGACCAACCGCCTCGTGATCATCGTCTTCGCGCTGGCGGTGCTCGGCGGCATGGCGCTGCTGATCGCGCGCACCCGCCTGGGCCTGTTCGTCCGCGCCGTGACGCAGAACCGCCCCATCGCCTCCTGCATGGGCGTGCCGACCGCCCGCGTCGACACCTACGCCTTCGCCCTGGGGTCAGGACTTGCCGGTCTGGCCGGCTGCGCGCTCAGCCAGGTCGGCAACGTCGGCCCCGACCTCGGCCAGGGCTACATCGTCGACGCCTTCATGGTGGTTGTGCTGGGCGGCGTCGGCCAGTTGGCGGGCACGGTGCTGGCGGCCCTGGGGCTGGGGTTGGCCAACAAGGCCTTGGAGGGCGTGGTCGGCGCGGTGCTGGCCAAGATCGCCGTGCTGCTCTTCATCATCGTCTTCATCCAGAAACGGCCCCAAGGCCTCTTCGCGGTCAAGGGCCGCGCCCAGGAGACCTGACCCCATGACCGCCCGTTCCTCCCTCGCCGCCCCCACTGCCCCTGCCGCGGCCCTGCTGCTGCCCCAGCGTCCCGCGCTGCTGACCCGCGCCGGCTGGGTCGCGGTGCTCATCGCGCTGGCGGTCTCGTGTGTGGCCATCCCTGCGCTCAACCTGCTGGTCCCGGCCGACAGCCCGCTGCACCTGGACGGCTACTGGATCAGCCTGCTGGGCAAGTTCTGCTGCTACGCGATGTGCGCGCTGGCGATGGACCTGATCTGGGGCTTCGCCGGCATCCTGTCGCTGGGTCACGGCCTGTACTTCGCGCTGGGCGGCTATGCGATGGGCATGTACCTGATGCGCCAGATCGGCACCGACGGCCAGTACCGCAGCGCGCTGCCGGACTTCATGGTCTTTCTCGACTGGAAGGAGCTGCCCTGGCACTGGACCCTGAGCGACAGCTTCCTGGCCACCGCGCTGCTGGTGTTGCTGGTGCCGGGTGGCATCGCCTTCGTCTTCGGCTTCTTCGCCTTCCGCTCCCGCATCAAGGGCGTGTACTTCTCGATCATCACGCAGGCGATGACCTACGCCGCCATGCTGCTGTTTTTTCGCAATGAGACCGGCTTCGGCGGCAACAACGGCTTCACCGATTTCAAGCGCCTGCTGGGCCTGCCCATCACCACCGCCGGCATGCGCATGGCGCTGTTCATGCTGAGCGCCGTCGCCCTGATCGGCTGCTATCTGGGCCTGCGCTGGCTGACGCGCGCCAAGTTCGGCCGCGTGCTGAGCGCGGTGCGCGATGCCGAATCGCGGCTGATGTTCTGCGGCTACTCGCCGCTGCCCTACAAGCTCGCGGCCTGGGTGCTGTCGGCGCTGATCTGCGGGCTGGCGGGCGCGCTCTACGTGCCGCAGGTCGGCATCATCAATCCCGGCGAGATGAGCGTCGCCAACTCCATCGAGATCGCGGTCTGGGCTGCGGTCGGCGGCCGCGGCACGCTGATCGGTCCGATCGCCGGCGCCTTCGCGGTCAACGGCGCGAAGAGCTGGCTGACGCAGGTCGCGCCGGAGTACTGGCTGTATCTGCTGGGCGGACTGTTCGTCGCGGTCACGCTGTTCATGCCCGACGGGATCGCGGGACTGGTCAAGCGCAAGCTCGGTCGCAAGGCCTCATCCCCGGAGCATGAAGCGGAGGTCACGCCATGAGCCCCGACCTGATGGAGCTAGGTGCCGAGCGCCTGCGCGTGGCCAGCGGCCCCGGCTACGGCCGGGTCGTGCTGCCGGGCCAGCTGGATCTGGCGCACGGCCGCATCCTGTATCTGGAGGACGTCAGCGTCAGCTTCGACGGCTTCCGCGCGATCAACCAGCTGTCCATCGACATCGCGCCCGGCGAGCTGCGCTGCATCATCGGTCCCAACGGCGCGGGCAAGACCACGATGATGGACATCATCACGGGCAAGACCCGGCCCCAGAGCGGCACGGTCTTCTTCGGCGGAACCATCGATCTGCTGCGCCACAGCGAGGCGGAGATCGCGCAGCTGGGCATCGGCCGCAAGTTCCAGCGGCCCACCGTCTTCGAGGCGCTCAGCGTCTACGAGAACCTGGAGCTGGCGCTGCAGGGCTCGCGCGCGCTGCGGGCCTCGCTGTGGGGCGTGCTGAGCGGCGCGCAGAAGGACCGGCTGGCCGAGGTGCTGACGCTGATCCGCCTGCAGGACCGCATGACGCGCCCGGCGGGTCTGCTGAGCCACGGCCAGAAGCAGTGGCTGGAGATCGGCATGCTGCTGGTGCAGGACCCCAAGCTGCTGCTGCTGGACGAGCCGGTCGCCGGCATGACCGACCAGGAGACCGAGCGCACCGCCGAGCTGATCCTGACGCTCAAGGGCCGGCACAGCATCATCGTCGTGGAGCACGACATGGGCTTCGTCGACCGCATCGCGGAGAAGGTCACCGTGCTGGCGGAGGGCTCGGTGCTGGCCGAGGGAACGCTGGCGCAGGTGCAAGCCGATGAACGCGTGATCGAGGTGTACCTTGGACGTTGAACTTCAGGACCGGACCTCCACGGTCCCCGTGGCCCTGCCGATGCTGGAAGCCGTCGGCATTCATCAGTACTACGGCGGCTCGCACATCCTGCGGGACGTGTCGGTGAGCGCCGCGCCCGGCCGCGTCACCGTGCTGCTGGGCCGCAACGGCGTGGGCAAGACCAGTCTGCTCAAGAGCCTGATGGGCCTGGTGCCGATCCGCGCGGGCAGCGTCACGCTGGCGGGCAAGGACATCACCCGCGCGACGCCGTATCAACGCGCGCGCGCCGGCATCGGCTACGTGCCGCAGGGACGCGAAATCTTCGCGCGCCTCACCGTCGAGGAGAACCTGCACATGGGCCTGGCGAGCAAGCCCGGCGGCACGCCGGTGCCGGAGTCTCTCTACGAGCTCTTCCCGGTGCTGAAGCAGATGCTCAAGCGCCGCGGCGGCGACCTCTCCGGCGGTCAGCAGCAGCAGCTCGCGATCGCACGGGCGCTCGCGGCGTCCCCGCGGCTGCTGATCCTGGACGAACCCACCGAGGGCATCCAGCCCAGCATCATCAAAGACATCGGCCGCGTGATCCGGCGTCTGGCCGATGAGGGGTTGGACGGCCACCCGGTCGCCATCCTGCTGTGCGAGCAGTACTACGACTTCGCCGCCGAGCTGGCGGACGAATTTCTCGTGCTGGAACGCGGCAGCGTCATCGCGCGCGGGGACAACGCGGACATGCAGCGGGCGGAGATCCGGGGGCTGGTGGCGATTTGACGATCGCTCGCCGGCCCTTCATCCAGCGCGCCTTCGCCGCTCAGCGCGACGCGCCGCTCGCCGGCTGCGCGGGCGGCATGCCCGAGACCGCCTTGGGCGCACTCACCTCCACCGAGGACTTGCCGCGGATGGACTGGTAGGCCGCGCGCTCGGCCAGCTCGTCGATCTTCTGGGCCAGCAACGACGGCGGCAGATGGCCGGCCACGTCGATGCTCTCCGACATCGGATCGTGGTACTTGGTCGCCTCGTACTGCGCCTGACGCTTGACCACCGCCAGCGTGCGCGGATCCAGCGTGACGCGCTCGAAGAACATGTAGGGCGCCACAAACGTCGACTTGCGCACCACCTCGCCGGTGTTGGGATTGACCACGCGCTGGTCGCCGTCGGAGTCGCCGGGCGGCATGGACTCGTCCAGCAGGTCCTTGTTGCTGGCCAGCGGCTGGACGAAGACGCCGATGCCCTGCAGCTTGTTGCCCATGCCGTTGGCCTCGAAGCGGCGGTACTTGGGGATGATGAGCTCGATGCGGTCCCATTGCGCCCGCAAGGGCACGGCGCGCAGGTGCTCGATCACCGCGTCCAGCAGCAGCTTGTCGCGGTCCAGGCCCTTGATGTCGTCGAGCTGCTGCTGCAGCGCCTCGGGCGGCGTCCAGGCCAGCAGCACGCGCGCGGCGTCGGGGTACTCCTGGCTGATGCCGCGGTCCAGGCCACGCAGCACCGACGCGTTCAGGATCTGATCCGGCACGCGGATGGTCTTGCGGCGCGTCGGATCGATGTGGGTGCCGGTCGACATCTGCTGACGGCTCATCGACAGACGGTCGCCCACCGCCGCCATCACCGCGACGACGTTGGGCTTGTCGATGTTGCCGGAGGGGGCGGGCAGGACTTGTTCTTCGGCGGGAGCGGAAGCGGCGCCGGAGGCCGGCGTCCCCGCCGGCGCGACGGGCACTTCGCGGGCCGCGGCGATCGCGGTGGCGTTGCAGAACGAGGCCAGGCCTCCGATGGCCAGCACGACGGCGGCGATACGCATCTCTTCAGCTCCCTGATCCACGCCGGTCCCGAGGGGGACCCGCCGCGCGGTGCGGCGGATTATGGGAGCAACGGGAGCGGTCGGCGCACACACCGAATGGGGAGGCCGACATCGGCGATCAAGAGGCGTATCGGAAGTCACCCCGGCCAGTTCGGCGTTCTCCCTCGCCCGCTTGCGGGAGAGGGAGCCAGAGGCACCGAGTGCCTTGGCGCGGATCACCCCCTCGCCCGCTTGCGGGAGAGGGCTGGGGAGAGGGTCTTCGGGGTCTCAATCCGCCTGAATCTTCGCCGCCGAGATCACCTTGCCCCAGCGCTGGAACTCGGCGTCGCTGTGCGCCTGCAACTGCTGCGGATTCATGTAGTCCGCAACCGCGCCGAGCTCGGCGGCCTTCTTCTTGAACTCGGGCGTGGCCATGATCTTGGCGATGGTCGTGGTCAGCCGATCAACGACCGCCTGCGGCGTCCTCGCCGGCGCGAACACCGCGAACCACGAGCCCGCGTCCAGATTCGGCAGTCCGGCCTGCGCCGCGGTCGGCACCTCGGGCAACGACGGCAGGCGCTCCTTGCCCGTCACCGCGACCGCGCGCAGCTTGCCCGACGCGATGAAGGGCATGAACGGCGGCGGCGTCCCGAAGGTCAGATCCACCTGCCCGCCCAACAGATCCTGCAGCGCGGGACCGGTCCCCTTGTAGGGCACGTGGATCATCTGGATGCCGGTCTGCTGCTCCAGCATCACGCCGGTGACGTGCTGCAGCGAGCCGTTGCCCGAGGACGCGAAGGACAGCTTGCCGGGGTTCTTCTTCGCATAGGCGATCAGCTCGGCGGTGGACTTGATGGGCACGCCCTCGCGCACCACGATCAGCTGCGGCGCGGTCAGCACGTTGGCCACCGGGCGCAGGTCCTTCAGTTCCCATTGCGCCTTCTGGATGTGCGGCGTGATCACGTGATAGCCGGAGTACTGCATCAGGATGGTGTAGCCGTCCGCCTCCGCGCGCTTGACCGCGATCGCAGCCAACGCGCCGCTGGCGCCCGCACGGTTGTCCACCACCACGGTCTGGCCGAGTGCCTTGCCCAGCGGCTCCGCGAGCATGCGCGCCGCGATGTCGGTCGTGCCGCCCGGCGCGGCGCCCACCAGCATCGTGATCGGCTTGTCGGGATAGCCGCCCTGCGCGAAGGCGGATGTGCCGACGGACGCGGCGGTGGTGGCGAGCAGCGTCAACGCTGCGGCGCCGGCAAGGCGGCGGCGGATGGGGTTCATGCGTGTCTCCAAAAGGTGCCGCTCATGGCGGCGTTGTTGTCGTGAAGGGTCGGGGCGATCGGCGCGGTCGGCCTGCACGTCGCGGTCGGCGTGCTCGGCCGTGCCGCTCGGACCTCAGGCGGCGCGCGCCAAGGCGCGCTCGCGGATCGCGTCGAAGTCGCGCGGCTTGGGATGCAGGTCCAGGCGGCGCCCGGCGCTGAGGATCTGACTCGGCACCGCATGGCCGATCAGATCGGGCAGACGACGCGCGGCGGCGATCAGGCGCTCCAGGTCCACGCCGGTGTCGAAGCCCATGCATTGCAGCGCGTGGACGATCTCCTCGGTGCAGACGTTGCCCGTCGCACCGGGCGCGTACGGACAGCCGCCCAATCCGCCCAGCGAGGCGTCGAAGCGATCGGCACCCGCGTCGATCGCCGCGATCACGTTGGCCAGGCCCATGCCGCGCGTGTTGTGGAAGTGCAGCGTCAGCTCGGACCCGGGCCACCGCTCGCGGAAGGCGCGCACCAGCGCGACGACCTGCGTCGGATAGGCCATGCCGGTGGTGTCGCACAGCGTCACGCCGCGCGCACCCAGCTCGTCGACGAAGCGGCCGCACCACGCGAGCACGGTCGCGGTCGGCACCTCGCCCTCCATCGGGCAGCCGAAGGCGCATGACAGCGACACGTTCACCGCCGTGCCCGCGCCGTGCGCCATCGCGGCGACCTCGGACAGGCCGGCGAAGGATTGGGCGCGCGTCATGCGCAGGTTGGACAGGTTGTGGCTCTCGCTGGCGGACATGACCAGGTTGAGCTCGTCGGCGCGCGCGTCGATGGCCCGTTCGGCGCCGCGCACGTTGGGCACCAGCACGGTGTAGATCACGCCGGGCCGGCGGCGGATGCCGTGCATCACCTCGGACGCATCGGCCAGCACCGGGATCGCCTTGGGCGAGACGAAGGCGGTGACTTCGATCTTGGCCAGCCCGGCCTCGGACAGCGCGTCGACCAACGCGATCTTGGCCTCGGTGGGGACGAACACGGTCTCGGCCTGCAGGCCGTCGCGGGTGCCGACGTCCTGCATGAAGAGGCGACGGCCCGCGCCGGTCCAGCCCTCGGAAGGCCGACGGGCAGGGGCAGCGGAAGCGTTGGAGGCGCCGGAAGCGGTGGGATCGATGGAAGCGGTCATCGCGGCGTCCTCAGGAAACGATCTTGCGGTCGCGCAGCGCGGCGATCTGCTCGGCGCTCAGGCCGATCTCGCGCAGCACGGCGTCGGTGTCGTCGCCCAGTCGCGGCGCGCTGCGGCGCACGGCGCCGGGCGTGCCCAGCAGCTTGGGCACGATGCCCGGCACGTCGAGCTCGTGGCCGTCACGGGTTTGCTGGCGCAGGATCATGTCGCGGGCGCGGAAATGCGGGTCCTCGACGATGTCCTTGGCCGTATACACGCGGCCGGCCGGCACGCTGGCCGGAGCCAGTTGCGCGAGCACCTCGTCCACGCTGCGCGAAGCGGTCCAGGCCCCGATGGCCGCGTCGATCTCCTCGACCCGGACCACGCGGCCGGCGTTGTTGGCCAGGGTCGGATCGTCGGCGAGGTCGTCGCGGCCGATGACCTGCATCAGCCGCTTGAAGATGGAGTCGCCGTTGCCCGCCACCAGCACCACGCCGTCGATGCAGCGATAGGCATTGGAGGGCGCGATGCCCGGCAGCGCGGAGCCGGCCGGGCCGCGTACGGCGCCGAAGGCGCTGTACTCGGGGATGAGGCTCTCCATCACATTGAGCACCGCCTCGCTGAGCGCCACGTCGATGACCTGACCGCGGCCGCCGTTGACCTTGCGGTGATAGAGCGCGGTCAGCACGCCGATGGTGCCGTGCAGCGCCGCGAGCGTGTCGCCGATGGAGATGCCGCAGCGCACGGGCACGCGTTCGGGCTCGCCGGTCAGATGGCGCAGTCCGCCCATGGCCTCGCCGATCACGCCGAAGCCGGGCAGATCGCGATACGGGCCGCTCTGACCGTAGCCGCTGATGCGCAGCATGATCAGGCCGGGGTTGGCGGCAGCCAGCGCTTCATAAGACATGCCCCAGCCCTCGAGCGTGCCGGGGCGGAAGTTTTCGATCAGGACGTCGGCCTCGGCGATCAGCTTTCGGGCGATGTCCTGGCCGTCGGGCTGGCGCAGGTCCAGCGCGATGGAGCGCTTGTTGCGGGATTGGACCTGCCACCAGACGGAGGTGCCGTCCTGGATGAGGCGCCAGTTGCGCAGCGGATCGCCGGCGCCAGGCGCCTCGATCTTCACCACGTCGGCGCCGAAGTCGCCCAGCGTCTTGCCGGCGAAGGGCCCGGCGATGAGCTGGCCCATCTCGACCACGCGCAGCCCGTGCAGGGCCTGCAGTCCTTCCATGACGGTGTCTCCGTTGTCTCCTGTCGTGGGAGCGGATTCTGGGAAGGACGGCGGATCAGCGGAATGACCGAGTGGCGGCGCCTGCTTTCACGGATGGCGAAAGCGGGGGCGGGTTGACCCGGATGGGGAGGCTCTGGTGTGCGGCGGCCCTCACCCCAACCCCTCTCCCGCAAGCGGGCGAGGGGCCTCGAGCGAGCATGGGATTGGACGCGTCAGTCGCACAGATGGTCGATGAACGCCCTCACATGTCTGGGCAGCGCATCCAGATCACGCACCCCGATCAGCAGCGTCCGATCCGCCCAGGGCTCGTCGAGCGCGATGCGGCGCAGGTTCAGCGGCTTGAGCAGCGGCTCCACCGCCTCGTCCGGCAGCACCGCGATGCCCATGCCCGCCGCCACCATCCGGCACATCGCGTCGAAGCTGCGCACCTGGATCCGGTTCTTGAGCCGGCGCCCCAGCTTCTCGGTCTCCATCTCCAGCCGCTTGGCCAGCGAGGTCGCCTTCGCCAGGGTCACGAAGTCGTCCTCCACCGCGTCCTCCCAGCGGACCGCCTTGCGCCGCGCCAGCCGGTGCCCCGCCGGCACCACCAGCGCGAGCCGGTCGTGACGGTAAGTCAACACGTGCAGGCCCAACGCCGGCGTCCGGTCCGCAAAGATCCCCAGATCCGCGCGGCCGTCGAGCACCGCGACCACGATCTCGTGGCTGTCGGCCTCCTCGAGCTCGATCCGGATGCGCGGGTTCTCCTGCACGAACCCGGAGATCTGCGCCGGCAGGAACTGCGTCACCGCCGAGGTATTGGCCCACAGACGCACCACCCCCGTCAGCCCCGAGGCGTAGTCCGACAGATCCGCCGTCATCTGGTCGACGTCGCTGAGGATGCGCTGCGCATGCTTCTGCAGCGCCAGACCGGCCTCGGTCAGCGTCACGCCGCGCGAATGCCGCTCCAGCAGCGGCGTGCCCAGCGAGCGCTCCAGATCGCTCAGGCGCTTGCTCGCGGCGCCGACGGCCAGCGCGGCCAGCTCGGCGCCCTTGCTGATGCTGCCGGTGCGCGCCACCAGGCTGAACAGGGACAGCGAGACGAGATCGACGCGGTGCAGGTTCATGGTTGGCGCAGTATCCATCCGTATCCACAGCGCCCGTTCAACGGCCGCGCGCGAAGGGCGCTGGGTAACATCCGCCTCCGATGCTGAACCGAATCTCCTTCCGCCAGATGCTGCTGATCGGCTTCCTGTCGATCGCCGGCCTGCTCGCGGGCGCGTCGCTGGGCGGCCTGCTCACGCTGGAGCGCCTGACCATGCAGAGCCGCGAGGCCGTGCTGCGCGGCGCGCGCATGAGCGGCGAGGTCCAGCAGCTGGGCGATCGCAGCGTCAGCATGGAACGCGCCGCGCGCCAGTTCATGGTGCTGGAGGACCGCGCCCTGCGTCAGCGCTTCGAGGACGACGCCGCCGACGCCGAGCACCTGCTGCAGCTGCTGCGCACGCAAGGCCTGACCCCGGCACCGCTGGACGCCTGGGCCGCGCGGCTGGGCGAGATCCGCGCCCTGCTCGACGCCGGCCCGCGCGCCGCCCCGCCCCGCAAGCGCGAGCTCGACCTCACCGCCAAGTTCCGCGATCTGGGCAGCCTGACCGCGGGGCTCTCCGAGGACGTGCGCCGCCACGCCGAGGTCAACAACCGCATGCTGCAGGACAAGCTCGAGAACGGCCGCGTGCTGCTGGGCCAGCAGGTGCTGGGCGCGATCGCGATCGCGGCGCTGCTGTCCCTGGTCTTCGGCATCGTCCTGACACGGCCGCTCAAGCGGCTGGAGCGTGCCATCGCCGGCCTGGGCGAGAACCGTCTGGACGACCGCATCGAGATCCCCGGCCCCTCCGACCTGCGCTCCATCGGCCAGCGCCTGGACTGGCTGCGGCTGCGGCTGGCGGAACTCGATGCCGACAAGGCGCGTTTCCTGCGGCACGTCTCACACGAACTCAAGACCCCGCTGGCCGCGCTGCGCGAGGGCACGGCGCTGCTGGAGGACGAAGTGGCCGGGCCGCTCAACGACAAGCAGAAGGAAGTCGCCCGCATCCTGCGCGACAACACCGCCGTGCTGCAGCGCCAGATCGAGGATCTGCTGCGCTTCAACGCGGCGGCCTTCGAAGCGCGCGACCTCAAGCCGCAGCGCACCGAGCTGATGTCCCTCATCCAGGGCACGGTCACCGATCAACGCCTGCAATGGCAGGCACGCGGATTGCACGTCACCGTCTCTGGCGGTCCGCTGGAGGCGGACGTCGACCCGGCCAAGTTCAGCGCCGCGGTCGGCAACCTGCTCTCCAATGCGATACGCTTCGCCCCGCCCGACGGCCACGTGGACATCGTCCTGGCGCGCCAGGACGGTCAGCTCACCATTGATTTGCGCGACGACGGCCCGGGCGTCGCGCCGGCGGACCAGGCCCGCATCTTCGAGCCCTTCTATCGCGGCGAGCGACAGCCCGAGGACGCCCTCAAGGGCACCGGCATCGGCCTGTCCATCGTCCAGGAATACATCGCCGCCCACGGCGGCCACATCGATCTGCTGCCCTCCGCCACGGGGGCCCATTTCAGAATCACGCTGCCATGCGCCCACACGCCCCGGTCCCTGAAGTCCTCCCAAGCTTGAGCCCGCGAGCGTCCGCGCCCGCACGCGCGCGCGCCGCGCTGGGCCTGAGCGCGCTCGCGCTGCTCGCCGCCGGCTGCGCCCAGCAGCCGCCCAGGACCGTGGTCAAGGAGGTGCGCGTCGAAGTCCCGGTGCAAGTGCCCGTCGTCGCCCCGACCGACAACGCCGCCCGCATCGTGCTCAACGCCAATGACCGACTGCGCCAGCTCAGCCCTTTGGAGCTGGCCCAGGAAGTCGCGCCGCGCGACGACGGTGCGCTCGCGCCCGGCCACGCGGTCCAGTTGGCGCTGGCGCTGATGGTCAGCCACAGCAACGGCGAGACCTTCCGCGCCCAGACCCTGCTCGACCAGGTGCTGCGCGACACCCGGCCCGAGGCCAACGACTGGCGCCCCGTGGCCCAGTTCCTCGCCGACCGCGTCGCCGAGCAGCGCCGCATGGAGACGGAGCTCGACAAGACCCGCCAGGCCCGCGACGACCTGCAGCGCCGCCTGGACGAGGCCAACCGCAAGATCGAGGCGCTCAAAGCCATCGAGCGCAGCCTGGGCGGGCCGCGATCGGCGCTGGACAAGCCATGAGCGGAACGAAGGGAACGACCGGCTCCACCGGCCCCAAGGGCGCGCGGCTGCTCATCGTCGATGACGACGCCGATCTGCTGAAGCTGCTGTCGATGCGGCTGGACGCGGCCGGCTATGAGGTCACTGCCGTCGGCAGCGCCGAGGCCGCGCTCGCGCAGCTGGAAGTGCAGCGCCCCGCGCTGGTGCTCAGCGACGTGCAGCTCCCCGGCATGGACGGCCTGGCGCTGTTCAACCTGATCCGCGAGCGCCACCCCGCCCTGCCCGTGATCCTGCTCACCGCGCACGGCACGATTCCCGACGCCGTCGCGGCGACCGCGCAAGGCGTCTACACCTACCTGACCAAGCCCTTCGACGGCCGGGCGCTGCTGGACACCATCGCGCAAGCCCTGACCCTCACCGCCGTCCGTCACGACGACGACAGCGACGGCGCCTGGCGCGAATCCATCGTCAGCCGCTCCAATGTGATGGCCGAGGTGCTGGCGGAGGCGCGCCTGGTCGCGGCCTCGCAGGCGCCCGTGCTGATCCGCGGCGAGAGCGGCACCGGCAAGGAACTGCTGGCCCGAGCAATCCACGCGGCCAGCCCGCGGGCCGGCCGGCCCTTCATCGCCGTCAACTGCGGCGCGATCCCGGAGCCGCTGCTGGAGTCGGAGCTGTTCGGCCACGTCAAGGGCGCCTTCACCGGGGCGCTGGCGAATCACCGCGGCCTGTTCCAGGCGGCTGACGGCGGGACCCTGCTGCTCGACGAGATCGGCGACATGCCGCTGGCGCTGCAGGTCAAGCTGCTGCGCGTGCTGCAGGAACACCAGGTGCGCCCGGTCGGCTCCAGCCAGTCCGTCCCCGTCGACGTGCGCATCCTGTCGGCCACCCATCGCGACCTGGAGGCCGCGCTGGCCGAGGGCCAGTTTCGCGAGGACCTCTATTACCGGCTCAACGTCGTCAGCCTGACCCTGCCCGGCCTGGACCAGCGCCGCGAGGACATCCCGCTGCTGGCCCAGCACTTCCTGCAACGGCTGGCCCTCAAGTACGACAAGCGCCTGAACGGCTTCGCGCCGGACGCGCTCAAGGCGCTGACCATGGCCGCCTGGCCGGGCAATGTGCGACAGCTTCACAACGTGGTCGAACAGGTCAGCGCGCTGGCGACCTCGCCCCTGATTCCGCTGGCGCTGGTGCAGCGCGCGCTGCGCTCGCCCAGCATCGAAGTCCTGCCTTACGCCGAGGCGCGACAGCGCTTCGAGCGCGAGTATCTGGTCGGTCTGCTCAAGCTCACCGATGGCAACGTGGCCGACGCCGCGCGCCTGGCCGATCGCAACCGGACGGAGTTCTACCGCTTGCTGCAGCGCAACGGGCTGGAGCCATCGATGTTCCGGGCGGACGGGCCTGTCGCTGATTAGTCGAACCGACGACTCCGCAGCGGACCTGGCCGACGAGTTCCTCGTGCTCGAACACGGCAACGCCATCGCGCGGCGGGACAACGCGGACATGCAGACGGCAGAGACGCGGAGCCAGATCCGACTACTCAGATCGACTCGTTACCGGAGTCGTCATGCCTGGCCCCCATCTCACCGAACCTTCCGACGAAACAACGCCATTAAAGCTTTCCCACCTGTTTCCCGATACGTCTCCCCGCAGATATACAGACCGGGAACCCCTGCTGGATGGAAAGTTGTGGAACCGCGATGGCTTCATACGGCTGCTTGCTCTCCGTCTGCGGGACGCCTCTACCCAATCCCCGAAAAATCACCCGCCGCCGCCAGAACCATTGACGGAGACCGTTCGACAATGGCTTGAACGGTCGCTTGACCAACTCGGGCTTCCCAAACCCGCGCCTGAGACCATCCACCGGATTTCGCGGGGACTGCTATCGGGTTTGACAGGCCGCGACCCAAATGCGCTCGCGGATGTTCACTGGTTGCTCAACGGCGTGCTCGGTGCCCGCCGTGCCGAAACCATTCGGCTCCCCAGCTATCCGGTCGGCGTGGTGAGGGACATGCCGGTGTCGATGAGCTCGCGCTATTTCCCCTCGACGATAGTGACGCGGGCCGATGCCTTGTTTCTCGAATCTCTGGCAGCGACAAGCTCGGCCATCTTGAAACATGCAGGCCTGGATCCGACTTGGCGTGCCACTGGCTTGCTCGCCCGGTTGAGGGGCGAGGCGATGGAAAGCGCGGTCACGGGCAGGCCATTCCTCGTAGATGTCGAACGTCCCGCGGAACTCGGTCGATCGACGGCATCTGAACACCAGGCGTTCTCCACCCAGCTCTCCAATGTCTATGCGGTACTGCGGGGACTGGCGGACAACGCTGCGCTGCCCGGTCCGGTCTTCGTCACGGATTCGGGCTCAGATATCGAGGCCAGTTGGCACAAGGAGCCCGACAGCTCATGGCGTTGGAGTGACGAGGATCTGTGGTCCACCTCAATGGGGTCGACCAGCAAGGCTTCGCCCCCGTCGATCGACGATCGCCGCCCATGGACGATCGTCAATGGACGCCAGCAACTCGATCGCATGGCCGGAACACTCCAACTGGAGTACGAGCCATGGCCGGGCCGACCCGTCCGCCGGACGATCGTCAGGTTCAAGGCCCTTCCGGAGGTCCATGACGACCTGATGCGAGCAACACAGGATCGGGAGATACGTCTGCTGGAGGAGTTCTGCTTCGCCCACTTCAACGGACTCCTGACAATGCCCGACGGCGTCCATCTCCGGAACGGCGTGGTCTTCATCGGGAAGTTGCCAGTGGCGCATCGCTCCGGCAAGTCCTGGCGTTTCGATGCCCTTGCGATTCAGGAAGCCATCGACTCCACCACGCAAGGCGGGCGCACGTATCCTCCGCTCGACAAATGGCCGATGCCGCACCACACGGACCTTGTCCTCGAGGCAGCCGAACCCGAGCGCGTCCACGTGGTCATTCAACTCGCCGGGGAACGCATCGGCCATGACGCCGCGGCGGCGCTGTTCCACAAGGACCCGTCTCGGAGCGTATGGATCCAGGTGGATGCCGCGATCAAGAGCCGGATCGTGCAAGGTGACTCGTTGCTCGCGTCCCTCGCCGCCAACACCCCCGTCAAGCTCAGCATCGTCGGCCACGGCAACGTCCAGCCGGGCGATCCACCCCGGGTCCTCCTGGAACAGTTGACTCCCCTCGCGTTAGCCGACCGCCTGCGTCTGATCCTGGACATCGCGGGAATCCGCCAGGCCGCCTCACGGATCGTGCTCGTGAGTTGCATGCTCGAAACGAGAGCCGTCCTCGGCAGCTTCTCGAAGGACTTCCTGGACATCGCGATCTCGCGCAACGTGTTGGCACCGTCTGGCGAGGTCACTGCCTACGCGGGTTTCGTCCACATTCCGCAGGACGGGCAGGGGCGGCAAATCCTGCGCACCCGACACGGGATGCCCCTGCGCCATGAGCCTGACACCACGCTCGTCTTCAGCAAGGACAAGCACACCGGCGAGGTACTCGTTCGCGACAAGTATCCAATGCGAGACTCCGCCGACGTCGCATCGACATCTGCCACCGAGAGAGCGACAGCGCGCGCCGACCTGACGGAGAGACTGGACACCTTGTCCCATGGCGGCGCCGTGATCGACCGGCTGCGCCCGTCCGCCGACGCGGTGCTGGTACCCCACTGGCCGCCGACCGACGACGGCAATCCGAAGCTGTGGTTCCACGATGAGCGCAGCAACAGCACCACATCCGTCGACATCACCCAGCCGTCGGACCGGCGGGCTGTCGAGAGCTACTTCCATGTGCTGGGCGAGCTCTTGGATTCCAGCAGCCCGAACACGATCCGCACGCTCTCCACGACGCCGACGGACGCCCACGCGCCGGACTTCCTCAACATCGGGCTGCTCGCCCTTGCCCTGACGCACTTGAGCCGCGGGGCGACCATGTCGCCCTACCAGGCGGCTTCGATGTGGTTGGGCGTCAGCCAGGGCGCCGTGTTCCTCGCCGGCGACGTGTTCGCGACGGTGCAGGCCCTGCGCGCGGCGATGCAAAGCACCGAGTCCTCCGTCGTGTCCGGCGTGGCCGCCGCCTCCGGCGTGCTGACCAAGGCGCTGCCGGTCATCGGCACGCTGATTCAACTGGGCATGGTGGGCCTGGACATCAAGAACCTTGTCGGTGCCCTTGAGTCCGGCGATTCGCATGACGTCGCCCTGGCGGGCATGACGCTGGGGTTCGACGCCGCCTTGCTGGCCATGAATGTCGCGTTCCTGGCGGCGCCGACCTGGGCGCCCGTGGTGGGAGGACCACTCGTCCTCCTGGCCGGTCTCGCGGTCGGCGTGACCGGACTGGCCGGCGCCATCGTGAGCGAGATCCACCGTCTGGAATACAACCTCAAGCCGCTGCACGAGATCGATAAGGCGCTTGACTCGCCGTTGCATATCGCCACGGGCGAGGTGCCCCACGGTCCGGTGCAGACCGCCGAAATCCTCTGGCCTTCCGACCAGGAGCGCTTGCCGATGTCCATCGGCAAGAAGCGCTTCCCGCAGCCACTGGCCTTCGACGAGCACGACTTGCCAGTGCCGACAGGCCCCGCCCCCAGCTACCTCTCCGTGTCCCCCTGGGCCAGCGTCGACCGCATCGACTTCGTCGCGGGCGAGCTCGGCTTCGCCAGGTCGACGATCGGCGAGTCCTCCGTGCATCGCTCCGGGCTGACCAGGATGTATGGCAACCTCCACGATTGGCACATCCTGGACGGATCCGATCATCAGCGCACGGTCTCGTTCACGGGCAAGAACCTGGATCTGTGGGACATGCTGCACGTAGCCGGACGAGCGACGACGCCCACGCTCGCCCTGACCGCGGAGCAGCGATCTGCCGACAGGATCCTGATCCTCTCCACCAGCCCGGCGCTGGACATCGACTTCGAGGCCTACTCCAACAGTCGAGCCGGCGGCGACCTGTCCCTGCTGAACGACCCGTTGCTTGATCGCATCGAGCGCAACAGCAACCTCGACTTCGTTGGCGACTACGTCAGCTCATCCAGCATGGCCAAGTCGGCCGACGTCTGGCGATATGCCTACCGGCCGACCACCTTCAGCGTGGTCCTGGACCACCAGACGCGGATGCTGGCGCTCCCGGGCCGCAATGACCTGGAGTCGGCCTCCTTCACCTTCGTCAACCATGACGGCGAGCGCAACCGCGAGATCCGACCCATGGACCAGTCGCTCGTCGACTATCGGCTCGTCGGCGGCGGCGGGCACTGTTCGCTCGCGTTGCCCGCCGACGGGACCAGGCGCGGCACCGTCCTCATCGAGCCCTCCGGAAAGCCTGGCGAGAGCTGGACGATCAGCCTGGACGGCGCGCTGGGGTCGGGGGGGAAGCCGCTGCGATTCCTCGACCCGCCGGAGCACGGCATGGTCGCCTTCGAACTCAATGGCCAGCAGATCCGATGCAAGGTCCCGCCGGCGGGATCTCCCCTCCTCATCGCCGTCATCGACCCTTCGCAGCCCAAGCTTGCCGTCCTGCTGGATCCGGCCCGCCGCACCGCCAGCCTGTCTGTCGACATCGGCTCCGCGGTCGATGCGATCGACCCGCTGTCGAACGCACGGCGCCTCATCGGCCAGTTGTTCGTCAAGCCCGCCCCCGGCAGCCTCGCCGCCGCGATCCAGAGCCCCGAGGCGGGTGGCTTCGTCCTGATCCAGGCCCGGTCGTCGACCGACAGCGGCGCCTCCTTGTCGGGCCACATGGATCTCGCCCAGGGTCGCGTGGTGCTCCGCCGTGATCGGGAACTGTGGCTGCGCGGCACGTCGCCGAGCAACGCAGAGGCCGGAAACACGCCATGGATCCAGCACACCATTCCCGCCGGCGCACTCACGATGAACGCAGCCGGCGACCCGGTGCTCACGCTGCCGGGCAACACCCATGTCGAGTCCGTTCGATTCACTTGGGATTGGTCCTCTCGTCGATTCGAGCGTGCACCGTTGGCGCTGACCGAGCGCGGCGACGCATGGGTGCGTCATTGGCTGTCGACCGCCGGCGACTGGCGTTCCGATCAATTGCTGGCTGCCATGTCGGCCAGCGAGGTCACACAGGGTCTCGATCTCTCCGGCCCGAGTCAGGTTCCCCTCGGGCTCGATGCCTTCACCTTCACGAGAACCGCCTCGCTGCGGTTCGATAGCGAGAAGGATCCGGCCCCCCACTGGCGGCAGGCCGTCGGCGTCACCCCATATCGGTCGCTGGCCCTGGATCGAGAGGGCTTCAGCGTCGTCGCCGAGAGCGGCGATCGGTTCGAGGTGAGCGACACGATCCTGAGCATCGTCCTGAATGGCGCATCCGCCTCCGGAGAGCCCCCCCCGACCTTCAAGATGCTGGACCAGCCGCTGCTGCGGGAAGCCATCTTCTCGACACCGATCCGTCGCGTCCAGATCCAGGGCAACGCGCGTCCCCTCGACCCGGCAAGCCTGCTGGTGGGTGCCGACCTGGAGGAAGTCGTGATCCTGCCCGAAGCCGATCTGGTGGAGCGTCACCTGAAGTTCGAGGCCGGATGGACGCCCACATTCGCCTATGACGGACTGGATCTGCTGATCTTCGATGGCCGGTCCAACCTCGCCGCGCCGGTGGTGGTCCGGGTCCGTGACGCGATGTCCGTCGGGGACGCGGCGTCGGGTCACGCTTTGATCCCCGATCCCCGACTGCACATCGAGTTCGGCGGCGTGGCGCCGACGCTGCCTTCTGCGGACAGACAGCTCGTCGCGCCGCTGCTGACCCTGCCCGGTCGCGGCATGACGCTCACCCGGGACGGCGGGGACTTGGTGGTGCGCAGCGCCGACGGGTGGGACGAACAGCGGCTGGACAAGTTCTTCGATCCCGATGCCCCGACGGCATATGGCGAGGGCTCGCCGGCAGACCTGGCCCTGCTGCTCAGACTGCCCGACAAGGACGGATCGCTGCGTGTGGGTCCCCTCCGCAACGGTCGGCTGTTGGAGATGATGTGGGAACAGCTTCGCGAGGGCACGCCGGTACGATGGACGGGTGGCTTCGGCGCCGAGGAGAGTGAACAGGTCCGCGTCAAGCGCTTCGAAATCGGACAGTCAACCCCTGCGGTAGGCAGCGCCTCATTCACCCTGAAAGCCGCGATGCTCTCCGAGCTGATCGCAGGCAGCCCGGCGACGAAACTCCCGTCTGGGCAAGACAGCCTCCATCTGCCGCCACGGGAGTTCACGCCTTCACCGCTGACTGCACCGCACTGAGCGCAGCAGCCCGCGTTGCGCTTGCCCGATCGCAACCGGACCGAGTTCTACCGCTTGCTGCAGCGCAACGGGCTGGAGCCCTCGATGTTCCGGGCGGACGGGCCTGTCGCCGAATAGCGACAAGAAAAGTCCTTTGAAATCAAGGACTTGAATTTTCACCCCTCCCCCGCGTCGCCGTCCGGCGACAGGAATCCCAGGGTGCGGCACCGCACAAATGCCGTAAGTCCTTGATCTGAAAGAGAAATCGTGTGTGGCACGGGTCTTGCGCTAGACCCGTCACATGCGAACTATTCACACCCCCTCCTCTCGGACCCGCATCCAGGCGACCAGCGTTCGCCTCCTGGCCGACCAGCGTCGGTGGATCGGATCGTTCATGGCCGTGGCCGTCGGCGCGGCTCTGCTGGCGGCCGGCTCCGCGGCTCATGCCTTCGGCTTCGACGAGGTGGCCGAGCGCGCCAAGGCGCTCGCGGCCAAGCCCTACGTCGCGCCGCCGGACACGCTGCCCGCCGAGCTCAAGCAGCTGAACTACGACCAGATGCGCGACATCCGGTTCAAGCCGGCGCGCGCGCTGTGGCGTGAAGAGAAGCTGCCCTTCGAGCTGATGTTCTTCCACCTGGGCCATTACCAGACCCAGGCCGTGCGCATCAACGAGATCGTCGGCGGCCAGGCAAGACCTGTCCCCTTCAAGCGCGAGGACTTCGATTACGGGAAGAACAGCCAGCTCTCGCCGCAGAAGTGGGGCGATGTGGGCTACGCGGGCTTCCGCGCGCATTACGCGCTCAACAACGACAAGTACAAGGACGAGCTGGCCGTCTTCCTGGGCGCGAGCTACTTCCGCGTGCTCGGCGCCAACCAGCATTACGGCCTGTCGGCCCGCGGCCTGGCCCTGGACACGGTCGGCGGCAAGGGCGAGGAATTCCCCCGCTTCAGCGAGTTCTGGATCGAGCGCCCCGCGCCCGACGCCAAGACCCTGACCATCCATGCGCTGCTCGATTCGGCGCGCGCCAGCGGCGCCTACACCTTCGTGGTCAAGCCCGGCAGCGAGACCGTGGTCGAGACCCGCGTGCGGCTGTTCATGCGCGCGCCGGTGGCGACGCTGGCCTTGGCGCCGCTGACCAGCATGTATCTGTTCGGCGAGAACCAGCCGCAGAAGGGCGACTTCCGGCCCGAGGTCCACGACAGCGACGGCCTGATGGTCGCGAGCGCGAGCGGCGAATGGATCTGGCGTCCGCTGATCAATCCGAATGGCACGCTAACCACCTCGTTCACGCTGCCCGGGGTGAAGGGCTTCGGCCTGATGCAACGCGATCGCCGCTTCTCGAGCTACGAGGACGTGGAGGCGCGCTATGAGATGCGGCCCTCCGCCTGGGTCGAGCCCACCAGTGACTGGGGCCCCGGCCGCGTGGAGCTGATGGCGCTGCACACGCCCGACGAGACCCACGACAACATCGTCGCCTACTGGGTGCCGGCCAAGGCGCCGGCCCCGGGCCAGCCGCTGGACTACGCGTATCGCCTGCACCTGCAGGGCGAGCAGCAGCAGCGTCCGCCGGGCGCCTGGGCGGTGCAGACCCGCACCGGCTACAGCTACGCCAAGCTCGATCAGAACGAGCAGCAGTTCATCGTCGATTTCGAGGGCCCGTCCCTCGCCGCGCTGCCCGCCGGCGCCGAGGTCAAGGCCGTCGCCAGCACCAACGCCAACGGCCAGGTGACCGAGGTCAACGCCTATCCCAACCCCGTCACCGGCGGCTGGCGCATGGCCGTCCGCGTCAAGCAGATCAAGCCCGGGCAGTCGACCGAGCTGCGCGCATTCCTCCAGTCCAAGCAGCAAGTGCTGACCGAGACCTGGAGCCTGATTCTTCCTCCCCAGTGAAGGAGCACGACATGACCGAATCCTTCCGTCAACCCGCCCACGCCGGCGCGCCCCTGCAGGCCGCCGCCGCTCCCGGCCCGGTCGGCCCGAGCGCCCCGCCGATGAAGCGCGGCTCGATGGTGCCGCGCCCCTGGGGCCTGCGCACCCCGCCGGTGGAGGCGCTGCCCGGCGCCGAGCCGCCGCAGGCCTGGGAGACCGCCGCCCGACATCGCCGCAACGCGCTGAAGCTGGCCATCGCCGGCGCCACCGCGCTGGCCACCGGCGTGCTCTGGACCACCCACAACGGCTGGGCCGACAACCCCTGGGCCTTCGCGCTGCAGTGCGTGCATCTGGCGCTGTTCGCGCTGCTGTTCGCCTGGGTCAGCGCGGGCTGCGTGACGGCGGTGATGGGCTTCTGGGTGATGCTGCGCGGCGACCGCCACGCCATCTCCATCAAGGACGCCGGCCACGACGCGCTGGGCGCCGACGCCCGTACCGCGCTGGTCATGCCCATCTGCAACGAGGACGTCACCACCGTCTTCGCCGGCCTGCGCGCCAGCTGCGAATCGCTGGCCGCCGCCGGCGCGCTGCGGCTGTTCGACGTCTACATCCTGTCCGACTCCAGCGACCCGGAATGCCGCACGCAGGAGCTGGCCGCCTGGGCCGAGCTGCGCGCCCAGTTCGCCGGCCGCGGCCGCATCCATTACCGCTGGCGCCAGCGCCGCGTGAAAAAGAAGGCCGGCAACGTGGCCGACTTCTGCCGCCGCTGGGGCCGCAACTACCGCTACATGGTGGTGCTGGACGCCGACAGCGTCATGAGCGGCGACTGCCTGCTGGGCCTGGTCCGTCTGATGGAGAAGCATCCGCGCGCCGGCATCCTGCAGGCCGCCAACCAGGTCTGCGGCCACGACACGCCGCACGCCCGCGCGCAGCAGTTCGCGAGCCGCGTGACCGGTCGACTCTTCGCCGCCGGCATGCAGTTCTGGCAGCTGGGCGAGGCCCATTACTGGGGCCACAACGCGATCATTCGCGTCGAGCCCTTCATGAAGCATTGCGCCCTGGCCCCGCTGAACGGCAAGGAGATCATGTCGCATGACTTCGTCGAGGCCGCGCTGATGCGCCGCGCCGGCTACCAGGTGTGGCTGGTGGCGGACCTGCCGGGCTCCTACGAGCAGCAGCCCCCGCACCTGCTGGCCGAGCTGCAGCGCGACCGCCGCTGGTGCCAGGGCAACATCCAGAACGCCGGCCTGATCGCCGAGCCCGGCCTGCACGGCGTGCACCGCGCGATGCTGGTCACCGGCGCGCTGTCCTATCTCGCGGCCCCGCTGTGGCTGCTGTACGTGGGCCTGGGCGTGCTGCTCTGGAACGTCGGCGGCAGCGAGAGCTTCCGTCCCTTCATGAGCGACGGCTCGCTCGCCCCCGGCGTGGCCGGGCTGTGGCTGGGCACCATCGGCATGCTGACGCTGCCGCGCCTGCTGTCGGTGGCCGCGGTCATCCTGCGCGGCGAGCACGGCCAGTACGGCGGCGCGCTCAAGCTGCTGGCCAGCAGCGCGATGGAAGCGCTGATGTCGCTGCTGCAGGCACCGCTGCGCATGGTGGCGCACTCGATCTTCTGCGTGGTGGCGCTGACCGGCATTTCGCTGGAATGGAAGTCGCCCCCGCGGGCCGCCGAGGACGTGTCCTGGCGCGAGGCCTTCGCCGCCTTCGGCCGCGTGAGCGCCGCCACCGCGGTGTTCGCCGCGGTGGTGGGATGGATGAGCCCGTCGACGCTGATGTGGATGGCCCCGATCGCGCTGCCGCTGCTGCTGGCCGCGCCCATCACCGTGCTGTCCAGCCGCGCCCGACTGGGCGAGCGTCTGCGCGCCGCCGGCCTGATGGTGATTCCGGAAGAGAGCCGCACCCCGACCGTGCTGAGCAACGCCTGGGCCTATGGCCGCCAGGAGCGCCACCTTCCCGGCTGGACGGAGCTGGTGGCCAGCCGTCGCCTGACCGCGCTGGCGGCCGAGGCGATGGGCCGCCGCGAGATCGGCCACGGCGTGCGGGCGCGGGTTCGCGATCGTCGCCTCGTCGAGCTGGCCGCTCAGCCCGGCGCGCTGGAAGCGCTGACCAATGCAGAGCGCATGCGCTTCCTGAGCGAGCCGGCCCACCTGGTCCGTCTGGCCCAGCCGCATCGGCAGGCCGCCGGCCAACAGGAACTCCGCCTGGCCGCCTGATCGTCCTCCCTCATCACGATCCCGAGCGCCGCGCCGGGCGTTGGACAGACCGAGTCATGGCGGTCTCTCCGGCGCCCGGCGTCGGTCTTTCCGGCCCTCGCTTCGGGGCGGCCTCGTGGCTGCTTGGCCGCTCAAACCGGATCGCGGACGTGGCGCGTGACGCCCTCTGGCAGTTGCACCCATGCATGCATGCGGCAGGTGTAGACCGAGTCCCGCGGGGCCGGGAAATCCGGATCGCCGAAGCCGCCGACGGCGACGCCGACCGTGCCCTCGACGCCCTCCTCGGTGTGGAAGAGATTGCTGCCGCAGGCCGGGCAGAAGCGGAAGCGAAAGCGCGCCCCCTGGTCGCCCGTGCGCACGAATTCATTCGCGACGCCGACCACCTCATAGGGTTCCCGGAACGCGGCCAGCGCGGCGAAGACGCTGCCGGTGCGGCGCTGGCAGGCCAGGCAGTGGCAGAGGCCGGTCCCCAGCGGCTCCCCCTGCACGACGATCCTCAACTGACCGCAAGCGCAGGACGCTGTTCGTGAAGCCATCGACACCTCCCTGGAGATCGTGCATGGAGCACCGATGCTATGCGGCGTCGGAGGCCTTGGCTACACGGGCGACACATCCTTGCCCGTGAGACATCCTTCGGAAAAGGGAGGCTTCCCCCGCAAACGCGGGGCGCTCAGAGCGCCCAGAGCCGCGGCGTCGTGCCGTCGAGTCCCCACAACACCCGACGCCAGGCCGCCCAGCAGCGACGCAGCAGCAGGGACACCGGCTCGACCACCGGCCCCAGCGCGCGCACGACCAGCACGCCGTCCTGGGCCGCCGTCGCGCCGGCGGTGGCACGCAGCGGGTCGGCCTCGATGAGCGCGCGCACCGCGTCGAGCGCCTGCTCGCGGCGCTCGCGCAGGATCGCGGCGCCGCTGGCGAAGACCAGCGTCCCGAGGCAGCGATGCCCCGCCAGGCCCAGGTCGCCGTCCATCAGCAAGGCATCGGTCGCGTCAAGCAGACCGCGCTCCAGCCACACGCCGGGAATCTCCAGATGCTGCTGGAAGCGGCCGGTCGCGTAGGGCTGGTCGGCGCCGGGCAGGCCCAGCGCGGTGATGTCCCAGGCGAGCAGCTCCGCGCCGGGCGCGAGCTCGAAGCGGACTTCATTCAGCGCCTCGCAGCCGGGATAGGCGATGGCCTCCAGCGGCAGCCACTCGAGCCGGGCGCCCTCGCCCAGCCGCGCATGCAATCGCTGAGCGGCCAACGCGCCGGTTGGGCTGCGATAGAAGCGCGTCGCGCCGGGCGTGGTGATCAGCGCGTGAGCGCACTCATCCAGCGTGATCCCGATGTCCAGCGTGTCGCCGCCGACCAGGCCGCTGGGCGGATGCACCAGCACGCTGTGGCAGATCGCATCGCCCTCGGGATAGAGACTCTTGAGCAGGCGCAGCGGGCCCTCATGATCGTGGCGCACCACGCAGCGCGCGCCCTCGCGCCGGTAGTCGGCGCGCAGGCGCGCGAGCCAGTGTTTCTCGACGGACTTTTCGACGGACGACGGGGGCGATTCGCTCATGGCCGCGGATGTTAGAGGCTCCGCGCCCCTGAGCTCGCCACCCGACCGATCGCGGCTGCCGATTCCGCTTTCGCCCAGCGTCACTTGGGCAGCGTGATCCAGGCGTACTCCAGCCAGTTGTCGGCGCGATGCACGACCTTCACGCCTTGCCGCGTCGCCCACGGGATCACTTGCCGGTGCAGCGGCAGCACGTTCAGCTGCGTCCGGTACTCGACGAGCGCGGCCTTGATCAGCTGCTCGCGCTTGGCGGGATCGGCTTCGCTGGACGAGGCCGCGGCCAGCTGATCGAACTTGGCGTTGCGCGAGCGCCCGTAGTTGTAGAAGCCCGCACCCGAGGCCCGGTCCTCATTGCGATAGACGGGGGTGAAGATGGTTTCGGCATCGGTGATCGCGCCGCCCCAGCCCAGCAGATACAGCGAGGTCTCGTAGCGCTCCAGCTTGGGGAAGTAGAGGACGCGCGGCATCGCGTTGACCCGCACCTTGATCTTGATCTGCGCCCACATCGAGGCCAGCGCCAGGCAGATCCCCTCGTCGTTGACGTAGCGGTTGTTGGGGCAGTCGAAGCTGACCTCGAAGCCGTCGGCATAGCCGGCGTCGCTCATGAGCTTGCGGGCGGCGGCGAGGTCCAAGGGCAGTCGCGTCTCCAGCGCCGGGTCCCCGTAGGCGCCCAGCGGCGACGGCGTGAGGCCGCCGGTCGGCTCGGACAGGCCGTTCATGAGGCGCTTGCGGATGGCCTCGATGTCGATGGCCTGGTACATGGCCTGACGCACGCGCAGGTCCTGGAACGGATTCTTGCCATTGGACGTCTTGCCGTAGACCAGCGAGTCCCGCGCCTGATCCATGCCGACGAAGACCAGCCGGTTCTCGACGCCCTCGATGATCTGCACGCCCGGCGTCGAGCGCAGTCGCGGCACGTCGCGCGGCGACGGGTCGAGCAGCAGGTCGACCTCGCCGGAGATCAGCGCCGCGAGCCGCGTCGCGTCGTTGGCGATGGGCGTGAACTGGACTTCCTGCACATTGCCCTCGAAGCGGCCCCACCAGTTGGGGTTGCGCTTGTAGCTGGTGCGGATGCCGGGCTGGCGCCGCACCAGCATGAAGGGGCCGGTGCCGTTCGCGTTGAAACTGGCGAAGCTCTCCTCGTTGTCCTTGAAGCTGAGCGGCCGGGTGACCTTGTGCTGCTCGGACCAGGATTTGCTCATGATGAAGAGCAGGTCCAGGTGCTGGAGAAAGATGGGGTTGAAGCGCGGCTGGGTGATCTCGACGGTGAGATCGTCGATCTTGCGCGCGGTGCCCACCGCGTTGGCGTAAACCGCGATCTGGGAGCTGGGCGCCTTGGCGCGCTGCAGCGAGAAGACGACGTCGTCGGCGGTGAAGGCCGAGCCGTCGTGGAACTTGACGTTGGGGCGCAGCTTGAAGCGCCAGACGGTGGGGCTGATCTGCATCCACTCGGTGGCGAGGCCGGGGACGATGTTGAGCTGCTTGTCGCGAGAGGTGAGCCGCTCGTAGACCTGCGAATTCATCCCGTTGGTCTGGCTCTCGTTCTGCGAGTGGGGGTCCATGGTCTGCGGATCCCCCTGGCTGGCCCAGCGCAGGGTTTGCGCCTGAGCCGAGAGCAGCTCGTCCGGTCCCCCGGCGACCGCGCCGGCGCACAGCGCCAGCAGCATGAGCATCCGTGTCATCCCGATCTCCCGACGTCCCATGTCGTGGCGACGAGTTTAGGGAGCCGGACCCGAGCGGATGCTCGGGGTCTTTACGGACGGTGCGGGGATTGCCGGGGCGGGGTCAGTCCGTGTCAATGGACGTCGGGTGGGGTGGACTGGGATTCCGAGAGGGGTGCCGCCTCTGGGGTGGCTCGTCCATGACCGGCCAATCCCTGGTCGGCTTTCGATCCAGGTCGAAGAGACCGGGATAGCGTTTCAGCACGTTCTCGTAAGCGATCCGCTTGCCCTCCCGAATGGGGTCGAACTTCGGAACAGTCTTTCGCATGGCACACCTCATGGTTGGTGATGGGATAGGGTTGAAGATCAATGACGGGCACGCCCAGGGACATCGCGTCCTTCATCCAGAAGGGCAGCGACCGGGCGATGGCGGACACCTCGCCTTCTGGCGCTCGGACGTCCTGGAACGAGCTGCGAGCTTCGCGACGATCGATCACGAAGGCGTGCGATGGGTACTCGGTCGCGAGCCGTCTCAGGCCGAGGTGGTCGATGTTCTCTCCCGTTGCCGCGAGTCGAGCTCCGTAGGCCATCGCAATGGCCATGGCTCGCTCCATCTCGACCAAGCGGTGCGGATCAATCTGCTCTGCGATCGGTCGATACAAGCCGCCCACCAGTTTCGCGACGGCGCTGAAGGCGCCCTCGGCAGTCAGCCCTTCGTCTGCGAGGTCCTGCAGCGATTCGACGAATGCGCCCAGCTGATGCGGACGTAGCGAGTCCAACACGCCGCAGAATTCCAGCGCCGAGCTACGGCCGTTGATCACATCCGGCCGCGGCACCTGCATGTCCAACGGCCCCAACTCCGCCCGGTCATCCATGTGGAGCACCGCCGCCCCGACGACGATGAGCGTGCCCGCGCTCTTGCAGTAGCGCGGCACGAGCGCGTGGAACTCCTCGTAATGACAGCCAATCGCTCGCGCGATCCTGAACGCCGCGTGCGGATCGCCGCCGGGCGTCTCCAGCACGACCAGCGCCCTCGCGTGGGTCTTGCGCGTTTCGAGTAGCTCGCTCAAGCGCTCGTAGCCGGCCATGGTGATCGGCCCCGCGTAGGTGATCACGTCGAAGGGCGCCTCGAGCGGCTCCGTTTCCGCCGCATCGTCTGCCACGCGCTCAGGCCGAGCCGCCTCTTTCCAAAGTACTGCCATCGGAAATCCTCCTGCGCCAGACATCGACGCGAAGCCCGCATCTTCCGGCGTGAGGTTCCCACGCGCCATTGCCTGAACTAGGAGAGAGTTGCCCTGAACATCGGGCAGGCCTACCGACTCGTGCGATGGCAGACTACCGAAGCAAGTGAGACAGCCTCAGCCCGCCGGCGCCTGCCACAGCTCGTCGAGCTTCTGGAAGCCCCAGGTGGCCGGATCCTCGCGGCCGATGATGCGGTCCGACGCGCCCGGCGAGGACAGGTCCAGCACCTGCGTCGGGATCGGCATCTGCGACTTCGTCGAGTAGAAGGCCCGCACCCGCGGCGCGGTCAACGCCGTGGCGTTCTGTTCCAGCACCACCGCCAGCTTGCCCGACTGCAGCTTCACCAGCGTCCCCACCGGGTAGATGCCCACGCACTTCACGAAGGCCTGGAACACCCGCGGATCGAAATGCCCCGCCCACTGCGCCATTCGCGCCAGCGAGGCCGCCGGATCCCAGGCGGTCTTGTAGGGCCGGTTCGAGGTGATCGCGTCGTAGACGTCGCACACCGCGCCCATGCGCGCCAGCAGGCTGATCTCCTCGCCCTTGAGCTTGCCCGGATAGCCCGTGCCGTCCATCTTCTCGTGATGCCGCAGCGCCACGTCCAGCGCCCCCTCCGACACCGCCGCCCCTTCCTTCAGCATCTCGAAGCCGCGGGTGGGGTGGTCGCGCATGATGGCGAACTCGTCGTCGGTCAGCGAGCCCGGCTTGTTGAGCACGTCCAGCGGCATCGCCATCTTGCCGATGTCGTGCAGCAGCCCGGCCAGGCCGGCGTCGAGGGTCTGCGCCTCGTCCAGGCCCATCTGCCGGGCCAGCGACACCATCAGCGCGCACACCGCCACCGAGTGCATGTAGGTGTAGTCGTCCTTGGTCTTGAGCCTCGCCAGGCTGATCAGCGCCGAGGGGTTGCGCACCACGGAGCTCGCCACCTCCGCCACCAGGGGCAGGCATTGCTCGGCGTCGACCGCCTTGCCCAGACGCGCCTCGCCGAACAGCGTCATCACCGCGCGCTTGGAGCGCTGCATCACTTGCGTGGCGCGCTCGAGCTCCTCGCCCATCGACGCGGGCGTGGTGCTCAAGTCGGGCCGCGGCCGCCCGGCCACGACGGCCGGCGCCTCGGGCACGACGGCGACGACCGCCTCCGGCTGAGCCGAAGCCGATGCCGGCGCCGACGCGGCGGGCTTCGCCCCGTCCACGTCCAGGCCCAGCGACGAATCGATCCAGCAGAACGGGACGCCGCTCGCCTGCAGCGCGCGGAGATCGGCCGGATCGGTCAGGACGAACTTGGTCTTCCAGAACGGATGCGAGAGCCACGAGCCCTCCATCCCATGCAGGTACATGCCCAACCGAACTTGCGAGGTGGCAATCTTCTTCAGCATGACCGGCGCTCTCCTCCAGGACGACACAGTATGGCGCCCTCCTCGGCGCCCGCACAGTCGTCCACGCAAAAAACAAGAGCCGCCCGGGACCGGGCGGCTTTGCTGCGATCCAGGCTACGCCGGTAGCCTGCCACGAGTCAGCGGAATCGCGATTGCGGGACTGTACGGAGTTCCGACGGGAGACTCGCCAAATATTGGGACAAGGTCTTGAGTTCCGCATGCGTGAACTGCTTGACCTGACCCGCCATCACCGCGTTGGTGCGGCCGACGTAGTTCTTGCCCTCGGTCTGGTAGGACTTCAGCGCCACGTACAGATAGTCGGCGTGCTGGCCGGCGATCTTGGGATACGTGCCGTCGATGGGCTTGCTGAAGTTGGCACCATGGCAGCTCGCGCAGGCGCCCTTGTCCAGCAGCTTGCGCACGTCGGCGGGCGGCTCGACGGTCGCGGGCACCGGCTCGACCTTGGCCTGGGTGGCGTAGTACTCGGAGATCTGGGCGATGTCCTCGTCCTTGAGCGGCACGGCGATGCCGCGCATGGTCGGGTGCTTGCGGTCGCCCTTGGCATAGGCCGCCAGCGCCGCCGCGATGTACTTGGCGTTCTGGCCCGCGATCATCGGGACCTTGTGCACTTCCGGGAAGGTCGCCTGATATCCGGGAATGCCATGGCAGCCGATGCACATGGCCACCTTGGCCTGCACGGGCGCCTGGGCACCGGGCGACGCGGTGCCAGGACTTGCCGGGGTTGCCGCCGGCGCTTGTCCCGGCGCCGGTTGGGAGGATGCGTTGGACTGAGCCGATACAACAAAAGCACTACCAGCCAGCATCAACGCGAGGGAGATCTGCAGTTGTCTTCTCATGGTCCCGATCATCAAGGATTTGGGGCGGCGCGATTATAGGGGGGGCCCTATATACTGGTTTTCACCGCTGCGCTAGAGAAACCGCTCATGAAATTCCAAGGCACGCAAGACTACGTCGCCACCCCCGACCTGATGCTGGCCGTCAACGCCGCCATCACGCTCAAGCGGCCGCTGCTGGTCAAGGGCGAACCCGGCACCGGCAAGACGCTGCTGGCCGAGGAAGTCGCCAAGGCGCTGGACCTGCCGCTGCTGCAATGGCACGTCAAGAGCACGACCAAGGCCCAGCAGGGGCTGTACGAGTACGACGCCGTCTCCCGCCTGCGCGACAGCCAGCTCGGGGACGACAAGGTCCGGGACATCAAGAACTACATCGTCCAGGGCACGCTGTGGCAGGCCTTCGCGTCGGAGACCCCGGTGGCGCTGCTGATCGACGAGATCGACAAGGCCGACATCGAGTTCCCCAACGACCTGCTGCGCGAGCTCGACCGCATGGAGTTCTACGTCTACGAGACGCGCGAATGGGTCCGGGCCAAGCACCGCCCGTTGGTGTTCATCACCTCCAACAACGAGAAGGAGCTGCCCGACGCCTTCCTGCGCCGCTGCTTCTTCCACTACATCAAGTTCCCCGAGGCCGACACCATGCAGGCCATCGTGGACGTGCACTTCCCCGGCCTGAAGAAGGAGCTGCTGGCCGCGGCGCTCAAGACCTTCTACGACGTGCGCAAGCTCCCCGGACTCAAGAAGAAGCCCTCCACCTCGGAGCTGATCGACTGGCTCAAGCTGCTGCTGGCCGAGGACATCCCGCTGGAAGCGCTGCAGACCCAGGACGAGAAGGTCGCCATCCCGCCGCTGGTGGGGGCGCTGCTCAAGAACGAGCAAGACCTGACCCTGTTCGAGAAGCTCGTCTACATGCAGAGCCGCAACCGTTGAACGCCGCCTCGCTGTCGCTCGCCGCCCCGGTCACGCTGACCGGCCCGCATGCCCGGCTGGAGCCGCTGTCCCGCGCGCACCACGACCCGTTGCTGGAGGCCGTCAAGGACGGCGAGCTGTGGAAGCTCTGGTACACGGCCGTGCCGGCGCCGGACCGGCTGGCCGCCGAGATCGACCGGCGCCTGGCGCTGCGCGAGGCCGGGACGATGAACCCCTTCACCGTCTTCGACGCCGCGGGCCGCGCGGCCGGCATGACGACCTACATGAACATCGACGCGGCCAATCGCCGTGTCGAGATCGGCTCGACCTGGACCCGCGCTTCGTGTCAGCGCAGCGCGCTCAACACGCAGTGCAAGCTGCTGTTGCTGCGCCACGCGTTTGAGTCGCTGGGCTGCATCGCCGTCGAGTTCCGCACCCACCGCCTGAACCAGCAGAGCCGCAAGGCCATCGAGCGCCTGGGCGCGCAACTGGACGGGGTGCTGCGCTCGCACCAGCGCATGCCCGACGGCACGCTGCGCGACACCTGCGTCTACAGCATCACCTCGGCCGAGTGGCCAACCATCCAGAATCATCTCCAGTGGCAGCTGGACAAACCCCGGAGCGCCTGATGGCCGCAGCGAAGAACAAGAGCGACAAGAGCAGCAAGGGCGACAAGAGCGGCAAGAGCAAGCCGGTCAATAGGTCCGACGCCGCCGTGATGGACGTCGATGCGCTCTGGGCGATGGACCGCCTGGGCGCGCCGACGCTGTCGCCCGACGGCGCGCAGGCCGTGCTGCCGGTGACGCGCTTCGACATGGAGAAGAACCAGGGTCGCACCACGCTGTGGCTGCTGTCGACGCTGGGCGGCGCGCCGCGCGCGCTGACGCAGGCCGGCGAGAAGGACGGCCAGCCGCGCTGGAGCCCCGAAGGCGGCCTGGTCGCCTTCGTCGCCCGGCGCGAGCAGGAAGGCCACAAGGACGAGGCGCCGCAGCTCTACGTGATCCCGCCCGACGGCGGCGAGGCCCGCCGCGTCACCCGCGCCCCCTTCGGCGTCGACGCCTTCAAGTGGTTCCCGGACGGTCGCCGGCTGGCCTTCGTCTCCTGGGTCGATCCGACGCTCAAGGGCCAGGACGCGCAGGCCAAGGCCCGTCAGGCCGAGAAGGATCGCAAGGAGACCGCCTACGTCACCGAAGAGGGCTTCTACCGCTTCTGGGACCACTCGCTGCCCATGGGCCGCGTCCCTCACCTGCATGTCGTCGACATCGAGACCGGAGAGGTCCGCGACCTCTTCGAGGGCACGCCCTATGAGCTCAGCCGCGCAGAGCCCGACGCCGACACCTTCGACATCTCGCCCGACGGCCGCCGCATCGTCTTCAGCTTCGACCCGGCCGAGAAGAAGGTGCTGGAGTACCGCAACGGCCTGGCCGAGATCGACGTGCGCTCCGGCCGCGCGCAGCCGCTGCTGGTCGATCCCGACTGGGACTTCAGCGCGCCGGTCTACAGCCATGCGGGTCAGCACATCGCCTTCATCGCCAGCCATCAGGGGCTGAAGCACACGATGCCCGCGCAGCTCGCGGTGCTGGACACCCACGGCCACTGGGCGGTGCTGTCGGAGGAGTGGGACCATGACGTCGCCGCGCCGCTGCGCTGGGACGAAGACGACCTGGGCGTCATCTTCTGCGCCGAGGACCGCGGCCGTCGCCACCTCTACCGCTTCGACGTCAAGACCCTGCACCCCTTCGCGCTCTGCGAGGGGGGCCACATCGGCTCGTTCGCGCTGTCGGCCGGGACGCTGGTGGTCCTGCATGACAGCGCCTCGTTCCCGCCGCGGCTCTCGCTGGTCGAGCGCGAAGGCGAAGCCGACGAGCAGGTGCTGCGCCGCCTGGAGTCCTTCAACGACGAGGTGCTGGGCACGCGCCGCATGGGCGCGGTCGAGGAACTCTGGTACGAGGGCGCGCTGGGCGAGCTGGTGCAGATGTGGCTCTACTACCCGCCCGGCTTCGATCCCAAGAAGAAGACCAAGGCGCCGCTGATGCAGCTCATCCACGGCGGCCCGCACACGGCCATGGGCGACAGCTGGCACTGGCGCTGGAACCATCAGCTGATGGCGGCCGAGGGCTTCGTCGTGGCCTGCGTGAACTATCACGGCTCGTCCAGCTTCGGCAACCGCTTCGCCGACGCCATCACCGGCCGCTGGGGCACGCTGGAGTGCGAGGACATCGAGATCGCCACCGATCTGCTGCTCAAGCAGCCCTGGGCCGATCCCAAGCGGCTGTTCGCCACCGGCGGCAGCTACGGCGGCTACATGGTCGCGTGGATGAACGGCCATCTGGCCCAGGGCCGCTACCAGGCCTACGTCTGCCATGCGGGCTGCTTCGACTGGCAGGCCATGTTCGCCAACGACGCGTACCACTGGCACGCGAAGGAGCTGGCCGCCTGGTACTGGGACGACCCCGCGCGCGTCGCGGCGCAAAGCCCGATCGCCTACGCGCAGCACTTCAACACCCCGACGCTGGTCATCCACGGACAACTCGACTACCGCGTGCCCGACGCGCAGGGCCTGGCCTACTACAACACGCTCAAGGCGCAGAACGTGGACGCCAAGCTCGTGTGGTTCCCGGACGAGAACCACTGGATCCTGAAGCCGCGCAACAGCAAGCTCTGGTACCGCGAGTTCTTCGATTGGCTCAAGCGTTACGACACGGCGGGCGCCAAGGCGAAGGCCAAGGCCAAGACGGCCGTCAAGACGAGCGCGAAGCCGCCCCGCGGCGCCTGATCCGCGCGGCCCATGCCGCGGGCGGCGCGTCCACGCGCGGCGGCAACGGGTGCAGCGGCGGCGGTCGCAGCACCGCCACCGGCGGCCCCGTGGGGGTCAGGTCTCGTCCCAGTCCAGGTCGCCGCACAACACGCGCAGCCGGCCGTCCTGCCAATAGGCGACAGAGACCGTCACGCACATCCTGGCCCCGTGCAGGCTCAGATACGGACGCGTGACCTGCACCTCGCCCACCGCCTCCACCGCGCGGCGGAAGTACGGCCGGCGCGCCCAGCGCGCATCGCCGGCGCGCTCCATGGGCAGGAAGCGCGGATCCAGGTCCAGCGGCGTGTCCGCCGGGACCGCGCGCGGGCCGATCTCGCGGCCGTCCTCGTCCAGCAGCACGCACATCTGCGCGCCCGCCAGCTTGAGAAACACCGCGCAGGCCTCGGCCAACGGCCGGCCCTGCTGCAGCGGCTGCAGCGCCAGCGCGATCGCGGTGCGGAACGGCGTCAGCCGGTCCAGGTGGTCGCGGCGCAACTGGGCCTGGCGGTCGTTGAACAGGCTCCATACGCCCTCGAGCTCCGGCGACACGCCCTGCTCGTCGCGCAGCTGCGGCGCCGGGTGGCCGAAGGCGAAGCCCTGTACCAGGTCCACGTCGGCGTCCATCGCCATCTGCGCGTCCTCGGGCGTCTCGATCCCCTCGAGCAGCACCAGCGCGCCGCACTCGTGCAGCAGCGCCACCATCTGCGCCAGCACCCTCGCCATCTTGCGCGAGCCCCGGGTGCGCTTGAGCAGCGAGCGGTCCAGCTTCACGACCTCCGGCCGGATGCGCCAGATGCGGTCGAAGTTGGAATGCCCCACGCCGAAGTCGTCCAGCGCCAGCAGGCAGCCCGTGGCCCGGGCCGCCTCGACCGCGTCCTCGAAGCTGTCGTCGCGGGCCATCACGTCCTCAGTGACCTCGAAGACCAGGCGGTGCGTGGGCAGGCCCAGGTCGTGGACCACCTCCACCGCGCGCGCCAGCATCCGCACCTGCATCGCCGCATGGACGAAGACCGCCGGATGGATGTTCAGGAACAGCCAGCAATCGGTCTGCCGCTGCGACACGAAGTTGTGCACGTGCAGCAGCCGGCACAGCCGGTCCAGCCAGACCTGTTCGTCGAAATTGCCCACGCCCTCGAACGCCGCCACCGGCGGGATGGGCCGGCCGCGCTCGTCCTCGACCCGCACCAGCGCCTCGTAGCCGACGGGTCGCCGGTGGGGGAAGCTGTAGATGGGTTGGAAGGCGCTCGTGAGCCGGTGGCTCCCGTGCTGCGCGACCCAGCGACCGCGCTCCTCGGTGATGGCGCCGTAAAGCGCCTGAAGCATCGCCTCGACCTCGACGTTGACCGCCAGGTCCACGCCTTGCCCGTCGCCCTTGTAGCCGTCCATGCGCCGCCCGATCCCAACTGTTGTCGATCGCCAGGCTACGCGCCACGCGTGCACCGGCGTGGAGCCGATGCTACGCCCTTGTCCGCCGTGGATAATGCCCCGACGCCCTGCGGTTCAGGGGGGATGCCCATGCTGATCCAGTTCTTCTACACGCTCCGCGCCGCCAAGCTCCCGGTCTCCGTGAAGGAGTACCTGACGCTGCTCGACGCCATGAAATCCGGCGTCCTGGACGACGATGGCGGCCCGACCCTCGACAAGTTCTACGCGCTGGCCCGCACCGCGCTGGTCAAGGACGAGGCGCTGTTCGACAAGTTCGACCGCGCGTTCGGGGCCTACTTCAAGGGGGTTGAGTTGACCGGCGAGCTCTTCAAGGCGCTCCCGCAGGACTGGCTCACCAAGCAGCTCGAACGTGAGCTCACGCCCGAGCAGCTGGCGCAACTCAAGGCGCTCGATTGGGACGAGCTCATGGACACCCTGCGCCAACGGCTGGAAGAACAGAAGGAACGTCACGAGGGCGGGAGCCGCTGGATCGGCACCGGCGGCACCAGCCCCTTCGGCAACGGCGGGCAGAACCCGCGCGGCGTGCGCATCGGCGGCCCCGGCGGCCAGCGCAGCGCGGTCAAGGTCTGGGATCAGCGCTCGTACCGCGACTACGACGACGGCATCGAACTGGGCACCCGCAACATCAAGGTCGCCCTGCGACGGCTGCGCCGCTTCGCGCGCGAGGGCTCGGAGCTGGAGCTCGACCTGGACGACACCATCCACAAGACGGCGGCCAACGCCGGCATGCTGGACATCCGCATGGTCCCCGAGCGGCACAACAAGGTGAAGCTGCTGCTGCTGATGGATGTCGGCGGCACGATGGACGAGCACGTGCACCGTGTCGAGGAGCTCTTCTCCGCGGTGAAGAGCGAGTTCAAGCACATGGAGTTCTATTACTTCCACAATTGCGTCTACGACTTCGTGTGGAAGCAGAACCAGCGCCGCTTCAGCGAGAAGACCTCGACCTGGGACCTGATCCACAAGTACAACCGCGACTACAAGCTGATCTTCGTCGGCGACGCCACGATGAGTCCCTACGAGATCCTGCAGCCCGGCGGCAGCGTGGAATACAACAACGAGGAAGCCGGCGCCGAATGGCTGCAACGTCTGACCAGCCACTTCACCAAACACGTCTGGATCAACCCCGAGCCCGCGGGCGTCTGGCAGTACCGCCAGAGCATCGCGCTGATCCAGCAGTTGATGCAGCAGCGCATGATGCCGCTCACCATGAGCGGCCTCGAGCAGGCGATGCGCGTGCTCAACCGATGACGGCGACGCGCGCGGACGCTCTGCTCGGTCGACTGCTGCGCGGCTGGCTGCTGATCCTGATGGTCGGCGCCGGCGGCGCGGGTTTGAGCGGCTGCTCGCTGCTGCCCGCCAACACCAAGACCACGCAGCTCAAGGTCGCCCAGCCGGCCGAGGCCGACACCGACAACCCCAACGTCACCACGCGCCGCATCTCGGCCTACGAGCTGACCATCGAGGCCCCGCCCGAGCTGCGCGCGCTGCTGATGGAACACCTGGACCTGGCGCGCTTCCGCGACACGCCGGACGACATGCGCCTGACCGCGGCCGAGTTGCGCCGTCTGGCCGCCGTCGCGCCGGAGCAGGCGACCAAGCTGCTGGAGACCGCCGGCTACTTCAACGCCAAGGTCAAGACCGAGGAGATCGGCGACCTGTCCGACGGCGTGCGCAATCTGCGTCTGGTCGTGGACACCGGCCCGCGCGCCCTGGTGCGGCAGATGGACCTGCGCATCGAGGGCCCGCTCAAGACCGCGGCCGAGCGCGGCGACAAGCTGGCCACCGCGCTGGAGCGCACGCTGATGCAAAGCTGGCAGCTCCCTGTGCAATCCGGCTTCAGCCAGGGCGACTGGTCGGCGTCGAAGAACGCGCTGCTGACGCGGGCCCGCGCGCAGGGCTATCCGCTCGCCCGCATGACCCACAGCGAAGCCGTGGTGCAGGCCGACGACAACCAGGTCGACATCGCGGTGACGCTGGAAAGCGGACCGCTGTTCACGCTGGGCGAGCTGACGGTCGAGGGCCTGAAGCATCAGCCGGAAGAAAGCGTGCGGCGGCTGGCCGGTTATCAGCTGCATCAGCCCTACAACGAGAAGCTGCTGCTGGACTTCCAGGAACGGCTGGTCGGCACGCAGCTTTTCGACAGCGCCAGCGTCGAGATCCAGCCCGAGAGCGTGACGCCGCCGCCCGGCGCGGAATCGGTCGAGGTGCCGGTGACGGTGAAGGTCCGCGAGGCCGCCCGCCAGCAAGTCACGCTGGGTCTGGGCTATCAGACCGTCGACGGCCCCAGCGCCAGCGTCGAGTACACGCACCGCAAGCCCTTCGGCCTGAACATCCGCGAGCGCACCAAGCTCGAACTGGCCAAGACGCGCCAGGTGCTGGAAACCGAAGTCAGCTCGCATCCGCAGCCCAACATGCAGCGCAGCCTGGCCTCGGTGCGGCTGGAGCGCATCGACGACAACAACCAGGTCAACACCAACCTGAGCACCCGGCTGGGTTACGCCAAGGAGACCGAGCCCGAGGACCGGCTGACCTACGTCGAGCTGCTGCGCTCCTGGGAGCACAAGCAGGACGTGCAGACCACGGTCGCGGGCGCCGTCTCGCTGAACCAGCAGATGACCTGGCGCCGGCTGGACTCGCGCGTGCTGCCGACCAAGGGCTGGAGCGCCACGGCCACCGTCGGCGGCGGCTGGGCCGACAGCACGACGCAATCCAAGGGGCCGTTCGCGCGGGCGATCGGCAAGGCCTACTGGTATCACCCGCTGCCCGGCAAGTGGCTGTTCTCGACCCGGGTCGAGGCCGGCCAGATCCTGGCCAAGACAAACGTCGGCCTGCCCGAGGCGCTGCGCTTCCGCACCGGCGGCGACGACACCATCCGCGGCTACGCTTTCGAGACGCTGGCGCCGGTGGACTCCGCGGGCAACCTGACCGGCGGCCGCGTGCTGCTCGACGGCAGCGTGGAGTTCTCGCATCCGCTCACGCCGCGCATCCCGCAGCTGATGGGCGCGCTGTTCCTGGACGCCGGCAATGCCGCGCAGAACTGGGGCGACTATCGTCCCGCCTGGGCCTACGGCACCGGCCTGCGCTACCGCAGCCCCGTGGGCGTGCTGCGCTTCGACTTCGCCAAGGGCAACCAGGTCGACAAGTGGCGCATGCATTTCAGCCTCGCCATCAGCCTGTGACGTGATGCCATGAGCGACCCGCGCGACGACGCCCCCACCCCGCCGACGGACGGCACGCCCGTCCCCTCCGCCGCTGCGCCCGCCGCCGCACCGTCGAGGCGCCGCCGCCGCGCGCGCGGCCTGCTGTGGGCGCTGCTGCTGATTCCGCTGATCGCCGGCGCGCTGCTGCTGGCCCTGACCTGGGCGCTGAAGACCGAAGGCGGCACCGCCTACGTGCTGGCCAAGGTCCCCGGCCTGAGCCTGAACAACGCTCGTGGCAGCCTGCTGGGCAATTTCGATGTCGACCGCGCCGAGCTCCTCCTGCCCGGCACCGAGGACCGCATCGTGCTGGAGCAGCTGCAATGGCGCGGCGTGCGGCTGGGCTGGAACCGCTCCCCGCTGCTGTGGGGCGAGGTGCTGGCCGACCGGCTCGCGGTCCAGCGGCTGCGGGTGCAGATGGCCCCCTCGGGCGAGCCGACCCAGGCGCCGACCAGCTTGCTGTCGCCGGTGGCGATCTCGATCAAGGATCTGCAGATCGACGAGCTCTTCGCGCCCGGTCTGACGCAGCCCTTGCGCGGCCTGCGCGGCAGCGCGGCGCTGGGCGCCGACGGCGGCGAGAAGCACCGCGTCGAGGTGAAGTCGCTGGCCTGGCAAGGCCTGACCCTCGCCGGCAAGGCCGAGATCGCCACGCGCGAGGATCTGACGCTCGCCAGCCAATGGACGCTGGCGCAGCCGCAGGGCGAGCTCCCGTGGACCGCGCCCTTCCGGCTGGACGGACCGCTGAAGGAACTCGCGCTGCAAGGGGCGCTGGAGGCCGCCAGGCAGAAGCTGCAGCTCCAGGCGCGGCTGCAGCCCTTCGCGCCCTTCCCCGTCGCGCAGCTGCAAGCGCAAGCCCAGGGCGTGGACCTGGCCGCGCTGCTGCCGGGCACGGACGGCGTGCCCCGCACCGGCCTGACGGGCAAGCTGTCGCTGACGCCGAATGCGGACAAGTCGCTCACCGTGACGGCGGATCTGGCCAACGACGCCGCCGGCCGGCTGGATCAGGATCGGTTGCCGCTGAGCACGCTGAAGCTGGATCTGCTGCTCGACCCGTCCAACTGGACGCGGCTGCGCCTGCCTACGCTGGACGCCCAGATCGCCGGCGGCGGCCGTCTGCTTGCGACCGGTCAGACCAGCGGCAAGGACGGCAGCGTGCTCACGCTGCGACTGGACGGGCTGGACAGCCGCCGCATCAACTTGAGCTGGCCGCTGGTCCAGGCCCGCGGCGAGCTGCGTCTGAAGACGACGGCGAGTCTGGACAAGGCCGGCGCGGACCAGGCGCTGCACGTCGAGGGCGATCTGTCCGGTCTGCTGGGCCAAGGCCGCTTGCAGGCGCCGATGGAGGTCTCGCTGGCTGCCGAGTTGCGCACCCAGGCGATCGTGCTGCAGCGGCTGCGCGCCCGCTCGGGCCCCGCCACGCTGCAGGCGGAAGGCGAGCTCGGATTGAACGAGACACTGTCGCTGGCCGAGGGCTGGAAGGCTCGGGTCGAGGCCTCGGTACAGGGCTTGGATCCGCGTCGTCTCAGCCCGGAGCCGCTGCCTGACGGCGCCGTGCCGCAGGCGCTGAACGCGCGCGTGCAGGCGGCGCTGCAATCGGTGCGCGGCAGCTTGTGGCCGCAAGGCAAGGCCGAGGTCGACCTGCAACCCAGCCAGTGGCAGGGCCTGCCCCTGCAAGGACAGGTGCGCTACAGCCGCAGCGGATCGGCTCCGCCCGATCTCGCCGCCGATCTGCGGCTGGCCGACGCGACCCTCAGCGCGCGCAGCCGCATCAACGCCGCCGCCAAGCGGGAGCAGGTGGATCTCTCGCTGGACCTGAACGCGCCCAAGCTGGCCAACCTTCAACCGATGCTGCGCGCTCGCTTCCCCCAGGCGACGATCGTGGGCAGTGCGCAGGCGCAAGCCAGTGTGCTCCTGGTTCAACCGGGTGCGCGTCAGGCGCAGTACGGCAGCGACGGCAAGTGGCAGGTTCAGGGCTTCGCGCTGTCCGGCGTGCCGGGCCTGCCAGCCAATTCCGGCAGCCGTCCGGCGCTGCAGATGGACACGGCCACCGGCCAGTGGTCCTTGTCCAGCCTGAAGGACGCCAAGCTCTCCTGGACCACCGAGCTGCGCACGCTGCGCCTGCCGCAGCAAAGCACCCGACTGGACGAGGTCCGCCTGGACCTGTCCGGCAGCTGGGCGCAGCACAAGCTCACGCTGAGCACGCGCGGCCAGGTGCCGCTGCCGCCGGTGCTCACGCAGCCCGCGCCCACCAAGGTCGTGGCCCGCGCGCAGGCAGCCAGCGGCACCGGCGCGCAGCCGGTGCCGCTGGATCCGCAGGGCGCGCGCGCGCAGCTGTCGCTGGAAGGCGCGCTGGAAGCCGATCCGTTGCAGGCCTGGCGTCAAGGCGGGCTGTGGCAGGCGCGCGCGCTGTCCCTGCAGTTGGAGGGCGGCCAGCAGTCGCTGCCGCTGTTCAAGACCGAGGGACTGTCGGGCTCGCTGCGGCTGGATCCAGGACTGGATCCGCGTCAGGCGACGCTGGCCCCGGGCCGGATGGAAGTGCTGGGCGCCGGCGTGCGCTGGGACCGCATGAACTGGCAGTCGCCGCGCGACTGGGATGTGCAGGCCGTGCTGGAGCCGCTGGCCGCGGCGCCGGTGCTGTCCAAGCTGCAGCCGGACTTCGGCTGGGGCGGCGATCTGCTGATCGAGGGCCGGCTCAAGACGCGCAGCGACGCGCGCGGGCTGACCCTGGACTTCATGCTGGAGCGCACCCGCGGCGACCTGACCGTCACCGACGAAGTCAGCACGCAACGGCTGGCGCTGACCGATCTGCGGCTGGGCGTGCTGGCCGACCAGGGCGTGTGGCACCTGGTGCAGGGCGTGGCGGGCGAGAACATGGGCGCGGTCGGCGGCGCGGTGACCTTCCGCAGCGCCAATCCGCATGCGCTGCCCACGACCGACGCGCGGCTGGAAGGCGGCATCGAGGCCAAGGTCGACAACCTCGGCAACTGGGGTCCGTGGGTGCCGGCGGGCTGGCGTCTGGGCGGCAGCCTCTACGCGACGCTGCAACTGGGCGGCACGCTGGGCGCGCCGGAGATCCGCGGCCAAGCCGGCGGTCAGAAGCTGTCGCTGCGCAACGCGCTGATGGGCGTGGACATGCAGCAGGGCGAGCTCGCGCTGACCATGAGCGGCCGCGAGGCCAAGCTGGAGAAGTTCACCGCCAAGGCCGGCAACGGCAGCGTCAGCCTGGACGGCAACCTGCACTTCGGCGCGGATCCGCATGCCGAGCTCTCGCTCAAGGCCGAGACCTTCGCCCTGCTCCAGCGCGTGGACCGGCGCGTGGTCGCCACCGGCGGCGCGCAACTCAAGGCCAGCGCGCAGCTGCTGGATCTGAAGGGCCAGTTCGTCGTCGTCGAAGGGCTGTTCGACTTCTCGCGCGGCGACGCGCCGCAACTCGACGGCGATGTGCAGGTCGTGCGCGCCAACAGCCCGCCCAAGGCGGTGGACGGCAGCGGCAAGCCGATGCGGCTCAAGCTCGATCTGGACCTGGACCTGGGTCGGCGTTTGCAGCTCAAGGGCTACGGCATCGACACGAAACTGCGCGGTCAGCTGCATGTGGCGCAGGACGGCCAGGCGCGTCCGCAGATGACCGGCGAGGTGCGCAGCGAAGGCGGCACCTTCAACGCCTACGGTCAGAAGCTGGTCGTGGAGCAAGGCGTGTTCAGCTTCGTCGGACCGCTGGACAACCCGCGGCTGGACGTGCTCGCGATCCGGCCGGACCTGGAGAACGACGCCGTGCGGGTGGGCGTGACGGTGACCGGCACGGCCAGCAGCCCGCGCATCCGGTTGTACTCCGACCCGGACATGAGCGAGACCAACAAGCTGTCCTGGCTGGTGCTGGGCCGCGCGCCGGACAACCTGGGCCGCACCGACACCGCACTGATGCAGCGCGCCGCCATGGCCCTGATCAGCGGCGACGGCGAGAGCGCCAGCGACAAGCTGATCCACAACATCGGCCTGGACGAGCTGTCCTTCAGCGGCGAGGGCGACGACGCGCGCGGCACCGTGGTGCGGCTGGGCAAGCAGGTCAGCCGCAACGTCTTCGTCGCCTACGAGCGCGGGCTGAACGCGACGACGGGCTCCTGGCAGCTGATCTACAAGCTGGCCCAGCGCTTCACGCTGCGGGCGCGGGCCAGCGAAGTCCAGCAGGGCCTGGATGTGATCTGGCAGTGGAAGTGGGAGTAGGCATGCGAGAATCCGCCCCTCTCGCGGCCCAGGCATGCCGGGTCGCCCGCGGCAGCCACTAGGCCCGCAGATCCTCTCCGTAGTTCAATGGATAGAACGGCCGCCTCCTAAGCGGCAAATACAGGTTCGATTCCTGTCGGAGGGACCACCCGGTCCCTAGCGCCCCAGCACGATGGTCACCAGCGCGGACGCATCCGAGATGCCCGTCACCGCGTGCGTGACGCCCCCCTCGAGATAACAGAGCTGCCCCGCGCGCAGGCGCTGGCGCTGCTCGGCGCCGTCGGTCAGGACGCTCAGTTCGAGTTCCCCTTCCAGGCAATGCAGGGTGATCTCCCCGTCGACCTTGTGCGGCGGGAAGACCTTGCCCGCCGGCAGCACCAGGCGCATGACTTCCAGCCCGGGGGACTTGAACAGCGCCGACGACTGCGTCGACGTGAGCGCCGCGCCCAGCGGGGCGACGTCGACGGGCTGGGCGGGGGCGGCGTGCGGGAGGGCCATGGAACTGCTCCTCTGAGGCTGGCGACTTGGCCTGACGATCCGTCGATCATGGCACCGACGGGGCTGGGGCGCACGCTCCGACCCCGTGCTTTCGTCGGGGATGCGGACCACCGCACGCGGGGGCCGTAAATGAGGGGTAAACCACCGTCTCATGCCGGGCCGGATTTTTGCCTCGGACATATACTGGGAACGCCTTTGCTCCGTCACGATCGGCCTTGTCCGGCGCATCGGGGCAAGCGGCGCCAAGCAGCCAGGCTGTACCGTTTCAGGATTTTTTTCATCATGGGCGCCAAACTGAAAGTCGCGGGCTGGGTCGCGTTGGGAGCGATGACCGGCGTGTTGACCACGATGCAGCTGCAGGCCAATGCGCGCAGCAGCACGACGTCCCCGCTCCCATTGGAAGAGCTGCAACAGCTCGCCGCCGTGTTCGGGATCGTCAAGTCCGATTACGTCGAGCCCGTCGACGAAAAGAAGCTGATCAACGACGCCATCTCCGGCATGGTCAGCGGCCTGGACCCCCATTCGCAGTTCTTCGACAAGAAGAGCTTCAAGGAATTCCGCGAGAGCACCACCGGCCGCTTCGTTGGCGTGGGCATCGAGATCGGCATGGAAGACGGCCTGGTCAAGATCGTCTCTCCCATCGAAGGCAGCCCCGCCTTCCGCGCCGGCCTCAAGAGCGGCGACCTGATCAGCAAGATCGACGACACGGCGGTGCGCGGCCTGACCCTGGATCAGGCGGTCAAGAAGATGCGCGGCGAACCCAACACGAAGGTGACGCTGTCCATCTATCGCAAGTCGGAGAGCCGCACCTTCCCCGTGACCATCAATCGCGAGGAAATCAAGGTCCAGTCGGTGCGCGCCAAGATGGTCGAGCCCGGCTACGCCTGGGTCCGCGTGAGCCAGTTCCAGGACCGCACCGTCGAGGACTTCAGCCAGAAGCTGGCCGACCTGTACAAGCAGGACCCCAAGATCAAGGGCGTGGTGCTGGACCTGCGCAATGACCCGGGCGGCCTGCTCGAGGGCGCGGTGGCGATCTCCGCCGCCTTCCTGCCCAAGGGCGTCGAGGTCGTCTCGACCAACGGCCAGCTGTCCGAATCCAAGGCCAGCTACCGCGCCGACCCCGACTTCTATGCCCGCCGCGGCTCCGGCGATCCGCTGCGCCGTCTGCCGGACTCGATCAAGAACGTCCCGCTGGTCGTGCTGGTGAACGAGGGCTCCGCCTCCGCCAGCGAGATCGTGGCCGGCGCGCTGCAGGACCACAAGCGGGCGACCGTGATGGGTCTGCAGACCTTCGGCAAGGGCTCGGTGCAGACGGTGCGCCAACTCGGCCCGGACACGGCGGTCAAGCTGACCACCGCGCGCTATTACACGCCCAGCGGCCGTTCGATCCAGGCCAAGGGCATCGTCCCCGACATCCCGCTGGACGAGACCGCCGAGGGCAACGTCTTCGCCGAGCTGCGCATGCGCGAGGCCGATCTGGAGAAGCACCTGACCAGCGCCGACGAGAAGTCGGAGGAAGCCCGCTCCAAGGAGCTGGAGAAGCTGCGTGAGGAACGTCGCCAGAAGCTGGAGGCCGACTACGCCAAGCGCGCCGAGCCGCCCAAGCCGCTGCCCGAGTTCGGCAGCACCGAGGACTTCCCGCTGCAGCAGGCGCTGAACCAGCTCAAGGGCAAGCCCGTGGCGGTGTCCAAGGTCGCGCAGGAGCGCAAGGCCGAGGCCAAGACGCAGTAAAGCGCGCCCTCGCCCTCGCCCGCAAGGCTCCCTGGACCATGTCCTCGGGGCCTTTCTCTTTTATGCTTGCCCTCCTATGGATGACGAGCAACTGCTGCGCTACTCGCGCCACATCCTGCTGGACGACATCGGCGTCGAGGGACAACAACGGCTGCTGGCCGCACATGCGCTGGTCATCGGCGCAGGCGGCCTGGGATCACCGGCCGCGCTGTTCCTGGGCACCGCCGGGGTCGGCCGCATCACGCTGGTCGATCACGACCGCGTCGATCTGACCAATCTTCAGCGCCAGATCGCCCACAGCCTGGACCGCGTCGATCAGCCCAAGGCGCTGTCGGCGGCGGCGGGCATCGCGGCGATCAATCCGGAACCGAAGGTGCGACCGCTGATCGCGCGCGCCGATGCGGC
>NZ_JBCNLU010000036.1:0-46685 GCF_039595295.1 Roseateles sp.
CTCGAGCCGCTGGACGCCTCGATGCTGGACGGCTACCTGGCCGGCGTGCTGGTGCAGCCGCGCCTGATCCCGATCGAGGAATGGCTGCCGCCGGTCTTCGATTACGAAGGCCGTGAGCTGCCGGACGACGTCGATCCCGCTTGGCTCGCCCGCATCCGGGGTCTGGTGGAGCGCCGCTTCGCCTCGCTGAACCAGAGCATGCTGGAGCAGGGCTGGTTTTACCCCGTCGTGCTGGATGTGGACGCCGAAGAGGGCACCGAAGGCGTCGACGCCGCGCCGGCGACGGAGAAGGCCGACGTTGCCGACGACACCTCGACCGCGGCCGCGACCGAAGGCGCCGATCCGGACGCCATCCCGCTGCCCGACGATCCCATCACCCGCGCGCTGCTGCCGTGGGTCGGCGGGTTCGAGTACGCCGCCGTGACCTTCCCCGACCTGCACGAGCAGGCCGACGACAACATCACCTTGCTGCTGGCGCGTCTGTACCGCCACCTGCCGGCCGAGACGCCGGAGGAGAAGGAGATCGTCGAGACGATGGATCGCGAGCATCCGCTCAAGAACATCGACGAGGCCATCGAAGACCTGATCCTGACGGTGGTCGACCTGCAGGAAGCAACCGAGCAGCAGCGTTATCACGTTGAGCAAGTGCGGCGTGACACGCCCAAGCTGGGCCGCAACGATCCGTGCCACTGCGGCTCGGGCAAGAAGTTCAAGAACTGCCACGGCGCCGCTTGAACCGTCATCCGAATCGCCAACGGTCTGCTTGAGCGCCCGAGCTCAGGCCCAGCGAATCCAGCCGGCCGCCGTGAGGCGCGCCGGCTTTTTCACAGCTCGATGACCAGATCGGGCCGGAAGTCGTCCTGCTCGCCCTTGTTGGCGTAGCCCAGCGGATTGGCGACGACGCGGCAGCGGTGCGGCAGGTCGCCGCGCGGGCCTGAGGGCGACTCGACGACGTAGTCCTGCATGCAATGCAGGTGGCCGTGCAGCCACAGGTCGGCGTAGGGCAGCAACTCGTCCAGCGAGTTGCAGAAGCCGGCCGTCCCCGGCGCCAGTCCGTAGCGCGGATCCGCGCTACGCAGGCTGGGCGCGTAATGCGTGACCACCACGGTCTTGCCGTCGAAGGGCTGGGCCAGCGCATCGCGCAGCCAGGCCTGACACTCCAGTGCGAGATCCCGTTGGCGCTCGGCCAGCATGTGCTCGCCGTCGATCAGCGTGGAGTAGCGCCGCAGATAGAAGTTGGCCGCACGGAAGGCCTTCTCGCGCGCGGCCAGCTGCTTGGTCGGCGTGGCCTCGAGCGCCGCCAGCGCGTCGAAGTCGGCCCACAGCGTCGTGCCCAGGAAGCGCACGCCGTCGATGTCGATGCGTTCCCGGTCCAGCCACTCGATGCCCAGGTCCGCGCAGGTCTGGCGCAGGCGGGCGTGGGCGACGGTGTACTCGATGCCGTCGTACTCGTGATTGCCCGGCACGTAGAGCACCCGTGGCCAGGGCGCGCCCTCGCGCTTCGGGGAGAAGCGGCCCAGTCCGAAATCGTCCGTCACCAGCTTGGATCCGGCCTGATAGGAGCCGACGTCGCCCGCGATCACCAGCAGATCCACGCCGGGCATGGCGGTAGTCTGGAAGTCGGTCTGGCGCTCCAGGTGGAGATCGGAAATCAGTTGCAGGCGCACGGCGGGCGTCGGGTCGGCGATTCGGAAGCCCGCATTGTCCACGTGCGGCCGGGCCCTGGCCGCGAGCCTCCGCCGCCCGACCGACTTGAAGGACAGGCCTCGATTGACCAGGATCAAGGGGCAGGTTCAATGCGGGATCGCCTGCGCCGGCGCGACGGCTTTCCGGGGGTCCGGTGTGCCACACTCGCCGGCGGCCGGACTCCCGGCCATTCAGCCATCAGAGAGCCATCACAGAGGACACGACACCGATGAAGATCCTGGTCGCCGTCGACGGCAGCACGTATTCCAAGCGCATGCTGGCCTATCTCTCCGCCCACGACGAGTGGCTGGGCGGAGCCCACGATTACACGATCGTGCACGTGGTCGCCGCGGTCCCGCCGCGCGCCGCCGCCGTCATCGACAAGGCCACGCTGGCCGAGTATTACCAGGAAGAAGCGGAGAAGGTGCTCAAGCCCATCCGCGCCTTCATGGACAAGCGCGGCATCAAGGCGCAGTACGTGGTGAAGACGGGTCATGCGTCGGAGGCGCTGACGGCGGTGGCGGCCAAGGGCCGCTTCGACCTGCTGATGATGGGCTCGCACGGGCACACCGCGCTGGGCAAGCTGGTGCTGGGATCGGTCGCCACGAAAGTCATGGCGAACTGCGACATCCCGGTGCTGTTGATCCGCTGAGCGTCGGCCAGCAACCAGTCGGGCCGCGTGATGCGGCCCGATCGTTGGAATCAGCTGCGGCGGGTGCGCATCCAGGACAGGGGCGACTCCGCCTCGACCGCTGCGGGCGAGGACTCGGATTCCAGCCCGTAATCGCTGCGGCGGAAGTCCTCGTACTCGCTGGCGTCACCGAAGCTCGCTTCCATGCCGAACGCGGTGCCCATGTCGGCGGGTTCCGGCTCGTGGACACCAGGGCTGTTGCGGCGGAAAAGGCGCAGGGCGGAGGCGAAACTCATGATGGACCTCGTCGGCAAGTACGGGGTTGTCCGGCACGGCGCCGATGCGGTGCGCCGCGAGTGTTGCCACAGTTTGAACCAACCCGTCTGCGGGGGAATCCCCAGATCCGGTGCCGATTGAAAACCCGCTCACAAATCCGCACAAATTGCGGTATAGCCGCCACAGGTATGGTGGAATAACCACGCCACCCTCTTAGGTAGGATCCCCCCTGTAATGAGGGGTGACTATGCTCACGGCCTCCAGCAAATCGCTCGAAGCCGTCCATTTGTCATGTCTCCGCTGATTCACAAGTCGCTGACCTGGGCCATCGTCAGCAGCGTGGTCCTCGTGTCCACGTGGCTGGCCAGTAGCGTTCAGGACGCACATGACCGAGGCGGTTTCCGTCTGCGTCTGGTTCAACAGGGCGCGGCCCCCGCATCCAGCGTCCAAGCACCCGCTTACCGCGTCATCCCGACCGTCGCGGAAGCCCATCTCCAAGGCGCGCCGGTCAAGCGTTGAGTTCAGCCGTCGGCGTCCGCGCCGACGATCCGCAGGCCCGGTCTGATCCGTGCCTCAGCCGCGCAGCGCCTCCCGCGCGCCCAGCGCCAAGGCCTCCCCGATCTGATCCAGCAGCGCCGGTGGCGATCTGCCTTCGGGCACTGCGGCCGTTTCGCCGCCCAGCTTCCATTGATGCCAGTACAAGGCGACCTCGACCTGCACCTGCGGCCGTAGCGCCACAAGCTCCCCGCTCGCCAGCAGCGGCCGCACCTGGAGCTCCGGCGCCACACCGATTCCCCAGCCCATCCGCACCGCATTCACATAGGCCTCGCTGGACGGCACGTAGCGCGCATTCAGCCGCGCCGAGCGCAACCCCATCGCCTGCCTGACCCATTGCTGCTGCGTGTCGTCCTTGCGGTTGAAGACCAGGAAGGGCACCTGCGCGAAGTTGGCGGCGCTCAGCCCTTGCGGAAGCGCCGACGCGATGAAGGCCGGACTCGCGATCGCGATGTAGGGCATCACCCCCAGCGGCTGCGCGATGCAGCCCCGCAGCGCCTGCGGCACCGTGGTCACGCAGCCCAGCACCTCGCCCTGGCGCAGCCAGTCGTGGGTGAAGTCCTGATCGTCGACGATGAGCTCCAACCCGAAGCCTTCCCGCAGCCCGCGCTGCACCAGCGGATCCAGCGCTGGCAGCACCCAGGTCGCCAGACTGTCGGCGTTGACGGCGATGGGCAGCCGCTCCGTCTGTGCCGACTGCACGCCCAACTCCCGCACCACGTCCGAGCGCAAGGCCGCCAGCTGGCGCGCATAGCGCAGCAGCCGCTTGCCGGGTTCGGTCAGACGCAGCGGTCGCGAGCGCACCACCAGCAACTGGCCGACCTGCGCCTCCAGGCTGCGCAGCCGCTGCGACACGGCGCTTTGCGTGATGGCCAACGTCTCGGCGGCGCGCTCGAAGCTGCGCTCGTCCGCCAGCGCGGCCAGGCAGTCCAGCCCGGCGGCGTCGAGGTCCTTCATGGTGGGCCTTTCATAAGCATCGCTAATGTCCCCGCTGAGATATTAATCCCGCTTCATGGAATCAGGGTGCCTCAAGACAATCCGCTGTTCCGCCGGCGTTACCGGCCCGGCCGGTCTGCGGCTTCCCCTGCTCATCTCCTCCACGACGCCATGTCCCCCTTCAGCGCGGCCCTGATGCAAGGCTGGCTCACCGGAGCCGGTCTGATCGTCGCCATCGGCGCGCAGAACGCGCTGGTGCTGCGCCAGGGGCTGATGCGTCAGCACGTCGCGCCGGTGGTCTTCCTCTGCGCGATCTCGGACATCCTGCTGATCTGCCTGGGCGTCTTCGGCCTGGGCCGGCTGATCGCCGCCAGCCCGCTGCTGATGGAAGTCTTCCGTTGGGGCGGCGCGGCGTTTCTGCTGAGCTACTCGGTCAAGGCCGGGATGCGGGCGCTGTCGCCCAAGGCGGGCCTACAGGCTCAGGCTGGGAGCGCCTCGCTGGGCGCGGTCCTGGGCAGCACGCTGGCCATGACCTATCTGAATCCGCATGTCTATCTGGACACCGTCGTGCTGCTCGGCACCGTCGGCGCGCAGCAGCCTGAGGGCATGCAGGCGCCGTTCGCCGCGGGCGCGTCGGTGGCCTCGTGGATGTGGTTCTCGCTGCTGGGCTTCGGCGCCGCGGCCGTGGCCGGGCCGTTGCGCCGGCCGGCGGTCTGGCGCAGCATCGACGCCTTGATCGCGATCGTCATGGCCGTGCTCGGACTGCAGCTGATCCTGCGTCCGCTGGCCTGACCCGAACCCCGTCCGCGGAACCACAAGTTCTCCCAGGAGTTCCTCCCATGAAAGTCATCGTCCTCGGCGCCGGCATCATCGGCATCCACACCGCCTGGTACCTGCTGGACCAGGGCCACGACGTGGTCGTCGTCGACCGCCAGCCCGACGCGGCGCTGGAGACCAGCTTCGCCAACGGTGCGCAGATCTCGGTCTGCTTCTGCGAGCCCTGGGCCAACGCCGGCGCCCCCTTCAAGGTCGCCAAATGGCTGCTGCGCGACGACGCCCCGCTGCTGTTCCGCCCGCGTCTGGACCCGGCGCAATGGCGCTGGGGCCTGAGCTTCCTGGGACAGTGCACGACGGCTGCGTTTGAGCGCAACGTCGAGCAGCTCGTCCACCTGGGCCGCTACAGCCACCAGTCGCTGCAGTCGCTGGTGGCCGAGACCGGCATCGAGTACAACCGCCTGACCAAGGGCATCCTGCATTTCTTCGGCAGCGAAGCCGACTTCGAAGCCGGTGCGCAAGGCGCGGAGATCATGCGTCGCCACGGCGTCGACCGCCGCATCCTGAGTCGCGAGGAGACGCTGGCCATCGAGCCCGCGCTGCGCTCCGCCGGGCAGGCCGTCTATGGCGGCACCTACACGCCCAGCGACGAGTCCGGCGATGCGCGCGTCTTCACGCAGGCCCTGGCCCGCCTGGCCGCCAAGCGCGGCGCGCAGTTCCACTGGAACCACGACATCGTGACCCTGCAGTCGCAGGGCGCGGAGATCGCCGGCGTCCAGATCAAGTCCCGCGAGACGGGCGCGACGCAATGGCTCAAGGGCGACGCCTACGTGGTCGCGCTGGCGTCGTACGCGCCGGGCCTGATGAAGTCGGTCGGCGAGCACCTCAACATCTATCCGGCCAAGGGGTACTCGGCCACGCTGCGCCTGAAGAAGCCGGAGCAAGCCAGCACCGTCAGCCTGCTGGACGACGCGCGCAAGATCGCGATCTCGCGCCTGGGCGACCACGTCCGCATCGCCGGCACGGCAGAACTCGTCGGCCTGGACACCAGCCTGGACAGCCCCACCTCCAAGGTCCGCTGCGAGTCCCTGGTGCGCCGCTACGAGGAACTCTTCCCTGGCGTGGCCGATCTGTCCGAGCCCAACTACTGGACCGGTCTGCGTCCCAGCACGCCGACCAACGTCCCCTACATCGGCCGCAGCCAGAAGGCGTCCAACCTGTGGATCAACGCCGGTCACGGCACGCTGGGCTGGACGCATGGCGCGGGCTCCGGCCGCGCGCTGGCCGAGCTGATGAGCGGCAAGCGCCCGGAGCTGGAGTTCAGCTTCTACGGCGATGCGCTGCCCGCCAAGGCGGTGCGCGTTCCGCAGACGGCCTGAGCTCTGCGAAGAAGGGCGCGGCTAGAATCCGCGCCCTTTTCCATTTCTGCCGCGTCATGTCTTCCTCGCTCTCCGACCTGCCGCGCGATTTCTGCGCGATCGACTTCGGCACCTCCAACTCCGCCGTGGCGGTGCCTGATGCCGCGCGCGCCGGCGCGATGCGGCTGGTGACGCTGGAGGGCGACCATCCGACCATGCCCACCGCGGTGTTCTATTTCGCCGAGGGTCGCCATGACGCTGACGGCCCGCCGCGGGCCTTCGGCCGCGCCGCGCTGGCCGCCTACGTCGAAGGGGTGGACGGGCGGCTGATGCGCTCGATGAAGAGCATCCTGGGCTCCAGCCTCATTGACCAGGTCACCGACGTGGGCGGCGGCCGCGGCGTGAAGTACGCCGACATGCTGGCCGGCTACCTCAAGCGCCTGCGCCGTCAGGCCGCCTCCGCCGACGGCCATGAGCCGCGCCGCGTCGTGCTGGGCCGCCCGGTCTACTTCGTCGACGGCGAGCCCGAGCGCGACGCCGCCGCGCAAGCCTCGCTGACCGCGGCCGCGCGCTCCGTCGGTTTCGAGGACGTGCACTTCCAGTTCGAGCCCATCGCCGCGGCCTTCGACTACGAGCAGCAGACCGAGCGCGAGCAGATCGTGCTGGTGGCCGACATCGGCGGCGGCACGTCCGACTTCTCGGTGGTGCGCGTGGGACCGGACCGCATCAAACGCCTGGACCGGCGCGAGGACATCCTGGCCAGCCACGGCGTGCACATCGCCGGCACCGACTTCGACCGTCACATCGAGCTGACCGGCATCCTGCGCGAATTCGGCTACCGCGCCCACGGCCCGTCGCGTCCCGGTCAGCCCCCGCGCGAAGTGCCCAGCGGCATCTACTTCGACCTGGCGACCTGGCATCTGATCAACACCTGCTACAGCCCGCAGCGCGTCATGGAGCTGCGCAACATGAAGAGCTTCTACGGCGACGCGCGTCACCATTCGCGCCTGATGACGGTGCTGGAGGAGCGTCTGGGGCATGAGCTCGCGCACCGCGCCGAGGACGCCAAGATCGCGGTGGCCGGTGGCGGCGGCTGCTCCATCGACCTGGGCCTGATCGAGTCGGGCCTGAACGTGGATCTGTCCGAGGACGCCGCGGTCGGCGCGCTGAGCGGCGACATCGAGCGCATTGCCGAGGCCGGCCGCGACACCGTGGCCCGCGCCGGGCTCAAGCCCTCGGACGTGGACGCGCTGTACTTCACCGGCGGCTCCACCGGCCTGCGCCTGCTGGCCGAGCGCATCGCCTCGGACTACCCCGAGGCGCGCCAGGTCCGTGGCGACCGTTTCGCATCGGTCGCCACCGGGCTGGGCCTGCATGCGGCGCGCTTGTTCGCTGCATGACTTAACTTGGGGATGACCCGGGGGGACGAGCCGGGACGCGCGGGGGAGGCGCTGCTAGATTGCCGCCTTTGCTTCACGTCCCGGATACATCTCGATGCAGCACCGCCCCTTGTCGCTGATCCTTTCCCTTGCCGCCGCCTTCGGCGGTTTCGCGTCCAGCGCGGGCGCCGCATCGACCGCCACGTCCGCGCCGTCCGCGTCGCCCGAAGCGGCCGCCGGCTCGCTGGCGCAGACCTACCGCCAGCCCTCCGCGGCCATGCGGGAAGTGCTGGACTCCAAGGCGCTGCCGACCTACCAGGTCTCCAGCGATCAGCGCACCCTGGCCATCATCGAGAACCGCAAGTACCGCGCGATCTCGGAGCTCGCCCGTCCGGTGCTGCGTCAGGCCGGTCTGCGCTTCGATCCCGCCACCGACAGTCCGCAGCTGCTGACCGTCATCGATGCGCTGACGCTGCGCGCGCTGCCTGACGGCGCCGAGCGCCGCATCGCGCTGCCCGCCGGCGGCGCCTTCCACCACCTGCGCTTCTCGCCCGACGGCAAGCGCTTCCTGCTGAACCGCCGCACCGACACGGCGGTCGAGCTGTGGGTGGGCGATGTCGCCAGCGGCCAGCTCAAGGCCGTGCCCAAGCTCAAGCTGCACACCTTCCTGGAAAGCGATCTGGTCTGGGTCAACGACCATGAAGTGCTGCTGCTGAGCGTGCCCGCCAAGCGCGGCGCGGCGCCGGCGTTCAGCGCGCCCTCGGGTCCGTCCATCCAGGAGTCGCTGGGCCGCAACTCGCCCGAGCGCACCCAGCAGGACCTGCTGACCAATGCGCAGGAGGCCGCGGTCTTCGCCTTCCATGCGACGTCGCAGCTGACGCGCGTCGATCTGAACACCGGCGCGGTCCATGCGGTCGGCGAGCCCGGCATGTTCACCCACCTGGAAGCGCTGGGCACCGGCGGGGGCCAGGTCTTGACCATGCGCCTGCTGGCGCCCTTCAGCTACCAGGTCGGTTGGGACGATTTCGCGGCCCAGGCCGAGGTCCGCGATGTGTCCGGCAAGGTCACGCCGGTGGGCCGTCGCAAGCTCAAGGAAGGCGTGCCGGTCGAGGGCGTCATCACCGGCCCGCGTCACTTCTTCGCCTCGCCGGGCGCCGATGCGGCCGTGTACTGGGTCGAAGCGCTGGACGGCGGCGACACCCGCGTCCAGGCGCCCAACCGTGATCGTCTGATGCGACTGGACGCGCCCTACACCGGCGCGCCGCGCGAGGTGTATCGCGTCGCGCAGCGCCTGTCCAAGCTGGACTTCCTGGAGGGCGGCCGCCAAGCGCTGGTGCAGGACTTCGACCTGACGAAGATGCGCACCTCCACCGAGCTGGTCACCATGGACGGCAGCGCCCCGGGCAAGCGCCTGGTGGAACGCTCCGTGCGCGACCGCTACCGCGATCCGGGCACGCCGCTGACCCGCACGCAGGCCAACGGCCGCCGCGCGGTGCGCGTCGACGGCGGGGCGCTCTGGTACTTCGGCGCCGGCGCGAGCCCCGAGGGCGACAAGCCCTTCATCGACCGCCTGACGCTGGCGGACAACAAGACCACGCGCGTCTTCCAATCCGGCCGCAACGGCGACACGGCGCATTACGAGCGCCCGCTCGCGGTGCTGGACGCCGCCGGCGCGCAGGTGCTGACGGTGCGCGAGAGCGTCAACGAGCCGGGCAGCGTGATCCTGCGCGGCGGCGCCACGCTGGCCGACATGAAGACGGTGACCGAGGCCAAGGACCCGACGCCGCAACTGCGCGACATCAAGCGCGAGTTCGTCCGCTTCAAGCGTGCCGACGGCGTCGAGCTGTCGTTCTGGATGTACCTGCCGCCGGGCTACAAGACCGGCGAGCGCCGCCCGACCTTCGTCTGGGCCTATCCGCTGGAGTACACCGACGCGTCGACGGCCGGTCAGGTCAGCGGCTCGGGCAACCGCTTCAACACCTTCGCCGGCACCAGCCCGCTGATGCTGCTGCTCGACGGCTACGTGGTGCTGATGGACGCGACCATGCCGGTGGTGGGCGATCCCAAGACGGTGAACGACACCTTCATCGCGCAGATCACCGCCAACGCGCAGGCCGTCATCGACAAGGCGGTGGAGCTGGGCGTGAGCGACCGCGAGAAATTCGTCGTCGGCGGCCACAGCTACGGCGCTTTCATGACGGCCAATCTGCTCGCGCACACCGACCTGTTCAAGGCCGGCATCGCGCGCAGCGGCGCCTACAACCGCACGCTGACGCCCTTCGGCTTCCAGAGCGAGCGCCGCACCTATTGGGAGGCGCAGGACGTCTATCAGAAGCTGTCGCCGTTCAACTTCGCGGACAAGCTCAAAGAGCCGCTGCTGCTGATCCACGGCGAGGCGGACAACAACTCCGGCACCTTCCCGATCCAGAGCGCGCGCCTGTACCAGGCGCTGGCGGGCACGGGCGGCAATGTGCGCTACGTCTCGCTGCCCTTCGAGTCGCACGGCTACTCGGCGCGCGAGTCGCTGGGCCACACGCTGTGGGAGATGAGCGACTGGATGCGCCGTCAGGTCGGACCGGGCGCGCCCACTGGCGGCGCCACCGACGCGAAGGCGCCGGCAGCGCGATAAGCGCAGGCGATAAGCGCAGGCGCTGAGCGCCGCGGCGCAGGCGTCGATCAGCGCGGCCCGCGAGGGCCGCGCGGTCCGCCGAATCCACCGGCTCCGCCGGAAGGACCACCCCTCGGAGGGCCCCCGCGCGAGGGACCGCCACGCGGTCCGGACCGTCGCGCCGCCGGACGCGGCGCCGCCTGCGGTCGCGACACGTCGGCCAGCAGCAGGCTGGCGCGGACCAGGCATTCGACCGCCTCGTCCAGATCGGCGGCTGGTTCCAGGCTCTCGATCTCCTCGAGCAGCGCCTCGGCGTCCTCGAGGTCCTCGGGATCCAGATGCATGTAGAGCTGCGCGAGCGGCTCCGTGAGCTGGCCCTCATCCATGTTCATCAGCGCGGGGAACAGGTCCGCGGCGAGCGCGAAACCCGCGACCCAAGGCAGCACCGTCTCCGACGGAGACGCGTCCTCGTCGAGCTCGAAGACCCAGGGGTCGAACCACTGGCGATCGTTGATCGCCTGCTTGAGCTCACGTTCGCGGCGTTGCACGAGTTGCAGCAACGGCTGCGGGTCGTAGCCGCCGGGCGCGGCGCGGCCTTCGTCGCTGTCCAGCACCCAGCGCCACCAGTCGGAGAGCGGCACCGGCTTGGGCTGCAGGATCACGGCGACCAGGAAGCCGTCGAGCATCGAGGCGTCGAGCGGTTCCAGCGGCTGGGGCACGTCGTCCAGCAGCGATTGCAGCTCGTCGAGATCGTCGTCGCTCCATTCGGGCGGAGGGGCCGAGACGGACGAGGCGCTGGCGCGCGCTCCTTGTGGCGGGCGACGAGGGGAATGCTGCTGGGGCTTCTTGGGCGCGGTCATGGGTCTCGATTATCCGGGTGAGCGTGCTTCGTGCGGCACCGAACACTGGTCGCGGTACCGAGCGCGGAATCAGGTCGCTATTTCCGTAATGCGGAGCGCTGTTTACACCTGCTGACCAATTTCCGGGGTGTTCCCACCTCCAGGGGATGTCACCCCCTCAGGGTTCGCCCTAGAGTCCATCTCATGCGTTCCCGAGCGACAAGCTCACCGAATGCACCGATCCCAACGACGTCCTTTCTAGGACTTGCAACGCCCGGTCAGCTCTGCTGGTCGGGCGTCCTTTTTTGTGGATCGCGACCCACCGGCCGCAGCGCTTAGCATCGCGCGATGGCTTCTTCCGAATGGCTCGACACGGCATCGGTTTTCGATGCGCGCGGTTTCATCACGATCCCAGGCCTCCTTCCGGCCGCAGGGCTGGCATCACTGGCTCCTGTCCTCCTGTGCGACGGCGCGGTCGGTGGTTCCCGCTGCCTGCTGGCCCGTGCCGAGATCGCCGCGCTGGCGGTCCAGCTGGCGGCGCATCCGGAGGTGAGGGCGCTTGTGTCAGCGGAGCACGTCGCTGTCCAGTGCACCTACTTCGAGAAGTCGACCGATCGGAACTGGCTGGTCCCCATCCATCAGGACCTCAGCATTCCGGTCGCGCGACGAGTCGAATCAGAGCGGCTGCGAGGGTGGTCCGAGAAAGAAGGATCGATCTTCGTGCAGCCGCCTGTCGAGGTGCTGGAACAGCTCCTCGCGGTGCGCCTGCATCTGGACGATTGTGGAGAGGATGACGGGCCTCTGCGTCTGGTCGCCGGATCGCACCGACTGGGCATCGTGGGCCCGGAACGCGCCATTGCGGAGCGCGGCGCGCGTGGCGAGACGACATGTGCCGCGCGTGCCGGCGATGCGCTGGTGATGCGCCCGCTGGCGCTTCATGCCTCGTCGAAGTCCAGCGGCACCAGTCGACGACGTGTTCTGCACTTCCTCTACGGTCCGCCGACCTTGCCGGAGGGCTTGGACTGGGCCGTGGGGATACGCCTCGACGCGGGCACGCACTCGGCCGAGAAGTAGGTCATCCGGCGGCCCGCTCCCGCTTCTCCGCCCCCAACGCCGCCAGATGCACCATCGCCGCGCCGCCGAAGGCCAGGGCGTCCTCGACCGCCGCGACCGGGAAGTCGCGTCCCAGCGCCTTGGACAGCCGGCTGCGCAGCGCGTGGCCCGCATAGGTGGCGACGACCGCGCCCATCGCGCCGGCGAAGGCCGCGGGCCACGAGCGCCCGCCCGCAAGCGCCGCCCCTGAGATCGCGCCGCTTGCCGCGCGCGCCACGACGCCCACGGGCTCGGTGCGATCGGGCGTGGACGGCAGCTTGTCGACGACGAGCTCGCCGAGCGCCATCGGCGTGGTGAGCGCGACCGAGCGCGTCGTCGCGAGGAACGCCAGCGGCGAGTCGCTCACGTCGACCCAACCGAGCCGGGCCGCCCATGCGGTGGTCGTCAGCGGCGCGCTGGTCCGCGGCCCCGCCGTCGCGCCCAGCAGGAAGGCGAGCGCGAGCGTGCGACGCGAGTCAGCCGGCTTGGCGGCGACCACGGGCACGCCTTGCTCGCGCGCCTCGCGCACCACCGCGGCGCCCGCGCGCGCGTGTCGGAAGAAACGTCGCAGCAGTCCGCGCGCCGCTTCGGTGAACGCGCCGTAGACCAGGTGCGAGACGTAGGAATAGGGATGCGATTGCAGCGGCGCCCGGGTGATCGGATCGCCGAAGCGCAGCGCGGGAACGAGTGTCTCGTCGACCACGGTGGCGGCCGCGATGCCGAAGACGGTGCCTCGCCCGCAAGTCGCCCGCGGATCGATCTCCGCCGCGAGCCCGTAGACGCCGCCGACCAGCGAGCCCATCGCGTAATGCACCGCCTCGCCGGCGGCGGGTCGGCGTCGCGCCGGCAGCCGACGCCCGCTCAGCAGCGCAAGACGATCGGCGGCGCGCTCGGTGGAGGGCCAGCCCTTGACGCCCGAAGTGATGCCGATCTGCGCCAGCCCGGACTGAAAGGCGGTCATCGCCGCCGCGCCGATCAGACCGCCGAGCAGTCCTGACGCCGTGCCCAGGCAGAGATCCTTGCCGTCATGCGTGTCCATGCGCGTTCCTGTTGACGTCGGAAACGTGCACGCGGCAAGGGCCGTGCCCTCAGGCGCCGATCTGTCGATATGCCGATGCGTTGATGAGTTGATGCGCGAAGCCCCGATGCCCAGGGCGCTTCGCTCAGTCCATGCCTTCGGGCACCGGCAGTCCTTGCTTGCGGAGCTTGCCCGCAATGCCCGGCGCGGCCGCGCGCGCCGCGTCCAGATCGCGCTGCGCCGCCGCGGCGTCGCCCAGCTTCATCAGCGCCAAGCCGCGGCCGTAGCGCGCGCCCGTCAGCCGGGCGTCCAGTTGGAGCGCCTGATCGAAGGCTTCCCGCGCCCGCCGCGCGTCGCCCATGCGGAGCTGCACCCAGCCCAGCGAGTCGCGATAGATCGCGGATTGCCCGTCCTTGGCATTCGCCCGCTTGCAGTCCTGCAGCGCGAGCGGCAACTCCAGTCCCAAACGGGCGCGCAGCCAGCAGCGCTCGTTGAGCATGGGGGCCAGGGTGAGGTCGTCGGGGTGGGCGGTCTCCCACTGCGCCCATTGGGCGAGCGCCTCCGGCGCCATGCCGTAATGCGCGTAGATCGAGCCCATGACGAGGCGGAAGTTGCCCGAGGGCGGCAGCGCGCGGTCCAGCGCCGCCACGTCCGCCAGCGTGGCGGGACGGTTGTCCGACACGCGCAGCGTCGCGCGCAGCATCAGCGCATCGACCATCGCCGGATCCAGCCGCAGCGCCTCGTCGGCATCGGCCACGGCGCCGTCGCGTTCATTCATCGCCATGCGGACCTTCGCGCGCAGCACCCGGTGATGGGCGTCCTCGGGCTTGAGTTCGACCGCGCGATTCAGGTCCTTGAGCGCGTCCTCCTTGCGACCGGCGTCCAGCGCGATCGAGCCGCGCCGGGCCAGTGCGTCGGCGTCGTTCTCGTTCACCGGCGGCGGCGCCGAGGCGTAGCGCTGGTCGAAGTTGGAGGGGGCGGCGCCGGGCAGGGCGACGAAGGGCGCGCCGCCGTTCCAGGTCGCGTAGACCTTGCCTTGCAGGTAGGACACGTAGACCCGGTGCGACAGGAAGTAGTCCAGGCCGAGCAGCATGCCGTGGCTGTTGCTGTCGACGTCGTCGACGAGCAGGCGTTGATGGGTGATCTTCTCGCCGCCGAGCTGGAAGCTGTCGATGTCGGCGAGCCAGCGCGCGCTGTGGTCGTCGCCCAGACCGGCGGCCCGGCCGAAGGGCTTCATCTGGTCGGCGGTGATGCCGGCGCGGCGCGCCGATCCCAGCGCCAGCGTCGACGCGGGCGCGCCCGTGTCCATCAAGGCGCTGACCTTCACGCCGTTGATCCGCACCGGCACGCGAATGCCGGTGTCGCGCTCTCCGGCGACGCTGTCCATGTCGGCCTCGATCACGGGCGCGTCGCCCGCCCAATAGGCCATGCTGGCCTTCCTGCAATCGCCCTTGGGCAGCACGAGCCGCACCACCCCATGGGCCAGGTCGTACTCGGTGTCGGCGACGGCCAGGATGTTGCGCCCGAGGATGCCGCGGATGCCGTTGCCGAGCTCGCTGCCGCCGACGACGAAGTCGATCCGGTTGAGCTCGACGCCGCTGAGGCCGACCTTGGCGACGGTGGTGAGCCGCGCCTCGACGCCGCCGGTGTAGCCGGAGATGTGGGTGCCGAAGGGCAGCATGCGCTGCTTGAGCTTGAGCTCGTCGGCGGTGGAGGGCGTGAGGAAGCTGTAGAAGGCGCCGCTGTCGACCAGCATCCTCACTTCGGCGCCGTTGAGCGTGAGGGTCGCGACCGGACGCGATTCGACGATCTTGACCGGGATGGTCATCGGCTGCATCTGACAGTCGGCGGCATGGACGACCTGCGCGGCGCTCGACGCGATCGTCATCAGCAGGGCCGCCGCAGCAGCCTTCACGGTCCGGATTCGGGCGCCGGCGCGCGGCAGGCCGAACGGGCGCCGCTCGTTGTTCTTCTCTCTCACGGTCACACTCCCTCGAGTCTGGAATGCCGCGCGGTGCTTGTTCTGTTGCGCGGCGAGCGGGACTCTACTGCAGGCGTGTGACGGGGGCGATGGCCGCGGAGAGGGAGGATCGCGGCGGGATCAGTGGGTCAAGCTTTCCCGCACATGCGCGAGCGCGGCGACGACCTTGTACGAGGGCACGCCGCGGGTGTGCAGCTGCTTGGCGGCCTGCAGCAGCACCAAGTCCTGGAAGCTGAAGCGCAGACGCGTGTCGGGCGACAGCAGATCCTCGGCGACCAGCGCCTTGATGTAGCTGCGCGGCAGGCCGGTGATGTCGTGGGCCTGCTTCATGGAGAAGGGGGCGGGCGATGCGGTGGTGGCGGGCATGGTGGGCTCCTCTTGCGTTGGAGCCAACGGTACCGGGCCGCTTTGCGCGGCACTGCCGGAGAAGCGCGCCACGATGTGTAGGACGTGAGGAGGGCGGCCCGATCACACGCCCTGCGCGCAGCGCATCTCCATCGCCGGCGCGGGCGCGTGCTCCTGCAGCTTCAGCACCGGCACTTGCGCGCAGTTGGCGCAGCCGATCAGCAGCGCGGCGGCGGCCGTTGCGAATGAGGATCCCAGGAGTCGATGCGGAGCAGGCATGGCGAGGGTCAAGAGGAGCGCCTCGCGTCAACGCCGCGTTAGCTCCTGCGCGATTCGACGACCGCATCGTCAGCGTGCTGTTGCGCATCCGGCGTATCGTCCTCGCCTCCTCTCGATCCCGCCATCGCCATGTCCTCGACCCCGCGCAGCCCGGCCCGCCGCCGTCTCCTCCAGCAAGCCGCCGGCGCGACCGGCCTGGCGCTCCTGCCGCCAAGCGTCCAGCTCGCGCTGGCCAAGGCGCAGGCGCTGGAGCGCCCCGCCTCGCTCAAGGACATCAAGCACGTCGTGCTGCTGATGCAGGAGAACCGCTCCTTCGACCACTACTTCGGCACCATGGCCGGGGTGCGCGGCTTCGACGATCCCGAGGCGATGACGCTGCAAGGGCCGCATGCCGGCAAGTCCGTGTTCCAGCAGCCGGATCCGCAGAACCCCGATGGCTTCCTGCTTCCCTTCCATCTGGACACGCGCAAGACCAGCGCGCAGCGCATCCCGTCGACCAACCACAGCTGGAAGGTCCAGCACGAGGCCTGGAACGGCGGCCGCATGGACAACTGGGTGCCCGCGCATCGCAAGGCCGAAGGTGAGAACGGGCCCTACACCATGGGCCATTACCGCCGTGAGGACATCCCCTTCCATTTCGCGCTGGCGGAGGCCTTCACGATCTGCGACGGCTATCACTCGTCGTTGATGGGGCCGACCTGGCCCAACCGGATGTACTGGATGACAGGCACCATCGATGCCGACGGCTCGCATGGCGGCCCGGTCATCAGCAACAAGAAGATCCCCGGCGGGTACACCTGGACCACGTATGCGGAGCGGCTCGAGGCCGCGGGCGTGAGCTGGAAGGTCTACCAGCAGCAGGACAACTACGGCACCAACATGCTCGAGCTGTTCAAGAGCTTCATGGAGGCGCCCAAGGACTCGCCGCTGCGGGTGAAGGGGCTGACGCGCGGACCCGAAGGACAGTTCGAGGACGACGCCCGCAACGATCGCCTGCCCACCGTGTCCTGGATCCTGCCGACCAGCTTCCAGTCCGAGCATCCGCAGTTCACGCCCGCCGAAGGCGCGGCTTTCATCGCCAGCAAGATCGAGGCGATCGCCGCCAATCCCGAGGTGTGGGCAAAGACCGTCTTCATCCTCAACTACGACGAAAACGATGGCCTCTTCGACCACGTCGCGCCGCCGGTGCCGCCGGCCGGCACGCCGGGCGAGTTCGTGAAGGGCGTGCCCGCGGGTGGCGGCTTCCGGGTGCCGGCCATCATCGTGTCGCCTTGGACCGCTGGGGGGTGGGTCAGCAGCCAGCCTTTCGATCACACCTCGGTGCTGCAGTTCCTGGAACGCATCACCGGCGTGAAGGAGCCCAACATCAGCGAGTGGCGGCGTCGCACGTTTGGGGATATGACGTCGGTGTTCGGGTTCGAGGAGCCGAAGGCGACGAGCTTCCCGGTGATGCCGGATGCGAGGGCAGCGCTGGTCGAGGCGAAGGCGGCGATCGATGCGCTGCCCAAGCCGGTGTTGCCGAGTGGCAATCAGGCGGCGCCGAGGCAGGAGAAGGGCGTGCGTAAGCGCAGGGGTTGATGGCGCGCTGCGCGCGCCGCCACGCTCCCCCGCCAGCCCTCTCCCGTACTACTCCCTCGCCCGCATTACTCCCTCGCCCGCGGGGCGGGAGAGGGCAGGGGAGAGGGTGGGAGCGTGGCAGTGCGCCAGAGCCCGAAGACCCTCTCCCCCGCCCTCTCCCGCAAGCGGGCGAGGGAGCAGGTCGGGGCGTGCGAGATGGTGGAGCGCGTGGGGGCGGGGGAGGTGGTGGAGTAGAGCGTGGGGCGGGCGGGGCCAGCTAGAAGCCCGCGCCGATCGCCGTCCTCAGATGCTCGACCAGCAGCTTCACGCCTTGTGGGGTGTGACTGCTCCAAGGATGGATGGCGTAGATCGCGTCGCCGAAGAAGCCGACCGCGCGCCAGTCCGTCAGCACCTCCACCAGCCGGCCTTCGCGCACCGCGTCGCGGGCGCTGAAATCCGGCAGCAGCGCCAGACCCAGACCCGACAGCGCGGCGTCGCGCAGCACCTCGCTGTTGCTCGCGCGGAAGTGGCCTTGCACGGGAATGCGCATTCGCTCGGGTTCGGGGCCGTCGTCGCGGCGCTCGAAGAACCATTGCGCCGGGCCGGGCCGCAGATACGGCAAGCAGCGGTGCTGGGCGAGCTCCGCCGGATGCCGCGGCGTGCCGGCGCGCGCCAAGTAGGCGGGGCTGGCCGTCAGCAGCGCGCGCGAGGCGCAGAGCTTGAACGCGACATGCGTCTCCGGCGGCGCGTTGGTGTGGCGGATCGCCAGATCGAAGCCCTCCTGTGCCAGCGGCACCAGACGGTCCGAGAGATCCAGCTCGATGCGCAGCGCCGGATAGCGCTCGAAGAAGGCCGGCAGCGCCGGGGCCACGTGTTGCCTGCCCAGCGCGACTGGCGCCGTCACCCGCAGAACGCCGCGCGGCGCACCGGCCGCCTCGCGGGCCTCGCTCAGGCTGCGCGTGAGCAGCGCGAGCCCGGGCTCGGCTTGCTCGACCAGTCGCAAGCCGGCCTCGTTCAGCCTCACCGAGCGGGTCGTGCGCTGCACCAGCTGCTGGTCCAGATGCCGCTCCAGATCGGCGATGCGCTGGCTCACCGCCGCCTTGGACAAGCCTAGCCGCTGGGCCGCCTGCGTGAAGCTGCCCAGCCGCGCGACCGCGATCAGCGCCTGCAACTGCGGCCAGAGCAGCTCATCGCGGGCCTCCGGGCGAAGGATGACGTTCGTCCCATCGGAAGCCGACGTCGCGCCCTCGGACAGCCTGTCGGGTGAGCGAGCGGACGGGGACGAAGGCGACGGCGTTCTGGTGGTCGAGGGCATGGCGATTCATCCGGGAGACAGCCCCGCGCTCGGGGGCTCGACGGCAGGTCGGTCCGAGGTGGACTGTTCAGTATGCCGAACAATATGGTCAGTGATCTGGGCTAGGCAGCGCTCAAGGGCCTGCCTAGACTTGGCCGCATTCCCAGATCAGGAGACGCCCGTGAGCCAACGCCCTTCGACTCCCGCATTCACCGACGCCGCCGACGTCACCCACTTCATCGCCGGCGAGCGCCGGCCCGCGACGTCGGGTCGCTCGCAAGCCGTGTTCAATCCGACGACCGGCCAGGTCGCCCGTCAGCTGCAACTGGGCAGCGCGGCCGACGTGGATGCGGCGGTCGCCGCCGCGCAGGCCGCCTTCCCGGCCTGGTCCGACGCGCCGCCGCTGCGCCGGGCGCGGGTGATGTTCAAGTTCCTGGAGCTGCTGAATCAGCACCGCGACCGCTTCGCCGCGATGATCACCGCCGAGCACGGCAAGGTCTTCACCGACGCGCAGGGCGAGGTCACCCGCGGCATCGACATCGTCGAGTTCGCCTGCGGCGTGCCGCAGCTGCTCAAGGGCGACTTCACCGAGCAGGTGTCCACCGGCATCGACAACTGGACGACGCGCCAGGCGCTGGGCGTGGTGGCGGGCATCACGCCCTTCAACTTCCCGTTCATGGTGCCGATGTGGATGGCGCCGCTGGCCATCGCCACCGGCAACGCCTTCATCCTCAAGCCCAGCGAGCGCGATCCCTCGCCCAGCCTGCTGATCGCCGAGCTGTTCAAGGAAGCCGGTCTGCCGGACGGCATCTTCCAGGTCGTGCAGGGCGACAAGCAGGTGGTGGACGCGTTGCTGCACCACACCGACGTGCGGGCGCTGAGCTTCGTCGGCTCGACGCCGATCGCGCAGTACATCTACGAGACCGGCGCGAGGAACGGCAAGCGCGTGCAGGCCTTGGGCGGCGCGAAGAACCACATGGTGGTGATGCCTGACGCGGACATCGATCAGGCGGTGGATGCGCTGATCGGCGCGGCCTACGGCTCGGCGGGCGAGCGCTGCATGGCGATCTCGGTGGCGGTGCTGGTGGGCGACGTGGCCGACCGCATCGTCCCGAAGCTGGCGGAGCGCGCCCGTGCGCTGAAGATCAAGGACGGGATGGTGCTCGACGCCGAGATGGGGCCCATCGTCACGCGCGAGGCCCGCGACCGCATCGAGGGCACCATCGCGCTGGGCGTGGAGGAGGGCGCGTCGCTGGTGGTCGACGGCCGCGGTCATCGGGTGGACGAGCACCCGGAGGGCTTCTTCACCGGCGGCACGCTGTTCGATCACGTGAAGCCGGACATGCGCATCTACAAGGAAGAGATCTTCGGTCCGGTGCTGGCCTGCGTGCGCGCGCAGGACTTCGGCGAGGCGTTGGCGCTGGTGAATGCGCACGAGTTCGGCAACGGCGTCGCCTGCTTCACCAGCGACGGCAACGTGGCCCGCGAGTTCGCGCGCCGTGTGCAGGTGGGGATGGTGGGCATCAACGTACCCATCCCGGTGCCGATGGCCTGGCACGGATTCGGCGGCTGGAAGAAGAGCCTGTTCGGCGACATGCACGCCTACGGCGAGGAGGGTGTTCGCTTCTACACCAAGCAGAAGAGCGTCATGCAGCGCTGGCCCGCGAGCATCGGCAAGGGCGCCGAGTTCGCGATGCCCACCAGCAAGTGACACGCGAGCCTCGGGGCATCAAAGCCCCTCGCCCGCGAAGTGAGAGAGGGGTTGGGGTGAGGGCCGTCGCACACCAGAGGGAAGCGCCCCCAACCGCATCGGCTACCCTACCCGGATGTTCCCCAGCGGTCCCACCCCCTCCGACCTCACGACCACCTCACCGGCCGTACTCGAAGTCGCGCCCCTGAGCGAGCTGCTCGACCGCGCCCGCCAGGCGCAGCGCGACGCGCGGCTCGACGAGGGCCAGACCCTGGCCGATGCCGTCTGGCATCGCGCCGACGCCGAGGGCTTCATCAACGAGCAGGCCGAAGCTGGCCGTCTCCGCGCCTTCTTCCGCCTGCGCCGCGGCGACCTGCGCGGCATGCTGGACGTCGGCGAGCGATCCCTGCGCCTGATGCGCCCGCTGGGCGCCAGCCCCGGCCTGTGCGAGCTGCTCCGCTGGATGAGCCTGGCCGCCTGCGAGCTCGGCGACTACGAGCAAGGCCTGAGCTGCGCCCATGAGGCGCTGAAGCTCGCCGGCGAGCTGGGCGATGCACGGCTGCATGCCGTCACGCTGAACGGCCTGGGCGCCTGCTTCGAGCGCATGGGCGATCCCTGGCAGGCCGAGCGCCTGATGAGCGAGGCCGCCGGCCAGTTGCGCACCTCGCCCACGCCCTATGAGCGCGTCATCACGCTCACCAATCTCTGCACCGTCGCGCTTGGCGCCTATCAGCTGCAACGCGACGGCGCCGCGCCGGACGAGGCCGCGCGCACCTTGGAACGCGCGCTGGCGCTCGCGAGCGAGGCGCGCCCGTACTCGCTGGAGCTCGGTGACCGCTATGGCATCGCGCTGACCGCCTCCAACTTCGGCGAGGTGCTGCTGCTCTCAGGCCGGCTGGACGAGGCCGAACCGCTGCTGCTCGAAGCCCGCGATGAATGCGTGCGCGCCGGCTTCCGCCTGCTGGACTGGCGGCTGCGCTGCATGCTGGCGGAGCTGCAACTCGCGCGCGGTCAGGCGGCCGCCGCGTGGAAGGCGCTGGAGGCGCTGCGAGCGGAGACCGATCGGGTTGGCGATCCCGCGCCCGATGCGGTTGCGGCCGTTGCGGCGGATGCGGTGCCGGTCGTCGCTGGCGATGCCGATCTGGCCCGCTTCCCCGCGCCGCTGTTCATCCGCCTGCGGCTGCATCAGGCCAGTTACCGCGCGGCCAAGGCGCTGGCGCTGCTGGGGCCGGCGCTGTACCACCTGGAGCAGGCTCGCGCGCTGGAGCGCCGCCGCGCGGTGGCGCAGCTCACGGCGCAGTCGCATTACTTCGTGTCGCGAATGGAAGCGGAATTCGCCGCCGATCCGGCCGCCACGGCGGAGCGCGATTCGGCTGCCTTCAAGGATCCGCTGACGGGTCTGGGCAACCGGCGCTGTCTGGAAGCGCGGCTGCCGCCGCTGCTGCGTGCCGCCGAGCAGGAGGAACGCCCCCTGACTGTCGCCCTCATCGATGCCGACGGACTGCGCAACATCAACGAGCGCCACGGCCTGGAGATCGGCGACCGCGTGCTGCAGGAGCTGGCGCAGCTGCTGCGCGAGAACACGCGCGGCAGCGATCTGCTGCTGCGCTGGGGCGGCGAGGAGTTCCTGGTCGTGTTCCCGGACACCGTCGCCGATCGGGGCTTCGAGGTCTGCGAGCGCATCCGCGCCAGCGTGTCGGTGCATCCGTGGAGCGAGCTCGCGCCTGGGCTGGACGTGACGCTGAGCATGGGGCTGGCCAGTGCGCCGCCCTTCGCGACCGATCTGCTCATCGCGCGCGCCAATGCGGCCGTCGAGCGCGCCAAGCACCTGGGGCGGAATCGGGTGGCGCTGGCCTGAGAGCCCGAAGACCCTCTCCTTTACCCTCTCCCGCCTACTCCCTCTCCCGCTTGCGGGAGAGGGCAGGGGAGAGGGTCTTTGGGCTCCCCCAACTGGCGCCCGAGACATTCAACGACCCCGAAGACCCTCTCCCCCACCCTCTCCCGCAAGCGGGCGAGGGAGTCACTCGTGCGGTCTCCCGGGGTGAGGGTGGGACCGCCGCAGTACGCCGTCGCTTCTGCGCCACCTTTGATCCGCCTGTCGCCCTGGAAGCCCTATCCGGGGACAGGTCTTGCGGGAAAACCTGCATCCGCTGTTTCTAAAATGAGAAGAGTTCTCATCTAGCGGGTAAATCCCCCGATGAGCCCCGGCCTCGGCAGCCGGCCGCGAGACCCGCGCGCCGCCGCTACCGGACCCTTCGCGCCAGCCTGATTCCACGCCTCTTCCGCGTCCCGCGACCTTGCCGTCGCGCGCGTCACGCGGTCCCCGGGGTGGAACGTAGCAAGCCTTCATCGTCCAACCACCAGCCCCGCCAGGGGCGCGGTGCGCCCGAGTGCGCGCCGGCACGGGCTCGCGCCCTCGAATCGACCTCATGTCCCGCTCGACTTCCTCCGCCCTCCAGGTCCTGCCCGTGGCCGCTGCCGTCGCGCTGCTGCTCTCCACCGCCGCCGCCGTCGCACAGGTCACGCCCGCCGCCTCGTCGACCTCTGCCGATGCCGCCGCGCCGTCCGAGGCCGACAGCGCCACCCCGTCCGACGACGCCACCACCGACGCCAAGACCGCCGGCGACCGCCGTCGCGCGCTTGACCGCGTGACCATCAGCGCCGCGCGCAAGAAGCTCGAAGGCGCCAGCACCAGGCTGCCGCTGACCGCGCGCGAGACGCCGCAATCCGTCAGCAGCATCGACGCCGAGCGGCTCGAGAACGAGACCCTGATCAGCATCAACGACGTGATGCAGACCATCACCGGCGTCAACGTGTCCTTCTACGACACGCAGCGCCCGCTGTACTTCGCGCGTGGCTTCCAGATCACCGACTTCCAGGTCGACGGCATCCCGACCTACAGCGGCGGCACCAACCAGGAATACGACACCGTCTTCTACTCGCGCATTGACGTGATCCGTGGTGCCAACGGCCTGACCACCGGCGCGGGCATCCCCTCGGCCACGGTGAACATGATCCGCAAGCGGCCCGAGAAGACCTTCTCCGCCTATGGGGCGATGGTGTGGGGCTCCTGGGACCATCACCGCGTCGAGGCCGACGTCAACACGCCGCTCACCAGCGACGGCCGCGTGCGCGCCCGCTTCATCGCCGCGGCGCAGGAGCGCGATTCCTTCCGCGACCGCTACAGCGAAACCAAGACCGCCTTCATGGGCGCCGTCGAGGCCGACCTGCTGCCCGGCACCACGCTGACCGTCGGCTATCAGGACCAGAACAACACGCCCAAGGCGCCGATCTGGGGCACCATCCCGCGCTTCGCCTCGGACGGCTCGCTGGCCAACCTGTCGCGCGCGACGAGCTTCTCGCCCTCCTGGACCCGCTGGTCGCGCCAGAACGGCACGGTCTATGCCTCGCTCGAGCAGCAACTGGGCGCGGACTGGGCGCTCAAAGTCATCGCCAATCACAGCGAGGGCGACAGCTTCAGCCTGCGCACCTACGGCAGCGGCTATCCCGATCCCAAGACCGGTGCCGGCATGAAAGTGCTCGCGGCCGTCGGCCAGAGCTGGGAGAAGCGCGACAGCCTTGATGTCTACGCCTCGGGCACGCTGTCGCTGTTCGGCCGCGCGCATGACATCGTCATCGGCGCCAACGGCGTCAAGACCACGACCACCACGCCGACCTACACCTCGCTGGCGTCGTGGAGCTACGCGATCCCGGACATCCGCACCTGGGACGGCACGGCGCCGATGCCCACGTTCAGCGCCACCGGCGCCAAGCGCATCGCCACCACCGAGCAGAGCGGCATCTTCGGCACCGCCCGCTGGCGCCTGACCGAGCCGCTGTCGCTGATCACCGGCGCCCGCGTGAGCTGGTGGAAGACCGGCACCGACGCCTTCAACGCGGCCGGCAACTTCACCGGCAACAGCGGCGCCTACAAGGTCACCGGCGAGGTCTCGCCCTACGTGGGCTTCGTCTACGACCTGCTGCCGTCGCTGTCGGTCTACGCCAGCTACACCGATCTGTTCAAGCCGCAGAACTACAAGGACAAGAACAACAACCTGCTCGCGCCCATCCGCGGCAGCAACACCGAGATCGGCCTGAAGGGCGACCTCTTCGACAAGCGCCTGGCGCTGTCCTTCGCCGTCTTTGAGGCCAAGCAGGACAACTACGCGGTGCGCGACTCGTCGCAGCCCGAGGGCTCGCTGCCCGACGGCGGCTCCGCCTACATCGGCGTGAACGGCACCAAGACCAAGGGCTTCGAGTTCGACGCGGCCGGCCGCATCACCGACCGCTGGACGCTCGATGCCGGTTACGCCAACACCCGCATCACCCGCGCGGCCACCGACCTGATCTATGCCAACCTGCCGCGTCACACGGTGCAGCTGAGCACCAGCTATCGCATGCCCGGCGCGTGGGAAAGGCTGACGGTCGGCGCGGGCCTGAACTGGCAGAGCACGGTGACGGGCTACGGCATCCCGCATCCGACGCTGGGCACGGTGACGGTGACGCAGCCGTCCTATCTGCTGCTGAACCTGAACGCCAACTACCAGCTCAATGATCACGTCAGCCTGGGCCTGTCGGTGCGCAACGCGCTGGACAAGACCTACTGGGCCAATCTGGACTACCCCAACTACGGCGACCCGCGCAGCGTGATGGTGAGCCTGCGCGGCCGCTTCTGATGAGCAAGGCCAAGGACGCGCGCGACGCCCGCCTGCCGTGGCGCTATCGGGGGGCGGTCGCCTCGCGAGCCGTCGCGGCGCTGGGCGGCGGCTATCTGCTGGCCTCGGCGCTGGGCGGCGCCATCGGCGCGTACTTGCAGCCGGTGCTCGGCGACAGCCGCGCCGAGGCCGCCATCACCGGCGTGATGGCAGGCTTCGTCGCCTACGTGATCGCCTTCATGACGGCCTTCGCCACCCGTAGCGCGTGGCGCGCCTGGGTCTGGATCCTCGGGCCCGCGCTGCTGCTGGGCGCGATCACCTGGGGGCCGCGCTGGCTCGCTTGAGACCTGACCCTTCACCCGCTCTCCTGCTCTCCCGCTGTCGTCGCGTGTCCCGCTCCTTCATCTCCTCCACCATGAATCGACACCCCGCCCTGTCCCCCTTGCCGTCGAGCCGGGAGTCCACATGAGAACCGACGGCGCGCGCGAAGGCTTCCGCCAAGCGATGGCGTGGCTGCACACCTGGACCGGTCTGGTGCTGGGCTGGCTGCTGTTCGCGATCTTCCTGGGCGGAACCTTCGCCTTCTTCAAGAACGAGCTCAACCTGTGGAGCCGCCCCGAGCTGCACGCGCTGCCGCCCGCCGGTCCGCTGACGGCGACCCCGCTGGCGGGCTACGAGGACGCGATCCGGCGCCTTGCGCCGCAGGCCACCAGCTGGCGGCTGAGCGTCCCGGACGAGCGTCATCCGCAAGCCTCGGTCTTCTATCGCAACGCGCCGGCGGCGCCGGGCCAGCGCGCGCGCTTCGAGCAGCGCCATCTCGACCCGTCCAGCGGCGAGGTCATCCCGGTGCGCAAGACCTTCGGCGCGGGCGAGTACTTCTATCGCTTCCACTTCGAGCTGCGCTCGGCGCAGCAGAGCAAGTGGATCCTGGAGGGCCGCTGGGTGGTGGGCCTGGCGACGCTGCTGATGCTGGTCGCGCTGCTGAGCGGCGTGGTCACGCACCGGCGCATCTTCAAGGACTTCTTCACCTTCCGCCCCAAGTCCAAGGCGACGCAGCGCGCCTGGCTGGACGCGCACAACGTGTGCGGCGTGCTGGCGCTGCCGTTCTATCTGGTCATCACCTTCAGCGGGCTGATGACGATGCACAGCATGTACCTGCCGGCGCCGATCGACGCGGCCTTCGGGAAGCAGTCATCGGCGTACTTCAGCGAGCTCAGCGGGGACGCGGTGCCGCGTGGCCGAGCACGCGAGGGTGAGGCGCAGAGCCCGCTGCCCGCCATCGGCGTAGCCGGGTGGGAGAAGGTGCTGAACGACGTGCGGCGGCAGATGCCGGAGGGCCGCGTCGAGGGGATCGGCCTGCAACGTGAGGGCTCGCGCACGGTGATCGAGTTCACGCCGAATGACGGCGATCGCTTGCAGTACCGGGGGCCGCGCCTGTTCTACGACGCGGAGTCGCTGATGTTGATCCGACGCGCCGACAACGAGCGGCCGGCGGCGAAGACCTATGGCGTGCTCTACGGCCTGCATGTGGCGCGCTTCGCGGACATGTCCTTGCGCTTCGTGCTGGCGGGGCTGGGGCTGTTGGGCACCGCGATGATCGCGACCGGGCTGGTGTTGTGGAGCGTCAAGCGTCGCGCTGATGCGGAGCGTCGCAAGGTGGGGGTGGGGCGTGGGCACAAGCTGGTGGATGCGCTGAACATCGGTGCCATCGCGGGGTTGCCGATCGCGATGGCGGCGTTCTGCCATGCGACGCGATGGCTGCCGCTGGACATGGCCGAGCGGCCGGATGGGGAGATCAAGGTCTTCTATGGCGTGCTCGCGCTGGGCTTCCTGGCCGCGGCGCTGGGGGCGCGATGGCGGCATCTGTTCGTTGCCGGCGCGATGGCGTGGGCGGCGCTGCCGGTGATGGACATCGTCGGCGGATGGCCGTTCTGGCAGGCGGGCGCGACGGTGCGGGCGGTGAATGCGGGCTTCGTCGTGATCGCGGCGCTGCTGGCGGTGATGGCGTGGAAGTGCGGGCCGCGGGCGGCGCCGCCGGTGTGCAGGAAAGCCGGTCAGACGGCGAAGGCGCCGAGCACCGCGACGGAGGGCGCGTGATGGACTTGCTGCATCCGATGCTCTGCTCGTTCGCGGCCTTCGCGGCGCTGTGCCTGGCGATGGAGCGCCATCATGAGGATGCGCTGGAGGCCGAGCCTAGCGCGCGGCGCGTGCGCAGGTTGCGGGTGGCGGCGGCGGTGGCCTTCTTGGCGTCTTGGTGGACGGTGATCCCGCGCAGCGATTACGGTATCGCGTGGACGATGTGGACCGTGCAGTTGACTGCCGGCGCCGTGGCCGTGGTGGCGCTGATCACGTGGTGGCCGAAACGGCTGCCCGCCGCAGCGCTGGCTGTCGGCGCGGCGGCGGTGATGCTCATGCCGTTGACGGCGCCAGGGTGGAGGTGATGGGCTCGCTGTGTGGCACGGCCCTCACCCCTACGCCTCCGTCTCCACCGCCTGCACCACATTCCGCCCTTGCCCCTTGGCCCGATAAAGCGCCGCATCCGCGCGCCGCATGACCTCCGCCGCGCTGACGTCCTTGGCTGACGACTCCGCCACCCCGAAGCTCGCTGTCAACGGCCACTTCTGCCCATTCCACTCGAAGGGCAGTCCCTCCAGCACCGCCCGCATGCGCTCCGCCACCAGCATCGCGCCGGCGATGTCGGTGTGCGGCAGCAGCGCGCAGAACTCCTCCCCACCGAGCCGCCCCAGCAGATCCACCTCGCGCAGACAACACGACGCGATCCCCACCAGCGCCTTCAACGCCGCGTCCCCCGCCGCATGCCCCAGCGTGTCGTTCAGCTGCTTGAAGCGATCCATGTCCAGCAGCACCACCGCATAGCCGTGGCCGCGCATCTGCCGCGCGTGCTCGACATCCATCGCCTGCGACAACGCACGCCGATTGAGCGCGTCCGTGAGCGGATCCCTCTCCGTGAGCCGACGAATCTGCAACACCAGCTTCATCAGCAGCAGAAAGGCCATCCAGCCGTTGATCGCCATCGCCAGCACCAGCGAGGCCCATAACCACGCGACATTGAACGGGCTGCGGACGTCCAGCTCCGCCACCTGCGCCGGCGCCAGCAGCGCCGCCACCAGGCGCGACAGCACCAGCAGCGCCACCACCAGCAAGGGCAACGCGATGACCGACGCGGTGCGCGCCCGCAGCCCGCGCCGACGCAGCAGCCGGAAGGCGTCCAACCCGGCGAACAGACAGAAGCCGCTCATCGCGCTGTCCATCAGCAGTTGCCGGCGCAGCGGCTCCGGGCCGATGACCAGCATGGCGCTCAGCAGCGGCACCGCCGCGACCACCGCGAGCAGATTGCGCCACGGCGCCGGCCGCTCTCCGATCAAGGGCACCGAGACGCGGATCAGCCCGAAGGCCGCCAGCGACAGCAGGTCCGCCACGAAGGCCTGCATCGGCAGCAGATGCGGGAAGAATCCGCCGTCGTTGAGCAGGAAGGACGCGGCCAGCAACGTGTTCGCGCCCGCCAGGCTGGCGCAGCCCCAGGGCGACTCGCGCAGGCCCACCGCGATCATGAGCCACACCACCGCGGCGACCGCGAAGATCGCCACCAGCGCCGCGATCATCGAGCTGGGATCGGTGGCCGGCATCAGGCGAACTCCGCCTCGTCGGCGCTGCGCAGCACGCGATTGCGGCCGCGCGCCTTGGCCGCGTACATCGCGGCGTCCGCTCGCGCCAGCGCGCCGCGCCCTTGCAGGTCCTCGCGCCGCATCGTCGCCACGCCGAAGCTCGCGCTCAGGGGCCAGGTCTTGTCATCCCAGTCCAAGGGCCGCTCCTGCAGCAGGCGGCGCAGCCGCTCGGCCACCAGCGTCGCGCCGGCGATGTCGGTGTCGGGCAACAGGACGGCGAACTCCTCGCCGCCGATGCGGCCGAAGGCGTCGGTGTCACGCAGCGTCTCGCCGATGACGGTCGACAGATGCTGCAGCGCGGCGTCGCCTCCGGCATGTCCCAGCTCGTCGTTGATGCGCTTGAAATGGTCGACGTCCAGCACCACCAGCGCGTGGCCGCGGCCGCGGTCGACCTGCGCCTGCAAGCGGGCGAGCTGCTCCTCCAGCGCACGCCGGTTCAGCAAGCCGGTCAGTGCGTCGCGCCGCGTGAGGTGACGCACGCGCGCGATCAGGCGCTGCAGCACCAGCGCCACCAGACCTGTCGCGATGGTCAGGTTGACGACCAGCCGCAGCAGCGACAGCGGCGCGTTGTCGGCCATGCCGGACAGCGCCAGCGCAGGCGGCAACCAGCCCAGCAGCTCCGCGGCCCGCCACAGGCAGACGCCGGCCAGCACCGCGTAGGGCAGCAGCAGCGTGCCGGTGAGCAGCAGGCCGAAGCCGGCGCCGATCGCGATGTCCCGTGCCGCCATCACGGTCAGTAGGGCCCCGGAGACGTTGTCGACCACGCGCGCGGCGGCCAGGTTCGGATAGGACAGGGCGGCCGCGAGCAAGGAGATCCCCACGATGGCGGCGATGTCGCCCAGCGGGCAGCGCGCCCGCATCAGGCCGCGGACGCCGGCGGTGAGCAGGCCGGACGCCAGGATGCTCAGCGGCAAGGCGACGGAGATCTCCAGTGACCCCGTCAGCCCCGGCCACCACGACAGCGCCAGCAGGCCGTGGTGCGCGGAGATCAAACGCGCGGCGCGCGGCGCGATGCGCAGCGCTTGGCCCAGCAACAGCCAGACGACGCAAGCGACAGCGTCGAACACGGCAATCACCATCAGCAACGTGTCGGCGTCGAGCGGCGGCATGCGGGCCATCATCGCAAAGGGCTGAGAGGCACACAATCGTGCGCACGACAGCCGATGTCCCCCGTTCCACGGCGCCTTGTGCGGCCAGGATCCCGCGGTGGACTGCCGGCGCGGCGAGAGGCCGGGCGAGGCCCTCGCCCGGCAAATCCGAGGCCCGGGCGGGCGCCGTTGGCGCGCCTATCGGAAAGCGGGCGCCGCCGGGGCTCAGCGCCGCTCGACCAGTACCGGCGTCAGCGCCATCGCGGTACGGACGCGCTCGGCGGCTGCCCGCGCATCCTCGCGGCTGCTGAACGGGCCGGCCTGCAAGCGGTGCAGGTTCTTGTCCTTGAAGATGGTCAGCATGGGCGCGAGCTCCTCCATGCCGCGGGTGAACTGCTCGCGCAGCTGCTCCGCACCCTCGAGGCGGGAGAAGGCGCCGAACTGCAGCCAGAAGCCTTGCGCGGCCGCGATCTTCAGCGCCGGGACCGGCGCGCGCGAATCGGTCGCGGCGATCGCGCCGGCGGTCGCGGTGGCGACCGCGTCGGCCTTGGACTGGCCCGCGGGCGGCAGATCGCTGCCCGGGGGCAGGGCGGTGATCGGAATCTGCACCATGCCGTCCGAAGCCGGTGCCGCCGCCGCGATCACCGGAGCCGGCGTCACCGGCGGCCGCAGCTGCGCGGTGGTCGGCAGGGTCGGCGCGCCGCTGGGCGTGGCGGCGGCGTAGACCGGCGTGTCGGGCGCGACCTTGGGATCGGGCGACAGCGTGTCGCGGTCCTTGGTCCAGGCGCCGGTGCGGATGTCCTCGTAGGTGATGCGCTCGATCTCGACCGGGGCGACGCCGTGCAGCACGTCCAGCTTGAGCGCGGCGGTGTAGCTCAGGTCGATGACGCGGCCCTTGTGGAAGGGACCGCGGTCGTTGATGCGGACGATGACCTCGCGGCCGTTCTTGGGGTTGCGGACGCGGGCGTAGCTCGGGATGGGCATGGTCGCGTGGGCGGCCGTCATCGCATACATGTTGTAGACCTCGCCGCTGGAGGTCGGCTTGCCGTGGAACTTGCGCCCGTACCAGGACGCCAGGCCCTTCTGCACCAGCGGCTTGTCGTCGGCCACGGGCTCGTAGCGCTCGCCCAGGACCTCATAGGGCTTGTTGGGCCCGCCTTTACGGATGTTCTCCATCTTGGGCATCGCGTTGGGGATGCTCTGAAGGTCGGACGGGATGTCGGTGCCGGGGCCGTCCTTGTCGGGCCAGGTGGTGATCTTGGGACCGCCCGGGACGGGACGGCTGGGGGCGGGACCGCGGCTGGCGCAAGCGGCCAGGATCAGGGCACACGTCAGGACGGCCAGGCGCTGGCCGGCGGGGCGGGCTTCAAACATGGGCGCAACCCTAGCAATGCGCCACGGTTTTGCCAAGGTTATGCTCCACGCTCGCTTTTTGCGTTTCCCCTGCTTTCCTCCCCTTACCGGTCCTTGCGACCGTCCAGTCCGCACCGTCATGAGCACCTACATCTTCCCCCCAGCGCCGCAGGCCGCCGTGGCCGTGCGCGGCAGCGACGCGCGCTACGCCGTCAGCCGGATCTTCTGCGTCGGCCGCAACTACGCGGCCCACGCGCGCGAGATGGGCAGCGATCCCGATCGCGAGCCGCCGTTCTACTTCACCAAGCCGGCCAACGCGCTGGCGCCGTCGGGCGGGACCATCCCCTACGCACCCGGCACGAAGAACCTGCATTACGAGATGGAGCTGGTGGTGGCCATCGGCAAGCCGGTCTTCAAGGCCACGCCCGAGCAGGCCGCCGACGCGGTCTGGGGCTACGCCGCCGGTCTGGACATGACGCGCCGTGACCTGCAGAACGAGGCCAAGGCCATCGGCCGCCCGTGGGATCTGGGCAAGGGCTTCGAGCACTCGGCCGTGATCACCGAGCTGGTGCCGCGCAGCGAGCAGGGCGAGCTCAGCAAGGGCGCGATCACGCTGTCCGTGAACGGCGTCGAGAAGCAGCGCGGCGACCTGTCCGACATGATCTGGAGCATCCCCGAGCTGGTGGCCAATCTGTCCCAGTTCTATCACCTGGAGCCGGGCGATCTGATCTACACCGGAACGCCCGAGGGCGTGGGCCCGGTCAAGCCGGGCGACAAGATCGTCGGCGTGATCGAGGGCTTCGGCGAGCTGACGATCACCATCGGCGACGCCGAGTAAGCGCTCGGGCCGACCGCATGTTCGATCACAACGAGACCCTGGACGAGGCCCGCGCGCGCAACATCCGCGATGCGCTGTTCGAGGACATCGGCATCAGCGACTGGACCGCACGCCTCGTGCCGGCGGACCGCCGCGTGAAGGCCCATGTCCGGGTACGCGAGGCGGCGGTGCTGTGCGGCCGCGACTGGTTCGAGGGCGTGTTCTCGGCGCTGGACGGGTCCTCGCGCATCGAGTGGCTCTACGAGGAGGGCGCCGACATGGCGCCCGACACCGTGGTCTGCCGCATCGAGGCCGACGGTCGTGCGCTGCTGTCGGCGGAGCGGCCGGCGCTGAACTTCCTGCAACTGCTGTCGGGCACGGCGACCACGACGCGGGCCCATGCCCGCGCGATCGAGGGCGCGAGCCCGAATCCGCGCGGCTGCGTGGTGCTGGACACGCGCAAGACGCTGCCGGGTCTGCGCCTGGCGCAGAAGTACGCGGTGCGCGTGGGCGGCGGTGCGAATCAGCGTCTGGCGCTCTACGACGGGATTCTGATCAAGGAGAACCACATCGCGGCGGCGGGCGGCGTGTCGCAGGCGCTGCGCGCGGCACAGGCCTTGAACGCCGGCGTGTCGGTGCAGGTCGAGGTCGAAACGCTGGATCAGCTGCGCGAGGCGCTTGGCGCCGGCGCGGTCAGCGTGCTGCTGGACAACTTCAGCGAGCCGATGATGCGCGAGGCGGTGACCATCGCCGGGGGTCAGGCCTTGCTTGAGGTGTCGGGCGGCGTGGCGCTGGACCAGCTGCGCTGGATCGCGGCGACGGGCGTGGACCGGATCTCGGTCGGGCGCCTGACCAAGGACGCGAAGGCGGTTGATTACTCGATGCGGGTCGACGGCTGACGCTGGCTCAAACATCAGCGAGCTCTGCAATTCGGCGCCATATCTGGCGCCGAACTTCTTTCTGACACTGGCGGCCTTCTTCGAAGGAGTCAGCCAGGATGGAAGCAAGCAATGACGAACGCGTGCCCGACGCCAATGCCGGGGCGCTCCGGGAGATCCTGAGCCGGTGGTCGGCCAGCATGGCGGCGCTGGTGCTCAACGAGGTCGAGGCGCGGCTGCGGCTCATGGCGGAGCTGCGTGGGAAGCTCGACGTGATTGGCGTTGATGAAGTGCACGAGTTGCAGCCGCTCTTCAAGCGCGGGCTGTGGATGCTCGGGTCGGAATTCGAGTCGGCGGAATTCACGTCCAACGTGGGCATGACGCGCGTGATCCGGCAGCTGCTCAAGCTGCCGACGGAATGCGGCTCCCGCAACCGTCCCGACTTCGTCGTTCTGCCCGAATCCAGCGTCGGCCTCTACGCCTGTCCTTCCTATGACGGCGGCCACGAGGTGGACGGCGTCGCTCGCATCGTGATCATCGAACTGAAGACGACCGGCAAGGAGATCGGCGACGCCGAGCGGGCTCAGGTGTGGAAGTACATCAAGGAGCTGCGAAGCAAAGGCTGCCTCCGGCCCGGCTCGAAGGTGGATGGCTACGTGCTGGGCTCGGCGATAGAACGCGGCGAGGAAGAGCCATTCGTCTATGGAACGCTGGGGACCGTGACGCTCATGCGCTACGACACGCTGCTGGAGCGTGCCGAGCGCCGGCTGCTCAATCTCTACGACAGGATCAAGGACGCGCCCTTTCTGACCCCGCCCTCCAGCATCTCCGGGCCCGCGCCCGCGGCCCTGCCGCAAATGGCCAAGACCGAGACCGAGACCGAGAACGGCCACGCCGCAGCCTGACGCGCGCCGCACCGTGGCGGGCACCCGCCCAGTGCCCGCCACACCAATCTTGTGCGCAAGCCTGGTGCGCGGATGATCGCCAGCCTTGCATACAAGACCGGTGCACCTGGGAAGGCGCGCTGACGCGGCGGCTGGCACGGAAGCTGCAAAGCCCCGTGCATGGGCACCACCGCCACCGACATCAGCCAACGCATCATCGAAGCGGTGCTGGCGCAGAAGCTCGCCCCCGGCACGCGGCTGGGTGAGCAGCAGCTGGCCATGCTGTTCGACTGCAGCCGCACCATCGTGCGGGAGGCGCTGACCCGGCTGGCCGCGCGCGGCATCGTCACGGTCAGCGCGCGTCGCGGCTGGTATCTGATCGAGCCCTCGCGCGATGACGCCCGCGAGGCCTTCGAGGCCCGCCGCGTCATCGAGCTCGGCCTGCTGCGCGGCCGACCCGCGCTCGACAAGCCCGCGCTCACGCGATTGAAGAAGCACCTCGCGCAGGAGAGGGCCGCGCTGCGCGGTGACGATGTGGGCGCGCGCAGCTTCCTCCTCGGCGACTTCCACGTCTGCCTGGCCGAGTGCCTGGGCAACAGCCTGCTCGCCGACGCGCTGCGCGACTTCACCGCGCGCACCACGCTGATCGCGATGCTCTACCAGTCCTCTCACGACGCCGCGCAGTCCTGCCAGGAGCATGTCGCCATCGTCGCCGCGCTCGAGCAGGGCGACGCCGCCCGCGCGGAGGCGCTGATGGCCGAGCACCTCGCCAGTGTGCAGTCGGCGCTGCAGCTCGAAACGCCGACCGACGACCCGCTGCATCAACTGCGCCAGGCGCTCGCGCCGGTGACGCCGACCGGCACCGCCTCCGTCCTCCCGGCCTCGCGCCGATCGCGCGCGGCGCGGTCCGGCGAGACCGAGTCCTCCGAATCCGCCCCCGCCCCCTACCTAGGAGCCTTGCTATGAGCCACGCAGACCGTTCCTCCCCCCGTTCGTCCGACCGTTCGCTGATGCCGCGCCGCGTGCTGCTGGCCGCCGGTCTCGGCCTCCTCGCGCTGGGCGCTCAGGCGCAGACCGCGCTGGACACGATCACCAAGTCCAAGACCATCAAGATCGCCATCCCCACCGACTACCCCCCCTACGGTTTCGTCGGCCCGGACATGAAGCCGCAGGGCCTTGACGTCGCGATGGCCGAGCTGATCGCCGCCAAGCTGGGCGTGAAGGTCGAGCTGGTCCCCGTGACCAGCGCCAACCGCATCCCCTATCTGCAGACCAAGAAGGCCGACCTGGTCATCTCCACGCTGGGCAAGAACCCGGAGCGCGAGAAGGTCATCAACTTCAGCGCCGCCTACGCGCCCTTCTTCCAGGCCGTCTTCGCGCCCAAGAACGTCACGGTCAAGAGCTTCGCCGACCTGGCCGGAAAGTCCGTCGCGGTGACCCGCGGCGCGATGGAGGATCAGGAGCTGGCCAAGGTCGCGCCGGCCTCGCTGGAGTTCAAGCGCTTCGAGGACAACAACGCCACCATCGCCGCCTTCGCGGCCGGCCAGACGCAGGTGCTGGCCACCAGCGCCGCCGTCGCCGGCAACCTGATGCAGCGTCAACCCGGGCTGAACGTCGAGTACAAGCTGCTGCTCAAGGACAGCCCCTGCTTCGTCGGCGTCGCCAAGGGCGAGGACGCGCTGCTGGCCAAGGTGAACACGATCATCGCGGCCGCCAAGCAGGCCGGCGAGCTGGAAGCGCTCTCCAAGAAGTGGCTGGGCCGCGGCGCCGGCGAGCTACCGCTGTGATGCGGCGCGCGATCGCGCCGGCCGTGGATATCCAGCGTCGCTGACGTCCCGGACTCGCGCGCCGCGCATGGATCGACTCCCGGTACTTCCCGCGATGAGGACCTTCCCATGATCGAGTTCGACTTCGGCGCCGTCCTCGCCGAATGGCCGCTGCTGCTGCGCGGTCTGGCGTGGACGGTCGGTCTCACCGCGGTGGCAGTGCCGCTGGGTTTGCTCATCGCCACCGCGGGCGCCTGGTCGCGCGTCTGCGGTCCGGCGTGGCTGCGCCGCGCGGTCGGTGCCTACGTCGAGGCGCTGCGCAACACACCGTTCATCGTCCAGCTCTTCTTCATCTTCTTCGGGCTGCCGTCGCTGGGCGTGAAGCTCTCGCCTGAAGCGGCCTCGCTGATCGCGATGACGCTGAACCTGGGCGCCTACGGCACCGAGATCCTGCGCGCCGGCATCCAGGCCGCGCCGCGCGGGCAGTGGGAGGCGGCACAAAGCCTGGCCCTCGGTCCGATGCAGGTCTTCACGCGCGTGATCCTGCCGCCCGCGTTCAAGCGCGTGTGGCCGGCGCTGACCAGCCAGATCGTCATCGTGATGCTGGGGTCGGCGGTGTGCGGGCAGATTTCCACCGAGGAGCTCAGCTACGCCGCCAACCTCATTCAGAGCCGCAACTTCCGCGCCTTCGAGGCCTTCATCATCGCGACGCTGATCTATCTGGCGTTGTCGATGGCGGTGCGCCGCTTGCTGCTGTGGGCCGGTCCGCGCTGGTTCTTCGGCCGCAGGCCCGCCCGGACGTCAACCCCGATGGCATCGGCATCGCCCAGCGGCGCGGGAGCCCGTCCATGATCGAGTTCACCCTCTGGGACATCCTGCGCAACCTGGCGCTCGCGCTGCGCTGGACGGTGGCGCTGTCGCTGATCGCTTTCATCGGCGGCGGGCTGGTGGGCGCGGCGCTGCTGTGCCTGCGTATCGGTCTGGGCCCGTGGACGCGGCGCGCGATCGGCGTCTACATCGCGGTCTTCCAAGGGACGCCGCTGCTGATGCAGCTCTTCCTCGCCTACTTCGGGCTGGCGCTGCTGGGCATTGAGGTGTCGGCGTGGACGGCGGCCTCGCTGGCGCTGACGCTCTACACCAGCGCCTACCTGGCGGAGATTTGGCGCGGCTGCGTCGAGGCCGTGCCGCAAGGCCAATGGGAGGCCGCGCGCAGCCTGGCGATGAGCTTCGGCGAGCAGCTGCGCCATGTGATCCTGCCGCAGGCGATGCGGCTGGCCATCGCGCCGACGGTGGGTTTCCTGGTGCAGGTGATCAAGGGGACCGCGCTCGCTTCGGTGATCGGCTTCGTGGAGTTGACCAAGGCCGGCGGGATGATCGCCAACGCGAGCTTCAAGCCCTTCCTGGTCTTCGGCTGCGTGGCGTTGTTCTATTTTGCGCTGTGCTTCCCCGTGAGCCTGGCCGCCCGACAACTGGAAAGGAAACAGCATGGCCGCGCTGCCTGACGACATCGCTGAGGATCAACTGCCGCGGGTCACGCCCTTTCCCGGCGTGCCCATCGTGCGCATCACCGCGTTGCGCAAGTCCTACGGGAACAACGAGGTGCTCAAGGGCATCGACCTGGACGTGATGCGGGGCGAGGTGATCGCGCTGATCGGCAAGAGCGGCTCGGGCAAAAGCACGCTGCTGCGCTGCATCAACGGACTGGAGCAGTTCCAGGACGGCTCGCTGCGCGTGGCCGACAAGCCGCTGCTGCACGACAGCGCGATGGCGATGCGCGCGCTGCGTCAGCAGGTCGGGATGATCTTCCAGAGCTTCAATCTGTTCCCGCACCTGAGCGTGGGTCGCAACGTGATGCTGGCGCCGACGCTGGTGAAGCGGCGCTCCGACAAGGAGGCCGCGGAGCAGGCGCGGGCGCTGCTGGCGCGGGTCGGTCTGGCGGAGAAATTCGACGCGATGCCGGATCAGCTGAGCGGCGGTCAGCAGCAGCGGGTCGCGATCGCCCGTGCGCTGGCGATGGAGCCGCAGGTGCTGCTGTGCGACGAGATCACCTCGGCGCTGGATCCGGAGCTGGTCGGCGAGGTGTTGCGCGTCGTCGAGTCGCTGGCGGAGGAGGGCATGACGCTGCTGATGGTCACGCACGAGATGAGCTTCGCGCGCAAGGTGGCGGATCGGGTGATCTTCATGCATCAGGGCCGCGTGCATGAGATCGGTCCCCCGGCGGATCTGTTCGGGTCGCCGCGCACGCCGGAGCTGAAGCAGTTCCTGTCGTCGCTGCACGATTGAGATCGGTGGGGCGCGTTACGCGTCACGCGTCGCGCTTGGCTCGAGTGACGCGTGTGTCTTTCGCAACGATGGTGCGGCGGATCGGATCCGCAGTGAATGTCATCTGAAACGCCCGCCTGACCGATCCTTGCAGGGGCGCCGACTCGGACAAGTCGGAATCCCGGGAATGCCGATGGAATCGGCCTTTCAAGCGATCGGGGCGTCGATAGACTGCCTCGTCATGAGCCAGCGTCATTCCCTTGTCGGTACCGGTCTTTACTCCACCTACGAAGCCTCACGGCTCGTGGGCGTGGACTTGCGCAGCGTGCGTCGATGGCTGAAAGGCAGCTCGCGCAGGACGAAACACGGCATCCGCACCACACCTCCGCTCTGGCTGCTTCAGTACTGGGACGACGAGGAGATCGGCGACCGGTATGTGCTCGGGTTCAAGGATCTGATGGAACTGCGGGTGGTGGCGAAGCTCGTGGCGCAAGGTGTCTCGTTGCTGACGATTCGCGCGGCCATCGCCATTGCTCAGGAGCAGATCGGACCGTATCCGCTGCAGTCGCGGCGCTTCCTGACGGATGGGAAGCGGATCTTCATGGACATCGTCGGCGTCGGCGGGCAGCCATCGCGCTTGCTGGACGTCCAGGCACGGCAACTCGTGCTCGACGCCGTGATTCGGCCCTCGCTGTTCGACGGTGTCGAGTTCGATGGGGAGGGCAACTCGCTGCGCTGGTTCCCCGTTCCGAATGAGCGAGTGATCGTGCTTGACCCGGCGCGGTGTTTCGGAAAACCCATCCTGCTGCGTACCAACGTGGCGACGGACACGCTGTCGCTCTCGCATCGCGCCGAGAAGGGCAACACCGAGTTCGTCGCGCGCATCTGGCGAGTGACGCCTGAGGAGGTGATGGCGGCTGTCGCCTTCGAGGAGGGACTGGCGGCATGAAGTTCATCTTCGACAACAACCTGTCGATCGACCTGGCCAAGGCGATTGGCGAGCTGTCCCGTCAGGAGTGCGTCGTGGAACGCGTTCACCACCTCAAGGACCTTTTTCCTCAAGGCGCCAACGATGTGGTGTGGCTCAACCGTCTTCAGGATCACGGTGCCAACTGGGTGGTCGTCACCAACGACAAGCTCAAGAAGCAAGGCGGAGACGAGCGGGCGACATTCCATCGCAACGAGCTGATCGGCTACGTACTCGACCCGCAATGGAATGGCCAGGGCTTCTGGGCCATCGCGGAACGACTCGTCGAATGGTGGCCGATCATCCTGGAGCACGTGAAGACAGCGCGGAAGGGGCTCTACCGCGTGCCCTGGAAGACCAGCTCCGCTCGCAAGTTGACTTCCTTCTGATTTCTGCCTCGCTGGCTAGACTCCGTCATCCCATTTTGGAGCTCGTCATGCCTGACCGACGCTCGATCCTCCGATCCACGCTCGCGCTGAGCTCGGGCGCCATGGCGATGTTCTCGATGTCCGAAGCGACGGCGGCGCCGCCGATGCCGACAAGCGACGTCAACCCCGTCCGCGATGCCGAGATCGCCTTCGCCGCGACGATGGCGCGTCGGGACTTCAAGGCCTTTGCCGATTTCGTCGCCGAGGATGCGGTCTTCATCAATGGCAAGACGCCGCTGCGCGGAAGAGCCGCGGTGCTCGCGTCATGGAAACGCTTTTTCGAGGGCGCGGAGGCACCGTTCTCCTGGGCGCCCGACCTGGTCGAGGTGCTCCCGGACGGCAAGCTCGGCTACAGCACCGGGCCGGTCCATGTGAAGGGCAAGGTTGTCGCGCGCTTCGCATCGACGTGGCGGCTCGATCCCGATGGGCGTTGGCGCGTGGTCTTCGACAACGGCAGCGATGTCTGCGATTGCAAGGAATGAGACCTCAGTCCATTCCGCTCACGCGAACCAATCCTCGTCCGGCAACTGCTCGAACACCCGTTTCAGCCCGCCGCCCCAGCCCTGGCTGATCGTGGTGAAGTAAGGGTCGTCCTTCGTGATCCGATGCGGTTCCGCCGGCGCGAAGCTGTCGGTCTTGTAGAGCAGCATGTCGATCGGCAGCCCCACCGACAGATTGCTCCGGATCGTCGAGTCGAACGAGATCAGCGCGCACTTGGTCGCCTCCGCCAGCGAGCTGTCGAAGTCGATGACGCGGTCGATGATGGGCTTCCCGTACTTGGACTCGCCGATCTGCAGATAGGGCGTGTCCTCGGTCGCTTCGATGAAGTTGCCTTGCGGGTAGACGTGGAAGATGCGCGGCGTCTCTCCCCGGATCTGCCCGCCGACGATGAAGTTGGCGCCGAAGTCCACGCCCTGGTTCAACTGGCCGTTGCCCTCGCTGTCGCGGATGACGACCTCCTTCAGCGTCCGGCCCACCAGCTCCGCCACGTCGTACATGGACGTGAGGCTCATCACATGCGGGCCTTCGCCCTTGGCGCGTTGGCGCAGCAGGCTCACCACGCTCTGCGTCGTCGCCAGATTGCCGGCGGTGAGCAGCGTGATCAGGCGATCGCCCGGCTGCTCGAAGAGATTCATCTTGCGGAAGGTCGCGATGTGGTCCACGCCCGCATTCGTGCGGGAATCCGAGGCGAACAGCAGGCCGGTACGCAGCCGCATGGCAACACAGTAAGTCATGGGTCTCAAGCGTAGCGCATCAGGCTTGCTGGGCGCCGTGGCCGCGCGTCCTCACTGCTGATCGCCCGTGCCGGGCTTCACGAGCACCTCGGCCCGCATCGTCTCCAGCCCACCCCCCGTGCGCACGCCGCGCACCGGGCAGGCGTCCAGGTAGTCCGCCCCGATCGCCAGCTTCACATGCCGGCCGTCGGCCAGGCATTGGTTGCTGATGTCGTAGCCCAGCCAGCCGCCTGCCATGCTGCTCGCGTCGTCCTCGGGCTTCGCGTCGGGCAGGCGGACCTCGGCCCAGGCGTGGCTGGCGACGTGCTCCGCGTCCGTGGCCAGATAGCCCGAGACGTAGCGGGCCGGCAGCCCCAGCAGCCGCGCGCAGCAGACGAAGACCTGCGCGTGGTCCTGGCAGACGCCGCGTCCCGTCTGGAAGGCCTCCGCCGCGGGCGTGGCCGCGTCGGTGTAGCCCCGCAGATAGGGCATGCGCTCGCCGATGGCGGACATCAGCATCAGCAGCGCCCCGTGGGCATCGGCTTTGGCCGCGTCCGCGAAGCCGGCGGCGAAGCCGCGCAGCGCCTCATCGGCGCGTGTGAGCACGCTGTCCCGCAGGAACAGCGGCGCCGGCAGCTCGTCCTCCGGATCGGGCCGCGGCGGGCCGTCGTCGGTGATGACCTCGCCCATGGCCCGCAGGACGATGTCGCGGCGCGGACCGTCCAGGCTCAGCACGTGCATGGTGTTGCCGAAGGCGTCGGCGCAGCTGCTCGCCGGGGCCGGCAGTGCCAGACCCCAGTGCAGGATCCGCAGCCCGCGCGAGCGCCGCGGCGTCAGCCGCAGGTACTGCGTGCTGCGGGACAGCGGGGCGTCGTAGTCGTAGACGGTCTCGTGCGAGATGTGCAGATGCATGGCCGGAGCTCCTGAATGGCCGAGGCGCGATGAGCAATGAGCAAAGAGAAATGACAGCGACAAGCGCCGCTCATTGCGCCTCGAAGTAGGCCTGCTGGATGTCCAGGCTCAAACGTGCAGAGTCCTCCAGGAAGCCGGTCAGCCAGATGTGCAGGCCCTGCTCAAGGATCTCGTCCACCGCACCGTACTCCAATCTCAGCGCCAGCCGACCGGCGCTCTGCTTGACACTGCGGCCCGCGTCCTGCGCGCCCTCGCGCGATTCGATCTGCGGCAGTACCGAGCGGATCTCGTCGCAGCAGGCGCGCAGCGAGCGCGGTACGTCCGGCCGCAGGATCAAGAGCTCCGTCACGCGGCGGCCGTTCAGGCTGTCGCGATAGGCCGCGTGATAGGCCTCGAAGGCCGACAGCGATCTCAGCAGCGCGTTCCAGGCGTAGAAGTCGGGCGCGCTCTCGCTGGGCGCGTCCACCGGCGCCAGCGAGTCCACCGCCGGCGCGATCAGCTGCGACTTCACGTCCAGCAGGCGCGCCGTGTTGTCGGCCCGCTCGACGAAGGTCCCCAGCCGGATGAAGCAATACGCATCGTTGCGCTGCAGCGTCCCGTAGGTCGCGCCGCGGAAGAGGTGCGACCGCTCCTTCACCCAGTCGAAGAAGGACGAGGGCTCCACCACGCCCTTGCGCGCGAGTTCGCGCGCCTCCAGCCAGCTGGTGTTCAGGGCTTCCCACATCTCGGCGGTGATCTGGCCGCGCACCGCATGCGCGTTCTCGCGCGCCTGGCGGAGGCAGGACAGCACCGAGGCGGGGTTCTCCAGATCCATCCCCATGAAACGGAAGAGCTGCTCCGCGCTCAATCGCGGATGGCGCGCCTGATAGGCCTCCAGCGTGCCGGTGATGGCCAGCGGCGCGGCCAGCTCCGTCGCCGCGCCGCGCGATTGCGGCAGCAGCGACAGCGAGTGCGTGACGTCGAGCATGCGCACCAGGTTCTCGGCGCGTTCCATGTAGCGGCTCATCCAGTAGAGCTGTGCGGCGGTACGGCTGAGCATCTCAGTTCTCCAGAATCCAGGTGTCTTTCGTCCCGCCGCCCTGCGACGAGTTGACGACCAGCGAGCCCGCCTTCAGCGCGACCCGCGTCAGCCCGCCCGCGACCATGTTGACCTCGCGGCCCGAAAGCACGAAGGGCCGCAGGTCGATGTGGCGCGGCGCGATGCCGCGCTCGACGAAGGTCGGGCAGCTGGACAGACACAGGGTGGGCTGCGCGATGTAGTTGGATGGGTTGGCCCGCACCCGCTGCTTGAAGTCCTCGACCTCCGCCGCCGTCGACGCCGGCCCCACCAGCATCCCGTAGCCGCCGGCGCCGTGGACTTCCTTCACCACCAGCTCGGCCATGTGGTTGAGCACGTGATCCAGGTCGGCCGGCTTGCGGCATTGCCAGGTGGGCACGTTGTGCAGGATGGGTTCCTCGCCCAGGTAGAAACGGATCATGTCCGGCACGTAGGGATAGATGGACTTGTCGTCCGCCACGCCGGTGCCGACGGCGTTGGCCAGCACCACGTGGCCCTGCTTGTAGACCGACAGCAGCCCCGGCACGCCCAGCATCGAGTCGGCGCGGAAGGCCAGCGGATCGAGGAATGCGTCGTCGATGCGGCGGTAGATCACGTCCACGCGCTTGGGACCCACCGTCGTGCGCATGAAGACGAAGCCGTCCTTGACGAACAGGTCCTGGCCTTCGACGAGCTCCACGCCCATCTGCTGCGCCAGGAAGGCGTGCTCGAAGTAGGCGGAGTTGAAGGGGCCCGGCGTCAGCACCACGACGGTCGGGTTGTCGGCGGGGCTGGCCTGACGCAGCGTGTTGAGCAGCAGCGCCGGGTAGTGTGCGACGGGAGCGATCGGATAGCGGGCGAAGAGTTCCGGAAAGAGCCGCATCATCATCTTGCGGTTCTCCAGCATGTAGCTCACGCCGGAGGGCACGCGCAGGTTGTCCTCCAGCACGTAATAGCCGCCGTCGGAATGCCGGATCAGGTCCACGCCGGTGATGTGCGCGTAGATGCCCAGCGGCAGGTCCAGTCCCTGCATCGCCGGCTGGTACTGCGCGTTGGCGAAGACCTGCTCGGCCGGGATCAGGCCGGCCTTGACGATCTCATGGTCGTGATAGATGTCCCAGAGGAAGCGGTTCAGCGCGGTCACGCGCTGGCGCAGGCCGCGCTCGAGCATCTGCCAGTCATCGGCGGGGACGATGCGCGGCACGGTGTCGAAGGGGATGAGTCGCTCGGCGCCGGCCTCGTCGCCGTAGACGGCGAAGGTGATGCCGACCTTGTGGAAGAGCAGATCGGCCTCGGCCCGCTTCTTGGCCAGTGCGTCGGGCGTCTGCGCGTGCAGCCAGTCGGCGAAGGCCTGGTAGCTGGGCCGGATGGCGCCGCTTTGCAGCAGCATCTCGTCGTAATGGCCGGCGGCCGGAAGGGTCAGCGCATGCATGGGGTCTCCAACGCGGCGCCGCCGACGGCCGGCGGCCCGCCCCGAGCGTGATTGCAAGGCCCGTGCCCAGCGCCGAGCGCCGGCGGGGCTTGACGGCTACCACAGCTTGCCCGTTTCCGGTGCGTGCGGGAAGGCCGCCCCGGGGCGGTGCCTCGGCCTTGCCCGTGACTGGTGCAGTGGCAATACTCCGCGTTGCGCCCCGACGCGCCAGTCGCTACAACTGCTGCAATGCCCAACGACGCCCAGGTCCTCACTTCCCCCGATGCCGCCCCCTCCGGAGAGCCGCCGCCCGTTCCCGACGCGGGCGCCTACGTGCCGCCCCGCGGCTCCCGCGCGTCGCTGGGCCGCTGGCTCACCGCGATGGTGCTGGCCGCGGTGGCGGTGGCGCTGCTGAGCTCCGCGCTGCTGATCGAGAACTTCGCCCGCGCCCATGCCGAGCGCCGCGCCGTCGAGAGCCTGCGCCAGGTCGCCGTCGACTTCCGCGACGCGCTGGATCGCGGCATGGCGCAGCAGTTCAAGGAGGTCCGGGTGCTCGCGCAGCTGGAGCCCTTCCGGCGTTTCGAGGATCCCGAATCGATGCGCCGCGCGCTGGACCAGATCCAGGTCGGCTTCGACCACTTCGCCTGGCTGGGCGTGACCGACGGGCAGGGCAAGGTCGTGGCGGCGGCGGGTGGTCTGCTGGATGGTGTCGACGTCTCCAAGCGCCCCTGGTGGCAGGGCGCGCGCAAGGGCTCGCCCTTCGTCGGCGACGTGCATGCGGCCTTGCTGCTGGAGAAGCTGCTCCCTCGTCAGAGCGAGCCCTGGCGATTCGTCGACTTCGCGGTGCCGCTGCTGGATCCGCGCGGCCAGCTGCAGGGCGTGTTCGGCGTCCACCTGAGCTGGGGCTGGGCGCGCCAGATCAAGAGCGAGCTGATCGACGCCACCATGTCCTCGCATCAGGCCGATGCACTGGTGCTGGGCAAGGACGGCTCGGTGATCCTCGGACCGGCGGAGCTGGAGGGCAAGCCCGTCGCGCTGCCGCCGGAGACCGGCATGGGACTGCGTCAGCACGAGGCCGACGGCATCGACTACTTCGCCGTCAGCGTACCCAGCGAGGGCTACGGCGCGTACCCGGGCCTGGGCTGGACGGTGCTGGTGCGGCAGCCGGTGGCTGTCGCGCTGGCGGACTACTACCGGCTGCGTCGCCAGATCGTGCTGAGCGCGGTGCTGCTGCTGACGCTGGCCGTGCCGCTCAGTTGGTGGCTGGCGCGGCGCATGAGCCGCCCGTTGGACGAGCTGACCGGCGCGCTGGCGCGCCGCCATCACTTCGGCGAGGGCGCGCTGCCGCAGGTCGGCGGCTATCGCGAGGCGGCCGTGCTGTCGCATGCCTTGCAGGAGCTGTCCGCGCGGCAGGCGGCGCAGGATCGCTCGCTGGCGGAGCTCAATGCCTCTTTGGAGCGGCGCGTGCAGGAGCGCACCGTCGAGCTGCAGGAGGCGATGACCCGGCAAGAGTCCAGCGAGCGCCGTTTGCGCACGATCGCCGACAACCTGCCCGTGCTGATCTCCTACATCGACGCGGACCAGCGCCTGCGCTTCCTGAACGCGACCTTCCGCAGCTGGATGGGGATGGAGCCCGATCAGGTGCTGGGCCGCACGCTGGAGGAGGTCGTCGGGCCGGTGCTCTACGCGCCGCGGCTGCAGTTCCTCAAAGGCGCGCTGGCGGGCGTGCGGCAGCGCTTCGAGACGCGCTCCGAATCCAACGGCATCAACCGCGACCTGCTGACCGAGTACGTGCCCGACATCCGCCCGGACGGCACGGTGGCGGGCGTCTACACGCTGGCGACCGATATTTCCGCGTTCAAGCAGGTGGAGCGGGAGTTGGACCAGCTCAGCCGCATCGATCCGCTGACGGGCTTGCCGAATCGGCGCCAGTTTGAATCGCGCCTGTCGGAGGCGCTCGCGCGCACGCGCCGCAACGAGCGGACGTTGGGGCTGATGTTCCTGGACCTGGACCACTTCAAGCGGGTGAACGACTCCCTGGGCCATGCGGCCGGCGACGTGGTGCTGAAGGTCTTCGCGGACCGGGTGCGCGGCGTGATTCGCGAGACCGATCAGCTCTGCCGCTTGGCCGGCGATGAGTTCGTGCTGATTCTGGAGAACCTGAACGAGCCCGGCGAAGCGGCGGCCGTGGCGCAGAAGGTGCTCGACGCGGTGATGCAGCCGCTGAGCTTGCAGGGTCAGGACTTGACCTTGTCCACGAGCATCGGCGTGGCCTGCCATGTCGGCGGGCCGGAGAGTGAGGCTGCGCTGCTGGGCCGCGCCGACGATGCGCTCTATGCCGCCAAGGCCGCGGGTCGCGGCTGCTGGCGCACGGCCGAATGAACGAGAAAACCGATGCCGCGCATGCGGTGTAATCCGTCGATGGCTTCTTCAGAACTCTCACCCGACGACGCACCGCGACCCGAGCTGCGGTTGCGCATGCGCGTCACCGTCGGCGATGTGATCGCGGTCGGTCCCGGCAAGATCGCGCTGCTCGAAGCGCTCGACGAGACGGGCTCGATCACGGCGGCGGCGAAGTCGCTGGACATGTCTTATCGCCGGGCCTGGCTGCTGATTGACGAGCTCAATCGGGCGTTGAAGGAGCCTGCGGTCGCCACGGCTGCCGGTGGCGCCAAGGGGGGCGGCAGCGCGCTGACCGAGACGGGCCGGGCGCTGGTCGGGCTGTATCGGCAGATCGAGGCGACGGCCCTGCAGGCTTGCAAGTCGGAGATCCGGCAGCTGATGAAGTTGCTGGCGTCTTGAGGGCCGGGCGGGGCGGGGAGGGGCTGGGGACGGCCCCGGAAGACCCTCTCCCCCGCCCTCTCCCGCAAGCGGGAGAGGGGGCAAGACAAGCGCTCCGGGAAGCGGGCAAGGGGGCAAGACAAGCGCTGGTGACTCCCTCTCCCGCTTGCGGGAGAGGGCAGGGGAGAGGGTCTTCGGGCTCTCCCCCGCCGACCCCACGCAATATCCTGATATATATTGCGTGCCTCC
>NZ_JBCNLU010000037.1:0-45264 GCF_039595295.1 Roseateles sp.
CGATTGTCGCTGCTCGCGGCGGCGGGCGCCGTCCCCGACGGCAGCGCCACGGATTCGATCAGCCGCTGGCGCATCCAGCGCTGGGCGCTGCGGTCCTCGTTGCGCAGGTGCCAGAGCACGTCCACATGCACCGGCGAGAGCTGCATCGGCAGCGGCCGGTAGATGAGCGATTCCTGGTAGCCGGTCGCGGTGATGAAGGACTGCGGCAGCACCGTCAGCAGGTCGGTGTGGGCGACCACGCGCCCGGCGGTGAAGAACTGGTTGACCGTCAGCGCGATCCGGCGGCTGCGCTTGAGCGCCGCCAGCGCCTCGTCGACGAAGCCGTAAGGACGGCCGGAGAAGCTCACCAGCAGGTGATGCGCCTGGCAGAAGGCGTCCAGCGTGAGCTCCTGATCCGCCAGCGGATGGCCGCGGCGCATGACGCAGACGTAATAGGAGTCGTACAGCCGCTGCTGATGGATGGAGGCCATGTCGCCCTGCCCCTTCAGCGCGGCGACGGCGGTCGGGAAATAGCCGAGCGCGAAATCCGCCTCCCCCTGCTCCAGCAGCGCGCGCGGATCGCGGGTGGTCAGCGGGAGCACATGCACGTTGGCCAGCGCTCGCATTCTTTCCAACTGCTGCATCAGCGGCGGCAGGATAAGCGCCGCGGTCGCGTCGGCCATGGCCAGGCGGAAGGTGTATTCCTCCGAGGTCGGCAGATAGTCGCCCGGGTCCAGCGCCACCCGCAGCCGCGTCAGCGCCGAGCGCACTTCCGGCCACAGGCCCTCGGCCCGCGAGGTCGGCTTCATCCCGAAGGCTTGGCGTACGAAGAGGTCCTCGCCCAGCGCCTCGCGCAGCCGCTTCAGCGCGTGGCTCACCGCCGGCTGCGTCATCGACAGCCGCTCTGCGGCGCGGGTCATGGAGCGCTCGGCCATGACGGCGTCGAACACCTTGAGCAGGTTCAGATCGAGGTTGCGGAAGCTCATGGCGGGGATTCCGGCTGGCAGTTTTTCACGCGAAAGCGTCGGATCGACATCCGGGAGAGCGCAGCGCCCACTCTCCCGAACACGCTGAATCGACGTCCAAATGCAACAAGGGCGACGATTCACGCGGATCCGGGCTCGCTCACGTGATTCGGATCACGTTCTGGCCGGAATCCGCCCAGAGATATGCACGGCGTTTATACATTGGATGCCCATCTTTCATTGGCGACATGCCTAGGGGAAACCCTATAGTTCGTTCCGTCGGCTCCAGAAGGGCCGCGCAACAAGCCAATCAAAGGAAATCGCCATGAGCGTCGCTACCCAAACCTTCGGTCTTCCCCTGAGCCGCACGGTGCGTCGCGGCGGCACGTTCGCCACGATCGGTGCCCGCGTGTGGGCCCGCACGATCACGAACGTCAAGGCCCGCATCGAGACCGCCAAGATGGCCCGCGCCGAGCGCGAGCTGCTGGCTCTCGCCGCCCAGTACGAAGAGAGCATGCCCTCCTTCGCCGCCGAGCTGCGCGCCGCCAACGCCCGTCGCAACGGCTGAGCCAGCCACTCCCCGCCGGGTGCCGTCTGGCCCGGCAAAAGCAAAGGCCCGCTTTCAGCGGGCTTTGTCTTTTCCGGCTCCCGCGGGAGCCGGCGCCGATCAGGGCATCAGGCCTGGGCCAGTCGGCCTTCGATCTTGGCCTTGGTCGCCGGCAGCTCGGCCGGCAGCTTGTGGGCCAGCTGGACGAAGAGCTCGTCATGCAGCTTCAGCTCGGTCGCCCAGTCCTCGCGAGAGATGTGGGTGACGGTCTGGAACTGCTCCGGCGTGAAAGCCAGGCCTTGCCAGTTCAGGTCCTCATAGCGCGGGCTGGTGCCGAAGGCGTGCTCCGTGCCCTGACCCTGGCCGTCCACGCGCTCCAGCATCCACTTCAGCACGCGCATGTTCTCGCCGTAGCCCGGCCAGACGAACTTGCCGTCGGCGCCCTTGCGGAACCAGTTGACGCAGAAGATCTTGGGCAGCGTGGCGCCGGACTGGCCCAGCTTGGCGCCCAGCGACAGCCAGTGCTGGAAGTACTCCGCCATGTTGTAGCCCATGAAGGGCAGCATCGCGAACGGGTCGCGGCGCACCACGCCCTGCTGGCCGGCGGCGGCGGCGGTGGTCTCGGAGCCCATGGTCGCGGCCATGTAGACACCCTCGACCCAGTCGCGGGCCTCGGTCACCAGCGGCACCGTCGTCGAGCGGCGGCCGCCGAAGATGAAGGCGTCGATCGCCACGCCGGCCGGGTTGTCCCATTCAGCGTCCAGCGCCGGATTGTTGGTCGCGGCGACGGTGAAGCGGGCGTTCGGATGCGCGGCCTTGGCGCCGGTTTCCTTGGCGATGGCCGGCGTCCAGTCCTTGCCTTGCCAGTCGATCAGGTGATCCGGGGCGGCGTCGGTCATGCCTTCCCACCAGACGTCGCCGTCGTCGGTCAGCGCGACGTTGGTGAAGATGACGTCCTTGTCCAGGCTGGCCATGCAGTTCGGGTTGGTCTTGACGTTCGTGCCGGGGGCCACGCCGAAGTAGCCCGCTTCCGGGTTGATCGCGTACAGGCGGCCGTCCTTGCCGGGCTTGATCCAGGCGATGTCGTCGCCGATGGTCGTGACCTTCCAGCCCTCGAAGCCCGCCGGCGGGATCAGCATCGCGAAGTTGGTCTTGCCGCAGGCACTGGGGAAGGCGGCCGCGACGTGGTGCTTCTTGCCTTCGGGCGAGGTCACACCCAGAACCAGCATGTGCTCGGCCAGCCAGCCCTGGTCGCGGCCCATGGTGGAGGCAATGCGCAGCGCGAAGCACTTCTTGCCCAGCAGCGCGTTGCCGCCGTAGCCGGACCCGTAGGACCAGATCTCGCGGGTCTCGGGGTAATGGACGATGTACTTGGTCTTGTTGCAAGGCCACTTGACGTCGGCCTGACCGGCTTCCAGCGGCGCGCCGACGGTGTGGACGCAGGGGACGAACTCGCCATTGTCGCCCAGCGTGTCCAGGACCGCGCGACCCATGCGGGTCATGATGCGCATGTTCACCGCGACGTAGGGGCTGTCGGACAGTTCGACGCCGATGTGCGCGATCGGTGACCCGATCGGGCCCATCGAGAACGGCACCACATACAGCGTGCGGCCGCGCATGGCGCCGCGGAACAGCGCCTTGTCGCCGGTCTGCAGCAGGGCGCGCATCTCGGCGGGCTCCATCCAGTTGTTGGTCGGGCCGGCGTCCGCCTTGTCCTTGCTGCAGATGAAGGTGCGGTCTTCCACGCGGGCGACGTCGCTGGGGTCGCTCCAGGCGAGGTAGCTGCCGGGGCGCTTGGCCGGGTTCAGCTTCTGGAAGGTGCCGGCGTCGACCAGTTGCTGGCAGAGGCGGTCGTACTCGGCCTGGCTGCCGTCGCACCAGTAGACGTCGCGCGCCTCGGTGAGGGCGGCGATCTCGGCGACCCAGGCGACGAGTCGCTGGTGCTTGACGTAGGCGGGCACGTTCAGGCGCAAGCCTTCCATTACGGGCTGGTTCATGGCGAAGTCCAATCTGAGGATATGAAAAGCGGAATTGGGTCAGCTCCGATCCGGAGGCTCCCGCCCTGTGTTTTCAGAGAGGAGTCCGCGGAGCTGACCCAATGCCGCGCGCCATACGGGGTGCCGGGCACCCTCGGTTGTCCAATGTAATCACGCCGTAACTCGTGTGCTCGCCGGGGTTATGCGTTTCTGGAATGGTTTGATGCCTTGCTCCGGCTCCTGTCGAGGCACCCGATGGGCGGCTGGAGTTGCCAGTCCGCACGGGTTGCGAAACGCCTACAAGCGCCACCCTTCCAAGGGCAGACCACCGACGCTGAATCAGCGCGAGTGCGATAATCGCCAGCTGCTTGCTCCCACCCAAGCACCCACCCCTCATGACCAACCGGCATCGACTGATCAACGCGGTTCTGTTCTTCGCGAAGAACACGAAGTACTGCGGCAAGATCAAGCTCTTCAAGCTGCTCTATCTGCTCGACTTTGAGCATTTTCGGCAGACCGGAAAGAGCGTGACCGGCTACGACTATCAAGCTTGGAAGTTCGGCCCCGTGCCCGTCGAGTTGATGGAAGAGTGGGAGCAACTTGATCCTGATCTTGCGCAGGTCGTCCACATCGTGCCGGAACCGGTCATCGACTTCGTGAGGCAGACCGTCAAAGCGAACGAGGGAAGCGAGTTCGACGACACCGAGTTCACCGCGCGCCAGTTGCGCATCATGAATGAGCTGTCCGCCCGATATCGGGACACGAAGTCCGACAAGATGATTGACGTCACCCACGCGCAGAACGGCGCTTGGGACAAGGTCTGGGAAGGCGGCAAGGGCGCTCACAAGCAGATCCCTTACGCACTGGGGATCCCCGACGACGCACCCGACAAGGCGATCCTTCTGGAAGTCGCCAAAGAGCAGGCCATGCGTGACGCGTCACGCGCCTCCGAGCAGTCTTCCTAAGACTCGCCCACCTGATGGCGTTCTTCAAGGCCAACACCTTGTGGTGCGATTCGCGCTACTACCTTGACGACGAGACCGGCGAGTTCAAGCCGAAGTACGTATTGATCCTCGCTGTCGGACTGGGGGCCGAGGATGCGATCTCAGCGGTGCTCACTTCAAGGTCGAACGGACTTCGCGAAGCGCCAGCGTGCGATCCTGGACCGCCGCGTGCGGGCTACTACCTCGGTGTACCTGGCGCCGGACTCGGAAAACCGACCTGGGTGGACTTCAGCAGCGTTTCTGATGAAGACGCCTTCGACTTCAAGAGGAAGATGGCCAGCGGACGCATCACGCAAGAACAGCTCGTATTGCCCACCCAGACGTTCTGTGGCGTCTTGCGGTGCTTAAGCAGATCCGAGGACATCAACAAGCGACAGCACAAGTGGCTTGCAGAGACGCTTGCGACATTGGGGTGTCCGCCCTGATCGCAACGATTGGCAACCCAACGAGATCTCCTCAAGCCGCCATCCGCCACCCATACACCGGCCGCTGCCGGTCATCCAGGATCGCCTGCATCGCGTCCAGATCCCCCTTCGGGGCTAGCCAGGCATCGAGGTGCTCCGGCTTCAGGGGGATGACGCAGCGGTCGTGCCCCGCCGCGGCGATCTCGGGCGGCGGTTCGTCGGTGATGACGGCGAAGGACAGCATCGGCGCCTCGCCCGGCGCTTCCCAGCGCGACCACAGGCAGGCGATCAGCATCTCGTCCATCCCTTCGGGCGAGAACTCCAGCACCGCGTTGGACCCATCCTCCCGGCGCACGTTCTCGAAGAAGGATGAGGCCACCAGCACCCCGTGGCTGACGCCGAACTGCCCTTTCCAGAACCCGCCCAGCGCGTCCCGCCTCGCGTTGTAGGTGCCCGGGTACTTGAGGTCATACGAGGCCGGCTTGCCCGCAGGCCGGCATTGGTAGCGCATGGGCTTGAGGAGCTTCTCCCCCTGCTCCCTCACGATCACCGGCACCTGCCAGCCCGGATAGATGCGCGAGTCCCGCGACTCCGGCTCGGTCCGGCGCAGGTCGGCCAGCCAGGCCAGGCGCTGCGAGGTCTTGTCCTGCGCGATGCGGCGGCTGTCGGCGGCCGTCTTGGTCGGCTTGGCGGCCAGCTTGCGATCCGCCTCCGCGATGCGCTGACGCAGCGTGAAGAGTTCCTGCTCGATCTCCCCGGATCGCTGGGCCTTGTACTCGGCGATGGCCTCGCGGCCGCTGCGCACGAGGTCAGCGCCAGCATCGCCGGCAGCGGCGAGCTCGCCCGCCGCATCGACGCCGTCGAAGAGCGCCTCCAGCGACTTGGGCAGCAACACCCGCTCCCCGCGCGTGCGGGACCAGTAGAGATCGACGTACTCGCTCAGCGGAATGCGCACGCCCAGGCGGCTGCAGAAGGTCTTCCACTCGCGACGGATCTGGGCGCTGTAGCACATCGGGCGATGGTAGGCCCCTCACCTGCTCGCTTCCACCCCCGCACACAAGCGCTTGAGCGCCGGCACCCACAGCTCCTTCGGCGCCGGCTTGGGCAGCATCGCAAGGCCGGCATCGGTCGGCCACTCGCTCGAAGGCACGGACGCGCACATCAGCGTGCGCAGCCGCGGCCAACGCGCCCGCCATGCGTGCCAGTCGTCGATGGACGACAGCGACTCCGGCGAGGTCACGAGCAGCACGCCCGCGCCCAAGTCCAAGCGCTGAGCCGGATCCGCCGCCGTGCTGGAACGCGGCGACGCCCGCCCGACGTCCGTCGCCTTCGTCACGTTCGCCGCCTCCTCCAGCAAGCCCCCCACCTCCTCGACCCGCTCCGCCTCGCTCGCATCGAAGCCGCTCTGCAGCAGGCGCTCCAGCATCACCTCGCGCACCGCTGGGCAGCGGTCCCAGACCACCGCCGACCAGCCCTCGCCCAGCCGTTCCAGGCCGGGTTGCGGCAGCAGCGGCGGCCATTGCACCTCGGCCTCGCCGGCAGCGACCAGCGGCAGCTCCGCGGTGAACCGGCTGCCCCGGCCCGGCACGCTGTGGGCGCCGAGCTCCCCGCCCATCGCCCGCACCGTCTGCCGCGCGATCGCCAAACCCAGTCCCAGCCCCGGCACGCCGCGCCCGGCATGCCCGCGCGTGAACGGATCGAAGATCCGCGCCAGCTCCTCGGCCTCCATGCCCGGCCCCTGGTCGGTCACCGACAGCGCCAGCCAGCCCTCGATCGCGCGCGCGCTGAGTTGGATCTCGCCGGATCGGCTGTACTTCGCCGCGTTGGACAGCAGGTTGAGCAGCACCTGCCGCACCCGGCGCGCATCCAGCTCCACCACCGCCGGCAGCGCCGGATCGACCGTCAGCACCAGGCGATTCGCGCTCGCCAGCATCAGCGCCTGCGACTGCAGCGCCAGCTCGTCCAGCAGCCCGTAGAGATAGACCGGCGCGTTCAGCACCTCGATATCCGCCTCGGCATCGGGCTGACGCGCAAAGCGCTGCAGCTCGTCGATGGTGTCCAGCAGCATCACGCCGCCGTGCTCCAGCGCCAGGCGCGTGGATTCGAATTCCGCCCCCGGCGTCATGCGACGCGTCAGCTGCACCATCGACGCCAGCGGCGCCCGCAGGTCATGCCCGATGTGCCCCAACAACCGCCCCTTGGCCGCGTCGCTGGCCTGCGCGTGCGCGCTGGCCCGGGCCAGTTCGGCGGTGCGCTCCAGCACCGCGGCCTCCAGCGCCTGCGCGTGCTGCAGGCGCTCGCGCTGCAGCATCAGCAGCATGGCCACCAGCACCGCCGCCGCGCCCGCCGTGCCCACCATGGACGGCGCCAGATCCACCCAATCCGCATAGGGCAGGAAGCCCATCAGGCTCAAGTAGCGCGGTGCCATGCCCAGCATCACGCCGACCAGCGCGCACAGCCACACGCCACCCACCGGATCGCCGCGCCGCAGCGCCCGCACGCTGGCGATCAGGCCGATCAGGCTCAGCGACAGATTGGTCGGCCCCGCCATGCGCGTGCCGGTCTGGTAGTCGCCGAAGATGCAGGCCGCCACCGCGACGAAGCTCAGCGCGACCACCACGCCCAGCACGCGATGCAGCACCGGCTGCGTTGAGCGCAGCCGCAGCACCGCCGCCATGGCCAGCAGCTGGAACACCGTCGTCAAGGCGCCCGTCGTGCCCAGCGCGCGCTGCGCCCAGTCGGTCGCGTCCGGCCACAGGCGCTGGAAGGCGGTGCCGCGCATCGCCATCTCGTAGAGCATCGCGCTCGACAGGAAGGCCGCGATCCAGGCGTAGCCGCGGTCCCGCAGCGTCAGCGCCAGGCCGGCCGCCAGCGCAGCCAGCGTCAGCCCGACCGCGGACAGCATGCCGTCGCGCCACACCCGCCACTGCTGCTCCTCGATCAGCGCCTCGGCCACCCACAGCGAGGGCTCCACCGCCAGCGAACTGCGGCTGGCCACGCGCAGACGCAGCTCCCAGACCTCGCCCGGATCGATGCGCATCGGGAAGGCGCTCTCGCGCAGCGCCAGCGCGCGCTGGCCGAAGGGCAGGTCGGTGCCGGCGCGCTCGGCCGTCCAGGGCGTGGCGCTGCCGTCGGGCAGCAGGCGGCGGCGGTAGAGCGCCACCGACTCCGTCCGCGCCGGGTCGACCATCAGGATGTAGCGCGCCGCCGGACCGTCCTGGCGCAGGGTCCAGCGCAGCCAGTAGGCATCGCGGGTGTAGCCCGGCGTCAGCGACGGCCGGTCGGCCGGACGCCAGCCCGGGATCTCGTCCTCGGACGGCGCCGCGCGATCTATCCACAGCTGGCCCTTGTCGACCATCTCGATGCGATTGGTCGACGCGCCATGCAGCGCGATCACCGGGCGCGTCGGCGTGTCGGCCACGACGGCCGGCATGGCGGCGGGGAAGGACAGCGCGGGTGGCTCGCCCGGCGCCGCGTCCGCATCCAAGGCGCAGACCAGCAGGAAGGCCGCCCCGGCCGCCAGCAAGGCGGCCCATCGGCGCAAGCGCGCCATCAGGCGCCCTCGGCGCCGGAGGCCCCGCTGTCCGCGCCTTGGGCGCCCTCCTCGCCCGACTCCTTGTCCCGCGTGCGCGTCGCCGACCGGTAGGCCTGCGGGCTCAGCCCGTGGCGCTCGCGGAAGGCGGTGGCAAAGTTGCCGGCATTGGAATAGCCCACGTGATAGGCCACGTCCGTCACGCTCATGTCGGTGTCGGCCAGCAGTCGTTGACCGGTCCGCACCCGCTCGTCGCTGATGTAACCGGACACCGTCTGCCCCAGCTCCTCGCGGAACAGCGCCAGCAGCCGACGCCCGGTCAGCCCGACCTGCCGACCGATCTGGTTCACCGTCAGCGGCTCGCCCAGGTGGTCACCGATGTAGCGGCGCGCGGCGGCCAGCAGGCGTTGATCTGGGGTGCCGGTGTCCTCGATCGGCTCGGCGGCGCCCTCGTCGTTGGACGCCGCGACCGCGCGCGGCGCGGCCAGCCGCAGGTGCACCCGCACGCGGGCCAGGACTTCCTCCGGATGAAACGGCTTGCTGATGAAGTCCACCGCGCCCTGAGACAGGCCCTCGATCCGCGCGCCGACGTCGCTGTGGGCGCTCAGGAAAAGCAGCGGCATGTCGCGGGTCGCCGGGTCCGACTTGAGCAGCCGGCACAGCGCGAAGCCGTCCATGTCGGGCAGGCCCACGTCCAGCAGGGCCAGGTCAGGTGCCAGGCCTTGCGCCTTCTGCAGGGCCACCCGCCCGCTCTCGGCGAAGGCCAGCCGATACAGCGGATGCAGCAAGGCGGTCAACCAGCGCAGCTCTTCCGGCTGATCGTCCACCAGCAGCAGCAAGGGACGGTGATTCGCAGGGGCGGACGCGGCTCGGGACATGGGCCGGAATTGTCCTTGCCCACCCGCCCGAAGTGGTGCGCGAGCTCAAGTCCGGTGGGCGGGCAGCGTGCAAACCGCCTATCTGAGGGGGAGGATCCCGGGCGGAAAAACTACCGGAATCGGCGATCGGTCCCGGTCCATGTCGCCCGGGTAACGAATCGTCAGAAGTCGGCGGCGATTTGAAAGAACTCCGGATCGCGAGCCCACGGGATAACCGCGGCCTTGCGAAACACAACCGGAGATTGGGAATGAAGTACAGCACGCGGCACACCGCGGCCGGCCTGGGTCTGAGTCTGATGAGCCTGTCGGTGAGCCTGGCCTGGGCGGCCGCGCCCGACGCGGGCCAGCTGCTGAACGAGCAGCGCCGCCTGGCCCCGCCCGCGCAGCGCAGTGACCTGGACGGCCGCCCCGCCGCCAACGCCCCGCTGGCCGACGACGGCCAAGCCGGCCTGCGCGCCCGCATCGACCGCATCCGCTTCACCGGCGCGACCGAGCTGATGCCCGAGGCCGAACTGCAGGCGCTGGTCGCCGACGCCAAGGGCCGCCAGCTCTCCCACAACCAGCTGCAGACCCTGGCCGCCCGCGTCACCGCCGCGCTGCAGAAGCGCGGCTACGTCCTGGCCCGCGCTTACCTGCCCCGGCAAGACCTGACCCTGGGCGAGCTGGAGATCGCCCTGCTCTCCGGCCGTCTGCAGTCGGGTGCCCACCGCGTCACCGTGACCGGCGCCGACGAGCGCCTGGCGCCGCGCCTGAGCGCGATCGCCGACGCCGCCCTGGGCCAGAGCGCCGTGCGCTATGAGCAGCTCGAGCGCGCGCTGCTGCTGATCAACGACGTGCCCGGCGTGCAAGCCCGCGCGACGCTGGAACGCGGCGACCAGCCCGGCACCAGCCGACTGGACGTGCGCACCGACACCGGCCGCGCCTGGGGCCTGGACGCCTCGGCGGACAACTTCAACAACCGCTACACCGGCCAATGGCGCGTGGGCGCGGCGGCCTCGCTGGTCCGCCCGCTCAACCGCGAGGACCTGCTGCAGGCCAGCGTGTCCCGCACCGACGGCAGCCGCCAGGCCGCCCTCGCCTACGGCTTCGGCGTGCATCCCTCGGGCCTGCGCGCGCAGCTCGCGACGACCTGGATGGACTACCGCGTCGGCGAGGACCTCAAGCCGCTGGACCTGCGCGGCAGCGCCCGCACCGTGTCGGCCGGCCTGAGCTATCCGCTGCTGCGCGGCCGCGAGCGCAACCTGTGGGTCTCCACCGAGGCCGAGCAGCGCACCCTGGTCGACGAGGCGCTGGGCCAGACCCTGCGCGATCGCCGCATCAACCGCCTGACGGTCAACGTCTACGGCAACCTGTGGGACTCGACGCTGGGCGGCGCGCAGAACGACTTCGGCCTGTCGGCGACGAACGGCACCGTCACGCTGCGCGAGACCGCGGACCGCATCGCCGACTCGGTGACCGCCCGCACCGCCGGCAGCTACGACAAGCTGACCTGGCGCGTGTCGCGCCTGCAGACCGCCAACGCCCTGCCGGGCTGGGGCCTGTACGTCGGCGGCTACGGCCAGCTGAGCGCACGCAACCTGGACTCGTCCGAGAAGTTCCTGCTGGGCGGCCCCTCGGGCGTGCGCGCCTATCCGGTCGGCGAGGCCGGCGGCGACAACGGCTGGGTCGGCACCGCCGAGCTGCGCCGTGAGCTGCGCATCGGCAACGGCATCGCCGCGCAGCTGATCGGCTTCGTCGATTACGGCCGCGTCGAGCAGCACGAGCGCCTGTGGACCGGCGCGCTGGGCGGCCAGCCGAATTCGTACTCGCTGGGCGGCGCCGGTGTCGGCGCCAACCTGGCCGGCGAGCGCTGGACCCTGCGCGCCAGCTGGGCCCACGCGATCGGCCACAACGACGGCCGCAGCGCCGCGGGCCGCGATGCCGACGGCCGCTCGGACCGTCAGCGCTTCTGGCTGCAGGCCGCTTACCACTATTGATCGGCTCGCGACCGGAGACCTGGCGCGACGCGCCGTCCCGGTCCCTTCTGCCCCTCACCTCAGAGAGAACACATCATGGGATCGTTGAACCACAGCTATCGACTCGTCTGGAACGAGATCTGCGGCGCCTTCGTGGCGGTGCCTGAATTCGCCCGCGGCCGCGGCAAGCGCACCGGCGGCACCGTCCGCCGCGCGATGGCGGCTTCCATCGTCGGCGCCGCCGCGGCGGCCCTGGCCGGCCCGGCCTTCGCGCTGGACCCCGGGGCCTTGCCGACAGGCGCGCAGGTGACAGCCGGTCAGGCGGCGATGTCGCAGCAGGGCTCCCAGCTGCGCATCGACCAGACCACCAACAAGCTGATCGTCAACTGGAACAGCTTCGACATCGGCAGCAATGCCTCGGTGCGCTTCAACCAGACCGGCGCCGACGCCGTGGCGCTGAACCGCGTCACCGGCGGCGCGCCCAGCCAGATCTTCGGCGACCTGTCCGCCAACGGTCAGGTCTGGCTGGTCAACAACAGCGGCGTGGTCTTCGGCAAGGGCGCGACGGTCAACGTCAGCGGCCTGGTGGCCAGCACGCTCAACGTCAGCGACGCCGACTTCCTGGCCGGCCGCGCGCGTTTCACCGGCACCAGCGCGGCACAGGTCCGCAATGAGGGCGCTATCCGCGCCGACGGCGTGGTCGCGCTGCTGGGCGCCTCGGTGGTGAACACCGGCAGCATCAGCGCCGGTCAGGTGGCAATGGCCGCGGGTCAGTCGGTCTCGCTGGACTTCTCCGGCGACGGCCTGTTGCAGGTCCAGGTCGACCAGGCGGCCCTGGATGCCGAGCTGTCGCAGCAAGGCCTGATCCAGGGCGACAAGGTCGTGCTGAGCGCCCCCAGCGCGAGCGCGCTGCGCGCCAGCGTCATCAACATGGACGGCGTGATCGAGGCCAAGGGCCTGAGCGCCCAAGGCGGCCGCATCGTTCTGGACGGCGGCGAGCAGGGCCAGGTCAACATCACCGGCCGGCTGGACGCCACGTCCGCGCAAGGTCAGGGCGGCGACATCCGCGTCACCGGCGGCGACATCACGCTGCGCGGCGCGACCCTGGACGCCAGCGGCGCCACCGGCGGCGGTCAAATCCACGTGGGCGGCGGCTGGCAAGGGAACGACGCCAGCCTGATCAATGCGAAGAGCGTCAGCGTCGACGCCGCGTCCAAGCTCAGCGCCAACGGCACGGTCAATGGGAACGGCGGCGAAGTGGTGGCCTGGTCGGACGGCCAGACCCAGTTCGCCGGGCGCGTCGAGGCGCGCGGCGGCGACCAGGGCGGCAACGGCGGCCGCATGGAAGTCTCCGGCAAGGAGCAGCTGAACTACAGCGGCGTGGCCGACGGCCGTGCGGCCAAGGGCAACACCGGCGACCTGCTGCTGGACCCGGCCACGCTGGAGGTGCGCGGCGGCGGATCCGGCACCGGCGCGATCAACGGCTCGGTGGTCTATGAGAAGGACCTGGAGTCGCAGCTCGCCAACATCATCCTGGAAGCCACCACCGACGTGACCTTCAAGGACCTGAAGGCCACCGGCAGCACCGATGGCATCCTGGATCTGAAGGACGGCGTCAGCCTGACCGTGGTCGCCGGACGCGGCGGTCAACGGGGATCGGACCCGCGCGACAAGATCGGCGTGATCCGCTTCGAGCAGAAGACCGACACCATCCGCGTCAACGGCAATGCGGGCATCCTGCTGATCGCTTCGAACTGGAACTCGAGCGGCTCGGACCTGATCAACGGCGCAAGCGCGTCCGTCATCAACGTGCCCCACCTCGTGGCCACCGGCACGGGCAGCAATCCTTCCGGCGCGCTGCCCACCTACGACCTCACTACCGCCACCCCCGGTGCGGTGCAGCGCGGCACGATCACCGTGTTCGGCGCCAACGGCATCACCATCGGCGGCAGCGTCACCACGCAAGGCGGGTACGTGCGGCTGTGGGCGGACGCGGACTCCGGCACCGGCGGCTCCTTCACGCTGAACGCGCCCATCACGTCCAACGGCGGCAACGTCTATCTGGCGTCCGGCTCCGGCGGCATCACCATGAACGGCGCCATCAACGTGGGCACCGGTCGTCTGTTCTTTGATCGAGAGACCGGCACCTACCCGGGCGGCACCGGCCCGAACGGTCCCAAGACCCTGGCCGGCCAGATCAACGCCACCGGCGACATCGACATCAACACCGCCTTCACCATGAAGGGCGGCGCCAGCATCTACACCGACGGCACGATCCGCTTCGGCGCGGTGAACCTGAACCTGGACACCGGGACCGGTGTGCTGACGCTGCGCGCGGACAAGGTGGACTGGGGCTCGGCCACGCTGAGCAACCTCAGCACCGCCTCGCTGCGCCTGGAGCCGGCCAATGCCGCGACCAACATGGTGCTGGGCGACGCCAACGGCTTCGCGTCGGCGGCCACGCTGGCCAAGCTCCCTGGCATCAAGAACCTGACCATCGGTCGCGCCGACGGCACCGGCACGATCAGCGTGGCCAGCAACTTCTCGTTCAATGCATCGGGCAGCTTCGAGCTGGTCGATCGCAACATCGACATCTCCGCGGGCACGCTGACCAACACCACCGGCAACGTCACGCTGACCGGCGACAACGTCTCGCTGTCCAAGGCGGTCACCGCCAACGGCGGCAACGGCAAGGTCACGATCCGCCAGATGACGGCCGGCAACGAGCTGCACCTGGGCGGCGGGCTGAGCAGCGCCTCGATCGGCCAGGTCAACGCGGCCTCGCTGGAGATTGGCCGCGTCGACGGCGGCGATCTGGTCTTCGACAGCGACATCACCACCAACGCCACGACCGTCCACCTCAAGAGCGGCGGCAAGGTCATCGGCGTGGACGGCGGCGTGGCCGCGGCCAACCTGGCCGTGACCGCCGGCGGCGGCGCGACGCTGACCGACGACACCTTCAACTTCGGCAAGTTGGCACTGGACACCGGCGGCACGACGCTGATCCGCCAACCGGCCGCCGGCGGCTTCGCGACCGGCACGGTCGACTCGCTGAGCGGCCTGACGCTGCGCAACGGCGCGGACGTGACGCTGGACTCGGGCATCGGCGCGCTGATGCTGGGCGGTCCGGTGAACTTCACCGGCACGGCCGCCAAGCTGACGCTGAAGGCCCCGACCTGGATCACCACCGGCAGCCCGGCGAGCAGCAACGGCTCGCTGGCGACGGTGGTGTTCCAGGCCGCCGGCTCGGCCGCGCAGACCACGGTCGGCGGCACCTCGGCCGACATCACGAACAACATGCTGTCCGTCTTCAACGGCGTGAACACGCTTCGCGTGGATGCCTCGGACCGCGCGCTGAACGTGACCGGCACGGTCGCCGTGAACGTCGGTGGCCGACTGGAGCTGCTGGGCAACACCTGGAACCAGGCTGGCAGCATCGGCGTCACCACCGGCGGTCTGCTGGTGCGCGCCGGCGCAGGCGGCATCAACGTCGCTCAGTCGATGACGGCCACCGGCACGGTCTCGCTGGACGACCGTAGCGGCGCGGGCATCAGCGGCAACGCGGCCATCACCGCCAACGCCCTGGCGCTGCGCAGCAGCGGCACTGCGGCGCTGAATGCGAACCAGCACATCAACCAGCTGGCGGCGGACGTGGGCTCGCTGACGCTGGTCGCGGACCGCGCGCTGACCGTCGGCACCGTGGACGGGCTGTCCGGCGTGCATACCGGCGGCACCGTGCAGCTGGCCGCCATCGGCGCGAGCTCCGACCTGACCCTGCAACAAGCCGTCACCGCCGACAACGTCGGCGGCGCGGCGCGCGGTACGGTGCTGGTCGCCGGTCGCAACTTCATCAACCAGGCAGGTGCGACGGCGCTGCAGGTCGGCAACAACGGCGCCTGGCAGGTCTACTCCACCTCGCCGCTGAACGACACCCGCGGCGGTCTGGGCGCTGACTTCAAGCAGTACGACGCGGGCTACGGCAGCGCCGTGCTGGGCACCGGCAACGGCTTCCTGTACACGGTCGCGCCGACCTTGAATCTGACGCTGACGGGTCCGGTGACCAAGGTCTATGACGGCAACGCCACGGCGACGGTGGACACGAGCGCGCTGCAAGCCAGCGGCGCAATCGACGGCGACGTCGTGCACCTGGGCGTCGGCGCGGGCGGCAGCGCAAGCTACGACAACAAAAACGTCGGCACCGGCAAGACGGTGAGCCTCAGCGGCGTGGTGATCAACGACGCAGCCAACGGCGGCACGGCGGTCTACGGCTACCGCCTGGCCTCGACGACCGCGAGCGCAGCAGTCGGCGTGGTCACGCCCAAGACGGTGACGGCGGTCGGCTCGGTGCAGGACAAGGTCTACGACGGCACGACCTCGGCGCAGCTCAACGGCGGCGGCTTCACCGGACTGGTGAGCGGCGACGACGCGGCGCTGTCGGGCTCGGTGCATTTCGTGGACAAGAACGCCGGCACCGCCAAGGCGGTCGATGTGACGGGTCTGTCGCTGACGGGTTCGGACGCGGCCAACTACGTGCTGGACACCGGCGCCGGCGCGACGGCGGCGATCACGCCGAAGGGTCTGGGCATCGGCTCGGTCGTCGTCAGCGACAAGGTCTACGACGGCACGCGTGGCGCGTCGGTCACGACCTCCGGTACCACCGGCATCGTGGCGGGCGACGACCTGGGCGTCTCGGCTTCGGGTCAGTTCGCCGACAAGAATGCCGGCAACGGCAAGTCGGTCGACGTCCAGCTCTCGCTGAGCGGCGCGGATGCGGGCAACTACACGATCGCGAACCCGACCGGCACCACGGCCTCGATCACGCCGAAGGCCCTGGGCATCGGCTCGGTGGTCGTCAGCGACAAGGTCTATGACGGCACGCGCGGCGCGTCGGTCACCACGTCCGGCACCACCGGCATCGTGGCGGGCGACCACCTGGGCGTCTCGGCTTCGGGTCAGTTCGCCGACAAGAATGCCGGCAACGGCAAGTCGGTCGACGTCCAGCTGGCGCTGAGCGGCGCTGACGCAGGCAACTACACGATCGCGAACCCGACGGGTCAGACTGCCTCGATCACGCCGAAGGCCCTGGGCATCGGTTCGGTCACGGTCGGCGACAAGGTCTATGACGGCACGCGCGGCGCGTCGGTCACCACGTCCGGCACCACGGGCATCGTGGCGGGCGACGACCTGGGCGTCTCGGCTTCGGGTCAGTTCGCCGACAAGAATGCCGGCAACGGCAAGTCCGTCGATGTTCAGCTTTCGCTGAGCGGCGCGGACGCAGGCAACTACACGATCGCGAACCCGACGGGTCAGACCGCCTCGATCACGCCGAAGGCCCTGGGCATCGGCTCGGTCACCGTCGGCGACAAGGTCTACGACGGCACGCGCGGCGCGTCGGTCACCACGTCCGGCACCACCGGCATCGTGGCGGGCGACGACCTGGGCGTCTCGGCTTCGGGTCAGTTCGCCGACAAGAATGCCGGCAAGGACAAGGCGGTCGACGTGCAGCTGGCGCTGAAGGGAGCCGACGCGGGCAACTACACGATCGCCAACCCGACCGGCAAGACGGCCTCGATCACGCCGAAGACGGTGGACGTGAACGCGATCACCGTGGCCGGCAAGGTCTATGACGGTACGCGCGACGCATCGGTCACCACGGGCGGCGCCGTCGGCGCCGTCGCGGGCGATGACCTGATCGTGGCGGCCTCGGGCCAGTACAGCGACAAGAACGCCGGCACCGGCAAGGCGGTCGATGTGAAGCTGGGCCTGACCGGCGCGGATGCGGGCAACTATCAGCTGGCCACCGGCTCCAAGCAGTCGACCGGCGACATCACCGCCCGCACGATTCAGGCGCCGACGGTGTCCGTCGTGGGCGCGACCTTCAACGGCGGCACCTCGGCGACCGTCGTCACCGGGGCGCCGCAAGGCGTGCTGGCCGGCGATCAGGTCAGCGTGAAGGGCAGCGGCAACTTCGATTCGCCTTACGTCGGCAACGGCAAGACGGTGAACGTGCAGCTGCAGCTGCAAGGCGCGGACGCGGGCAACTACAAGCTCGACACCACGCAGGTGACGTCGACCGGCGCGGTGACCCCGCTGGTCACGCCGCCGGCGGTCGACGGCCTGGTCAGTCTGCCGGTGGGCGGCAACGGCACCCAAGGCGGTGACGGCAACAGCGGCTCCAAGACCGCCAACGTGCCCACCGGCAACGGCGGCAACGGCGGCGGCGCGGGCAGCACCGTGGCCTCGGTCGCGGCGGGCCCGTCGGGCAACACCGGCGGCACGGTCGCCCTGGGCGACCTGGGCACCGGTTCCGGCAACGGCAACGGCGCGAACGCCGGCACGGGCAGCATCGGTGGCAATGGCACCGGTCTGGCCGGTAACGGCAACGGCACGAGTGGCAACGCGAACGGCACGGGCACGGGCGCTGGCAACGGCGCCAACAGCAGTGGCAGCGGCAATCGCTCCGCTGGCAATGGCTCCCCTGGCAATGGCGTCGGCGGCCTGGACGGCAATGGCTCCGCCAACGGCGCGAGCAACGGGGCCAATGGCGCCAACGGCAGCGGCCCGTCCAACGGATCGGGCAACGGGGGCAACACCGGCGCGAACGGCGGCAATACCGCTGGCAACGGCAATGCCAACACCGCGGGCGGCGACGCCAACGGTGCGGGCAACGGCAACGGCAACGGCAATGGCAATGGCGCCGGCCAAGGCAACACCGGCGTCGCGCTGGCCAGCCTGAGCCTGGAGCAGACGCTGAGCGGCAACGGACAGGTCAGCCTGGCGGTCGACGCCCCGGCCTACGACCAGGCGCGTCAGAGCCAGCTCCCGGTCTACGCCGACAGGGGCGAGCCGGTGCTGCAGCCGCTGGGCATGTTCCGCGTCGACGACCTGGGCGACAGCCTGGCGCTCAAGCCGCTGCAACAGCCGGTCCCGGCCACCGACCGCACGTCCACCGGCGTCACCCGCCAGGTGCGCGCCTCGGTGGCGCTGGACGGCGGCCGCTCGACGACGCTGGACGTCGTGCTGATGGCCGACGGCACGCTGCGGGTGCAAGCCCCTGACGCCGCCGCAGCGCTGAGCGACGACCTGGTCGCCGCGCTCGCCCTGAGCGCGCTCAAGCAGCAGACCGGCGTGGCGCCCACCAGCGTCCGCGCGGTGATGCTGCGTCGCGGCGGCTGATCCCGGCCACGCTCCCGACGATCCCCTGACGGGGATCCCCCGACGCCGCGGCGTGCCCCACGCGCCGCGGCGTCGTCATGTCCGGGATCCGCTCCTCTGTTCAGAGGACGCACCACGCCTCCCCACCGCCTCGGGGATCGGACCGCGTGCGAATTGCGCCTATGCTCGGCCCCTGTGCCCGGGCAAGCCCGCCGGGCTCCGAGTCCGTCCACCTCGCTGCCCGCCCCCCGCCTTCCATGTCCGCTCCGACCGGCCCGTCCATCCGCGTCCGTCTGCTGCTCGTGCTCGGGCTGGTGCTCGCGCTGGTCACCGCGTCGGCCTTGCTGGGCTGGTGGCAGTCGCGCCAGGCCGCGCGCATCGCGCAGTCGCTCTACGACGACCGCCTCGTGCCCGTCGACCAGCTGCGCGAGATTGAGCAGGTCCTCGGCGCGCAGCAGTTGGGCTCGCTGCTGATCTCGATGGCGCAGGAGCCAGACACCGCCCGCATGAGCGACGGTGCCCGACGCGTCATCGACGGCACGCGCCAAGCCTGGAGCCGCTATCTCACCACCCGCATGACGCCGCCGGAACAGGCGCTCATTGCCCGGCTGCAACCGCAGCTCGATCAGATGTGGGCCGCACTGGCCCAGACCGGCGGCCCGACCCCCGATTTGCTGCGCGAGCTCAACCAGCGCCGTCTCACGGTGATGCGCCTGCTCGACGAGCTCATCGCCTTCCAGCTCAGCCAGGCCCGCATCGACACCGAGCGCGCGCAGGAGACCACCACCGACGCGGCACGCCTGGGCCTGCTGCTGGTGCTGCTGTCCGCCGTCGTGTGCGGCGTGCTGATCTGTCTGGTCTGGTCCCGCTACGACGAGGAACGCCGCGCCGGCGACGCCTCGCGGCTGCGGCTGCAGCAGCTCTACATCGCGCTGTCCAAGACGAATCAGCTGATCATCCGGCGTGAGGCACAGGCGCTGACCGACGCCCGGGCCGAGCAGCACCTGTTCGAGGACATCTGCCGCATCTGCGTGGAGACCGGCCATGCGCGCTTCGCGTCCATCGTGCTGGTGGACGGCGACGAGTTCGAACGGGTCGCGGAATCCGGCGCCGCCGACCGATTGATCCCCGGCGCGCCGCGGCGCTGGCCGCGCGAGTCGCCGTTCGCGCGGGCCTCGATGGCGACGCGCGCCGTCATCGGCGGGGTGCATCAGGTCAGCAACCGCGCGCCGCAGGATCCGACGCTGGTCGTCCCCGGCGCGCCGGTGATTCCACCGGGCGTGGAATCGATGGCGGCCTTCCCGCTGCGCCGTTGCGGCGAGATCGTCGGCGCGCTCAGCGTGCTGGCGGGCGAGCCGGATTTCTTCGATCCGCAGGTGCTGGGGCTGATGGACGAGATGGCGGGCGACCTGTCCTTCGCGCTGGAGACGCTGCAGCGCGAGCGCGATCAGGCCATCGCGCTGGCCGACGCGCGCGAGGCGCTGCGGCATTACCGGAGCGATTCGCAGATCACCGCGCCGGCGAGCTTCCGCTCGACTGCGGGAGAATCGCCCGATGCAAGTCCTGAGCCTTAACACCGCCCGCGCCGAGCCGATGCTGATCGGCGGCCGCGAAGTCCTGACCGGCATCCGCAAGCGTCCCGCTTCGGGCGCGCTGGCCGTCAAGCCGCTCGGCATCGAGGGCGACGAGCAAGCGGACCTGAGCGTGCACGGCGGGCTGTCCAAGGCGGTCTACGCCTATCCCAGCGAGCATTACGAGTTCTGGCGCACGGTGCGCGCGCAGGCGCAGGTGGCGGGCTGGGAGGAGCCGCTGGCCTGGGGCGCGATGGGCGAGAACCTCAGCCTGAGCGGGTTGCTGGAGGGCGACGCCTACATCGGCGACGTGCTGGTCTTCCCCGACTGCGAGCTCGCGATCAGCGAGCCGCGCTACCCGTGCTTCAAGTTCAACGGGGCGATGGGCTTCAACAAGGCGGTGAAGATGATGTCGCAGAGCGGCTGGTGCGGGTTCTATCTGGCGGTGAGGCAGCCCGGCAGCATCGCCGCCGGGCAGTCCTTCACCGTGCGACCCGGGCCGCGCGAGGTCTCCGTGGCGGAGATCTTCCGCTCGAAGATGAAGGGCAAGGACTGACCCTGGCGGCGGCCATCGGCGGTCGCGTACTGCCACGCTCCCACCCTCTCCCCCGCCCTCTCCCGCCCTGCGGGAGAGGGAGCGAACAAGGACCGCGCGCCGCGATTGACAGCGCACTGTGCGGCTCCCTCGCCCGCTTGCGGGAGAGGGCTGGGGAGAGGGTCTTCGACGCGCTCAGTCCGCCAGCGCCGGATAGTCCGTGTATCCCTCGGCGCCGCCGCCATACATCGTGGCCGAATGGGCCTTCTGCAGCGGCGCATTGAGCTTGAGCCGGCGCACCAGATCCGGATTCGAGATGAAGCTGCGCCCAAAGGCCACCGCATCCGCATGGCCCTTGGCGACGGCGTCGATCGCCATCTCGCGGGTGTAGCCGTTGTTGGCGATGTACACGCCCTTGAAGCGCTCGCGCAGCGCGTCATAGTCGAAGGGCGCGATGTCGCGCGGACCGCCGGTCTGGCCTTCGATGACATGCAGGAAGGCCAGCTGCAGCGGCGCCAGCTGCTCGACGACGTAGTTGAACAGCGCTTGCGCATCGCTGTCCTGCCCGGCGTCGTTCACCGGCGTGACCGGCGACAGGCGCAGGCCGGTGCGGTCCGCGCCGATGCCGTCGGCGATGGCCTTCATCACTTCCAGCAGCAAACGCGCGCGGTTCTGGATGGAGCCGCCATAGGCGTCCTTGCGATCGTTGATGCTGTCGCGCAGGAACTGGTCCAGCAGATAGCCGTTGGCGCCGTGCACCTCGACCGCGTCGAAGCCCGCCGCCATCGCTGACTTCGCCGCGTGCACGTAGGACTGGACGATGCCGGGCAGCTCTTCGAGCGTCAGCGCGCGCGGCGCGGCCACGTCGACAAAGCCGGCCTGGGTGAAGGTCTTGCTGTTGGCTTGCCGGTCGGTGGACGACAGCGGCTTGCCGCCGTCGGGCTGGAAGTCCGCATGCGAGATGCGGCCCACATGCCACAGCTGCACCGCGATCTTGCCGCCGGCTTCATGGACCGCGTCGGTGACCTGCTTCCAGGCGGCGGTCTGCTCGGGCGAGTAGATCCCCGGGGTGTCGAGGTAGCCCTGACCCTCGGGGGCGATCTGGGCGCCTTCGCTGATGATGAGACCGGCGCTGGCGCGCTGGCGGTAGTACTCGACGGCCAGCGGGCCGGGCACGAGACCGACGGAGCGGTTGCGCGTCAGCGGAGCCATCACGATGCGGTTGGCCAGCGACACGGCGCCGACTTGCAAGGGGTCGAAGAGACTGGGCATGTTTGGTTCAGGAATGCGGTGTTGAGGGGAGGCGCCGGCCCGCGCGGGCGGACCGGGCCGGAAGTCATGGCGCGCAGCTTAGCGAGATGCCCCGCCCGCCGCTGCGCGTAGGCGACAGCCCGGACGCCGGCTGGGGCCTTGGCCGGGCGTCACCGGCGCGACCGGCCGCATGGCTACACTCGCCCGGCCCCGCGCTCAGCGACTTCCCGGGAGTTTTCAGATGTCCGGTACCGTGCCCGATCGGGTCCTCCCCTCGCCTCATGACGACCCGGCATCACGCCGACGCCGTCTGCTGCTCGCCGGCGCCGGGCTCTCTCTGACGCCCTGGATGCCGGCGGCGCTCGCGCAAGGCGGGTCCAGGCCCGTGCTGAAGGTCGGCCGGGACCATCCGGTGAAGACGCTGGCCGCCGCCGCCGCGCAGGCCAAGCCCGGCATGACCCTCGAGATCCAGGCCGGCGAGTACCCGGGCGATGTCGCCGTCTGGACCCAGGACGACCTGACGTTGAAGGCCGTCGGCGGCCGGGTGCGCATCCCCGCCAACGGCGCGCATGCGCAGGGCAAGGGCATCTTCGTCACCAGCGGCAAGCGCATGACCATCGAAGGTCTGGACTTCATCGGCGCCAAGGTGCCCGACCGCAACGGCGCGGGTGTGCGGCTGGAGCGGGGCTCTCTGACGCTGCGCGACTGCCGCTTCCAGGACAACGAGAACGGCCTGCTGGCCGCCAACGACGGCAGCATCGAGCTGCTCATCGAGTCCTGCGATTTCGGCGCGATCGCGCCGGGCGACGGCCACACGCACAACTGCTACGTCGGCGCGATCGCGAAGTTGACCGTGCTGGGCAGCTACTTCCACCACGGCTCCAGCGGCCACCTGCTGAAGACGCGGGCGGCGGTGAACCACATCTTCTACAACCGCCTCACCGACGAGACCGGCCGCGCGAGCTTCGAGCTGGAGTTCCCCATCGGCGGTCTGGCGCTGGTGATGGGCAACGTGATCCAGCAGAGCCCGACGACGGAGAACTTCCATCTGATCGGCTACGCGGGCGAGGGGCTCTCGCATCCGCGCAACGAGCTGCACCTGATCAACAACACGCTGGTGGACCGGCGGCCGCAGGGCGGCGTCTATCTGCGCATGGGGCGTCCGGCGCAGGCGCTGCGGCTGATCAACAACCTGCTGCACGGGAAGCAGGAGCTGCCGGCCGGTCCCGACCGCGAGCAGCACCACAACTACTTCGTCGGACTGGACGCCTTCGTCGACGCGGACCGCTACGACTTCCGGCTGCGACCGGGCTCGCCGCTGATCGGCCGGGCGGTGGATCCGGGCGCGGTGGACGGGCAGTCGCTGCGGCCGGCGATGCAGTACCAACACCCCTGCGGGCTCAAGGAAGTGCCGGCGGGGACGGCGTACTCGCCGGGCGCGTTTCAGGTGTGAGCGGCCTTGGGCAGGTACAGTCCCGCCCATGCTCGCTTACCGACACGCTTTCCACGCCGGCAACCACGCCGACGTGCTCAAACACCTGGTGCTGGCCGAGGTCCTCCGCTACATGGGCGAGAAGGACAAGGCCTACACCGTGGTGGACACCCATGCCGGCGCTGGCGGCTACGCCCTGGACGGCCGCTACGCCCAGAAGAACGCCGAGCACGCCGGCGGCATCGCCTCGCTCTACGGCCGCACCGACCTGCCCGAGCCGCTCCAGCAATACGTCCAGCTGGTGCACGACTTCAACCCGGGCAAGAAGCTCGAGCAATACCCCGGCTCCCCCGCCATCGCGCGCTTCCTGATGCGCGACCAGGACCGCCTGCGCTGCTACGAGCTGCACCCCACCGACCATCGCATCCTCGCCAGCTATCTGGAGGACCGGCCCCAGACGCAGGTGCTGATGCAGGACGGCTTCGCCTCGCTCAAGGCCGAGCTGCCGCCGCCCTCGCGCCGCGGCGTGGTGCTGATCGACCCGCCCTATGAGATCAAGGCCGACTACGGCAAGGTCGTCGCCGCGCTGCGCGAAGGCCTGCAACGCTTCGCCGACGGCACGATCGCGATCTGGTATCCGCAGCTGCAGACGGTGGAATCGGCCCAGCTGGTGCAGCGGCTCAAGTCCGCTTCGGAGCCCGTCGCCAAGAAGGGCTGGCTGCATGTGCGGCTGACCGTGGCGCAGGCCGATGAGCGCGGCTTCGGGATGATGGGCAGCGGCATGTTCGTCGTGAACCCGCCCTTCACGCTGCACGACAAGCTGGCCGAGTGCCTGCCCACGCTGGTCGACGCCCTGGGCCAGTACGACGACGCCAACTACCTGCTGGAACAGCAGAGCGCTTGAGCCAAGCCGGCCGCCGATCCATCAATAGCCGACCGTGAAACGGCGGCGGATGTGCTGCGGGCGTTCCAGCTCGTCGACGATGGCGACGGCCAGGTCGGCGGTCGACACATGGGCCGGGCCGTTGGCATCCATCACCGGCGTGTCCAGGCTGACGCGGTAGCTGCCGCGGCGCTCGCCCGGCTCCAGGTGCACGGCCGGCGACAGGAAGGTCCAGTCCAGCGAGCTCTCCAGGCGGATCAGGTTCAGCGCCTCGCGCGCGGCCAGCGCGCCCTGCTTCCATTGCTCCGGGAATTCCGGCGTGTCGACGATCTGCAGGCCGGGCGCGGCGTACAGGCTGCCGGCGCCGCCGACCACCAGCAGGCGCTTCACCTCGGCGCGCTTCACGCCGTCATAGATGGCGCGGGTGCCGTCCAGGAACTCGGTGTGGATGTCCGCCACCGACCAGCCCGGGTTGTAGGCGCTGACCACGGCGTCCGTGCCCTTCACCGCGGCGGCGACCTGGTCCGCCTGCTTGGCATCGGCCTTCACCACGGTCAGGCCGGCGCGGGCTTCCAGCTTGGACGGATCGCGCGCCAGGGCGACGACCTCATGACCGCGGGACAGCAGTTCCTTCAGCACGGCGCTGCCGACGAATCCGGTGGGGCCGATCAGGGCGACTTTCATGAGAGTTCCTTTCAAGGAGAGATGAGGAGGAGACGGGTTCAACAATGGGGTGAACTGTAGAAACTTCACAATCTCCGCAGAAGTCCTCAGAATCGGCTTTCATTCTTTAGCTGATCTACACAATCAAGCGATGCTGGACCAATTGCGGCGGATGGCGGTGCTGGCGACCGTCGTGGAACAGGGCAGCCTGGTGGCGGCGGCGCGGCAGCTGCAGACGACGACCTCGGCGGTGAGCCAGCAGCTGCGGGCGCTGGAGCGCGACATGGGCGTGACGCTGCTGCACCGCTCGACGCGCCGCATCAGCCTGACGCCGGCGGGCGAGCGCTTCGTCCAGGGCTGCCAAGCGATGCTGGCCGCGGCGCGCGAGGCGCAAACCCAGCTCCACCACCTGCGCGACGCACCCGAGGGGGAGCTGCGCATCAGCGCGCCGGTGGGCTCGGCGCGGCAGATCGGGCCAGCGCTGGCGCCGCTGCTGTCGGCCCATCCCGCGATGAGCCTGCATCTGGAGGTCGACGACGGCTTCACCGACCTGGTGGCCAAGCGCATCGACCTGGCGGTGCGATTCGGCCGGCTGCCCGACAGCAGCTGGGTCGCGCAGCGCATCGGCGTCAAGTCCGTCGGCCTGTATGCGGCGCCCGCTTACCTAGCGCGGCGCGGCGTGCCGACGTCAATGGAGGAGCTGACCCGGCACGACTGGCTGGCTTTGCGCTCGGACGCCAACGCGCCCAAGCCGCTGCCGCTGCGCGGCCCCGACGGCCGCGAGGAGCTGCTGCGGGTGACGCCGCGCGCCAGCAGCAACAACCAGCTCAGCCTGCAGCAGCTGTGCGAGGCGGGCATGGGGCTGGCGATGCTCAGCCCGGAGGACGTGGACGAGGCGCAGGGCCAAGGGCGGCTGCTGCCGCTGCTGCCGGGCTGGTCGCTGCCGGTGCTCCCCGTGCACGTCATGACGCCGCAGCGCGACGCGCAGCCGGCCAAGGTCCGTCATGCGATCGACGCGCTGCGCCACGCGTTCGCGGACAAGGTTCCGACAAATCGCGCCGAGGGTCAGGCCTTGTCCGCATGATCGATTCACGGGCCGCCGGTACATTCGCCGGATGCCGTTGAGTCAAGCCGCCTGGGCCCGCATCGTCCCGTTCGCCCTCTTCATGCTGCTGCTCGCGCTGCGGGGCGCGGTGCCGGAGCCCAACGACTGGGGCGTGGACGCGCGCTGGCTCTACGGGCTGAATCTGGTGGTGGTCGGCGGCGCGCTGGCTTGGTACTGGCGCGGTTACGGGGAGCTCGCCCGGCAGAACCACCCGAGCTTGGGCGAGGCGGGTCTGAGCGTCGTCGTGGGGCTGGTGGTCTTTGGCTTGTGGATCTCGCTGGACGCGCCCTGGATGCAGCTGGGCGAGCCCACCGCCGCCTTCGTTCCGATGACCGCGGACGGCCGCCCGGACTGGGCGCTGATCGTGATCCGCTGGCTGGGCGCGGCGCTGCTGGTGCCGGTGATGGAGGAGCTGTTCTGGCGCAGCTTCCTGATGCGCTGGATCGCGAGCCCGCAGTTCGAGACGGTCGACCCGCGCGCGGCGGGCCTGCGGGCGCTGGTGATCTCGACCTTCGTCTTCATGCTCGCGCACACGCTGTGGCTGGCGGCCATCGTGGCCGGCGCGGCCTACGCGTATCTCTACCAGCGCACCGGCAAGCTGTGGACGGCCGTCATCGCGCATGCGGTGACGAACGGGGCGCTGGGGATCTGGGTGGTCTATTCGGGTCGGTGGGAGTTCTGGTGACCAAAAAGTAGGTCAGAGACTCGAAGGCGACCATGGCCGATGCTGCTTCCTTTCATGCCAGGAGCAAGACGTGAGCAGAGATTCCGAGATCGTGGAGGCTGAATGGTTTCGCCTTGCCGAAGAGCGGGAAGACAGGCTTGCAGCTGGCCTAGCTCACGAAGTTCCAGTCTCCGACGTGGTCCAACGGCTACTTGAGCAACTCATCGCCTTATCGCCTTCACCACCCCCGACGGCCGCTGCAAGTGCTTGAACCGCTCGAACAGCCAGCAGCGCATGCCCATGACCAGCGTGAACTGACGCTTCTCCTCATCCGGCAGCCGCTGATCCAGCAGATGCTGGCGCGCGAAGTCCTCGGCGACACGTTGCAATCGGTCGCGCAGCTCGCGCGCCATGCCGGGGCTGAGCTGGCCGTGGACCAGCATCAGCAGCTCCCCGTCCCCGTCGAAGCCGCCGCCGAAGAAGTCCTGCATCACGTGGTCGCGGAAGAAGCTCATCACCGGGCCCTGCGGCCGCCAGCGGAAGGTCTTGGCGACCTGCAGGCGATAGCGATTGAGCGGCCTTAGCTCGATGATGCCCAGCCGGTCCAGCTGCGCCAGCGCCCGCGTCGCATCGGCCTCGCTCATGCGGTAGGTCGAGACGATCTGCTCGAAGCTCCATTGGCTCAGACAGCAGATCGCCGTCAGCAGCAGCTTCTCGTCGGCGACCACCTCGCGCTCCTGCTGCAGCGTGAGCTCGCTGCGCAGCGGCTGAGATTGCGTCAGGCGCTGCGAGAGCTCCGCGAAATCCGTCTTGAGCACCCGGCAGATCTCGTCGATGCGCGACAGCGGCATCTCGCCGCCCGAGGCGAACATGCGCTTCACGCTGGACTCGGACAGGTCCAGCGCCTTCGCCAGCTGCGCGTAGCTGACGCCGGATTGCTTGAGTTCCGACTTGATGAGGTCGATCAGGGATTGGGTGCTGGCCATGGGGCGGCACCTTAGCGCAACTCGCCGCGCCGGTAGCGTCAAACGATACCGCCCGGTCCTCCTCGCGATACCGCGCGGGTCGCTTGGCCGCACGCGGCGACGCGCTCACGAGGATCGCGCCGTCCCCACTCTCCCGCCGACGGCCATGCTCCGACGACGTCATCTCCTGTGCTGCGGCGCCGCCGCAGCGGCCGGTCTCTTCAGCGCGCTCACGGCCGGCGCGCTCGCCGCCGACGCCAGCCCCTGGCGCAATCCCTGCGGCCACCCCACGCCGCCGATTCCCGGCGTCGATCCCGACTGGCTCGCCCGCATCTGGGACGGCCTGGACCCGACCCAGCTCTGGGACGTGCACGCCCATCTGATCGGCACGGGCGACTCGGGCTCGGGCTGCTGGATCGCGCCCTCGCTGTCGCAGTGGTGGCATCCGATGGAGCTCGCCCGCAAGCACGCGATCCTCAACGGCGCGTGCGTCGGCGGGCCGGACATCGCCGCCGCCGACATCGACCGCGCCTACGTGCGCCGGCTCACCGCGCTGGCCGATGCCTTCCCGACCGGCGCGCGCTGGCTGCTCTTCGCCTTCGACGAGGCGGTCGACGACACCGGACGTCGCCGCCCCGACTGGACCACCTTCCACGTCCCCGACGCCTATGCCCGCGCCGTCGCCGCGCAGCGCCCCGACCGCTTCGGCTGGGTCGCGAGCATCCACCCCCATCGCGAGGACGCGCTCCAGCGCCTGGACCGCGCCATCGCCGGGGGCGCCCTGGCGCTGAAGTGGCTCCCCAGCAGCATGGCCATCGACCTGCGCGACCCGCGCCTGCGTCCCTTCTACGACCGGCTGGCCGCCGCGCGCCTGCCGCTGATCGTCCATTGCGGCGAGGAGCACGCCGTCCCCGGCGCCGATCGCCAGGACCTGGGCAACCCGCTGCTGCTGCGCGAGCCGCTGCGCCACGGCGTGCGGGTGATCGCGGCCCACTGCGCCTCGCTGGGGCTGGCCATGGACCTGGACCAGCCGCGCCCTCGCCCCGCCCAGGCCTTCGAGCTGTTCGCGCGGCTGATGGACGAGCCCGCCTGGACCGGTCTGCTGCTGGGCGACGTCTCGGCGATGTTCCAGTTCAACCGGCGGCCCGAGGTCTGGCGCACCGTGCTGCGCCGCCAGGACTGGCACGAGCGCCTGCTGCACGGCTCCGACTACCCGCTGCCGGGGGTGGTGCCGCTGGTCCGGCTGTCGCAACTCGTCCGGGCGGGGGTGCTGGACGAAGGTCATCTCGCCCCTTTGGAGGCCTTGCGGGGCCACCACCCCTTGATGTTTGATCTCGCCCTCAAGCGATCGGTCCGCTGGCAGGGGCATGCATTGGGTGCTCCCGTGTATGCGACCGCGCGGCACTTCGCCGCCGGTGGCATCGGTGCCGCCGGAGCGCTCGCCGAGACCCGCCGCACCCCGGGGTAGCAGGGATCGATACCGCCCCTGTCGCCCGGCGATACTCGCCGCGAAAAGAACGGGCCGGGCAAGGGGTCGCGGCGACAGTCACGCCATCGCTTCCGGCAAGAACAACCCGGGGCGATGAACCCCGGCAACCCGCCGGTCGACCGACCGGCCCTCAGGAGGAACAGCATCATGACCACCCACCCCGCCCGCATCCAGCGCGACACCAAAGCCTGGCGCCTCCAGGTGTGGATCTCCTTCGGCATCAGCGTCGCGCTGTGCGCCATCGGCCTGGCCTGGCTGCCCGGCGCCTACCTGGATCGCGCCTTCATGGTCATGGGCTACGTCTTCTGCCTGTCCGCCGCCTTCGCCCTGTCCAAGTACATCCGCGACAACCAGGCCACCCGCAGCGACACCCCGATGTGGGGCCTGGTCGTGTGGGCCGGCTTCGGCCTGGCGATGGCGCTGACCGCCTGGGGCCTGTGGCGCATGGAGATCCAGCCGGTCTGGAAGTCCTACCTGCTGGTGTGCTGGCTCTACCTGATCTCCAACGTGTTCACCCTGGCCAAGATGCTGCGCGACGCCCATGAGGCCGACCTCGCCGACGCCCGCCTGCAGGGCCGCCGCGAGGCCCACCGCGACGCCGCCGCCCTGGCCGCCGCCGAATGAGCGCCGACAGCGCCGTCCGCCCGAGTTTCCGTCCCCTTTCTGATCCGACCTCGAGTCCGACACCTGAGCCGATCGAATCGATCCCAAGGAGTACCGCCATGCGACCCCGTGCCTCTGTCCTCAGCCTGCTGACCGCCGCCGCCCTGGCCTTCGGCGCGAGTGCCCCGGCCCTGGCCCACGGCGGCCCGAGCGACGCCAGCGCCGCGCTGTCGGCGGTGCCGGTCGCGATCTCGGTGGTGGCGCCGTCCGCGGTGCTGGTCGGCGGCGCGGCCTTCGTCGTCGTCGCCGTCGAGAGCACCGCCCGCGGCACCGTCTGGGTGCTGGAGCGCGCCTCCGACGGCGTGCGCCTCAGCGTCGAGTTCTCCGGCAAGGTGCTCTCCGGCGCCGCGGCCTCGGTCGGCACGGCCATCGTCGTGACCGCGATCAGCACCGGCTACGTGCTGTCCGCCGCGAGCGAGGCCGTCGCCTTCATCCCGAACGAGATCGGCGCCTCGTTGCTCTACAACGAGCGGGTCACCGAGAAGGACCGGGTCCTGCGATGAGCGCCGCGCGCGTCATGCGGATCCCGCCGCGGGTTCAGGGTCGGACCCGAAACCGGAGCCAGCTCGCGGCGGCGGCGCTGATCGTCTCGTTCGCGTTGCTGGCCACGACGCCCGCCCACGCCGGCCGTCCCTGCGAGGACAAGAAGCCGACGCTGGCCCAGATCCGCCAAGGGATGAACCTCGCGCAGGCCACTGCCGAGGCGCTGGACCGCAGCGGCGCCCAGGTCGTGCTGCTGGCACGCGCCGGCCAGGACCTGAGCGAGTACGGCCTGCGCTGGTCGCATGTGGGCTTCGTCTATCGAGACACCCTGGGCGGCGATCAGGGCGGCAGCTCCGAGGCCAAGCCGGTCTGGCGCGTGATGCACAAGCTCAACCAGTGCGGCACCGCGGTGGCCGACCTCTACCGCCAGGGGCTGGGCGAGTTCTTCATGGACAACCCGGTCCGCTACGAGGCCGCGTATGCGGTGCTCAAGCCCGAGTTGCAGGAAGCGCTGCTGCCGATGCTGCGCGAGAACGCCCGCGCCGCCGCGCTGCACACCAGCCCCTACAACATGGTGGCCTACCCCTGGTCGACCGAGTACCAGCAGAGCAATCAGTGGGCGCTGGAAACGCTGGCCGCCGCGGCCGCGCCGCGCGAGGTCTTCAACCGGCCGCAGGCGCAGGCCTGGCTGCGCCGCCAGGGTTACACGCCCACCGACCTGCGGCTGTCCACCGCGAAGCGCTTGGGCGCGCGCATCGGCATGGCCAATGTCGCCTTCGACGACCACCCCTCGGCGCGCCGCTTCGCCGGCCACATCGACACGACCACCGCCGATTCCATCTTCAGCTGGTTGGTCCGCAGCGGCCAGGGCCAGGCCGCGCAGACGGTCAAGGCCCCCTGAACGCCCTCCACGAGCCCATCACCAGTTCCTCACGAGCCCATCAAGAGCCCTCCATGAGCGACCCCTCCCACACCAGCCAGTTCGCCCTGCTCGGGCAGCGCCGATTCGCGCCCTTCTTCTGGACGCAGTTCCTCGGCGCGGGCAACGACAACCTGTTCAAGTTCGCCTTCACCGTGCTGGTGACCTACCAGCTCAACCTGAGCTGGCTGCCGCCCAAGCAGGCGGGACTGGCGATCGGCGCGCTGTTCATCCTGCCGTTCGTGCTGTTCTCGGCCACCAGCGGCCAGCTCGCCGACAAGTACGACAAGGCGCGGCTGATGCGGCTGGTCAAGAGCCTGGAGATCGTCATCATGGCGCTCGCCGCCTTCGGCTTCTACGCGGTCAACGTGCCGGTGCTGCTGAGCTGCGTGTTCCTGATGGGGCTGCACTCGACGCTGTTCGGACCGGTGAAGTACGCCTATCTGCCCCAGCACCTGGACGATCGCGAGATCACCGGCGGCAACGGCATGGTGGAGATGGGCACCTTCGTCTCCATCCTGCTGGGCAACCTGGCCGGCGGCCTGCTGGTGGCCACGCCCATCGTCGGCCCCCAGCACGTGGCCATCGCCTGCGTGGTGGTCGCGGTGCTGGGCCGGCTGACGGCGCAGGCCATCCCGGCCAGCCCGTCCACCGATCCCAATCTGGCCATCAACTGGAACCCGATCACCGAGACCTGGCGCAACCTGAAGCTGGCCCACGGTCAGCTGGCGGTGTTCCGCTCGCTGCTGGGCATCTCGTGGATGTGGTTCTTCGGCGCGGTGTTCCTGGCCAACTTCCCGTCCTTCGCCAAGGAAGTGCTGCATGGCGACGAGCACGTCGCTTCGCTGCTGCTGATGGTGTTCTCGGTGGGCATCGGCGTGGGCTCGCTGCTGTGCGAGGTGCTGTCGCGCCGCCATGTCGAGATCGGCCTGGTGCCGCTGGGCGCGATCGGCATGAGCATCTTCGCCATCGACCTGTACTTCGCCTCGCGCGGCCTGCCGCCCGCGAACACGCTGGGCGTCGGCCAGTTCCTGGCGCAGCACGCCCACTGGCGCGTGCTGGCGGATCTGGCGCTGCTGGCGCTCTTCGCCGGCCTGTACAGCGTGCCGATGTACGCGCTGATCCAGATGCGCGCGCAGCCCTCGCACCGCGCTCGCATCATCGCGGCCAACAACATCCTCAACGCGCTGTTCATGATCGCGAGCTCGATCCTGGCGGGGGCGCTGCTGGGGGCGGGTTTCTCCATCCCGGAGCTGTTCCTGACGGTGGGCGTGGCCAACGCGGTGGTGGCGTTCTACATCTTCCTGGTCGTGCCCGAGTACCTGCTGCGCTTCATCGCCTTCATCGTCTCGCGCCTGGTCTACCGCTTCCGCCTGAGCGGCGACCATCACATCCCGACGCAGGGCGCGGCGGTGCTGGTCTGCAACCACGTGAGCTTCGTCGACGCGGTGCTGCTGATGGCCGCGAGCCCGCGTCCGATCCGCTTCCTGATGGACCATCGGATCTTCCGCCTCCCGGTGCTGGGCTGGATGTTCAAGCTGGCCAAGGCCATCCCGATCGCGCCCCAGAAGGAAGACCCGGCGACCTACGAGGCCGCCTTCGCCGCCGCGCGCGCGGTGCTGGACGACGACGAGATCGTCTGCATCTTCCCCGAGGGCGGCATCACCCGCGACGGCACGCTGCAGCCTTTCAAGGGCGGCGTCATGAAGCTGGTGGAGAACCACCCCGACATGCCGGTCGTGCCGATGGCGCTGCAGAACCTGTGGGGCTCGTACTTCTCGCGCGTGGAGCAGGGGCAGGCGATGGTGCGGCCGTTCCGGCGCGGGATGTTCTCGCGCGTCGGTCTGGTGGCGGGCGCGCCGATCCCAGCGAAGGACGTGACGCCGGAGCTGCTGAGGGAGCGGGTGGCGGCGTTGCTGGGAACGGCGGATGGGGTGACCGCGCAACCCGCCAAGGCATAAGCCGCGAAGGCACAAGCCGTGAACGCATGAGCAGCGAAGGCCTCCGCAAGGAGGTCTTCCGCTTGCTGGGGTCAGGCGTTGCTTCCAGCCGTCATCGTGCGCCGCCGCGCACGCCCCGCCGCAACGCGCGCTTGATCCTGAGCTTGATCGTCCGCGCGGTGCGCCACGCCGCGCTGCCGCGGACCCAGGCGAGCAGCCCTTGCTTCCACACCGTCCAGCGCGCATAGAGCCGCGCGAACCAGGGCAGCGTCATCAACGCCGGATGCGTGAGCGCGAAGATCCGCGCCACCACCGCCGTGCCGACCAGCTTGGCCAGCACGATCACCGCCAGGCCCATGCCCGGCTTGCCGATCCCGATCAGCCACACCGCCGCCAGCTTGATCGGCAGCAGCAGCAGCCCGGGCAGGAAGAAGACGATCAGCGCGAGATACGGGGGAAGCCGCCTCACGACGGCCTCGATGTGCCGGAACACCGGCAGCCGGCCGATGGCGGCCATCGCGCGCTGCAACGGCTCCCAGCCCCATTCCTCGAAGAGGATGACGACGGCAAGGATGACGCGGATCAGCCAGCGAAACGGCGCGATGAGCAGCTTCAGCATCGCGCCATCTTCACACGCGTCGGCTTAGAGGCCCATGAAGCCCGCGCCGGGAAAGCCGGCATCGCGTCGGCGCTAAAGCCGGTTGCGGGCCGTCTTGAACGAGGGCCCGCGCGACCTCAGATCCCGCGCGCGCGATCCGCGAGGAAGCGCTGCCGGAAGCCCTCGAAGTCGCCGGCGTCCAGCGACTCGCGGACCTCTTTCATGAGGTTGAGGTAGTAATGCAGGTTGTGCACGCTGGTCAGCATCGGGCCGAGCATCTCGCCGCAGCGGTCCAGGTGATGCAGATAGGCGCGGCTGAAGTTGGCGCAGCAGTAGCAGCTGCACGTCTCGTCGACCGGCTTTTCATCGGCCTTGTAGCGCGCGTTGCGCAGGCGCAGGTCGCCGAAGCGGGTGAACAGATGGCCGTTGCGCGCATTGCGCGTGGGCATGACGCAGTCGAACATGTCCACGCCCTGACGCACGCCCTCGACCAGATCCTCCGGCGTGCCGACGCCCATCAGGTAGCGCGGCTTGTTGTCCGGCAGCTGATGCGCGATGTGATCCAGCACCCGCAGCATGTCGGCCTTGGGCTCGCCCACCGACAGGCCGCCGATCGCGTAGCCCGGCAGGTCCAGCTCCTTGAGCCCCGCCAGCGACACGTCGCGCAGGTTCTCGAACATGCCGCCCTGGACGATGCCGAACAGCGCGTTCGGGTTCTCGAGTCGCGCAAACTCGTCCTGGCAGCGCTTGGCCCAGCGCAGGCTCATCTCCATCGACAGCCGGGCTTCTTTCTCGGTGGTCAGGACGCCCTTGCTCTCATACGGCGTGCACTCGTCGAATTGCATGACGATGTCGCTGTTGAGGATGGTCTGGATCTGCATGGAGATCTCCGGCGTCAGGAACAGCTTGTCCCCGTTCACCGGCGAGGCGAACTTGACGCCCTCCTCGCTGATCTTGCGCATCTCGCCCAGCGACCAGACCTGGAAGCCGCCCGAGTCGGTGAGGATGGGCTTGTCCCAGCTCTCGAACCGATGCAGGCCGCCGAACTGCTTCATGATGTCCAGGCCCGGCCGCATCCACAGGTGGAAGGTGTTGCCCAGGATGATCTGCGCGCCCATCTCCTCGAGCGAGCGCGGCATCACGCCCTTGACCGTGCCGTAGGTGCCCACCGGCATGAAGATGGGCGTCTGCACGACCCCATGATTGAGCGTCATGACGCCGCGACGGGCGCGGCCCTCGGTCTTGAGCAGTTCGAACTTCAGCATGGGCGGGATTATCTCAGCCCCCTTGCTCTCGGGGTGCTCCGGCCCGGAACACCGGGCGTATGCTCATCCGCCAGAGGGGGCTCCGACCTCCGGGGGAGAGATCGTTGAGGACCTGGATCGCCGCCATCGCGCTGGCCGTGGGCGTGGCTGCAGCACCAGCCGCGTCGGCCTGCGGGCCGTACTCGGTCGGCCTGTACGAGTACAGCTCGCTCTACTACCGCGACGCGCGCGGCCAGTGGGCCGGCATCGACAAGGACGTGGTGGACGAGCTCATCCGCCGCACCGGCTGCCGGCTGCAGCCGCGCACCGAATCGCGTGTGCGGATCTGGGCGCAGATCGCTTCGGGGCAGATCGACATGACGGTCTCCGCACTGCCGACGAAGGAGCGCGCGCTGCTGGTCGAGTTCATCCCCTACATCGAGTCGCGCCAGTACGTGCTGATGAAGCCCGCGCTGGCCGCGGCGCTGACGACACCGGCGGCATTCCTGGCCGACCGCGCGCGGCGCGTGATCGTGGTGCGGGGCTACGTCTTCACCCCCACGGTGGAGGACTGGATCACCCGCATGCGAGTGCAGGGTCGCGTCGTCGAGGCGCCCGATCAGCCGACCGCGTTGCGCGTGTTCAAGGCCGGCCGCGCGGATGCGCTGGTGCTGGGCGCGCACAGCCTGGCGACGGCGCGCCGCGCTGATCCGGCATTCGGCGAGTTCACGGCGCTTTCATACGCGCCGCAAGAGCGCAGCATCGGCGCGCTGGCGCTGTCGCGGCAGCGGATCGCGCAGGAGGACCGTGATCGCATGCATCACGCGATCGACGAGATGCAGCGCGACGGCACGCTGGAGGCGATCAAGAAGCGCCACTTGGGCGATCTGTCCGAGACGCCCTGACCCCCGGCGCGGGCATCGACAATCGCGCCCATGCCCTCGAGTCTCGCTGCCCCGGTCCACGCCGAACTGATCGTCAAGAAGAGCCGTTTCATCGGATGCGTGGAGTCGGTGCCCGATCGCGCGGCGGCGCTGGCCCGCGTCGAGCAGCTGCGGGCGGCGCATCCCGGCGCGGCGCACGTGTGCTGGGCGCTGATGGCAGGCGGGCAGTCCGCCGCCAACGACGACGGCGAGCCCGGCGGCACCGCCGGCCGGCCGATGCTGGAGGTGCTTCGTCATCAGGACCTGGACGGGGTGCTGGCCACGGTGGTGCGCTACTTCGGCGGCGTGAAGCTGGGGGCGGGCGGGCTGGTGCGGGCCTACACGGACGCGGTGGCGCAGGCGCTGCTCCAGGCGGAGAAGGTGCCGATGGTGCGCCTGAGGACGCTGCGCTGCACCCTGCCCTATGCGCAGGAAGGCCTGCTGCGCCGCGAGGCGGAGAAGGCCGGGGCCGAGCTGGTCGAGGTCGCGCACGGAGCGCTGGTGGACATCACGCTGCGGCTGCCGGAGACGGCGGCCGATGCCTTCGTCGCCGGCTTGAATGAATCGGGGCAGGGGCGGATCGGGTGGCTGAAGCCGGACGCGGATTGACGCGCACCATAACGGTCCTTTTAAGGGCCACTATCCCTCGGATGGCGACTTTCTGGCCGTTATAAGGGCCGTTATCCGGTGGTCCACGCCACACCCGCCTACCCCTGCATCGCCCATCCGCGAAGCCTCCCCGGCGGCCGGCACCCAGGCCCGGCCTAGAATCACGGGCTGCATTTCCCCCACCCTCTTACTGCGCGAGACGTCCCGTGGCCGCAACCATCCTCCAAAAGATCCCCTCTGGCGAACGCGTCGGCATCGCCTTCTCCGGCGGCCTGGACACCAGCGCCGCGGTGCACTGGATGCGCGCCAAGGGCGCCATCCCCTGCGCCTACACCGCCAACCTGGGCCAGCCCGACGAGTCCGACTACGACGAGATCCCCCGCAAGGCCAAGGCCTACGGCGCCGAGATCGCCCGCCTGATCGACTGCCGCGCGCAGCTCGTGGCCGAAGGCATCGCCGCGATCCAGTGCGGCGCTTTCCACATCAAGAGCGGCGGCGCCACCTACTTCAACACCACCCCGCTGGGCCGCGCCGTGACCGGCACCGCCCTGGTGGTGGCGATGCGCGACGACGGCGTCAACATCTGGGGCGACGGCTCCACGTTCAAGGGCAACGACATCGAGCGCTTCTACCGCTACGGTCTGCTCGCCAACCCGTCGCTCAAGATCTACAAGCCCTGGCTGGACCAGGCCTTCATCGACGAGCTCGGCGGCCGCAAGGAGATGAGCGAGTACCTCATCGCCAACGGCTTCGACTACAAGATGAGCGTGGAGAAGGCCTACTCGACCGACTCCAACATGCTGGGCGCGACCCACGAGGCCAAGGACCTGGAGTTCCTGAACAAGGGCATGAACATCGTCAACCCGATCATGGGCGTGGCCTTCTGGAAGGACGACGTCGCGATCAAGGCCGAGACGGTGACGGTGCGCTTCGAGGAAGGCGTCCCGGTCGCGCTAAACGGCCAGAGCTTCCCGAACGCGGTCGAGCTGTTCATGGAAGCCAACCGCATCGGCGGCCGCCACGGCCTGGGCATGTGCGACCAGATCGAGAACCGCATCATCGAAGCCAAGTCCCGCGGCATCTACGAGGCCCCCGGGATGGCGCTGCTGCACATCGCCTACGAGCGCCTGGTCACCGGCATCCACAACGAGGACACCATCGAGCAGTACCGCATGAACGGCATGAAGCTGGGCCGTCTGCTGTACCAGGGCCGCTGGTTCGACCCGCAATGCCTGATGCTGCGCGAAACCGCCCAGCGTTGGGTCGCACGCGCCATCACCGGCGAGGTGACGCTGGAGCTGCGCCGCGGCAACGACTACTCGATCATGGACACCGTCAGCGCCAACCTGACCTACGCGCCGGAGCGCCTGTCCATGGAGAAGGTCGAGGACGCGGCGTTCTCGCCGGCCGACCGCATCGGCCAGCTGACCATGCGCAACCTGGACATCGCCGACACGCGCGAGAAGCTGGGCGTGTACACGCGCTCGGGCTTGCTGGGCAAGAATTCGGAAGGCTCGATTCCGCTGCTGACCGGCGGCGACGAGTAAACCCGCCGGTTCCGCACCAAAGCCGCCGCTTCGCCGGCGGCTTTTTGCATTGGGACGGGACGACCGGGCCTCGGTCGAGCGGTACTGACCGGGCTTCCCTGTTCAATCGAGGAGCCCTTCGATGTCCCATCCCGTTCCCCTGATCTTGGCGATCGCGCTGGCCGCCGGCAGTGCCGCCGCGCGGGCCGCCGCCGACACCGCGTCGTGGTGGACCACGCCCCCGAAAGATCGAGGCGGGGTCGTGTCGCCGACCACCACTGAGGCCACACCCTGGCGCAGCTGGGGCGGCACCTGGATCCGTCTGGAGGCGGACGGCAACCTCAGCTGCTTCAGCTTCGACGGCAAGCAATGCGAGTGGGAGAACGCCATCCAGGATCCAGACGAACATCCGCAGTGGAAGGTGCAGCCGCTGGTTTGCGGTGTGAAGCATCATCTTGAATGGGGCATCAACGGCTACAACGACGACGACGACCGCCACGGCACCGAGCACTGGTGCCGTTCCGCCTATGCCGAGGTCTATGCCACCTGGCACGATTACTCGGTGCTCGGCTTCGACATGCTGTTGTCCGAGACGCCGGCGGGCGACGCCATGTGTCTCTCCGCGAATGGCCGCACGTGCGCCAGCACCACGGAGATCAACGCTTGGCCCATGCAAGCGCAGCCGTTGAAGCCGCTGGTCTGCGGCGCCCATCACCGCCGCATGCTCGGCTTCACCGGCTATGACCGGCAGGAACATTGGTGCCGCAGCCCCAAGATCACCCATCGCGAACAAAACGTCTACATCGGACGCGAGTTCTATTCCACGCCCGTCACTGCTTGGCGCACGGGACAGGAGCTCGCCGTGATCGTGCGCGCGGACCTTTCCGACGACCTCTCGATGTCTCTGGGGGCGACGGTTCACGTCCGGGAGCCCGGGTATGAGGGGTATGAACGCGCAATAGGTTTCGGCCTCGGCGCCAAGCAATCGGTCTTCATCGGAGATAACCAATTCGAGTCGCCGTGGCAGGGCAAGGCCTCGACGGGCCTGACCACCGCCGCGCTCGCGACGACATCGGCGGGCAAGCTGTGCTTCTTCGGAAGCCAGACGCCGATGGACCCGACCGGGAAGTCCTTCTTCCAAGTCGCGCCCTTGCGAGACGGCTTATCCAGCGTGATCGCGAAAGCGAAGATGCCTGTCTTCAACGTCATCAGAAGTCCGTCTAAGACGATGCGCCCGGAGGTCACGATCAAGCCCTCCGAGGAGAACCTCCGCGATCTCGTCGCCAAGGACCTCCTCATCACGCGCGCCCGCGAGGTGCCCGTCGAAGGCGATCTGACCGGCAAACGGCAGCGCATCCTCCACATCAAGGATTGCGGCACCCGCTGAGGCGCCGAAACGAAAATGCCGCTGATCGCTCAGCGGCATTTTCATTGGAACGGGGGACGACTGGATCTCGGTCGAGCGGTACTGACCGGGCTTCCCTGTTCAATCGAGGAGCCCTTCGATGTCCCATCCCATTCCCCTGATCTTGGCGATCGCGCTGACCGCCGGCAGTGCCGCCGCGCGGGCCGCCGCCGACACCTCGTCGTGGTGGACCACGCCCCCGAAAGATCGAGGCGGGGTCGTGTCGCCGACCACCACTGAGGCCACACCCTGGCGCAGATGGGGCGGCACTTGGATCCGCCTGGAGGCGGACGGCAACCTCAGCTGCTTCAGCTTCAACGGCAAGCACTGCGAGTGGAAGAACGCCATCAAGAATCCATACGACCATCCGCAGTGGGAGGTGCAGCCGCTGGTTTGCGGTGTGAAGCATCATCTTCAATGGGGCGTCAACGGCTACAACGACGACGCTGATTACGGCTACGGCACCGAGCACTGGTGCCGTTCCGCCTATGCCGAGGTCTATGCCACCTGGCACGATTACTCGGTGCTCGGCTTCGATATGCTGTTGTCCGAGACGCCGGCGGGCGACGCCATGTGTCTCTCCGCGAATGGCCGCACGTGCGCCAGCACCACGGAGATCAACGCTTGGCCCATGCAAGCGCAGCCGTTGAAGCCGCTGGTCTGCGGCGCCCATCACCGCCGCATGCTCGGCTTCACCGGCTATGACCAGCCGGAACATTGGTGCCGCAGCCCCAAGATCACCCATCGCAAAAAGAACGTCGACATCGGACGCGAGATCTATTACTTGCCCGTCACTGATTGGCTCGCGGAACAGGAGCCCGCCATGATCGTGCGCGCGGACCTTTCCGACGATCTCTCGATGTCTCTGGGGGCGACGGTTCGCATCCAGGAGCCTTGGCTTAAGGGTATGGGCAAGGAAGGCCAAGTAGGTTTCGGCCTCGGCGCCAAGCAAGCGGTCATCATCGAACAGTACATCTTCGCGTCGCCGTGGAAGGGCAAGGCCTCGACGGGCCTGACCACCGCCGCGCTCGCGACGACATCGGCGGGCAGGCTGTGCTTCTTCGGAAGCCAGACGCCGATGGACCCGACCGGGAAGTCCTTCTTCCAAGTCGCGCCGCTGCGAGGCAACTCATCCAGCGTGATGGCGAAAGCGAAGCAGCCTGACTTCAAGGTCGTCAGAAGTCCGTATAAGTTGATGCCCCCGCAGGTCGCGATCAAGCCCTCCGAGGAGAACCTCCGCGATCTCGTCGTCAGTGACTTCCTCATCACGCTCGCCCGCGAGGTGCCCGTCGAGGGCGATCTGACCGGCAAACGGGAGCGCATCTCCTACATCAAGGATTGCGGCAACCCCTGACGCTCCCCCTGAGGCGCCGAAACGAAAAAGCCGCTGATCGCTCAGCGGCACTTTTCCGGGGACGCCGTGCCCGTCGGCGCTCAGTTCAGCTCAAGCCTTGCCGCGACGACGAGTAAGTCCCCCGGTTCCGCACCAAAAGCCGCCGCTTCGCCGGCGGCTTTCTCTTTGGGGGGCGCAAGTGCTGCGGCGACTCACCGGGCTTCCGCATCTCTCGAAGGAGCTCTCATGTACCGCCCCCTGGTTCTGGCACTTGCACTCGGCACGCTGCCACTCGTCGAGGCCAACGCAACGTCGCCCAACCTCTCCCAGCCCACCGAGTGGCCGTTCGACAGGCCTGCACCCTATCCTGGCAAATGGACGCGCGCGGCCGGGTTCCGTTCTCCCATCTGGGCGCGACTGGAAAACAACGGCCACATGAGCTGCCTGAGCAACGACGGCGAGACGTGTCTGCCGCTGGACTTCACCGCGGATGCCCCTAGCGGCGCGCAGCTCCTGGTCTGCACCAGCTATGGCGCGAACGACTGCGGCTCGGCGTTTGCGTCGACATTCGCCCGATGGCAGGACTACTCCGTGCTCGGGGTGCCGTACGCGCTATCCGAAACGCCCAACAGCGACGTCATGTGCTTCTCCACCGATGGGAGGAACTGCACGCCGATCTCCACGCTGAAGATGAGCGACCGCGATTGGCTGCGGGGCGCGAAACCAGTGGTATGCGGCAACGCGCTTCTCTCCGTCGAAGGGCGCACCGGCTACGACGACGACAATCATTGGTGCGCGACACCGAAGATCGTCGCCGGCGTCTCGGGCGAGACCATCGCCCAGCAGCCTGGACGGCTCTCGTCCATGGTGGTCCGCGACTGGTCGGCTGCCGATGAACCGGCAGTCGTCGTTCGCGCTCGTTTGCCGCCGGGTCAGACTTTGACGCTGGTGACGGACACTCTCACGGAAGACCTGAAAAGACGGCCGGCCGGCTTCGAGATCGGCGCCTCTCACACGATCAGGCTCGAAAACAAGAGCATTGTGCCGCCTTGGGTCATGGCCCAGGAATCCGATCAACCGGTGCATGCGGCCTTCAAAGTGACAAGAAGCGGAACGATGTGCTTCTTTGATCCGGCCAGGGACAAGACGCAACGACGCGTCTTCTCGGCGCTTTCCCGGTTGGGCGTATCCACACAGGTCGCCGGCCTGGAGAGGCATTCCAAGATTCTCAGCAGCCCGCCGGCAGGCCCACTCGAAGCGTCCAGCTTGTCTCCGAACCGCGTCAACAAGGTCACCTGGTGGCTTGACGGCCAACCTGCGGCAGACACTCGCTTCACGCCACCCCCAAGGATCGAATCGCTGGTGACCGTGGTCGCCAGGAAAGTCCCGGACGGCCAAGGCGGCCAACGGACCTTGTCCTATGCAAGGAGCTGCGACGAATGATCGCTTCGATCGCGCGTGCCGCTCAAGCCTTGCCGCGACGACGCCGCGCCACGACGCCCAGCGCGCCCAGCCCTGCCAGCATCAGCGCGTAGCTGTGCGGCTCCGGCACGGCGGAGGCCAGGGACACGTTGGAGCTCAGGAACTCGGCGCGCAGGCCGGTGTAGTTGCCGCCTTCGGTGGCGATGTTGTTCACGATGAATTCCAGCGTGTTCTTGCCGGCGACGAAGCCGCTGCTGGCCGAGAAGCTGGTCCAGTCCAGGAAGCCCGCCGCGTTGGTCAGCGTCGAGATGACGTGGCCGTTCAGCAGCACCGTGCCGTTGTTGTCCGCCGCCCAGCGGCCGGTGAACGAGGCGCTCTTCGCGTCGTAGCCGGTCAGGTCGAAGCTCAACGTCCACTTGAACACGCCGGAGGCGGCGCCGGTGTCGTAGACGTCGCTCTGCGTGGCGCTGGGGATCAGCCAGGAGGAGGTCGACGTGTTGGGCATCCAGACCGGGAAAGGCATGGCATCGCTGGCGGCCACGTAGCCGGGGCCGGACAGGCCGGTGGAGTCACCCGCGATCACCGCGAAGCTGTAGTTGCCGTCGGCGCTGCCCGACTTGCCGTTGGTACCGGCGCCGGTGTTGGTCAGGCCGCCGATCGAGGCGGCAGCAACCAACCCGCTGAAGAGCGTGGCGGCCACGGCGATCGAAGTGCGAGCGAACAGCGTCATGCCTTTTCCCGAGAGCTGATGGATCTTGTGCGGTCGATTGTCCTTAAACCTAGGGAGCGACGGTCCCCCGTGGGCGCGGGGGACCGTGGCGTCCAAACGCCGTCGTCCGGCCCCGCTCGCCCTCAATCCGGCCGAAGCGGATCCATCACGACCACGCCCGGGCGGAGATCGCCCGCCGGCGGGAGCGGCTCGATGGCCGCCAGGTGGCGCAGCTTGTCGGGATTGCGCTGCACGTAGATGGCGCTGATGCGGCCGGGCTCCTGGGCCGGCCGCAGCGCCACGGTCTGTATCGGCGCGCCGTCCGGCCCGTAGACGATGTAGCCCGGCAGGCCGTTGATCCGCACTTGCCGCACCCGCCAAGCCCTGCTGGACGGCATCCGCGCGAATCCGACGAAGGCCCGCGCCACCAGTGCCCCGCCCTCCAGCGCCTTGGGCACCGCCGTGACCTTGCCCCCGCCGTCGGCCAGCAGCACCGCGTCCTCGGTCAGCACCTTGGCCAGCGCGTCGACGTCGAAGGAGGTCAGCGCGTCCATGAAGGCGCCGAACAGGCGCTGGCGCTCCTCGTCCTCGACCTCGTGGCGGGCGTAGTCCGCCTTCACGTGCTGACGGGCGCGGCTGACCAGTTGCCGGCAGGCGGCCTCGCTGCGCCCCAGGCGCCGGGCGACTTCGTCGAAATCCAGCTCGAAGACCTCGCGCAGCAGAAAGGCGGCGCGCTCCAGCGGGGAGAGCCGCTCCAGCGTCAGCATGAAGGCCACCGAGACGTCCTGTGCGAACTCGGCCTGCGCCTGCGGATCGGGCGACCAGTCCCCCGCCTCGTCGACCAGCGGCTCCGGCAACCAGACGCCGACGTACTGCTCGCGCCGGACCGCCGCGGACTGCAGCCGATCCAGGCACAGGTTGGTCACCAGCCGGGACAGGAAGGCGCCGGTGTGGTGGACCGTGGCTTCGTCGACCTCGGCCCAGCGCAGCCAAGCCTCCTGGACCATGTCCTCGGCCTCGGCCCGCGAGCCCAGCATCCGGTAGGCCAAGGCCCGCAGCGAGCGCGCGTGTTCATGGTCAAAGCGCAGCGCGCGGGCGGCGGCGGGGTCCGGCAGCGGATCGGAGGCGTCGTGGGGGCTTGGCATCGCGGGGGTCATGAGCTTGTCCTGTGGACAAGACGATGCAGCCTACCCGCTTGTGACATCAATCGCCGCGGCGCTCCAGCAGCATCGCGTCGCCATAGCTGAAGAAGCGGTAGCGCTGCGCGATCGCATGGCGGTAGAGCGCCATCACGGACTCGTAGCCGGCGAAGGCCGAGACCAGCATCATCAGCGTGCTCTTGGGCAGGTGAAAGTTGGTCACCAGCCGATCCACGACCTGGAACTCGAAGCCGGGCGTGATGAAGATGTCGGTCTCGCGCGCGCCCGCGGTCAGCGTGCCGCCGCGCGCGGCCGATTCCAGCGCCCGCAGCGTCGTCGTGCCGACCGCGGTGATCTTGCCGCCCGCGGCCCGGCAGCGCTCGATCGCGGCGACGGTCTCGGGCGTGACCTGGAACCACTCGCTGTGCATCTTGTGATCAGCCAGCGACTCGACCCGCACCGGTTGGAAGGTCCCCGCGCCGACGTGCAGCGTCACATGCGCCGTGCCGACGCCGCGCTCGGCCAGGCGCGCGAGCAGCGCCTCATCGAAATGCAGCGCGGCGGTCGGTGCGGCGACGGCGCCCGGCTCGCGCGCGAAGACGGTCTGGTAGCGGCGCACGTCGTCGGCCGAGTCGTCATGCGCGATGTAGGGCGGCAGCGGCACATGGCCGTGACGCTCCAGCAGCTCGAAGGGGTCGCCGGACAGGCGCAGGTGGAACAGCCCGTCATCCGGGCCGCAGCGGCCCAGCACCTCGGCGTCGAAGGCCTCGGCGAAACGCACCACCGCGCCGGGCTTGGGGCTCTTGCTGGCGCGCATGTGAGCCCAGACCTCGCGAGTGCCGGGCAGCACGCGCTCGACCAGAGCCTCGACCGCGCCGCCGCTGGACTTCTGGCCATACAGCCGCGCCTTGATGACCTTGGTGTCGTTGAACACCAGCAGATCGCCAGGGTTGAGCAGGTCGGGCAGCTCGCGGAACACGCGATCCACTGGGGGATCGGCACGGCCGTCGAGCAGGCGCGAGGCGCTGCGCTCGGCGGCGGGATGTTGGGCGATGAGGTCGTCGGGCAGAGCGAAGTCGAAATCGCTCACCAGGAAGGTTCGGGACATGGGACGCGATTTTCCCATGCCGCAGCAGCGTGTTTCCGTTGAGGGCGGGCGTGGCGACGCCTTCACTGAACGCCCTCCTCCACTTGATCAGGAATCTCCCGTGCGATCTCCTCTGCGAGCTCAAGGGCTTGTCGCCATCTCGATGGCTCTGCTCCCCCTGCTGGTTTCGCCACTCCTGCGAGCGGAAACCGACCCGGTCCCCATCCCCGTCCACCCCCCCCTCCCCGAGCACGGCGTCGACAGCTCCCTTTTGGAATGGCAACGTGGCTGGAGGCCCTTCGAAGGCAAAT
>NZ_JBCNLU010000038.1:0-42180 GCF_039595295.1 Roseateles sp.
GCATGGGACTTGTATGGTGATGCGCATGCCGACGTTGCCGCCCGAAGCTCCTCTCCCACCGAGCCCTCCCGACACACCGCCCGCGCCGAACGCGGCGAGCGTGCCGCGTGCTGGGGCACCCGTGCGCATGCTCGTCGTCCAGGCGCTGGTGGTGCAGCCGTTGGCCGCGGTGCTCGAAGAGAGCGGCTACGAGCTGCTGCGCGCCGCCGACGCGCTGGCCGCGAGCGACGGCCTCAAGGCCGGACCGGCGCTCATCGTCATGGACATGGAGCTGCCCGAGTTGCCGGGAGATGGCCCGCTGGAGCTGCTCAGGCGGCTGGCCGGCGGCGGCGTCCCGGTGCTGACCCTCAGCCGGCTGCGCGACGCCGGCCGGCTCGATGCGCTGCGGGCGGCCGGCGCGGCCGATTGCCTGGTCAAGCCGGTGCGCATGAGCGACCTGCTCCAGCGCATCGAGCGGCAACTCCGGCCCGCCCAGATCGCGGATCCGGTGGCGCCCAGCCGACCGGTCGCGAGCATGACCGTGCGCGAGCGCGACGGTCACTGCGCCTGGCAGACGCCGCGATCCCGGGCGCTGATGGCGGCCTACTTCCCGCCGCCCTGGGCCGACCACGCGCGACTGCCGCCCGAGGTCATGGCCTGGGTGCATCGCGAGGCGCTGCGCCGACGCGCGGGCGCGCCGCCCTCCACGCTGACGATCCGGCCGCCCTCGGGCGGGCCGTCGCAGCCGCTCAGCTTCAGCCTCATGCAGGCGGACGCCGCGGTCATCGGCGAGGGGCATTGGCTGCTGGTGCTCGACGGCCCCGGCTGAACTGGGACAATCCGGCCCCATGTCTTCCGGAAGTCCTCTGTTCGCCCCGTCCCCCTCCGACACCCCCGCGCCCGCCGCGCCCGACGAGCGCCAACGCTTCCTGCGCCTGCTGCGCACCGCGCTGGCGGAGCGCCGCTTTCAGCGCCTGCTGCTGAACCGGCATGAAGGCGAGGACGCCACGATCGAGCGCCTGACCGTGCGCGACATCGAGCTGCGCGGCGAACGCGCGCTCAGCTTCTTGTGGCGGCACAAGACCAAGGACATCACGAAGAACCACGCGCTCGAGGACGGGCTGGCGCTGATCGAGTCGCTGCTGGGGAGCCAGTTCATGCAGGCGCATCTGGACACGCTCGGCGAAGAGGTGCAGCTGCGCTTCAGCCGCAAGGGCAAGCCCTTGCTGCAGGTCGGGCGCAAGGGCGGCGCCGCGGCGGCGTCGAGCGAGGGAGGCGGCGCGGATGCCGAATCCGGGGGGGCGGGCGGCGCAAGCGGATCGAACTCGCCCGGCGGTCATGACCGCGAGAAGCCGCGGGCGCTGTCGCTGGACAGTCCGTTCTGGCGCGAGTTGGGCGTGACCCACGAGATCAAGGGCCGGCCGGCGCTGGTGCCCGCGATGGCGCGCAAGTGGAAGCAGATCAACAAGTTCATCGAGATCTTCGGCGCCGCGATCCGCAAGGCGGGTCTGGACGCGCCGGGCACGCCGGTGCGGCTGGCCGACTTCGGCTCCGGCAAGGGCTACCTGACCTTCGCGATGCACGACTGGCTGCGCACGCAAGGCCTGGCACCGGCGGTGCAAGGCGTGGAGCTCAAGCAGGACATGGTGGCCCTGGGCAACGCGGCGGCGGCGCGCCACGCGCTGACGGGGCTGAGCTTCGAGCACGGCGATGTGCGCGAGCGCGGCGACCAGCCTTTGGACGTGATGGTCGCGCTGCATGCCTGCGACATCGCGACGGATTACGCGATGCATTTCGGCCTGCGCAGCGGCGCGCGCGTGATCATGTGCGCCCCCTGTTGCCACAAGGAGATTCGCCCGCAGATGCACACGCCGGCCGCGCTGCGGCCGCTGCTGCAGCACGGCATCCATCTGGGCCAGGAGGCGGAGATGGTCACCGACTCGCTGCGCGCGCTGCTGCTGGAGCTGATGGGCTACGACACGCAGGTGATCGAGTTCATCGCGCTGGAGCACACGAGCAAGAACAAGATGGTGCTGGCGGTCAAGCGCGCGCAGGACACGACACCGTCGCGGCGCGCGGAGCTGCTCACGCAGCTCGAGGAGATCAAGCGCTTCTACGGCTTGCGCAGCCAGGCGCTGGAGACGCTGCTGCGGGTCGAGGGCAAGCTGGAGGCGGCTTGACGTTCCCGCCAGGCCTGCCAGCCTTGCTCGCCAGCCCTGTCGCTCAGCGACGCCGCTGTCTCCAGCAGCGTGAGCGGCGGTCCGCCGGCGCGCCCTGCCGCCGCGCGAAGATGCTCGGCGGAGAGAACGCCGTCTTCGGTCGCGAGGGTCAGCTCCCGCAGCAGGCGGCCTAGCGCCTGGCCCACCAGTTGCGGAGGCGCCGGGCTGAAGGCGTGTTCGGCCCACAGGGTCTCGGGCAGCAGGATCCGCCCGACCTCGCGCGCATCCAGTCGGCCGTCGCTGAACATCTCGCGTGTCCAGGCGAACACTGCCGCGACGGCCTGCTCGCGTCCCATCAGCAAGGCCGCGCCCAGCAGCGGGAAGGGGACCGGGAATCGCGCCTCGCTGGTCACTTGCAGCAGGGCGCCGGTCGCCTCCGGGCTCAGCGACAGCGATTCCGACAGCCGTCGCACCAATGCCAGCTCGGCGGTGATCTTGTGCTCGTTCAGAGAGAACAGGGCGGCCTCCAGGGCGCCGCTCAAGCCGCCGTCCTCGCCGATCACCGGCGGGGCGAACCGTTGGACCAGGTCGTCGGGGAGCGACCGCAGGACGCGCGCGAGCTAATCGAACGACGCCTCATCGATGCTTACGCGCGCCCGGCCGGGGGGGTGAGCGGCGGCGAAGGTCCGCGCCGCTTCGCGGCAAGCCGCCAACGGGATCTCGCCGAGCAGCAGTTCCAATCGATCCAGCAGCGCGTGCTGCGCCTGGGTCAGATCGGCTCGCAGCGAGTCGTCGGCGTCCCGGCCCGCGATGCGGGTGTCGGTGTTGCGGGCGCGGATCCAGGAGGCTTCGCGGCGAATCTGGCGCGTCCAAGACTCGGGGAAGCCGGTCCCGCGCCATTGGCGCAGCAGTTCCGCCAGCGCTGAGCCACGTCGATTGACGATCGTCGCGTCCAGGGCCTCGTCCAGCACGGGAGCGGGCCAGCGATGGACCAAGCCGCTCATCCAACCCGCCAAGGTGTCGTCGTCGGGGATGATCCGGTCGATGACGGCGCGCACGCCTTGGAGGGTCGGCTGACTCGCCACCACACGTCGGACGATCGATGGCTTGTCGAAGGCAACGATGTGATCGATCAGCGGCTCCCGTGCGCGCTCGTCCAGCGCGACCGGCGTGCCGTCGATGCTGCCGCCTTGGGCAAGAAGACCGTGGGCCTCCTCGATGGTGGGCGGCCGCTGCCGCGTTCTGCCGCCGGGGATCTCGATGGCGACGAGGCATCGACGTCCCTCGAAGAGCTGAATCCGGTGGCGCAGACCGCGGACGTCGCGGTCGTCCAGGGTTAACTGCTCCGGCGCCGGCGCCAGTTTTTTCTTCGTCATGTTGTTGCGAATGTCGACGGCGAGCAAACGGGCGTCGCCAGCCAGTCCGCACGGATAGGCGTCTTCGTTCAACTCGCAGGCGCTGTAGGGATTGAGCGGTCCATAGCGCTGCGAAAGATCGCGCACCACCCGCTCCAGTTTCTCGAAGTGCCCCTCGCCGTTGAAAAAGTCGAGCGTCTCGCCGTTCAGGCTGGCCGCCAAGTCCGCACGCAGGTCGATCAGGCATTGATCGGCCAGCCCGTCGGCCAGGACCATGGGATCCAGCTTGCGCTCCAGCCCGGCCGCGCATCGCTTGACGATGTCCGCGTGCAGACGCAGGTCCACCGCGAACCGGTCCTGCGGCGCATCGGCGGGACACATCCCCGGAATCCTCAACGCCCGCAGGAAGGGGGCCAGCACATGCGGCGTGGTGACGTCCTGGTACTGCATGCGCGGCTCGGCGCGCAGCAGGTCCTGCAGATGCGCGGTCACCAGTGGCGCGAAGGCCGCGCTGACCTCGCGCCGCAGGCCGCCCGCATGCGCGCCCATCGTGAGAGCGGCCTTGCGCAGTTCGTCGCGCACACGTTCCAGACAAAGATCCAGTCCGCTGACGCCTTCCAGGGCGAGGCACTTGTGGGCGAGTTTGATGCCGGGGTCGTCGATCATCTCGGCAAGCGCTTCCAGCGGCATCTTGATATCGGGCGACAGCAGCTCCATGTCCCGCTTTCGGCGGCTTTCAAGCGCTTCGAAGGACTCGATCGCGACGTCCATGCTGCGCGTCCGCTGCTGTCGGCGAGCAAACGCCATGACGCACTGCAGGGCAACCCGGAACTCCTCGAATGCCCGGTTGTAATCCGGGCCCTGTTTGAAGCGATCCTGGGTCTTCAAGTCCGTCGCGCGATCGCCGGTGGTCTTGGGGGCGTAGACGCGCGGCGCTTGGGTCGTGTCGTCAGGGAGGCGTGGACGCGTCACGGCGTCCAGCTCGAGCCGCATCTCATCGACACGATCGGGAACGAAGCCGAAGCCCGGCGGGGATGGCGGTTGAAAGATCATGGCGCTGGGTCCGGGACTCGGCGACGTGGTTCCGCAGGGCCGTGAACCGACCACTGCCCGAACATCGGACCGGACTGCCTAAAACGGAGGCACTGGAAGGATCCTCTTTTCCGATCAAGGACTTAAGTGCTTCGGCCTCAGCTTTTCCTCTGAGTTGTCCACAGCGGAGGTGGGCAACCGGCATGGGGATTGCCCAAGGGGCGAATCACTTATCCCCATCGCGACCCGCGATGTCCGCCTCATGTCCTCCGTGCTCGCTCCCGCGCCGTCTCCCGTCCCCTGGCTGGCCCGCATCCTCGGCGGCATGCTGATCGTGCTCGGTTTCGTGCTGCTGGGGGCGGGCGGCTGGCTCGCCTCGATCGGCGGGAGTTGGTATTACGCGGTGTCAGGCCTTGCCTGGCTTTTCGTCGGCGCCTTGATGTGGGGGCGGTTGCGCGGCGCGGTCTATGGCTATGCGCTGTACTTCGTCGGCACGCTGGTCTGGAGTCTCTGGGAAGCGGGCCTGGACTGGTGGCCGCTGGGCGCGCGACTGGGCGTGCCCTTCGTGATCGGACTGGTGCTGTTGCTGCTGCTGCCCACCATGCGCCGCCACCTCCCAGTCGACGATCCGCGCCGCGTCGCGTGGCGTAGCCCGCCGGCCACGGTGCTCGCTCTGGCGCTGGGCGCATTCGTCGTGGTGGCGCTGCTGTCGTGGTCCCGCGATGTGCATGCGGTGGAGGGGCGGATGCCGGCGGCGCCTGGCGTTCCGGCATCGCCGGACGCCGCGTCGGCGCCAAGTCCCGCCGCGAGCGGTAGCGAACCCGCCGGCGTCCCCGAGGGCGAGTGGCACGCCTACGGCCGCACTGGCTACGGCCAGCGCTACTCGCCGCTCCAGCAGATCACCGCCGCCAATGTCGGCGACTTGAAGCTCGCCTGGGAGATCCACACCGGCGACCGGCGCGGGCGACCCGGCGATCCGGAAGAAACGACCTTCGAGGTCACCCCGCTGAAGGTCGGCGAGCGCCTGTTCCTGTGCACGCCGCATCAGCAGGTGATGGCGCTGGATGCCACCACCGGACGCGAGCTGTGGCGCTACGACCCGCAGGTCAAGGGCGGACTGGCGCTGCAGCACCTGACCTGTCGCGGCTTGTCGTACCAGCCGCCCGCGGAGTCGACCGGGGCCACGGCCAGCTCGGTCAGCACGCCGGCATCGACGCAGGCATCGGCGCCGGTATCAGACCCGACCGCCTGCGTCTCCAAGCTCTTCATGCCGACCGCGGACGGCCGGCTCATCGCGCTGGACCCCGCCACCGGCAAGACCTGCCCCCGCTTCGGCCGGTCGGGCGCGGTCGACCTCTGGGCGGGCATGCCCAACGTCCGAGCCGGGGCTTACTACTCGACCTCGCCCCCGGTGGTCACTCGACAGCTGGTGATCGTCGGCGGGACGGTGCTGGACAACGCGTCGACGAAAGAACAGTCCGGCGTCATCCGCGCCTACGACGTCGAGACCGGCGCCCTGGTCTGGAACTGGGATTCGGCGAATCCGGAGGAAACCGCCCCGCTGCCGCCCGGCCGCAGCTATACGCCTAGCTCGCCCAACAGCTGGTCCATCGCCAGCGTCGACGAGGGGCTGGGACTGGTCTATCTGCCGATGGGCAACCAGCCGCCGGACCAGTGGGGCGGCAAGCGCTCGCCGGCGGTGGAGCGGCACTCGTCGGCGGTGGTGGCGCTGGCGCTCGCGACCGGTCGGGTGCGCTGGGTCTTTCAGACGGTGCATCACGACCTCTGGGATTACGACGTCCCCGCGCAGCCGACCCTGGTCGACCTGACGGTGGGCGGGCGGCGCGTGCCGGCGCTGGTGCAGGCGACCAAGCAGGGCGAGCTCTTCGTGCTGGATCGGCGCGACGGCAAGCCGATCTTCCCGGTCACCGAGACGCCGGCGCCGCAGGGCGCGGCGGCGGGCGACTTCACGGCGCCGACGCAGCCGGTCTCCGCCATCTCCTTCAATCCGCCCGAGCTCACCGAGCGCGACATGTGGGGCGTGACGATGTTCGATCAGCTCTGGTGCCGCATCGCCTTCCACCGGCTGCGCTACGAGGGCCGCTTCACGCCGCCATCCACGCAGGGTTCCATCGTGAACCCGGGTAACTTCGGCGTCTTCAACTGGGGCGGCATTGCGGTGGACCCGCAGCGCGGCATCGCGTTCACGACGCCGGCGGTGCTGGCCTTCACCTCGCAACTGGTGCCGCGGCGGGATGACACGAGCTTGTTGGTCCAGGACAAGGGCCCGCCCAGCGGATCGCTGCCGGCGCTCAACGAGAACTTCGGCGCGCCCTTCGCGTCGCGGATGAAGCCGTTCACATCGCCGCTGGGCATCCCGTGCCAGACGCCGCCCTGGGGGACGGTGGCGGGCGTGGACCTGAACGCGGGTCGGGTGGTCTGGCGCCATCGCAACGGCACGGTGCGCGATCTCTCGCCGGTGCCGCTGAAGCTGCGCTTGGGCGTGCCCAACCTGGGCGGACCGCTGCTGACGGCCGGCGGCGTGGCCTTCCTGTCCGGCAGCATGGACGACTACGTGCGCGCCTATGACGTCGAGGACGGTCGCCAACTCTGGGAGGACCGTCTGCCCGCCGGCGGCCAGGCGACGCCGATGACCTATCTGGGCGCGGACGGTCGGCAGTACCTGCTGGTGGCGGCTGGCGGGCACGGGTCCACGGGGACGAGGCCGGGCGATACGGTGCGGGCCTACGCGCTGGAGAAGCGCTGATCGAAGAAGCCGTTCGATGAAAAAAAGTGCCCGACCCCGCGTGGACGGGATCGGGCAAGAGCGCTGTGGACGCCGCCTGAACGCTCCGAACTGCGGGAGCGTGGCGCTGCGGCGTGGCGAATGAGGAGCGCATGAGCGCCGGCCATGAGGCGACCCCGGAGGGACGCGGCCTGGGCGCTTGGACGAAGGGGCGAAGCTCAGCGCCTGGGGCGAGGCGCGTGCGCCGGTCCTGGACTCCGCGAGCAGGGACGCGGGGGCGTGGTCTGCGGGGAGAGGAGGCTGCGGCGTGTCTTCATGCTTCGCATCATCGCCGTCGGCAAAGAAGTCGAGCCGAGAAGAACAGGCCCCAAATCCGGCCAAACAACTGGCCGGATTTCGCGGCTATTTCCGGGGCGTCGGTGCAGTGGGCAGTGGAACGGTTTGCTCACTGATCACGCGCTGGAACTCTGCGCCGGTCAAGGCGCCGCAGTCGTGCGCGCTCCTGGCGGCGCCTTTGAAGAGGGCAAGAGCGACGGAATGACTCTCTTCCTGAAGCGCGCCCAGCAAGGTCTGTCGGACCGGCGCCGAGCCGTCCCCGGCGTGGCGCGGGACAGGCGCCTGGAACAGCGAGACCAGATCGCCATGCGTGATGACGCCGGCCTGAGCCGCTGCGACGTAGCCGTCCATGACGGCGCCGAACTCGCTGAAGGCCGTGTTGCCTTGCTGCAGCGCCTTGTGCGGCAAGGGCAGGCCAGAAGCCACGTCCAGCAGCAGACCCGCGCATCGGTCTGACCGGATGAGATCGTGCGCCGCGAACTGGGTCACACGCGAGATCCAGCGCTGGATCGCGCCCGCGCGCTCCGCATCCTCGAACCAGAGGGTGCGAGTCATCGACGCGGGACGCGTGGATGCCAGGGCGACCGCGACCATGTTTTCCGGCCAGCGCCTCGCCGGAAGGAAGGGTAGCCTGGTCATGCCGGCCTTCAGCGTCGACAGCTCGTGCAGGTAGAGGCGCGCCGTGCGCCGCGTCGAGCTGAGGTCCGCGTCCCCCATGACGGCGAGCAGTTGATCGAGATGACCTCGAGCGTCCAGCTCGCCATTGCGACGTTGGTGTCGCAGCCAGAGCATGGACGCGTACGCATTCGCGGATTGGTCCATCGCAAGCTCCTCTCGCAGCTGATATTCCAACTGGTGGGGCGCCGGGGCGACCTTCTCCACCTCATCGATGTCGTCGACGCGATCGACGTCGTCCTCGAAGTTCAGGGCCATGGGGGTGGCGGATCGGGCCAAGCGGGAGGTGACAGGCATGAATCGCTCCATTCGACGAGGCGGGTTCAGTTGCCGTCAGACATTCCCGGTTCACGCGGGGTGCGGTCGAAAAAGAGCCCGGCGCGTCGAACACGGGCCGGGCCTGGGAGCGCGCGCCTCGGCGCGCTCGTCGTCGTTGACGCCTTACTTCACATCGACGCCGAAGGTATTGGCGATGAAGGCCAGCATGTCGGCGCGCTCCTCGATGATCTTGGAGGTCGGCTTGCCGGCGCCGTGGCCGGCCTGCGTCTCGATGCGGATCAGCTTGGGCGCGGGGCCGGTGTCGGCCGCCTGCAGCGTCGCGGTGTACTTGAAGCTGTGGGCGGGGACGACGCGGTCGTCATGATCGCCGGTGGTCACCATGATCGCCGGATAGCGCTGGCCGCTCTTGATCGTGTGCAGCGGGGAGTACTTGATCAGCGCCTGGAACTCATCCGGATTCTCCGAGCTGCCGTAGTCCGAGATCCACGCCCAGCCGATGGTGAACTTGTGGAAGCGCAGCATGTCCATCACGCCGACCTGCGGCACCGCGGCGCCGAACAGGTCCGGACGCTGGTTGACCACCGCGCCCACCAGCAGGCCGCCGTTGGAGCCGCCGTTGACGGCGAGCTTCGCGGGCTGCGTGTACTTGTTGGCCACCAGCCATTCGCCGGCCGAGATGAAGTCGTCGAACACGTTCTGCTTGCGCAGCTTGGTGCCGGCCTCGTGCCACTCGGAGCCGTACTCGCCGCCGCCGCGCAGCACCGCCAGCACGTAGACGCCGCCCATCTTCATCCAGGTCGCGGCGGTGACGTTGTAGCCCGGCGTCATCGCGACGTTGAAGCCGCCGTAGCCGTAGAGCAGCGTCGGATTGTTGCCGTCGAGCTTCAGGCCCTTGCGGTGGGCGATGAAGATCGGGAAGCGGGTGCCGTCCTTGCTGGTGACGAAGACGCGCTTGCTCTCGAACTGGTCGGCGTCGAAGGCGGTCTTGGTGCGCTTGAACAGCTCGGCCTTGCCGGTGCGGGCGTCCAGGCGCCAGATCTCGGCGGGGGTGGTCAGGCCGGTGTAGAGGAAGAAGGTCTCGGCGTCGTTCCACTTGCCGCCGAAGCCGGACGCGGTGCCCACGCCGGGCAGCTTGATGTCGCGCACCGGCTTGCCGCTGGGCGCGTGCACGCGCACCAGGGTCGAGGCGTCCTGCAGATAGCTCAGCAGCAGCTGGCCGCCGACGCCGCTGGCCTGGGACAGCGCGTCCTTGGTCTCGGGCACCAGCGTGGTCCAGGTCTTGGCGTCCTTGGCCTTCCAGTCCTTGTCCAGGTCGATCGCGATCAGGCGGCCGCGCGGCGCGTCCTTGTCGGTCTTGACGATCAGGCGCTGGCCGTCGAGCACCACGGGCGAGTACTCGGCGTCGAAGCTCAGCGTGACGGGGATGGGCTTGGCGCCGGCGTAGCCGCCGTGGCCGTCCAGCGGGAGGACCATCAGGCCGTTGGCGTGCTCGGTGCCGCGGCTGATGGTGATCAGCGCGACGCGGCCGTCATCGGTGACCTCGGTGCCGAAGCCCCATTGCTTCTCGGCCGGGTTCTCCAGCACCAGCGCGTCGGCGGACTGCGGCGTGCCCAGGCGGTGGTAGTAGACCTTCTGGAAGTAGTTGGTCCCGGTGAGCGCCTCGCCGGCCTTGGGCGCGTCGTAGCGGGCGTAGAAGAAGCCCTTGCCGTCCGGCGTCCAGGACGCCATCGAGAACTTCACCCATTCGATGGTGTCGGGCAGGTCCTTGCCCGTCTCCAGGTCGCGGACCTTCCAGGTCTGCCAGTCGGAGCCGGCGCCGGCGATGCCGTAGGCCATCAGGCGGCCGTCCCTGGACACGGCGGTGCCGGTCAGGGCGACGGTGCCGTCCTTGGACAGGGTGTTGGGGTCGAGCGCGACCTGCGGGGTGTCCTTCAGCGTGCGGGCGGTGTAGAGCACCGATTGCTGCTGCAGGCCGTCGTTGCGGCTCCAGAAGTATCGGCCGCCTTCCTTGTAGGGGACGCCGAACTTCTCGAAGTTGTAGAGCTCGGTGTAGAGCTTGCGGGTGGGCAGGCGCTGGGGCATGGCGCCGAGGAACTTCTCGGTGACCGCGTTCTCGGCCTGGACCCAGGCCTTGGTGTCGGCGCTGTTGTCGTCCTCGAGCCAGCGATAGGGGTCGGCGACGACGGTGCCGTGGTAGTTGTCGGTCTGGTCGACCTTGCGGGTGACCGGATAGGTCAGGCCTTGCGCGGGGGCGGTCGACGTGGATGACGTAGAAGGGGCGGCGGTCGTCGAGGCGCCGGTCTGCGCGTGGGCGACGACGGTGCTGCCGAGTCCGACCACCAGCGCGGCGGTCAGCGAGAGACAGGCATTCATGCGATGAGCTCCTGAGAGTCGAGGACGCCGCCGCGGGGCTCGTGGCCACGGGGCGGTGGCGCAGGATTGTGCCCCTGTCGACAGGGGGTGTCGTTCGTCAGGGCGGGCAAACGCGCAGGGCTTGCCGGGCGTGTGGCTGATGCGACTCGCACAAGTGGGTGGTCTTCGAGATGTCGCTGGCGAGACGGGTTTGCAGACGTGGCGCGGACTTGCGCTCGATTCGGGTGGGGAAGGGGGCGGCGGGCGCTGACACGTTCAAGTCGGTGAAGCGGTCCGAACGGTGTTGGGGCCGATGGCGACGGGACAAAGCGCTTCAAGAATGGTGCATCCCTTCTTCAAGAAAGTGCAGGTGCAAAATGGTTGCCCTCCTGGACCCGACCTATGTCCGCCTCCCGATGACCAAGCCCGAGACCGCCACCTTGACCCTCCGCATCGATGCGGCGCTGCTGCGCAAGCTGGAAGCGGGCGCGGCGGCTTCGAATCTCTCTCTCGACGAGCACGTCGAGTGGCTGATCGAGGAGGCCGTCTTCATCAACAGCCCGGAGTTCTTCGATCCGGACAACGAGGAGGCGCGCGAGTACCGCCTGGTGCGCGAGAGCCAGGAGTCGCTCGCGCGTGGCCGAGGTCTTCCTTTGAAGGACGTGCAGGAAGAACTGGCGGGTCGCGGAGGCGACCGCAGTGCTGCGGACGCACAGGCATCAGCGCCGTCCAAGCTGACTCTGACGATCAATGCGGAGATGATGGAACGTCTGCGCAAGTCCCCCATCGCGTTGCATTTCTCGGTCGAGGAGTACGCCCTTCGACTGATGAACGAAGCACTGTTTATCAATAGCCCCGAGTTCTTCGATCCGAATAGCTGGAGGGCATACGAGTACCGTCTCGTGCGCGAAGGCATTCGCTCGGGCATGTTGGAGCCGACGGTGTCGCTCGATGAGGTGGAGAGGGAGTTCCGCGAACGCTTCGCAGCGGCAAGGTCGAAAGATCAGCCGTCGAAGCCATGAGCGCGGTCCTGACGAGGCGGGCGCGTCGCGATTTGGCCGCCATCATTGGCCGGATCGAGGAAGACAACCCCATCGCGGCCGAGAGGATGTTCGAGGAGTTCTCTGAGAAGTTCCGACTGCTTGAGGAGTTCCCCGGCATCGGCACGCCGACCGACACTGGTGAGATTCGCATCCTGCCAGTCAAGCGCAATTACCGCGTGCACTATCGCCTGCCACCGCCGAAGCTCCAGATCGAACGCGTTGTCCACGTCGCGCGGAACTGGTCAGGCGAGGGCCTGCCCGCCTGACGCGCTCGTCGCGCTAGTAATCCCACCGCACTTCCACCTGGAACGTCCGTCCCGGATACGGATGGAAGTTCCAGTACTGGTAGTTGTTGAGGTTGTCTACGCCGGCCGCGAGCGTCCACTGGCGATCGATCTTCCACTGCGCGCGCGCATCGACGCTGAAGTACTTGCTCGCGCTCATGTACGCGAATCCGTTCGGATCGCTGTTGTCCAGCGTGCTGAACTGCCGCCCGCTGTAGCGCGCGCCCACGCTCAGATTCAGGGCATCGGTCGCCTGCCATTGCGTGAGCAGCGTCGCCCGCCAGCGCGGCACGCGCGGCTGCCATTTGCCCACCGTGTCGCCTGGCACCGTCGCATAGCCCGCATTCGCCAGGATCACCGAATCCGCGAAGGTCACGCTGCCGGTCACCGTCCAGCGCGGCCGCACCGTCGCCGTGCCGCTGAGCTCCACCCCTCGCGTCCGGATGTGATCGATGTTCTGCACCGTGTTCGCATTCGTCGCGACGTTGAGCTGCGAGTACAGCGCATCCCGGCTGTCCTCATGGAACAGCGTGATCCGCAAACCATCGCGCCCCTGACCGGTCCACTCGGCGCTGAGCTCGCTGGTCCAGCTGCGCTCGGGCTTCAGATCCGGGTTGTTGTTGATGGCCTCGCCCTTGGCGTTGAAGCCTCCCTGATACAGCTCGCTCACCGTGGGGAAACGGACCGCGCGACCGGTGCTGGCCTTCAGCACCCAGTGCTCGCCCAGTCCATAGGACAGCGCGGCCTTGGGTGACCACGCGGTCTGCGCGCGCCGCGGATGCATCAGCGTGTTGACGCCCGACTGCGTGATGCCGTCAAAGGCCTGCCAGCGCTCGCCGCGCAGGCCGAGCACCGCCGTCCAGTCCGGCGCGAAGGCCCACGCATCCTGCGCGAAGACCGATCGCAGCTGCGTGTCCCCGTCGAAGCGCGAGGTCTGCGCGCCAGGCGCGCCTCGCCGCCAATCGTCGAGCGCAAACACCCGCGTCCGCAGCCGATAGCGCTCCTGCGACAGCCCCGCGTCGATGGTGTGGTCGCTGCCCTCCGGCGTCCAGGTGGTCTTCGCGGCGAGCGTGCTCCAACCGGTCCCGCCCTGGTCCGTGAGGCGTCCCGCCTGCGGCAGCGTCGCCACCGTCGGCGCATAGGCGCGCGAGCGGTCGGACTGGTAGTCGTACAGGCTGCCGGACAACTCCCAGCCCAAGCCGTCCCGCACGCGCCGCTTCAGCGACACCGCATGCATCCGGTGCTCGAGCTCATCGCGCGTCTGCGGGAAGTCGCTGGCGCCCAGCGTGTAGCCCTTGCCGTCGATGATCACCGGCTGGCTCAACCCGCCGCTGCTGCGATGGTCGATGGTCTGGCCCTTCGCATCGGTGAGGAAGCTGCGCGAGCTCCCGTCCGAGCGGTTGCTCCACAGCCCGAAGACATACATCGCGCGCAGCCCGGCGTCCAGGTCGTAGGCGAGCTTCACTTTGGCCTGGTCCTGCACCGTGGCGTACTGCGTGCCGCTGCCGACCATCAGCCAGGGCTGGTTGCTGCGATTCAGGGCCTGGACCGCGCCGCTCACCGGGATCGCCGTCACGCCGCCGACCTTGCCGTCGACGACCGGTGCGCCGCTGCTCAGCAGCTTGGTCGCGAAGGTCTGCGGCGGGCCCTCGCTGTCGGTGCGGCCGACGTGCAGCCACCAGGAGAACGCGCCCTGGGCGCTGCCGATGGAGGCGCTGGCCTGCTGGGCGTCATAGCTGCGGTCGCCGCCGAGGAAGGAGCGCGGCTGATGGCTGTAGCCGACGCGCGCATGGGCCTCGAAGCGTGTCGGCATGCGGGTCTGGTAGTCGACGACGGCACCGACCGCATTGCCCGGGTACGCGGCAGAGAACGGCCCGTACATCACGTCGACGCGGCTGATCTCCTCGGGCGACACCAGGCCCCAGCGCGGCGCATAGGTCGCGCCGTTGCCCAGCAGGTTGGACAGCAGGATGCCGTCCGCATAGACCAGTGAGCGGGCGCTGTTGCCGGTGCCCGAGGCACGGGTGGACAGCACCGCGTGGTTGTAGTCGCCGATGTAGCGCTTGCGCACCAGCAGGCTGGGCAGGTACTTCAGCGCGTCCTCGGCGTCGGTGGCGTTGATGTCGCGGGCGATGTCCTCGCCGGTCAGGCCCTCCATCGTCGTGGGGATGCGGCTGGGCAGCGAGGTCGGCGCCGCGCCGTCGACGCGGACGACGCCGAGTGTTCGGGTGCTCGCCGCGGTCGGGGGTGGGGTCGCCGACGACGAGGCTGCGCTCGAGGGCGACGACGACGAGGAAGAGGACGCGGTGGTGCCGGCCTCATCGGCCGCATAGGCGGTGGCGATGAGCGACGCGAGCACCGTCAGCGCGCAGACGCGCGCACGGGGAATGCTGTGCATGAAAGGAAACTCCGACGGTCGAGGGCTCGCGGACGCGGGGCGCTCGGGCGCGTCGGGGGACGGCCAGGCGCGGGCGCGGTCGGCGAGAAGGCGCGGCGGGATCGCCGCGACGGGCTCAGGCCGTCAGAGGAGGCGCCCGTGCCGGCGCCGCGCGCCAGGCATGCGCGGTGACCGAGGCGCTGAAGAAGCGCTCGGGCAGGCCGTGACGCAGCTCGGTGCGCAGCGGCGCGACCTCGTGGGTCGGAGGAAGCGGAAGCGCGTCCTGATGCAGATGGCAGAACGGGCAGTGCTGGAGCAGCGAGTGCTCCTGATCGATCGCGCCGCCGGTGGGTGCGTCGTTGGCGGCGCTGGCGATCGCCGCGGTGTCAGCGCTGGATCTGCCGGAATCGGCGCTCGCCCCCAGCGCATTGAAGCTGGGGCCGCAGACGGGCGCCCAGGGCACGATGTCCTGGTCCAGCGCGCGGGCCGCCATCGACACCGCCGGCAGCAACGCCGCCAGCCAGAAGGTCAGGACGACCATCCAGCGAGCGAGGGGAGTGCGGGCGGCGAAGCGCATGGCGGCGCATTCTAGGCGCAGCCCGGAGTGGCCTTCGGCCGCTCTGAACCGCCCTGCTTCGCCCACCGCGACGTGCGACGTGCGGCGCCGCGGGTCAGAACCGATGGCGCACGCCGACCGAGACGCTGTTGCCGTTCGACTGTCCGGTCAGCTTGTCCAGCATTGCCACCGCGTAGACGTCGGTGCGCTTGGACAGCCAATGGTCGTAGCCGGCGGTGACGGTCTGGCGCTTGGCCCCGACGCTGGGCGAGATCTGCCCGTACTGCGCCAGCAGCTTGCCCACGCCGACGGGGATGGCGCCGCCGACCTCGTAGATCTTGTAGTCCACGTGGCGAGTCGTGTTGTCGACCTTGCCGATCTGTCCGAACAGCTTCACCACGCCGAAGTCGTAGGACACGCTGCCCAGCCAGGTCTTGGTGTCGTCCACCGCGGTCGCGCCGTCCTTGGCGACCTTCTGGAACACCAGCGAAGCCGCGAACGGTCCGCCCGCGTTGTACTGCCCGCTCAGCCCGGTGTTGCGGCCGCCGGCGCCTTCGCCCGCGGCGACGAAGGCGGTGCCGCTGAAGCCGGAGATCAGCGGCGTCGTGTAGAGCACCGAATCGCTCCAGCCCGAGTCCCCGGTCGTCGTGTTGCTGGAGAAGATGTGGCGGATGCTGGGCGAGTAGCCGAAGCTGTCGCCGAAGGGATTGAAGCTGAGCGTGGCCACGAACAGCGGCGTGGTGTTGCGGCCCAGCTTGATGTCGCCGAAGTCCTTGCTGCGCAGGCCGACGAAGGCGTTGCGGGCCCAGAAGGCGTCGCCGTTGAAACGGCCCTGCTGGCCGGCGTCGGCGCGCAGGAAGGCGTCGAGCTGGAAGAAGGCGCTCAGGCCGTCGCCCAGGTCCTCGTTGCCCTTGAAGCCGATGAAGCTGGTGCTCATCTTGCCGCTGTCCACGCCCTTGACGCTGGTGGTCGCGCCGGGGTTCTTGCTGGTGCCGACGCTCACGTCCATCAGGCCGTAGAGCGAGACGCTGCTCTGCCCCTGCGCGTTGCCGGACAGGGCGAGGACCGCGGCCAGCGGCAGGAGGGCGAGCGGGAGGCGTTTGCCGACGCGCTGGCCGGTGGGCTTGTGATTCATGGAGCTGCTCCGTTTGGGTTGGAATCGTTGTGGGAGTACTGCGGGAAGTAAAGCCGGGGAAAGTGCGGGGAGGGCGGGGAGGGCTGTGACCCTCACGAAGGCTGGCCTCGATGCGCCCAGCCGGTCAGGCGGCGCTCGACGACGGCGAAGAGCTCATACATGGCCATGGCCATCGCGCCGACCACGACCAGGCCGGCAAAGGCCAGGCCCATCTGCATCGACGAGCCGGCCGACACCAGCAGATAGCCGATGCCCTCGTTGGCGGCGGTCATCTCGGACACGGTGGTGCCGACGAAGGCCAGGGTGATGGCGACCTTGAGCGCGCCGAAGAAGTGGGGCATCGAGCGCGGCAGGCCGACCTTCCAGAGGATGTCCCGCCGACGCGCGCCCAACACGCGCAGCACGTCCTCCAGTTCCGGCTCCAGCGTGGCCAGGCCGGTGGCGATGTTGACCATGATGGGGAAGAAGCTGATCAGGAAGGCGGTCAGCACCGCCGGGCCCGCGCCGATGCCGAACCACACCACGAGGATGGGAACGAAGGCCGCCTTGGGCAGGGCGTTGAAGCCCGTCATCAGCGGATACATCGCGGCATAGGCCAGCCGCGAGGATCCCATCAGGCAGCCCAGCAGCACGCCCACCACGATGGACAGCGCGAAGCCCAGCATCGTCACCCAGTAGCTGCGCCAGGCGTGGGCCAGGATGACGGCGTGATGCTCGACGAGCTGCTCGCCGATGCGCCACGGGCTGGGGAAAAGGTACTCGGAGACCTCGAAGAAGCCGCATACGCTTTGCCACAGCAACAGGATGACGATGAGCAGCAGCCAGTGCGCGTGGCGCTTGAGCTGGAAGGCGGCGCGGCGGCGGACGTCGGTGCTCATTGCGCCACCTCCGCACCCTGGCGCTTCATCGCGCCGATGTGGCCGCGCAGCTCGTGAACGATGTCGCCGAAGGCCGGCGTGTAGGTGATCTCCAGATCACGCGGACGCGGCAGCGGCACCTCGCGGCGCAGCTGGATGCGGCCGGGGCTCTTGCTCATCACGTAGATGGTGTCGGCCAGGAAGACCGACTCGCGCAGGTCGTGGGTCACCAGGATCACGTTGAAACCCTGGGCGGCCTGCAGGTCGCGCAGGATGCACCAGAGCTCCTCGCGCGTGAACGCGTCCAGCGCGCCGAAGGGCTCGTCGAGCAGCAGCAGCTGCGGCTCATGGATCAGCGCGCGGCAGATGCTGGCGCGCTGCTGCATGCCGCCCGAGAGCTGCCACGGGAACTTGTCCTCGTAGCCGGCCAAGCCGACGCGTGCCAGCAGCGCGCGAGCGCGTTCCTCGAATTCCTTGCGGCGCGACTTCAGCTCCGAGCGGAAGGGCTCGACGATCTCCAGCGGCAGCATCACGTTGGCCAGCGTCGTCCGCCAGGGCAGCAGCGAGGCCGATTGAAAGGCCATGCCGCTGATCTTCAGCGGGCCGTGGACCGTGCGGCCGTCGACGCGGATCTCGCCGCGCGAAGGCGCCTTCAAGCCGGTGCTGAGCTTCATGAAGGTCGACTTGCCGCAGCCCGAGGGGCCGACGATGGCGATGAACTCGCCGCGCCCGACCTGCAGGTCGATGGCCTCGACGGCGAACTTGCCCTGCGCCAGCAGCTCGTCGTTGTAGGCGAGCCAGACATCGCGGAACTCGACAAAAGGCGCGACGAAGGGCGGGACGACGGGTGCGACGAAGGGCTCGACCGAGGGCGTGGACATGGCGCTCACTTCTTCGCCGGCGGCAGGACGTTCAGCTCGGCGGCCGAGGGCAGGAAGCTGCCGTTCCACACGGCGATCGGATCGACGCGGGTCTTGGTGCCGTAGGCGTCGGAGACCTGGCTGGCCATCAGGCTCATGCGCGGCACGGCGATCTGGCCGAAGCCCTCGGCGCGCGCGTCCGGGCTGGCGATGACGGCGTCGATGGCCATGCGTAGGCGGCGCTTCTCCAGGTCCGCGTTGGCGATGCCGTCGCGCTCCTTCACGTAGGCGATGGCGGCGTCGGGATTGGCCATGACTTCCTTGGCGCCCTTGGCGAAGGCGCGCAGGAAGGCCTTGAGCTGCTCGGGGTGTTCCTTGATGAACTTGGGCGAGGCGATGATCGCGTTGCCGTAGAGCTTCACGCCGTGATCCGGATAGGGGAAGACGACGACATCGGAGGCCTTCACGCCGCGCGCCTCCAGGCTCAGCAGCGAGGTGAAGGAGAAGCCGGTGATCGCGTCCACGTCGCCGCGCGCGAGCATGGTCTCGCGCAGCGGCGGATCCATGCTGATCCATTGCACCGGGCCGATCCGGTTGGCCTTGGCCAGCACCGGGAAGCCGCGCCGCCCGGCGTCGAAAGCCGGCGCGCCGAGCTTCTTGCCGGCGAGCTCCTGCAGGGACTTGATGCCGCTCTTCTTCAGCGCGAGCACCGCGGCCGGCGTGTTGTTATAGACCATCATCACGGCCACCGGCTTGGACGGCGCGTCCGGATTGTTGGCGTGGAATTCCATCAGCGCCGCCATGTCGGCGAAGCCCAGGTCGTAGGCGCCCGAGGCCACCCGCAGCACCGCGCCGCCGGAGCCGTTGCCCGCATCGACGGCCACGTCCAGCTTCTCCTGCTTGAAGTAGCCCTTGGCGACGGGCAGGAGGAACAGCGCCGAGGGACCCTCGAAGCGCCAGTCCAGCTGGAACTTGATCGGCGTGGTCTGAGCCTGGGCCTGGGCGACGAGGCCGGTCATCAGGCTCAGCGCGAGGGCGGCCTGGCGCAGAACGCCGCGGCGGGTTGCAAGCATCGTGGTCTCCTGTGAATCAACAGGGAAGACCAACGCAACCGTCATGCCATCTTCACGCCGCATACGCCATATGGCGTACCCAATCGTTTGCGACGGCCGATCGCCACGCATCCGTCAATGTATGCAGATCGTGCCGTGCTTTGTATACAAAACGCGAAGCACGTTCTGGGTGCATCGCGCGCCAGATTGGGGTCAGGACTTGCGCAGCAGGTCGAGGAGCGTGCGGGCGACGACCTGGGTCGCGCGGCGCAGATCGGCCAGATCGACGCGCTCGTCGGCGCGCTTGGCGTGGGACTCCAGCACGGTGCGCGGACCCGCGCCGTAGATCGCCGCCGGGATGCCGTGCTCCCCATACAGGCGCACGTCGGTGTACAGCGGCGTGCCCGAGGTCGGGATGGGCTCGCCGAAGACGGCCTCCCCGTGACGCTGCAAGGCCTCCACCAGCGGCTGGTTGCCGGGCAGCGGCTTCAGCGAGCGCGCCAGCAGCAGTCGCCGCACATCGACCGTGATGCCGGCGACGCTCGCCGCGGCCTGGGCGATGGTGTCGCGGATCTCGGCCTCGACGACGACCGGATCCTCCTCGGGAATCATCCGGCGATCGAGCTTGAGCACGACCTTGCCCGGCACCACGTTCGTGTTGGTGCCGCCCTCGATGCGGCCGACGTTCAGGTAGGGATGCTTGATGCCTTCCACCTGGGACGTGACTTTCTTGTACTCGGCATTGCGCGCATAAAGCGCGTTCAGGATCACGACGGCGCCCTGCAGCGCGTCGACGCCGGTGTCGGGAATCGCGGCATGCGCCATGCGGCCGTGTACCGTGACCTCCATCTGCAGGCAGCCGTTGTGTGCCGTCACGACCTGGTAGCTGAAGCCCGCGGCGAGCAGGAAGTCAGGCCGGGTCAGGCCTTGCTTGAGCAGCCAGCCGGGGCCCAGCTCGCCGCCGAATTCCTCGTCGTAGGTGAAGTGCAGCTCGACGCCGCCGCGCAGCGCGACGCCCTGCGCCCGCAGCGCCTCGAGCGCCCGCAGCGCGAAGGTGTAGGTCGAGAAGTCGCTCTTGCTCACCGCCGACGCGCGGCCGTAGAGCTGGCCGCCGTCGATTTCCGCGCCATAGGGATCGTGGGTCCAGCCCTCGCCGGGGGGGACCACATCGCCATGCGCATTCAGCGCGATCACCGGCCCTTGCTCATCGAAGCGGCGCCGCACGATCAAGTTGGTCAGCGACTCCAGGCCGTACTCGCGCACCTCGGCCTGCGGCACCGGATGCTGCTCCGCCTCGTAGCCCATGGCGGCGAGCAGCTCGGCGGTGCGCGCCGCATGCGGCGCGTTGTTGCCGGGCGGCGTGTCGGTGGGCACGCGCACCAGCGCTTGCAGGTAGCGGACCTGCTCGTCGAAATGCGCGTCGATCCAGGCGTCGAGCGCGTCGTAATGGGCTTGATGAGCGGGCGTGGCAGTCATGGTCGATTCAACTCAAAACGGTGGCGGCAGATTCGCGGAGGAGCTGGTCCGAGCGAAGGCGAGGGCCGGGGCCGGAGCGCCGACGGGACGAGGATGAGGACGACGCTCAGAGCGCATCGAGCAGCGCCTGGAAGGCCTGCACGCAGAGCTCGGTGTCGTCGTTGCTGACGGCCTCCAGCGGGTTGTGGCTGATGCCCAGGTTCAGGCCGCGCTGGAACAGCATGGCCTGCGGCATCGCCTGATGCAGCTTCATCGCGTCGTGGCCGGCGCCGGAGGGCATGCGGTGGATGGGGAGCCCCAGCGCGCTCACCGCGCGTTCCCAGCGCGCCTGCCAAGCGGCATCGCTGGGCGCGGCGGCGGCGGTTTCGGTGCGCTCGAGCGTGAAGGTGAGGCCGCGACGCTCGCAGATCTCGGCGAGTTTGGCTCGCACGTCGGCATCGAGCGCATCGCGTGCGGCGTCGGTGGTCGCGCGCAGATCCAGGCTGAATCGGCACCGGCCCGGGATCACGTTGATCGAGCCGTTGGGCACCTGCAGCTGGCCCACGGTGCCGACGACCTCCGGCACGGCGCCGGCGCGTTCCTCGACGAAGAGGATCAGCTCCGCCACCGCGGCGGCGGCGTCGCGGCGTCGACCCATCGGCGTCGTGCCCGCGTGCGAGGCCAGCCCGCGCAGCTCGCCGACATAGCGGATGCTGCCGTTGATCGAGGTGACGATGCCCAAGGGCAGGTCCAGCTCGTTGAGCACCGGTCCCTGCTCGATGTGGACCTCGACGAAGCCCAGATAGCGCGAGGGATCTCGTCTCAGCGCCTGGATCGCCTCCATCGTCCCGGGCAGTCCCGCGTCGCGCATCAGGTCGCGCAGGACGACGCCGTCCGCATCGGCCTGATCCAGCCACGCCGGGTCGAAGCGACCCACCAGCGCGCTGGAGCCGAGGAAGGTCGCCTTGTAGCGCTGGCCCTCCTCCTCGCTGAAGCCGATGACCTCCAGCCCGTGTTTGAGGCGACGGCCTTGACGATGCAGCTCGCGCACGCAGATCAGGGGCACGAGGATGCCGAGCCGGCCGTCGTACTTCCCGCCATTGCGGACCGTGTCGTAATGGCTACCGGTGAGCAGCCGAGGTTTGTCCTGATTCTCGCCGTGATAGACGCCGACGACATTGCCGACCGCGTCGATGGACACCTCGTCGAAGCCGCACTCCCGCATCCAGTCGGCGAGCTGCGCCGCCGCCGCGCGATGCGCCTCGGTCAGGTAGAGCGTCGTCAGCTGACCGTGCTCGGCATAGCCGGGATCGGAGAAGCGCGCGAGCGACTCCGCCCAGTCCCAGACCTGATTGCCCAGCGTCGGCGTGACGCCGAACTTGTCGTTCAGCCGGATCTCGGCGATGCGATGGATGTTGCGCAGGCACTCGGCGCGCTCGATGTCCGGATGCGCGTTCAGGCGACGGGCGAAGGTTTCGATGATCTGCGCGCGCGACAGGCCGTCGCCGCGCGGTCCGCGCACCGCCAGGATGAAGGGCCAGCCGAAGCGCGCGTTGTAGTCGGCGTTGAGCTGCTGCAAGCGCGCGAACTCGTCCGGCGTGCAATCGGTCAGACCGGCCTTGCTCTGCTCGTTCGTGGACTCTGCCGTCAGCGTCTTCGACACCATCGCCTTGCCGGCGAGCTCCGGGTGGGCGCGGATCAAACCGAGCTGCTCGTCGATCGCGGCGTGGCGGACCACGTCCGCCAGCGCGAGCTTGAGCGCCGCCAGGCTTGCGAAGCCGTCGGCCGGCCGCGCCGAGAAGGCGCGTTCGGCGATCCAGGGCGAGTGCTCGTACACGCCGTCCAGCAGCGCGACGAAACCGTCCGCGTCGGCGGCGTTGAGAAGGGGAAGGCTGAGGCGGATGGCGGTCATGATCGAGGATCCGGCGAGGTCGTGCGGGCGTGTGTCGCGATGGCGGGATCAGCCCCAGACAAAGGCCTTGTCGGCATCGAAGGGATGCGTGGCGCGCCAGTGGCGGGCGATGTCGACGCGGCGGCAGACCCAGACGCGATCGTGCTTCTCGACGTGGTCGAGGAAGCGCTGCAGCGCGCGCATGCGGCCCGGGCGGCCCAGCAGCCGGCAGTGCATGCCGATGCTCATCATCCGCGGCATCTCCGCGCCCTCGGCATAGAGCACGTCGAAGCTGTCGCGCAGGTACTCGAAGAACTCGTCGCCGTGGCTGAAACCTTGCGGCAGCGCGAAGCGCATGTCGTTGCAATCCAGCGTGTAGGGCACGACCAGATGCGGCGCCAGCGCGCCGTCGCTCTTGCGCACGTTGAGCCAGAAGGGCAGGTCGTCGCCGTAGTAATCGCTGTCGTACTCGAAGCCGCCGAAATCGGCGACGAGCCGGCGCGTGTTGGGGCTGTCACGGCCGGTGTACCAGCCCGACGGCCGCTCGCCGGTCATGCGCTGGAGGATGTCCATGCCGATCTCCATGTGCTGGCGCTCGGTGGCCTCGTCCATGCCCTGGTAATGAATCCAGCGCCAGCCGTGGCAGGCGATCTCATGGTGCAGCTCGACCAGCGCCTTCGTCAGCTCGGGGTGCCGCTCCAGCGCCATCGAGACGCCGAAGACGGTCAGCGGCAGGGCGCGGCGCTCGAACTCGCGCAGCAGCCGCCACACGCCCACCCGCGAGCCGTACTCGTAGATCCCTTCCATGCTCAGGTGCCGCGCCGGATAGGACGCCGGGTTGAACATCTCCGACAGGAACTGCTCGCTGCCGGGGTCCCCGTGCAGCACCGAGTTCTCGCCGCCTTCCTCGTAGTTGAGGACGAACTGCACGGCGATGCGGGCCTGGCCCGGCCATCGCGCCTGCGGCGGATGTTCGCCGTAGCCGATCAGGTCGCGGGGGTAGCCGGGAGAGACGACGGGTTTCATGGCTTCAGCCTTGCAGCGCGGACTTCAGGTCCTGCACGCGCGGATTGAGTCGCAGGTTGGCCTCGACGTTGCCGAGGTGCGCATCGAGCAATTTCAGCGCCGCGCGCTTGTCGCGGGCCTCGAGCGCGTCGACGATGGCTTCGTGCTCGGCCTGTGACTCGGCGGCGGAATGTGAGCTCTGGTACATGAGCGCGATCAGCGAGCTGCGCGACAGCAGGTCGGTCAGCAGCTGCGCCAGCACTTCGTTGCCCTGCATGCGTGCCAGCACCACGTGGAAGTCGGCCAGCAGCCGGGTGCGGCCGGGGACGTCGGTGCGGGTGACGGCCTCGCGCTCCTGCTTCAAGTGGCTGCGCAGCTGACGGATCTGCTGGGGAGTGATGCGCTGACAGAGGTCGGCCAGCATGGCGGCTTCCAGCATCTTGCGAACCTCGAAGACCTGACGCGCCTCCTCGACGCTGGGCTGCGCGACGAAGGCGCCGCGGGCGGGCTCCAGCTTCACGAGCCGGTCGCGGCTGAGCTGGTTCAGCGCCTGGCGCACCAGCGTGCGGGAGCAGTCGAAGATGTCGGCGAGCTGCTGCTCGACCAGCTTGGTGCCGGGCATCAGGCGGCGCTCGACGATCGCCTGCGTGATGGAGGCGGTGATGCGCTCGGTGACCGAAGCGCCGACGTCGTGATCGCGTGCGTTCATGTGTCCGATAGTGTATACACTTTGCGCTTTCCATCTCTTCAAAAGCATCCGATGGGCAAGCTCACCACCCATGTGTTGGACACCATGCACGGCAGCCCGGCCGGCGGCATGGCCGTGCGGCTGTACCGCATCGAGTCCGGCGAGCCGCGTCTGCTGCAGGTGCTGACCCTGAACGCCGACGGCCGCGCGGACGGCCCCCTGCTGGAGGGCGCCGCCTTGCAGGTTGGCCGCTACCGGCTGGTGTTCGAGGTCGCGGACTACTTTCGCTCGCGGCGCGTGACGCTGCCCGAGCCGGCCTTCCTGGACGAGGTCCCGCTCGACTTCGGCATCGCCGATCCCGGCGCCCACTATCACGTGCCCTTGCTGGCCAGCCCCTGGTCGTATTCGACCTACCGGGGCAGCTGAGCGGGGCGGGCGGCGTCTCATGCGTCCCTGGCAAACCCTGGCCCTGCGGCTCGCGCGTGAGCCCGCGGTGCTGGTGCGTGTCGACGAGGTGCGGGGCAGCGGCCCGCGCGAGGTTGGCGCGTGGATGGCGGTCACGGCCTCCGACGTGGTCGGCACCATCGGCGGCGGACAACTGGAGTTCGACGCCACCGCCCGCGCCCGCGCCGCGCTCGCGGCGGGGCGGGTGATCGATCCGCGCCAGCGATTCGCGCTCGGCCCGTCGCTGGGGCAGTGCTGCGGCGGCGTGGTGTTCCTGAGCTTCGAGTGGCTGGATGCGCAAGCGATCGCCGGTCTGTCGAATCGGCTGGGCGCCCAGGACGGTTGGCGCCGGGTGGCGCTCTTCGGCGGCGGCCATGTGGGCCGCGCCATCGTGGACCTGCTGGCGCGGCTCCCGGTCCTCGTGCATTGGATCGACAGCCGCGAGGACATGTTCCCGGAACCGCTGCCCGACAACGTCCGCGCCGAGCAGTCCGAGCCGGTGCAGGCCGCGGTGGCGTCGCTGGCGCCGGACTCTCACGTGCTGATCATGAGCTTCAGCCATGCCGAAGATCTGGACGTGCTGGCCGCCTGTCTCAAGCGCCAGCGCGAGGCCCGCGATCTGCCCTACATCGGCCTGATCGGCAGCAAGAGCAAGTGGGCGACCTTCCGACACCGGTTGGAGGCGCGCGGCTTCAGCCCGGAAGAGCTCACCCATGTGACCTGCCCGATCGGCATCCCCGGCATTCCGGGCAAGCAGCCGGAGATGGTGGCGCTGGCCGTCGTCGCTCAACTGATGCAGGCACGCTGAACGCGGCGATCGCAGGGGTCTTCACTCTCCATCCTGAGCGCCGGACTGTATACACTCGCGCTCGACGTCGCAGCGGTGCCACCGGTCTCCGGACCTTCAGAGCGCGACGCCAGCCGGTTCACAGCGCCCGCAGTGGTGGTCCGGAACTTGCAATTCGTTCGTGATGGACAGCTACCTGCTTGATTGGGCCAATCTGCTGCTGCGCTGGCTGCATGTGATCGTGGCCATCGCCTGGATCGGCGCTTCGTTCTACTTCGTCTGGTTGGACAACCACCTGCTCAAGCCGCAGGCCCCCGAGCTCAAGGCCAAGGGCGTGGACGGCGAGCTGTGGGCGGTGCACGGCGGCGGCTTCTACAACCCGCAGAAGTACATGGTCGCGCCCGCCGATCTCCCGCAGCACCTGCACTGGTTCTACTGGGAGAGCTACTGGACCTGGATGAGCGGCTTCGCGCTCTTCGCGCTGCTGTATCTCTTCAACGCCGACACCTATCTGATCGACAAGCGCGTCCACGACTGGAGCGCGCCCGCGGCCGTGGCCGGCGCGCTGGGCTTCCTGGTCGGCGGCTGGCTGATCTACGACCAGATCTGCCGGCGCTTAGGCCGCAAGGCCGACGGAGCCATCGGCAACGACGGCGTGGTGCTGGGCTTGATCGCCGTCGTTGTCGCGGTCGCGGCCTGGGGGGCGAGCCAGCTCTTCGCGGGCCGGGCCGCCTTCCTGATCGTGGGCGCGATGCTCGCCACCATGATGAGCGCCAACGTCTTCTTCTGGATCATTCCGGGCCAGAAGCAGGTCATCGCCGACATGCGGGCCGGGCGGCCGGTGGACCCGGTCCACGGCCAGCGCGGCAAGCAGCGCAGCGTGCACAACACCTACTTCACGCTGCCGGTGCTGATCGCGATGCTGTCCAACCATTACGGCATGCTCTATCAGCACGAGCACAACTGGCTGGTGCTGATCGGGCTGATGCTGGTCGGCGCGCTGGTGCGGACCTGGTTCGTGAAGCGCCACAAGGGCGTGAACGCGTGGCCGCTGCTGGTGATCGTCGCGGCGCTGCTGGCGGCGCTGATCGCCTGGCTGGCGCCGAGGCCCGTCGCGACATCGTCGGGCTCGTCGGCGACGACCTCGACCGCATCTGCCGTGGCCGCAGTGCCGGCGGTGCCGGCCAAGGTCAGCTTCGAGCAGGTGAGCAAGATCGTCACCGACCGCTGCCTCGCCTGCCACAACGCGGCGCTGGCGCCCAAGCGGATCCAGTTCCACGAGCCCCAACTGATCGAACAGCACGCCGCCGAGATCTATCAGCAGGCCGTGGTGCAGAAGACCATGCCGCTGAACAACGCCACCGGCATCACCGACGAGGAGCGCGCCACCCTGGGCCGCTGGTTCAAGGAGCGCTAGTCGAGCGGCGCCGCGGCCCGCCGGACGCGTCGGTTCCGCCGTTCACCGCATCGCGCGCGGCGGCGTCATGGGCCGCTGCTCTAATCCGCCGTCATGACCGAGATCTACATCAGCACCGACGTCGAGACCGACGGCCCGATCCCGGGGCCGCATTCGCTGCTCAGCATCGGCTCGGCGGCCTACACGGCGGACAAGCGGCTGCTGTCGACCTTCTCCGCCAACCTGGAGACGCTGGAGGGCGCGAGCCCGCACCCCAAGACGGCGGCCTGGTGGGCGACTCAGCCCGAGGCCTGGGCCGCGTGTCGGCTCGACCTGGAGTCGCCGGAAGCGGCGATGCGCCGCTATGTGGCCTGGATCGCGACGCTGCCTGGGAAGCCCGTGTTCGTCGGCTATCCGGCGGGTTTCGACTTCCTCTTCGTCTACTGGTACCTGATCCGCTTCACCGGGGACAGCCCGTTCAGCTTCTCCGCGCTGGACATCAAGAGCTATGCGATGGCGGTGCTCAAGACCGAGTTCCGCGCCACCACCAAGCGCAACATGCCCAAGAGCTGGTTCGATCCGCTGCCCCACACGCATGTGGCGCTGGACGACGCGGTGGAGCAGGGCGCGCTGTTCTGCAACATGCTGAAGGCTCACCGAGGCGAGTGAGGCCCCGGCAGCGTTGAGGTCGGGTCTCTCCGATGGTCGGATTCCCGCGCTGAATCCAGAATCTGAAACGTCGTTTCAGGGGCGCAGTCGCCAGCTGGGGCGGCCGTTCAATCGGACCTGGAAAGCGGAGCGAATCTCGATGACCAAGCGCGTGGCCGTGATCGGCGAATGCATGTTGGAGCTGCAAGGCGAGGCCTTCGGCGCGATGACGCTGGGCTACGGCGGCGACACCTTCAACACGGCGGTCTACCTGCGGCGCTGCGGCGCGGCGGCCGGCATCGAGGTGGCGTATGCGACCGCACTGGGGGAGGACGGATTGAGCGCCGGCTTGCTGGAGCGCTGGCGGGAGCAGGGCATCGATACCGGGCTGGTGCGCAGGATCGCGGGGAAGATGCCGGGGCTCTACATGATCCAGGTCGATCCGGCGGGGGAGCGCAGCTTTCACTACTGGCGGGAGAGCGCGGCGGCGCGGTCCTACTTCGATGCGGCGGTGACGCCGATCGAGGACCAGGCGGGGGAGTTCGATGCGCTGTATCTGAGCGGCATCACGCTGGCGATCCTGCCGGAGAAGGGCAGGGAGCGGCTCTTCGTGTTGATGGCGACGATGCGGGCGCGCGGGGCGCAGGTGGTGTTTGACAACAACTATCGGCCGAGGCTGTGGGCGGATCGGGAAACGGCGCGAGCGGCGTTCGAGCGCGCGTTCGAGCTCGCGACCACGGCGCTGGTGACGGCGGATGATCATCAGGTGTTGATGGGCTTGCCGGATCTTGAGGCGGCCATCGCGCATGCGAAGGGATTGAGCGCGGCGGAGGTGCTCATCAAGCGGGGGGCGGCGTCGACGCTGGTGAGAGAGGCGGGGGGCAAGACCTGGCACGAGGCGGCGACGCAACGGGTCGAGCGCGTCGTGGATACGACGGCGGCGGGGGATTCGTTCGCGGGGGGGTATCTGGCGCGGAGGCTGGCGGGGGAGGGGGCCGTTGAATCGGCTGCCCACGGCAATCGCGTGGCGGCACGGGTCATCGGGCATCGCGGGGCGATCATCTCGGCGGAGGTGATGGGGGATTTGGTTTGAGCGGCCGACGGGCATTGCGCTCTGCGGGAGCTCCCACCCTCTCCCCCGCCCTCTCCCGCCCCGCGGGAGAGGGAGTAATACGGGAGAGGGCACGAATGACCCCCTCGCCCGCTTGCGGGAGAGCGCACGAATGACCCCCTCGCCCGCTTGCGGGAGAGGGCAGGGGAGAGGGTCTTTGGGTTCAGTACACCCAGTCCCTGAGCCCCGGCACCGTCGCCGCGAGCTCTCTGGCGACCATCCCCGAAAACACCTCCGCCCCTTTCGCCCCCAAGTGCGTCCGATCAAACACCGGATTCGCCGCCCCCGCCCGCTCCGATGCTGACGTCGCCTGCGCCGGCGCGCCTGCCGGCTTCGGTGCCATGGCCAGCGTATCCGCCTCCACTTCCCCCATCGCCTGCACCGCATCCCGGCTGATCGCATTCAGATCGATCACCGCGACCTTTCGCTCCGCCGCCACGCGCAACACCGTCTCCGCCCACGGCCTCAAATCATTCTTCAGAACCCCGTGTTCATCGAAGCTCCTCCGCGTCAACGGCGTGAGCATCACCAGCCTCGCCCCCGTCCCCGCCACCTCCTGCGCATACCCCGCGAGGTTCGCCGGAAACTCCGTCGCCAGGTCTGTCGACCGCCCTGGCTTCCCCGGCTGATCGTTGTGCCCGAACTGCATCAGCACCACATCCACCTGCCCGGCGGGCCGCTCCCGCAGCAGCGTCAAGACCTGACCCCACAGTCCCTCTGCCCGATAGCTCTTCGTGCTTCTCCCCCCACGCGCCAGATTGAGACACTGCACCCCCGGCCTGAACCTCGCGCACAAGGCATCCCCATACCCGCTCTTGGTTGCCATCGTCGAATCCCCCACGAGGATCACCCGCAACGACGCGGCCCGGTCCGCAGCGATCTGCGTCCGGGCCGTGTCCTGCGCCTGGGCGGCGCCCGCCGCGAGGGCGAGCGCCGCGAGCCATGCTCGCGTCTTCATCGATCAGAACTTGTAGCTCGCCCCCAGCAGGAACTCCCGGCCGGTGACGTGATACACGACCGGGCTGTTGCGCGCCCGTGAGATGAATTGATCGTTGGCCTCGTTGGTCAGGTTCACACCCTCCAGCGTGATCGTGAGCTTCTCGTTGACCTTGTAGGACAGCGACGCGTCCACGTTGAGCGTGGCGTTCTTCCCTTCGACGTCGTTGTTGTTCTGCCCCGGCACGCGCGTCAGGAACGCCGATCGCCGCGACGCCGACACCCGCGCGCTCAGCTTGTCGTCCTCGTAATACAGCGTGGCGTTCCACGACTTGGGCGACATGTTGAGCAGGTCATCCGTGATGATTGAATCGCTGGTCGGCGAGACCAGGTAGGCGATCTTGGACTTGACGTAGGTGTAGTTCAGCAGCGTGCCGAAGTTCTTGCCCCAGCTCGGCAGGAAAGTGAAGGGCTGCTGGTAGTTCAGCTCGATGCCGCGCAGCTTGCCCCCCGGGGTGTTGATCGGCGTGGTCAGCTGGAAGACCTCTTCGCCGGTGAAGTTGGCCGGCAGCAGCGACAGCGGCAGCCCCGTCTGGTTGTACGGCGCGTTGGTGCGCAGGCTCTGGATGTAGGTGTTGATGTTCTTCTGGAACACGCCCACGCCCAGGAAGGCGTTGCGCGAGAAGTACCACTCCAGGCTGCCGTCGAAGGTCTTCGCGCGGAAGGGCTTCAGATAGGGATTGCCCGTCGTGATCGACAGCGTGCCCGTGGTGCTGATGGTGCCGCCCGGATTCAGGTTGCCCAGCTGCGGACGCGCCATCACCTTGGCCGCAGCGAAGCGCGCGATCAGGTCCGGCGCCAGGTTGGCCGAGATGTTCAGCGCCGGCAGCCAGTCCTTGTACTTCTGGCCGATCACGACCTCGGTGCCGCCGCCGGTGGCCAGGTAGCCGGTGGCCTCCTGCTCCGTCTGCACGTAGCGCACGCCCACGTTGCCCTGCACCTTCAGGCCCAGCACGCGGCCCTCGAAGTCGGCCTGCACGAAGCCGCCCTTGTCCTTCTCCACGACCGCGCGGTTGTTGCCGCGCGCATTGCCGTTGGTGGTCGAGGACAAGGTGAAATCGCCGGGGCCGCCGGCCGGCCCGCTCTTGATGCAGTTGCAGTAGATGTCGTAGGCCGCGGCGATGGCGTTGAGGTCGGGAATGACCCAGGACGTGGGCGTGCCCGCCGGCAGATTCAGACCGCGGCCGAAGCCCGTCAGCATCTTGGTCAGCACCGCCGATCCGGCCGGCGCGGCGAAGATGGTGTCGTTCTGGTTGACGCGCCGGAACTCGTAGGTGTCGAAGTCGTATTTCTTGTAATCGCCGCCGACCTTCAGCGTCAGCCGATCGGGGATCACTTCCCAGGCCAGGTCCACATGCGCGATGTCGTTGCGGTTGTTGGCGCCTTGCGGGCGAATGCGGATCTCGCTGGTCGTGGTGTTGGCCACCGTGGCCGGCTGGTTGGTCGCGACCTGCGGCACGCCCACGATCTGCAGCGCACCGCCGGGCTGCGTCGGATCGAAGGGATAGCTGATCACCGGCAGCCGGTCGTTGCCGCGGAAGTCCAGCGTGTAGCCGTTGACGTTGAGCGCGTCCAGCGTGGTCGTCGTCTGCACCGGATTGCGGAAGCGCGAATCGGCGCGGCCCACCTTGGCATTGAGCTTGAGGTGGTCGGTGATCTCCTGTTCCAGCGTCAGGCTGGGCTGGGTGAAGGTGGTGGACAGCTCGTCGTAGCGGGACTCGGCGCGGATGTCGACCCCGTTGAACACGCCGTACTGCAGCGCGCCGTTGGGCGCGTACTGCGCTTGCACCACGCTGGTCTGCGGCTTGCCGCCCTGGCTCGCGGTACGGCTGAAGGAGATCGCCTCCAGGAAGTCCTCGGCCCGCGTGGCCTTGAGCTTGGAGTACAGGATGTCGAAGGTCAGCAGCGTGCGGTCGGTGGGCTGGACCTGCACCGATCCCGTCAGGCCCAGACGGTCCTGATCATGCGTGAGCCGGCCATAGCGCGGCAGGCGCGGATGGAAGTTGGCGGTGTTGCTGGCCAGGTTGTAGGCGTCGGTGGCGCCTTGCGACGCGGGCAGGCGCGGCACATTCTGCGCGGCGGGACCGCAGGTGGTCGCCGTCGTCGTCGGATTGGCCGGGGTCACGCCTTGCGGCGAGCACCAGCCGCCCGAGGACGCGCCGTTGTCCCACCGCACCGTGCTGAAGCCCTCTTCGAAGAGCCGGCGCTTGGAGTACGCGCCCGAGACCAGCACGCCCACCTTGCGATCGGCGAAGACGTCGCTGATCAGGAAGGCCAGGCGCGGATCGGTCTCGCGCGAGAGGTCGTTGTAGCGCGCCTTGACCGAGCCGGTGATCACGCGCTTGTTGAAGTCGAAGGGCCGCGCGGCGCGCAGGTCCACCGTCGCGCCCAGCGAGCCCTCGTCCACTTCCGCCGAGCTGCTCTTGCGCACGGTAATGGTGTTGAAGAGCTCGGCCGCGAAGACGTTGAAGTCGAAGCCGCGCGAGCGGTTGGCGCCGCCGGAGCTGTCGGTGCCGCCGGTGGTGGCCAGCGCCTCGATGCCGTTGATGCGCACCCGGGTGAAGTCCGCGCCCAGGCCGCGCACCGTGATGTTGCGGCCCTCGCCGGCGTCGCGGTCGATGACCACGCCGGGCACGCGCTGCAGCGACTCGGCCAGGTTGGTGTCGGGGAACTTGGCGATGTCCTCGGCCTTGATCACGTCGACGATGCCGCGGTCCTGTCGCTTGGCATTGAGCGCGCTCGCCAGCGAGGCGCGCAGACCCGTCACGACGACGGTCTCCAGCGACTTGTCGGCGGCGTTCTTGTCAGCGGCAGCGCTGGCCGCCGAGGCGGGGGCGGGCGCGGCGGCCTGATCCTGTGCCCAGGCGGGCAGCGACAGCGTGGCCGTGCCCAGCAGGCAGGCGGCCAGCCGGGTCAGGCGCGGCGGATGAGCGGCGCGAGAGAAAGGCGCGGACGCGGACGTCCCGAGGCGGGTCCCATGGCGTTGGGGCATGTCTTGTCTCCACAAGGTTCTTCTGCGGCCGCGGGCACGGGATCGTGGCCCGTCGCTCTCGCGGCGTCGTTGTCGTCACGGGCGCGCGCAGGGCGCCGTCGGCTCGGGAGCGACCATCGCTGCAGTGCGATCGCCGCCTCGGTACTGCGTGTCGGTACTTCGAAGATCAGGGGACCCGCGGGTCGTCAGAGGTAGTCCTCGCGACGCGGGGAGAACTGGTCCAGCAAGGTGCTGTCCTGTTCCAGGGCGACCACGCCGTGCATGGTCAGGCGCGGGGCGACGAAGGCGTCGCCGGCGCGCAGCAGCTTCTTGACGCCGCCCACCTCGCATTCGAAAGCGCCGCTGATCACGAACGCGATCTGGTCATGCGCGTCATGCGCATGCGGGGTGCCGATCGCGCCCTTGTCGAAGCGCACCAGCACCGACATCAGCTCCGGCGTGTGGCCGACGATCTTGCGGCGGATGCCGTCGCCGAGCTCGGTCCACGGCTCGGCGTCGTTCTCGAAATAGGGGTCGGCGGTCGGATTCATCGGGGGGCGTCTCCTGCAGGCACGGACGGTCCGAAGCCGTCGTTGCAGGCAACTATAGCGAGGATGTCGAAAATTGAAACGCCGGTTCACTACATAGAAACCATAGTTCCGGGAAAGTCCGCAGACTCGTACGCTTCGTTCCATCAGATCCAGGAAGCGCCCCCAAGCCGGGTGTTTCCGACCCGGCAGAACCGGCCGGATGCGCCCGCCGCGCGGTCCGCATCGGACGGTCCCGCACCACCCCACCGAGGAAGACATGGAAATCCGCCAACCCATCCACAGCGAGCACGCCCGCACGCTGGACACCGAAGGCCTGCGCCGTCAGTTCCTGGTCGAGGACCTGTTCCAGCCCGACCAGGCGACGCTGACCTACAGCCAGATCGACCGGATCATCGTGGGCGGGATCATGCCGGTGACCCAGCCGGTGACCTTCGCGCCGGAGCTCGGGAAATACACCGGGACCGATTTCTTCCTGCAGCGGCGCGAGCTGGGCCTGATCAACATCGGCGGCGCGGCGCGCGTCTTCGTCGACGACACCCAGTGCGACATCGGTCCGCGCGAGGCGCTGTACGTCGGCCAGGGCGCGAAGATCATCGAGTTCAAGAGCGTCGACGCGGCCAATCCCGCCAAGCTCTACTTCAACTGCGCGCCGGCCCACACCTCGTATCCCACCCGCAAGGTCACGCTGGCCGAGGCCTCGCCCGAGACGCTGGGCTCGCCCGAGACCAGCAACCGCCGCACCATCTACAAGTTCCTGGTGCCGGACGTGCTGCCGACCTGTCAGCTGCTGATGGGCATGACGCAGCTCGAGCCGGGCAGCCTCTGGAACACCATGCCCTGCCACCAGCATGACCGCCGCATGGAGGTCTATTTCTACTTCGACATGAAGTCGGACGCGGTGGTCTTCCACATGCTGGGCGAGCCCACGCAGACGCGCCACCTGGTCGTGCGCAACGAGCAGGCGGTGATCAGCCCCAGCTGGTCCATCCACTCGGGCGTCGGCACGCAGGCCTACACCTTCATCTGGGGCATGGTGGGCGAGAACCAGGTCTTCAAGGACATGGATCACGTGCCGATGACGGCGCTGCGCTGAGCTCACCGGACGGAAGGGAACAGACATGATCCTGGATCAATTCCAGCTCGCGGGCCGCGTGGCCATCGTCACCGGCTGCAACACCGGCCTGGGGCAGGGCATGGCGGTGGCGCTGGCGCAAGCCGGCGCGGACATCGTCGGCGTCAACGTCTCCGACCCGGTGGAGACCCGCGCCGAGGTCGAGCGCCTGGGCCGCCGCTTCCTCGACCTGCGCGCCAACCTGGGCGACATCAGCTGCATCGAGGGCCTGGTCGCCGAGGCCAAGTCGCTGACCGGCCGCGTGGACATCCTGGTCAACAACGCCGGCATCATCCGCCGCGAGGACGCCATCCGCTTCAGCGAGAAGGACTGGGACGACGTGGTCGATCTCAACCTCAAGACGGTGTTCTTCTTCTCGCAGGCGGTGGCCCGGCAATACCTGGCACAGGGCGGCGGCGGCAAGATCATCAACGTGGCGTCGATGCTCTCGTTCCAAGGCGGCGTGCGGGTGCCCTCGTACACCGCCAGCAAGAGCGGCGTGATGGGCATCACCCGGCTGATGGCCAACGAATGGGCCGCGCACGGCATCAACGTCAACGCGATCGCGCCCGGCTACATGGCGACCAACAACACCGCGGCGCTGCGCCAGGACGAGACGCGCAACGCCGCGATCCTGGACCGCATCCCGGCCGGTCGCTGGGGCAGCCCGGACGACCTCGCGGGCCCGGTCGTGTTCCTTGCGTCCCAGGCGTCGGACTACGTGAACGGCTACACCGTCGCGGTCGACGGGGGCTGGCTGGCGCGCTGACATGTACGAGAACAAGCGCCTGGGCTTTCTCTTCGTGCTGCCCTTCGTGTTGGGGGTGCTGCTGTTCAAGCTCTTCCCCTTCGTGATGAGCTTCGCGCTGAGCTTCACGCAGTACGACCTGATCGACCCGCCCCAGTTCGTCGGGCTGCGGAACTATGAAGAGCTCGCCACCGCGGATCCCCTGTTCCGCCAATCGCTGGGCGTGACGCTGCTCTTCGCGGTGCTGGCGGTGCCGCTGCGCGTGGGCTTCGCGCTGTTCATCGCGCACGTCCTGAACTTCAAGCTGCGCGGCATCAACTTCTTCCGCGCCGCCTTCTACATCCCGTCCATCCTGGGCGGCTCGATCGCGGTGGCGGTGCTGTGGCGCTTCGTCTTCGCGCGCAACGGGCTGGTCAACCTGATCCTGATGAAGCTCGGCTTCGAGCCCATCGCCTGGCTGGCCGACGAGCATTACTCGATGTGGACCATCGTGCTGTTGTTCACCTGGCAATTCGGATCGGCGATGGTGATCTTCCTGGCGGCGCTGCAAAACGTGTCGATCTCGCTCTACGAGGCGGCCGAGTGCGACGGCGCCAGCCGCTGGCAGCAGTTCTGGAAGATCACGGTGCCGCTGATCACGCCGGTGATCTTCTTCAACGTGATCATGCAGATGGTCCACGCCTTCCAGGAATTCAACGGTCCCTACATGATCACCGAGGGCGGCCCGCTGCACTCGACCTACGTGTTGGCGCTCTACATCTACGACCAGAGCTTCCGCTTCTTCAACCTGGGCTACGGGGCGGCGCTGTCCTGGGTGTTGTTCGCGCTGGTCGGCGGCTTGGCGGCGCTGTCCTTCTGGAGCTCCAAGTACTGGGTCTTCTACTCCGGCGAGAAGGAGACCCAACGATGAGCCGATCCCCGATCGGGCGAGAAGGAGAGCAAGCGATGAGCCGCGCACCGATCACCACGAGCGCCTCGAAGCTCCCTCTCCCGCGTGCGGGAGAGGGCGGGGGAGAGGGTCTTCGCCTGATCCTGGGCCGCGACCGCGGCAACCGCTGGCTCCGCTACTTGGCGCTGTCCGCCGTCGCCCTCGTGATGCTCTACCCCCTGCTGTGGCTGGTAGGCGCGTCCTTCAAGAGCAACGCCGAGATCTTCAGCTCCGCCGGATTCTGGCCGGACCGTTTCGACTTCGGCGCCTACGCCAAGGGCTGGAAGACCAGCACGGAGTACAGCTTCGCGACCTACTTCCTGAACAGCTTCCTGATCACCATTCCGCGCATCGCCGTCACGGTGATCTCTTGCGTGCTGGTGGCCTACGCCTTCGCGCGCTTCGAGTTCTGGGGCCGCAAGTTCCTCTTCAGCATCATGATCGCCACGATGATGCTGCCGCTGATCGTGCTGCGGCTGCCGCAGTACCTGGTCTTCCGGGAGATCGGCTGGTTGGATTCCTATCTGCCGCTGATCATCCCCTCCGCCTTCGCGACCGACACTTTCTTCGTCTTCATGCTGGTGCAGTTCCTGCGCGGCATTCCGCGCGACATGGAGGAGGCCGCCCAGATCGACGGTTGCAACGCGCTGCAGCTGCTGTGGCACATCATCGTGCCGCTGCTCAAGCCGGCCATCATTTCGGTCATCGTCTTCCAGTTCATCTGGACGATGAACGACTTCATGGGCCCGCTGATCTATCTGGCCTCGGTCGAGAAGTACCCGGTGTCCCTGGCGCTGAAGATGAGCATCGGCGCGACCGAGGAGGTCGAGTGGGCCAACGTGATCGCGATCTCGGTGGTGGCGCTGATCCCGTCGGTGGCGGTGTTCTTCGCCGCGCAGAAGCACTTCATCGAGGGCGCGACCTCCAGCGGGGTCAAGGGATGAAGCGGGTCACCAGATAGCGCGCATCGAGCGATGACACGGCGGCGCGAGCGCTGCGTGGACGACCGGCGGGACAAGCCGGCGCCGACAAGAACAGACACGGAGACAAGACGTGGCAAGACTGAGCCTGAGCAAGATCGAGAAGGTCTACCCGAACGGATTCAAGGCCGTGCACGGCGTGGACCTGGAAGTGAAGGACGGCGAGTTCATGGTCTTCGTCGGCCCCTCGGGCTGCGCGAAGTCCACGCTGCTGCGCATGATCGCGGGGCTGGAGAGCATTTCCGGCGGCGAGCTGCGCATCGGGGATCGCAACGTCAACGCGCTGCCGCCCAAGCAGCGCGGCATCGCGATGGTGTTCCAGAACTACGCGCTGTACCCGCACATGAAGGTCTACGACAACCTGGCCTTCGGCCTGAAGCTGGCGGGCACGCCCAAGGCCGAACTGGACCAGCGCGTGCGCCATGCCGCCTCGCTGCTGGAGATGGAGCACCTGCTGGACCGCTATCCCAAGCAGCTTTCCGGCGGCCAGGCGCAGCGCGTGGCGGTGGGCCGCGCGATCGTGAAGAAGCCGGATGTCTTCCTCTTCGACGAGCCGCTGTCCAACCTCGACGCCAAGCTGCGCGCCGCGATGCGCGTGCGCCTGACCGAGCTGCACCGCACACTGCGCGAGAGCCGCCAGCCGGCGACGACCATCTACGTGACCCACGACCAGGTCGAGGCCATGACCATGGGCGAGCGCATCTGCGTGCTCAAGGACGGCGTGATCCAGCAGGTGGATACGCCGACGGCGCTCTACGACCGGCCGGCCAACAGCTTCGTGGCGGGCTTCATCGGTTCTCCGGAGATGAATCTGCTGGCGGGTCGGCTGGTGGCGACGGACGCGGGCCTGGCCGTCGAGGTCGGCGGCGCGCGTCTGCCGCTGCCGGCGGACAGAGCGACCGGTGTGGCCGCGCTGCCGCGGATCGACGAGGGCGCCGTCACCTTCGGCCTGCGGCCCGAACACATCGGCATCGTGGCGCGCGCGCAGGGCGACAGCGTCGCGGCGAGCGCGCGGCTTCGCTTCACCGAGCACATGGGCTCGGAGCTCTATCTGCATGCGGACCTCGGCTCGCTGCCGGTGACGGCGCGCGTGCCGGCCGAGCAGGCGTCGGCGCTCGCCGGCCTGTCGCGCGGCGATGCGCTGACGCTGCATTTGCAGATGTCGGCCTGCCACCTCTTCGACGCTTCCAGCGGCGTGAACCTGTTGTCGCCCGCCTGGGCTTCCGCGTCCTCCTCAGGATCGGCGCCGGCATCGCTGCGCGCCGCGCAGGGGACCTTCGCATGAGCCTGCCGCGACGACAGCTGCTGGGGCTCGCGGCGGGCTCCGCCGCGGTGGCCGCGTCCGCCGGCGTGACGGCGGCCCTGACCGCGCCCGCCTTGCTGCGCGCCGAGGATCGCAACGTCGTGCTGCGCTTCGCGTGGTGGGGCGGCGCGGGTCGGCACGAGGCGACGCTGAAGGCCCTGGCGCTCTTCGAGCGCCGCCATCCCGGCGTCAAGGTCAAGGCCGAGTACATGGGCTTCAACGGCTACCTGGAGCGTTTGACGACCCAGATCGCCGGCGGCTCCGAGCCCGACGTGATGCAGATCAACTGGGCCTGGCTGGCGATGTTCAGCAAGCGCGGGAACGGCTTCGCGGATCTGCGCCGGAGCGCCGATCTGATCGACCTGTCGCAGCTGCAGGCGGACGACATCGCCTACGGCGACGTGGCGGGCAAGCTCAATGCGCTGCCCGTGTCCTTCAGCGCGCGGGTGATGCTGTGGAACGCGGCGGCCTTCGAGCGCGCCGGGCTTGCGCTGCCCACGAGCTGGGATGAGCTCTTCGCCGCCGGGCCCGTGTTCAAGCGGGTGCTGGGCGATGACGCTTATCCGCTGGATGGCGAGCTCTACGACATGATGCTGCTGTCCCAGGCCTGGGTGCAGCAGCGCCACGGCACGCCCTACGTCGATCCGGCGAAGCCGCGCGTGGCGATGAGCGAGGCGGCGGCGCTCGATTGGGTGCGCGTCTACCAGCGGCTGATCGGCGATCACGTCGCGACGCCGCTGCCGCTGCGCGCCAGCCTGGGCGGCGCCGAGAAGCCCACCGAGCAGCAACCCGACTGGGTGGTCGGCCGCTGGGCGGGCAACTACACCTGGGACTCGGTCATCGCGCTGCGATCGTCGACGCTGGACAAGCAGCAGCGGCTCGCGCTTGGCGCCTTCCCGACGCTGCCGGGCGCGCTGGACAGCGGCATGTTCGGGCGGCCGACGGTGATGTATGCGGTCAGCCGGCATGCGGAGAAGAACGGCCGCGCCGAGATGGCCGCGCGTCTCGTCAACTTCCTGCTCACCGACCGCGAGGCCGCGACGGTGCTGGGCCGCACGCGCGGGTTGCCGTCGGCGCGCGGGCCCTATGAGCAGCTGAAGGCGGCCGGCGCATTGCCGCCGCTGGAGGTCGCGGCGCACGAGCAGATCCGCGCGCAGCGGGAGTCGGGCCGGCTCAAGCGACCGGCGCCGCTGTTCGAGCATGCACGCCTGCACAAGTTCATGCGCGAGGTCTTCGAGACCGTCGCCTACGGCAAGACCGGCGATGCGGAGGCCGCGCGTCGGCTGGTCGTCGAGGGTCAGGCCTTGCTGCAGCGGATCAAGTAAAGAACTTCCGAGGAATCATGAAAGCCACTGAACGCCAGCTCCGTTTCGTCACCCGCGAGGATCCCGACACCGGCGCGCGCGTCACGCGCCTGACGCCGACCGACGTGACCTGCCACCGCAACTACTTCTATCAGAAGTGCTTCACCAACGACGGCGCTCAGTTGATCTTCGGCGGCGAGTTCGGCCCGGGCAGCAGCTGGAACTACCACCTGCTCGACCTGCGGACGCAGCGCGCGACGCAGCTCACCGACCAGGCCGGCGAGAACACCTTCGGCGGCTTCCTCAGCCCCGACGACCGGCACCTGTACTTCGTCCGCGCCGAGCGGCGGCTGATCCGTCTGTCGCTGAGCGACCTGAGCGAGGAGGTCGTCTACACCGTGCCCGAGGGCTGGGTGGGCTACGGGACCTGGGTGTCCAACAGCGCGTGCACGAAGATGGTCGGCATCGAGATCGCGGCCTCTGACTGGTTCCCGCTCAGCGACTGGCAGAAGTTCCACCAGATGTTCCATGCCAAGCCGCGCTGCCGGCTGATCCGCATCGATCTGGCGACCGGGGCGCGCGAGGTGATCCTCGAGCAGCAAGGCTGGCTGGGCCATCCGCAGTACCGGCCCGGCGACGACCGCACGGTGGCGTACTGCCACGAGGGTCCGCATGACCTGGTCGACGCGCGCATGTGGTTCATCGACGAGGACGGCCGCAACGTGCGCTGCGGTCGCCGGCACGATGTCGGCGAGAGCTGCACCCATGAGTTCTGGGTGCCGGACGGCTCCGCGATGATTTACGTGTCCTACCTCAAGGGGCAGCGCGACCGCTGGATCTGCGCGCTGGATCCGGTGACGCTCGAATCCAGGCGGTTGACGAAGATGCCGCCGTGCTCGCATCTGATGAGCAACCACGACGGCTCGCTGCTGATCGGCGACGGCTGCGATTCGCCGGCCGACGTGGCCGACACCGGCAGTCATCAGATCGCGACCGATCCGTACCTGCATCTCTTCGATCTGAGGGCCGGCACCGAGCGCCGCGTCTCGCGGCATGACAGCTCCTGGCGCGTCTACAAGGGCAACCGGCAGGTCACGCATCCGCATCCGTCCTTCACGCCGGACGAGAAGCAGGTGCTGTTCAGCGCGGATGCCGAGGGCGAGCCGGCGCTGTATCTGGCGGATCTGTGATGCGGAGCTGGCGTGCGCGCGTGATCGAGGCCGTGGCGGCGGCTGGCGGCTGCGTGATGGCGCAGGGCCTCGCGGCTCAGGAACGTCCACAGCTGAGCGACGCGCAGGCCGCGTCGGTCACCATCGCCGCTCACCTGGGCGACTGGGCGCCCGCGCCGCTGGATCCGTTGCGCTGGACGCCGACCTTCGTGGTCGCGGCCGACGGCAGCGGCACGCACCGCTCCGTGCAGGCGGCGCTGGATGCGTTGCCGTCGAGAGCACCAGGCGCCCCGGGCACGTCGGGCGCATCGGGCGCATCGGGCGCTGCCCGCAGCTACATCCTCGTCAAGCCGGGCACCTATCGCGGCCCGCTGTGCGTGCAGGGCAAGGCGCCGTTCGCGCTTTACGGGACGGGTGATCCCTCGGCGGTCGTGCTGGTCGACGGCCGCTACAACGCGCTGCCCAAGGCGCGTGACGCCGCGGCCCAGCCTTGCATCCCCGCGCTGGGCAGCGAGATCGTCGGCACGGCCGGCAGCGCCAGCGTCGCGATCCACAGCGACGACGTGCAGCTCGCTCGGCTGACCATCGCGAACGACGCGATGGATGGCGTGCGCGGCGGCGTCGGCTATCCGCCCGGCGTGTCGGAGAGCGGCGGCGCGCAGGCCGTGGCGCTGATGACCGCCGGCGACCGCATCCAGCTGCAGGACGTGCGGCTGCTGGGCCATCAGGACACCTTCTATGCGGAGCAGCGCCATGGCGCGCGCAGCCGCGTGCTGGTGCGGCGCTCGGAGATCCGCGGCGATGTGGACTTCATCTTCGGCGCCGCGGCGCTTGTGATCGACGACAGCCTGATCGTGAGCCGCGCGGGCCGCCGCATCGCGGGACACGGCGGTCACGTGCTCGCGCCGAGCACGCCGGCCGCGCGCTCGGACGGGATGCTGGTCATCAACAGCCGGCTGTTGTCGGAGCCCGGCGTCGCGGCAGCGAGCATCAGCCTGGGCCGCGCCTGGGACCATGGCGTGAAGGCCGGCCAGTGGCGCAATGCGCCGGAAGCGCCCAACGGTCGCGCGGTGATCCGCGACAGCCTGCTCGGGCCGCATCTCACGGCGTGGTCCGCGTCGACCTCGCGTCGGCCCTTCGGCGCGAGCGGCGACGCGGCGAATCGCATGGCCGAGTACCGCAACCTCGCGCTGCCCGCCGCGGCCTTCGAGCCGATCGCCGCGGGCGACGGTTGGGCCTCGATGGCGGGCGGGACGGTCGGCGGATCGGACGCGCGGCCCGAGGCGGTCCGCTTCGTCCGCACGCGGGCGGAGCTCGACGCAGCCCTGTCGCTCGGCGACACGCCCAAGCTGATCGCGCTGGCCGCGCGCATCGACCTCGCCGCCGATGCGGCCGGCAAGCGCCTGGGCCTCGATGACTTCCGCGACCCCGCTTTCGATCTCGACGCATTCGCGCGCCAGTACGACCCGGCGAGCTGGGGACGCAAGCCGCCGGAAGGCCCGCTGGAGGAGGCGCGCAAGCGCTCGGCGAAACGGCAGGCGGCGCAGGTCGTGGTGAGGCTGCCGTCGCGCACGACGATCGTCGGCGTGACGCCGGATGCGGGCTTCGAGGGCGGCT
>NZ_JBCNLU010000039.1:0-41325 GCF_039595295.1 Roseateles sp.
AGGGTAAGGCTCGTCAACCTCATTCAAGTGAAGAACCGCCGGGAGGCGGTTTTTTGCTTTCTGGCCCCGGTGAATGCCGACCGCGTCAGGCAGCAGATTCCCGCGCCGCTTCATCCGCGGGAAACAACCGGATCCATGCAATCGCCAAGTTCCACAACGCGATCAGCAGCATCGGGACGATCGCCAGCACCACCCATCTGCTCGGCGCCCACATCAGCAGCTTCACGACCATGTAGCCGCACAGCAGGGCCCACAGTGTGTTCAGCACCAATGCCGCCCAACTGGCCAGCCGCTTGGAGTCGCTCCGCGCCGCGATGAGCGCGACGCCTGCGGGCAGCAAGCAAAGCACAGTGAACACATCGCTGCTGGTGCTCGGCCGCGCGAACGCGAGGTTGAGGACGATCACGAGCGCGAAGAGGGCGAGCTGCAGGATGTTAAGGACGCGAAGCAGTTTCGGCATGGATGAATGCGATAGCGCGGTTTGACGGGCGGCGCGGGATTATGGAGGTCTGACATCCCCGTGCGCGATGATCGCGCCATGCCGCCCGCCGCCGCCACGCCGCTCCCGAAGATCGTCCCTGTCCAGGGCTCCCCCTGGCAAGTCCTCCTCACCTTCCTCCGCCTCGGCCTGACGTCCTTCGGCGGACCGATCGCCCACCTCGGCTACTTCCGTTCTGAATTCGTCGAGCGCCGTCGCTGGCTCGACGACGCGCGGTATTCGGACCTCGTCGCCCTCTGCCAGTTCCTCCCCGGCCCCGCTTCCAGCCAAGTCGGCATCGCCATCGGCATGCTCCGCGCGGGCTGGCTCGGCGCCCTCGCCGCGTGGATCGGCTTCACCCTGCCCTCCGCGATCCTGCTGATCGCCTTTGGCTACGGCATCTCCCACTTCGCCTTCGTCGCCGACTCCGGCGCCGTCCACGGCCTCAAGGTCGTCGCCGTCGCGGTCGTCGCCCAGGCCGTGTGGGGCATGGCCAGAACCCTCTGTCCCGACCCGCCTCGCGCCGCCCTCGCCATCCTTTCAGCGCTCCTCGCGCTGATCCTCCCCTCCACCCTCGGCCAACTCAGCGCCCTTGTCGTCTGCGCGATCGTCGGCCTCCTCGCGTTCAAGGCCCCGCCGACCGACGGTCCCCATGAGCTTCCGCTCACCACCGTCTCCCGCACCGCGGGCGCGATCTCGCTCGCGCTCTTCGCCGCGCTGCTCATCGGCCTTCTTCTCGCCGCCCACACCGGCTCGCCGCTCTTCACCCTGCTGAGCGGCTTCTTCCAGACCGGCGCCCTCGTCTTCGGCGGCGGTCACGTCGTGCTGCCACTGCTGCAAGCAGTCGCTGTCCCCTCAGGCGCCATCGGCAACGCCGAGTTCCTCGCCGGCTACGGCGCCGCGCAAGCCGTCCCCGGTCCGCTCTTCACCTTCGCCGCCTACCTCGGCACCGTCATGCACACGCCCTTGCAAGGCTGGATCGGCGGCCTCGTCTTCCTGCTCGCGATCTTCGCGCCCGCCTTCCTGCTGGTCGTTGGCGCGCTCCCCTTCTGGGACAGCCTGCGCCGCCGCACCACCGTGCGCGCCGCGCTGATGGGCGTCAACGCGGGCGTCGTCGGGCTCCTGATCGCTGCCCTCTACGACCCGCTCTGGACCAGCGCCATCCATTCCAAGGCAGACTTCGGCCTCGCGCTCACGGCCTTCGGACTGCTGGTCCTCGCGCGCGTGCCGCCGCTCGCCGTCGTCGTGCTCTGCGCGATCGCCGGCGCGGCGCTTCAAGGCTTCTGACGGACCCACGCTCCGACTCCTCGACTCCTACGCCACCATGCCCGCCCCACCCTTCACCCTCCTCCCCAGCCGCCTCCCCGGCGTCGAGGTGGTGCGGGCCGACACCGCGCGATCCTTCGCCCGACACGTGCACGACCAGTTCGGCATCGGCCTGATCGATCGCGGCGCGCAGAAGTCCGCGAGCGGCCGCGGCATGGTCGAGGCCGGCGCGGGCAATCTCATCACCGTCAATCCCGGCGAGGTCCACGACGGCGCCCCCATCGGCGACCACGGTCGCAGCTGGCGCATGCTCTACCTCGACCCCGAACGCGTCTTCGAGCTCGCCGCCGACCTCACCGGCCGCGCCTTCACGCGCGACGTCGAGTTCACCCACCCCACGCTGCACGACGCCCGCCTCGCGCGCCGCTTCGAGGCGCTCTTCCCCGCGCTCATCGCCGAGCCCGCCACCGCGCCCTCGCTGCAAGCCGACGCCGCGTTGCTGATGCTGCTCGCCGACCTGCTGTCGCCCCGATCCAGCGAAACGCCGGTCACACCCGCGAGCATCACGCCCGCCCGCACGCGTCTGGACGACGACCCGACCCGCGAGGTCGATCTCGCCACCCTCGCTGCGGACGCGGGCCTGAGCCGCTTCCAGTTCCTGCGCGCCTTCTCGCGCGCCACCGGCCTCACGCCGCATGCGTATCTGATCCAACGCCGGCTCCAGCTCGCTCGCGGCCTGATCGCAAGCGGCCTCCCGCTCGCCGATGCGGCCGCCGCCTCCGGCTTCTGCGACCAGAGCCACCTCACCCGGCACTTCGTCCGCTGCTTCGGTCTCTCCCCAGGCGCCTATGCGAAGGCCTCGCGCTGAGCAGGCTGAGCCGCTGCAATTTCATCCAAGACGCTCCGTCCGCCCCGGCCGACGATGACCCCGTGTCCATCGCCATCTCCGAGGCCGCCCGTGTCGTCCATCACAAGTCCTGAGTTCCTGATCACCTCGCTGATCGTCGTCGCGTCGCCCGGGACGGGCGCGCTCGTGACGCTGGCGGCCGGCCTCTCGCAAGGCGCGCGCGCCGCGGTGATGGCATCCATCGGCTGCACGCTGGGCATCGTTCCGCACATGCTGGCCGCGGTCACCGGCCTGGCCGCGCTGCTGCACGCCAGCGCCACCGCCTTCGACGCGATCAAGGTCGCGGGCGTGCTGTACCTGCTCTACATGGCCTGGGCCGCGCTGCGCGATCGCGGCGCCCTCGCCGTCCAGGCCGACGCTCCGCCTCGTCCGGCGCGCGAGATCGTCTTCCATGCGATCCTCGTGAACCTGCTCAACCCCAAGCTGTCGATCTTCTTCGTCGCATTTCTGCCGCAGTTCATCGCCGCCGACGCGGCCCAGCCGACCCGCGAGATGCTCGCTCTCTCCGCCGTCTTCATGGCGATGACCTTCGCCGTCTTCGCAATCTACGGCGTCTTCGCCGCCGCGCTGCGACACCGCGTGCTGGAGCGTCCCTCGGTGCTGCGCTGGATGCGGCGCGGCTTCGCGGCCGCCTTCGTCGGACTGGGCGTGAAGCTGGCGCTGGTGCAACGCTGAACGCGCGTCGGCATCGAGGAAGAACCCTGCATGAGCTTCTGACGATCGCTTCCTTGGGTCGAACCGCCCCAAGCGGCACCCTGACGGATCGAGTTCGCGTCGCGCCGTCCGGCGGCGCGAGCCCCCTCCACTCCGCTCAGAGCCCGCCTTGACCATCGAACGCTTCGCCTCCTGCGCCGCGGCTGCCGCCGCCTTCGCCACCCTGTCCGCGCTGCCCGCTGCCTCCTTCGCCCAGTCGACGCCGACCGGCGCCGCGACCGCCGACAGCGCGCTCGGCCAAGTCGTCGTCACCGGCACGCGCCGCGTCGACCGCACGCTCGCCGATTCCGAATCCCCGGTCGACGTCCTCAGCGGCCAGGACCTGCGCCGCACCGGCGCCGCCGACCTCGCCAGCGCGCTCGGTCAGCTGCTGCCCTCGCTCAACTTCCCGCGCCCCTCGCTGACCGACGCCTCCGACGCCGTGCGGCCCGCCCAGCTGCGCGGCCTGTCGCCCGACCAGACCCTGGTCCTGGTCGACGGCAAGCGGCGCCACACCTCCGCCGTCGTCAACATCAACGGCACGCAGGGTCGTGGCTCCGCGCCGGTGGACCTGAACGCGATTCCGCTCGCCGCCATCGACCGCATCGAGGTCCTGCGCGACGGTGCCGCCGCGCAGTACGGCTCCGACGCGATCGCGGGCGTCATCAACATCGTGCTGCGCAAGGGCGCGACCGGCGGCGACATCAGCCTCGAGGCTGGCCAGACCGACGCCGGCGACGGCGGCCGCGGCGCCGCCTCCGCGAGCCTGGGCCTGGCGCTCGGCGACGAGGGCTGGGCCCGGCTGGCCGTCGAGACCCGTCATCAGCAGCGCACCAACCGCGCCGGCGTCGACACCCGCGACGCCGCCACCGAGCCGCGCCGCGGCCTGGTCAACAACCGCCTCGGCGATCCCGACAGCACGCAGCAGGCGGCCGTCGTCAACGCGCAATGGGGCAAGACCGATCTCGCGCAGGTCTACGCCGTCGCCACCTTCAGCCGGCGCGATTCGATCAGCGCCGCCTTCTGGCGCACGCAGGCCACCGCGACGGCCAACGGCGTCGCCACGCTCTATCCGCAAGGCTTCCTGCCGCTGGAGAACAGCGCCAGCACCGACATCGGCGCGGTGCTCGGCGTGCGCGGCGAGGCGGCCGGCTGGCGCTGGGACGTGAGCGTCAATCATGGCCGCAACCGCTTCGACATCGATGTCGCCAACACCGCCAACTACTCGCTGGGCGCGGCCAGTCCGACGCGCTTCGACGCCGGCCGGCTGACCAACCAGCAGACCGTCCTCAATGCGGACCTGTCGCGTGAGATCGACGCCGGCCTCTTCGCGCCGCTGACGCTGTCGCTGGGCGCCGAGTACCGCCGTGAGCGCTATGGCATCGATGCGGGCGAGCCCGGCTCCTATCAGAACGGCGGCGCGTCCGGCTTCCCGGGCTTCCAGCCGTCCAACGCCGGCAGCCATGGCCGCCACAACGAGGCCGTCTATGCCGGCGTCGAGGCGCAGCTGTCCAAGGACTTCAGCGCTTCCGCCGCGCTGCGCGCCGAGCACTACAGCGACTTCGGCAACGCCACCTCGGCCAAGCTCTCCGGCCGTTACGCCTTCACGCCCGCCGTCGCGCTGCGCGGCACGCTGGCCACCGGCTTCCGCGCGCCCTCGCTGGCTCAGCAGTACTTCGCGACCACCTCGACCAACCTGATCAACGGCGCGCTGGTCGACGCCGGCACCTTACCGGTCGGCTCGCCCGCGGCCAACGCGCTGGGCGCGCAGCCGCTCAAGGCGGAGAAGTCCCGCCACCTGAGCCTGGGCCTGCTGCTGCAGCCCACCGCCAACTGGCAGACCACGATCGACGCCTATCAGATCGACATCGACGACCGCGTGCTGCTCTCCGCCAACCTGAGCCTGCCGGCGACGCTGCGGGCGCAGCTGGCCGCGCAGGGCGTGCTGGTCAGCGCCGGCCGCTACTTCACCAACGCGCTGGACACGCGCACCCGCGGCGTGGACCTGGTCAGCACGCTGAGCCAGGACTGGGGCCGCTGGGGCCGCGGCAACTACTCGCTGGCCTTCAGCCACATCGAGAACTCGATCCGGCGCGTCGCCGACAACCCCGCGCTGCTGACCGCCAACCAGCTCGAGCTGATCGACCGCGTGACGCTGGCGCGCGCCACGGTAGGCTCGCCCAAGGACAAGCTGGTGGCCAGCGCCGAGCACCGCTGGGGCCCGTGGAGCGGCCGCGTCGCGCTCAGCCGCTACGGCAGCTTCGTCGTGCGCCAGAGCAATGCGGCCAACGACCAGACATTCGGCGCGGCCTGGGTGGCGGACATCTCGGCGGGCTGGGAGTCCGGGCACTGGAACGCCAGCGTCGGCGTCGACAACCTGACCAACCGCTACCCCGACAAGGTCATCGCCGCCAACGCCGTCGGCGGCATCCTGAGCTACACGCAGTTCTCGCCCTTCGGTTTCAACGGGCGGCAGTACGTCGTGAAGGCGGGCTATCGCTGGTGAGCCCCGCCCCTTGACCCTGACGTGACGTCAGGGTTCATGATCCGGGCGTCATCACTCACAGCCCCTCATGACCTACTCCATCGGCGACCTCGCGCAGCGTACCGGCCTGACCGTGCGCACGCTGCATCACTACGAACAGCTCGGTCTGCTTCTGCCGTCAGCCCGGACCGACGGCGGCTATCGGCTCTACGGCGACGCGGATGTGCAGAGGCTGCACCGCATCCTGGCGTATCGCCAGATCGGCCTGCCACTGAAGGACATCGCGCCGCTGCTCGCACCGGATGCCGTCGTTCCGCTGGCCGAGCTGCTCGACCGCCAGATCGCGGCCGTCGAGGCCGCCATCGCGGCTCAACAGCAGTTACTGTCGAACCTGCGTCGGGTATCGGCTCGCGCTCGCGGAGGCGACGCGCCCGGCACCGAGGAACTGCTGCGCCTGATCAACGCGCAGCGCGTTTTCGAACGCCATTACTCGGCCGAGGAGATCGACCAGCTCCACACCTTGCGCGAGGCGCTCGCGCCGTCCGACCTCGATCGCTTCAAGCGGGACGTTCCCCGTTTGCTGAAGACCTTCCGCGAGGGTCTGAAAGCCGGCGTCGCGCCCGACGCGCCGTCGATGCGGGAGGCCGCTCTCGAATGGACGGCGCTCGAAGCGCTGGTGCCGGTCGACGAGGAGATCCGGCGCAAGGGCCGTCAGATGGTGGAAGCGGATACCGGCTTCCACCAGCTGAGCGGCATGGATGCGGCGCTCGCCCGCTTCATCGACGCCGCCGTGGCGGCCGTGAAGCCGGCCGCCGGCCTGCCATCGCACCCGGAATCGCACGCGGAGTCGCCGGTCTTGTGACCTCCGGGACACGTGGCGGCGCGGGCCTCGGTAGCATCGGCGCCCATGACTCAGCCGACCGCCACGCCAGCATCCGCGCCCGCCCACGCCGACAGCCCCCTCCTCCCGCTGCTCTTCGTCGCCGTCTGGAGCACCGGCTTCATCGGCGCCAAGTTCGGCCTGCCGGACGCGGAGCCGCTGACCTTCCTGGCCTGGCGCTATGCCATCGTGATCGTGCTGATGCTGCCGGTCGTGCTGCTCGCCCGCGCGCCCTGGCCGGCCAGCCCCGCCGCCTCGGGCCACATCGCGATCACCGGGCTGCTGGTCCACGGCGTCTATCTGGGCGGCGTCTTCACCGCCATCGCGCGCGGCCTGCCCGCCGGGATCACCGCCCTGGTCGTCGGGCTGCAGCCGCTGGTCACCGCGCTGGGCGCCCGCGCCTTCCTTGGCGAGCGCATCTCCCGCCCGCAATGGGCCGGCCTGGCGCTGGGCTTCGTCGGCGTGGCGCTGGTCGTCGCACAGAAGACCGCCGCCGTCTCCGGCGCGGCGGTGCTCACCATGCTCACGCCCGCGGTCATCGCGCTGCTGGGCATCACGGCCGGCACGCTCTATCAGAAGAAGTTCTGCCCCGCCTTCGACTTGCGCACGGGCGCCGTCATCCAGTTCGTGCCGACGCTGATCATCACCGCCGGGCTCGCGCTGTTGACCGAAACCACGCAGGTCCGCTGGACCGGTCATTTCGTCTTCGCGCTGGGATGGCTGGTGCTGGTGCTGTCGATCGGTGCGGTGAGCCTGCTCAATGTACTGATCCGGCGCGGCAGCGCGGTCAATGTGGCCAGCCTCTTTTACCTGACGCCGCCCACCACCGCGCTCATCGCCTGGGCCCTGTTCGGCGAGACCCTCACCGGCCTGTCCATGCTGGGCATGGCGATCGCCGCCGTCGGCGTGTGGCTGGCGCGGCGCACCCGGCGTTGACCGGCTGAGCGCGCTTCCTCGCCACGCCCATCGGTCGCCGGACCTGGCCTCAGCCAGCGTTCAAGGCGCTTTGAGCGCCACATCGCAGGACACGCGCCGCATCGGGAAGTCGATGCCGCGCGTGGTGCCGTTGCGCTGGCCTTCGATGCGCGCCGCCAGGCGGTCCTCGCCGACCGCCTTGTAGAGGATGCGCTGCGGGAAATCATGCGTGGGGTTCTCGAAGGTCACCTCGCGCTCGCCCATCGTGATGGCGGTGAAGCTCGCCTCCTTCTGCCGCGCCGGCATCGCCACGTAGACGACGCGACCCTCGGCGTCGCGACGGATCTGCAGGAACTCGTGATCGACCGTGCGGCCGTTCTTCACCGTCCGGCTGACGCCGAGCATGGTCCCGCCCGCAAGCGGCAACCAGTGCTCGACGGAGCCCGCATCGGCGTTCTCCGCCGCCCAGCAGCCGGCCAGCCAGCCAAGCGGCTCGAGGGAGGGCTCCGCGGCCTGCGCCCGTGGGGCGGCCGTCGACAGCGCGAGCGGGACGAGCGCGGCGAAAACGCAGGCTGAAATCGAAGCGGCGGCGTGGCGCATGGCGATAGTTCCGTGCAGGGGGTGCACGAATCTACCGCCGGCGCCACGCCGCCGCCAGAGGGCAGGCTCCCCGGTTTCCGGGTGCCGATCCGGTCGACCTTGGCCGTCGGCCGAAGCCTTCAGCCGCGGTCGTCGGTGGCCGCGGTCAGTTGCGGTCCTCGCGCGCCGGCAGCGTGCTGTCGCTGTTGTAGCTGCTGCCGCTGTTGCTGCTGTTGTTGTTGCTCGTCGAATCGCTGTTCATCGAGCTGTCCGGCTGCGTGCGCACGTTCGGGTCCTGGCGCTGCTCGGTCGTCGTGTTGTTGCCGTTGTTCTGGCTGCTGGTGGCCGTCTGCCCCTGCTGCTGATTCAGGGGCTGAGGCGGCTGACCGGTCACCGGATCCGCGGCCTGGGTCGCAGGCGGCTGCGTGGTCTGCGTGGCCGGCGGCTGCTTCATCTGATCGTTGTTGTTGGACAGCGGATCGTTGGTCTGATCGCGCGCCCCGACCGAGCCCGAGCTGCCGCCCTGTCCACCGCTTTGCGCATACAGGATGCCGGCGCCCGAAGCCAAGGCGATGGCCATCGCCACGGTGGTGATCTTGGAACGAGGAGTCATGACATCTCTCCTGAGGAGTGGTTGGAAGGTGAACTCACTCGGCAATCACCGTGCCGGTCGCTGCGGCTGCAAGGGCTGCAACGGCTGCAAGGCTTGTTGCGGCTGCAAGGGTTGAACCAGCGCCCGCGCCTGCGCCAGACCGCGCGACGGCGCCTCCCCCATCGGATCGGCCGCCGGCGCCACTGCGGCGGCCACCGCGATCCCGACCAATCGCTGACCGATGGCCTGCAGGCTGGCCGTCTGCGCGGCCATGTCGGCCTCCGCATCGAAGGCGTCGCAGCCCAATCGCTCCGGCGCGATCCCGAGTCCCAGCGCGTGGAAGTAGCTGGCCTCGCTGACGACGCTCAACTGGCTGCCGATCATCCGGTGGACCTCCAGATCGGGCATGTCGATCTGTTGCCCCTGCACCGTGCACAGCACCGGCACGCCGGTGATGCGGCCGGCCAGTCCCGCCAGCCGATGCGCGCCGGGCAGATGCGCATGCAGCACGTCCACGTCGCGGCTGCGGATCAGCCCGACCAGCACCTGGATCGCGTGCCAGGGCGGATCGTCGGGCATGGGCACGATGACCAACTCGGCCCCTAGCGCGCGCAAGCGCTCCGCCTGCGGCCCTTCCGCCGTGCACAGCACGGTGAAGCGCAGGGCACCGCTCTGCCCCAGTTGAGCGACGAGCCGCTCCACCAGCCGTGCGGCGGCTTGCCCGTCGGCATCGGCGTCCTCCTCGGAGGCGCCGAGCAACTCGACGACGTGCGGCGCGCCTGGACCTCGCTGCCGGTTCATGGGAATCCTTTCGGTCAACAAGCGGCGGGCGGCAAGCGCCATACCCACTCACTGCGCGGCTTGCACGACGCCGAATTCGGCCTTAACGTCACCCCAAGAGAAAGCGCTTTCATAGTCCCGCGACCGAGCTTCGGACCGGGTCCGCGCCCCGCCCGAGACAGCCCTCAAGAGAAGCCCCATGAAGCGAAGCAAGCCGCTGCTGCCGACCTCCTCCCACGTGACCCTCGGCAAGGTCGCCGCCGCTTGCGGCGTGTCGCCGAGCACCGTGTCGCGCGTGATCAACGGCACCGCCATCGTCAGCGCCGAGAAGCAGGCCCGCGTGCGCCGCGCCGTCGAGGAGCTGGGCTTCGTGCCCAACACGCTGGCGCGCGCGCTGGCGGACGGGCGGACCTTCAGCGTCGGGCTGGTGGCGCAGTACCTGGAGAGCCCCTTCTACGCGCTCATGCTGCGCGGCATCGAGGAAACGCTGTCCGCCGCCGGCTACGGGCTGGTAGTCGCCAGCGGGCACTGGAACGCCGAGGAGGAAGCACGCTGCGTCCACGCGATGCGCATGCGCCGGGTGGACGGGATCATCGTGCTGACGGGGATGCTGGAGGACGAGTTCCTGATCGAGCTCGCACGCGAGCTGCCGGTGGTCGTGACCGGGCGCGCGCTGGAAGCGCCCGGCCTGCATGCGCTGCCGTCCAAGGACTTCGACGGCGCGCGCGCCGCCACGCGCCATCTGCTGGAGCGCGGCCATGCGCGCATCGCCTTCATCGGCGGCGACGTCTCGCATCCCGATTCCCATGAGCGCGAACGCGGCTACCGCGCCGCGCTGGCCGAAGCCAGCCTGGGCATGGATCCCGCGCTGATGCGCGCGGGCGACTATCTGGAGACCGGCGGCGCCGCCGCCACCGAAGCGCTGCTGGACGAGGGCGTCGACTTCACCGCCATCTTCGCGGCCAACGACCAGATGGCCGCCGGCGCCGCGCAGGTGCTGTACCGCCGCGGCCTGCGGGTGCCGGAGGACGTCTCCATCGTCGGCTTCGACGATCTGCTGTCCACCGCGCATGCCAGCCCGCCCCGCACCACCGTCAGCCTGTCGGTCGCCGAGCTCGGCCGGCGCGCGGCGCTGGCCATCCTCGACCTGCTGCAGCACCGCGCGCCGCGCGTCCATGCGCCGGAGCCCGAGTTGGTGCTGCGCCAGTCGGTGCGACCGCCCGCGCCTCAGCGCGGCGGCAGCGCGCGCTCCATGTCGACCAGCCGCTGAGTCAGCGTGCTCATCACCCAGTCGTCGCCGAGCGACTCGGTGTTGGTGAAGACGAAGGACGCGCTGCGGCCTTGCCGGCCCATGATCACCAGGCTGCTGTAGCCGCGGTCCTCGCCGCTGTGGGCGAGCACGGCGCGACCTTCGATGTCGTCGCCCTGCCAACCCAGCGCGTACTCGCCGGACTTGAGCGCGCGCAGGCGCTGCACGTAGGCGGTGGGCAGCGGCGTCGGCTCGCCGCGCAGCGCCTTCAGATGCCAGCGCAGCCAGACGGCGTAACTCTCCGGCGGCAGCGCCAGCCCGCCGCCGCTCGGCGCGAGCACCGCCAGCCAGGCCGCCATGCCGACCTCCAACGGCGCGATCGCGGTGACCTTGCCCTTCACGCCGTCATGACCGATGGGCGCTTCGGTGAGCGTCGGACGAGTCGGTGAAAGCAGCCACGCCACCGCGATGGTTGAGCAGCTGCTCCAAGGTCACGACGCGGTAGGCGGGCAGCATGCCCTCGGCCAGATCGGGCAGCGCCTCAGCCAGCGTGGTGGTCCAGGCGATCTGGCCGCGCTCGACCAGGCGCGCCGCGACCGCAGCGGTCATGGCCTTGGTCGTGGAGCCGATCTGGAAGAAGTCGGTCGCGCGGATGGGGTCGTCGCCTCCGATGCGGCGCACGCCGGCGACTGCCGTCAATGCGATCGGCGCGGTCGATGCGGCGTCGCCCCGCTTCGCGTCGAGGTGGACGACGGCGACGCCGACCAGACCGGCGGCGGCCGCGTCGCTCGCGGCGCGCTGCACGACGGCGAGCGACGCGGCCCGGTTGGAGGGGCCGCCATCGCGCCGGCCGTCGCCGGAGCCACAGGCGCTGAGGATGATCGCCGCCGCGATCGAGACGCCGAGCACCAGCGCGAAGACCATGCGGGAGCGGCCCGTGGAGAGCGGCGTCGCGGGATGCAGATCGAGATCGAGTTTGAGGTGCGGCTTGGGCGAGCGATGGCGAGTCGGAGACGTCATGACGGTGGCGGCGAGTGGACGACGCTCCGCATTCTTCGCAGCCAACCTCAAGATTGGCTAAAGATCGCTCACACCGGAGCGCCCATGCCGACGCTCATGTCGGCGCTCCTGTCGAGGGCCCCTGCCGAAGGGGCCATGCCGAAGCTCATGTCGTCGCGGGCACCCGCTGCCAGCGCACGACGACGGCCAACCCGACGCCGCCATCGGCGCGCGCGAGCCCATCCGCCATCGACGCCTCGCCGCCGAGCCGGTGCGCGGCTTCGCGCACGATGGCCAGTCCCAGTCCGGTGCCGGAGATCTCGCTGGGTTGCTCGCCGTGCCAGCAAGGCGTCGAAGGCGCCGACCAGCGGCATCAGCTCGTCATGCCTGGGCGCGACGCCCAGCGGGGCCAGGTCTTGCGAATCGCGCCGCTCGACCGCGCGCGCCAGCAACGTGAGCGGCCGCATGCCGCACCGCGATCCACATGAAGAACGGCCAAAGAGATCGAGGCGGCTAAGACGGTTCCAAGGGCTTCAGCGACTGGAGCACGGTCGGCAGCAGCTCGCTGACGGTCGGATGGATGCGCACGCCGTTCATGACCTCGGTGTAGGGCCGCTTCGCCACCGTGACGTCCAGCAGCGAGTGGATGGCCTCGTCGCCGTCCACGCCCAGGATGCTGGCGCCGAGGATGGCCTGGGTCTCCTGGTCGACGAGGATCTTGATGAAGCCCTTGTCCTCGCCCTTCTCCACCGCACGGCCGACGCGCGTCATCGGCCGCGTGCCGATCAGCGCCGGACGGCCGGTGGCGCGGACCTCGCGCTCGCTCAGGCCGATGCGCGCCAGCGGCGGATCGGTGTAGAGCGCATAGGTCACCAGCCGTTGCCCGACGCCGCGGGAGGCGCCGTCGAAGAGATTCGCGGCCACGACCTCGAAGTCGTTCCACGAGGTGTGGGTGAAGGCGCCGCGGCCGTTGCAATCGCCCAGGGCCCAGATGTGCGGCACGCTGCTGACCAGGCGGTCGTCGACGACGATGTTGCCGCGCTCGTCGAGCCTCACGCCCGCCTGCTCCAGGCCGAGGTCGTCGGTGTTGGGGCGGCGGCCGGTCGCGACCAGCACGTGACTCGCGCGCAGCACCGGGTCGCCGCGCTGGCAGTCGACATGGACGGCGACGTCGCCGCCTGCGCCGGTCCCGCCCTCGGCCGGCGCGAGCCGCACGCACTCCGCACCGGTGCGGATCGCCAGGCCCTCGTCCTCGAGCAGCGCCTGCAGCGCCTCGGCGACATCGGCATCCTCGCGCGGCACCAACTGCGGTCCGCGCTGCACCACCGAGACCTCGGCGCCGAAGCGCCGGAACATCTGCGCGAACTCCAGTCCGATGTAGCTGCCGCCCACGACCACCAGATGCCGCGGCAATTCGGTGAGCCGCATGATGGATGCGTTGGTCAGCCAGAAGACGCTGTCCAGGCCCTGCACGCCGGGCTGCGCCGGACGCCCGCCGACGTTGATGAAGAAGCGGTCCGCGCGCAGCCGACGCCCGTCGACCTCGATGGTGTGCGGGTCGATGAAGCGCGCATGGCCCATGACCAGCTCGACGTTCTTCATGCCGCGCAACCAGACCTCGACGTTCTGGCGCGACTTGCCGGAGATGCGGTCCTTGCGCGCCATCACCGCCGGCAGGTCCACGCCGTTGCCGCCGATGCCGTCGGGACCGCCCGCACGCACGCCCCAGCGCGCGGCCTCGCGCACGACCCAGGCCGCATGGGCGCTGGCGACCAGCGCCTTGGTCGGAATGCAGCCGGTGTTGACGCAGGTGCCGCCGACGCGCGAGCGCTCGATCACGGCAACGCGCCAGCCCTCGTTGGACATGCGCTCGGCCAGGGGCGATCCGGCCTGGCCCGCGCCGATGACGATGGCATCGAATGATTCGCTCACGACGACTCCCCGGTGGTTGCGGCGGGAGCCAGTCTGCCACCGTCGCGTGACGGTGGGGCGCGTTCAGGGAAGTCCGTGCCGGCGCCGGATCGCGGCGAGCGTGCCGCGTTGCTCCAGCGTGAAGATCGCCTGATCGATGCGCGCGAGGTCCTGCTCGCCCAGGCGGCGGCGTCCGAGCATCAGGCTCACCGGCTGCGAGCTGTAGCCGTAGGGCTGGCGGATCAGCCGCATCGACGACAGCCGCGCCTGCGTGTCCAGGTCCAGCGCGTCGCCCAGGATCAGCGGGGCGCGGCCCAGGCGCAGCATGTCGATGCCCTGGCGCGTGGTCGGATACGGGATCAGCAGGCCGGCCTCGTCGAGCTTGTGGCGATGCGCCTCGAACTCGGCGCCCAGGCCCTTGGATTCGACGTGGAGCAGCCGGACGCGGCCCGCGATCAGGTCGTCGAAGCTGCGCAAGGTGTCGAGCTTGGCGTCGTGAGGGACCGGCGCGGCGACCATCATGACCTCGTTGCGATAGCTCCGCGTGTACATCACCGTCTTCGCATTCAGCGGCGACGGCGTGGCCGAGAAGATCACGTCGAACTGGTCGTTCAGCAGCTCGCGATAGCGGCGCTTGCGCCATTGCGGCGGCGCCTGGACCCAGCGCAGCTCGTAGCCGGCCTGGCGCGCGATGGCTTCGAGCAGCTCGGCGTCCATGCCGCGCATCGTGCCGTCGGGATCGCGGTACAGATAGGGCGGCCAGGCCTCGGCCAGCGCGCGGATGACGCGGGCGGGCGCGCGGCTGTCTCGCGTTTCGCGGGCCGGCGGCGCGGCGTGCGCGGCGCTCCATCCCAAGGCGACCGCGCCCAGCAGCGCGCGACGCGACAGCGCCGCAGGCGTGCGGTGCTCGGCGGGCGCGCGAGGCCCGGGTGTCTCCATGTTCTTGTTCATCGAAACGGCTGGCGTCGGCGCGCCGGGGGTACTGCAAGCGTGCAGCGTACCGCTTTCATCCGGGGGAATTGCTGCGTGGTCCCCCTCATGCGCGTGTCGCCGAAGCGCGCTGGCGAGCGACTCGCGCCCGGGGACTTGCCTCGTTGACGGCCGGGTCGGCGCGCCTCTAGACTGGACCGGCCCTTACCGAGGGGCACCCGACCGATGGGGACGTCGACGACGCATCGCGCGCGTCGAGCCGCCCCGGGATCGGAGCTTGACCCGGACTCGTGCTTGCCCCGTGCGGGCAGCAGGATCGTCGCCAGCGACGGTCCCAGCGTGCGCCGGATCCATGGCTCACCCCACCGTGAAGTTCCGCCGCCGCGACCGCGCGTCCCGGCGATCTGGCGCTCGCGCCAATTGCAACGCAGAGGGAATCCATGAGCCATCTCGACGCTGTCGACGTCATCGCCCGCGACGTCATCGAACCGCTGTCCATCCGCACCGATCGCGAGGGCCGCTTCCCCCGCGAGGCCATCGATGCGCTGAGCCGCGCGGGGCTGCTGGGGCTGGTCTCCGCGACCGCGGTCGGCGGCCAGGGCGCCGGTCTGCGCGAGGCCGCCGAGGTGGTCGGCCGCATCGCCCGCGACTGCCCGTCCACCGCGATGGTGGTCTGCATGCATTACTCGGCGACCGCCGTGATCGAGGCGCTCGGCACCGAGTCCGTGCGGCGCGACATCGCCGCCGGCAAACACCTGAGCACGCTGGCCTTCTCCGAGGCCGGCTCACGCAGTCACTTCTGGGCACCCGTCGGCACCGCGCGCGGCAGTGGCGCGCAGGTGATGCTGGACGCGCGCAAGAGCTGGGTCACCAGCGCCTTCGAGGCGGACAGCTACGTCTGGTCCAGCCGCCCGCTTGCCGCCGAGGGCGCGAGCACGCTGTGGCTGGTCGACGCCAAGACCCACGGCCTGAGCCAGCCCGGCGGCTTCGACGGCCTGGGCCTGCGCGGCAACGCGTCCACGCCGATCACCGCGGCCGAGGTCTTGATCCCCGCCGACGCGCGGCTGGGCGAGGACGGCAAGGGCTTCGAGACCATGATGGGCGTGGTGCTGCCGTGGTTCAGCGTGCTGAGCGCGGCCTGCTCGGTCGGCCTGATGGAGGGCGCGATCATGCGCGCGGCCGGCCATGTGGGGCAGACGCGGCTGCAGCATCTGGAGAGCGCCCTCGCGGACCTGCCCACCATCCGCGCCTATCTGGCGCGCGGCCGCATCAAGACCGACATGGCCGGCGCGCTGCTGCAGGACACGATCGCGGCGATCGGCGCGGGCCGGCCCGACACCATGCTGCGGGTGCTGGAGGTCAAGGCCGCCGCGGGCGAAACGGCGTTGGAGGTCACCGACATCGCGATGCGCGTGTGCGGCGGCGCGGCCTTCCGCAAGGAGGCCGGCATCGAGCGCCTGTTCCGCGACGCGCGCGCCGCGAGCGTGATGGGGCCGACCTCGGACGTGCTCTACGACTTCATCGGCAAGGCGGTCACCGGCCTGCCGCTGTTCTGAGGAGACGAGATGAGCGTGCGTTCTGAATCGCTGTCTGAGCCGGTGTCTGAGCCGCTGCTGATGGGGGCCGTGGCCTACGCGCCCAAGGTGGTCACGATCTGGGAGGGCTTCAAGGCGTGGTTCGCCGAGCACGGCCTGGCCTTCGACTACCTGCTCTTTTCCAACTACGAGCGCCAGGTCGAGGCGCAATTCGACGGCCGCATCCACGTGGCCTGGAATTCGCCGCTGGCCTGGGAGCGCGCGCGGCGCATCGCCGCCGCGCGCGGTCAATCCGTCGAGGCCATCGCGATGCGCGACACCGACTGCGATCTGCGCTCGGTGATCGTCGTCAAGGAGGACTCGCCCCTGCGCTCGGTCGCGGATCTGCGCGGCCGCACGCTGGGCGTCGGCGCGATCGATTCTCCGCAGGCCACGCTGATTCCACTGGATCATCTGCGGCAGCAGGGCCTGGTCGGCGGCAGGGACTTCCAAGTGCGTCGATTCGACGTGCTGGGCGGCAAGCACGGCGATCACATCGGCGGCGAGCGCGATGCGGCGAAGGCGATGCTCGCCGGCGAGGTCGATGCCTGCTGCCTGATCGACGGCAATCACCTGGCCTTCGGCCTGGACGGCACGCTGCCCGCGGGCGGGACGCGGATCCTCGCGACCACCGGCCTCTTCGATCACTGCAACTTCACCACCAGCCCCGGCGCGCCGCAGGACGCGCTGCGCCGCTTCACCGAGCTGCTGCTCTCCATGCGCTGGGACGATCCGAAGGTGCGCCCGTTGCTGGAGCTCGAAGGCCTGCGTGCGTGGCGGCCCGGCCGCACCAGCGGCTACGCGCTGCTGACGCGCGCGGTGGACGACGAGGCCTTCTATGCCGCCGATGGACGCATCCTCGCCGCCGACTATCGATATTGAGGGGCTGGGCCTCGATCAGGGCGCGCTGCTGCTCTTGCGCCGCGCGCTCGCGGAGGTCGCGCCCGGCGACGAGCTGCGCGTGCGCGGCAGCGCGCCGGCCTGGCAGCTGCATCTGAGCGCATGGTGCCGGCATCAGGGCCACGGGCTGCGCGTGGAGGAACTCGCCGACGGTCGCTGCGAAGCGTGGGTCACTCGCTCGGCCCAGGCGGACGGGCGATGGCGTGACGCGCTGTCCACGGGCCCTGCACTGCTCGCCGACGGTGAGCTGCCGTTGGCGGAAGCGTCGCCCGGCTGGGGGCTCGCGGCGCGGGGCGCGCTCGTCGAGGCGGGCGGTCCCTCGTTCGACTTCACGCTCACACGACGCGACGAGCTGTGGGCCGCGACGGCCGGGGCGCTCTATCGCCAGGCCGCCGCTGCGCAATGGGACCCGGAGCAGGCCATCGCCTGGTCCGATGCGACCGTCGTACCCGACGAGCTCGAGGCCGCGGTCGTGCAGCTCATGACCTATCTGATCGAGAACGAGAACGCCGCGCTGCTCGTGCCCGCGCGGCATCTCGGGCGCATCCATCCCTATTACCGCGAGGTGATGCAGCTGCTCGCGCTGCAATGCGCGGACGAGGCGCGACACGTCGAGGTCTTCACGCGCCGCGCGACGCTGCGGGGTTCAGGCCCGGCGCGATCGAGCGCGGGCGGGCAGGCCTCGTTGAGGACGCTGCTGGAGGCGCACGACTTTTCGCAGGCGACCTTTCTGCTGTCGGTGCTGGGCGAAGGGACCTTCGTCAACCTGCTCAACTTTCTGCATGAACACGCGCCCGATCCGATCACACGCCAGATCGCGCGCCTCACCGCGCGCGACGAAGCGCGCCATGTGGCCTTCGGCATGGCGCATGTGGAGCACCGCGTCGCGATGGAGCCGGGCTATGTCGCGAGCCTGAGGAACGCGATCGAGACACGCTATGACGAGCTCGCCGCGACGACGGGTTTGAATGAGCACGTCTTCGATGCGCTGGTGCTGCTGGCGGCGGGCTCGCTCGCGCCGGCGGACATCGCGCGCGGGCATCAGGCGGTGCAGCGGCTGCAGGCGGAGATGGCGATCGGGCGCAAAGCCAGGCTCACGCGGCTGGGCTTCACGCCTGAAGAGGCGGAGAGGCTGGCGGGGCTGCATACGAGGAACTTCATGTGAGGGCAGAAATCCCCGCACACGACGTCGGGAACAGACATGAAAAAAGCACCTAGCGATTCCTCGCTAAGTGCTTGATTCGTTGGCGGAGAGGGGGGGATTCGAACCCCCGGTACGGGGATACCGTACGCCTGATTTCGAGTCTCGAACAATGTTCAATGCCGACAGTCACTTAGCCCACTTTAGCTTCCGCATCTGCTGCATTCTGCGGCATCTTCTTCAGTCGCGAACCGCATAGACGGAACGACTTTGCGGAAGCGATTTCTGGCTCAAATGCTGTATAAATCCACAGCATGTATTGGCACGTTCGTCGGAAATTCAGCCAGGGCGCCGCCCTCACCCAGACCCTCTTCGCGCAGCAGGACGAGGTGCTCGGGATGCTGTGCATCAGCGAGGAGCGCGACGAGGAAACGCGCCGCCTGACCAGGGTCGCGCGGCTGCGCGAGCATCCGAACTACCCGGACAAGATGCCGCTGCCACTGTTCGAGGCGATCGTGGTGCACGCCGGGCTGGGCGCCTGGACGGTGAGCGGCTTCGAGCGCGAGGGCGAAGGAACGTGCGGACAGCGCTCGTACCTGCAGAGCTGGTTCATGCGGCCGATGCTGGCCCGCGAGGAAGTGGAGCTCGAGGATCGGTACCGGCGCGAGGTGCTCGCCCGGCTACCAGATCACATCAGGCCCGGCTGACGGCGCGCTGATGCCGATAGGTCCACTTCAGGCTGATTGCGGTCCTCCGGACGGCGATTGCCGGCTGACCGCAATCCACACTGAACAGACATTGGCTGTCCCGAGCCCGTTGCCGTAAAGCTGCCGATCAGACAGTGCCCCATACGCTCGAAGGAGACGCCGCTGTGCCACCATTCACTGGATTGCTGCGCTGGGAGGCGGATTGAGGCGTGGGCGCAGCGTCGGCCAGCGCTGCCACACCCTTGGAGTAGCTTTTATGAGAATCATCAATGCGTACTACGGCCCCACCGTGCTCGACTCGATCGAGCGCAAGCTTAGTCAGGGCCGGGGGGATCGATTCGACGTGGGCGTGGGTTATGCGAGAAACCTCACCGGGGAAGTATTCGAGCGATTCGGCAAGGCATTGAAGTCGTGGCTCGAACTTGACCAGGGACGCGAGTTCCGGCTATTCATCGGTGACCACCGTCACCCGATGGACACGCCGGCTCAAAGCAAGGAAAAAATCGAAACTTGCACCCGGGTCGTCGCCGCTCTCAGCAATTACGCGCCCAGTGTCCAGGAGCGAATGGAAGTCGTATTCCTGCCGAGACTCCACGCGAAGTTCTACAGTATGTGGTCGCGTGGTGAACCAAATGATTGCCTCGAATGGGTAATTATTGGTAGCAGTAACCTCACGGACGCTGCGCTTAAAGAGCAAAACATCGAGTTGGATATTTACTTGGAAGCTAAAGATCGGCCGATACAGACCATCCAACAGACCTTGCTGGCCGTTATTGGCTCAGCTTACCGCGACGGAGACTCATGGGGGGAGTTGCACGACAAGATAGACGAGCTTACGGCGAAGACTCGCTGGGAGAACGACAAGTTGAGGTCGGTCGCGGAGTGGGATGCCGAGATGGAGGCTGAGTGTCAGGCCGAGGAGCGACGAGAGGCCGAAAAGCAGGCGCGATTGGATTCCGACCGGCGTCTTGGAATCACTGGTTCAAATTAGACAGACGAGTACGAACGTCGTGCGCCGAAGATATGTGTCCAGCCTTTTCGCAAAGCTGCCGCTAATGAGAGCCCGTTGCTGGCCGACAGCCGCCGCTCCGGGTTGGAAGCTCAACTGTCTGCAATCGCTGCAAAGCAGTCAGCCGCCTTGGCGCGCCAGAAGCTGGTCTGTTGTCTTCGCGTCGGCCTGGTCGAAGAACTGCGCCGGCTGGGGCCTGATCAGCGCCCGGGCGTCGTCGACCGCCCCGGTCAGCCAGGCCGCCCAATCTTCTGGCTCGACGTGAATGACCGCCCGCTTGTCCTGCTTGTCCGCCGGCAGCTTTGGGTCTGGCTTGTGCAGGCGCGCCAGCATCGGGTGGTCGTCGCAGTTGCATGTCAGCATGGTGAAGTTGGGGACGATCTCGCCGGTGTCCTTCTCGGTCCAGTGGTTCCAGATCCCGGCCAGCATCCACGGCAGGCCGTCGGCGCGCTTGAGCTGCCACCACACGTTCTTGCCGGTCTCCCAATTCGGCTCCTGGTACCAGGTCGCCGGGATGAGGCAGCGCCGGCCCTCGTTCCACGCCCCACGGAAGGTCGGCGAGGTGGCGACGGTTTCGCTGCGGGCGTTGTTGGTGCTGCGCGGCCGCGGCGCCGGCGGCTTTTTCCCGGGCATCACCTTGGGCTGCATCATGTCCTTGCGTGCTGGCGCGCCGGGCCGGATCAGACCCCACTGGCCGAACTCTCCAACGGCGCCGCCCTCCCCGTCCGACCGGAGGAACAGCCCGGTGTCGAACGGCCCGACCGTCGGCTTGATGCCGACCGGCGCAGCCTCCGGCAGCCAGAGCTTCCCCAGGTGGCGGCAGACGTAGACCTCGAAGTCGGTCTTCGGCGCCATGTGATAAAGGTTGCACATGGCCTCGATTCTGCGCCCGGCATACGCGTCCGACGCCATAGAGTCAGAGCTCCACTACCTCTATATCAGGGAGAAGCCATGGCCACTACTGTCACCATTCCGGGCGGCGCCAAGATCAAGATCACGAGGGTCGATGGCAGCGAGGAGAAGTACACCCTTCGCGGTACCGACGGCAAAGGCCTCATCCTTGAGGATGAGAACGGCCAGCGGGGGCCCAACGAGATTGGCGTCTACAAGGCGATCTCGGTGGACACGAGCCATCTGCCCTGACTGAAGTCGGCTATGCACGATCGGTAGGCCAGGACCGAAGCAGGCCCTTTCGGTCGTACTGGATGACCTGGACCCCGTACTCGTCACGCAGCTTGCGCGCGATGTCGCGAAAGTCGCGCGGGGTCAGGTCTGTCCCGTCGCGGCGGAGGGTCCCGCGGATGAACGCGCGGCCTCGGTCCAGCAGGTCGACGGTCGCGATTGCGCCATAGGGGATGTGGCCGTCGAAGTCGTCCAGCGTCACGAGCTCGCGCAGGATCAGGCTGGTCACTTCAGCGTGCCACATCGCGTTCCCCTAGGGCATCAGGGCGTCGTAAGTTCGCTCGCAGAGCTGGCCGGCGAGGCGGGCTTGGTCAGCATAGAGGACCACTCGCTCCGCAGCCGCGTCCATCCTGCCGAGCACGTCGGCAAGCAGTCCGGCGGCGGCGCTGGCTGACGGGCAGCTGCCGGCAGCGGCGGCGGATTCTCTGGCGCGATCACCGAGGGAGGTGGCGAGATCCGTGGCGTACCGCTGCAGCTGGCCAGAGCTAGCCCGCAGGCGAGCAGCGTCAGCCTCAGCGGCCACGCGGGCGGTGTGTTCAGCATCGATTGCCTCCTGGCGTTGCTTGTCTCGTTGCGCCGCCACCTTGGCGCGCAGCTCGATCGCCTGGGCGTGATTGCGCTCAGCGTCGGCGCGGTAGGTCGCGAAGTCGGCGGTGACCTTGTCCGTCGCGGCTCGGGCGACAAGGGCCGCGCGCCACTGCACGCCGGCCAGCACCAGGGCTGCCAGCAGCGCCAGCGCCAGGACTGGCGTCAGCAGCCGCTCGATGAGCGCCTTCACGCCGCCCCCAGACACAGGTCGGTCTCGGCTGCCCGGCGGTTGGCCAGGCCCTGCACGAACGTGAAGACCTTCTTGCCGTCGACCATGCGGCTGGTGAAGCTCCAGACGATGGTCCCGTCGTCGCCTCGGCTCAGCCGGCGGCACCCGCGATCCCACTCGCCGCGGTTGAACGCGGCCATGGCGCCGCTGCCGCAAGTGGCCGGCGCGCCGAGGTTCCAGGCGTGGCTGCTGGCGGCGTCGAAGACGCGCTGCGGCGGCAGGATCTTGAAGCAACCGGCCAGCTGGATCTGCACGCGCGCGACGGCCGCGCCTACCTCGGCATCACACTTCGCGCGTGACCACTTCTCGCCCACGATGATCGGCGTCGACGTCACGTGTTTGGTCAGACCCTCGCAGACCGTGGGCAGTCCGCCGGCCAGTTTGTCGGCATAGACCGTGTACTCGCCTGCGCCCTCCCAGTTGCCCAGGAATCCGAGCAGGCCGGCGCCGCCGAGCACCAGCGCGCCGCCCAGGTGCGGGAAGTACTTCAGCTTGCCGTCGCTCATTCGTCGAGCTCCATCGGCTTGCTGACCACGGGCGCCCCGAGCTTGCTCTTCATCCACATCCCGAAGCTGGTCTCCTCCCGCCACCACTTGCGCAGCAGGTACAGGATCTGCAGGACGATGAAGACGCCCGTCAGCACGCCGGTCCAGTTGATCGACACCCACCAGGGCGACGAGAGCACGGTGGCGCCGGCCGCAGGCGCCGCCTTCGCGGCCTCGATGACGATGTCCTTGATCTCAGGTTTCATGTTCTTGGGCCTCCCTCAGGCCTCGTGGAATGCGGCGATCACCGCGTCGATGTCGACCGATCCAGCGACCGAGTGCAGGTACTTCACCTCGATAGCGTCTCCGGTCCGCTGAACCGAGAACACGTTGGCCGCGAATGCACTGCTCGCGGCGTACTGGATGTCGTTGCCCGCGATCACGACCTTGCGCATGTGGCGTCCGGCGACGGAGAACATCGCGACCATCAGCTCGAGGATGTAGATCTGCGATCCGACCGGGAGGCTGTAGATCGGGATCGCCTGGTTCTGAGCGACGCCGCCCAGGCTCTTCGTCACGATGTTCACCGGCTTGGCGACCATCGAAGGCATGTTCCCGTTGGCAAAGATCGGGATCACGGGATAGAGGTTCTGAAGGACCGTGCCACCCGAGTCGTTGACGACGGGGTTCACGCGCAGGTCCATGTCCCACAGCTGCAGGTCAGTCGACCGGTTCTGGATGAACAGCACGACTCCCGCCGCGCCCTTGCGCGTCCAGCCTCGTACTTTGTGGTTCTTGCCGGAGAGCACGGCGTAGCCGGTTGTGTTCTCCATGCAGAAGTTGTAGAGCTCGAAGTCCTCCGCGTTGGCGTCGTTGTTCGAGAAGAACGAGCCGGCGCAATCCTTCAGATGGATGTTGTTGGCCTTGAACCCCTTGACCGGCCCGAAGGTCTGGATCGCGAAGTCGCCCACGCCCTGGATGTAGGCCTCGCGCAGGCGCACGTTCTGGGCGCCCATCGTGTTGCCGGTGTTGCTGACGTAGAAGCCGTTCAGGCCGTTCTTGATCGAGATCCGCGCGATGTCGATGTTGCTCATCGCCACGTCGGGCTGGTCGTTCATGCAGATGACACCGCCGACCTTCGCCGCGTTCTTGGTGTAGGCCTGGACCTCACCAATCAGCAGGTCAGAGCACGGGATACCCGGGGAATAGCGGACCGTCAGGGTCCACGTCACCGTGTCGATGCCGGTGACCCTCCCGATGAAGCCGCTGACGGCCTTCACCGCCACGCCCTGATTCGAGCCGATGCATTCGATCTCGTTGAGGTGCACGTCCTCGCAGAGTTCGGCCAGAAGCGCGTGGTTGCTGCTCGGATCGCCAGCGAAAGAGCAGTTGAAGATCCGCAGCCCCTTCAGTGGTAGGCCGCCGGATCCGACGAAGACACCCACCTCGTGGGACGCATGCCCCTGGGCGTCGACGCCGATGTTCTCCATGGCGAAGCCGCCAAATGCCCCGGTGCAGTTGACGACCCCCTTGATGACCGTCCCGCCCTCGTACTTCTTGGTCGTGTGGTTGAACGTCGGGCGCTTCTCGCCAAGCAGGCGCACGCTGTTGCCCACGTTCACGTCGCCGACCCACTCGCCGGAGGGGATCAGGATCGTGCGGCCCGGGTTCGCCGTGACGCACGCTTGCAGCGAGGCGTAGAGGTAGGGCGTGACAATCTGGTTGACCTGGCCGCCCAGCCCCGTCGTGTTGCTGGGCGAGTTCCCGACCAAGGTCCCGCCGGACGGCGCGCCGAGGTCCGCCGCGGTCAGGCCCTGGATGAGACGGAACTTTGCCGCCTCGAAGGTGCCGCTGGTCGTGAACGGAAGCTGGTCCAGCTTGGGGGCGTAGACGCTGCCGCTGTAGCTCACCGTCTGGTTCGGCTGCGTCATGCTCAGGCCGGACGCGTAAGCCACCGGCGGCAGGTAGCCCAGGCTGGCGAAAAAGGCCTGGGTCTGCTGCAAGGTGTCCGCCTTGATGCCAGCCAGCGTCTTGCGGGTGGATCCAAACCGGTCGACGTAGGTCAGCGCCGTCGAGTTGACGAACTCGTCCGCCTTCTCCGCGTTGAACAGCAGATCCTGAGGGAGCTTGCTGGGGATCGGCGTGGTGCTAGGCGTCGTCATGCATCGAACTCGTAAAGGCGCGCGTCATAGCGGGTGGATGCTATGGAGACGGTCGAGCCATCCGAGTCCGGCCGAGCGGACGTGATCGTGAAGAGTCCAGCCGATTCGATCTCTGCCTCCGACAGCCCTGGGCCGAAGGCATAGCGAGAGCCGCATTGCCGCGTCCGGTCCGCTACGTAGATGCCAGACGGGAGGCTCTCTACGGTCAGTAGGTAGGGGTCGCCGGCAACGGGATAGCACTTCACGGGGAGCGAACTGCGGCCGGAGGCATCGGTGACGATCAGGCGCCCATCCGGCTCGTCCTTCCAGTCCAAGGGCTCACTGGTCCGGATGGTGAGCCCGGAGATGGCCATGACCTCGCCGCCCTGCAGACCGTCGTCACCCGCGAAGTCGTTCGGGTCGATGTACCGCACCAGACTTCCGGGCCCGATGGATCCGGCATCGGCCAGGGCAATGTCGCTGAAGGTCTCGCGCTGGTAGAGCAACCTGCGCACCTCGAGCTGGGCGCGGTTCATGGCTTGGCTGCGCGTCGTGCATCCGGTGAGCTTGATCTTCTGAGGATTCGAGCTCGACGCTTCGATGATCGTCTCGCCTGCGATGGTCAGCCGGATGTAGGACTTCTTGCTCTGGGTCGCCTCATCCACGAACTCGACCTCCACGCCATCGTGAGAATCGGGCATCTGCGCAGAGAAGTTGATCGTCGAGTTGCCGTTGCTGGCCAGATTGCGGTAGTCGAACTGAACGTCCGGCTCCGACTTTGCCTCGTCGCGGCTCACCGTCCACTTCGTTCCATCGCGCCAAACTAGGCACCGCGCATGGTTTGCGATCAGCGCCATGCGCTCGCCGAGGCTCATGTCCGCGTCATCGAGGCTTCCATCGAATCGAAGCAGCGCCGAGTCCTCACCGATGCGGTCGTTGATCTCGGCGAGCATCTCCACGTCGATGCCACTGATGTCGTATCCAGCCAGCGTCCAGACATGAGCCATCGCGCGGGCGAAGTTTCGAGATGTGCTGAGCGTGTCGCTGTCCAGAGCGCGGACCTTGCGCAGCCAGCGGAGATTGAACTTCCGATCGCTGAAGCCCGTAGCCTCGTTCGTCGCCTTCGTCGTCACGCGAATGACCGTCACCCCAGGCAGCGTCTTGGTCGCGTAGTACCGCACCGCATAGAGCTCTTCGAGCTTCGCGACGTCGGTCCCTTGATCGCCGATCTGGTTGGTCTGGCGCGTGAACTCGCATCGGTAGCGACCGGTGCCGGCGGCCGGCGTTACCGTGTTGGTGTAGTACCGAGCGTCGTAGGTGTCTGCGGTGTAGCTATTCGTCTGCGTCTCGCGGGTGCCTGGAACCTCGACCCCGCCCGAGTCAACCTTCCACCACGATGCCTTGATCGCAACGGTGCCCTTTAGCCCGCGCAGGAACACCGTGTTCCAGCGAATGCGGCTGCATTCCACCGGGAGCGTGTACGGGCCGATGGTGGTGTATGTCGTTGCGGTCTGGGGAGTGATCTTGAAGTCGATCAGAGTTCCCGACTGCGCCGAGCTCCACGTCGACGTCGTGAAGATGAACGTCGCATTGCTGCCCGATACGCTGAAGGACGCCACGGCGCAGGTCTGATCGAAGACCGTCGGGCCGCCGCCGTAGGTGAACGTGACGCGCGCAGATCCAGTACCCGCGAGAGCCTTGAGCGGCGCTAGGTTCGATGCATCGGGAATCGTGACGCTCAGCGACGTCGATCCGGCCGCAGCGCTGAACGACCCAACCGGGTTGATCGTCACGGCCCCGCTGGGATAGACGATCTCCTGTCCGTTCACCTCGTCGCTAGCGAAGGTCTCGAACACGTCCCGCAGTGTCGTGGAGCGCCGCTCCGGATAGCCGGCACCAGCGTCGGGCGGAAACACCTCGTAGCTCGCGCCAACAATGTCCGTGATGGGCGTCTCGGCGTACTGGACCGCGCTGATCACGCCCTCGCCGCGCGAGACACACAACCACTCGGTGACGTACTTGATGTGGTTGATGTACTCGATGGTGCTGGGCTGAATCAGGTCCGGCCAGACCCGGCGGAAGCCGTAGACATCGGGTATCGCCTGATAGGCCCGCGCGACGTTTGACTGCGCCGTCAGCGAGTTGTTGGGGCTATCCTTGCCGGCGCCAGCCACGCTCGGGGGCTTGGGGATGAGGGCCACCGAGACGATGAGTGCTGCGACGGCCGCAGCGACAAGGACCGTCAGCGGGTCGAATCCCTCCGGCCGGCGGCACACCCGCACCTGATCGGCCACGGTCGGCAATCGCTCCATGCGGTCGTCGGTCGCCGGATCAACGCGCTCGGCGTTGATGTAAACCTCGCAGGATGCCCCGCTGTCCAAGTGCCGGGCGATGTTCTCTTGGATGGAGACGCTGTAGTCCCAGCGATAGTTCGCGGCCCCGGTCGCGCCAGACGGGTCGTTGTAGATGCTCAGCATGGGGAGTACCGGTAGAACTTCGCCTCGCCATAGACACGTTGCAGCGCGGACAAGCGCGTGACGCGCACAGCCCCGGGCTTGCCTTCTCCCCCCTCGGCGTGGAGGACGCGGCGGGCGTCTAGGAGGATTCCGCAGTGCGTTGGCGCACCATCACGCCACGCCATCCAGACCGTTGCGCCCGCCTCCGGCTCGCATTCGCGCCACTGCGGCAGCGAATGGAATCCGGCCTCGATGTCCATCTGCGGCACCGGGCCCACCTCCACCCCGAGAACCTCACGGAACCAGAGCACCACACATCCGAAGCAGTCCATCCCCCGCCAGTCGGATCGCCACTTCACCCATGGCACGCCGACAGCGCGGTTCACGAAGTCGACAGGGGTCATCAGGGCTTGCACCCGAAGGGATGCTAGGGAGTGCCCTACAAGATCTCGAGGCCTGTGAAGACCGCGGGGTCGTAGATCGGCCCGACATCGCGCCGCATCGGGTTGTCGATGGTCGCCGTCACCTGCACCTGGTCGTTCGAGAACGCAATGCCATTCGACTCGGCAACAAACAGGCTCCACGTCACCTGAGGCGCATCAGTGTCGGCAAGGTAGACCTCATAGGTGACGGCGATGGAGGTCAAGGCCAGGGAGCCTGCGATGCGCCGCATCTGCCGCTTGAACTCGCGACCGGCCTTCTCGCGTGAGAAGGCAATCGTGAGCTTGGGCTGCGCGTCGCTCTTTTTGTCCGGCGCCTTGATCGTCATGCCGGCCGGCGTGAAGACGTTGCCTCCCAACGTCACCGGCTGATACTGGTTTGCCACCAGACGAATCGGTGCATCGAAGGCTGGATGCTCGAAGGTGATCGCATGGAACGTGGGCAGCGGGCTCTTCGTAGCCCAGTAGGTGCGGCGGTCCATCAGTCGAGCGGCATCGCCTGGTTGACCGTTTCGTCCAGGTAGCCCGCCCACACGCTCCAGCCTGGCAGCCCGATGATCAAATCTACCGCGTCCTTGAAGCCGTCCGGGATCAGCTGGGCGCGGGCCATGATCTTCGCCGTGTAGCGGAACAGCGGGCCGTCCTCGGTGGCCGGTACCAGCGAGTCGGGCAGGAAGCTGCACACATGGTCCAGCAAGCCGAACTCCGTGCGGATCGGCATGACGAAGTCGTCAATCCAGTAGTTGAGCTTCTGAGTGCCCCAGAGCTGGAACGCCACGGCCTCATCGGGGCCGAACACGAAGGTCACATCCCAGAAGACGGGAACGTCTGTCCCGGTCTCCTGCTTGTACCCCGGTCCGCGCCGGGGATCGGCCATCGAGAACTTGGCCGGCTGACTGCGGCTCTTGCCCGCGCGCAGGAGCGACGGAATGGTGAACGGAAAGGCCTCAGGCATGGGGGTCATGCTAGGAAGCCGACCCGTTACAGTCGCCTTACAACAACTCGGGAGGACCTATGCTCCGTCGTATCGCCGCCGCGGCTGCGGCATTTTCGCTTGTCGGCTGCGCGACTCAGTCGTCTTTCTATCGGCCCCAGATCTCAGCTGTGAACGAGCCTGCCATCGACGCCGAGGTTACGGTTCCGGTCGGCGAGCGAATGCTCACTCAAGGTATGTTCGTGCGGCAGGACGGCTTCAGTCTCCTCGCCTCGTTCAAGCCCTCGTGGGCTTACACCCTATCGGTCGGTGACTACGTCAAGACTGGCGACGGCGATCTTGGTGAGTTCTTCATGCCGAAGTTCAATTCGACCGGAGGCGGATCGGTGGAGAAGGCACTCCTCGCGGATCCATGGAAGGCCTTGCTATTGAGGAAGGACGGCCAATTGTGCGTGGTGACCGTCTTCTCGGCATACACCTGCGATTCCAATCCTCCGCTGGTCCGGAAGACCTTCAACACAGTCACAGAGCAATCGTTCCAGCAGACGTTGATCTACAGCGGTCGCGTCGGAAACAAGATCAACATCGGCTATCGCGAGTTCACCTCCGACATGGCTCGAATGGCGTTCAACAACAACGTCGAGTACGACCTGACCGAATCCACCACGATCGGCTACAGAGGCGCTGAGATCGAGGTGATCGAGGCCACGAACCGGTCCATCAAGTACAAGGTCAAGCGGTACTTCTCAGCGGTTCGCTAACCTCCTACAGGCGACCGGTGACGTTGGTGCTGCCTCGCATGGCGGTCCACACTGGACCGCTGTTGCTGGCGATCTGGCCGGCGACTTCAGCCACCGCGATCTGCACCACGCGGCCAGTTTCGTCGACCTGGGCCGATACCTGCGCCGTCGGGTGGCTGTTGTTCACCACAACCTGCAGGTTGATCTGGCCGCTGCCGATTTCGTCGTTTGGAGTCACCTTTCCGCGCTGCCCTGGCAGCATGTACTGATTGCCGTTGGCTGCGGTGAACATCTCCGGTCCCTTCTCGCCTACGCGATAGAGCGACGAAGCCTCAACTCCGCCGCCGTACATCCGCGCCCCTGCCACTGGCGCCGCGGCGATTGCCGGCGTGCCCAACGCTCCAGCAGCTGCCGCGGCAGCGGCGGCGGCGGCCGGCGCCAGCGCTGGGCCGATGATGGGGATCGCCGCCGTCGCCATGAATGCGTTCTGCGCTGCCAGCGCCGTCGTGGCTCCGACCTGAGCCGTGACCGCCGTGGTGTAGAGCGCCGCGTTTGCCGCCTTCGTCGCCATCTGCGCCTTCTCGGCAGCTTGGCCGATGAGCGCATTCTTGATGGTCTGAACGCCAAGCTGCACGAGTGCCCCGACGCCTTCATTCAGGACCGTGTTCGCCAGGCCGCGAATCGCGTCCGTCGCTGACATGGTTCCAGTCAGCAGGCCCGTGATTGCACTCGTCGCCGAACCTTCCAGGATGTTGAGCGAGTCGATCAGCGTCTTGTTGGCCAGCCCCTGATTCGCGAACTCGGTCTCCGCAATGGCCTGGCGCTGCTGCTGGAACTGAGTGAACAACTCAGTCCGCTTCTGCTCCACGAGCGCGGCACCGTCGATGCCCGCCTGAGCCATCTGCTGCTCGTAGTACTCAACGATTGCCAGCTTCTGCTCGTACTCCCGAGTCAGGGACGCCAAGGGGTTGACGCTGAGCACCTGTTGACGGATCGCGTTCTGGGCGTCGATCGATACGCGTTCCTTCTCCGCCGTCGCACGCGCGTGGCTGATCAGCTCAGCCTTCTCCGCAGCTTCGATGCGTCGAATGTTCTCCTGGCGCAAGAGGTCGATCTTCGTCAGCTCATCGGTGGCAGCGGCGATTCTGTTATCGGCCGAGATCTGACTGAGCTGCTCTTCGATCTGATCACGCTCCTTCTGGGCCTTGAGCGACGCTACCGCCTTCTGTTGCTCCGCCTGCGTGTAGTTGATGACTCCGAGCTTGGCCAGCGCCGAGGACCGGCGATAAGCCTCGACCTCAATCATGTTGATCTGCTCTTCGCGATCGGTGGTCGTGGCGATGTTGAACTCGGCCAAATCCTGCGAGGTCTTCTCCTCGACCATCGCGCGCTCGCGGGCGTACTTCTTCTGGATCTCGACCCGACCTAGCGCGTAGGTGCGCGCGTTGGCCGCGTCTTCGATCATCCGCTTGTGGTTGTCAGCGAGCTCCGCCTTCTCCTGGGCGTTGATCTGGTCCATGGCCGTCGCGTTGGCGGCGACCAGGTTCTGGTAGTAGGCCTGCGCCTCATCTGCCTTCTGGCCGACGCCGTAGGACTTGCGGATCGCAGCGACGCGCTCTTCGATCTTGACCTGATCCAGCCCCGCGGCCTTGCCGAGCTCGCGCGCCTGCGCGATCTCCTGCTCCATGCGCTTGCGCTTCTCCAAGAACTGCTCGCCGCCCTTGTCGAACTCCGCCAGCGCCTTGATCTGCGCGGCCTGACGCGCCTGATCATTGGCGGCGTCCTTCTGGTGGGTCCGGCTCTTCTCCTGCAGCGCGAGCTGCTCCTTGAGCGCGTCGATCTGCTCTTGCATGGCCGCGGCCTGCTTCGCCCGGTCGGCTTGGGTGTAGCCGAAGGCGCCGCGCGAGCTCTGGAACTTCTCAAGGCCAGCTTGTGCTGCTGCGAGCTTCTTCTCCAGGCTCTGCGGGTCGTTCCGGCCGACGTCTAGGATGCCATCCCAGGCGGCCTTCGCCGTGTTGGCGACCGCCTTCCACGCGCGCTCCAACAGTCCCAGGTTCTCGATGATCTGCGGCGTGCGGCCGAGGATCGCGGACGCATAGGCCTCCTGGGCGACCTTGGCTGCCTCCACGGTCTTGCCCTGGTCGGTGAGCGCCTTGATCTGCTGGTACAGGCTGGCGGTGAGGAAGTTGACGCTCTCGTTCAGCTTCAGCGACGCGTTGAGTGGGTCCTTCCCGAGCTCACGGAAGGCCTTGGCGGTGTCGGCAACTGCCGGGCCGCCAGCCTGCTCCAGGCGAAGTGCTGCCTCCGTGATGCGCTGCAGCGACTCGCCGCCGCGCACGCCAGCCGTGACGAACTCATTCAGCGCATCAGCCGCGGCGCCCTGCGTCACACCATCGATGCTCCCGCTCAAGGCCTTGGCCATCGAGTTCAGGCGTTCGATGGTCTCGCCGGTCTGGTTGCCGGTGAGGGTCAGGCTCTTGCGGAACTCCTCACTCTCCTGGCGTCCCTTGACGAAGCCAACGATCAGTAGGCCGACAGCTGCGGCGGCAGCGGTGAACGGCGTCACCAGCCCGGCGACGTAGCCGCCGAGTGCGCGCACCGCGGGCCCGACGCCACCGAACATGTCCTTGAGCTGTCCGCCCTGCTGCATCAGCACGGTGAACGGCGATTGTCCCGTGGACAGGCCGGTCACGATGTCGGTGACCTGGGCGGGGATGTTGCGCTCTGCGGCCTTGCGAGCCTTGTCGGACATGCCGCCGGGAGCGGCCGACGGTGCTGGGGCGGGTGCCGGCGCAGGCGCGGGGACCTTCGGCGCGGTCGCCTGCTCCTTCTTGCGCTTCTTCGTGGCTTCGGCCGCAGCCTCCTCCGCCTTGGCCATGTCCTTGGCGGCGTCGGTCTGCTTCTTCGTGGCGGTCGTGTTCTGGCCGGACGAGCGCGCCGCAGAGCTCGACGCGTCCGCCGCGCCGCGCGTGGCCGTGGTGAGGCGGTCGGTCGCCGCCGCGGCGTCACCGGTTGCGCGCCCCTGCTGCTTGGTCGCTTCGACCAGCTGCTTGATGTTGGCCGACAGCTCCAGGACCGCAGACGTCACGGCGGTGAAGGCCGACTCCATCTTGTCGACGGACTTGTCGACGTCCTTCTGGGCTGCGACGAGGCCAGCGGTGTCCGCCGTGACCTCGTAGTAAATCTCACCGACCTTGGTTGCCACGCTTTTCCTCCAGCGCGCGGATCCGCTCGCGGTACTCCTCGCGGGTTGGCACCTCGCGAGCCTTCTCCTTCGCCTGCGGATACTTCATCTCGAACATGGTCTGGAACTCGGTCATGCTCAGCGCTTCAGCATCTGCGCTCGAAAGCCCGAAGTGCACACGCGCCGCGGCGATGTACTCCGTTGCATCGAAGGTCTGCGAGAACTGGCCACCGCCGGCAGATGCGCCAGGGCGCGCCTTGCCGCAGATCCCGTGCTGCATCAGATGCCGCGCGATGACGATCTGCTGCGCCGGAGGCATCAGGCCCGATTCCCAAAGGCCGGGCCGCACCTGGCAACCGATCAGCGGGAACGGGTCATCCTGATCGCACAGACAAGCCAGGACATAGGCCGCTTCTTGCGCGGCCTTGGGCCCGTGGAGTCCGGCGTATAGGGCCACGATCTCATGGGGTGTCCCCAGCGAAGCGATGCGACCCAGCGAGGGGGTGAAGGTCCACTCCCTCCCCTCGCTCTCTCCGACTCTGACGAAGCCGGACTCGACCAGCATCAGAGGTTGAAGAGCTGGGCGGTCAGGCCAGCGGCGCCGGTCAGGTGGACGACACCCTTGCAGTACGCGTCCACGGTCGACAGGACGACCGCGACGCTCGCGCCGACTCCCACGGGGATGGAGAGACCCGCCGATACGTCGATGGGGGAGCCCAGTCCCGGCACCGTCACCGTGGTACCGCCGTCTCCGTCGATCTTCACGGTCAGCGCGCCGGCCGTCGTGTTGCGGAACACCAGCAGCTGCTTGCGCGAACGGTCAATGGTGATGGTGTCGTCCGCCGTCAGCGTCGAGATCGCTGCAGCGAAAGCGCCGTTCTGCTTGGCGTTGATGGAAGCAATGGCAGCCATGCGCTACTCCTTAGGGGGTGGGCGGGGTGTAGACGACGGCGCCGTTCGACATGGCAGTCATGCTCCAAGTCGCGGCGTCGGCGTAGGGGCTGTCGTCGTTCCACTCGGAGACGATGAACGGACCCTGGTACTGCGCGCCGTTGGGGTAGATGACCTGCATCCACACCTTCGGCTGGTTGGCCGTTCCGGCACCCGGGCTGATGACGTGCGCCTTGAACTCTTCCTGGTTGAAGATGTCGTCGTCGTAGGTGACGCCATCACCGGAGAATTCGCTGGACTTGAACGTGACCAGGTTGGTCTTGGTGAAGTCCGGAGACTGGTCCGCCGTGGTGTCCACGGTGTCCCAGCTGGTCTTCATGCTCTTGCCGCGCATCATGCCCAGACGCTTGAACGTCAGGCTCGTGGGGTTGGCACTCTCATCGCCAATCGCGAAATTGACGATGACGTCGCGCCCGGTATAGGTACCCATGTCGGTAGTCCTTCAGGTGGTGATCGTGGAAATCGGGATCTCGAGCATGGGTCGGTCGTCCGTCGTGAACTTCGGGCCGATCGGCTCGCTCGCCTGGATGAGCACCAGGCTTCCGCTGCTCGCGCGCGTCGCCTCGACAATCCCATCCGCAGCGTCCGATGCTATGGAGAGGGCTTCGCCCTTCGCTCCCACCAGTAGGATGGTGAACAGCGGGCGCCGAACCAGCTCGGCAGGCAGGCCGCCGATTGGCAGGATCACCGCGTATCGGTCGGCGACGTTCCCGTCGGTCCATCGCCCGAACTGGATGCGCCAGCCGGGCAGAAGTGGCGTGATGAACTCACGCAGCGCGTCGGCGGCGTTCATGCTTTCAATGCTCCGGTGATGACCTTCTCGATGTTCTCGGCCGCAGCCTCGAATCCCTTCTTGAGGAATTCCTTCTCGGCGGTGGCGCGGCGGAAAGTCTGCTTGTGATCAGGGTCGTGGACCGGAAGCGCATAGGCCGCCGTGTACCCCACGGTCCCGACGATCCGGCCCTCCGCATCCTTGGTGACGTGCCGGTACTGCGAATTCAGCAGCGTCCCGGTGTCGATGGGCGTGAAGACGCTGGCCTCGGATCCGCCGAGGATGAGCGCCTGCGTGATCGCACGCGCCGCAGCGTGCTCGCGGTCGGTGATGAACTTGTCCAGGTCGTTCGTGACCTTGGGCTTCCTGATCTTGGGTCCGCTGGTCGCCATAGTCAGGTGTAGACGGTGAAGTCGTCCGCTTTGCCTTCGAACACGTCCTGATCGCGCGAGACGACGCGCACCTCGGCGGCGCCGGCCGCGATCGGGTCGGACTGGCCCGAGTGGTCGCCGATGAGGACCATGTCCTGCTGCTTGATGTCGTCCCGCTCGGTGTAGAGCACCTGCTTGGTGATGAACTCGATGCCCTTGGCGTCGGTCATGCGGTCGGCCTTGGAGGCGTATCCGCAGGCGAAGGTGCTGGGCGGCCCGTACTGGGCAACGCCACCCCAGTCAGCACGATCGATGAACGGCCAAACAGTGGCGGTGGCGGTGTAGGCCCAGCGGGCGACAGAGGACATGCCGCCGCATGCTAGGGAGCGGATCAGACCCCGGTGAGGGTCGCGCGCAGGAACAGGTCGCCGCCGGATGGGCGCGGGTAGTTGGAGATCACGCGGCCCGAGGTGTCGGGGCCGAACGGCTCTTCGCACGCGTAGCCTTGGGTCGCCGGCCGGGTCGCCAAGTCCGTCTCGCGCCACAGCTCGCGCCAGCTGTAGCCGGTGTCGGTCACGAGGATGACCGGCTCGTAGCCGTCGCTCTGGGAGTTGTAGCCGATGAAGATGGGCATGGAGTCGTCAGCGCTCCACGCAGAGCGGAAGGTGCCCTCGACGTGGTTGGGCGCGTAGATCGAAGGCCCGAACATCTGGCCGCCCAGCACCCGGTATCCCGCCTTGCTGAAGACGGTGATGCCCAGGTTCTTCATCGCGTCCCCGCCGAACATCACGCCCCACTTCGTCGCGCGCACGGGCGTGTACTGGGCGACCTGGCCGGGGTAGTACGGCTCGGCGTCCATGAAGGTCCAGGTGAGCCCCTTGTCGTCGGAGTACATGACCTGGGTCTTGCCGGTACCCGTGGGGCTCGTGATCGCGTAGCCGGCGCCCGTGTTGTCGCCGAAGGTGGCCCAGATGCGACCCCAGTCCGGGTCATAGGTGACGCCGTGCCAGTGCAGGCCCGGCCCGTACTTGTAGTCCGGGGAAAGGTAGAGGTCGTAGCGCACGTTCCAGGTGTCGCCGAAGTCGGTGGACACGTAGAGCCGGCGCGCTTTGTCCAGCGCCGCCGCGGTGATCACCCCGCCCGTCACGGTGTAGGTCACGGCTGCGCCCGAACCGTCGCCCGTGATGTTGAACGAGAAGGTCCCGCTGGTGGGGTTGTGGCCGGTGCCGCCGTTGAGCACGCCCACGCGACGCACCGCGCCGATCGCCGGATCGAGGTTCACGCGGATGTCGGCGCCAGAACCGCTCTGCGGCGTCAGGGTGATGGTCGTGTAGCCGCTGCCCGGCGTCGTGACCGTGATGCCGGTGTTTTGCGTCTGCCCGCCGCACTCGGCGATGACGATGGTCCCGTCGGGGCCCATGCACTGGTCGTTGAACGACCGCGGGTATCCGGCGAGACCGCCCTGGAACTGGAGCACCTGCGTCCACGTCGCGGTCAAGGGGTTGGTCGCCCACCCAATGCTCTTGTAGATGTAGTTCTGCGTCCCGTTGAGCCCGCTCGACGTGGAGATCAGCACCTCACCGTCCGGGCGCTCCATCATGCCGTTGACGTTGTAGTTCGCGGCCGGCAGCGCGGTCGTCTGGACGTCGGTCCAGTTCGCGCCGCCATCTGTGGAGCGCGTGACGATGTTCCGCGCGCTGCTGCCGCCCACGCGCGTGCCGTAGAAGGTCGTGCGCGCACGATTCAGGCCAAGGACGCGCTGGCCGCCGGCCGAGGCGATGGCGATGTTGGTGAGCGCGAAGCGGGGTGCGGACGGAGAGGTGAGAGCGCGAAGCGGCATGTCAGATCCTCGGAGAGGTCAGTTCGATCTCGGCCAGGCAGGACTGCCCGTTGGTCTGGGAGCGGATCCAGACCTGGTGGTCGACGTCGCCCTCGTAGAACTCTTGGTTGGGAGGAATCGCGTTCCACACCGTCGGCGCCGAGTTGTTGTTGTTGTTGTTCGTGGTGAAGCCGTACTCGAGGAAGTTGGCCGCCTCCTTGTTGCGCACGATCAGAAGGGTGCGAGGACTGGCTCGATGAACCGCACGGCAGGTCACTGCCTGATCGAACACCCGGATCTGCTGCACCAGGGCCATCTCGGTCGGGGCGACCGGAGCGCCGACGGCGGTGTAGGCGCCGCCGACCTTCATCTGGACCCCGGACTTGACGGCGTAGGCGCCGTTCTCCTTCACGCTGGCCGGCATGGTTCAGCCCTGGATGTAGACGGTGCCGTCTGGGCGGCCGTCGTTGTTCGTCGGGGCGCTGGCGCTGGTCACGACCTCGCGCATGTCGCGCGGCAGCAGCTGGACGTCCAGCGGGCCGCTCACGGCGGTGACGATCACCACGGTGGTCGTCGCATAGGGCCCGTAGTCCTGCGACGTCGCGGTGATCGTCGTGGCGGCAGCGGCTCCGACCTTCACGGAGGCGGAGCCCTCGCAGATCACGCGCAGCACGCGGCCGGGAGGGACAGCCTGCTTCGTTCGGTAGCCTTTGGCGAGGAGGGACATGGGGACTCCAGGGTCAGCAGACGACCATGAACATGGTGTTTGTGGAGGGGTCCGGGCCGACGATCTCGGCGACGGTGCCCGCGGTGTCGAGCGCGGCGAGTTCGCGGCGCATGAGGGTCAGCGCGTTGTCCAGGTTCTTGAACGACCGGGAGGCGCTGTTGGGCGCGGTCTGTGACTGGATCCGGCGCGCGCCGCCCGCGCTGGCCACGATGGCGACCGCCATGCTCTGCACCAGCACCTGCTTCGTGGCGCTGTAGCCGGCGGCCTGCATTGCGGGTTCAGCGGCGGCCACTTCGGCGACCGCCGCGTCCACGATGAACGACGGCACGCCGACGCCCAGCGCCTCATCCAGGTACTGGGTCGCCTGCGCGCTCGTGATCACTTCGCCTCGCCCTTCTTCTCGGCGATCTTCTCGGCCAGCTTGGCGTCGCCGATGTTCGGGTGGAACTGGATGCCCAGCTCCCGAGCCTCGGTCTCCAGCTTGGCGCGAGCTTCCAGCTGCGCGCGCTCGGCGTCGGCCTGCTTGGTGACGTCGTCGCCACCGGTCGAGCCGGCGGACAGCTTCGCCTGCAGATCGGCCACCAACTGGTCGCTGGCCGCGAGCCGGTCGCGCAGCTGGACGTTCTCCTGTGCCAGCAGGTCGGCGGCGCGTTCGACCTCCTCGATGCGGCGCTGGGCACTCTCGCGGAGTGCCTCGAACGCCTCTTCGATCTGCTGGCGCTGGCTGCCGTTGATCTCCGGCAGCGTCAGGTGATCGCCGGGAACGGCCACCACATGATCGGCTTGAGCGTCCTCGCCAGCCGGCTCGCACTTGCCCACCGCCCAGGCCGGCACGGAGCCCGCCTCGAAGTGGACGACCTGCCCGACCACGGCCCCGGAGGGCCAGGGCGCTTTCAGTTGAGTGATGCGCGCCTTCATGGTCACTTGCTCCAGTGGGCGATCTGGCTGTTGCCGTTGTAGTCCGACTTGAACTGCGTGGCAGCCGAGGCCATGGCGCCGATGACGTAGTCGTCCTCGGGGTTGTGGCGGGCCTTCGGGCGGGTCGTCAGCGGCATGCCGTTGAGCACCTTGCCCCAGTTGCGGCTGTTCAGGTTGGCGATGCCGATCATCTCGTTCGCCGGGACGCGCGCGGCCGGGATGAACTCGGCCACCGAGGACAGCTCCTGCAGGCGCTGGAGGATGGTCTTCGGGTAGTTCGCGACGTAGTCGGTCGAGTCGGCGTAGACCCAGTCCGAGTAGTTCAGGAAGATCGAGACCTTGCCGTAGGCGTTGTCGCCGATCAGCGCGAAGATCATCGCCTTCACCGCGGCCATCCAGTTGGCACCGGTGGCGCCGTTCAGGTCGAAGGTGTGGTTGCCGGTGTTGCGCTGCGGGAAGTTGCGCAGACCGTAGATGGTCGCGCCGCCCACGACGATGTTGCCCAGGCCGTTCAGGGCCATGTCTTCCAGCTTCTCGGCGACCTTGCGCTGGTGGTTGGAGACGGTCTCGGCCACGAGGTCGAAGCCGCCGCCCTTGCGCAGCACTTCCATCTGGCGCCAGCCGAACTCGGCCTGGCTGTCGAAGATGGGGACCGGGGTGCCCTCGTACTTGACGATGGCCTGGTCGGCGTTGCCCTTGCGGCGGCCGTCCATCGACACGTTCACCTCGCCCGAGTCGCTGACCTTCGGGAAGTAGGAGACCAGGTCGCCCATGGACACGGGCGTCTGGCTGGCGGCCGACAGGCGGTTGAACACGACCAGCTCGTCGCGCTGGATGCGCGCGCCGTCCTCGTCGATGCGACGCCACGCGTCCAGGGGGATCTGCGCTGCGTTGCCCGCGAGTTCGTCGCCAGCGGAATTGGCGGCGAAGCCGGCGGCTTCGGCGATGCGCGTCTGCGTGGCGTTGAAGGCCCGACGCGCGCGAATGACCGCTTCCTGCTGGTTCTGATTGAAGATGAGCATCGGTCCCTCCTTAGGGCTTGGTGTAGAAGTTGACGATCGTCACGTCGATCAGATCGCCCGCGGCCTTCGCGCCCGCCGACTTGGCGACCGCCACGACGACGTTGCCGGTGGCGGCGGCGACCAGACGACCGGCGGCGCCGACGGTCAGCTCCTGACCGTAGGTGTAGGTCGCGGCGGCGACGGCAGCCTGGAAGCGATCGTTCGGGTTGATCTCGTAGGCCAGCCCCGTGTCGCCGGAGGCGTAAGCAACCTTCAGCGGGTCGGTGCTGTCCAGCGCACCGAGGCTGTAGTAGTCGCGGTCGGCCAGCAGCAGCAGGTTCGGACCGAAGGCCGTCGCCTGCGTCAGCGAGGACGCGCCCTCCACCACGAAGGTGCCGGGCAGGTACGCACCAGCGACGGTCTTGTCGCTGACGCTGCGGGGTTGGCGCTCGACGTGGCCACGGTAGATGCGGTTCGGCATTACTTCTGCTCCTTGTTGACGGCGTTCAGGTCGTAGCCCTTGAACTCGTCTTCGACGCCGGTCTTGCCGCCGGCCGGCGTGACCGGTGCAGCGGTCTTGTTGGCCTTCAGTTCACGGCAGCGGGCCAGGCCCATCGCCTTGAAGTCCTCGGGCTTGAGCGAGGTGTTCGCGGCCAGCTCGGTCGCGATGGTGGTGAGCTCGGCGTCGGCGGCGGCGTTGATGGCCAGCTCGTGCTCGGCGATCTTGGCGTTCGCGGCGGTAAGCTGGGTCTTGGCCGTGTTCAGCGCGTCCAGGTGCGGCTTCGCCTGCAGGGCGTTGTAGGCCGCCAGCAGTTCGTCGTCGGTCATCGCCGCGACGCCGCTGATGCCGGCTGCATTGAGCGCGGCGATGATGATGGGCTTCACTGGGTCTTCTCCACTGTTGGTGGCGGGTTGGTAATCGACCCGGCGAACCACTTCGACCGGGTTGCTGGTCCATGCTACGGAGCCCTCCGAAGAGACCGAGTAGTCCTGCTTGAAGAGCTTCCCTTCGCGGTCGCGCCAGACGGCGTAGCGCTCGAACACCTCCTGCAACCAGCCGCCTTCCGGAAGCAGCGCATAGAGGCCTTGGCTGATCTGGTCGAAGCTCACATCCGACGTGCCATTGCCGATGAGGCGGCGGATCGTCGCGCGCAGTCCGGCGAGGACACCCTCATCACGGCGGTCGACCGGGTCGGCGTTGATCGTCACGACCTCCACCGGCTCTTCCTCGCCTTGGGCGTTCAGGAACATGCCGACGCCCTCCTCCGGGGTCCCGGCGGGCCGTTCGTTCAGGAGGATCGCCACATGGTCGAAGCGCATGTTCGTGGCGATGGAGTCATACTCCTTGCCGAGGCTCTTGCCCTGCGCGTTGACCTCCTCCAGGAACAGGCCGGAACTCACGCCGATGGGATCCGTGTTGGTCCCGGCGATGGCGGAGTCGAGTCGCTCGACGACCGCGCGCCCTTCGGGCATCGCCATGGCTTGATCGCTGTTCAGGACGATGTCCACCATCGCCCGGCCGCCTTCATATCGGCTGTTCTGGCAGTAGGCGCCGATCCATGCCGCGGCAAGCGCCTCGCCGTTCGTGGCGCTGATGTGGCGTCCCTTGCGGTCCTTTGGGTGCCCTGCCGGCGCCGGCTTGCCTTCCAGACCCTTGGCCGACTTCTCCAGTTCCTTGCCCGGGTAGAGGCGACGGTTGAGCACGATCCCATCGATCGCATGGACGACGTCCCGGATCGTGTAGATGTTCCCGCTCTTGGACACGTTGGCCGAGTTGACGGCCGTGACGATGTTGATGCGACGCTTGCTCATGCGGGCGCATGCTAGGAAGCCCAAAGAGAAAGGGCCCCGGCGTTGCGCGCGGGGCCCTGCAGGTCGCAGCAGCTAGACCGTCAGCCGGCGGCCGGCGTGAAGTCCACGTAGAACTTCTGGCCCGGCGAGAACTTGCCGTGCAGCGCGGGATTGGTGATCAGGATCTCGCAGTTCGCCGAGGGCGACCACTTCGCGAAGGTGTTGTCCTCGTCCAGCCCATCATCCGGGTAACCGCCGGACTTGCTCACGGCGCTGAACTTCACCCGCTCAGCGGACTCGAACCGCTCCACGCTGCCGACCACGAACTTCGCTCGCATGGCGGTGGCGACTTCCTCGCTCACCTGCTCCACCGCCGGCTGCACGGTGCCGCCCAGCACCGCCGAAGCGGCCACGGCAGCCATGCCCAGCTCGGCCGGCCCGACGCCCGCCAGCGCAATGTGCACGTTCGGGTCCACCGGGGCCGGGCCCGCCACCGCCATCGCGGCGGCACCGAAGGCCAGGGCCGCAACCAGAATCATCGAGATCGATCGTTTCATCAGAGAGTCCTCATCGACTGCCGCGCCTCCGGCGATCCCCTGGG
>NZ_JBCNLU010000040.1:0-39559 GCF_039595295.1 Roseateles sp.
GAGGGTATCAACAACAAGATCAAAGTCATCAAGCGCATGGCCTACGGCTTCCGCGATGACGACTACTTCTTCCTCAAGATCCGGGCAGCATTCCCCGGAGATCGGCGATGAACCTTTTTCTTTGGTCGCGTCGATTGCTTCTTACCACCGAGATCCGAGGGACCGCATCCCAACGATGCAACCGCCGCGCATCTAGCTAGCTCAAAGCAACGCTCGCGGCACGGTCACCGATCCCAGCTGCTCTTCGGAACCGAGGTCATATGCCGAGCGCGGGCCAATCGCCACACTCCCATTGGAATGAACGGATCAAAGAAAACATCGTCAGCCTCGACCACATCGCTCGCTCCGCTTACGTGGAAAACCTCAACTCACGCAAAGCATGGTCATCTCGGACTGTGCTGCACCTCAGCATTGCGCGAAGCAGGCCGTTCGGTGAACATTACGCCGCACCAGAAAAGCACGACACCATGGGAGTCACATGACCAAACGAGACTGGCCGCTCATCGCATTGGGTTTTGGAATGACCATCTGGGGCATAGCAACGCTGCTCAAACCAATCCTCCCAAAGGGCGAATCGGACTCAATGAAGCTGGTCGAACTCGGAGTCGCGGTTCTTTCGGCATTCGGCACCATTGCAGCAGCCATATTTGCCGCCGTCAGCGCCAAAACCTCAAAGGACAGCGCGGAGGCGGCTCGTGGCGCTTTGGATGAGGCGCGACTAGCACGACGAGACGAAGTCACTCCAAGAATAATACTCGAACGCGATTTTTTTGATCTCTCAGGCCATTGGCCACACAAGCTCAGCCTAAATAGCGAGCCCGTTTACCTTTCCCGAGCACATTGGAAAGATGAAAACCCAAAACCACCGACGTTTCTACTCCAAAACTTCGGACAAAGCCCTGCGATTGAAATATCGATTGTTTGGGAGCTATCCGATTCACTCGGCGATTACGCCCTTTCAGAACGGTACTCTGCCCTTGGCGTCAAGATTGAGAATTTCCATTACACAACGGGAACACATCCTACTCTCATAGTTCCTTCTCATGCCGGCGGAGAATCCGGAACACCTCTTTACCGGAGATGGACGACTCAGATCGCAAGCTGCTCCCCAAACCAAAAGAGAATCGTAGATTTTCCGAGCCACCTCCTCTGTACCATTTTCACCCGCGGACTTCAGGTCGGATCCGTCTATTACGAAGAAGGAATGACATTAAAAGCTACGATCTTCTGTCACGCCTTAGACGGAACGGAGCACAAAACTCAGTTCCGATGGAAGATCAGACCATTCACGCATGGTCAAATTAATCCGATTGTCGTCAACACCCATATATCCGAGAGCCCTCTTTACTCGAAGCCTAAGGGACCCCTAGCTCTGTCCAATATCAATTCTGCCGGCGAGTAAGTTGAATTCCTGACCTCAAGGGGACCCAGTCGATCAGCAAAACAAATTGATCGCTCCATGTCCATGTTCCTAGCTTTCAGCGCGTTGATCCTTGTACTTCTAGCAATCTTCTTGTTAGGGGATCCGCCCTTGCGACCTCCCGTCGCTGATCGGATCTCCATCGACTTCGACGACACCGAGTTCCGCGTGCATCGCCACGACGGCGAAACACCCACCTCCTCCGAGCACTTCCAATGGAAGGATGTGACTCGCGTCTGCTTCATCGATGCCGGGCTCTACAACTCCGATGTGATCCTCATCGAAGTACGCGGCCGCGAGCAACCCATCGGCATTCCCACCGAATGCGCAGGCGGCACGGAGTTCTTCGGCAAGCTCTGCGACTCGGGCCTCTTCCCAGAGGAGGTATCGCTGAAAGCGGTCCGCGAAACCGGCGGCCGAACTCATTGCTGGCCGCCGCACGAGCAAGACGTCGCGCACTAGGCGCGCGTCACTTCGACTTGCCGCCCAATCCCTCCCTCACCCTTTCCAACCACCCCGACACCGCCCCCACCGCCTGACTCCCCTTCCCCAGCAAGGAATGGAGTTCCGCCTCCGCGCGATCGGCGAGGGATTCCTCCTTCTCCGGCAATGGCGGCAGGATGTGCGCAAAGTAGGTGTGCCCCAGCAGCCGATGCAACAGCCGTTCTCCCGGGAATGGCTCGTTGTTGTTGAGCGCTCTGGCGCCTTTGAGGATGTTCCGGATGTCGTATTGCGTCGGGCTGATATCCGGCACGACCTTGGGCAGCCCGAGCAGCGTATACACCCCGATCCGCGCCGTCCTCACCGAGCTCTCCATCGTGAAGATGATGTCATTGCTCGTCTCCACGAACTGCCCGACCAGCGCGAGATTCGTGCATCCCTCCGGCACCACATGCGGCCGATCGCCCGCGGCGCGCGGCATGAATTGGGCGGTGATGTAGGGCATCAGCGCCGTACGGACCTTGGTATTCGCCGCGATCTCGTCCATGCGGTCCACGATGCCGAGGTGATAACTGAGCTCCTCCAGAATCTCCCGGCCCGTGCAGGCCGGCATGGTCTTGCGGACGTAATTGCCCTGCTTGTCCATCAAGAGCGCATAGACCCACAGCACCAGCACGTCATCCGGCTGCGTCGGGAAATGCGGCTGCCGATTGCAGGTGAAGCTCAGCACCCAGTTGGAATCGGTGAAGGTGATGATCCCGCCCGTCACCGTCTTGCCTGAATACGGGTCGTTGACCGACAACTCCTTCAACCGATCCACCAGCGGCGAGGGCTTGCAGGTCAAGGTGGCCGATTCCCACATCGAGCCCGCGACATTCCCGTAGAACTTCTCCGGCCGACCGAAGACCGGCGACTTCTTCGCCAGGTTCTTCCAGAGCGTCCAATCGCTGTCCTCGCCAGGCTCCTCATTCCCACGGGCAAGGACTGGCACCGTGTTCATGTCTCCGTAGGCGGTGCCCTCCGTCATCGAGCCGGTCAGCGCGAACACCACGTCCCGCGGCCCGACGGCAATCGAATCCTCGTTCCCGCCGGTCTTGCAACGGATCGCCGTCACCCGGCGGCCGCCATTCTCCTCAGCGAAATCCAGATCATGCACGCGCGTATCGAATCGCACCTGCACGCCCTTCGCCTTCAGATGGCGCGTCAGCGGCACGACGAAACTGTCGTACTGGTTGTACTTGGGGAAGACCAGCGCCGACATGTCCGTCAGCCCGTCGATCGCATCGAGGAATCGATGCATGTAGAGCTTCACTTCCAGCAGGCTCTGCCAGTTCTCGAAGGCAAACATCGAGCGCCAGAGATACCAGAAATTGGTCTCGAAAAAGCCCGGGCTGAAGTACTCCTCGATGGTGACGTCGTCGAGCTCCTCCTTGCGCTTGAGCAGCAGCTTGATCACCTCCCACTGCTGCGACTTGCTCAGCCCCAGCGTCGAGAAATCGCGAATCTGGCCCTGCTTGTGCATCAGCCGCGCCTTCGACCAATTCGGATCGTTGTCATTCACGAGCCGGTATTCATCGAGAACGCTATAGCCCTCCGGCAGCTCCAGCGCCTGCACGTCCTGGAAGACGTCCCAGAAGTTGTCGTAGTTCCAATTCATCTCCCGGCCGCCGCGGACGATGTAGCCGTCCTCGGCATTGCCGGCGCCGTCCAGCGACCCGCCGGTGATGTTCAGCGTGTCGAGGATGGTGATGTCCTCGCCCTTCATGCCGCCGTCGCGAATCATGTAGAAGGCCGCGGCCAATCCCGCGATACCGCCGCCGATGATCCAGGCCTTGCGGCCCTCGACCGGCTCGATCGGCACCGGGCGGTGCCGCATGTAGTTGCCGGTCATGTCCGACGGCGGCAGCGTGTCGGTCGGGCCCTTGCGCCAGAAGCGCTCTCCGACATTGGCTTCGACCGGCGTCGACAGCGATTGGGATTGCATTGCGCGACCACGCTCATTCGTCATGACTGTCCCTTTCATATCGCCGGACTTCGGCGAGTGCGAAGACCAATGTATCGATCGAATCCCGCCATCCGATTGACATTGGTCAGGTGGGTCACCGGCAAGGGCGACATGCCAATCGACCCATTTCCAAAACTCTGTCGGCCAGGTAAACGGGAGTCGGCGCTCGCGCGTTCGACCTAGCTTCAGGGAGATCAAACATGCGCGCCCACATCATTTCCGTCCTGGCCCTCGCGATGAGCGCGGCCTGCTCGGGCAACGCCCACGCCGAAGTCTGGAAATGCGTCGTCGACGGCAAGGTCCATTACTCCGACGTCCCGTGCCCCAGCAAAGGCGAGGCCATGCCCGCGCGCAAGCTGCAGAGCAATTCGGTCGACGCCTCCACCGATCGCGCCCGCGTCGCGGCGATCGCCGCCGAGGCCGAAGCCGCCGCGGAAGCCGACCGGCAATCGGCCATGAATCGTCCGCCCGTGGCGCCGACCGCGCCCGCGAATGTCTGTCCCTCCGATCGCGACATCGCCGGCATGGAGACCAAGGCCAGCTCCTTCTCGCTCAGCACCGAGGCGAAACGATTCGTCCAGGATGAGATCCGCCGCGCGCGGCAATGCCAGAAGGGTCAGGGCCGATACAACGCCGCCGACTGGAACATCAGCAAGCAGGCCGTCGATGCGCAGAGCAGCCTGACCGGCGCCGCCGATGCGCGTCGTCGTGCGGAGGCCATGCACAGCGCGGCCGATCCGGCGGAGGCCGATCGGATTGCCCGTCAGCAGGAAATCGAGCAGCGCGAGGCTGCCCGGCAGCAACGCTTGCAGAAGCGCTAAGAGCGCGAAGGGCGCGAAGGGCACTGGCTTCTTACCCCACGCGCGCCCTCATTGATCGCGTTTCAGCGGTCCCCGCTTCAGCAACTCCCGCCACATGGCCCAGTCTCTCGACATCGGCGGGAGCGACAACACGAACAGCAAAGCCGCCAATGGAATCACGCACACGAATCCCACGTGCTTGAATCCCAGCGCCCCGGCCGCGCCGCCGATCACGAAGGCCGCCAGCAATCCCCCGGCACGTTTGGCGCGCAGGCGGTCGTGCCGGACTGCCGGCCGCGTCTGCTCGGGACGGCGATTCCAATACAGCATCTTCCCCAGCTCCATGCCGAGGTCGGTGATGTTCCCGGTCATGTGCGTCGTGCGGATGCTCCCGCCCGAAGTCTTGGATCCGACCGCGTTCTGCAGTCCCATGATGAAAGAGAGCAGCAGCACCGTCAGCGGCACCGCGAAGGGCGTGTGCCAGGTGAGCGTGATCGCGCCCATCAATCCGAACGGGAACAGCAAGGCCGCTTCCAGCATCAAGGGGAGTGCATAGACGCTGCGCAATCGGTGTTGCCGCGCCCAATTGACCAGCATCGCGCAGACCGCCGCGCCGCAGACGAAGGCGAGGATCGCGCCCAGCGCATTGAGCACCAGCGTCCCCTGCCCCAGCACCGCGCCGTCCGCGAGCTGCGACGCGAAGCCGGTCATGTGGGACGTGTAGCGCTGCAGGACGAGAAAGCCGCCCGCATTCACCGCGCCGGCATTGAACGCCAGCAGCAGCCCGAGTGCCTGATTCGTGGACGGCGCACGATGGCGACTCGTCAGATGGAGCAGTCGTCTCACTGCTCCGGCTTTCCGGTCGATGAGATCGTCACGTCGTCACTTGCCCGCTGAGAGCTCCCAGCGGCCTTCCGCGGACTTGCAGGCATTCCAGACGCTGGACTTCTCCGACCGCTTCTTGGACGACACCCACACCTGCACGCGCTTGCAGCTGCGGCCGTCCTGGGTCTCGCTGTGCCGCAGCTCCTTGAAGCGGCCTGCGGCGCCGGTCGCAGGATTGCTCCAGCGGACTTCCTCGGGCGTGCCCGTGGCGCTCAAAGTCTTGTTGGCCGCGTCGAGGAACATCCGCAGATCCTCGTCGTCGAAGTTCTCGGCGGGCGTGTTCTTCAGCGCGGCGATCCAGCCGGCGGCGTGCGCGGGCGTGGTCAGTCCGACCGAGATCCACACCCCCAACACCAATGCGGACCAGGCCGCAGCGGACGGAAACGCAAACAGGCGACGCATGACAACTCCCCGGTGGCGATGACAGTGCGGTCCATGATACGGTCGCTCCGACCCGGCCGTCACCCGATCGCTTCGAGTCATGGCCTCCGAGTCCTGCATGTCTGTTTCACCGCTCGTCCAGGGAGGACACGATGACGCGATCGATGAGGCTCTTCACGCGGACCCGCCAGGCGCTCAGCGCGCTCGCGGCTGTCACGGCCATCACCGCATTCAGTGCGGCGCCATTCGGTGAATCCGCCCAGGCCTGCACTCGGGCCGTCTATCTGGGACCGAATGGCAACGTCATCACCGTCCGGTCGATGGACTGGAAAGTGGACGTCGCCACCAACCTCTGGATCTTTCCGCGCGGGATGGCGCGCACCGGAGAGGCCGGCCCCAACTCGCTGAAATGGACCTCTCGCTATGGGAGCGTCATCGCCACCGGCTACGACATCTCCACCACGGACGGCGTCAATGAAGCCGGTCTCTCGGCCAACGTGCTGTGGCTGGTCGAATCGAAGTATCCGAAGTTCGACGGGACCAAGCCCGGCCTGACGATCGCGGCCTGGGCGCAGTACGTGCTGGACAGCTTCGGCAGCGTGCGCGAGGCCGTCGAAGCGCTACGCCGAGAGCCCTTCACACCCGTCACCGACAACGTGCCCGGCGAGGACCGCCTGGCCACCTTGCACCTCTCGCTGTCCGACGCCAGCGGGGACAGCGCGATCGTCGAGTACATCGACGGCAAGCAGGTCATCCACCATGGTCGCGAGTACCAGGTCATGACCAACTCGCCGACCTTCGATCATCAGCTGGCGCTCAACGAGTACTGGAAGCAGATCGGCGGCACAGTGATGCTGCCCGGCACCAATCGCGCGTCCGATCGATTCGCGCGGGCGAGCTTCTATGTGAATGCGATTCCGCGCTATGAAGATCCGGACCTCGCGCTGGCGGCGATGTTCAGCGTGATCCGCAATGCCTCGGTGCCCTTGGGCATCAGCACGCCCAACGAGCCCAACATCTCATCGACGCGCTGGCGCACCGTGGTCGATCACAAGCGCAAGCTCTACTTCTTCGAATCGGCGTTGACGCCGAACGCCTTCTGGGTCGATCTGAAGAAGATCGATTTCTCGGAGAAGAGCGGCAAGGTCAAGGTGCTGGCGCTGGGCGAGCATCAGAAGAACGTCTTCGCGGGCGAGGTCTCGTCCCAGTTCAAGGAGAGCAAGCCCTTCCGCTTCCTCGGCTTGCCGGGCGCCTAGCTCCGGCAGCCGAAGCGGAGGGCGGACGACGGGGGTCAGGGTTTGCGCCTCGGGCGCCAATCGCCCATCGCTGCAACTGGGCCGGATTGACCTTGCTGATCGTCAAAGCACTGTCACGGAGCCTGGGCAGAATGCAACGCATCCGAGACATCAACCGGCTGCGACATAGGGCAGAGAGCTGGAACCCGTCACCAGCGTCACGGATACCCTCTTCCGAAAGCCACCCCCAGGGGTGGCTTTCTTCATGGGCGGGTGCGAGCGCACACGACCGCCGCAGGCGACCTCATCGACCGCGGACAACCCCGTGGATATGGGCCTTCCCTCGGGGTTTGCCCCACCCCCCGTCGCGCGGGGCCATCACCTCAAGGTAAAGAAGGTTGAAAGTCCGGGGCGACCTTCGTCACCAAACGTACACCATGCCATCCTTGCGGCCGCTTGCGTCGTGTCCGCTCCGACACGGTCCGCCGGCCTCCCGATCACACCCTCGCGCTTCCGTCACAGCCGTCGCCAGACTGGCCGCGCTTGCCCTGCCATTGCTCCGATGACACGCACCCGCCGCCCCGCCCTGCATCCGCTTTCCATTGCCTTGATGCTCGGCCTCAGCAGCTCCGCCTGGGCCCAGTCCGCCCCGCCCGCCGAATCCCCGCCGCAGAAGGCCCCCGCGCCCCAGCAGCACCCCCGCACCCGCGACGCCGACACCGCCAAGCCGGACGCCAAGCCCGATGCCCGCCTCGACCGCGTCGAGATCCAGGGCACCTCGCGCGACGACGACCAGCGCCGCGCCTCCACCGCCTCCAAGATCATCATCGGCCGCGAGGAGATCGAGCGCTACGGCGACAGCACCATCGGCGAAGTCCTCAAGCGCCTGCCCGGCGTCACCACCGGCGGCCGCCCCGGCCGCGGCGGCGAAGTCCGCATGCGCGGCATGGGCGGCGGCTACACGCAGATCCTGGTCAACGGCGAACGCATGCCGCCGGGTTTCTCGCTCGACGAGCTCCCGCCCGAACAGATCGAGCGCATCGAAGTCATGCGCGCCCCCACCGCCGAGTTCGGCGCCCGCGCCATCGCCGGCACCATCAACGTCGTCCTGCGCGAAGCCCTGCAGCGCCGCCTCAACGAGATCCGCCTGGCCTCCACCTTCGAGCGCGACCACGTCACCCCGCATCTGAGCTGGACCCGCAACGACAAGCTCGACGACAACGGCGGCGCCTACAACATCACCGTCAACGCGATGCAGCACAAGCGCGTCGACGACATCAATTCCAACTCGCTGACCCAGCTGCTGGACAGCCAGGGCAAGGTCACCCGCCAGACCCGGCTCACCAACACCGGCAACACCGAGGACCAGCGCAAGTCGCTCAACCTGACCGGCCGCCTGCAGCTGCGCCTGGACGGGGGCGACACCCTCGCGCTGCAGCCCTTCGTCATGGTCAACCGCGGCACCGGCGCCAGCCAGTTCAACCAGGACCAGAGCCCTTCTCTGCCCGCCACCGACCTGGACCACATCCGCTACACCGACGCGTCCGCCGACAACACCAGCCGCGCCGCCATGGCGCGACTGAACCTGCAGTGGAACAAGCGCATCGACGAGCAATCGCGCCTGGAATCGCGCCTCGGCGTCGGCCGGATGACGATGCGGAACGCCTCGCATCGCGAGGAAGACAACGGCCTGAGCTTCTACCGCACGCAGGACGACGACACCCGCAGCCGCGACACCTCGTGGAGCTTCAGCTCCAAGCTCAGCCACCAGCTGGAGAACGAGCACAACCTGGTCGCCGGCATCGAGGGCGAAGGTACGCGCCGCAACCAGACCCGCACCTGCCTGCAGAGCTATGTCGAGGGCTCGGCCGGCGCGCCCTGCGTCTTCCTGGCCGACTTCGGCGACAACGTCAACGCGTCCACCCGCCGCTTCGCCGCCTATGCGCAGGACGAGTGGAGCGTCGGCAAGCAGTGGGGCTTCTATGCCGGTCTGCGCTGGGAAGGCATCAAGACCGAGAGCACCAGCAACATGGGCCCGATCAGCAACAGCTCCAGCGTCATGACGCCGCTGCTGCACGCGGTCTACAAGCTCGACGAGAAGAGCAAGGAACAGATCCGCGCCAGCCTGACCCGCAGCTACCGCTCGCCCAACCTGAACGACATCGTCGGCCGGCTGAGCATCAGCAACCGCTATGCCTGCGGCGACCCCACGCAGCCGCCCTGCACGACCAACACCATCGATTCGCCCGACCGCATGGGCAATCCGGACCTCAAGCCCGAGATGGCCACCGGCGTGGAGATCGGCTACGAGAAGTACCTCAGCAAGGGCGGCCTGCTCAGCGCCAACTTCTTCTACCGCCGCATCACCGACCTGATCCGCAATCAGGCGCTGCTGGAGCCGGTCCCGTATTCGCCGGTCCCGCGCTACGTCGTGCGTCCGCGCAACATCGGCGACGCCACGACCTACGGCGTGGAGCTGGAAGCCAAGTTCCGCCTCGACGAGTACCTCACCGACGCGCTGCCCATCAACATGCGCAGCAACCTGTCGCTGTTCCACTCGTCGGTCGACGGGATCCAGGGCCCCAACAACCGGCTGGACCAGCAGCCGCGCTACACGGCCAACCTGGGCGCGGACTACCGCCTGCGCGCCATCCCGCTGACGCTGGGCGCCTCGCTGAACTACACGCCGTCCAACCTGCTGCAGCAGAGCAACCAGGTGCTGGCCGAGGTCGACAAGAAGCGCGTCATCGACGTCTCCGCGATGTGGACCTTCTCGTCCGCCGTGGCGTTGCGGGTCTCCGCCAGCAACCTGCAACCGCTGAGCTACGGCAACGGCAGCCTGTCCATCACGCCGGGCCGCATCGTCACCAGCGAGAGTACCGGCCGCACCTTCACCGTGTGGCAGGTCCGGCTGGAGATGAAGGTCTGATCGTCGGCCTGATCAATGCCGCGCGGCCTCGCGCGACGCGACCAGCGCATGGCTGGCGGGCGACCACACGGTCGCGCCCACGCCCAGCGCGAGCAGCGCCAGCACCATCCACACCAGCGGCGACGCGCGCCGGCGGCCGATCGGCCGCGGCGGGCGCGAGCCCTGACGCGCCGGGCGCAGCTGCGACGGCACCTTGTAGGCCGACAGCCGCTGCAGGCGGACCGCCTGTTTGCTGCCGTCACTCTTGGACACAACCTCGAAGCTGATGCGCTCGCCCTCTTGAGGCGACTGCCCGTCCATCGGGAAAGCCGACACGTGCACGAACAGCGCTTCGCCGCCCTGCTCCGGTCGCACCAGCCCATGGCCGCGCTCGGCGTACCAGCTGTCCAACGTTCCTTCGAACCGCATGTAGCAATCCCCCAAGCGAGTTGCCGCTTCTCGCGCCGCGGGCGCAGGGCCCGCGAGACGCCTGGAAGCGGCGCTTCTCTCTCTGAACGAAAAAGCGCCCGGCGACTTCGGCCGGGCATAGGGGACGGATCCTGCCTGCGCTGCGAACATGCGCCGCAACCAGCTGTAAGCCGTGCAACGCCCTCAGGGCTTGGCGACTTGCACGCCCGGTTTCAGATAGCGGTCCAGGAAGGACAGCATCTGGCGGTTGGACTCGATCTGGTTCTTCTTCTTGCTGAAGCCGTGGCCCTCGTCGTCGAAGACGATGTACTCGACCGGCACGCCGTTTTTCTTGACCGCCTCGACGATCTCGTCGCTCTCGGGCTTGATCACGCGCGGGTCGTTCTTGCCCTGGATCACCATCAGCGGCTTGCGGATCTCCTTGGCATGAAACAGCGGCGAGGTCGCGATCAGCATCTCCTTGTCCTTCACCGGATCGCCGATCTCCTGGTACAGCGCCTTGCGGAAGCTCTCCCAGTAGGGCGGGATCGATTCCAGCGTGCGCAGCCAGTTGGACACGCCGAAGATGTCGATGCCGACCTTGAAGGCCTCGGGCCGGAAGGCCATCGCCGCCAGCGTCATGTAGCCGCCGTAGCTGCCGCCCATGATGCCGATGCGCTCCGGATCGATGACGCCCGTACCGGCCAGATAGGTCTTGGCCTCGATGCAGTCCCACAGCGGCTCGCGGCCGTGCTTGCCGTCGTCGGCGGTGAAGAAGCTCTTCCCGTAGCCGGAGCTGCCGCGGTTGTTGATGCCCAGCACCGCGTAGCCGTGATTCACCAGGTATTGAATGGTCGCGTTGTAGCCGCGCATGGTCTGCCCGCCCGGGCCGCCGTGGACGTAGAGCACCGCCGGCACCTTGTGCGTGGGCGAGGCCTCCTTGGGCTGGTAGTAGACCGACGGAATCACCATCCCGTCGAAGGACTTGAAGCGCACGATGCGGCCTTCGACGAGCTCCTCCGGATCGATCTCCTTGGACAGGCTCTGCGTCAGCTGCTTGGCGCGCTTGGTGCCGAAGTCGTAGACGTAGAGATTGCTGGGCGAGCGGTCCCCATTCAGATAGAAGGCCATGCGCTGGCTGGTGCGGGAGAAGCTCACCCCGCGCAGCTCGCCGCCCGGCAGCTTGGGCAGCGCGACCGGCTTGCCGTCCGCCGCCGTGACGATGCGCAGCTCCAGGCTGGAGTCCGCGTTGATGCCGGTGACGCGGTAGCGGCCGTCGCGCGAGAACACGCTGTAGACGATGTCCCAGTCCGCCTTCTCCATCTCGCGCGTCTGGCCGGAGGCCAGGTCGTAGGCCTGCAGCCGCGTGAACTCGCTGCCTTGGTTGGACAGGATCAGCAGCGTCTTCGATTCCGGATCGAAGCCCGCCGCGCTGAACGAAGCCACGCCCTCGTGCGGCGTCAGGTGCTGGGTCTGCTTGCTCTGCGTGTCGTAGAGGTACACGTCGGAGTCGGCCGTCGTGTTGGTCCGCCCCAGCGCGACCCAGCGCCCGTCGCCGCTGACGCCGAAGACGGCCATGCCGTCGTCGTTGCGATATACCAGCTCGCGCGCATAGGTCTTGGCGTCGTAGCGATAGAGGTCGATGAAGCGCGGATCGCGCTCGTTGGTCGTCACGTAAAAGCTGTTGCCGTCCTGGCCCCAGCCGCTGAAGCCGGCCTTGACCTTCTCGCCGGGGGTCAGGTCTTTCTCGCTGCCGTCGAGCTCGCGGACGTAGAGGTGGTTGTTCTCGTCGCCGCCCTTGTCGCGGGTGTAAAGCACGCGATCGTCGTTGCGGAAATAGCCCACGCCGTAATGCGTGTCGGTCTTGGAGGTTGTCAGCGCCACCGGTTCGCCGCCGTCGACGGAGATGCTGTAGACATTGAACACGCCGGTCACGTTGCTGCTGAACAGGATGCGCTTCTCGTCCGCCGAGAACGAGGCGCCGGTGACCGAGGTGGTCGCCATGAACTGCTCGATCGTGTAGGGCTTGGCGGCGCGCGGGGAAGCCGCCTTCGCGGCCGAGCTCGCAGCCGAGCTCACCGGCTTGCCGGCGGGCTTGTCGGCGGCCTGCGCCGTCGACGTGATCGCCAGGCCCGTGGCCATGGCCAGGCAGGCCGCGCCGACCGTGGCGCGCAACGTCATCTCTCTCATCGTGTCTCCCTGTTGTGTTGACTTCATTTGCCCGCAGGCACCTGACCCTCGACGCCCTTGACGTAGAACTTGATGCCCTGGAGGAACTTGTCGTCGGCGACGGCGTCCTTGGCCAGGACCTCCTTGCCGTCCTGGCCGGCGATCGGGCCCTTCCAGATCACGAAGCTGCCGTCCTTGAGCCCGGCCTTCACCTGATCCAGCTTGGCCTTCACCTCGGCCGGCACCGCCGCGTTGAGCGACACCAGATCGATCGCGCCTTCCTTGACGCCCCACCAGCTGTGCTTGCCCGGGCCGGCGCTCCAGCTGCCGTCCAGCACCGACTTCACCGTCGCGACGTAATACGGGGTCCAGTTGATCACCGCCGAGCCCAGATGGGCCTTGGGCCCGTAGCCGCTCATGTCCGAGTCCCAGCCGAAGGCGTACTTGCCGTTTTTCTCCGCCGTCTGCAGCACCGCGCTGGAATCGGTGTTCTGCATCAACACGTCGGCGCCGGCGTTGATCAGTGTCTGCGCGGCGTTGGTCTCCTGCGGCGGGTTGAACCAGTCGTTGACCCACACCACCTTGACGGTGATCTTGGGGTTGCTGCTCTGCGCGCCCAGCGTGAAGCTGTTGATGTTGCGGATGACTTCAGGGATCGGGATCGAGCCGACCACGCCCAGCGTGCCCGTCTTGCTCATCGCGCCCGCGACCAGCCCGGCCATGTAGGCGCCCTCGTAGGTGCGCGAGTCGTAGGTCCGCAGGTTGGCCGCCTGCTTGTAGCCGGTGGCGTGCTCGAACTTCACCTGCGGGCTGTCGGCGGCGACCTTGAGCATCGGCTCCATGTAGCCGAAAGTCGTGCCGAACACCAGCGTGTTGCCCTGCTGGACCATGTCGCGGAAGACGCGCTCGGCATCGGCCGCCTCGGGCACCTTCTCGACGAAGCTGGTCTTGATGCGGGCGCCGAATTCCTTCTCCAGCGCCTTGCGCGCGTTGTCGTGGGCGAAGGTCCAGCCGCCGTCGCCCACCGGGCCCACGTAGGCGAAGGCGATGTTCAGCGGCTCGCCCGGCGCGGCGCTGCCCGCAGTGGCGCCGGCCTCGGGCGCGGACGCCGCGCCGGCGGGCGCCTCGTCCTTCTTGCCGCAGCCGGCGAGCAGCAACAGCGAGGCCGCCGCGACGGCAAGCAGCGGACGACGCGTGAAGCCGCGGACGTTCGAGGCGCCGGCGTCGGCACTGCGAGCGTTGAGGGCATTGAGGGCGCGAGGGGTCATGGGCTCTCCATAGGAATCAGGTGCCGGGATGGAAGGGGCGTCCCAGCGAGGCCGGCATGTTGGCGCGGATGAAGCTCTCGTTGCGGGAGATCAGCACCAGCACCACGATCGTGGCCAGGTAGGGCAGCATGCTCAGGAACTGGCTGGCCACCTGCACGCCCTGCCCTTGCAGGTGGAACTGCAGCATGGTGACGCCCCCGAACAGGCAGGCGCCGAGCAAGACACGTGCCGGACGCCAGGTCGCGAAGCTGGTCAGCGCCAGCGCGATCCAGCCCTTGCCGGCGACCATGCCCTCCACCCACAGCGGCGTGTAGACCACCGAGCAGTAGGCGCCCGCCAGCCCGCACAAGGCACCACCGGCGATCACCGCCGCGAGCCGGATGCGCCGCACCGGATAGCCCAGCGCATGCGCCGATTCGGGGGACTCGCCGACCGCGCGCAGCACCAGCCCGGTGCGGGTGCGAGCCAGCGCCCAGGCCAACAAGACGGTCAGCGCGATCGCCCCGTACACCAGCGGGTGCTGGCGGAACAGCGCCGGGCCGATGAAGGGGATGTCGGCAAGACCAGGCACCGCGAAGTGCGCCCGCTCGGTCAGCTTGGCCTGCACGTAGTTCTGGCCGACGAAGGCCGAGAAGCCCGCGCCGAAGAGGCTCAGCGCCAGGCCGGTCGCGTACTGGTTGGTGTTGAGATAGACCGCGAGCAGGCCGAAGGCCAGCGCCATCAGCGCGCCCGCGCCCATGCCGGCCAGAAAGCCCACCACGTCGCTGCCGCTGTGCACCGCGGCCGCGAAGCCGGCGATCGCGGCGACCAGCATCATCCCCTCGGCGCCGAGGTTCACCACGCCGGCGCGCTCGTTGATCAGCAGGCCCAGCGCGGCCAGCGCGATCAAGGTGCCGGCGTTCAGCGTCGCGGCGATGAGCAGCGCGTAGGTCTCCATCAGCGCGCCTCCTTGGACGCGCCGAGACCGCGCACGCTGCGGATCCGGTAATGGATGAGCGTGTCGCAGGCCAGCAGGCTGAACAGCAGCAGGCCCTGGAACACGCCGGTGATGGCCTTGGGCAGGCCCAGCCGCGATTGCGCGAGCTCCCCGCCGATGTAGAACATGCTCATCAAGATCCCCGACAGCACGATGCCCACCGGATGCAGCCGGCCGACGAAGGCCACGATGATGGCCGCGAAGCCGTAGCCCACCGGCACATACGGCGTGAGCTGCCCCAGCGGTCCCGCCGCCTCCAACCCGCCCGCGAGTCCGGCCAGCCCGCCCGACAGCGCCATCGCGCCCCACAGCGCGCCGCGCGAGGAGAAGCCCGCATAGCGCGCCGCCATCGGCGCGACACCGCCGACCTGCAGCGCGAAGCCCGCCATCGATCGGAACAGCAGCCACCAGCAGCCCACCACCGCCGCCAGCGCGATCCACACGCCGATGTGCAGCCGCGTGCCGGTGAAGAGCTTGGGCAACTGCGTGGCGGGCAGGAAGGTGATGGTCTGCGGGAAGTTGTAGCCGGCCGGGTCCTTCCATGGCCCGTAGACCAGGTACTGCAGCAGCAGTTCGGCGACGTAGACCAGCATCAGGCTGACCAGAATCTCGTTCGCGTGGAAACGGTCGCGCAGGAAGGCCGCGATCGAGGCCCAGGCCATGCCGCCCAGCGCGCCGGCAATCAGGATGGGCACGACGATCAGCTTCGTGCTGCCGGCATCCGCCTGCATCGCGACCCAGCCCGCGGCCATCGCGCCGGCGACGAACTGGCCCTCGGCGCCGATGTTCCAGACGTTCGCGCGGAAGGCCACCGCCAGGCCCAGCGCGATCAGCACCAGCGGCGTCGCCTTCAGACCCAGCTCGCCCAGCGCGTAGCCGTTGCGCAGCGGCTCCCAGAAGAACATGCGCAAGCCCTGCACCGGGTCCTTGCCCAGCGCGAGAAAGAGCGCGACACCGATCAGCGTGGTCAGCGCCAGCGCCATCAGCGGCGAGGCCAGCGACATCGCCAGCGAGGGCTGCGCCCGCGGTTCAAGCCGGAGCATGGACGCCCTCCTCCCACAAGCCGCTCATCCACAGGCCGATGCGCTGCACGCTGGCCTCGGCCACCGGGATCGCCGGCGAGAGCCGTCCGCGCGCCATCACCATCAGGCGATCGCTGAGCTCGAACAGCTCGTCGAGCTCCTCGCTCAGCACCAGCAGGGCGCAACCGGCCTCGCGCAGCGCGAGCAGCTCCGCGCGGATCTGCGCCGCGGCGCCCACGTCCACGCCCCAGGTCGGCTGCGCGACGATCAGCGCCTTGGGCGCGGCGTCAATCTCGCGACCCATGATGAACTTCTGGAGGTTGCCGCCCGAAAGGCTGCGCGCCGTCGCCTGCGGTCCGGCGGCTTTCACGCCGAAGCGCTCGATCAGCCGCCGCGCCAGCGCCGCGGCCTTGGCGGTCGACACATGGCCCAGGGCGCCGACCGGCTCGCGCCGGGTCAGCAAGGTGTTCTGCGCCAGCGACATCGCCGGCACCGCGCCGCGCCCGAGCCGCTCCTCCGGCACGTGATGCAGACCCAGCGCGCGACGGCGCCCCGGACCGAGCGCGCCGAGATCGACGATCGCAGCGCCGCCATCGCGGCCCGCCTCAGGGCCCCCTTCGCTGCCGTGCCCGGCAGCGCGCGGCGCATCGTCCACCCAGGTGATCGCGCCGCGCGGCGCTCGCCGATCCTCGCCGGACAGCGCGCGCAGCAGCTCCTGCTGACCGTTGCCGGACACGCCGGCCAGGCCGAGGATCTCGCCGCGGCGCAGCTCCAGCGCGATGTCCGTCAGCGCCGTGCCATGCGGCGTCTCCGGCGCGAGGCTCAGCCCGCGCACCCGCAGCCGCACCGGCGCGTCCGCATGCGCCACGCGCGCGGCGAGCTGGGGCGGCTCCGCGCCGATCATCAGCTGCGACAGGCCGGCGTTGGTCTGCTCGCGCGGATCGACCTCGCCGGTCACCCGGCCCGCGCGCATCACCGTGCAGCGATGGCACAGCGCGCGGATCTCGTCGAGCTTGTGGCTGATGTACAGGATCGCGCAGCCTTGCGCGGCCAGCTGCCGCAGCGTCACGAACAGCGCTTCCACCGCCTGCGGCGTCAGCACCGAGGTCGGCTCGTCCAGGATCAGCAGGCGCGGCGAGGTCATCAGCGCGCGCAGGATCTCGACGCGTTGCCGCTCGCCCACCGACAGCGCGTGGACGGGCCGCTCGGGGTCCAGCGGCAGGCCGTATTCGGCGGAGAGCTCGCGCACCCGCGCGCGCACCGCGTCCAGCGTGAACGAGCGATCCAGCCCCAGCCAGATGTTCTGCGCGGCGCTCAGCGAATCAAACAGCGAGAAGTGCTGATAGACCATGCTGATGCCCAACGCGCGGGCCTGCGCCGGCGTGCGCAGCGCCTGCGCGACGCCGTCCCACAGCAGCTCGCCGCCGTCGGCCTGCACCGCGCCCGCGATGATCTTCATCAGCGTGGACTTGCCGGCGCCGTTCTCGCCTAGGACCGCATGGATCTCGCCCGGCGCGACGCGCAGCGAGACCGCGTCATTGGCCCTCACGCCCGGGTACTGCTTGCTGATGCGGCGAAGTTCCAGGCGCGGCGGGCTCATGGGTGGATGGGGCTCCTCAGGGTCTCCGGTAACGGAGCGCGCCAGCGACATAGCTGGCGACCAGGTTGCGTTCGTCCGACAGCGTCATCCAGGCGAAGGCGCGTTCATGCGGATCGCGGGCCAGGTCCATGCGGGCCTGCGCGACCGGCCCGACGGCCCAGTCCCAGATACAGACGTCGGCCAGTGTAGCCACGCCGAAGTGGCCCAGTTCCTCCGACAAACCCAGGGCCTCGGCAGCGCCGCGCGTGGCCGCGTGCAGGCCCGCCCAGGCCGTCAGCCGCTGGCCCTGCAAGGCCTGCACCTTGTAGCCGTCCGCCAGCGTGCGCTGCGCCGACAGCGAGGTCCCGCCGCCGACGTCGCTCGCCGCGCTGACGCGCACGCCCGCCTGCAGCGCGCCGGTCCAGTCGAACAGCCCGCTGCCCAGGAACAGGTTGGACGAGGGGCAATGCGCGATCTGCGCGCCGCTGCGCACCAGCACACGGCGGTCCTCGTCGTCCAGCCAGATGCCGTGCGCCAGCACCGCGCGCGGATGCAGCAGGCCGACGCGGTCGTAGACGTCCAGATAGCTGCGCGCCTCGGGGAAGAGCTTGGCGACCCACTCGACCTCGCCGCGGTTCTCCGCCACGTGGGTCTGCATGTAGAGGCTGCCATCGGCGCGGCACAGTGCGCCGGCCATGGCCAGCTGCTCGGGCGTGCTGGTGGGCGCGAAACGCACCGTGACCGCATAGGACAGGCGCTCTCGGCCGTGATGGCGGGCGATCAGGTCCAGGCAGTCGCGCTCGGCCTGGACGACGTCGTCGCGCAGGCCCTCGGGCGCGTGGCGGTCCATCAGGACCTTGCCGGTGATCAGCCGCATGCCGCGTTCGGCGGCCGCGTCGAAGAGCGCGTCGGCCGAGACCTTGTGCACCGTGGGATAGACCGCGGCCGAGGTCGTGCCGTGCGCCAGCAGCGCGTCCAGGAAGCGGTCGGCGCCCAAGCGCGCGACCTCGGGGTCGACGTAGCGGCCCTCGGCCGGGAAGGTGTAGGTGTTGAGCCAGTCCAGCAGCTCGGTCCCGTAGGACGCGATCACGTCCAGCTGCGGGCTGTGCACATGCGTGTCGACGAAGCCCGGCAGGATCAACCGGCCCGAGTGGTCCTCGCGCTGCCAGCCCTCGCCCGGATCGGCGGCCTGGATGCCGGCGATGCGGCCGTGCTCGATCAGCAGCCAGTGGTCGGGGAAGAAGCGCACGGCGGGATCGTCCACGCGCGCCCATTGCGGCGCGGCGACGAAGTCCAGCAAGTCGCCCTTCAGGGCCAGGCGCGCCGGAGCGGCGGATCGATCAGTCGTCATGCGGAATCAGGGAGGAGAACGAAAGGATAAGAGGACGGCGGCGCTCGGAACACGGAGCACGCGGGCGCTGCGGAATCAAGGCACCAGCTCACGGGCGACCTCGCGCACTTGCTCCCGCAGCCAGCGCAGCGGCGCGCTGTTGTGGCTGACGTCGTGCCAGAGCTGGTAATAGGTCATCGCCGGGAAGGCCACGGGGCAGCGCAGCACGGTCACCGGCAGCTGGTCGAGGAAACGGTTGCAGAACAGCCGTCCGGTGGTCAGCACCAGCAAGCTGCGCGCCACCATCTGCGGCAGCTGGCTGAAATGCGCGCCGCGTACCGCGATGCGGCGTTCCAGGCCCAGCGACGCGAGGTGCTGCTCGATCACGCCGGGCTGGCCGGGGCTCAGCGGCATCGGCGCCAGATGCTGGCAGGCGAGATAGCGCTCCTGCGTCCAGGCGCGCGGCGCCATGCGGGCGGCAGGATGGTCCTTGCTGACCAGGCAGACGACCTCGTCCACCAGCAAGCGCCCCAGGTGCAGCTCGGCGGGCGGCTCCAGCCAGTTGCCGATCACCAGGTCCACCTTGCCGCGGGCGAGCGAGGCGCGATAGTCGTACTCGGCCGTCAGCGGCTGCAGGTCCAGCTGCACGCCGGGCGCGAGGCGCTGCAACCGCGCCACCAGCAGCGGCAGGAACAGCGGATCCAGGTAATCGCTCGCGGCCAGCCGGAAGCGCAGCTGTGCGGTGGCAGGGTCGAAGCCGGTCTTGCGCAGGCGCGTGCCGAACAGCTCGTCGGCCTCGCGCAGCAGGCGTTCGGCGGGGGCGAGCAGCTCCAGCGCCGTCGCGGTGGGCGTCATCCCGGCACCGCTGCGCACCAGCAGCGGGTCGCCCGTCAGGGTGCGCAGACGCCGCAGCTGCGCGCTCAAGGCGGGCTGCGTGCTGCCGAGCCGCATCGCGGCCCTGGACACACTGCGCTCGGAAATCAAGGTCTGCAGCACCCGCACCAGAAGAAGGTCGATCTTGTCGAACTGGGAGTTCTGCGACATAAGAAATGGCTTATATAGGCTATACGACACATCGTATAACCATTGGCGCGTCGCAGGAGTACCGTTCCAAGTCATTGCATCCGCGCGCGATATGCGTTCGAAGGGCGTTCGACAAATGCTCGATCCGTCTCGGACGCCCGTCCCGGGCGGTGCGGTTCTTGCATTCGTCCCGACGCCATTCATTGCCCGCCTTCGACCCCGGCCAGCCGTTCATGAGCTCTCCTCGTCCGATCCGTTTCTTCCACCAGGGCCGCGTGCAGTCCGTCGAAGGCCTGCCGCCGCAGACCACGGTGCTGCAGTACCTGCGCGAGCACGCCCGCTGCGCCGGCACCAAGGAGGGCTGCGCCGAGGGCGACTGCGGCGCGTGCACCGTGCTGGTGGGCGAGCTGGACGCGGACGGCGAATCGCTGGCGCTGCGCAACGTCAACGCCTGCATCCAGTTCCTGCCCATGCTGGACGGCCAGGCGCTGCTGACCGTCGAGGACCTGGGCGGCAGCGCCGAGCGGAATCCCGTTCAACAAGCGCTGGTGGACTGCCACGGCTCGCAATGCGGGTTCTGCACCCCCGGCTTCGCGATGACCCTGCAGGCGGTCTATGAGCGCCATCAGGCCTGCGGCACGCGGCCCACGCGCCAGGACCTGGCCGACGATCTGGCCGGCAATCTCTGCCGCTGCACCGGCTACCGGCCGCTGCTCGATGCGGGCGAGCGCATGTTCGAGGGCCCCGCCCACACGCTGGACCGCGAGCCCATCGTGGCGGCGCTGCGCGCGCTGCGGGACGACCCGTCGCTGCATTACGAGGCGCGTTCCCGTGCGGGCGAGCCGCAACGAGTTCTCGCGCCGCGCACGCTGGAGGAACTCGCCGCGCTGCGCGAGGCGATGCCGCAAGCGCGGTTGGTGGCCGGCGCGACCGATGTCGGCCTGTGGGTCAACAAGCAGCAGCGCGAGCTGGGCGACGTGATCCTGACCGGGCGCGTCGAGGAGTTGCGCCGCATCGACGTCATCACCGTTCAAGCCCATGCCGCGCCGGCCAGCGTGATGAGCGCCGACGGTCACGTGTCCGTGGGCCCGGCCGTCGCGGCGCTGGCGACGCCGGCACCGCGCTCGCACACGACGCTGCGCATCGGCGCCGCCGTGCCGCTGGAGGAAGCCTGGGCCGCGCTCACCGAGCGCGTGCCGGCGCTGCGCGAGCTGTGGCTGCGTTTCGCCTCTCCCCCGGTGCGGCAGGCCGGGACCCTGGGCGGCAACGTCGCCAACGGCTCGCCCATCGGCGACGGGCCGCCCGCGCTGATCGCGCTGGGCGCGCGCATCGTGCTGCGCAAGGGCGCGACGCGGCGCGCGATGCCGCTGGAAGACTTCTATCTGGACTACATGAAGAACGCGCTGCAGGCCGGCGAGTTCGTCGAGGCTGTCGAGGTGCCCGAGCCGCCGGCCGGCACGCGGCTGCGCGGCTACAAGATCTCCAAGCGCTATGACAGCGACATCTCCGCCGTCTGCGCCGTGCTGAGCCTGCGCCTGGAAGACGGCGTCGCGCGCGACGTGCGCTTCGCCTTCGGCGGCATGGCGGCGACGGTGAAGCGCGCGCCCAAGGCCGAAGCCGCCGTCAACGGACGGGCCTGGAACGAGGCCGCGCAAGCCGCCGCGGCGCAGGCGCTCGCGGAGGACTTCCGCCCGATGACCGACTTGCGCGCCAGCGCCGACTACCGCCTGCGCGTCGCGGCCAACCTGATCCGACGCTTCTGGCTGGAGACACGGGCCGATGCGCCGATCGCGGCCGCGTCGGCCAGCGTCTGGCAGGCGGTCAACCTGCAGCGGAGCGTCGCATGAACAAGCCCGCCGAGTGGCCGATGGAACGCGCCATCGACCCCGCCGCCGCCGTGGCGGCTCAACCGCAGGTCGGCGTGAGCCGCGCCCATGAATCCGCTCACCTGCATGTGAGCGGCGAGGCCGTCTACATCGACGACATCGCCGAGGCGCAAGGCACGCTGCATGCGGCGCTGGGCCTGTCGCCGATCGCGCACGGGACACTGCAATCGATCGATCTCGAGCTGCTGCGGCGCCAACCCGGCGTGGTGGCGGTGCTCACCGCGGCCGACGTGCCGGCCGAGAACAACTGCGGGCCCCTGCTCCACGACGATCCCATCCTGGCGGACGGCGAGCTGCGCTATGTCGGCCAGCCGGTCTTCGCGGTGATCGCCACGGATCGGGAGCTTGCGCGTCGCGCCGCCGCGATGGCCAAGCAGGTCATCGTCACGGCGCCGCTGCCCGCGGTGCTGACCGCGCGCGAGGCCCATGCCATCGGCCAGTACGTGATTCCGCCCATGCACCTGACGCGCGGCGAGCCCGCATCGGCGCTGGCCGCGGCGCCGCATCGGCTCGACGGCGAGTGGGCCGTGGGCGGGCAGGAGCAGTTCTATCTGGAAGGCCAGATCAGCTACGCGCTGCCGCAGGAGAACCAGGCGCTGCTGCTGCATTGCTCGACCCAGCATCCGTCGGAGATGCAGCAGCTGGTCGCGCATGCGATGGGCTGGCAGGCGCACCAGGTCACGGTGCAATGCCGGCGCATGGGCGGCGGCTTCGGCGGCAAGGAGTCGCAATCGGCGCTCTTCGCCTGCGTGGCCGCGATCGCCGCGACCCAGCTGCGCCGACCGGTGAAGCTGCGCGTGGATCGCGACGACGATTTCCTCGTGACCGGCCGCCGGCATGGTTTCGATTACCGCTGGTCGGTGGGCTTCGACGACGAGGGCCGCATCCTCGCGGCGGAGATCGATCTGATCTCCAACTGCGGCCACAGCGCCGACCTGTCGGCGCCGGTGATGGCGCGGGCGCTCTGCCATTTCGACAATGCCTACTGGCTGCCGCATGTGGACATGCATGGCTACTGCGCCAAGACCAACACGCAGAGCAACACGGCCTTCCGCGGCTTCGGCGGCCCGCAGGGCGCGCTGGCGATCGAGATGATCGTCGACGGCATCGCGCGTCGGCTGGGGCTGGACGCGCTGACGGTGCGGCAGCGCAATTTCTATCGTGAGGGGCAAGACGTGACCCCCTACGGCCAGCGGGTCGAGGACAACCAGCTGGGTCCGTTGACGGATGAGCTGATCGAGACCTCCGGGTACCACGCGCGGCGCGCGGCGATCACGGCGTTCAACGCGTCAAGTCCGGTGCTGAAGAAGGGCCTGGCGCTGACGCCGGTGAAGTTCGGCATCTCGTTCAACGTGGTTCACCTCAACCAGGCGGGGGCGCTGGTGCATGTCTATGTCGACGGCTCGGTGCTGGTGAACCACGGCGGGACCGAGATGGGTCAGGGGCTCAACACCAAGGTCGCGCAGGTGGTGGCGCATGAGCTGGGCGTTCTCGCGGGCGCGGTGCGGGCCAGCGCGACGGACACGAGCAAGGTGGCCAACACCTCGGCCACGGCGGCGTCGACGGGCTCGGACCTGAACGGCAAGGCCGCGCAAGATGCGGCGCGCAAGATCAAGCGGCGGCTGATGCCGCTGGCGGCGAGGCTGCTGAACTGCGGGGAAGACGAGTTGGTCTTCGATGGCGGCGAGGTGCGGGGGGGGGGCCGGGCCGTCGGCTTCAAGGAGCTGGTGGGCAAGGCGTATCTGGAGCGGATTCAGCTCTGGAGCGACGGCTTCTATGCGACGCCGGGGCTGCATTGGGACCGGGCGAAGCTGCAGGGCAAGCCCTTCTACTACTACGCATTCGGCGCGGCGGTGGCGGAGGTGCTGGTGGACACGCTGACCGGCGAGACCCGCGTGCTGCGGGCGGACGTGCTGCATGACGTCGGGCGGTCCTTGAATCCGGCGCTGGACATCGGGCAGGTCGAAGGTGCGTTCGTGCAGGGACAGGGATGGCTGACCAGCGAGGAGCTGGTGTGGCATCCGCAGTCCGGGCTGCTGCTGACGCATGCGCCGAGCACGTACAAGATTCCGACGGCGAATGACATGCCGCGCGATTTCCGCGTGGCGCTGTTCGACGCGCCGAATGCGGCGGACAGCATCCATCGGTCGAAGGCGGTGGGGGAGCCGCCGTTGCTGCTGCCGTTCTCGGTGTTGCTGGCGATCAAGGACGCGGTCGCGGCGTGTGGGCCGGAGCGTTGCGATCCGCCGTTGAGAGCGCCGGCGACGCCGGAGGCGGTGCTGGATGCGGTGGAGGCGGTCACGCGAAAGATGCTGCCTTGAGCCCCTCGCCCGCTTGCGGGAGAGGGGTTGGGGTGAGGGCGGTGGCACACCAGAGCGCTTTTCGAAGCAAGGACTGATGCGAAGAGGGCTCGCTGCCTGCACCGGCCCTCACCCCAACCCCTCTCCCACTTCATGGGAGAGGGGCTCTCAGGGCCCTCACGCACTTCATGGGGAGGGCTCTCAGGGCCCCTCACCGCTTCAGGGGCGAGGAGCAACGCTCAGCGCGTCTTCAACTCCTGCTTCGCGATCGTGAACTCCCGATACGGCACCGCCTGCGTCCCGACCACGCGCTCGAACCAAGGCTTCGCCTCGTCCCGCCGACCCTGCGTCAAGAACGACTGCCCGATGTAGAAGTACGCCTCCGCCAACCGCAGCCGCTCCGCGTCAGACTCCGCCCGCGCCGTCTTGATCAACGCATCCCGATCAATCCGCCCGGCCAGGAAGCGCACCAACGATCCCGCCCAGGTGGTATCGCCCTCGCGCACTTCACCCGCCAACATCGCGCGCCCGCTCCCCACCTGCCGGCGCTCCATCGCGATGGCCAGCCACAGCAGCCCGAAGCTGCGTTGCTCCCCGCTCGTCGCCTCCGTGAAGCGACGCAAGGACCGCTCCGCCTCCTCATACCGTCCCATCTGCAGCTGCGTGATCCCCAACCAGGACTCGCTGCCCTTGCGCGTGGCCGACTTCTCCAGCTGCTGGAAGCTCCCCGCGGCCTCTTCCAGCCGCCCCAACCCGAACAACGCCACGCCTCGCGCCTCGATCGCCGCTTCGTCGGTCGCATCGATGGCCAGCGCCGCATCCGCATCCTGCAAGGACGCCTCGAACTCCCCGAGATGGTTGGACATCATGGCCCGCTCCGACAGCGCCGCGCGCGCCATCGCGCTGCCGGCCGGCACCTTGGACAGCAGCGCCGCATCGCGCGCCCGGCTCGCGTTGCTGATCACCGCCAGCCGCGCCAGGCCGTCCGGCTTGCCCCACTTCTTCATGTCATCCGTCACCAGCGTGACCACCCGCGCCTGCTCGCTCTTGCTGAGCAGCGAGAAGCCCACCGTCGAGCCCACCGTCTGCCGCGCCCGCAACACCGCTTGCCGGTACGCGTCCATCTCGCCCGGCAACACCTGATCGCTGCGGCGCTCATAGCGGCTGATCAGCGTGACCACGCGATCCTGCACCTCCGACTTCACCGACAGCCCGAAATGGCTGTCGCCCGCCTGCCGCGCCGGCGAGGGCTGGATGTCCAGCGGCACCGGCGAGGTCACCGTCACCCGCGACTCCGCCACCAGCGGCTGGTCGATCAGATACGGGGTGCGCCGGGTCGCCTCCGGCGGGCCGGTCATGAAGTCCAGGAAGGCCATCTGCGGCAGGGTCAGCCGCATCGAGGCCGCGCGCAGCTCGCCGGGCATCGGCGACTCGAAACGCAGCTTGACGCTGAGCTCGTTGCTCTCCCGGCTGTCCGCGAGCTCGGGCGCGCCCACCGGCTTGAGTCCCGGGTACTGGCGCACGTAGGCGCCGCCCAGCATCTCGCCGATGCGCTCCATGCCGGCGTTGGCGACGTAGGCGCGCCAGCGCTCCGCCGACAGGCCGACCATGGTCATGGATACCGACAGCGCCGGCGTGCGGCTCAGGTCGGACAGGTCCCAGTCCTCGCGCTGACGGACCTCGTCACGGGCGAAGGCCGGCGGTGAGATCGCCTGCGGTCCCTGGCCCGCGCCCACCACCAGCACCTGGCCGTAGGGGAAGTAGCCGCGGCCGCGCAAGCTCAGGCCCTGACCGTTCATCGTCGGGTCGAGGAAATAGGTCTGATCGCCGACGACCACGCGGGTGATCACATGGTCGAACTGGTCATGCGTCGGCAGGTAGTCGCCGATGCCGCGGTTGCGCAGCATCGACACCAGCGCCGGCTTGGCGTCGAAGCCCAGGCCCGTCAGCAGCGTGTTGAGCAGCAGCACCTTGTCCTTGCAGTCGCCCAGCCGCTCGCTGAGCGTCAGCGCCGCCGCCTTGGGCCGGTGCGAACTCTCGCCCAGGCTCATGCTGAAGTAGCGCACCTCGTCCTGGACGAAGCGCAGCACCTCGGCGACCAGTGCCTCGGGCGGCAGATCGCGGGCCTTCCAGGCGGCGATGCGCTCGGCGATCTCGCCGCTGGGCGGCGCCATCGTGAACAGGCCCTGCGCCCAGCGGTCGACCTCCTGCCAGTCGCGGTACTCGGTGAACTGCACGGCCGGATAGACCTTGAACCACGGCGGCGTGGCAACCTCGTTGGGCACCGCCGGCACGCGCTCCTGGAAGACGGTCAGCACCTCGCCGCCGCCGGGCAGCGGATCGCGGCGCACCGTCGGCGCGACCCCACTGCCATAGCCGATCGGGCGGGTCTGCAGCGCGCGGCCCTTGGGAACGAGCAGCCGCACGAAGGCGCGATCGATGGACACCTCGCGGGAGAGCTGGATCAGATCGGCGAAGCGGCCTTCGAAGATGGGGTTCTCGCCCTCGATGGAGAAGGCCAGCTCGACGGTATCGCCGACACGCACGTCGTTGAGCATCACCAGCGCGGTCCGCTGGCCGTTGAGCATCAGCTGCTCCAGGCCCTGCTCGCGGCGCATCAGCTCGATGCGCAGCGACTTGGTCCGGTCCTGGCGCTGCCCGTCACGGATGACGACGACCTGATGAATGGCCAGCTTCTGGTACTCGGGATTGAAGACGAGTTGCGGCTCGGACACCTCGCGCAGCGTGGTGCTGTCCAGCGCCTGCAGCTGCGAGCGGTAGAAGGACACCGTCGCCGTGCCGGCCAGCTGGATCTGGACATCGGTCAGCCCGATGCGCAGCGCCTTGCCGGGCGAGGCGGCCGATCCGGCCATCGGACTCGCGGCGGCGGCCGGTGCGGCGCCTAGCCCGGGCAGGCCGCCGAAACCGGGCGGCGGCGCGCTCGGCGCATTCGCGGCGCCGGTGCCCGACTGCGGCGCGGAGCCGGCGGGCGCGTCCACCACCCAGGACGGGAACGGCGCGATGCGGTAGCCGAGGTCGGCAGCGGCGTTCTTCTGACCCGGCTTCTGAGCGGCCTTCGAGGCGCCCTGCCCAGCCGCCGGCTTGGCGCCAGCGGTCGACGCGGCTCTGGAGGCGGTCGACGCCGTGGCCGGCGTGGCGGCGGTCGCGGCCGAGGCGACCAGCGGCGCCAGGCTCAACGACACGGCCAAGGAAATCAGGCCGGCACGGGCCGGCCGGCGCTTGTGGCGCAGCAGCATGACAGGAACTCCCTCGTTGTCCTCTTCGTTGCGCGCGATTGTGCGCGAGCGAAGAGGCCTTCCGCAGAGGGATTGCCGCACAGTGGCGCCGTCAGGCGGCGTTCCGCGCGTCGGATGTCTCGGTCCGTCACAGCGGCCGGGGGCCGCGGTCCCGTCACTTGAGCATCAGCTCCACGTCCTGCCCCGGATCGCCCGCCCCCTCCAGCCGCAGCCGCAGGAAGTCCAGGTCCAGGTGCAGGTGCTCGACCAGCTCCGGTACCGCCACGTTGAGCGCATCGATCGCATCGAGACCGTGATCGCCGGCATCGGCGATGACCTCGGCCAGATGCAGGATCGCGGCCAGCATGGAGAAGGGCCGCACCTCCAGCGGCGCATTGGCGTCCTTGAAGGCCTCGACCAGATCGGCCGGGAAGTGCCAGTGCGAGGCCAGCGCCGCCGTCACGTCGGCATGGGTGCAGCCAAAGCGGCTCATCTCCAGCGAGTAGCGGCTGCCCGGCTCCGAGGCGTGGGATTCCACGTCCGCGACCTGCGTGGGCTCGCTCATCGCCATCATGAGCTGGCCGGTGCGCAGCATCAGCCCGGCCAGATACGCGGTATCCGCGTCGCCCTGCAGCAGCTTGGCCAGCAGCCGCGCGTAACCGGCGGTGCGCACGCTGTGGCGCCAGAACTTCTGCCGGTCCAGTCCCTGCACCACCGGGAAGCTGCCCGAGATGCTGGCCGCCATGGCCAGATTGCGCAGCGTCTCCAGGCCCAGCGCCATCGCCGCGTCCTGCAGCGTGCCGATGGTGTGCGAGGGGCTGTAGCGCGCCGAGTTGGCCAGTCGCAGCACCTTGGCCGACAGCGTCGAGTCCTTGCCGATCAACTCGGCGATCTGGCCGAGCGAGACGCCGTCGTCATCGAGGCTGCGCAGCAGCTTGCGCCCGACCTCGGGCATCACCGGGAGCGCGGCGTGGCCGCCGAAGAAGCGCTCCGCGGCGGAACTGCCGGGGGTGACGGAACTGGACGCGGGGGGCATGCGGGCAATCGTCACGGCGGCCTCCTTTGGCGCGCGAAGGGTGCGGCGAGTCTAGACCGGCGTCCGATATCGCGCCAGCGCCAGCAGCGCCACGCGATCGAGCAGACCGATGCGATAGCCCTGGACCGCCAGGATGCCGCGGTCGGCCAGCTGGCGCAGGGTGCGGGACAGGGTCTCCGGCGAGATGGACAGTTGGGCGGCCACGTCGCGCTTGCGCTCGGCCAGCCGGATCTCGGGCTCGGCGCCGGCCTGGGCCAGCAGCCAGGCGGCGACGCGGCCGGTGGCGTCCTTGGTCGTCAGGTCGGTCATCGCGCTGTGCTTGCCGCGCAGTTGCGCCGCCACCGCCCGGATCAGCGCCTCCAGCACCGGCGGGTGACCGCGCAGCCAAGCGGCGGCGACCGCCATCGGCCATTCCATGACGAGCGCGGTGGGCGTGCCGACCTGGGCGTCCTGCTCATAGCGGCCGTCCAGCCAGGCGGTGTGCAGGTCCAGCCACTGCGGCCCGGTGAGCGAGCCCTTGCCGATGCTCACGCGGCCCTCGCACAGCGCCAGCATGGCGATGGCGTTGTCGCCGGCGCGCATGGGCTGGTCGCCGCACTGGAGCCGCTTCACCCGCGTCATCGCGGCCAGATCGGCCCAGCTGTCGGCGTCTAGCAGGACGTCGCCCAGCAAAGCGCGCCAGGGGACGGGGAAGGAGGGGGCAGGAACCAAGCCGCCGCCCTTCGGCAGGAAGGGGGAGTCGTAGGGCTCGCCTTGTGGACGGACGTGGGCGGGATCGGCGGCGGGATCGGCGGGTTCTTCGGCGTCAGGGTTCACGGGCGCTCTCACGGATTTCCGGGGAAGACGGACTGTCGCGGTAGTCGCCGGAAATTGCCTTGAGGCGCGTCAAGGTCTGGTGAAACGCTGCGTGCGCGGCGGACCCGAAGACCCTCTCCCCTGCCCTCTCCCGCAAGCGGGAGAGGGAGTTCATGCGGCAGTCTCATCCGCAAGCGGGCGAGGGAGTTCATGCGGCAGTCTCATCCGCAAGTGGGAGAGGGAGTTCATGCGGTCGTAGTCAGCGAGCCTTCTTGCTCCCTCGCCCGCTTGCGGGAGAGGGTGGGGGAGAGGGTCTTCGAGTGCCTCAGCGGGAGGCGGTGGTCCTGTCCATTCAGGAATGGCTGACGGCGAGGGCGCGCGGAAGACCCTATCCCCTGCCCTCTCCCGCTCAGCGGGAGAGGGAGCCTAGGCACCGAGCGCCTTGGCGCGAGGCACTTGTGCCCCCTCGCCCGCTTGCGGGAGAGGGCTGGGGAGAGGGTCTTTCGGCGCCGACCTCAGCGAATCAACAGCGCCCGGAAGTCGTTGACATTGGTCTGCGTCGGTCCGGTGACCAGCAGGTCGCCCAGGGCCTCGAACAGCGCATAGCCGTTGTTGGCGGCCAGCAGCTCGTTGGGCTTGAGCCCCAGCGCCCGCGCGCGCTGCAGTGTGCTGGGGCTCAGGAAGGCCCCCGCGTTGTCCTCGACGCCATCAATGCCGTCGGTGTCAGCGGCCAGCCCCCAGACAGCCTCCTGCCCATCCAGCGCGATCGCGCACGCCAGCACAAACTCCCCGGCGCGCCCGCCGCGACCCGGCTTGGAAATCAGCGTCACCGTCGTCTCGCCCCCCGACAGAATCAGACAGGGCTTGGCGAAAGGCTCCCCATGCCGCGCCACCGAGCGCGCCAGCGCCGCATGCACGCGGCCCACGTCGCGCGACTCGCCCTCGATCTCGTCCGACAGCACGTAGGTCGTGATCCCCAGCGCGCGCGCCGCCTCGGCCGCCGCCTGCAGGCTCTGCCGCGGCGCCGCGATGATGCGCTGCTCATGGCCCTCGAAACAGGCATCGCCGGGTTTGGGGGTCTCCCACTCGCCGCGTTCCAGCGCGTCGACCGCCACCTGCGGCAGCTCGATGCGGTAGCGGCGGCAGATGGCCAGGGCCTCGGCGCAGGTGGTCGCGTCGGGCACCGTCGGGCCGGAGGCGATGACCTGCGGATCGTCGCCCGGCACGTCCGAGATCATCAGCGTCAGCACCTTGGCCGGCGCGCAGGCGGCCGCGAGCCGCCCGCCCTTGATGCCCGACAGGTGCTTGCGCACGCAATTCATCTCGATGATGCTGGCCCCGCTCGCCAGCAGCGCGCGGTTGACCGCCTGCTTGTCGGCCAGCGTCAGCCCGGGCGCGGGCAGCGGCATCAGCGCCGAGCCGCCGCCCGAGATCAGGCAGATCACCTGGTCGTCGGGCGTGGGCTTGAAGTCCTGCACCAGCTGCAGCATCCGCGCCGCGGCCCGCTCGCCCGCGGCGTCGGGCACCGGGTGGGCGGCCTCCAGCATCGTGATGCGCTCGGGCCGGTAGTCCGGCGGGATGTGGGCGTAACGCGTCACCACCAGCCCCTGCAGCGGCTTGTCCTTGGGCCAGGCCGCCTCCAGCGCCTGCGCCATCGATCCCCCACCCTTGCCCGCGCCGATCACCAGCGTGCGGCCCTTGGGCGGCGGCGGCAGGTGGCCGGCGAGGATCTTCCCCGGCAGCGCCCGGTCCACCGCGACGCGGTAGAGATGCGTCAGCAGCGCCCGCGGATCGGCGAGCAGGTCCTGCGGGCTCTTGGCGCCCGAAGCGGCGGGCGCGGTGGTCGAAATGGCGGAGGCGTCGCGGGGCTGGCTCATGGGGCTGGATTCTTGGACGCCGACGCTCAGCCCGCGTCCGTAGTGCTACCGACCTCGTGGTGGGCGAGCACCTCCAGCGCACGCACCAGCGCGGAGTGGTCCAGCTGATCCCAGCCCTGCGCGGCGGCGGCCTGCATCAGCTGCGCGGTGCCGGCGGTGTTGGGCAGCGCGACGTTCATCGCCTTGGCGCTCTGCAGCGCCAGGTTCAGGTCCTTCTGATGCAGCGCGATGCGGAAGCCCGGGTTGAAGGTGCGCTTGATCATGCGCTCTCCATGGACCTCGAGGATGCGGCTGGAGGCGAAGCCGCCCATCAGCGCCTCGCGCACCTTGGCCGGATCGGCGCCGGCCTTCGAGGCGAAGACCAACGCCTCGCCCACGGCGGCGATGTTCAGCGCCACGATGATCTGGTTGGCGACCTTGGTCACCTGGCCGGCGCTGGCGCCGCCCACCAGGGTGATGTTCTTGCCCATCAGCTCGAACAGCGGCTTGATGCGCGCGAAGGTCGCTTCCTTGCCGCCGACCATGATGGACAGCGTGCCGGCCTTGGCGCCGACCTCGCCGCCGGAGACCGGCGCGTCCAGCCAGTCGGCGCCCAGCGCCTCGATGCGCTGCGCGAAGTCCTTGGTCGCGACCGGCGAGATGGAGCTCATGTCGACCACGACCTTGCCCTGGGCGCCGGACGCCAGGCCGGCGGCCACGCCGTCCGCGCCGAAGAGCACGCGCTCCACGTCCGGCGTGTCCGGGACCATGGTGAAGATCACGTCGGCCTGACGCGCGACTTCGGCCGCGCTGGCGCAGACGGTGGCGCCGGCGGCCGTGACCTCCTCGCGGACCTTGCTGCGGGTCTGGACGAAGAGCTGGTGGCCGCCTTGCGCGAGGCGCACCGCCATGGGCGCGCCCATGATGCCCAGGCCGATGAAGCCGATCTTGATGCTCATGTGAGGAACTCCTTCATCCTTCATTCACTTGTCAAACTTGTCGCGCAGGCCTTGCGACGCCGATCGGAACAGGCCCAGGTCGCTGCCGACCGCGACGAAGGTCGCGCCCTGCGCCAGGTAGCGGCGCGCGTCGGCCTCGAGCGGCGCGAGGATGCCCACCGGCTTGCCCGCGGCCTGGCAGGCCGAGAAGATCTCGGCCATCGCCGCCTGCACTTCCGGGTGGTTGGGATTGGCGATGTGGCCGTAGCCGGCCGCCAGGTCCTGCGGGCCGATGAAGACGCCGTCCACGCCCTCGACCGCCGCGATCTCCGCCACGGCGGCCACGCCGGCGCGGCTCTCGATCTGAACCATCACCGCGATCTGCGCGTTCACGTCCTGGAAGTAGCCCGGCACCGTGCCGTAGCGGTTGTTGCGCTGCGCCACCGACACGCCGCGGAAGCCCTGCGGCGGATAGCGCGTCGCGCCCACCGCGTAGCGCGCCTGATCGGCGGACTCGACGAAGGGGATCAGCAGGTTGGAGAAGCCCGCGTCCATCAGCCGCTTGATCTCGACGGCGTGGTTGGTGCTGGGCCGCACCACCGGCGCGCTGACGCTGTCCTTGAGCGCCATCAGCTGCGGGACGAAGGTGCTCACGTCGTTGGGCGAGTGCTCTCCGTCCAGCAGCAGCCAGTCGAAGCCGGCCAGGCCCAGCACCTCGGTGCTGATGGGACTGGCCAGCGAGCACCAGCAGCCGATCAGGCGCTCGCCCGCGAGCAGGCGCTGGCGGAAGCTGTTGGGGAAGGCGGAGTACGGGGTGGTGGGCGTCGGCATGGCGGCTCCTTGGGGCGGATCAATCCAGCTTCAGGCCGCTCTTGGCCACGACCGCCGCCCAGTTCTTGCGTTCCTTGTTGAAGAACGCGTCCATCTCGGCGGGATTCATGGTGCTGACCTCGGCGCCCTGCGCGGCCAGGCGGGCGCGCACGTCGGGCGAGCGGATGATGCTGATCAGCGCGGCCGACAGCTTGTCGATGTTGGCCTTGGGCATGTTGGCCGGGGCGAGGATGCCCTGCCAGGTGCCGGACTCGAAGCCGGTGGCGCCCTGCTCCGCCAGCGTGGGCACGTTGGGCAGCAGCGGCACGCGGGTGGACTTGCTCACGCCGATGACCTTGAGCTTGCCCTGCTGCACGAAGGGCAGCGTCGCCAGCATGCCGTTCATCAGCACCTGCGTCTGACCGGCAATGGTGTCGGTGACGGCCTGCGAGCCGCCCTTGTAGGGGATGTACTCCCACTTCGCGCCGGTCAGGCTGGCGACCTGGAAGCCGGCCAGATGCGGAGCGCTGCCCATGGCGGTGACGGCGAAATCGATCTTCGACGTCTTGGACAGCGCGACCAGTTCCTTCAGGTTGTTGGCCGGGACCGACGGGTGCACGACCAGCATGTGCGGCGAGTACGCCAGCATCGCCACGCCCTTGAGGTCCTTGGACGGATCGAAGGGCAGCTTGGTGTAGAGCGAGGGGCTGATCGAGAGCGCGCTGACGTCGCACAGCATGACGGTGTAGCCGTCGCTGGCCTTGGCGGTCTGGTCGGCGCCCATGTTGCCGCTGGCGCCGGGCTTGTTCTCGACGATGACGGTGGTCTTGAGGGCTTCCGACAGCAGCGGCGAAATGATGCGCGCGATGATGTCCGAGGAGCCGCCCGGCGTGTACGGGACGATGATCTTCAGCGGCTTGTTGGGCCAGGCGGCCTGGGCGAAGGCGCTGGGCGCCGCACAGGCGGCCGCGGCGGCGGCCATCGCGGCCAGCGCCAGGCGGCGCGAGGACTTCTCGTTGAATCGGGTCATGTCTCTCTCCAGATGGGTTTTCGTTCGAATCACTGGGGCGCGCCGCCGGGCCGTGCCGCGGCGGCGGCGTCATCGCTTCACCGCACCATGCAGGGCTTCTTGGGGTCGAACTTCCAGCCGGGGATCAGGTGCTGCATCGCGATCGCGTCGTCGCGCGCGCCCAGGCCGTGCTGCAGGTAGAGCTGGTGCGCGGCCTCGACGGCCGCCATGTCCAGCGCGACGCCCAGGCCCGGGGCCTTGGGCACGGCGACCTCGCCGTCGACGATGCGCAGCGGCTGCTGCGTCAGGAACTGGCCGTCCTGCCAGATCCAATGCGTGTCGATCGCGGTGAGACGGCCCGGCGCGGCGGCGGCGGCATGGGTGAACATGGCCAGCGACACGTCGAAGTGGTTGTTGGAATGCGAGCCCCAGGTCAGGCCGAAATCGCGGCAGGTCTGCGCGACGCGGACCGCGCCGGACATCGTCCAGAAGTGCGGATCGGCCAGCGGGATGTCGACCGATTGCAGGCTCAGCGCATGGGTGAACTGACGCCAGTCGGTGGCGACCATGTTGGTCGCCGTCGGCAGGCCGGTGGCGCGGCGGAACTCGGCCATCACCTCGCGGCCGGAGAAGCCCTCCTCGGCGCCGCAGGGGTCCTCGGCATAGGCGAGCACGCCGCCCAGATCGCGCAGCAGACGGATCGCGTCCTTCAGCAGCCAGCCGCCGTTGGGGTCCAGCGTGATGCGCGCGTCCGGGAAGCGCGCCTTGAGCGCCTTGATCGCCTCGACTTCTTCCTCGCCGCGCAGCACGCCGCCCTTGAGCTTGAAGTCCTTGAAGCCGTAGCGCGCCTGCGCGGCCACGGCCTGCTCGACGATGGTCTCGGGCGTCATCGCCACGTGATGGCGGACCTTGAGCCAGGCATCGGCGGCCTGGTCGCTGGCGGGCTCGTCGTCCGGCGTCCGGTAGGCCAGGCCGGTCTTCGTGCGGTCGCCGACGAAGAACAGATAGCCCAGCATCGCCACGCTGTCGCGCTGCTTGCCTTCGCCGAGCAGCTCGCAGATGGGGACTTCCAGATGCTGGCCCAGCAGGTCCAGCAGCGCGCACTCGACGGCGGTGAGGACATGGATGGTGGTGCGCAGATCGAAGGTCTGCAGGCCGCGGCCGCCGCTGTCCAGCGACTTGAACTTCTCGCGGATCTGCGCCAGCAGCGCGTTCCACTTGGCCACGGGCTGGCCGATCAGCAGCTGGCCGGCCTGCTCCAGGGTCTGGCGGATGGGTTCGCCGCCGGGGATCTCGGCGATGCCGGTGTGGCCGGCGCTGTCCTCGAGGATCAGCAGGTTGCGGGTGAAGAACGGCGCATGCGCGCCGCTCAGGTTCATCAGCATGCCGTCGCGGCCGGCGACCGGGATCGCGCGGGCGGAGGTGACGATGGGACTGCTCACGAAAGGCTCCTGCTTAGTCGGCGGTGATCTTGCGGGTCTCGATCACCTGCTTCCAGCGCGCGTACTCGGCCTTCTGGAAGGTCTGCGCCTGGTCGGCGGTGTTGGCGACGATCTCGATGCCGATGTCGGCGAACTTCTGCTTCAGCGCCGGGTCGTGCAGCGCGGCGACCAGCGCCTGCTGGATCTGCGCGCGCAGCGCCGGCGGCAGGCCCTTGGGCGCAGCCACGCCCTGCCAGGAATAGACGTCCGCGCCCTTGATGCCGGACTCCGACAGCGTCGGCACGTTGGGCAGCACGCCCGAGCGCTTGTCGCCGGTGACGGCCAGCGCGCGCAGCTTGCCGGACTGGATGTGCGGCAACACGGCATTGACGTTCTGGAAGGAGGCGTCGACCTGGGCGCCGATCAGGTCGGTGATCGCGGGGGAGCCGCCCTTGTAGGGCACGTGCAGGCCGGAGGTGCCGGTCTGCAGCCAGAAGAGCTCGGCGGTCAGGTGGTCGGAGGAGCCGTTGCCGGAGGAGGCGAAGCTGACCTTGCCGGGCGACTTCTTGAGCGCGTCGACGACGTCCTTGACGGTCTTCATCGGCGAGCTGGCGGGCACCACCAGCACGTTGGGCGCCTGGATGGCGACGGTGAGCAGGTCGATGTCCTTGAGCGCGTCGTACTGGACGTTCTTCAGCAGATGCGGCGCGATGACGAAGGGGCCGAGCGAGGACACCAGCAGGGTGTAGCCGTCGGGCGCGGCGCGCTTGACCATGGAGGTGCCGAGGGTGCCGGTGGCGCCGGGGCGGTTGTCCACGAGCACGGTCTTGCCCCATTTCTCCTGGAGCTTGGCGCCCATTTCGCGGGCCAGCATGTCGGTGGATCCGCCGGCGGGGAACGGGACCAGCAGGGTCACCGGGTGATCCGGGAAGGTGGCGGCGCCGGCGAATCCGGCGGTGAGGAAAGTGGCGCCGAGGGCGGCACCGAGCTTGACGGCCAAACGGCGGGATGCAGCGGACATGGTCTTGTCTCCGGGATGAAACCGAGGGGGCCGCTCTGTCGCCGGGATCACGCCCGTCGCTGGCAGCCTTGTTGTCAGTCATCATACAAGTCAGGTTGAAAGCCTGACAAGTTGAATGGCGAGCCGGAGGGATCGGGGAAAACACGCAGAGTCGCCGCGATGAGCGGGTCAATCGCCTATCTCTGCATGGGCCGAATCGCCACATGGCTCGCCGGCGACGCCCGCCAGCGGGCCTAGGATTTCTGGTCTGCCTGGGCGTCCTCCCGACGCCCCAACGGAGGACCGAAATGGCGAACTATCACTTCCGCGAAAGCGGGCTGGACTATGTCTGGCTGGAGAACGGCGTCACGCACTGGGACACCCCGTACGGACCGGCGACCTCGATCAAAGCGGTCGACGACCTGCTAACAAAACTGGCGCTCTACGTATCTCGCAAGCCATGGCGGTTGACTGGTCAGGAGTTCCGCTATCTGCGCTCCGAGCTGGGAATGCCGCCCGAGGACGCCGCCCAAGCGCACGGCATCAGCGAGCACCGGCTCCGTCTCTGGGAGCGTGGCCGCAGAGAGATCCCGAAGCCCCATGACATGCTTCAGCGACTGCTTCATTTGAAGGAGGTTGCTGGACACATCTCCCTGCGAACCAGCTTTGATCTGGTCAGCGTTGATCTGCCGGCCATCCAGCAGCGACTCTTCGCATCCATCGATGAGACAGGCTGGAACCTCAGAATCGTGGGGAACGACGAGGTCGAGGCGCTTGAGCGCGCCGGCGGCGAAGCCGCTGTCGAGACCTGGCCCTGACGCTCAGCGCGCTTCCTGCAACGCCTGCGCCGCGCGCCGGCGCCGCTCGCGGCTGTTGGCCAAGTGGGTCCGCATCGCGGCGCGCGCGGCCTCGGCATCACGCGCGGCGATCGCGTCGACGATGCTCTCGTGCTCGGCGTTCACGCGCAGCAGGTAGTCGCGCTGGGCCGCAGCGTCCTCGTCACCGACGGCCCGCAGGCTCGCCAGTCGAGCGCGCGGAATGCTCGGCGCGCCCAGCGTCCCCATCAGGCGCTCGAAGTGCGGATTGCCCGTGGCACGTGCGATCTCAAGGTGCAGCTGGAAATCCGCCGTCACCGCGTCGCGGCCCGCCTTGGCCGCTGCGGCGAACGCGGCCACCGCCTCGCGCATCGCGGCGAGCTGCTCATCGCTGCGCCGCTGCGCGGCCAGCGCCGCCGCCTCGGTCTCCAGACCGATGCGCAGTTCCAGCACCGCGACCACGTCGTTGAGCGTCGCCATCTGCTCCGCGCCGATGCGGAAGGGCCCGCCTTCCCCCAGCCCGAGCACGAAGGTCCCGATGCCGTGCCGCGTCTCCACCAGCCCCGCCGCCTGCAGCTTGGAAATCGCTTCCCGCACCACCGTCCGGCTGACCTCGAACTCGGCCATGATCGCCGCCTCGGTCGGCAGCTTGTCGCCCACCGCCAGCGTGCCCACACGGATGCGGTCCTCCAGCGCCTGGACAAGTCCAAGGGCCAAGGTCTTCGGGCGGGCACGGGTCAGAGAGGCGTTCATCAGGGTTCAGTTGTACGACAACATTCTCACATGCGCACGCCGCCGAATGGCGACGTCACGCTCGCGAGGAACCTGGGATTGTCCCTGCCCCGGCGATCAGGCTTTCTGATCCAGCGGGAAGCGACTGCAACCCAGCCGCGTCGAGATGTCCCGGCTCGCCGCCTGCAGCATGGCCACGACCTCGGGCGCCTTGGCCTCGTCGTAGCGGAAGGTCGGGAAGCTCACGCTCATGCCCGCGATCGGCTGACCCAGCCGGTCGAAGATGGGCACGCCCAGGCAACGGATGTGATCGTCGAATTCCTCGCGGTCCTCGCCGAAGCCCTGACCCCGCACGCGCTCGAGCTCGACCCGGAAGTCGTCCGCGTTCGTGATGGTCTTGTCGCGGAAGCGCTGGAACTCGACACCGGCCAGGATGCGGTCGCGGCGTTCCGGATGCTCCCAGGCCATCAGCACCTTGCCGATCGCCGTGCAGTGCAGCGGCGCGCGCCGCCCCACCCGCGAATACATGCCCAGCATGTGCCGCGAATCGACCTTGTGGACGTAGATGATCTCGCTGTCGATCAGCGTGCCCAGATGCACCGTCTCGCCGGTGGCGTCGGCCAGCAGTTGCATGTGGTGCTTGGACAGGTCGATCAGGTCCGGGTACTGCATCGCCTTCGCGCCGAGCTCGAAGGTCTTCATCGCCAGGCCGTAGCGCTCGCTGTCGGTTTCCTGCCGGACGTAGCCCAGCGTCTTCATCGTCTGCAGGAAGCGGTAAACCGTCGCCTTGGGCATGGCCAGGCGGACCGACAGCTCCGAGATGCCGGTGTCGCTGCGTTCCGACAGGGCCTGCAGGATGGCAAACACCTTGAGCACCGCGGCCACCGATTCGGGCTGCGACTTGCCATCGTTCAGATCGTCATCCATGCGCAACGTGTTCCAAGAGAAGGAAGGATTTCACCACAGCCGCCCCGCGCCCGCCCCCGCGCGCACCCGGGCGGCGACCTCGTTCGCGGGATCGGCCGCGAGCCGGTACGGCGGCGTCCATCCGGCCTCGGCGTCGATGCGCCGATCCGGGTTCGCGGCACGCAGGGCCCCCATCAGATCCAGCGGCTGGCCGTTGAACAGCGAGCCCCGCTCCTCGACGCGATCGCCCTTGAGCAGCCGCGCCACGCGCGAGGGCGCGATGCCGGCCGCGGCCTCCCAGACGTTGGCCTCGACGAGCAGGCTCGATTCGATGCCGATGCCCAACGAGTAGCCATAGGGATAGTCCCCGCCCGATGTCGCCAGGAAGAGGTTGTTGAGCAGGTGCACCTGGCCGTAGCGCACGCGCGGCGTACGCTCCTTGAGCTGCTCCCAGAGGTTGTGATGCAGGGTCACGCGGAGATGGCCCCGATCGTCCCGATGTCCGTCGCCGCCGCCGATCAGCATGGTCTTGTCGTGACGCCGGAAGACGTTCCAGGACACCGTCACGAAGTCCGAGCGCCGCGTGATGTCCAGCAGCCCGTCGTGGCGCTGCATGTGCTGGCCCAGCACCACCGGCTCGGCCGGATCGGGCCGCGCGCCGTCGTCGAAGTCGCAGTGGTCGACCCACACGTGGGAGGCGTCGCGCAGCGAAACGGTGTCGTACTCCGAGTTCCACTCGCCATGGCCGTTGTCGTTGGGGTCCCAGGCGGGGAAGAAGTCGTAGGCATCGGCGAAGCGCAGCCCGCGCAGGATCACTTGCGAGACCTTCTCCAGCATCAGCAAGCCGCCCTCGAAGCCCGCATCCGGCGTCACGCCGACGATCGTCGTGCGCGACGGCAGCCTCACCACGACCTGCGCCGCCTGCCGTTTCGCCGAGCGCTTGCGCGCCTCCTCCAGCGGGCCTTCCGG
>NZ_JBCNLU010000041.1:0-39516 GCF_039595295.1 Roseateles sp.
TGCTGCCGCTGACCCGGCGCGAACTCGGCCTGCTGCTGCGCCTGCTGGCCGCCCCCAGCCGCATCCACACGCGCGAAAGCCTGCTCGACGCCGTCTGGGGCCTGGACGCCGACAGCAGCGACCGCACCGTCGACACCCATATCAAAACCCTGCGCGCCAAGCTGCGCCAGGTCCGCCCCGAGCTCGACCCCATCCGCACCCACCGCGGCATGGGCTACTCGCTGGAGTGACGCGGATGCGGCTCGGTCTGCGGCTGTTCCTGGGCTTCTTCCTCGTCGCGGGGCTGAGCGCCTTCATCCTGCTGCGCGTCGTGCTGGGCGAGTTCAAGCCCAGCGTGCGGGAGGTGATGGAGGACATGATGGTCGACACCGCCAACCTGGTGGCCGAGCTGGCGCGTGACGAGCTCGCCGCGATGCCGCCCGGCGGCGACCTCACCGGCACCCGATTCGCCCAGCGCGTGCGCGACTACGCCGAGCGCCCCGTCGACGCGCGCATCCTCAGCGCCCGCAAGCGGTCGCTCGACTTCCGCATCTACGTGACCGACGCCGGTGGCCGGGTGGTGCTGGACACCGGCCCCGCGCCGGCGGTCGGGCAGGATTACTCGGCCTGGAACGACGTCGCCCGGACGCTGCGTGGCGAGTACGGCGCCCGCTCCACGCCCGACGCGCCCCGGCGCCTGACGCCCTACGGCAACGCCGGCGATCTGGGCAACGGCAGCGACGCGCAGGGCAGTCCGGTGATGTACGTGGCCGCGCCGGTGCGGGTGGACGGGCGGACCATCGGCGTCGTCACCGTGGCCAAGCCGGCCGCGGCGGTGCAGCAGATCATCTACCGCGCCGAGCGCCGCATCTGGATCGCCGGACTGGGCTTGCTGGCGGTGTCGCTGGCGGTGGGTGTCGCGGTGACGCTGTGGATGGTCACGACCGTGCGGCGGCTGCGCCGCTACGCACAGGAAGTGCAGCTGGGCGAGCGCCGCCTGCCGCCCAAGGTGCCGGGCGAGCTCGGCGACCTGGCGCAGGCGATGGACGCGATGCGGGAGCGGCTCGACGGTCGGGAGCATCTGGAGCACGTCGCGCGCGCGCTCACCCATGAGCTCAAGAGCCCGCTGGCCGCGATGCGCGGCGCGGGCGAGCTGCTGCAGGACGAGCTGCCGGCCGCCGACCGCCAGCGTTTCGCGGCGCAGGTGGTGACGCAGAGCGACCGCATGACCGAGATGGTCGAGCGCCTGCTCGCGCTGTCGACGCTGGAGTTGCGGCGCGGGCCGGAACATCCGCGCCTGATATCGCTGGAGGCGGCGGTGGACGAGGCGATCGCGCCCCTGGCGGCGCGGCTGCAGCAGCAGCGCCTGACCGTGCGCTGGACCGGCCGCGAGTCGGTGCGCCTGCAAGCCGACGCGGAGCTGCTGACCTTGGCGATCAGCAACCTGCTCACCAACGCGGTCGACTTCGCGCCGGCGGATTCGACCTTGGAGCTGACGGTGGGCGTCGATCGCGCGCCCCGGCCCGTGGCCTTCTTCGAACTCCGCGACCATGGCCCCGGCGTGCCGACGGCGGCGTGGTCCCAACTGGGCGAGCGCTTCTTCTCGACCGCGCGCCCCGGCAGCCTGCGCAAGGGCTCGGGCCTGGGCCTGGCGATCACGCGGCAGATCGCCGATCTGCATCGCGGCCGGCTGAGCTTCGCCCCCGCTGAGCCTGGCCTGCGCGTTCGCCTGGAGTTCGACGACTTCACCATCGCCTCACAAACCTCGTCCTGAGCTCACCCGCCCTGCCGAGACTGCCCGCTTCCCATGGGCCCGGCATGTGCCAGAGGGCGAGGAGAGGGACGATGCAAGTGAAGGCGCTGACGTGGAAGCTGGTCATCCTGGCCGGGGTGACGCTGTTGTTGCTGTGGGTGCTGATGCGGATCGGCTGGCTGGTCGACGAGCGCCAGGACCGCCAGCGCGGCGCCGAGGCCGGTGTCGCCGCCGCCCAGGCCGGTCCGCAGGTAATGCTCGGTCCCGTTGCGCAGCGCAGCTGCACCGAGGAATGGACCAGGGTCACCGGCTCCGGCAAGGACCAGACCAGGACCAAGGAGCGCCGCTTCTTCGTGCTGACCGCGATGCCGGCCGAGCTCGCGGTCGACGGCGCGTTGAAGCAGGAGCCGCGCTATCGGGGCCTGTTCAAGATCAACACCTATGCGGCCAAAGTCGGGCTGCAGGCGCGCTGGGCCTCGCTCGCGGCGCTGACGCCCAAGGCTGAGCATGAAGGCGCGCTGAGCTGCGAGGATCCGCGCGTCTTCATCGCCGTGAGCGACGCGCGCGGGCTGCGCGCGGTCACGCTCAAGTGGGGCGACGCGCCGCTGACGGTGGAGCCCGGCACGCGCCACGACAGCTATCCCAACGGACTGCATGCCGATCTGCCGGGCCAGCCGCTGGACCAGCCGCTGGCGCTGAGCGTCGCCATCGACCTCATCGGCATGACGGACTTCGGCGTGGTGCCCGCCGCCTCGGCGACGCAGGTGAAGCTGCGTTCGGACTGGCCGCATCCCAGCTTCGGCGGCCGCTTCCTGCCGGTGAGCAGCGAGGTGCGCGCCGACGGCTTCGAGGCGAGCTGGCAGGTGTCGGAGCTCGCCACTACCGCGTTGAAGGACGTCGCCGACGGCCGCGCGCTGCCCGGCATCGATCGCGATCCCGAGCTCGCCGAGTACGGCGTCCGGCCCCCGCGCGAGACGCCGCCCACGGCTCGCATCACCGACACGCTGGCGTTCTCGATGATCGACCCGGTGAATCCCTACGTGATGAGCGACCGCGCCATCAAGTACGGCCTGATGTTCATCGTCCTGACCTTTGTCAGCGTCGGGTTGCTGGAGCTGTTCGTCGGCCGCCGCGTGCACCCCGTGCAGTACCTGCTGGTCGGGCTGGCAATGACGCTGTTCTTCCTGCTGCTGCTGGGCTTGTCGGAGCACCTGAGCTTCGCGCTGTCATACGGGATCGCCGCCGCCGCCGCCATCGGCCTGCTCACCTGCTACGGCGCGGCGATGCTGGGCACCCTGCGGCGGGGGCTGGGATTCGGCGCGCTGGTGGGGACGCTCTACGGCGCGCTGTTCGTGCTGCTCAACCTGGAGAAGGCGGCGCTGCTGGTGGGCTCGCTGCTGCTGTTCGCGGTGCTGGCGGCGATCATGGCGGCCACGCGTCGCTTCGACTGGTACCGGCTGGGCGGGCGCATGCTGGACACGGCGGGCGAATCGTCGTGACAACTTGGTGAGAACGCGGTTGCCCGCCGCGACCGGCTCGGTCAGCATGGGTCCTCGCGGGCGACCGCACAGACCCATCACGACAAGAGACCCATGGGCGGAGACAACCGGTTCGACTTCATCATCGTGGGCGCCGGCACGGCCGGCTGCCTGCTGGCCAACCGGCTCAGCGCGGATCCCGGCAAGCGGGTGCTGCTGCTGGAGGCCGGCGGCCGCGACGACTATCACTGGATCCACATCCCCGTCGGCTACCTGTATTGCATCGGCAATCCACGCACCGACTGGCTGTTCAAGACCGAGCCCGACGCGGGCCTGAACGGACGCAGCCTGCGCTATCCGCGCGGCAAGGTGCTGGGCGGCAGCTCCAGCATCAACGGGATGATCTACATGCGCGGCCAGAGGCGCGATTACGACGGCTGGGCCGAGGCCACCGGCGACGAGGCCTGGCGCTGGGACGCGGTGCTGCCGCTGTTCCGCAAGCACGAGGACCATTGGCGCCTGGACGCCGGCGCAGAGCGTCCGCCCGGCTTCGATGCGGCGCTGCACGGTCACGGCGGTGAATGGCGCGTCGAGAAGCAGCGTCTGCGCTGGGCGGTGCTGGACGCCTTCGCCGAGGCGGCGCAGCAGGCCGGCATCCCGGCCACGCCCGATTTCAATCGCGGCAACAACGAGGGCGTCGGCTACTTCGAGGTCAATCAGCGCGCGGGCTGGCGCTGGAACACGGCCAAGGCCTTTCTGCGGCCGGCCTGCTACAAGCGCATGAACTTCGAGATGTGGACCGGCGCGCATGCGCAGCGGCTGCTGCTCGACACCGTCGACAGCGCGACGCGCTGCGACGGCGTGCTGGTGCGCACGCCGCAGGGCCTGGAGGAGGCGCGCCTGGCGCCCGGGGGGCAGGTCTTGCTCGCGGCGGGCGCGATCGGCTCGCCGCAGTTGCTTCAGCTGTCCGGCATCGGCCCGGCGGCGCTGTTGAAGCGGCATGGCATCGAGGTCGTGAAGGATTTGCCCGGCGTCGGCGGCAACCTGCAGGACCACTTGCAGATCCGCGCGGTCTTCAAGGTCGAGGGCGTGAGCACGCTGAACACGCTGGCCTCGAGCTGGGCCGGCAAGGCCCGCATCGGGCTGGAGTACGCGTTGCGCCGCACCGGACCGATGAGCATGGCGCCGTCGCAGCTGGGTGCTTTCGCGCGCAGCGGTCCGGACAAGGCGTGGCCGGACCTGCAGTACCACGTGCAGCCGCTGTCGCTGGAGGCTTTCGGCGAGCCGCTGCACGGCTTCAACGCGTTCACCGCGAGCGTCTGCAATCTGAATCCGACCAGTCGCGGATCGGTCTCGATCCGCAGCGCCGACGCGGCCGACGCGCCGCTGATCGCGCCCAACTACCTGAGCACCCAGGCCGATCGCGAGGTCGCGGCGCGCAGCCTGCGGTTGACGCGGCGCATCGTCGAGCAGCCGGCGCTGGCGCGCTATCGCCCTGCGGAATACAAGCCGGGCACGCAGTTCCAGACGGATGAAGAGCTCGCCCGCCTGGCCGGCGACATCGCCACGACCATCTTCCATCCCGTCGGCACCTGCCGCATGGGCCGCGACGACGACGCGCTCGCCGTCGTCGACAGCCGGTTGCGTGTGCGCGGCGTGCAGGGGCTGCGGGTGATCGACGCCAGCGTGATGCCCACGATCACCAGCGGCAACACGAACTCGCCGACGCTGATGATCGCGGAGCGCGCCGCGCAGTGGCTGGTCGAGGGCGAGTAGAAAGCCCGCCGGCGCGATGCGGGCGGGCTGTCGAGGCGAGGTCCACGCGGGGGTGCCGGCCGAGCCGGCGCCACCCCTGGGCGGACGTCGATCAGGCGGCGAAGCGCTCTTCGATGTAGGCCAGCAGCGTGCGGATGGTCTGGGCCTCGCCGCCGAGCGGCCGGCCGGGGCGCGACACATCGTTCCACGCGAACAGGTCGACATGCAGCCAGTCCTGCTCGGCCGGGATGAAGGCCTCGAGGAACAGCGCCGCGTTGATCGCGCCGGCCAGCGCGTTGCGGCCGGTGTTCACGATGTCAGCGATGCCCGAGGTGATGCCTTCCTTGTAGGGCGCCCACAGCGGCATGTGCCACAGCGGATCGTCCAGCTTCAGGCCCAGGTCGACCAGGTCGCGCGCCGTGTCCATGTGCTTGGAGAACAGCGCCGGCAGTTGCGCGCCCAACGCGACGCGGGCCGCGCCGGTCAGCGTGGCCAGATCGATGATCAGCTCGGGCTTGGACTCGGTGGCGTAGGCCAGCGCGTCGCACAGGATCACGCGGCCTTCGGCGTCGGTGTTGCCGATCTCGATGTGCAGGCCGGCGCGGGTTTTCACCACGTCGCCCGGACGATAGGCGTTGCCGGCGATCGAGTTCTCGACGGCCGGGATCAGCACCTGCAGACGCACGGGCAGCTTCAGCGCCATGATCAGCGTGGCCAGGCCCAGCGCGTTGGCCGCGCCGCCCATGTCCTTCTTCATCTGGCGCATGCCGTCGGGGGACTTGATGTCCAGGCCGCCGGTGTCGAAGCACACGCCCTTGCCGACGATGGTCAGGCGCGGATGCTTGTCGCTGCCCCAGTTCAGCTCGATCAGACGCGGGGCGCGCGTGCTGGCGCGGCCGACGGCGTGGATGGCGGGGAAGTTCTTCTTCAGCAGATCGTCGCCGACGATTTCCTTGAACTTCGCGCCATGCTGCTTGCCGACCAGGGCGGCGGCCTTGGACAACTCCTCGGGGCCCATGTGCTCGGCCGGGGTGTTGACCAGATCGCGCACGGCGGTCATTGCGGTGGCGACGGCCAAGCCGCGTTGGCCGTCGGCGCTGCTCTTGATCAGCAGTTGGGCCGGCTGGCGCTTGCGCGGCTTGTACAGGTCGAACTGATAGCAGCCCAGCTCCCAGGACAGCGCGGCGGCTTCATCCTGCAGGGGCAGACCTTCGGGGGACAGGGTGTAGTTGCCCTCGGGCAGGGCCAGCGGCAGCGCCGACAGCGCGAACGGGTGGGCGGCATGGGCCACGCCGGCGAAGACCTGCGCCAGCTTGCCGTCTTCACCGGGGACCAGCGCGAAGGTGTCCGGCGCGGCGGAGAAGCCCAACGTCGCCAGCCATTGCTGGGTGCGCTTGGGCAGCGAGGCAGCCAGCGCCTGATACGAGGCGCGATCCAGCGCCAGGATGGGAGTGGCGCGGGCCACCGAGTTCTTGAAATGGACGTTCATCAGACAGCGGTCGGCTGCGGATCGCGCGCAGACCGGCAATTGTGTTAGCGGTGACGCATTCTCGCCTGCGCTCCCCCCGATGGAGGCCCCCGGACGACGGACGGGGGATCCAGAGGTGCGGGATGCGATGCCGGCTCAGCAGGACTGTCGCAGACGCGACAGCAGCGACTGTGCGGCCGCCATGGTGCCCGGGGGGGCCGTCGGACTGGCGGCGGACATGGCCGGGTTTTCTTCCGCCGCCTGGATCAGGCGCTGGGCCGCCGCCGGCTGAGGCAGGACCGGGCCGACGAAGCACAGCTGCTCGCCGCGGCCGATCAGCAGCGTGGGGAAGGTCTCGACCTCCAGATCGTCGACCAGTTCCGAGTCGTCCTCGATGTCGACCCAGACGAAGCGCACGCCCGGATGCTGCTGGCGCAGGGCGGCGAAGTCGTCGCGGTAGCCGTCGCAGACCCGGCACCAGTCGGCGCACAAGCAAGCGACCAGCAGGTCGTCGGAGGGAACGGCAAGAGATGCGGTGGACATGGGCGCGAGCTTATCGAGAAAGCCCTCCCTCCGACGGGCGACTCATCAAAGGCCCGTTGCCGCACCGCGACGGGCGATCGTCCGGGCTTTCGAACCAGGATTGCACTAAAGCGGTGCATATTTGGAGCCCAGGTCCGGGAGCCTCGTGTATCGATGCGCCAGCTTTGTTCACATTTGTGAGGAGGCTGTCAACGCGACCTCAAGGGCTGGCGTTAGCTGACCCATGGCGGACATCCCCCCGCCTGGAAGCCAAAGGTTCCACGACCATGATGAAGTCCCAGTCCCGCACCGAATCTCAACCGCGTCGCCTGCCGCAGGAGCTGCTCAGCGACAAGGGCCGCAAGCACGAGGCCTTCGAAGTCGCCTCCCTGGGCTGCGACCGCCGCAGCGTCGCACGCGCCCTGCGTTTCGACCGCAAGCGCTGATCGCGCCGGCAGGGCCACCGGTCTTGCGCCAACGCCCGGACGAGCTCCGGTCCCGCGCCCCGGCCCCTGCCCAAGCCGCCCCTTCAGTCGTCTTCGTCCACCGACGGCTGAAGCGGCGCCAACAGCCGCTCAATCTCCGCGGCGCTGAATTTCTCCAGACGCTCCCCGCCGTCCCGGCCCAACAGGCCGTCGGCCAGCGCCCGCTTGCGGGCCTGGAGCTCCAGCATCCGTTCCTCGATGCTGCCCTCGATCACCAGCTGGTGAACGAACACCGGCCGTGATTGCCCGATCCGGTGCGCGCGCGCCTGGGCCTGCGCGTCGACCGCCGGGTTCCACCAGGGGTCGACCAGGATGACGGTGTCGGCGGCGGTCAGCGTCAGCCCCACCCCGCCGGCCTTCAGGCTGACCAGCATCAGCGGGACCTCTTCCGCCTGGAAGCGGCCGACCACCTCTCCCCGTCGCGCCTCCGGCGTGTCCCCGGTCAGCTTCAGCAGCGGGACGCGCGCGGCAGTCATCGCCTCCTCGATCAGCGCCAGCATGCCGGTGAACTGGGAGAACACCAGAATCCGCCGTCCCTGCGCGATCAGCTCCGGCACCTTCTCCCGCAGCCAGTCCAGCTTGGCGGACTCCATCCCCGGCGGGATCTCGATGCCCGGCACCAGCCGCGGGTCGCCGCAGACCTGGCGCAGCTTCAGCATCGCGTCGAGCACCGACATGATCCCGTCCCCGAATTCCTGCGAATCCTTCAGCAGCCGCCGTACCAGGTGGTCGGCGCCGATGCGCACGCTCTCGTAGAGCTGGCGCTGTCGCCCTTGCAGGGGGATCCGCTGCGTGAGCACCGTCATCGGGGGGAGATCGGCCGCCACCTCCTCCTTCAGCCGCCGCAGGATGAAGGGGCGCACGCGCAGGGCCAGCTCCCGGGCGCGCTCGGCGCTGCCGTTCTGCTCGATGGGCTTGCGCCAGTGCCGGGCGAAGGCGCGGCTGTCGCCCAGGTAGCCCGGCATCAGGAAGTCGAACTGGGTCCAGAGCTCGCCCAGGTGGTTTTCCAGCGGCGTGCCGGTGAGCACCATCCGCTGCCCGGCCTGGAGCCGGCGCAGCGCCCGCGCCGCCCGCGAGCGCGGGTTCTTGACCGCCTGCGCCTCGTCGACCACCAGCACCGAGAACGCCGCCTTGGTCAGCGCGCGCACCTCGCGCCAGACCAGGCCGTAGCTGCACAGCAGCAGGTCGATCTCGCCGAGCCGCCCCAGCACTTGGCTGCGCTCGGCCGGATCGCTGAGCGCGGCGACTCGCAGACCGGGCGCGACGCGCGCCGCCTCGTTGGTCCAATTGAAGATCAGCGAGGTCGGCGCGACGACCAGCGCCGGCTTGTCCAGACGGCCGGCCTGCTTCTCGACCCACAGGTGCGCGAGCGCCTGCGCCGTTTTCCCCAGGCCCATGTCGTCCGCCAGGATGCCGCCAAGCTCCTGCCTCGCCAGGTATTGCAGCCAGCCCACGCCCTGCAGCTGATAGGGCCGCAGCGTGATGCCCAGCCCCGCCGGTTGCGCATCGACGCGCGGTGGTCCGGCGTGGCGCAGCCGCTCCCACATCGCGCGCAGTTCCGGCGCGCCGTAGACCTGCCAGCGGCTGTCCGGCACATCCAGCGCCGACAGCCGCGCCGCTTCCCAGGACGTCAGCTTGATCGGTCCGCGCCGACCGCGCTGCACCACCAGGATCTCCAGCAGATTGAGCATCAGCCGCTTCAGCGGCGCCGCCGTCGTGTGCAGCCGGCGGCCGCCCGGCGCCTTCAGGCCGATGATGGCGTCGTCGTCGATACCGCCGATGGCTTCGGCGTAGAGCCAGCGGCGGTCCTTGCGCAGCAGGTCCCAGATCATGGGCGCGAGGTCGACCCGCTGCCCTTGCACCGTGACGCCCAGGCTCAGCAGCCAGGAGCCCTTGCGGCGGGACAGCCCCAGCGTCGGAATGCGCTCCGCCGTGCGGCCCAGATCGGGATCGGGCCCGGCGTCGACGCCGTCATCGGGCTGGACTTCCAGCGACCACGCGTCGATCGCGACGCTGTGGTGCGCGAAGCCGGGCGCGAACTCGATCTCCCAGCCCTTGTCGCGCAGCAGCGGAATCTGATCGGCGGTGAAGTCGGGGAACTGGTCCTCCTGCTCCAGGGTCCAGCAGGGCGACAGCCCGTGGCCGAAGGAGGCGTCGCGCCACTGCAGCATGGACACGTCCACCGGATGCAGCGGCAGCGCCTGCCACTGCGCCGAGCGGTCCTCGTCCTCGGGCCAGCGTGCCAGGCGCAGCACGGTCACGCGGTCGCCGCGCGGGCCGAGCTTGCCGTGCGGCCGCATGCCGAGCAGGCCGTCGCCGCGGCCCAGCGTCTGCAGGATCAATCGAGGAGGAGGCGCCGTCATCGGCCGGCATTGTCGGCGCAGCGGAGCCGGCATCGGGACGAGGGCGCCGCTCTGAGCGCGCGACCGGCGGAGCCCGACCCAGTCCGCGCTCAGCCTTCGGTGATCAACCCTGCTTGGGCTCCTTGGCGTCACGCGGCTTGCGCGGGCCCGGCATGCCGGTCTTCTGGAATTCCGCCGGCACGCGCATCAGCGCGGCATCGGGCTCCGCGCGGCGGATGTTGCGCAGCTGATAGCTCTGATCGCCGCTGCGCGGATCCTTGCTCACCGAGCTCACGGTGAGCTTCAGATCCGGCGAGGTCCAGACCTCGCGCGTGGTCACGATGGGCTTCTCGTTGCCGATCTTGCCGGCCGGGATGGTCCACGAGCTGCGTGCGCCGGTGACCTTCAGACCCTCGATCTCGCGCGCCGGCAACGTGTCGGTCTGGACGTTCTGACCACCGATGATCAGCGGCTCCATGCGCATCGTGACCGCCATGGGGATGGCGATCGGCGACATCGGCGGCAGCGCGCCGGTGGGTGTCTCGATGCGGATCACGCGGACCTCACGGCCCTCGCCGCCCGGCGCGACCACCACTGCTTCAGGCGCGCGCGGGGCAGCGGGCGGCTTCGGCGGCCGGGGCGTCTCGGGCTTGGACGCGGCATCGGCGCTGCGCAGCGCTTCGCGCACGCGTTCGCCGTGCTCGCGCGCCCAGTCGCGCATCTTGCTGCCGTACTCGCGCATGCGATCGCTGTAGTCCCGCATCTTGTCGTTGTACTCGCGCATGCGCTCGGCGTGCTCTCGCTGCGCCTCGGCGTCGAGCTTGCCGCCGCCCAGGTAGCGCGCGACCTTGCGATCCGGCTCCAACAGCCAGTTCTCGCCGCCCACCGGATCGCGCAGGTAGACGAAGCGGCGGCCTTGGCGCTCGACCTCCTGCCGCGTGCGGCCCTCGCCGTCGCGGCAGAGCTGGCTGGTCTGCTGATGGACGATGCGATTGCCGTCGGCCAGCGGCTGGACGGTTTCGTGCACCGCTTGCGCGCAGTAGGGCGCGCCCTTGACCACGCGCTCGGCGCTGAGGATTTGGCCCGCCAAGCCTGCCTCGGCGATCAGCGGACCGAGGTCGGGCACCAGGGGCTCGGGCGGCACCGGCGGCGCCAGGGGCGGCAGCTCGGGCGGCACGGGCGCCGGGCGCGCGGCGGGAAGCGGCTTGGGCGTGGCGGTGGCCTGCGGCTCGGGCTGATCGTGCGCGGGATCCTGCTGGGCCTGGACCGCGGAGGCGGCCACGGCCAGGGCGAGGGCGGTGAGGGAAGTCTTCATGGCGGTCTCCAGGGGAAGTCGATTCGGGGGCTCAGGTCGTCGGGACATCAGGGATCAGCGACCGGGGATCGGCGCTCACGGCATCACGCGCATGGCCAGCACGTCGCCGGAGGCATGCACGAGCAGCTCCGCATGCACCGGCTCGGCGGCGGTGGCCGGGTCGTAGGGCAGGCCGAGCAGGGCCAGCCGCTCGCGAGGCACCTCGGTCGGCACCAGCCAGGCGTTCGCGGCGCCGGCCTGCTCGAAGGCCGCCCAGCGGTCGGCCGACACGAGCACGATGAAGTCGCTGCCGCGGGTCAGCGTGGTGCCGTCGCGATCCGGCGGCGCCAGGTTGACCAGCCAGACGCAGGCCAGCAGCACCGAGGCGCACAGCCCTGGCCCGACCAGCGACCAGCGCCAGCGCGTTCCGCGTTCGGAAGCCTGCCGCTGGCCGAAGCGTTCCTGCATCGCGGCGAGGACGGCTTCATCGCGCCCGGCGGGCGGCGTCTGGCGGCGCAGGTCCTGGCCGGCGGCCCAGAGCCAGTCGGCCAGGCGCGCGCTGCGCGGGGAGGAGGTGTCGGTGGTCTTCATCATGCGGACTTTGATGAGCAGGCGACGGCGGCCGGGACCTCGTCCCGCAGAGCCGCCAGCAGCCGGGCGCGACCGCGATGCACGCGGGTGCGCAGGGTGTTGAGCTCGACGCCGGCGATGCGCGCGGCTTCGACGTAAGAGCGTTCCTGCAGGTCGACCAGCACCAGCGCCTCGCGGAACACCCAGGGCAGCGACTGGATGGCGTCCATCAAGCGAGCCTGATCCTGGGCGCGGACCAGTTGCTGCTCGGGCGCCTCGACCGGGTCGTGGTGGGCGTGATCCGCGTCCTCGGACTCGTCGTGCGCCATTGGCTGATCCCGCCAGCGTGCCAACAGGTGGTGGCGCGCCATGCCGGCGAGATAGGCGCCGAGACTGCCTCGTCCCGAGTCCCATCCCTCCGGCCTGCCGGCGAACTGGACGAAGGCCTCCTGCATCGCGTCGGCCGCCAGATCAGGTTGCCCGCACAGCGCCAGCGCGTAGCGGTAGACACCGGGCGATTCGCTCCGATAGAGCGGCGCCAGCGCGTTCGGATCGCCCTGGCGCAGTCGGCGCACCAGCGCCTCGACGGCGGCCGGTTCGGACGCGGCGGCCTGAGGCGGCGTGTCGTCCGGTGCGGGGTGGTGGCGGGCGCGGCCGGCCAAGCGGGTCCAGAAGCTCATCGGCGTGGTGGTGGGCGTGGTCGTGCGGGACGTCGGATGGCGAGTCGCGGGTTCGCGGCGTGCTGGGCTGCTCGGAATCGGAATCGGAATCGGAATCGGAAGCCGCGCCTCCGAGGATGAACGTATTGCGCCAGCGGCCCCGAAAGTTCCCGGCGCGCCCGCGAAAAGTGGCCGGGGTTTGCCGGGGCCCTCCATTTCAGGGGTATGACACCGCTACGCGACACCGGGCGAACCCCGCCCAAGGGTCAAGAACAGTGCGCCGGGCGATCTGCGCCATCCGCATGAGGAATGGCGTTTTTCAGAAAGTAAGGGCCGGCTAACCGTTCCAACTTGGTGCGCACGCCGGGTGAAAACCCCAAGTGCGTGCATGGTGGGGCTGGTCCTAGGATCCACCCTACTCGACGCGACTGCCGTGCGAATGGCGGTTGCCTACGGGGGCTGAGGAGACAAACAGATCAAACCAACACCAACGAAATACAGTGACACTGTCACAATTCGCGGGCCCCTGAACAGGGGCCCGTTTTGTTTTGGTGGCCCGGCTTTCGATGGTTTGCGGCCCGCTTCCGCGGCGTGCGCCGCCCTTGCGAGTCCAGTTCCATGATCGAGTTGCTGACGGCCGCGGCCGCATCCCTGGCGGCGGGTTTTGTCGATGCCGTCGTGGGCGGCGGCGGGCTGATCCTGGTGCCCGCGCTCTTCAGCGTCTATCCCAACGCGGCCCCGGCCACGCTCTTCGGCACCAACAAGGGCGCCGCCATCTGGGGGACCGCCTGGGCCACCCATCAGTACGCCAAGCGCGTGTCGCTGCCCTGGCTCTCCCTGCTGCCGGCGGCGGTGGCCGCGTTGATCGGCAGCTTCGGCGGCGCGTGGGCCGTGACGCTGGTGGACCCGAGCGGCCTGCGCAAGGCGCTCCCGATCATCCTGCTGGGCGTGCTGCTGTACACGCTGGCCAAGAAGGACCTCGGCCGCCATCACGCCCCGCGCCACGAGGCCACGACCCAGACCCTCATCGCCAGCGCGATCGGCCTGGTCATCGGCTTCTACGACGGCTTCTTCGGTCCGGGCACCGGCAGCTTCTTCGTCTTCCTCTTCGTGCGGCTGCTCGGCTTCGACTTCCTGCACGCCTCCGCCACGGCCAAGCTGCTCAACACCGCGACCAACTTCGCGGCGCTGATGCTGTTCATCGGCAAGGGCCACATCTGGTGGCATGTCGCGGCGGTGATGGCGGTGGCCAACGTCGTGGGCAGCCTGGTCGGCACGCGCATGGCGCTGGCCCGCGGCGCGGGCTTCGTGCGGGGCATGTTCGTGGTCGTGGTGTCGCTGCTGATCCTCAAGACCGGCTGGGACGCCTTTATCCGCTGAACGCCCCGGGAACATCTCGTCACCCGCTGTCCGCCAAAGGCGGGATGCGGGCCTGCACGGCCAAGGGATACCATTGAACAAACAACCGACATCCACCATGCCTGTCGACCCTCAATTGCGTGCGCTCGACATCGAGATCCCCACCCAGCCCGAAGTCCTGGTCAAGCTCTCGCTGCTGATGGCGGACGAGGACATCGACCTGCAAGCCGTGTCGGCGCTGGTCGAGACCGACATGGCGCTGGCCGCGGCGGTGCTCAAGGCGGTGAACTCCTCGCTCTACGGCCTGCGCGGCCGGGTGCAGACGGTGCATCAGGCGCTGACCTATCTGGGCATGCGCGAGGTCGCCGCGATCACGTTCGAGATGGGCCTGCGCGCCGCCTTCCCGCCCGCCGCCGAGCTGGAGCCCGTCTGGTCCCGCGCCGCCAAGCGCGGCTTGCTGATGGGCCGCATGGGCCAGATGCTGGGCGTGGACCCCTGGGCCGCGCACTCGGCGGGTCTGTTCGAGGAATGCGGCAAGGCGGTGCTCTACCGCCACGCGCCCGGCCATTACCCGGCCATGCTGCGCGCCGCCAGCAGCGACTGCGAGCTGGTCCAGCTGGAGCACACCGCCTTCGGCGTGAGCCATGACGCGCTGGGCGCGGCGCTGTGCGAAAGCTGGGGACTCGCGCCCGCCGCCGTCGCCAGCGTGCGCTATCACGTGCAGGTCGAACAGGAACTGCGCATGCCCGAGGCCATGCAGCGCCGCGGCGTGGGCGCGATCTCGCTGATCGCGTGGACGCTGATGAACAAGCCGGAGTCGCTGGACGAGACCGTCATGGCCATCGCCCCGCAGGCGCAGCTCGACGAAACGCTGATGCTGCGCGCCGCGCGCCGCGTCGAGGAGCAGCTGCAGCAGGCCGAGGATCGCGGCCGCTGAGCCTGGCCGCGCTTGCGTGTCACCGCGCGCCCGGGGCCCTGAGGGGCCCCACGTGCTTTCAGGACGCCAGACAAAGCCGATCCCGCCCCATGTGCTTGGCCAGATAGAGCGCCTCGTCCGCCGCCTGCATCAGCGCCTGCGGGCTCAGATACGGATGGCCGGGCTGATACGCGGCCAGTCCCGCGCTGATGGTCACGATGTCGTCGGTCAGCGCGTCGTCGGGCAGCGCGCCATGCGGCAGGCCGAGTGCGCGCCAGGTGTCGCGCAGCACTTCCAGCAGGCCCTGCGCCGACTCGGCGTCGAAGCCGGGCAGCAACACCGCGAATTCCTCTCCGCCCAGTCGCGCGACCACATCGGTGTCGCGCTGGAAGTGCTCGGCCAGCAGGCGGGCCAAGCGGCGCAGCACCTCGTCGCCGGCCGCGCGGCCATGCTGCTCATTGAAGGGCTTCAAATGGTCGACGTCGATGATCGCCAGCGCCAGCCGGCCCTGGTCCCGCTGCGCGCGCTTGAACTCGCGGCGCAGCGCCTGATCGAACTCGCGACGGTTGGCGACGCCGGTCAGCGTGTCGTTGCGCTCCAGCGAGGCGAGTTCCCGCCGCTTGGCCTCGAGCGAGCGCTCGGCCTGTTGCAGCGCGCGGTGCTGTCGCGCGATCTCCTCGCGCAGCTCGCGGCCGCGCGACTGCTCGCGATGAAGCTCGTCGCCCAGCGAGATGCGCACGTGGTCGATCGCCTGCTCCAGCTGCAGCACTTCGCGCGGGCGGGCCTGGTCGGCGTCGATCCAGCTGAGCGACTGCGGCGGCAGGGTCGGGTCGAAGCGCCGCGCCCGGTCCGACAGGCGCTGCAGATGCCGCAGCAGCAAGCGGTCGACCAGCAGCGCCGCGCACAGGCCCAGCAGCGTCATCAGCAGCAGGTGAATCAGCGTCGTGCGGAGCAGGGGGTCGCGACGCAGCGTGTCGCCCATGCTCGCCGCGGCCGTCTGCAGGCGCAGCTCGCCTGCGTCGGCGAGCGGGAATCGCGCGCTGCGGCCCGGCTTCGCGTCGTCGTCGGACAGCGCGCGGAACTGCTGGCCGCTGCCGGTCTGCAGCTCCACGCTGCGCAGGTGGTGGCGGGTCAGGATGTGATGGAGCAGACCGCTCACGGCCTCGGGCTGCTCGGCCTGCTGGCGCAGGCTGTAGGCCAGCGGGCCCGCGTAGAGCAGCGGGATGGCGTCGAGCTCGGTGTCGGTCTGCGCGGCACGGCGATGCGCGTCTTCGCGCAGCTGCCACGCGCTGGAGAACGCGATGAGCAGCAGCCCCAGCGCGAAGAGCGCCAGCATGGAGCGCGCGCCGACCGAGATGCTGATGGCCTTGTGGGTCATGAGGTGGTAGCTGCCTTGCGACGAACGCCCCTTCGATTCATTGTGCCGAGCAAAGCGCGCTGGTTTCCCCGGGGAAACTCCAAGCAGGGACGGGCACGACAATCGCCCCCCATGCCTCAGGGGGTGCGATGACACGCAGGGCGACACGCCCTATGACCTCGCACTGCATGTGCAGCTGATCCGCAATCGCGGAGACGGCAACGCGATCGAAGCCGGCCCGGTGTTCCAGACCGAATGGGGATGGACGCAGTTCAACCTCAATCTCTTCTGGGCGCATGACGCGGCAGCGCGCCGGCAGAACCAGGCCAAGCTGCAATGGCAGGCGCTGCATCGCTGGCAACCTGGCTGGCGCGCTGGCGTGCAGGGCTTCGCGGAGCCCAAGTCCTGGCGCGCGGGACCGGCCTTCAAGGCGGCGCTGGGCGAGCGCGCGGAGCTGTCGGTGGCCTACCTGTGGGGGAACGTCTACCGCAGCCGGAGCGATCTGTTCAGCGCCCAGTTGCAGTGGGGCTTCTGACGCAGCCGACAGCGCGGCCCGGGGGCGCCGCCTAGAATCCGCCCGCCCCGCTGCCTTCCTTGGAAGGACGCGGGGCAGCGTTCTCAGGGCGGGGCGAAATTCCCCACCGGCGGTATCCAGGAATCGATCACAGATCGATGAACCTGGGAGCCCGCGAGCGCCCGTCACCACCCTTGCGGCGACGGGGTCAGCAGACCTGGTGAGAGGCCAGGGCCGACGGTCACAGTCCGGATGAAAGAGATCGCGTCCATCGTCGGCCCCGCGCCGATGCGTGCGTCCGCACGCGTCGACGGCGAGCCGCGCTGTGCGTGCGCGCCCTGATTCATCGTCCACCTGTCACAAGGTCATCATGAATCAGACCACTACCAACCTGTCTTCCCCCTCCTCCGCCACCAGTCCGGCGCGAGGCGATCGCGCCCCGCGCATCGCCATCGTGTCGGCGAGCTGGCATGCCGATCTGGTCGGCCGTTGCCGCGAGGCTGCCCAGCGGGAGCTCGCCGCCGCGGGCACCGCGGCCGTCGAGACCTTCGAGGTCCCCGGCGCATTCGAGATCCCGCTGCATGCGATGAAGCTCGCGCGCAGCGGCCGCTACGACGCGGTGCTCGCCTGCGCGCTGGTCGTCGACGGCGGCATCTACCGCCACGACTTCGTCGCGCAAGCCGTCATTGACGGGCTGATGCGGGTCCAGCTGGACACCGGCGTGCCGGTGTTCTCCGCGGTGCTGACGCCACTGGCCTTCCACGAGCACGCCGTGCACCACGCCTTCTTCCACGAGCACCTCGTGACCAAGGGCGTGGAACTCGCGCATGCTTGCCGCGCGACGCTGGACGCGCTGCGCCAACTCGACGCGCTGAGCGCCTGAGCTTCAGGTCTCTTGATCGCTTGATCGATTGATCATCCGGATCGGCTGATCCGCCCGGGCGGCTGCGTGCTACGAGTGCGCGGTCGCCCCGTCCAGCCGGAGCGAGGTCACGAACCTGCGCGGCTGGCCGTCGATCGGATCGACGAAGGCGATCTCGCGCGCGAGCAGCTGCAGCGGTCGGCTGAAGTCCACTTGCGGCTCGACCGGCTGCAGCACCGGATAGATGCGGTCGCCCACGATGGGCAGGCCCAATGCGCACAGCTGCGCCCGCAGCTGATGCTTGACCCCGCTGTGCGGACGCAGCTCGTAGCGGGCCAGATCGGTGCCGAGACGCTCGACCAGCGCGATGCGCGTGAGCGCATTCGGCGCGCCTTCCACGGTCCGCATCTGCATGAAATCGACGGGGTGCTCCTCCAGCCGGCTCGCGTAGTCGAACGGCAGCCGCGCGCCGACCTCGTCGCGCCAAGGGGCGATGGCCTCGTAGACCTTCCGCACTTCGCGATCGCGGAACAGGCGCTGGTACGCGTCCCGGCTCGCGGCCTGGACCGAGAACAGCGTCAGCCCGGCCGTCTCGCGATCGAGTCGATGCACCGGGCTCAGGTCGGCGATGCCGGTCTCGCGGCGCAGGCGCGTCAGCAGCGTCTGCTGCACGTAGCGGCCCTTGGGCGTGACCGGCAGGAAGTGCGGCTTGTCGGCGACCAGCAGGTGCTCGTCCAGATGCAGGATGCGCGAGGCGAAGGGCACCTCGGGTTCGTCCTCCAACCAGCGCCAGTAGTAGAGGCGGCGCCGCGCGCGATAGGGCGAGTCAGGCGCCAGCGCAACGCCGGCGTCATCGAGCACATCCCCGCGTGCCATGCGCGAGGCCCAGTCCTCGCGCGCGACCAGCGGCAGCCGCTCGGCGAGGAAGTCCAGCACCAGCGCCCACGGCCCGGGCGGACAGGCGAGCGCGCTCGCGGCGACGCCGTCACGCAGCGGCAGCTCAAGCTTGGGCGGGCGGGCCAAGGCGCGGACCTGCGCTCACTCGATCTGCGCCGGCCCGCGGGCGCGCTCGTCGAAGTAGCGATGGATGGCTTTGAGGTCCTCGGGCTCGACGCCGGCGGGGCCGCGCCAGCTCTTGATCAGCGCGTCGCGCTGGGCGGGCGGCTCGGCGGCAAGTTGCCGCACCGCCTGATCGATGGCCTCGATCGCGCGGCGGCCGGCGACGGTGCGGCTGCAGCTGCCGGTCGCGACCATGGTGCTGCGGCCTTCGGCCAGCGGCAGCCGCGTCAGATCGGGCGAGCCCGGATGCTGCTGGCTGTACTGCTCGACGGTGGCCGGATAGTCCAGCGTCCAGTCCATGCGGCGCGCCTTGAGCATGCCCAGCAGATTGGCGCTGCGCCCCGCCACGACCGAGCGCGGCGCCTGATCGGGATCGGCGGTGAGCAGCTTGTCGATGCGCGGCCCGAAGCTGCGGTCGCGCGGCACCAGGCCGATGAGGTCCTTGCGGCGCAGCAGATCGGCGAGCTGCAAGGGCTGGCCGTTGGCCTCGAAGCGGGCCAGGTCCTCGCGCCGCAGGATGACGTGCACCTGGCGCGTCAGCAGCGGCGGATGCAGCGGCGTGAAGTACAGCCACTGGAGCCGCTCGGGCGTGCGCACATGCAGCAGCGAGCACAGCGTCTCGCCCTGGCGGGCCTGCGCCTCGAAGCGCGGCAGGCTGAGCTCGACGAACTCGTGGCGGTACTGGGGCATGCGCTCGACCAGCACGCGCAGGAAGCCGTCGACCTCGCCCTGCCCCAGGTCCTCGCCGCGCTGCGGCGGCTTGCCGTCGCGGTAGCTGAAGTGGGGCGGGATGTCCTGCACCAGCCAGCGCAGCACGGGCTTGGCGGCGGTCGATTCGATGGGACGCGCCAACGGCGAAGCGGGCGCCGCTTGGGCGCCCGCGATGGCCGTCGCGAGGCAGGACCCGATCGCGAGCAGCGCGCGGGTCATGCGGGCGGGCGGGCTCAGTCGCCCTCGACCCATTCCACCTTGGCGCCGAGGCGGGTGATGTTCTCGGCGAACTGCGGATGGGCACGGCGCACCGGCGTCGCGTTGCGGATCAGGGACTTGCCCGGAATGCTGGCCGCCACCATCAGCAGCGCGATCGCGACGCGAATGATGTAGGGGCTCTCGACCTCGGCGGGGCTCAGCGTCTTGCCGCCGAAAGTGACCATGCGGTGCGGGTCGGACAGGAAGGCGTGGGCGCCGAACTTGGACAGCTCGGTGGTCCAGCCCATGGCGCCGTCATAGACCTTGTTCCAGAACATCACGCTGCCCTCGGCCTTGACGCCGAGCGCGACGAAGATGGGCAGCAGGTCCACGGGCAGATAGGGCCAAGGCGCCGCTTCGACCTTCTGCAGGATATTGCGGGTGAAGGGCTCCTTGACCTTAAGCTTGCCGTCCACGACCGAGCGCGACCAGCCGTCCTCGTGAATGATCTGAACACCGAATTTGGCGAAGGTGCGGTCGATCAGCGGGAACTGCTCCGGATGCGAATTCTTGACCCGCACGTCGCCGCCGGTGATGGCGCCCAGGGCCAGGAAGGTCACGATCTCGTGGAAGTCCTCGGCGAAGGTGAATTCGCCGCCGCCCAGCTGCTCGACGCCGTGGATGGTCAGGCGCGAGGTGCCCAGGCCTTCGAGCTTGGCGCCCAGCATGGCCATGAACTGGCAGAACTCCTGGACGTGGGGCTCGCTGGCCGCGTTCATCAGCGTGGAGGTGCCGTCGGCGAGGGCGGCGCACAGGACGAAGTTCTCGGTCGTGGTGACGGAGGCGTAATCGGTCCAGTGGTCGTTGTGGCGCAGCTTGCCCTGGACCTGCAGCAGCAGGCCGTCGGTGGCGCGGTCGACCTGGGCGCCGAAGCGCTCGAAGACCTCGACGTGGGGATCGATCTCGCGGGCGCCGAGGGTGCAGCCCTTGACGTCGTCCTCGATGCGGGCCGCGCCGAAGCGCGCCATCAGGCCGGGCACCAGCATGATGGACGAGCGCATCTCTTCCGGCAGGTGGTCCTTTGCCGGGTCGAAGTGCGTGTCGCGGTGATGCAGGTCCAGCACGCCGGTCTTGAAGTCGACCGAGACCGAGCTGCCCAGGTTGCGGAAGACCTCGAGGATCTTCTTGACGTCGGTGATCTCGGGGACGCCGTTGAGCCGCACGGGCTCACGGGTGAGCAGCGTCGCGCAGAGGATGGGCAGGACGGCGTTCTTGTTGGCCGAGGGGACGATGCGGCCCTTCAGGGGCGAGCCGCCGTGGACGATGAGATTGGACATGGCGTGTCGCCTGGGGCGAACGGGTGGGAAGTCGAGGATGGCGGCCGGATTATCGGCGCAGGGCGCGAGGGCGGTGGTCAGGCGGGTCATGAGATTGCATCTTGCAACCATGAACCGGGCCGGGCCAGCGAGAGTGTGCTCCGGGCGCGGAAGGAAAGCTCCGGGTGCTTGGCCCTCTAGGGAAGTCATGGGCGCCAATCGCGCTCGGCCTCGCCACAATGCGCGGCCATGACTGTTCCCGCCGATCCGTCGACGACCCCGAACCCGCCGGCGGCGGCCCCCGCCGCCGACCCTGCAGGTGCCCTGCCCGCCGCGGCGACTTCCGCGTCCGCGGCCATCAGCGTCGCCAGTGCCGCCAGCCCCGCCAGTGCCGCCGCCAAGGTCGCCACCGCAACCGCGTCCCGGCTGCTCGGCAAGGCCGGCCGCAAGCCCGCCGAGGGCGATCTCCACGGCGACCCGCGCGACTGGATCACGCCGGAGGACCTCAACGTCGCGCCCGCGCTGCTCGGGCTGCCGCTCGCGTCGCCGTTCCGGCGGGCCAAGGCGATGGGCATCGACCTGGTCCTGTTGCTGGCGCTCTCGCACTTCGGCAACACGCTGCTGCTGGGCGGCTGCTGGTGGGTCGCATGGCGCTGGTACAAGCTGCAGCGCGCGTCGCGCGGCGAGGTCATCGCCCTGAGCGGCGGCCGCCTCGGCTGGCTGCCGGCGCTGTGCCTGGTCGGCTTCGGCGTCTTCACCAGCGCCGGGGACCTGCTCAAGGATGCCAAGGACACGCGGATCGGCAAGGACCGCTGGGAGACCGCCGAGCCGGGCGACACGGCCAGCGGCGCGGCCTCCTCCAAGGAAGCCAAGGAAGCTCGGGAAACCAAGGAAGTGCTCAGAAGCAGGGACGACATCGACGACGCCCAGGTCGCCGACATCGTCAAGCACGCGATCCGCACCGCGAAGGGCGAGATCGGCGTCGCCGCGACGCCGTCCTCCTCCATCACGCCCGATGTCGCGGCCAGCGCCGCGATCGCCGAGGCCCATGCCCGCGCCGAAGACGCCGAGGGCCGGCTCATGACGCAGAAGCTGCGCAACAAGCAGCTGGAGCGCCAGGTCAAGGAGCTGCGCGAGGAAGCCCGCCGCACGCCCATCGAGCGGCTGAAGCACTGGTGGGAGCTGGTCGGCCTGAACCTGGCCTGGGCCTTCTCCTGGTTCGTGCTGTGGCCGCTGGTGTGGCCGGGCCAGACGCCGGGCAAGAAGCTGATGGGCCTGAAGATCGTCGAGCTCACCGGCAAGCCGATGAAGCCGATGCTGTGCGTGCGCCGCTACGGCGGCTATGCGGCCGGCATGGCCACCGGTGGCATGGGCTTCCTGCAGATCCTGTGGGACGGCAATCGCCAAGGGCTGCATGACAAGGCCGCCCACACCGCCGTCATCGACCTGGGCAATCCGCGCCGGCTGCGGCTGCGCGAAGACCTCACCGGCTGAGCGCTCACCCCTTGGGATCCAGCCGCTTGGCCCGCGCCAGCCGCCAGGCCTCGGCGGGATCGTCGCCGTAGACCTGCTCGGCGGTGGTGGCGGTCTCGCGGCGGCGCGTGTCGATGGCGATGCGCTTGTCGAAGACGAAGCACTCGCCGCGCCAGTCCGCGTCGGCATCGGGCATCTGCTCGAAGTAGTTGAGGATGCCCCCGTCCAATTGCCGCACTTTCAGCCCGCGCTCGGTCATCCAGCCTGACATCTTTTCGCAGCGGATGCCCCCGGTGCAATACATCGCCACGGTCTTGCCCTCGCGCTGCCACTGCTCGGCATGGGCCTCGATGTAGGCCGGGAAGTCGCGGAAGTGCCGCACGTCCGGATCGACCGCGCCCTCGAAGTGGCCCAGCTTGAACTCGAAGTGATTGCGGTTGTCGACCACGACGACGTCCTCGCGCTTGATCAGCTCGCGCCATTCCCGGGGGGAGACATGGGTGTCACGCGTGTCCGCCAGACCGGTCACACCGGACAAGCCGAAAGCGACCAGCTCCGGCTTCTCATGCACCTTGAGCAGCGTGAAGGGCCGCGTGTCGCAGAAGCTGCGCTTGAAATGCAGATCGGCGAAGGGCGGCACCGCCCGCAGCGCTTCTTCGAAGGCCGCCAGCGCGTCCACCGGACCGCCGATCGCGCCGGTCACACCCTCCGGCGCCAGCAGGATGTTGCCGCCCACCGCGCGCCCCAGCGCCTCGTACACATCGCGCAGCCGCTGCGCGAGCGCCTGCGTCTCGTCCAGCGCGACGAACTTGTAGAAGGAGCTGTGCTCATGCACGGTCGCCGGATCGGCGGCCTGAGCGGGAGCGTCGTGTGGTCGGCCAAGGGAAGTCATCGGCCGACATGGTAATGAGGAGCCGGGCGCGTCGCTCGCCCCTCCGGGGGCAACCCGGGTGTGGGTATCGAACTTGCCCGCCTAGAATCCGCCACCTTTTCGCCCCCGCCATCCCCCATCGTGTCTGACCGTCTCGCCGTCCTGCCCCAATACCTGATGCCCAAGCTGGCGATGACGCGCCTGGCCGGCAAGCTCGCGGGCGCGGAGCTGGGCGGCTTCACCACCTGGACGATCAAGCGCTTCATTGATCGCTACGGCGTGAACATGGCCGAGGCCGTCGAGTCCGATCCTGCCGCCTTCGCCACCTTCAACGATTTCTTCACCCGCGCGCTCAAGCCCGATGCCCGCCCGATCGCCGACGCGCCGCTGATCTGCCCGGTCGACGGCGCCATCAGCCAGTTCGGCCCGATCCGCGCGGACCAGATCTTCCAGGCCAAGGGCCACCAGTACTCGACCACCGCGCTGCTGGGCGGCGATCAGCAACTGGCCGCGCAGTTCCGCGACGGTCACTTCGCCACGCTGTATCTCAGCCCGCGCGATTACCACCGCATCCACATGCCCTGCGCCGGCAAGCTGCTGCGCATGATTCATGTGCCGGGCGATCTGTTCTCGGTGAACCCGACCACGGCCCGCGGCGTGCCCGGCCTGTTCGCGCGCAATGAGCGCGTGGTCTGCGTTTTCGAGGGCGAGCACGGTCCGTGGATCCTGGTGCTCGTGGGCGCGACCATCGTCGGCTCGATGGCGACGGTGTGGCATGGCGTCGTCAATCCGCCGCGTCCGGGCCGCGTGCGCGCCTGGCATTACGAGAACGAGCACTTCAGCTACGCGCAGGGCGCCGAGATGGGGCGCTTCCTGCTCGGCTCGACCGTGGTGATGTTGTTCCCGCAAGGCCCGCTGAACTTCAACCCGCGCTGGCAGCCCGGCGGCGCGGTCCGCCTCGGCGAGGCGATGGCCACGCGCGGCTGATCCCGCGCGCTCCGGCGCCCCTCCCTCCGACAGGAGGCCCGCCTTTGCGGGAGAATCGCCCCTTTGCGAAACGCTGATGAGCTCTCCCCATGACCCTGCGTGTCCTGACCGGCATTACCACCACCGGCACCCTGCACCTCGGCAACTATGTCGGCGCGGTGCGCCGCGCCATCGCGGCCAGCCGCGAGGCGGGCGCCGAGAGCTTCTTCTTCATGGCCGACTATCACGCGCTGATCAAGTGCGACGAGCCGGCTCGCATCGAGGCCTCGCGCCTGCAGATCGCCGCCACTTGGCTGGCCGCCGGCCTGGACACGAGCCGCGTCACGTTCTACCGCCAGAGCGACATCCCCGAGATCCCCGAGCTGACCTGGCTGCTGACCTGCGTCACCTCCAAGGGACAGATGAACCGCGCGCATGCCTACAAGGCCTCGGTCGACGCCAACGTCGCGGCCGGCGAGGACCCGGACGCCGGCATCACCATGGGCCTGTACAGCTATCCCATCCTGATGGCGGCGGACATCCTGATGTTCAACGCGCACCGCGTGCCGGTGGGCAAGGACCAGGCGCAGCACATCGAGATGGCGCGGGACGTGGCGCAGCGCTTCAACCACACCTTCAAGGAAGAGCTCTTCGTGCTGCCCGAGGCCAGCATCGACGAGGAGATGGAGCTGCTGCCCGGCCTGGACGGTCGCAAGATGTCCAAGAGCTACGACAACGTGATCCCGCTCTTCGAGGGCGGCGCCAAGGCGCTGCGCGAGGCGATCTCCAAGATCGTCACCGACTCGCGCCTGCCGGGCGAGCCCAAGGAGCCCGAGGGTTCGCACCTGGTCCAGATCTACGATGCCTTCGCCACGCCGGCCCAGCGCCAGGCCTTCCGCGAGGCGCTGCGCGGCGGCCTGTCCTGGGGAGAGGCCAAGGACCAGCTTTACGCGCTGATCGACGCCGAGATCGGTCCGATGCGCGCCCGCTACGACGCGCTGATGGCCAACCCCGAGAAGATCGAGGAGATCCTGATGGAAGGCGCCGCCAAGGCGCGCGCGATCGCGGGTCCGCTGCTGGCGCGCGCGCGTGAGGCCGTCGGCCTGCGCCGCTTCCAGCCGCTGGCCGCGCCGGTCGCGACGGCGGCCAAGGCCAAGTCCACCGTGCCCGCGTTCAAGCAGTACCGCGAGTCCGACGGCCGCTTCTACTTCAAGCTGCTGGCCGCCGACGGCACGCTGCTGCTGCAGAGCTCGGGTCTGCAGCAGGGCAAGGAAGCGGGCCAGTGGGTCGCGCGCCTGAAGCGCGAAGGCGCCGGGGCGCTGACCGAGGCGCCGGTCGCGCGCGAGGTCGGCGACGAGGTGCTGCTGCCGGCGCTTGAGGCGCTGGTCGCGGCCGAGCTCGAAGCCGCCGCCCAGAAGGGTTGAGCGGGGCCGCTCCGACGGGCTGAACCGCCCCCGCTTGTATCGATCGGCAAGCCCTCGGCGGCTTGCCAAGTCGATCACGATCATCGAAGAAACCCGCTCGTGCCGGTTCGCGCGCCAGCGTAGTCTCCAGGGCTTATCGCGTCCCGGCACCGCAGGTGCGGACCGGGCGCCGATCCGCTCACCAAGAACAAGGAGACCTCGATGTCCGTCCCGCGCCAATCGGCCGATTCCCTGGCGCTGCAGTGCCTGTACCGATGGGAGGAGGACGCGCCCAAGCGCGTGACCCTGCGCCAGCCCGTGGGCGCCGGCCAGGTGCGCGACTTCACCTGGGCCGAGGTCGCCGAGCAGTCCCGCCGCATGGCCGCGCATCTCAAGACGCTGGGCCTGGAGCAGGGCTGGGAACCCGGCGCCCGCATCGCCATCCTGTCCAAGAACTGCGCGTGGTGGCTGTTCAGCGACCTGGCCATCTGGATGGCCGGCTACGTCAGCGTGCCGCTGTATCCGACGCTCGCGCCCGACACCATCCATCAAATCCTCACGCACAGCGAGGCCCGGCTGCTGTTCGTCGGCAAGCTCGACGGCTGGGAGGGCATGAAGCCCGGCGTGCCGGCGGGCCTGCCCTGCATCTCCTACCCGGTCTCGCCCGAGGACGCGCAGGATCAGTACGACCACTGGGACGCCATCTGCGCGGAAACGCCGCCGCTGACCGGCCGCCCCGTGCGCGGCGCCGACGAGCTGGCCACCATCATCTACACCTCCGGCACCACCGGCGCGCCCAAGGGCGTGATGCACAGCTTCGGCAGCTTCGCCTGGGCCATCAGCTCCGGCCTGAACCGCATTCCGCTGGGCGAGCAGGACCGCATGCTGTCCTACCTGCCGCTGGCCCACGTGGTCGAACGGGCGCTGGTCGAGCACGGCTGGCTGCGCACCGGCATGCAGGTCTATTTCGCCGAGAGCATCGACACCTTCGCCGCCGACCTGCAGCGCGCACGGCCGACGGTGTTCTTCTCGGTCCCGCGGCTGTGGACCAAGTTCCAGCAGGGCGTGCAGGCCAAGCTGCCGCAGCGCAAGCTGGATTTCCTGCTGGGCCTGCCGATCATCGGCGGCCTGGTGCGGCGCAAGATCCTCAAGGCGCTGGGCCTGGACCAGTGCCACTTCGCCGCCGGCGGCGCCGCGCCGATGCCGGTCGCGCTGCTGAAGTGGTTCCGCACGCTGGGCCTGCCGATCAACGAGGGCTACGGCATGACCGAGAACCTCGCGCTGTCGCACATCACCGTCCCCGGCAAGGACCAGACCGGCAGCGTCGGCCCGGCCTACGACGGCGTGCAGGTGCGCCTGGACCCGATCACCGGCGAACTCCAGATGAAGAGCCCCGCCCTGATGCTGGGCTACTTCAAGCAGCCCGAGCTGACCGCCGAGACGCTGACCGCCGACGGCTGGCTGCATACCGGCGACAAGGCCGAGATCGCCGACAAGGGCGCGCTGGCCGGCTGCGCGCGCATCACCGGACGGGTCAAGGATCTGTTCAAGACCAGCAAGGGCAAGTACGTCGCGCCGGCGCCGATCGAGGACCGCCTGTCGATGAATCCGGCGATCGAGGCCTGCGTCGTGACGGGCGCCAACCTGGCGCAGCCCGTGGGCATCGCGATGCTCTCGCCTGAGGCCGCCGCCCGCGACCGCGCGGCGCTGGAGAAGGAGCTGGCCGCGCATCTGGAGGCGGTCAACGAGAAGCTCGATCCGCACGAGCGCCTGGACTGCCTGGCGCTGACCGCGACGCCGTGGACCGTGGACAACGGCCTGATCACGCCGACCTTCAAGGTGCGCCGCAACCGGGTCGACGAGATCTACGGCCCGCGTCTGGAAAACTGGGTCGCGCAGCGCCGGAAAATCGTCTGGGCCGATTGAGAGCGGTCATGCGCGCGCAGGCATGATGCGCGGATGAAACGCGGATCACGAGGCTCCCTCAAGCGCTGGGCCGCCCTGCTCAAGGGCGAACTGCTCACCGTGTACTTCGCGGCGCGCGATCCCGAGGCGCCCTGGCTGGCGCGCTTCGTCGCGATCGCGGTCGCGGCCTACGCGCTCAGCCCCATCGACCTGATCCCGGACTTCATCCCGGTGCTGGGCCTGCTCGACGACATCATCCTGGTGCCGCTGGGCTTTTGGCTGGCGCTCAAGTTGATGCCGCCGCCGGTGCTCGCCCGAGCCCGTCTGCGCGCCGCCGAGCAGCGCGGTCGGCTGCCGCGCAACCTCAAGGTCGGCGCCTTCATCGTCGTGCTGTGGGTGCTGCTGATGGTGCTGCTCGTGGTGTGGTGGATGCGGCGCTGAGCCGGGCCGCCCGCGAACCTCATCACGTCGGCCCCAGCCCCTTCTTGGCGAGCGTTTCCACGATCCAGTCGATGAACACGCGCATCCGGGCTGAGACGTAGCGGTTGGGCGAATAGACCAGGAACACCGGCACCGCGTTGTGGTGCCAGTCCGGGAACAGCGGCACCAGCTCGCCGCGCTCCACCTGCTCCTGCACCGCGTACTGCGCCAGTTGCACGACGCCCAGTCCCGCGAGACCCGCCGCCACGTAGGCGTTGCTGTCGTTGACGTCCAGGCGCCGGCGGCCCTGGATCTCGACGCGCTCGCCGCCGCGATGGAAGACGAAGGGGAAGGGTCTGCCGGTGCGCGAGGAGAAGTAGCCCACCGCCCGATGCGGCTCCACGTCGAGTTCCTGCGGCGCCTGCGGCGTTCCGTGCGCGGCGAGGTAGGACGGCGCGGCGCAGGTCACGAAGCGGATCTGGCCGACCTTGCGCGCCACCAGTCCCGCGTCCTGCACCGGCCCGACGCGCAGCACGAAGTCCACGTTATCGACCAGCAGATCGATGGAGCGGTCGCTGACGCCCAGCGCGATCTCGATGTCCGGGTAGCGTGCGTGGAAGTCTCCCAGCGCCGGGATCAGCACGCGCGAGCCGGTCAACGTCGTGACGTCCACCCGCAGCCGGCCGCGTGGCTTGCTGTGGTCGTGGAGCATGCCCTGGTCGATGGCCTCGAGTTCGTTGAGCAGCGCCATCGTGCGCTCGTAATAGACGGCACCGTCCTGCGTCACGGTCACCTTGCGGGTGGTCCGGGTCAGCAGCTGCACCCGCAGCCGGGCTTCCAGCGCCTGGACCAGCCGCGTCAGGCTGGCCTTGGGCAGGTCCATCGAGTCGGCCGCCTTCGTGAAGCTGCCCGTTTCCACCACCCGGGCAAACGCCCGCATTTGCACGATCCGGTCCATCCGATGCCCTCGGTCGAGTCGCGCGACCTCGGGGGGAGGACTGCTGGGGCGGGCCGCGCGGGGCGATTCTCGGAGATTCCCGGCTCACCCGGGCGATGTGCGGTGGGATTCGGGGATAAATACCCTCCGCCTCGTCATGAGGAGGGTTTTGTGCGAAGGCTGGGAATATCGAGTCGGAGTTTTCCGATCGCGGCTCGGAGGATTCCGCCTCAAAAGAAAACCCCTCGGCGACGGGGGAATCGTCCGAGGGGTTGAGAGGCGGTCGGCGGCAGCCAGGAGGAGGAGTGCGGAGTGCTGCCGCCGACCAGGGCCGAAGCCCCTGACCTTCAAATCGTCATCTGTTGTTCGAGTTCTTCAGGCGTCTTCAGGAGGAGAAATCAACAGGAGAAATCAGCAGGAGGGATCACAGGAGAGAGAGATCGAGACCATCCGGGCTCAGCGGCCGGCGACGGCCGTGGCCGGCGTGTTGTCCTGGTACTTCTTGACCAGGCTGGCGTAGTACGGGGAGTTGCGCAGCTGGGCGTACTTGGCCTTGGCGGCGTCGCGGCGGGCGTTGTCGTAGCCGTAGGTTTCCGACAATTCGACGCCGGCCAGACCGGATTCGCGATAGATCTGCAGGTCGGCCAGCACTTCGGCGCGGCTGACTTGGCTGGGCGACACCACCAGCTGTTCATGCGGGTTGTCATTGGCCATCGCGACATTGCCGGCCAGCAGGGCGGCGGAAGCGAACAGGGCGGAAGCGATGATGTTGCGGGTCATGATGATTCCTTTCAGGTTCGGCCTCAGGGCTTTCGGCGATGGGCGCGGGGTGGATTCGGCGCGTCGGATCCCTGGGTTTCGTCACGGGCCCGTCCGGGTTATCGGATGGGTTTGCTTGGCGAGGCCGGTAGCGGATTCGGTGTGTCGATGGGGTGAACGATAAGGGATAAGGGTTCACCCTTAAACCCATCTGGATGCAACGGACCGTTGAAAAGATCGGAACAATCGGCCCGCGTCCCTGAAGTCCGGGCGCATGGCGTCCGCGATGTCCCATCGCGGTGCGGCATGATGGCGGCCTTTCGGGGGAAGCTCGCATGCTCGGCACACACGATCTCGGCCTGTTCATCGCATCCGGACTGCTGCTCAACATGACGCCGGGGCCGGATTCGCTCCTGATCATGGCGCGCGGCGCGACGCAGGGCTTCCGCGCCGGATCGGCCGCGGCGCTGGGCATCGGCGCCGGGACCTGCGTGCATGTGATGGCGGCGGCGCTGGGGCTGTCGGCGCTGCTGGCGGCCTCCGCGGCGGCCTTCACCGTGGTGAAGCTGCTGGGCGCGGCCTACCTGGTCTATCTGGGCGTCGGACTGCTGTTCAAGCGGAGCCGGCCCGAGCCCTCGGACGGCGCCGACACCGCCCCGCCTGCGCCGCAGGCGCAACCGCTGCGGCGCATCTTCGCGCAGGGCTTCCTGACCAATGTGCTGAATCCCAAGGTCGGGCTGTTCTTCCTGGCTTTCGTCCCGCAGTTCATTTCGGCGGACGCGCCCAGCAAGGCGCTGGCCTTCCTCTTCCTGGGCGCCGTGTTCAACGTGAACGGCATGCTGTGGTGCCATCTGCTGGCCTGGTCCAGCGCCGCGGCCGGTGCGCGAGTGCGCGGTCGGGCGGGCGTGCGCACGCTGGGCCGCTGGCTCAATCGTGGGATCGGCGCGCTGTTCCTCGCCTTCGGCGTGCGATTGGCGATGGCCGAGATGGCATAGCCCGTCGCGCGGTGCGCGTGTCGCTCGGTTTGTCCGAACGGCGCCTGCGGCTTTTACGAGGCAGGAGTAGGCTGGCGCCCATGAACGCCAAGACCTCCTCCCTGGCGGCCGGAACTCCTTCGGGAACGCCCGGCCATTACAGCGCGCATGAAAAGCGCGATCGCATCTTCGCCATCGTCGGCGCCTCTTCCGGCAACCTGGTCGAGTGGTTCGACTTCTACGTCTACGCCTTCACCGCGATCTACTTCGCGCACGCCTTCTTTCCCAAGGGCGATCCGACGGTGCAACTGATCAACACCGCCGGTGTCTTCGCCGCGGGCTTCCTGATGCGCCCCATCGGCGGCTGGCTGTTCGGCCGCATCGCCGACAAGCAGGGGCGCAAGACCGCGATGATGATCTCGGTGCTCATGATGTGCGGCGGCTCGCTGGCCATCGCCTGCATGCCGACCTACGAGTCCATCGGCGTGATGGCCCCGACCTTGCTGCTGCTGGCGCGTCTGTTCCAGGGCCTGTCGGTCGGCGGCGAGTACGGCACCAGCGCCACCTACATGAGCGAGGTCGCGCTGCGCGGCCAGCGCGGCTTCTATGCCTCGTTCCAGTATGTGACGCTGATCGGCGGTCAGCTGCTGGCGGTGCTGGTGGTGGCGATCCTGGAGCAGACCTTGAGCGACCAGCAGATGCATGACTGGGGCTGGCGCATTCCGTTCGTGGCCGGTGCGGCGACGGCGGTGATCGCCTTCTACCTGCGTCGCTCGCTGGCCGAGACCGCCAAGGCCGAGCAGCTGGAGCGCAAGGAATCGGGTTCGATGCGGGAGCTGTTCTCCAAGCATTCGCGCGCCTTCCTGATCGTGCTGGGCTTCACCGCGGGTGGCTCGCTGGCCTTCTACACGTACACGACCTACATGCAGAAGTATCTGGTGCTGAGCGTGGGCATGGACAAGAAGGTCGCGAGCACGGTGATGACGGCGGCGCTGTTCGTCTACATGTGCATGCAGCCGTTGTTCGGCGCCTTGTCGGACCGGATCGGACGCAAGACCTCGATGCTGTGGTTCGGCGTGCTGGGCGCGCTGTGCACATGGCCCATCCTGTCGGCGCTCAAGCAGACGCACAGCCCGTACGCGGCCTTCGGTCTGATCATTCTGGCGATGGCGATCGTGTCGCTGTACACGTCCATCGGCGGGCTGATCAAGGCGGAGATGTTCCCGCCCGAGATCCGCGCGCTGGGCGTGGGCCTGTCCTATGCGATCGGCAATGCGATCTTCGGTGGCTCGGCGGAGTTCGTCGCGCTCAGCCTCAAGGGGGCGGGCATCGAGAGCGTGTTCTACGTCTACGTCTCGGTGATGTGCTTCTTCGCCTTCCTGGTCTGCTTCCTCATCCCGGATCTGCGCAAGCACGGGCATTTGAATGACGTGCATTGAGGCTGTCTGGAGTTCGATCCTGACTTGTCGCCAAATCGGCCCTTTCGGCGGCCCCATTGATGGGCTTACACTGACGGCCGACAGTCAAGCGCAGCGCTTGTAGAGGTCTCCGCAAGGAGGCAGCCCGAACGGGTGGGATCCTCGAAGCTGGGGGCTGTCACCAACCCTCGAATGCCGCACCTAGGTGCGGCATTCTGCTTTTCAGCGATTCGAAGTTCGAGAGGAACTTCATGCCGTATCCCAGCCAGAGCCGGTCGCGGCGATAGACCTGGCGACGCAGGAGGTTCAGGTAGCTCGGATCGGTGATTCCATAGCGATTGGGATTGACCGCGTAGAAGGTGCTGCTTGCCACCGCATCTGCGATCTGCAGCCCCGCAAGTTGGCTGTGCTGGACAGCGCGAAGTCGGTCGATGTTGATGGCCGGCCAATGGATATGGCAGTCGCCGCGCGTGTCGGTCTGCCGTTGAAGCAGGCGCATGTAGTCACGTATGTCGGCATACGACATGGCGGCCCGGTCCGAGAAGATGAGGTCGACCGTTCCATCCCCTTCCCCCTCGCGCACGTGATCTCGGCAGAGCCAGGAGACGCGCTCCACGAGCAATCGGGTGAGATATCGGTACAGCAGGAACTTGTTGGCCTGATAGGCCTCGACATCCCGGATGTCAGGCTTGTAGCTCAACACCGTCACCGTTCGAAAGTTCAGGCTGGCCAGCTCATGAAACAAGACGAGCCGCGGGAGGTGGTCCATCTTGCAGAGATGGAAGGGCTGCGTGCGGCTACGCCCGAGCTTCTCGCGAACACGGATCAGCGCGTCTACCCCTTGCCGCTCATTGCAGCTGCGGAAGACGACGGCGGACAGGACGAACCAGCGTGAACTACCTCGACCGTCCTCTTTGAAGAGGAACCCCTCGTCGCCGGATTCGTCGATGTATGCGGTGAAGCTCGATGGCATGCGCGCGATTCTGTTGAGCGCACGTCCAGAAGCTAGGGGGTGACCACGACATCGATCAAACCTGATCAAGATGTCCCACACATGCGACAGCGAGCCCCTCGCCTCGACGCACCCTCGCCCGCTTCAGCGAGACGGCACGCATGACCCCCTCGCCCGCTTGCGGGAGAGGGCTGGGGAGAGGGTCTTCAGGTCTTCACCCGTGCTCCCGCATCCCGATGTGATGCGACAGGAACACCCGTCCGCGGAACCAGTCCTCCCAGCCGCCCGCCTTGAGCCGATCCAGCACCGGTCCCTTGACCTCGCTGAGGTCCAAGCGCCGTCCTTGCCGCTGCAGCGTCTCATGCAGCTCCTTGAGCGCGCTCAGCCCGCTGAAGTCGATGCTGTTCACCGGCGACATCTGCAGCAGCACCCGACGCGTCGACGGGTGCGTGTCCAGATGCGCCTGCACCACGTCCGCCAGGCTGCGACCGTTCAGGAACAACAGGCTCTCGTCGATACGCAGCCCCAGCACGCTCGGGTCGAGCTCCACCTGATGGCGCTCGACGTTGCGGTAATGCTCGGTGCCGGGGATGCGGCCGATCAGCGCCACATGCGGCCGCGCGCTGCGCTGCAGCAGCAGCGCGATCGCGCCCGCCACGCCCAGGCCCAGCGCCGCGGTGATGCTGACGAAGATCACCAGCAGCGTCACCGCCACCATCAGCAGCGCCTCGCCGCGGTCATAGCGCCAGGACTCCCGATAGGGCTCGAACTTCAGGCCCGACAGCACCGCCACCATGATGCTGGCGGCCAGCACCGGCTTCGGACACCAGGCCAGGATGCCCGGCAGCGTCAGCAGCGCCACGCCCATCAGCCCTGCGACGAAGACGCCCGTCATGCGCGTGCGGCTGCCCGCGTCGCTCATCAGCACGCTGCGCGAGAAGCTCGCCGCCGCCGGCATGCCGCCCGAGAGCGCTGCGGCGATGTTGGCGCCGGCCAGTCCCATCAGCTCGCGCCGCGAATCCACGCGCTGGCCGACGCGCCGCGCCAGCGACTCCGCCACCGCCAGGCTGGACACATAGCCCAGCAGCGCGATCAGCGCCGCGCCGGGCAGCATCGCGAGCCACAACTCCGGATCAAGTCGCGGCAGCGTGAAGGCCAGCGCCAGCGGCGGGAGCTCGCCCACACGCGGCAAGCCTTGCGGATCCCAGAACCAGGCCGCCGCGATCGCGCCCATCAGCACGCCCAGCGGCGCGATGCGCGACCACAGGCTCTTGGGCAGGCGCCGCACCGCGATCAGCCCGAGCAGCGACACCGCGCCGAAGAGCACCGCCACGCCGCGCCAGTCGAAGTGATGCGACTGCATCGAGCGCCAGAGCTCCGGCAGCGTGGCCCCGCCCGCGGCGGAGCCGATCAGCACGGGGAACTGCGAGGCCGCGATCGCGATGGTCGCGCCCGACTCGAAGCCGTGCAGCACCGGCACCGACAGCAGCGCGGCCAACGCATGCAGCCGCAGCAGCGCCGCGGCGCCCAGCAGCAGGCCCACTTCAGCGGCCAGCACCAGCGAGGCCTCGCTCGGGCTGACGCCCGCGGGAGCGAGCTGCAGGGTCTGAAGAATCATCAGCGCCAGCACCGCGACCGGCCCGATGTTCAGGAAGGGGCTGGAGCCCAGCGCCGCGTAGAGCAGCGGGGGCAGCAGGCTGGCGTAGAGGCCCACCTGAGGCGGAAGGCCGGCGAGCATCGCGTAGGCCAGGCTTTGCGGGATCAGCAGCACGCTGACCACGATGGCGGCGATCAGGTCGTCGCGCAAGGCGTCGCGCAGATAGGGCCGGAGGGCGGCGGAGAAAGGCATCGGGGGTGGCGGGCCGCGGCACAAGCGCGGCGCGCGGCAGTATAGGGTCCGCCCCTCTCTGCCCGGTCTCCGTCACGGCGGTGTCGGCGGCTCCTTGCGCCCGTTCGCCGGCGGCTTGCGCCCACGCATCAGATCCATCGTCAGTCGCAGCGTGAGCTCCTCGCCGCGCGGCAAGGGCGCGAGCGCGTCGCCATCGGGCGTCATCAGATCGATGTGGAAGGAGGACCGCGTCGGATGGCGCTCGAAGCGCAGGGAGGTCACCGGGGCCCAGCTGCGCAGCAGCACGAAGCGGCCGCCCGGGCCCGCAAGCGTGGAGATGCCGCGCCAGGGCTCGATGTCCTCGACATGACCACGCGCGGGCTGCGGCAGCTTGTCGCCATCGTCCAGCCGCAGCTCCTGGGCGAAGTCCTCGCCGAACTGCAAGCGCCAGCCCAGCCGCACCGGCATCGGATGGCGGCCCAGGTTGCGCAGCGAGAGCGTCCACTCGATGCGGTTCTGCATCAGCCGCAAGGTCTGGCTGGCCTGGTAGCCCCAGGTGCCGGGCGACGGGCCGCGGTGGTGCTGCATCATCGTGACCGTGTCCATCGCGCGCTGCGCCAGCTGCCAGGGCTCGTCAAGCATGGCCGGATCGGGGACCTGCGGCAGCAACTCGGGGTCGACGTCGCGGGGCACGTCGATGCGCGCCATGCAGCCGCCGACCATCCGTCCGCGCTCCAGCAGCATGGGCCGAATCCAGGGTTCGCGGCCTGCCGCGCCCGATTCGCCCCACCACCGCAGCCGGCCGCCGCGCCCCGGCGAGACCATCGCCCGCCAGCTCTCCGAACGGAGTTCCAGATCCCACGCCACATGCACCCCTCGTGTTGGAAAGGGTCGCAGTATTCGCGGCTTGTCACGGCCATCGGCCGACACAAACAGGGGCCGATCCCGCCCAGTTTGACGCATGGATGCTTGCAGACTGCAAAGGCTGATCAGCCGGACAAGGCGCCCGTCGGCGAACCGAGCCCCGGCGGGACAGCGCCTGGCGATCGGTACCCTGCCTTCGGGAACCGTGGACCAAGCGGCGGGGATCAGGCCCCGGTGATCAAGGCGGCGATGCGCTCGTCGGAGAGCCGGATCGGCGACGCGTGCGCGGGCAGCAGGGCCACCACGGCCAGATCGTCGCGGTTGCTGTCGCGCACCACCGGCGTGTGGCGCGGCTCGCCGTTGGCGTTGGTCAAGGCGGCGACCATGGGCCGGTGCGCCTTGTCGCCGTTGCGCACGACCAGCCCGACCTCGCCGCTGGCCAGGCGCACGACGCTGCCTGGCGGGAAGATGCCGAAAGCCTTGATCAGCGCCGCCGCCAGCGGGCTCTGCGCGGCCATCTGGTGGAGCTCGCGGCCCGCCTGCGCGGCGCTCATCGCGGGGCGGTTGGCGCGGCTGCTCAGGCGGGCGGTGTAGATGTCGGCATAGCGCAGCATCTCCGCCAGCTCGCCGACATCGTTGATGCCGTGCGGATAGCCGGAGCCGTCGGGCACCTCGTGGTGCTGCAGCACGGCCTCGAGCCAGTCGCGATCGGTGATGCCGGCGGCGTCCAGCATCTCGACGCTGCGGATGGGATGGGCCTGGATGGCCTCGCGCTGCATCGCGGTCAGCGGCGACACCTGGCTGGACAGCCGGGCCTGCAGGTCCAGCATGCCCAGGTTCATCGTCAGCGCCGCCTGGAAGGCGCGGCGCTGGTCGTCGGGGTCCCAGCCCAAGTAGCGCGCGGCCGCATGGCAGGCCGTGGCCGCATGCAGCGAATGGTTGACGCCGTAATGGCCGCTGGCGGTCTCCGGCTGGCGGACCACCTGCGCGAGCGCCATCTCCGGCGAGCAGTCGATCAGCGACAGCAACAGCTCGGTCGTGCCGTTGAGCGCCTCGGCCAGGCGGTCTGGCGTCGCGGACAGCGCGTTGCGCACGTCCTGGAGGCCGCGGTCCCATTCGGCGCTCAGGCGCTCACGGCGGGTCGCGACACTGGCGACGCGGTTGCCGGGGCGCATGGACTCGGTCAGCTCATGGACCTCCACCAGCGCGCCGCGGCGCATCAGGGCGTCGAGCTGGGTCGCGTCGGCGATCACTTGTCCGCGCGCGAGCAGCAGCGTCCGATCGGAATCCCGCACGCTGAAATTCAGCGGCTGGCCGAGGACGATGCGGTTCTTGACCGATGACAGTGAGCAGACGCGCATGGCGGACGCAGGGTGGAGCGAATCAGCCGCGCGCTTTTGTCTTGAGTTGTAACGCGGGCGGCCGGACTCTACATCGGCAGGGCGGGGTCAGGTCTGAAGTGCAGAGCGCCTCAACACGGTGCTCATCAGCCTGGGCGCATGGCGACCTGTCCACTGCGTCACGGATGGCGACCGGCTCCGACGGGCGACGGCCCTGTTCATCGGGGTCGCGCGGCCTTGGACGAGACAGGCGCGGGACAGGCCGCAGCGGCCGATGTACCTCGTTTCGGGGCCATGGCGGGCGGGGATGTCGGGTCTCGGGCCGGGACGACGGGGTTCGGAGAGCCGTGCGCACGGCCCGGGCCATGATCGCCCTCGGGGTGGCAGGCGCAGGCCTCGCCGTGGGCGGCGGAGACCAGCTCCTCCAGGATCCCGCAGGCGTGATGGTCGTGATCGGCATCGCAGCGGGCCTGCAGCGCGACGAGCTGCGCCTCCAGCGCCCGCATGCTCTTGAGCCGCGCCCGGACCTTGCCCAGCTGCGCGTCGACCAGCTTGTCGACCTGGACCAGCGTCGCGGGGTCGCGGCTGGCCAGGCTGTCCAGCAGCAGCGTCACGTCGGCCAGCGACATGTCCAGCGCGCGGCAATGGCGGATGAAGGCCAGCCGCTCCAGATGCTCGTGGGCGTAGTCCCGGTAGCCGTTGTCGCTGCGGGCGGGTGGGGGCAGGAGACCGCTCTTCTCGTAGAAGCGGATGGTCTCGATGTCCACGCCCGTGGCCTTGCTCAATTCACCGATGCGCATGGGGTGGAGGATAGACCGCTTGACCTTGGAGCGGCTACAGACATTCCAATCCACCCTCATGGCACATCAGGAACACGATCACCGCCCCGCCACGCTCTCGCCGACGGCTGATGCCGGGGCGTCCTGCGGCGGCTGCTGCGGCGCGCCCATGCCCGTCGCCGCGCCGCAGGCCGCGCATCGGGATGCGCACGACCACGGCCGCGACCACGACCATTCGCATGACCACTCGCACGGTCATGCGCATGACGACCACGGACATGCCCATGGCGCGTCGTGCGCCGCGCCGTCCGCCCCGGCCGCCAAGCTCGATGCGAAGGCCTTGGCCGGCAGCACCCGCCAGCGCTACTTCATCGCCGGCATGGACTGCCCGACCGAGGAAGGTCTGCTGCGCCGCCAGCTGCAAGGCCAGGCCGGCGTGGTCGCGCTGGAGTTCGACCTCATCAACCGCCTGCTGGACGTCCATCACCGCCTGACCGACGACGCTCCCTTGCGCGCCGCGATCAAGGCCGTGGGCATGAGCGCCGAGCCCGTCGCCGCCGAAGCGCCGCCGCCCGAGGCCCCGCCCGCGATCTCGACCGGCCTGCGCTGGCGCATGGCGCTGGCGGGCGTCGCCGCGATCGCCGCCGAGACGCTGGCCTTCTCCGGTTTTGACGAATCCGGCCCGCTGGTGATCGCCCTGGCCGTCGCCGCCATGTTGCTGGGCGGCCTGCCCACGCTGCGCAAGGGATGGATCGCGCTCAAGAGCGTGACCCTCAACATCCATCTGCTGATGAGCCTGGCGGTCATCGGCGCCATCGTGCTGGGCCAGTGGCCCGAGGCGGCGATGGTGGTGTGGCTGTTCGGCCTGTCCGAAATGATGGAGAGCCTCAGCCTGGCCCGCGCCCGCGACGCGATCCGCGCGCTGACGCAGCTCGCGCCGGAGACCGCATCGGTCCAGGGCGTCGACGGCCGCTGGACCACGGTGCCCGCCGCGCAGGTGGCCATCGGCGCCCGCGTGCGCGTGCCGCCGGGCGAGCGCGTGCCGCTGGACGGCCGCGTGCTCACCGGTCGTTCCAGCTTCAACGAGGCCGCGCTGACGGGCGAGGCCATGCCCGTGGACAAGGCGCCCGGCGATGCGCTGCTCGCGGGCAGCATCAACGGCGACGGTCTGGTGGAGATGGAGATCACCGCCGCCAAGGGGCACACGTTGCTTGACCGCATGGCCTCCGCGGTGCAGCAGGCGCAATCGCAGCGCGCGCCGACGCAAGCCTTCATCGACCGCTTCGCCCGCGTGTACACGCCGGCGGTGGTGCTGGTGGCCGTCGCATTGGCCGTCCTGCCGCCGCTGCTGGGCCTGGGCAGTTGGGGCGACTGGATCTACAAGGGCCTGGTGCTGCTGGTCATCGCCTGCCCCTGCGCGCTGGTGATCTCGACGCCGGTGACCGTGGTCAGCGGACTGGCCTCCGCCGCGCGCCGCGGCATCCTGATCAAGGGCGGCCTCTATCTGGAGCGCGCCCGGCAGCTCAAGACCCTGGCCTTCGACAAGACCGGCACGCTGACCGAGGGCCGCCCGCAGTTGGCCGAGGTGCGTTCGCTCGACCCGGCGATCAGCGTCGACCAAGCCTTGCATCTGGCCGCGCGTCTGGACGCCGGCAGCGCGCATCCGCTGGCGCAGGCCATCGTCAAGGCGCATGCGGAGCGGGTGGGCTCGATGCTGGAGCCGGTCGAGCAACTGCAGAACCTGCCGGGTCTGGGCCTGACGGCGCGGCTGGATGGCGAGGGCTATGCGCTGGGCAATGAGCGTCTGGCCGAGCAGCACGGCGCCGTCGACGATGCGGCCCGCGAGGCGGCCCGCGCGCTGCAGGCTCAGGGGCACACGCTGGTGTGGCTGATGCGCGGCGGCCGGACGCTGGCGCTGCTGGCGCTGTCGGACACACCGCGTCCCGAGGCCGCCGAGGTGCTGCGCGCGCTGCGCGATCGCGGTCTGGCGATCACCATGCTCAGCGGCGACCAGCGCCCGAGCGCCGTCG
>NZ_JBCNLU010000042.1:0-37734 GCF_039595295.1 Roseateles sp.
CTTCGAGACCCTGGCCCATTACGAGATCGGCCTGAGCTTCGTGCCGGAGCGGCTGGCGGTGGTGGCCTTGATCGAGAACCCCGAGCTGCGCGCCGGCCCCGATTTCACCGAGGCCATGATCCGGCAGAACGAAACGACCTTTCGCAACGCGCTGCTGGAGCCGGCGCTGGCCGACGGCTTCGCGGCGCTGCGGATGTTGGCCGCCTACGAGTCGGCCAAGGTGCTGATCGGCGAGCAGCAGGCCGCGAGCAAGCGGGACGAGGCGGTGGCCGCCACCAGCGTCGCCGCGGCCGCGCAGCCGGCCGAGGCGCCCGATCCGGCGGCCGCGCAGGCGCAGGCGGTACTGGACGTGCTGCGCCAGATCCACGCCGGCGCGAGCACGCTGCGCGCCAAGGCCAATGTGGACGACGCGCTGTACCGCATCAAGCTGAACGATCGCAACCAGGGCGTCGGCGAGGACGCGCGCCGCGGCGGCCAGTACTGGCTCTACGTGCAATGCCTGGCGGCACGGGCACCGGCCTTCCTGGACGCGCTGATCGCGCTGGCGGGCGAGGACAAGAACGCCCTGAGCATCGAATCGGCGCAGCGCATCGCGACCGCGATCCCGGGGCCGACCTCGGCCAAGTCGCTGGCCTCGATCAACGACATGACGGCCGGCGAGAAAGAGGACGCCGGCCTGGGCGCGGCGATCAAGCGCTACATGGCGGTGTTCTGGGACTGGGGCTGGTGGACCCAGCGCTGCCGCGAGGAGCTGCTCTACAGCCCCAACGACGCGGGCGTGGGCGGGCTCACCGACAAGCTGACGCAGGCGCTGCAGGCCTGGGAAGCCAAGCGCGCGGAGGGCGCCTTCGCCAAGGACAAGGACGTGGTGCTCAAGACCGCCGAGGCCAAGCAGGATGCGCTGAGCACCGGCGATCGCCTGGAGATGGCCTTCCCGCTGGACGAGCTGGCGCGGGCGCGTGAACGCCGCGCCGCGCTGTGCGGCCACATCGCCCAGCATCCGCAGCATTACTCGTATGCGCTGTTCCAGGCGCTCACGCCGGCGGAGCAGGTGTCGCGCATCCTGGAGGCCTCGGGCGGGGTGCTGCAAGTCGGGCTGTTCGAGCCGCGCGTGGTGGCGATGAGCGGCTCGCGGCTGGCGGTGCCGCTGACGCCACTGGCTGCCGGCGGCATGACGACCTTCCTGGACACGCTGCGGGAATCGCTGAGCGCGTCCCTGGGCGACACCGCGTCGCACCCCGAGCAAGTGGTGCTGCCCACGCCGGGCGTGAACATGAGCTCGCGCCTGGGCCGCTGCACCGCGGCGGAAAGCTTCATCGAGGACTCGCGCGTCAACGACGTCGAGCTGGGCCGCGCGCGCGTCGCGCAGGCGAAGGCGGAGGCCGCCGCCGCACAGGCCGAGGTCCAGCGCCGCGAGATGCTGCTCAAGCGCGAGCAGCTCGATCCCTTCGAGATCGGCGGGGAATGAGGGCGCCGCGATGAGCGCTCCGGCCATTCCGGCCGCGTCCCCCGCGGGGACGGCGGCGAACTCGACGCCGACGATCCGCCGTATCGACGCGCGCATTGTCCCGGCGGACGCGAAGCTGCCGGGCGCCTCCGCGCCGGCCCTGACGCGACCGGCGTTGAAACCCGCCGCCGCCGGAACGACCGTCCCCTCCGGCACGAGTGGAACAGGCCCCACGTTCGTCGCTTCGCCCGATGGAGGCGAGCGCCGGCTCGACGATCCCTTGCAGGGGCGTGATAACTCGGTGACCGGCGCGCGCCGCCAGGCCGGCATCCCGCGGCGGATGCTCAAGGCGAGGCTGCCCGACGACTGGACGCTGCTGGACTTCCCCTTCGAGGACCCAGGCGAGGTACAGGCCTATGCGAACGCCGCGTTCCGACACCGCGGCTGGCCGGCGGTGCAAGGATTCCAGACGCAGTTCCGGAGCTCGCTGTCGGGACTGGCCGGCTCGCTGCGCGGACGTGCCGACGGTCCGGCGGCCGACTTTCGCCTCGCCATCGACCACCTGGAGCGCGCGATGACGGCGCTGCGTCCGCGTGTGGCCGAGGGATTGCTGGTGCTGGAGGATGCGGCGGTCGCATTGCTCGGCCAGCGTGTCGACACCGCGATGGCGCAGGCGCGCGAGCAGGCGCTCGGCGTGCTGTCGCTGCCCGCGCACGCGAACGGCGCCGAGCACGTCGACAGCCTGCTGCGGCTGTACGGCAGCGACGGCGGACCGCTGGACTGGCGGCGGGCCAAGCTCTCGCTGGCCGACAACGCGTCGGGCCGACGGCTGCGCGATCTGCTGAAGCGCTTCGCGCCGCAGGCCAAGACCTTCTCCCAGGCCGAGCAGGCGCGTCACATCGCCCAGGCCTTTGACGCGCTGAAGACGGCGGCGAAGGTCGGCGCCGTCACCGTTGCGGCGGTTCCGCCGGGCCGCGTCGACGACGCGGTCGCGCTCCAAGCCCGCGCGCTGGAAGCGGCTCGTCAGGCCGGCGCGCTGCCGAATGCGCTCGCGGACGCGATCACGACGCACCGCGCGGCGTTGGCGTCCTGGGCCGAGTGCCGGCAGAGCTTCGTCGCCGCGCGTCGCGCCGCGGCGGTCGAGTTCCCGGTACTGCATCGCTTCGGCTTCGCCGACGTGATCGACGGCGCCGAGGAGGACGATGCCGCGCTCGGCGCCCGCATCGCGCGCAAGCTGGCCGGCATCTTCCGCGGCGCGGAGGGCACGCGCCGGGCCTATGTCCAGGGCGAGGTCTACAGCCGCATCCAGTCCAAGCGGCCAGCGCGCGAGCTGCGCAAGGCACTGGACGGCCGCGAGCCGCCGCGCGATCCGGTCCACTTCGTCGTCGAGCGCGCCGAGGGCAGTGTCTGGGCGCATCCGCGGTTGATCCAGGAGGCGACCGAGACCGTGGCGCGTGGCGCGCCTTTCGGCGGCCCGATGTCCTTGCTGGACGACTTCCTGCCCGCGGTCTCGGAGCAGGCCGTCGCGGCCTATGCGCAGGCTCAGCAGGACGCCATCGTGAAAGGGGCGCTGGAGGCGGTCGGCGTCACCGCCGCGATGATCGCGCTGCATGCGGTCGCGCCGCCGGCCGCCTTCATGCTGGACGCGACCCTGGCGGCCGGCGATCTGGGCTCAGGTCTTGCGGCCTTCGGCGGTGAGAGCCAGCTGGCGCGCTGCTGCTTCGATCCGGCGCAGGCGCTGGGCGAGGAACCCTCGCTCGCCTGGTTCCTGGCGACCCAGGCTTTCAACCTCTTCACCGTGGGCTGAGCGTCATGGGACTGGGCTCCGCCGTCACCGGAAGCAAGCGAGGCGCCAACCCGGTCGCGCGCGCGGCGGAGCAGGGCGGCCAGGACAGCTTCGCGCTGCTGCGGCATCTGGAGCAGCTGGCGCTCGCGGTGCGCGGGCGAACGGACGTCTGGCTGATGCCGGCGCGCATCGCCCGCAGCGTGGACGAGGTGCTGAGCTCGACCGCTTCGCCCGCGGTCCGGCTGGCGCTGGCGACGGTGCTGGGCCGCGCGGCGAAGGGCGCGGGCGGCGCCTCGTCCGCGATTCCGCGTTGGCTGTCCACGCAGGTCCAGCGACATCTGGCGGAGTTCGACCGGCTCTATGCGCTCGCGCGGCGGGAGTCGACGCTCTACGCGATGCCGCTGATGCTGGCGCGCCAGAACGAATGGGGCGGGCTGCTCGGCGAGCTCGAGAAGGCCGGCGTGAGCCGCGAGGCGGCGGAGGTGCTGGATCGCTATCTGGCGGTCCGCATGAACCATGTGATGGCGAGCGGAGGCGCGCTCGACGATCCGCTGCGCAAGGCGGTGCTGCCGGCGACGGGCTCGACCGGCAATGCCGCGAGCCGGGCCGCGCAGGGCGCGACCGGCGCCACGCCGGGGGAGATGGTCGACGCGATGGCCCGCACGGAGCGCCAGACCAAGAACATGGACGCCGCCACGCGCGCGCGGCTGCCGTGGGAGCAGCTCGGTCCGCTCGGAAAGCTGGAACGGCTGCTGCCCCCGGGCGATCCGGCCTGGCGTCAGATCGACGAGTGGGTCGCGCTGCGCCGCGCCGCCGGACAGCCCGTGGTCGGCGCGCAGCTGCAAGGCTACATCGGCGAGCTGGTGGCGCTACGCACCGCGGGCGTGGTCGAGTTCCTGCGCGACGAGGCGCGGCGTGTGCTGGCGCAGGATCCGTCGCTGGGCGGGCAGGGCTGGCGGCTGGTCATCCAGCAGCGACCGGTGACGATGGCGCAGGCGGGCAAGGACCTCCGAAAGGGCGGCGCGCTGCCGGCGACCGGTCTCGGCGGCAACGGCGAGTCCTTCGACCTGTCGGTCTGGCTGGTCAAGGACGCGGAGGACGGCGCGGTGGCCATGCCGGTGGTGCGGGTGCAGGTGAAGTCCGGCCAGGAGGCCAACGCCGTCGGGGGCGTGACGCAGAGCCTGGACAGCGACGAGTGGCGCATGTTCAGCGACACGGTGACGCTGGACGTCGGTACGCCCGGCGCGCCGGTGGCGAAGAACTTCGAGCTCCGGCCGCCCGACACCTTCAGCGTGGTGCGCGTGCTGGTGACGGCGGGCGACGCCGACCCTGGGAGACTGGCGAAGGCCGTGCCGCCCGGCGGGGACCTGACGCTGTTCCGCATGCCTTTCACCGGCAGCGAGTTCAACGCCATCGGGCAGGGACTGGCGCGGCGCTTGGGCGGCCAGTGAGGCCGCGCTCCTGGCGCGAACGGGAGAGGTCGAGCGGCGCGAGGCGCCGTAGGATGCGGGCCGAGTTCATCCCATACCTGGAGAAGTCTTCATGAGCATCCACATCCAGCGCGACAAGACCGGCCCGATGCGCCAGACGGTCAGCATCCGCGACCATCGCCTGACCGCCGACCAGTCGGTGGAAGGGGGCGGCGAGGACGCGGGCCCGGACCCGCATGAGCTGTACGACTCCTCGCTGGGCGCCTGCAAGGCGCTGACCGTGCTGTGGTTCGCACGCCGCAAGGGCATTCCGGTGGAGGACGTGCTGGTCGAGGTCGAGCGCGACGGCTCGCAGGAGCGGCAGGGCGTCTACAAACTCAAGACCACGCTGACCTTCGTCGGTGAGCAGCTCACCGACGAGCATCGCCAGCAGCTGCTGGCCGTGGCCGAGAAGTGCCCGGTGCACAAGCTGATGACGCAGGTGACGACGGAGATCGAGACGGTGATGGCCGGCTGAGATCGCGGGCGGCCGCACGGCGAGGGCACCGGAGGGGGCTTGCCGGCGGCTGTCGCATGGGGATCATCGGGGGCGCACGCCCGCGTGCTATCGTGCCCGGCACCTGTCCGGTCCCGAAGTTTTGCGAGAGACCTCCTCATGAGCTACAGCATCGATCTGGAGGGCCGCGTGGCCCTCGTCACCGGCGCGTCCAGTGGACTGGGCGCGCAGTTCGCCAAGACGCTGGCCAAGTCGGGCGCCTGCGTGGTGCTCGCGGCCCGGCGTGTGGAGCGCCTGAAGGCGCTGCGCGCCGAGATCGAGGCGGGCGGCGGTGACGCGCACGTCGTCCAGCTGGACGTCACCGACATCGACAGCATCAAGGCCGCCGTGGCGCGCGCCGAGACCGAGGTCGGGACGCTGGACATCCTGATCAACAACTCCGGCGTGAGCACCACGCAGCGCCTGGCCGACGTGACGCCCGAGGACTTCGACTTCGTGATGGACACGAACGTGCGCGGGTCCTTCTTCGTCGCGCAGGAAGTCGGCAAGCGCATGCTGGCCCGGGCGCGCGGCGCGGCGCCGGGCACCTTCACCGGCGGACGCATCGTCAACATCGCGTCGATGGCGGGCCTGCGGGTCCTGTCGCAGATCGGCGTCTATGCGATGAGCAAGGCGGCGGTGGTCCACATGACCAAGGCGATGGCGCTGGAGTGGGGCAAGTTCGACATCAACGTCAACGCCATCTGCCCCGGCTACATCGACACCGAGATCAACCACCACCACTGGCAGACCGAGCAGGGCCGCAAACTGGTGGAGCTGCTGCCGCGCAAGCGCGTGGGCACGCCGCAAGACCTGGACACCACGCTGCTGATGCTGTGCGCCAAGGAGAGCCGCTTCATCAACGGCGCGATCATCCAGGCGGACGACGGCTTCGGCGTCTGAGACGCGCGACCGAGAACCAAGCGCCGAGAACCAAGAACAGAAAACAGAAGAGGACAAGGGCCCGATGGCTGTGAGAGAACTGAGCGCGCTGGAAGCGCGCGTGCTGGCCGTGCTGGTGGAGAAAGAGTCCACGGTGCCGGACAGCTACCCGATGTCGCTGAACAGCCTGACGCTGGGCGTGAACCAGAAAACCGCGCGCGATCCCGTGATGAACGCGAGCGAGTCGGACGTGGCCGCGGTGCTGGACGAGCTCAAGGCGATGAGCCTGGTCAACAGCGTGAGCGGCAGCCGCGTGGCGCGCTTCGAGCACAACATGAAGCGGGTGCTGGGCGTGCCCGGACAAGCCGAGGCGCTGCTGACGGTGCTGATGCTGCGCGGGCCGCAGACCTCGGCGGAGCTGCGCCTCAATTGCGAGCGCATTCACCGCTTCGCCGACGTGTCCTCGGTCGAGGGCTTCCTCGACGAGCTGGCCGAGCGAGCGCCCCCATTGGCGGTGAAGCTGCCCAAGGCGCCGGGCGCGCGAGAGGCGCGTTGGGCGCATCTGCTCAGCGGTGAGCCGGCGATTCCGGCGGCGTCGGCATTGTCGTCGTCGGGCGGCTCGTCATCGAACAGCGCGCGCGACGAGGAGATCGCGGCGTTGCGCGCCGAAGTCGACGCGCTGAAGGCCGCGGTCGCGCGCATTCAAGCGGAGCTGGGCATCGCCTGAGCGCGAACCGACTCGCTTTCGGTCGCACCTGAGCTCGGGTCAGAAGGGGCCTTGATCCGGGGGGCGTCGCTCGCCGCACTGATACGCGCCGCTGGATGCGCGACGCTCGGCGGTCGTTCGGTGCCAGGTCTTGCCGGACGTTTCCGTCCGAAGTCCTGGAGAACGACGCATGCGACAAGCGCTCTTGGCCGGTCTGTTGACTGGTACAGGCCTCCTGTGGGGATGTGCCTCATCGACAAGCGAGGAGATCAACTCCGCGGGGCGCAAGCTGCAGGTCGCACTGGCGCCTGGGGCGGGCGAGGAGATTTTTCTTCGAGTCGATGGTGTGGGACACCAGATCTATGAATGCGCGGTGCGCGACGATGCTGGTGAGGCGCCGGCTTGGCGTCTGTCCTTGCCTGACGCGCTGCTTGAGGATGCCGGAGGGCGGATCGTCGGGAGGCATGGGGCTGGGCCGACATGGACTTGGCCTGATGGGTCCGGCGTCATCGGGCGCGTGTCACGCAGTCAGCCCGCGCCGCGCGCCGAGGCGATTCCTTGGCTTTTGATCAATGCGCAGCCGTATCAGAACCGCGGGGTGCTCGCGCAGACCACGAGCATTCAACGCCTGGAGACACAGGGCGGCGTCGCCCCTGCGGCAGGGTGCGATGGCGCGCACATCGGCCGGCGCGCCACCGTGCCGTATCGAGCGCGGTATGTGTTCTGGCGGGCGGTGGACGATGCCGATGGGCGGACTCCCCGAGAGACACGACGCTGAAGGGACAGCGCCGGTCGGCCCTGGCATGCTGAAATGACGCGGTCAACTCTCCGTCCGCCACCATGCGCATCGACATCCCTGAAGACAAGACGCTCGTCCACGAAACCCGCATCCAGATTCGCTGGGGCGACATGGACGCGATGGGCCATGTGAACAACACGGTCTATTTCCGCTATCTGGAGATGGCGCGCATCGAATGGCTGGACAGCCTGGGCGGCGCGCCGTCGCCGGCGGGGCAGGGGCCGGTGATCGTGAACGCCTTCTGCAACTTCCACCGCCAGCTGACCTATCCGGGCGACATCCTCGCGCGGCATTACGTGTCGAATCCGGGCCGTTCCAGCTTCGACACCTGGATCACGCTGGAGCGCGTCGACGAACCGGGCGTGATCTACGCGTCGGGCGGCGCGACCACGGTGTGGCAGGACGCGACGGTGCAGAAGGCGATTCCGCTGCCGGAGTGGCTGCGGGAGAAAATCGCCGGATGAAACGCACCCTCCTCGGCCTTTCGCTCTCCGCGCTGGTCACGTTCTTCTTCCTGTGGCTGATCGTCAGCGGCTTCGGCCAGCTGATGGGCATGCTGCGCGGCTTGAACCAGCCCGGCAAGGGCGGGAGCCTGCTCCCGCTGGCCATCGGCATCGCCGTCTTCGCGCCGCTGCTGTTCTATCGCCTGCGCAAGGCCCGCAAGGGCCGTCAGCCGCGCGATCGCGACGCCCGCTGAACGTCCCGGCGGCGCCTCGCGATGGGGCTCGCCGCACCGGCTTGGCGCTCTCACACACCGACGAACACCTGTCACCCACGCGCTGGCGGGCCGTAGCACAGGACCTCGACATCCGGCGCTTCCTCCCGGCCATCCCCATGTTGAAGGTCCGACCCGCTTCCCATCCGGCACGCGATATGCAAGATAGGCGGCATGGACGCACCTCGTTTCATCTCGACCCGGGATCTTGGGCTCGCCATCCGGCGCGGGGCGCTGGCGCTGATCGCGCTTGCAGGCCTGATCGGCGCTAGCGCGGCTTCGGCGCAGACGGCCATCGTCATCGGCGGCGCTCTGCGCATGGACAACGACGCGGTCTGGCGCCGCATCGTCGACGAGGCCGGCGGACCCGGCGTCGCGCGCTTCTCGGTGCTCGCCACCGCGTCGGTCGCCCCGGAGCGTTCCGCACAGACCATCATCGACGAACTCGTGCGCCACGGCGCCCAGGCCGAGCACATCCCCGTCGCGCCGCGGCTGGAGGGCGCCGACCTGCAGAAGAACCTCGCCGATCCGGAACTGCTCGCCAAGGTGCGCGCGTCCAACGCGGTGTTCTTCTCCGGAGGCGCGCAAGGCTTCATCGTGGACACGCTGCTCCCGCAAGGGCAGGCGACGCCGATGCTCGACGCGATCTGGGAGGTCTATCGACGCGGCGGGGTCGTGGCCGGTACCAGCGCGGGCGCGGCCATCATGAGCCGCGTCATGTTCCGCGACGCGCTCGACGTCATGGGTGTCATGCGCGGTCAGATGCGCGATGGGCAGGAGGTCGACCGCGGCCTGGGCTTCATCGGCGACGACCTCTTCGTCGACCAGCACTTCCTCAAGCGCGGACGCATCGGTCGCATGCTGCCGCTGATGCTGGCCAAGGGCTATCGCTTGGGCCTGGGGGTCGAGGAGAACAGCGCCGCCGTGATTCGGGACCAGCGCGTGGACATCATCGGCGCGCGCGGCGCGCTGCTGGTCGATCTGCGCGATGCCCGCAGCGATCCGGCGCTGGGCGTGCTGAACGTGCGCGGCGCGCGGCTCAGCTATCTGGACAGCGGCGACCGGCACGACCTGCGCAGCGGCGTCACCGAGCCCGCCGCCCGCAAGACCGCCGCGAATCCCGCCGTGCCCGTGCGCGCCTCCGCGCAGGGCCAACCGATGCCCACGCGCGGACCGGTCGACACCTTCCAGCCCGACATCCTCGGCGACAACCGCATCGTCCAGGCGATGGCCGAGCTGCTGAGCTCGCCCGCCGCGGAAGTGCGCGCGATGGCGGCCCGCGTGCGCCCCGGCGCGACCGGCGAGCGCGACCGCACCGGCTTCGTCTTCCGTCTTTATCGGGGATCCGACACGCAGGGCTGGATCGACGACGGCGGCGACGCGCGCGATGTCACGCTGCTGGATGTGCGGCTGGACGTGCGTCCGGTCCGCCTGCCCGATCCGACCGCCGCGGCGCCCAGCGCCATGCCGGGCATCGTGATTCCTGCCGCGATGCGCTGAGGCCCGGATTGCCCGATGGGCGATGGGCGATGGGCGATGGGCGATGAGGATGTCGAGCGACGGTCCGGCAGGGACGCACACATCGGCTTCTTCAACTGTCGGAGCCTGTGTTGAGACCCCTTTCGTCGAATGAATGCCAAGCCGTGAGCGGCGGCAGCCTGTGGAAGAGCTGGATGTGCGCCTGCCTTATCCTGCAAGCCATCTTCGGGCCGCGATCCTCAGGCGGGGGAAGTCGCGGCAAGCCGGATGCCACGCCGGATGCGTCGGTCCCGACGGTGGGACCCGGCGGGACTGCGACGACCGAGGTCGATTTTTTCCCCGGCGTCCGTCCGAACTGAGCTTTCGCCAGCCGGCGCGCTCAATGCACCCGCTGCAGCGCCTCGCCGATGAAGTGGCGGGGCACCTTGGGCTTGGGCACGCGCACGCTGAACCAGCGCCGCACGTCCTGTTCCAGGCCGATGCCGTGCATGAAGTTGTAGAGCGCCTTCTTCAGCGCCTCGCCCATGGCATCGTGGTCGGTGCCGGTCGGATCCACGAAGCCCACGTCGTTCTTCGCGAACGGCGAGGGCGGCAGCGGCAGCAGCTCCACGCCGAAGGCCGAGGGGTCCTGCCCCACCGGTGAATGCACCGTACAGGCGAAGCGGTGGAAGAAGCCGCTCTGGATGCAGCCGTGCTCGAAGAGCTGGCGCACGTACTCCAGCGCATCCACGGTGTCCTGCACCGTCTGCGTCGGGAAGCCGTACATCAGGTAGGCGTGGACCAGGATGCCGGACTCGGTAAAGGCCCGCGTCACCCGCGCGACCTGCTCGACCGACACCCCCTTCTGCATCAGCTTGAGCAGCCGATCCGAGGCCACCTCCAGCCCGCCGCTGATCGCGATGCAGCCGCTGTCGGCCAGCAGCTGGCAGAGCTCGGGGGTGAAGGTCTTCTCGAAGCGCACGTTGCCCCACCAGCTGATGGACACGCCGCGATCGATGAGCTCCTGCGCCAGCGCCTTGAGGACTTTCGGGGGGGCCGCCTCGTCGACGAAGTGGAAGCCGGTCTGACCCGTCTCCGCGACGATCGCCTCGATGCGGTCCACCAGCGTCTTTGCCGAGGCCGCCTCGTAGCGCGAGATGTAGTCCAGCGTGATGTCGCAGAAGCTGCACTTCTTCCAGTAGCAGCCGTGCGCGACGGTCAGCTTGTTCCAGCGGCCGTCGCTCCACAGCCGGTTCATCGGGTTGAGCATGTCCAGCAGCGACAGGTAGTCGCGCAGCGGCAGGCCGTCCCAGGTCGGCGTGCCCACGTCCTCGAAGGGCACGTCGGGCTCGGCGAAGTTGATGTAGCGGACTTGGCCGGCGAGCTCGCCCTCGCGCTCGCGCACGAAGCAGCGCACCAGGCGCTGGCGGCCGCGCTTGCCGGCGATGTGCTCCAGCAGCGCCAGCAGCGGGCGCTCGCCCGCATCGAGCGTCACATAGTCGACGTAATCGAAGAGGCGCGGCTCGGTGAGCTCGCGCAGCTCGGTGTTGACGAAGCCGCCGCCCAGCAGCACCTGGATGTGCGGCCGCTCGCGCTTGATCGTCTGGCCGATGCGCAGCGCCGCGTAGACCGCGCCGGGGAAGGGCACCGACAGCAGCACCACGTCGGGCCGCTCGGCGTCGATGGCCTCCAGCGTCAGCTCGCGCAGCAGCTCGTCGACGAGGTTGGTGTCGGCGTCCAGCGCGTCGCGCAGCGGATCGAAGGTGGGCTGGCTGGTGGCGAGCTGCTCGGCATAGCGGACGAACTCGAAGCGCGGATCGACCGATTCGCGCAGAACGTCGGCCAGATCGTTCAGATACAGCGTGGCCAGATGCCGCGCGCGATCCTGCAGGCCCAGCGCGCCGAAAGCCCAGGCCAAGGGGTCCTCGCCCTCTTCGGAGACGTAGACGTCCAGCGACTGGAAGCGCGAGCCCTCGGGCAGGAAGGCCCGCGTGTTGATGCGGTGCGCGATCGTCGGATCGCGACCCTGCAGGAAGGCGATGGTGGGCGCGATGGTGGCGAGGTAGCGGTCGAACTGCTCGTCGAACTGGCGCGAGGCGATGCCGCGATCGGGCAGGGCGATCGCGTGCACGGCGGCGCGCACGCGCTGCAGACCGTCGCGGGAGAACAGCCGCAGCACCAGGGCCAGCGCCAGATCGCGCTGCGTCGCGGGCAGGCCGCGCGAGCGCAGAAACCCCGTCAGATAAGCGGTCGAGGGGTAGGGCGTGTTGAGCTGAGTCATCGGCGGGATGAGCGACAGCACGCGGAGATCGGGCGCGGCGGACATGGTCGGAACTGTAGAAGCAAAAAAACAAACCCGGCAAAGGCCGGGTTTGTTCGGGACCGCGGAGATGAATCCGCGATCGGCGCGATCCAGAAGTGATTACTTCTTGGCGGCCTTCTTGGCGGGCTTGGCGGCGGCCTTCGGGGCAGCAGCCTTGGCGGCCTTGGCCGGCTTTGCGGCAGCCTTGCGGGCGGCGGCCTTCGGGTCCACGGCGGCCTTGAAGCCGGCGCCCGGGGTGAACTTCGGCAGCTTGGCGGCGGCGATCTTGATCTTGTCGCCGGTGCTGGGGTTCACGCCGGTGCGTGCGGCGCGAGCGTGCTGCTTGAAGGAGCCGAAGCCCGGGATGGACACGGCGCCGCCCTTCTTCACCGTGGTGACCACGGCGTCCAGCAGCGTTTCCAGAATGCGGCCGGCTTCGGCCTTGGTCAGCTCATGCTTGGAAGCCAGGTGTTCGATCAGTTCGGTCTTGTTCATTCGATTGGACTCTTGCAAGTTAAGCCCGGCGCAGCGGCCGGACGGCGCGTATTGTGCGCGAGAAATCACTCGCGCATCCCCGGGTTGCCCCGCAAATCATCGATGAAATCGCACATCCGGGGGCAGGTCTTGCGCGATGCCCGTGTTAATGGGGGTTACGAGACCAGCAGCCTGTGCACCAGGTCCGGCGTGCTCGCCGCGCCGTACTTCTTCATCAGCCGCGCGCGGTAGACGTCGACGGTGCGCGGGCTCACGCCCAGCTTGCGGCCGATGAGCTTGCTGGTCAGGCCCTCGATCAGCAGTGCGGCGATCTCGCGCTCGCGCGGCGTGAGATCGGCCTTGAGCTGACGCGTGGCCGACAGGTCCTCGAAGCTCCAGATGCCGCTGGCGTGCGGCCGCGCCGGATCGAGCGCGCGGCCCGACACATGGCACCAGAACATCTCCCCGCCGCGCGGTCCGCCCACGCGCTTCATCACCCGCTCGTCGGCGTAATAGCCGTCGGCATCGAGGCTGGCGACGATGCGCTCGCCGGTGCGCTCGAATTCGGCGGGGCTGGGATAGAGCAGCGCGAAGCTGCGATCGATGAGCTGCTCGCGCTGCGCGCCGAACATCTCGAGCAACAGCCGGTTGCAATCCTTGATCAGGCGGTTCTCGGAGATCACCAGGCCGATGGGCGCCTGATCGAAGGCGGTGCGGTAGTCCAGGCTCACGGCGTCGCTCACAGCAGCGCGTAGGTGGTGGTGGACTGCACGGCCAGCTTGCCCTGCTCGTCGAGCAGGTCGATCTGGCCGAAGGCGAGCTTCTTGCCGCAGCGCAGCAGGCGCGCCTCGATCGTGCAGCGCGCGCCGGAGACCGGGCGCAGGAAGCTGGACTGCAGCTGGACCGTGGTCATGGGGCGGAACTCGCCGAGCTCGCTCATCATCAGCAGCACCATCGCGGTGTCCGCGGCGGCCATGCTGGCCTGGCCGCACATCACGCCGCCCACATGCACGAGCGCCGGCGTGACCGGCATCTCCATGCGGAGCAGCCCGTTCTCCGCATGGACGGGCTGGATGTCGAGTGCGAGGATCCAGGGCGCGAAGATCTGCGGGATCTGCGCGCGCAACTCGTCGAGGGGCATGGGCATCGGGATTCCTTGTCTGGCGTCGCTGCGGGGTCGCTGGCGGGGGATGATGCTTAATCAATTCTACGTAGCGCTTACGTAATGGCTTACGTAGTAGATTCGCCGACGGAGTTCAGGCCGCGCTCGACATCGCCCGTTGGGGTGAGCGCGCGGGCGACGCGGTCGGGACCGGCAACAGGAGACAACGGATGAACAAGCTTTATCCCAGTGCCCATGCGGCGTTGGAAGGGGTCGTCGGCGACGGACAGTTGCTGGCGGTGGGCGGCTTCGGCCTGTGCGGCATTCCGGAGGCGTTGATCGCGGCGCTGCGGGACAGCGGCGCCAAGGGCCTGACGGTCATCTCCAACAACGCGGGGGTGGACGGCTTCGGCCTGGGCCAGCTGCTGGAGACGCGGCAGATCAAGAAGATGATCTCCAGCTACGTCGGCGAGAACAAGGAGTTCGAGCGCCAGTACCTGGCCGGCGAGCTGGAGCTGGAGTTCACCCCGCAGGGCACGCTGGCCGAGAAGCTGCGCGCCGGTGGCGCGGGCATCCCGGCCTTCTTCACCCGGACCGGCGTCGGCACGATGGTGGCCGAGGGCAAGGAGATCCGCGAGTTCGACGGCCACCAGTACGTGATGGAGCGATCGCTGAATCCGGACGTGGCGCTGGTGAAGGCGCATGTCGCGGACAAGAGCGGCAACCTGGTGTTCCGCCGCACGGCGCGCAACTTCAATCCGGCGGCCGCGATGGCGGGCAAGGTGACGATCGTCGAGGTGGAGCAGGTCGTCGAGGTCGGCGAGCTGGATCCCGACGCGATCCATCTGCCGGGGATTTATGTACACCGCATCGTGCACAACCCCAATCCCGAGAAGCGCATCGAGAAGCGCACCATCCGTCCCGCCGCCTGAGGAGATCGACATGCCCTGGACCCAAGACCAGATGGCGGCACGCGCCGCGCAGGAGCTGGAGGACGGCTTCTATGTGAATCTCGGCATCGGCATTCCGACGCTGGTGGCCAACTTCGTTCCCGCGGACAAGGAAGTCTGGCTGCAGAGCGAGAACGGCATGCTGGGCATCGGCCCCTTCCCGACGGATGACGAGGTCGACGCCGACCTGATCAACGCCGGCAAGCAGACGGTGACGACCATTCCCGGCAGCTCGATCTTCGGCAGCCATGACAGCTTCGCGATGATCCGCGGCGGCAAGATCAACCTGAGCATCCTCGGCGCGATGCAGGTCAGCGAGCACGGCGACCTGGCCAACTGGATGATCCCCGGAAAGATGGTGAAGGGAATGGGCGGCGCGATGGACCTCGTCGCCGGCGTCCCGCGCGTGATCGTGCTGATGGAGCACGTGGCCCGCAAGAAGGACGGCACGGAGGATCTGAAGATCATCCCCAAGTGCACGCTCCCCCTGACGGGTGTCGGCGTCGTGAACCGCATCATCACGGACCTGGCGGTGATGGACGTCACCCCGCAGGGTCTGAAGCTGGTCGAGCTGGCCCCCGAAGTCAGCCGCGAGTTCGTCCAAAGCAGGACCGGCGTCCCGCTGCTCTGAACGACGACGCCCCGCAAGGCAGCGAAGCAAGGGCCAGGCAAGACCTGGCCCATTTTCATGTTTGTTTCCGCCTAACCGAGCCTGAAGCAAACCGCCCGTGCGGAAATCACGCCGCAACAAGCTGTTGCCGGGCCTTTCACCTGTTGTACGAATGACGGTGCATTCGTGCGAATTGATCGTCACCATCGCGCATCCGCTGCTTCGAGCCGATGCCCGAGATGACTGCCGCACCGCCCCTTGCCGAGATTGAATCCCCTGCCATCGCAGCCGATGCGGGTCCGCTGGCGAGTCCGCTGACGGCCTCCTCCGGCGTGGCCGCCGCCGCCTTGTCGGCGTCGCTGCTGGCGGCCTGCGGTGGCGGCGGCGGTGACGCCTCCGGTCCTGACACCAGCGGCAGCGGCAATCCCGGCAGCAATCCGCAGACCTCGACTCCACCGACCGATGCCCAGGCCGCGCGCTTCCTGGCGCAGGCGGGTTTCGCCGCGAGCACCGCCGACATCGCCACGGTGAAGTCCATCGGCTACTCGGCCTGGCTGGACCAGCAGTTCGCCGCGCCCCGCAGCCAGAGCCATTACGACTGGCTCAGCGCCAAGGGCTACAACGTCGAGGCCTACCGATTCAGCCTGGCCGGCGTCGACGCCACGCTGTGGCGCAAGTTGATCGGCTCGCCGGACCAGCTTCGCCAGCGCGTGGTGCTGGCCTTGTCGGAGATCTTCGTCGTCTCGATGAACGGCCTGCCCATCAGCTGGCCGGGCCTGGCCACCGGCGCCTACGTCGACATGCTGGAGTCCAACTGCTTCGGCAGCTTCCGCGCGCTGCTCGAAGGCGTCACGCTGTCGCCGGCGATGGGTGTGTATCTGGCCATGCGCGGCAACCGCAAGGAAGATCCCAAGACGGGCCGTCAGCCCGACGAGAACTATGCCCGCGAGGTGATGCAGCTCTTCACCATCGGCCTGACGCAGCTGAATCCCGACGGGACGCCCAAGCTCAGCGGCGGCAAGAGCACCGACACCTACACCCTGGCGCAGATCACCGAGCTGGCCCGGGTCTTCACCGGCTGGGACTTCGACACCGCCGCGCCCAACGGCGCGGACCCGAGCTACATGAAGCGCCCGATGGTCAACACCGCGAGCCGTTTCTCCACCGGCGCGAAGAAGGTGCTGGACGTCGCCATCCCCGACACCGCCGACGGCGCCGCCGCGATGAAGATCGCGCTGGACACGCTGGTCGCGCATCCCAACGTCGGCCCCTTCATCGGCCGCCAGCTGATCCAGCGTCTGGTGTGCTCCAGCCCCAGCGCGGCCTATGTGCAGCGCGTCGCCGCGGTTTTCGACAACAACGGCCAGGGCCAGCGCGGCGATCTGCGCGCGGTGATCCGCGCCATCCTGCTCGATGCGGAAGCCCGCCAGCCCTCGACCGGCCCGGCCACCGGCAAGCTGCGCGAGCCGGTGGTGCGCCTGATCCAGTGGGCGCGCAGCGTGAACCTGAGCTCGCCCGGCGACCTCTGGGCCATCGGCGACACCAGCAACCCCGCCACGCGTCTGGGCCAGAGCCCGATGCGCAGCGGCTCGGTCTTCAACTTCTTCCGGCCGGGCTACGTCCCGCCGAACTCGCAACTGGGCGCCAACGCGATCACCGCGCCGGAGTTCCAGCTCTGCAATGAATCGACCGTCGCCGGCTATCTGAACTTCATGCAAAGCCTGATCGGCAACGGCATCGGCGACATGAAGCCCGACTACACCGCCGACCTCGCCGTGGCCGCCGATGCCAATGCGCTGGTGCAGCGCCTGGCGCTCTTGATGACCGGCGGCGGCCTGGCCGACGCGACCGTCGCCACCATCGCGACCGCCGTCGGCTCGATCAAGGCGGACACCGACGCCGGCAAGCTCAACCGCGTCAAGGCGGCCTGGCTGCTGCTGATGGCCGCGCCCGACTATCAGGTGCAGAAGTGAACGGGAAGCCTGTCATGCCTCATGTCTCCAAGCTGCCGGCGCTGCGCCGCCGTGAGTTCCTCAAGCGCGCCTCGGCGCTGTCGGTGGCCGGCACGGCCGCGCCCTGGGCCCTGCAGCTCGCCGCGATCAACGAGGCCGCGGCGGCGGCCGTCCCTGGCGACTACAAGGCCATCGTCTGCCTGTTCCTGTATGGGGGCAACGACTACGGCAACACGCTGGTCCCCTACGACGCCGCCAGCCACCAGGCCTACGCCGCCATCCGCCAGACCCTGGCCACGCCGCGCGAGCAGCTGGCGGCGACCGCGCTGACGCCGTCGGTCGCGCTGCCCGACGGCCGCCAGATGGCGCTGGCGCCGACGATGTCCGCGCTCAAGCCGGTCTTCGACGCGGGCCGCCTGGCGGTGATGCTGAACATCGGCACGCTGATGCAGCCCACCACGCTGGCGCAGTACAAGGCCGGTAACGTGCCGCTGCCGCCCAAGCTGTTCTCCCACAACGACCAGCAGAGCCTGTGGCAATCGTCCAAGCCGGAGGGCTCCACCTCGGGCTGGGGCGGCCGGCTGGGCGACCAGTTCCTGGGCGGCAACGGCAACGCGACCTTCACCTGCATCAACGTCTCGGGCAACGCGGTGTTCATGTCGGGCGGCCAGGCGGTGCAGTACCAGATGAGCAGCTCCGGCGCCGTCGCCCTGAACGGCGCAACCAAGCCGGTCTTCGGGTCGCAGGCCTGCGCGGACGCGCTCAAGGCCTTGGTCACCGCCGACCGCTCGCACTGGATGGAGCAGGAGCTCAACCGCGTCACCGCGCGCTCCATCAGCGCGCAGGGTACGGTGAGCACCGCGCTGGCCTCTCAGACCCTGCAGACGGCCTTCGAGACGAACAGCCTCGCGGCCCAGCTGCAGACGGTCGCCCGGCTGATCGGCGCGCGCTCGGCGCTGGGCGCGACGCGGCAGGTCTTCTTCGTCTCCATCGGCGGCTTCGACCTGCACGACAACCTGGTCGCGCAGCATCCGGGTCTGCTGGGGCAGGTCGGCAACGCGATGGCCAGCTTCGACGCCGCGCTGCGCGAGCTGGGCGTCGCGCAGAACGTCACGACCTTCACCGCCTCGGACTTCGGCCGCACGCTGAGCTCCAACGGCGACGGCTCCGATCACGGCTGGGGCAGCCATCACCTGGTGATGGGCGGCGCGGTCAAGGGCGGGCGCTTCTACGGCCAGCTGCCCTCGGTCAGCGTCAACGGTCCGGACGACGTCGGCCAGGGCCGCTTGCTGCCGACCACCGCGGTCGATCAGCTGGCTGCGACGCTGGCGCTGTGGATGGGCGTGTCCCCGACCGACCTGCCGGGGGTGCTCCCGGGGATCGTGAACTTCAACCAGAAAGACCTCGGTCTCTTCGCGGCTTGAGCGAGGCCCGCTCCCGGCGTCGATCGCCGGGATTGGCGGGTTTGTCGCCGTCAATTACATCGGCGTCGACAGCCGCGGAGGACAAGCGATGCGGGCGGGCGGGGAGGGCGGTCCCTGCCGCGTGAGAAGCCTCACGATCGCGCGGCCAGGACCGGAAGAATTACCGGTTGATCGGCGACAGGGCCGATGATCACTGGGGAAACTCGCGTTCGTCGAGGTCGAAAGCCACGGTAACCGAATGCGTTTCCCAGTCTTTCCGCTGTTGCGATTGGGCGGCTGATTCAGGGGGCGGAACTCCCTAGAGTCCCGGGCGTCAGCAGTACCGACCCCGCCCACGCCATGTTCCGATTCCCCTGGTCTTCCGCCGCCGTGACGGCCGCCGCCGCCGCGCTCAGCGCCTGCGGTGGAGGAGGAGGCGACTCCGGCTCCTCCGAGCACCCGAGCGGCGCGCCGACGCCGTCGCCCGCTCCCAGCCCCGCACCGAGCCCCGCCCCCACGCCGGCTCCGGCTCCCGCGCCGGGAACGGACAACGGCGGCGCGCCTGCCCCCGCTCCCGCTCCCGCGGCGGCACCCGCGGCCACCTTGCCGCTGCCCACCGACGCCCAGGCCGCGCGCTTCCTCGCGCAAGCCGGCTTCGCCGCGAGTGAGGCGGACATCGCCAGCCTCAAGTCCATCGGCTACAGCGCCTGGCTGGACCTGCAGTTCCTCGCGCCGCGCAGCGAGTCGCACTGGGACTGGATCATCCGCAACGGCTACGCGGCCGAAGCCAACCGCTACGACTTCTACAACGGCTTCTACAAGAGCGTCTGGTGCAAGTTCATCAGCTCGCAGGACCAGCTGCGCCAGCGCATGGTGCTGGCGTTGTCGGAGATCTTCGTGGTCTCGGGCATGGGCTTCTCCTCGGCCTGGCGCACGATGCTGATGGCCGGCTACGCCGATACGCTGGAGGCGAATGCCTTCGGGACCTTTCGCCAGCTGCTCGAGGCGGTGACGCTGTCGCCGGCGATGGGCGGCTACCTCGCGATGCGCGGCAGCAAGAAGGAGGATGCGGCGACCGGCCGTCAGCCCGACGAGAACTTCGCCCGCGAGGTGATGCAGCTCTTCACCATCGGGCTGGTGCAGCTGAATCTGGACGGCACGCCGATCATGAGCGCCGGCCGCCCGATCGAGACCTACGACCAGACCACCGTCACGCAGATGGCGCGGGCCTTCACCGGCTGGGATCTGGACACCGCCAGCACCGGCAGCGAGTACGGCAACCTGCGGCTGCCCATGAAGCACAACGCGTCGAATTTCTCGACCGGCGCGAAGTCGGTGCTGGGCACGACCATCCCGGCCGGCGCCGACGGTCCGACCGCCTTGCGGCAGGCGCTGGACGTGCTCGCCAATCACCCCAACGTCGGCCCCTTCTTCGGGCGGCAGCTGATCCAGCGCCTGGTCTGCTCCAACCCGAGCGCGGCCTACGTGCAGCGCGTCGCGCAGGCTTTCAACGACAACGGCCAGGGGGTGCGCGGCGATCTGAAGGCGGTGCTCAAGGCGGTGCTGCTGGACGTCGAGGCCCGCCTGCCCGAGGGCGGCGCCAGCTCCGGCAAGCTGCGCGAGCCGGTGCAGCGCTTCATCCAGGTCGCGCGCAGCAGCGGCATGGTCGCCACCAGCGGCTGGAGCGGCACCTATCAAACCCTGGACGCCGAGAAGCACCTGGGCCAGAGCCCCTTCTTCAGTCCCTCGGTCTTCAACTTCTTCCGGCCGGGCTACGTGCCGCCGAACTCGGCCATGGCGGCCAGCGCGACGACGGCGCCGGAGTTCCAGCTGCTCAACGAGGTGACCGTCACCGGTTACCTCAACTTCATGCAGGACGTGCTGACCAACGGCTTCGGCGACGTCAAGACGGACATGGCCGCCGACGTGGCGCTGGCGGCCGATCCGCGCGCGATGGTGGCGCGGCAGGCGCTGCTGCTTGCGGGCGACGGCATCTCCAACGCCACCCAGCAGCGCATCGCCACGGCGCTGTCCTCGATCGGCGCGTCCACCGACGCCGGCAAGCTCAATCGCGCGCGCGCCGGCTGGATGCTGCTGCTGGCGTGCCCGGAATATCAGGTGCAGAAGTGACCCACATCTCCAAGCTTCCTTCGCTGCGTCGCCGCGAGTTCCTCAAGCGCGCCTCGGCCGTGTCCGTGGTCGGCGGCGCCGCGCCCTGGGCGCTGCAGCTGGCCGCGATCAACGACGCCGCTGCGGCCACGGCCTCGCCCGGCGACTACCGCGCGCTGGTGTGCGTGTTCCTCTATGGCGGGAACGACTACGGCAACACGGTCATCCCCTACGACACCGCCAGCCATCAGGCTTACCAGGCGATCCGCCCCACGCTGGCCATTGGCCGCGACGCGCTGGCCGCGACCGCGCTGGCGCCGACCATCGCGCTGCCGGACGGCCGGCAGATGGCGCTCGCGCCGGGGCTGTCGGCGATCAAGCCGGTGTTCGACGCGGGTCGGCTGGGCGTGATGCTCAACGTGGGCACGCTGATGGCGCCGACCACGCTGGCGCAGTTCAAGGCGGCCAGCGTGCCGCTGCCGCCCAAGCTCTTCTCGCACAACGACCAGCAGAGCCTCTGGCAGTCCTCGAACGTCGAGGGCGCGACCACCGGCTGGGGCGGCCGCATGGCCGACATGATGCTGGCGGCCAACGGCAAGTCCGCGCTGACCTGCATCAACCTGTCGGGCAACGCCGTCTTCCAGGCCGGCAACTCGGCCTTTCAATATCAGATGGGCGCCGGCGGCAAGCCGCCCATCAACGGCGTGGGCAGCTCGCTGTTCGGCTCCTCGGCCTGTGCCAGCCTGCTCAAGTCGCTGATCAGCGAGGAGCGCAGCCATGCGATGGAGCAGGAGCTCAATCGGATCACGGCGCGCTCGATCGATCTGCAGTCGACCCTGAGCTCGGCGCTGGGCGGCGGCGCCTCGCTGAGCACCGCGTTCGCGACGGACTCGCTGTCACAGCAGCTCAAGATGGTGGCGCGGCTGATCGGGGCGCGCTCGGCGCTGGGGACCACGCGGCAGGTGTTCTTCGTGTCGCTGGGCGGTTTCGATCTGCATGACGGGCTGACCTCGCGACATCCGCAGTTGATGCAGCAGGTGGGCGGCGCGATGGCCAGCTTCGACGCGGCGATGGGCGAGCTGGGCATGTCGGATCGTGTCACGGCCTTCACCGCCTCGGACTTCGGCCGCACGCTGAGTTCCAACGGCGACGGCGCCGATCACGGCTGGGGATCGCATCACTTCGTCATGGGCGGCGCGGTGCGCGGCGGGCGCTTCTACGGGACGGCGCCGTCGGTGAGCGTCAACGGGCCGGACGACGTCGGCCAGGGCCGGCTGCTGCCGACGACGGGCGTCGATCAGTTGGCCTCCACGCTGGCGCTGTGGATGGGCGTGCCGGCGACGGAGTTGCGTACCGTGTTGCCCAACATCGGGAACTTCGCGACCAGCGATCTGGGCTTCATGGCCTGAGCGATCTGGACGAGCTGATCGACTTGAGCGGCGCGGGCGGCGCGGGCGGTCGGCGCCGGCGGGAGCGCCCGGCGGCCCCGGGGATCGCCCCGGGATCGCACCGGGACGGTGCTTTCCGGAATCCGTCGATGGAAAGCGACATCGCGTCCCCCCAGGCCTAGGGGGCGGCACGGCGCAAACGCGGCTACGCAAGCGGCGGGCGCCGATCTACCATTCGCCCTGGCGCCCGATATCGCCTTAACCGGCCTCAGACCGGAAAGACGGGCGTCGCGGGCTCGGTATCGAAGAAACCGAACAGTGGAGGCCGCCATGGACGGAACACAGGGGAGGACCCCCGAGTTGGGATGGCTCGTGTCCTATCGCGGGCCGGAGCGCCGGCGCGGGACGCCGGATCGCTGGTGGCGCCATGCGCTGGAGGAGATCGACCTGGGGGTTTGTCTCGTGACCGGCGACGGACAGCTGCTCTATGCCAACAGCAGCGCGCGCGGGCAGCTCGACGAGCGCTCGCCGCTGCAGCTCATCGACGGCGCGCTGGTGGCGTCGCAGCGGCTGGACCAGCAACGGCTGGAACAGGCGCTCGCGGACGCGCAGCGCGGCTTGCGTCATCTCATCTGTCTCGGACGTGGCGGGTCGCGGCTGTCGCTGTCGGTGCTGCCCTTGCAGGACAGCGCGATGCGGCAGGGTCAGGCCTTGCTGGTGCTGGGCAAACGCAGCCTGTGCGGGGAGCTGCCGATGTTGGCCTTCGCGCGTGAGCATCAGCTGACGGCGGCCGAGCGGCAGGTGCTGCAGTCGCTGTGCGACGGGCTCCAGCCGCAGGAGATCGCGCAGCGCAACGGCGTGGCGATCTCGACCGTGCGGACGCAGATCGCCAGCGTGCGCGCCAAGACCGCGACCGAGAGCATCCGGGAACTGGTGTCCTTGGTGGCGCAGCTGCCGCCCATGCAGGGCGTGCTGCGCGGGATCGAGCTGCGCTGAGCGTCGGCCTTGCTCCCTCTCCCGCTTGCGCGAGCAGACCGGCGGCCTTGCTCCCTCTCCCGCGTGCGCGTGCAGACCGTCGGCCTTACTCCCTCTCCCGCTTGCGGGAGAGGGCGGGGGAGAGGGTCTTCGTATACAGCGCGCTGCCTTCCAGATCCTTCAAGGTCACCGTCATCGCCTGCGTCTTCGCGTCGATGTCCACCTGCCCGAAGAACTGCAACCCGCTGCTCGGCGGCGCATTCGCATAACCCGGACCCTTCTGATAAACGACCTGCATCCCGAAGGTCCCGTCGGCCTTGTTCGGCCCGAAGCCGCCCGCATGCAGCGGGCCGGAGACGAATTCCCAGAAGGGCAGGAAATCCGTGTGCTTCGCCGCCTTGGCGGGGTCGAAGAAATGGGCGGCGGTGTAGTGCACGTCGGCCGTCAGCCACACGATGTTGTACAGCCCGGCCTTCTTGATCTCGCTGAGCAAACGCGCGATCTCCAGCTCGCGGCCGCGCGGCGGGCCGTCGTCGCCGTTGGCGATGGCCTCCCACTTGTCCCGGCCCTCGGCGTCCTTGCCGTCGTTGACGTGCAGCCCGATGGGCATGTCGGCCGCGATCACCTTCCAGGTCGCCTTGGAGCGCTTGAGTCCCTCCAGCAGCCACGCGATCTGCGGGCGGCCCATGAAGGCGCTCTCGGCGTTCTCCTCGGTCTGCAGATTGGGGCTGTTGGGGCCGCGGTAGCTGCGCATGTCGACGACGAAGACGTCCAGCAGCGGGCCTTGCGGCAGGTGGCGGTAGATGCGCTCGCTCTCGGCGTCGCCAAAGCGACGCATGGGCGCGTACTCCTGGAAGGCCTTGGTCGCCCGGGCTACCAGCAGCGGGACGTGCTTCTCGGTGTAGCGGGCGTCGCCGCTCAGGTCCTTGGAGTCCGAATAGTTGTTGGTGACCTCATGGTCGTCCCACTGCCAGATCTGCGGGATCTCCGCGGACATCCGCCGGATGTTGGCGTCCATCAGGTTGTAGCGGTAGCGGCCGCGGTACTCGTCCAGGGTCTCGGCGACCTTGCTGGTCTGCTCGGTGACCAGATTGCGCCACAGCGTGCCGTCGGCCAGCTTGACCTCGGCCTCGATCGGACTGTCGGCATAGATGGTGTCGCCCGAGTGCAGGAAGAAGTCGGGGTTGACGCGCCGGATCTGCTCATAGATCCGCATCCCGCCCCATGACTCGTTGATGCCCCAGCCCTGGCCGCAGGTGTCGCCGCTCCAGACGAAGCGGACGTCGCGCAGCGCCTTCGCGCCGGCGGCTTGCGGCAGACGCAGATGGCCGGGGACGGGCTCGGACAGGACGCGCTCGTTGCGCAGGTCCTGCAGGACGACGCGGTAGAAGAGCTCCTGACCCGCGGGCAGGCCGCGCAGATCGATGCGACCGGTGAAGTCGGAGTCCTCCAGCAGATGCGGGCCGCGGATGCGTTGCAGGTGCGCGAAGCTGGCGGTGGTGGACCACTCGACCCACAGCCGAGCGGGACGATCGCTGCGGGTCCAGATCACGGCGGCATCGGCGAGCGGATCGCCGCTCTGGATGCCGTGGGGCATCTGCGGACGCATGGCGTCACGGGTGATCAGCGCCGGGGCCTGCGCCTGCGCGCTGTGCGGCGACAGCAGCGAGGCGCCGCCGATCAGGGCGCTGGCGTGGAGGAAGCGGCGGCGGTCCATGCGGGTCTCCTGACGATCACGCGAAACGACGAAGCCCGCGATGCTGCCCGGAGGGTGTGACGAACCGGTGACGTGCGGCCCTCATTCGACGCGAGGAGTGTTCGACGTGAACCGTGGGTTGGTCGAATGCGGAACTGTTCGTTTGCGGTAGGGGCACTAGCCCGCTTTCCCCTCCAGACATTTCCAACATGCCGCCGTCCATCCCACCGCGCACCTACGGTGCGTTTGCCCCGCCCGCCGAAGCTGGCGGAGACACCTCCCCAGTTGCTTCTTCGACCCCGGGTCGGTCCGAAGAGCTTCAGTCCGAGTCCTACAAGCCCTACAAGCCGGACAAGCCGGAGCTGACTTACATCGAGCTGCAGGGCGCGCAGAATGCGATCGCGCGTCGCAGGATCCAGAAGGACAGCGCGCTGACGCCCAAGTCCGAGGTGGTGTATTCATCCTTGAAGCATGACGCCGGCCAAGCCGACAGGGCGGGCGAGGCGCTCTACGCCAAAGCGGACATCACCGCGAAGCGGCCCCGGCAGGCGACGCCGGCGTCGGTCGAGCGCGGCAACGGCAAGGCGCCGCCACTGATGTCCAGCCGAGGCGCCTTCCACCCTGAAGCGGCCAAGGCGATGACCGGTGCGCGGGAACGCTTGTCCACGGCCATCGGTGACATGGTCCGCGACTTCGCGACCTCGATTCCGAAGCAGTCTCTCTTCAGCAAGGACAAGAGCACCTATGGCGCCGGCGCCGCGGTGGCCGCGCTGGTGCGTGATCTGGCCGGGGACAAGATCGCCGGTCTTGCGGACGGACTGGCCGCCGCTTCGCACGGGGGCCGGCAGGACTCGATCGACGCGACGGACAAGTTTGTCGGTCGCTCGGTGTCGGCCATGACCGCACAGGCCATCGCCGGTCTGAGCACCTCGCAACGCAAGACCCTTCAGTCCCATCTGAAGGACGGTAGCGCCCTGCGACAGGCATTCCTGGCCGCCGAGCCCGACCGGTCGACGGGCGCGGCCCGGTATGCGCGGGAGTGCTTTCTTGAGGCGCTCTCCGGCAAGAGCGCCTGATTCTTGCCGGAGCCCTCTGGTGCTCTGTCGAGCCGGCGGCCCCAGCAACTGGAGCGCGCCGGCGCTTGCTCATCGGCGCAGAGCCGCCCCCCGCTTGAGCGTCAGCAAGCACAGCAACGCGATCAGCGTGAACAGCGCGCCGCTCCAGATCTCGTACGGCAGGCCCAGCAGCGTGTATGCCGAGGCCTCGCTGCACGAGGCCGTGACCATGAACACGCTGGGGAAGCGCGCCTCCAGATCCAGCGCGCCCAGCACGCGATCGGCGAAGGTCATGTCGCAGCTGGCCAGCTTGGAGGCGACCTCATGCTGATAGCCCGCCGATACCAGACCCGCCACGCCCAGCAACGCCGTCAGCAGCAGCGCCAGCACGCGCGCGAAGCCGATGCGCTGCAGGATCCAGCCCAGCGCGCTCACCGCCGCGATCAGGAGGAAGATCCCCCGCTGCATCACGCACCAGGGGCAGGGCTTGACGTCGAAGTGGTACTGCGCGACCAGCGCGGCCGCCACGCCCGCGATCGACACCAGCGCGCTGAAGGCCAGCACGCGGGATGCGCTCAGGCCTCGCATCAGTCGGCGATCTCGGCGATCAACTCGATCTCGACGCAGGCGCCCATCGGGATCTGGGCCACGCCGAAGGCGCTGCGCGCATGCGCGCCGGCTTCGTGCCCGAACACCTCGCCGAACAGTTCCGACGCGCCGTTGGTCACCAGATGCTGCTCGGTGAAGTCGCCGGTGCTGTTCACCAGGCTCATCAGCTTGACGATGCGCTTGACCTTGTTCAGGTCGCCCACCGCCGCATGCAGCGTGCCCATGAGGTCGACGGCGATGGCGCGCGCGGCCAGCTTGCCGGTGGCCGTGTCGGTGTCCTTGCCCAGCTGGCCGACCCAGGGCTTGCCGTCCTTCTTCGCGATATGACCGGAGAGGAACACCAGGTTGCCGGTGCGGACGAAGGGCACGTAGGCCGCGGCCGGAACGGCCACGGGCGGCAGGGTGATGCCGAGTTGCGTGAGGCGGTCGTAGACGGAGCTGGTCATGAGGATCTGCGCGGAGTTGAAAAAATTCGTCGCGAATCCTACACCCCGTCCTGGTGCTGGAGCAGCGTGCCCGCAGCAGCCTTGCTCGGCATGGGGATGGTCCATCTGCGGCCCGATCTCCCCGACACCCGCGAGTGGATCGCCGGGCTGCTCGCGATGGGCCTCGTCGTGGTCGCGCTGCTCGTGGATCGGATCGTCGCGTTCGTGCGTAGGCCGGGCGTGACCTCGGCGACGGTTGGGCGTCTGTCGTCCGGAGATCAGCCGAGACCGGCCCGCGCCGCGCGTTGGCGCTGGCTGGCGTGGGCGCTGCTCGCGGCGCTTGCCGGCTTCGGTCTCACCGCTTGGCGCGCCGAACTGCGCATGGCCGAGGTGCTCCCCCGCACGCTGGAGGGCCAGGTCTTGACCCTGACCGGCCGCATCGCCTCGCTGCCCCAGCGCACCGAGGGAATGGGCGGGGTCGAGGGCTGGCGATTCGTCTTCGAGGTCGACGGCGCCGCCGTGCCGCCGCGCGTGCTGCTGTCCTGCTACCAGATGCCGTCGACGCCACGAGCCGGGGAGCGTTGGCGGTTCTCCGTGAAGCTGCGCCGTCCGCATGGTCTGGCCAATCCCCAAGGCTTCGATCAGGCGCTGTGGATGCTCGAGCAGGACCTGCCCGCCGCCGGAAGCTGCCGCAGCAAAGGTCAGCAGCGGCTCGCGCCGAGTGGATTCGGTGTGACCGAGCTGCGCCAGATGCTGCGCGATGCGATCGAGCGGCATCTCGTTCGCCATGCCGGCCAAGGGGCTGGCGTCCGCGCCGGCAGCCCCGGGAGCATCGGCGGCGGAAGCGGCGGAAGCGGCGACAGCAGCATGGGCGGCAGCACGGAGAGCCGCCGCGGCACTGGCGTGCTGGCGGCGCTCAGCTTGGGCGACCAAGGCGCGGTCGGAGCGGCCGACTGGGCGCTCTATCGCGACACCGGCGTGGCGCACCTGCTCAGCGTGAGCGGTCTGCACGTCACCATGTTCGCTTGGCTGGCCGGCGCCATCGCCGGCGCGGCCTGGCGGCGCAGTGCGCGCCTGTGCCTGCGCTGGCCGGCGCCGCGCGCGGCGATGTGGATCGGTGTCGCGGCGGCGGGGTTGTATGCGCTGTTCTCCGGCTGGGGCGTGCCCGCGCAGCGGACCTTCGGTCTGCTGCTGATCCTGGCGCTGCTGCGGCAGGCCGGCGCGCGCTGGCCTTGGCCGATCAGCCTGCTGGTCGCCGCAAGCGGCGTCTGCCTGGCTGATCCTTGGGCGCTGACACAGCCCGGCTTCTGGTTGTCCTTCTGCGCGGTTGCGCTGCTGATGGCTGCGGATCTGCGCGCGCACGTCGGCCTGCGCGGCGCGCTGCACGCGGCGTGGCGGACCCAGTGGCTGGTCACGCTGGGGCTGGCGCCGCTGACGCTGCTGCTCTTTCATCAGCTCTCGCCGGTGGGGCTGCTCGCCAACGCGGTCGCCATCCCGCTGGTGACCTACGCGATCACGCCGCTGGCGATGCTGGGCGCGCTCCTCCCGCCGCTGTGGACCGTCGGCAGTGGGCTGGTGTCGGGCCTGAACCTGCTGCTGGAGATGCTGCGCGACCTCCCGCTCGCCGTCTGGCACGTGCCATGGGCGCCGGGCTGGGCGAGGGCGCTCGCGCTGATCGGCGGTGTGGCGCTGGCGCTGCCGTGGCCGGGGCGGCTGCGGCTGGCGGGCCTCGCCTTGTGCGTGCCCATGCTGTGGCCCGCGCTCGGCCGACCGCCGGAGGGCCATTTGGAGGTCTGGCTCCCTGACGTCGGCCAGGGCGGCGCGGCGATGCTGCGCACGCGAAGCCACACGCTGGTCTTCGACTCGGGGCCGCGCTGGGGGCCGGGGTCGGACGCGGCGCAGCGCGTGCTGCTGCCGCTGCTGCGCGGATGGGGCGAGCGCCGCGTCGACCTGCTGATGGTCAGTCATGCCGACCAGGATCACGCGGGTGGCAACGCCAGCCTGCTCAAAGGGATCGCCGTGGAGCGGCGGCTCGGCGCGGTGCCGGACGGCGAGCCCTGCGTGCGTGGTCAGCGCTGGACCTGGGACGGCGTGCGCTTCGAGGTCCTGGCCCCAGCGCCGGGCGAGGGCGCCGAAGCCAAGCGCAATGCAGCGTCCTGCGTGCTGCGCGTGGAGGCCGCCGGCCGGCGGGTGCTGCTGACCGGCGACATCGAATCCCCGCAGGAGGCGCTGCTGCTGCGTCGCGAAGGCGAAGGCGGCTTGCGCAGCGAGGTGCTGGTGGTTCCGCATCACGGCAGCAAGACCTCGTCGTCGATGGCCTTCGTGCAGGCGGTCGCGCCGCAGGTCGCGGCCGTCCAGTCGGGCTATCTGAATCGCTTCGGGCATCCGAGGCCTGAGGTCGTGGCGCGCTATCGGTCGGTGGGCGCGCTGGTCTTGAACAGCGTGGACTGCGGCGCATGGCGCTGGCGCAGCGATGGCGTCGCGTCGTCGCCGGTCGCCGGCTGCGAGCGGGCCCAGCGCCGGCGCTACTGGTTGCCGCCGCCGGCGATCGCGGTCGAGGACGACGAGTCCGTGGACTCGCGCGGCGCGGCCTGGGAGCCTGGCACCCCGTGAGCCCGCCAGGACGGCCCGTCGATCCATCGGCCCATCGGCCCATCGGCCCATCGGCCCATCGGTCTGTCGGTCCGATCTGCCGGTCATGCCCGCCATCGCGGCGTCCGTCGGATCTCCTGCCTGTCGCTCCGGCGCCTGAGCAGACGAGCGGCTACATTAGCCGCCGGTCGCCGGCATGGTGTCGGGGACGGGGAGATCTCAAGCATGAAGACAGCCGGGCGCATCCTGCGCACGACGATCGTGATCGCGTGGACCTGGAGCGCCGCCCTTGCGTCGGCCGCGCCAACCACGACGACGCCGTTCGTCGACGACGAGCTCGCCGGTTTCTCCACCCGTGAAGCGAATCAACGCGCGATGCGCGTGATCGACCGCGCGGGCGCCGTCTTCGACCGGCTGCGCACCGGCGTCGCCGGCCACCTCAAGAGCGCGGCCGCGGGCCGGGCCGATTGCCCGTCGCGCGCGCTGGACCGAGCCGTCGACAGCCTGCGTCCGATCGACGACGACGCGCGCGCCTACCTCGACCAGGCCTGGTGGCCCGAGGGCGATCCCGGCGACCGCGAGGCCGCGATGGACGTCTTCGAGGAGCTCAATGCCGAGATCCTGGGCGGTTGGCTGTCCATCATCCGCGCCTACCGCGTGGCCGGTTGTCTGGTCCGCGCGCAGCAGCTGATCCAGGAGGCCCGCCATCTGTACGCCGGGCCGGTGTACGCCAGCTGGCTCAAGGACTTCGACGCCGAGCAGACGGCGCTTGATCGCGCTCTGGCCGCCGCGGCACCGCGCAAGCCGGCCGCCTCCGCCACGTCTGCGACGCCCGCCACGCGGCCGGGCGCGTCCGCGCCGGGCAAGGGCGTCCTGGCTCGCTTGCCGTAGGAAGACGCGCCGCGCCGGCGCCGGCTCGTTCCGCCCCGCTTGCCTGTCCCTCGCGCCGGGGCCATGACGGCGCGCGCTCGGCGTGATAGCTTGCCAAGTTGGCCCTGGAATGGCGCCGACGGGAGGCTGACATGCGACTGCTGTCCGACTTGAAGGTCGGCGTGAGGCTCGGTCTGGGCTTCGCGCTGCTGGTGCTGTTGATGCTCGCGATGGGCGCGTTTTGCGCCAATCGCGTGGCGCAGGTCCAGGCCAAGGTCGACGATCTGGCCGACAACTGGTTGCCGAGCACGCAGAAGCTCGCGCAGATCGGTGAATCCATGAACCAGATGCGCCGCGCCGAGCTGCAGATGCTGGTCGGCGGCGACGCGAAGGCGGTCGCCGACGAGGCCGCCCGGCTGACCCAGCAATGGCAGGTGCTGCCCCGGCTGCTCAAGGATTACGACGGTCTGGTCGCCAGCGACCGCGAGCGCGAGGCCTTCGACACGATGAGGCGCCAGCTCGACGATGGCTGCTGACGCGCTCGCTGACGCATCCGCTGCGCGTCGCGGCCGAGACCGCCGGCCGCATCGCCGGGGGCGACTTGCGTGATGTCGCGGCGGCCTCGCGGGCCGATGAACTGGGCGATCTGCTGCGGGCCTTGAGCGCGATGCGCGACGCGCTGCATGCGTCGGTGTCCACCGTGCGCGCCAGCGCCGACCACATCGCCGAGGCCAGCCGCGAGGTCGCCTCCGGCAGCAGCGATCTGTCGTCCCGCACCGAGCAGGCCGCCTCCAGCCTGGAGGAGACCTCCGCCGCCATGCATCAGCTGACCGACGCGGCGCGGCAGAGCTCCACCAGCGCCGACGCCGCCAGCCGCCTTGCGCAGGACGCGGCCGGCGTGGCCAGCCGCGGCGGCGACATGGTGGGCCGCGTCGTGCAGCCGCGTTGTCGGCGACGCGGGCGCGACCATGGGGCAGGTGGTCGAGGCGGTGAATCAGGTCAGCCGCCTGATTCGGGACATCGCCGCCACCGCCGGCGGGCAGACGCAGAGCCTGTCCGAGGTCAACGCGGCGGTGTCGCAGCTCGACGGCATGACGCAGCAGAACGCCGCGCTGGTCGAGGAGTCCGCCGCCGCGGCCGAGGCGCTGCAGTCGCAGGCGGCTCAGCTCGCGCAGGTGGTCGCGCGCTTCCGGCTGACCGGATGACGCGGGCGCGACGAGGTGTCGCCGGCGGACCCGGCGCGCGCCGGGTCGCGGGGCTCGTTCAGGCGGTGAAGACCAGCGCGATCTGTTCCGGCTCACGCATGCGGCGCGTGGCCGGCTTGGCGACGATCTCGGTCGCTTTCAGGTGGTCGGCCAGGAAGCGCACCGTCTCCGGCGAGGCCGCCATCTCGCGCGCGATCACGGCTTCCAGCTCTGACGGCCGCAGGTCCATCGCGGCGCACAGCTTGAGCAGGCGCGACTCGACTTCCAGGTAATGGCGCTCCACCGTCAGCTTGCGCGAGAACAGCCCGATCACCTGGCCCACCCGCAGCACATGCGCGTCCAGCAAGGCGACGTCCTCGGCCGCCGACCAGGCGCGCACGATGGACGAGGCCGTCTTCGGGCCGACGCCGGGCAGCGCCATCAGCCAGTTGCGCACCTCGTAGCCGGCCGCGAAGTCCGGGGCCGACAGCAGCGCCGGCATCACCGCCGCCAGATGGCGGGCTTTCTGCTCGGCGAAGCGGAAGCTCAGCGTCTTGCCGTTGACCAGCAGCGGCTCGCTCAGCCAGCCGGTCAGCGTGGCCTCGCACATGCCGGGTTGCACGAACGCGCCGCGCTCACGCACGCGGTCGAAGGCGGCTTCGCCCAGCGCGACCGGAATGCCGGGCCCGCCCAGCAGCGAGGCGCCGACCTCTTCCGCCAGCGTGCGGCCCGAGGGCGTAGGCGCCGGCACGTCCAACCGATGCGTCAGGGCCAGACGCGTCCAGTAGGCGGGGGTGGGGAACTCGTCCAGCGCGCCCCAGCGCACACCGGGCAGCAGGTCCTGGTCGGGATTCGGGAGTTCGCGCTGCAGGGAGCCTTGGCGCGCGACGATGGCAACGATCTGGGTCATGGGGCGACGCTCCTGAGAGCGGCTGGATAAGCGGTGTGCAGCCATTGCGCGAACGCGGCGCGTTCGACGGGGTCCATGGCGTGGACACGTTCTTGCAGGCGCTCGAGGCGCCGCTTCAAGGTTTGACGATCGCGGAAGTTGTCGCCGCGATGGCGGGGGTCGTGAAGGATCTCGGGCGGCTCGAAGTTGAACCACAACGTCTCGGTCCGGACGTCGACATGCGTCTTGGCCTGGAACTCGCGGGTGCGCCAACCGGGCAGCATCTCGTCATAGAGCGGATGCGCGTAGCCGGACAGGATCACCTTGCAAGGCAACGCGACCAGCACAGACAACAACGCCGCGTGGTCCGCGGCGTCGTATTCATGCCGATAGATGCGCCGCTGCCGACGCGTCTCCGGGTGATACGGCGGGTCCGCGTAGACCAGCTCGTCCCCCCGGAACGCGTATCGCGCGAGAAATTCCTCCGCGCGGGCGCACACCAGCTCGACGCCGGGCGGGAGCTCGTTCCCGTCCGATCGCAGTCGCTGCATCACCCGCTCGTCGGCGTCGATGGCGATGGAGCGCTCGGCCGGCAGCTTGTTGCGCAGCACCGCGCCGCCGCCGACGTGGGTCTCGATGTACACCCGGTGCGGAGGCATCAGGTTGATGACGTGCTGAAACGTCTTGCCTTTGCCGCCTGGATACTTCATGGGTCGAATCATCGTCAGAAGTGACGATGATGTCAAGTCGATGACGCGCGGAAGGGCGCGCGCGATCGACCATCCGAGCAAGACGCCGCAGCGCCGCGGCTGCGCGACCTTGCCGTCAGCCCTTCACAGGGCCGTGAGCCAATCGCAGCGCAGGCGCCCCGCGCGATGCAGCCGGCGCCGGCTGCCGGTGTAGACCATGGGCAGCAGCCAGGCCAGCAGGCACAGCGGCAGCGCCATCCAGGCCTGGGTCAGCAGTGCGCCCGGCACGCCCATGAATCCCAGCATCCAGATCGTCAGCACCAGGTTCCAGACCGCGAGCTCCACCGGGTGGCGTGCGCTGTGCATCACCATCCAGCGCTTCACATGGCTGAGTTCGTTCAAGGTCATGGCGGGCTCCTGGACGGCGGGAACCGTGGCTGAGAGGGGCGAGGTGGGCGAGCAGCGTGCCGGTGACGTCCGGCGCGCGGGAAAACCCGATTGTAAGTTTCGGGTCAGCAAAAGCCTCCCCCACGTTCTTGGAATCCCGACGGCAATCCCGGGTATGCGAGGGTGCCGATCGGCATGGGGGAGGGGTCTGTCCCTCGTGTATGGTTCTGCCCTTCAACTTTTGGTCGGGACAGGAGTCCTTCTGATGAAACGAATGATCTGGGCCTCGATGGCCCTGGCCGCGTTCGCCGCCCAGGCGCACGAGGGCATGTGGATGCCGCAGCAGCTGCCGCTGGTGGCCAAGGACATGAAGGCCGCCGGCCTGAAGATCGACCCGGCGCGGCTGTCGCAGCCGCTGGGCTATCCGATGGGGGCCGTCGTCAGCCTGGGCGGCTGCACGGCGTCCTTCGTCTCGCCGCAGGGCCTGGTGGTGACCAACCACCATTGCGCCTTCGGCAGCATCCAATACAACTCCACGCCGCAGAAGGACCTGCTGAAGAACGGCTTCCTGGCCGCTTCGCTGGCCGACGAACTGCCGGCCGCCCCGGGCAGCCGCATCCTGGTGACGGTGGCGCTGACCGACGTCACCGACAAGATCATCGACAAGAAGACCGCCGCGCTGCAGGGCAAGGCTCGCTTCGACGCGATGGAGGCCAACCAGAAGGCGCAGATCGCCGCGTGCGAGAAGGACTCGGGTCACCGCTGCTCCATCGGCTCGTACTACGGCGGCCTGATGTTCCAGCTGGTCAAGCAGTTGGAGATCCGCGACGTCCGCCTGGTGCATGCGCCGGCCGAGGGCGTGGGCCTGTTCGGCGGCGACACCGACAACTGGGTCTGGCCGCGTCACACCGGCGATTACAGCTTCTACCGCGCCTACGTCGGCCCGGACGGCAAGCCGGCCGATTTCAGCCCGAACAACAAGCCTTTCGTGCCGCCGCACGTGCTGAAGCTGGCGAGCTCGCCGCTGAACGAGGGTGATTTCGTGGCCGTGGCCGGTTACCCGGGCCGCACCAACCGCCATCGCCTGCCGCAGGAGGTGGACTTCGCGTTCTCCTGGGACCTGCCCACCCGCGTGAAGACCATGGGCGAGCAGCTCGCCACGATCAAGGAGGCCACCGCCGGCCGCCGCGACGCGGAGATCAAGCTGGCCAACACCGTGGCCGGGGTCAACAACTACTTCAAGAACTACCAGGGCCAGATCGCCAGCTACACCGGCAGCGACATCCTGGCGCGCAAGCAGGCCGGGTATGCCGCCATGAAGGCCTGGGTCGAGGCTGACGCCAAGCGCCGCGCGCTTTACGGCCCGTCGCTGGCCGAGGCCGAGCGCGTCATCGCCGAGCGCCAGGTCAACACGCGCCGCGAGTTCCTGCTGTCGTACGCGACGCCGACGCTGCTCAAGAGCGCGTCCGATCTGTACGAGCAGGCGCTGGAGCGCCGCAAGCCCGACGCCGAGCGCAAGGCCGGCTTCCAGGACCGCGACCAGCTGCGCCGCAAGCAATCGTTGGAGACGGTGGATCGCCGCTTCGACGAAGCGACCGAGAAGAAGCTGGTGTCGCACTTCCTGACGCAGTACCTGGCGCAGCCGGCCGACCAGCTCAACGCCGCCTTCCTGAAGGCCTTGGGCGTGAGCGCCGGCATGGACGCCGCGGCCGTGACGGCCCGCGTGGACGGGCTGTACGCCGGCACCAAGCTGACCGACAAGGCCGAGCGCAGCGCCTGGCTGACGCGCGACGCCGCGGACTTCGAAGCCAGCGCCGACACGCTGGTGAAGGCCGCCGTGCTGCTGCACGCCGACGAGCAGGCCCGCGAGAACCGCGACAAGGAACTGGCGGGTCGTCTGCAGCAGGCGTACGCGACGGTGATGCAGGCCGAGATCGACTTCAAGGCCAGCCGCGGTCAGGCTGTCTATCCGGACGCCAACAGCACGCTGCGTGTGGCCTTCGGTCAGGTCAAGGGCCGCAACCCCGGCGTGGACGGCACGACCTGGACGGCGTTCACGACGCTGCGCGGCATCGTCGCGAAGAACACCGGCTCGGGCGAGTTCAACGCCCCGGCCGAGCAGCTTGCCGCGATCAAGGCCCGTAACTTCGACAAGTACGGCGTGAAGGCGCTGGACTCGGTGCCGGTCAACTTCCTGGCGACGCTGGACACGACGGGCGGCAACTCGGGTTCGCCGGTGCTCAACGGCAAGGGGGAACTGGTCGGTCTGCTGTTCGACGGCACGCTGGACGCGGTGATCTCGGACTGGGACTTCAACGACAACATGAACCGCAGCATCTGCCTGGATGCGCGCTACATGCTGTGGCAGATGAAGGTCGTGGACAAGGCGGACCGTCTGCTCAAGGAGATGAACGCGCTGTGATGGCGATGTTCCCCTGACGCGTTCCGACGCTGAAACGCCCCGCCTCGCGCGGGGCGTTTTCGTTGGAGCGTTCGTTCTGGCGACTGGCCTGGATGGGTGGGCATTCCATCACGGACAAGGGATCGACCAGCCGAGCGACTGGCCTCCATGTGCAGTTCGACGGCACGTTGGAGCTGGTATCAAGGGTGCGGATCTCCGATTGAAGTTATGGGCGAGGGGAAGTGGGCGGCAGACAGTCCGGACCTTCCTTCTTCGAACCGAAAGCACCTCATGACCAAATCCGTCGCGCCGTCGAAGCTCCTGGATCGGGAGCTGGTTCAATCCACATCGGCAGAGGGCCCCGCGGCGCAGGGCTCGGCCGCGAAGCGCAAGCGCGCGGAGGACGAGCAGGAGAACGTGGTTCACCCGCCGACAAGCACTGCTTCGGTTGACGAATCGACCGAGGCGTCGCAAGGGATGCCGGACAGCTCAGGGGATGCGCCCGCAGTTGCCGCGGCATCGGCCGAACCTGTCGAAACAGATCGCGCAGTCGCTCTGCCTTGGGCCGCGCTGGGCGGTCTGGGTTTGGTTGGCGCCTTGGCCGGCGCTGCAAGTGGGGGCTCGAAGTCGAGCGCGGCGACGCAAGTGCCGACTGGCCAGGAGCCGACGCAGTCGGGGCAGGGGGGCAAGAGTGATGGCGGAGAGACGCCGGCCAAGCCGGCGCCTGTCGCGCCGAAGCTGGAGACCGGCGGATCGAGCGGGCCGGTCAATGCCGAGGGTGGTGTGAAAGTCGGGGGGCTGAACCCTGGCCAGGACTGGGAATACAGCCTGGACGGTGGCAAGACCTGGCACCCCGGTCAGGGCGATGGCGTTCCGGCCGGCGCCTTGGCGGAGGGGAAGAACGAGCTGATCGTCGTCGCCGTCGACAAGGATGGCAAGCGCAGCGAGCCGGCGACGATCGAGATCTCGAAGGACACGCAAGTCGTGGCGCCTTCGGTCGAATCGAGCAACGGGACTGCTCCGATCAACGGCGAAGGCGCGATCAAGGTTGGTGGCATCGAGGCCGGCGGCAAGTGGGACTTCAGCTTGGATGGCGGCAAGACCTGGACGTCGGGAACCGGCGATTCGATCCCCGCCAACGCGCTGGGCGAGGGCGCCAATCACGTCACCATTCGCCAGACCGATGCGGCGGGCAATCAGTCGACGAGCCAGATCGACATCGTGAAGGACACGCAAGTCGTGGCACCTTCGGTGGAATCGAGCAACGGCTCAAGCCCCATCAATGCCGAAGGGTCGATCAAGGTCGGTGGCATCGAGGCCGGCGGCAAGTGGGACTTCAGCTTGGATGGCGGCAAGACATGGACGCCGGGCACCGGCGATTCGATCCCCGCCCACGCGCTCGCCGAGGGCGCCAACCATGTCACCATTCGCCAGACCGATGCGGCGGGCAATCAATCGACGAGCCAGATCGACATCGTGAAGGACACGCAAGTCGTGGCACCTTCGGTGGAATCGAACAACGGCTCGAGCCCCATCAATGCCGAAGGGTCGATCAAGGTCGGTGGCATCGAGGCCGGCGGCAAGTGGGACTTCAGCTTGGATGGCGGCAAGACATGGACGCCGGGCACCGGCGATTCAATCCCCGCCCATGCGCTCGCCGAGGGCGCCAACCATGTCACCATTCGCCAGACCGATGCGGCGGGCAATCAGTCGACGAGCCAGATCGACATCGTGAAGGACACGCAAGTCGCGGCACCTTCGGTGGAATCGAGCAACGGCGCGAATCCGATCAATGGCTCCGGCTCGGTGGCCGTATCCGGCCTGGAGACCGGCGCGAAGTGGGACTACAGCCTGGACAACGGCGCGACCTGGAAGCAGGGCGTCGGCTCGTCGATCGCCGCCAACGATCTGAGC
>NZ_JBCNLU010000043.1:0-33338 GCF_039595295.1 Roseateles sp.
CGAGTTGCAATTAACTCGGCGCCCTACGCCGGAGGGTCGGCTTACACGTCGATATTCGCCGCCCGCAGCGCGTTCGTCTCGATGAATTCCCGACGCGGCTCGACCTCATCGCCCATCAGCATCGTGAAGACGCGGTCCGCCTCGATGGCGTCCTCGATCTGCACGCGCAGCAGGCGGCGGACCGTCGGGTCCATCGTCGTTTCCCACAGCTGCTCGGGGTTCATCTCGCCCAGACCCTTGTAGCGCTGGCGGCCCACGCTGGACTCGGCCTGCGTCATCAGCCAGGCCATCGCGGCGCGGAAGTCCGAGACCTTGCTCTCCTTGGCCTTCTCGCCTTCGCCCTTGCGGATCACCGCGTCCTCGCCGACCAGACCCTTGAAGGTCTTGCCCGCCTCGGCCAGCACCTCGTAATCAGCACCGTGGACGAAGTCCGCCGTGATGATGCTCGAGCGCACATTGCCGTGATGACGACGGCTCACGCGCAGCAGCTGCTTGTCGGTGCGGGGATCGCTCTCCGCCGTGACCACCGCGTCGTGCAGCGCCGATTGCAGCGCCGTCGCGGAGATCTCCGCCGCTTCCTTCGTGTCCAGCGCCAGCGTCAGACCCGAGGCCAGCAGGTGCAGCGCCTCGCCGTCCATCCAGGCGGACAGACGCTCGATGACGTTCTGCGCCGCCACGTACTGGCGCGCCTTCGTCTCCAGATCCTCGCCCTTGATCGTTTCGCCCACGCCCAGACCGTTGGGGTGCAGCTCGGCGTCGTTCAGCGCGACCTTCAGCAGGAAGCCGTCCAGTTCGTGGCCGTCCTTCAGGTACTGCTCGTGCTTGCCGACCTTGACCTTGTACAGCGGCGGCTGCGCGATGTAGATGTGACCGCGCTCCACCAGCTCCGGCATCTGACGATAGAAGAACGTCAGCAGCAGCGTCCGGATGTGCGCACCGTCCACGTCCGCGTCGGTCATGATGATGATGCGGTGATAGCGCAGCTTGTCCGGATTGAAGTCGTCGCTGCCGGCGCCGCGGCCGATGCCGGTGCCCAGCGCGGTGATCAGCGTGATGATTTCATTGCTGGTCAGCAGCTTCTCGTAGCGCGCCTTCTCGACGTTCAGGATCTTGCCGCGCAAAGGGAGAATCGCCTGGAACTTGCGGTCACGACCCTGCTTGGCGGAGCCGCCGGCGGAGTCGCCCTCCACGATGTAGATCTCGCACAGCGAGGGATCCTTCTCCTGGCAGTCCGCCAACTTGCCCGGCAGACCCATCCCGTCCAGCACGCCCTTGCGGCGCGTCATCTCACGCGCCTTGCGCGCCGCCTCGCGCGCACGCGCGGCCTCGACGATCTTGCCGCAGATGATCTTGGCGTCGACCGGGTTCTCCAGCAGCCAGTCCGTCAGCTTGCTCGCGACGATTTCTTCCACCGGGCCGCGCACTTCGCTCGACACCAGCTTGTCCTTGGTCTGCGAGCTGAATTTCGGTTCAGGCACCTTCACGCTGATCACGCAGGCCAGGCCTTCGCGCATATCGTCGCCGGTGACGTCGACCTTGGCCTTCTTGGCCAGCTCGTTGTCCTCGATGTACTTGTTGATCACCCGCGTCATCGCCGCGCGCAGACCCGTCAAGTGCGTGCCGCCGTCGCGCTGCGGAATGTTGTTGGTGAAGCAGAGGACGCTCTCGTTGAAGCCGTCGTTCCACTGCATCGAGACCTCGACACCGACGTTGGTGTTCTGGTCCGAAATCTTGTCGCCTTGGGCGTGGAAGATGTTGGGGTTGAGCGCCGTCTTGCCCTTGTTGATGAACTCGACGAAGCCGCGCACCCCGCCCGCGAAGGCGAAGTTGTCTTCCTTGTTGTTGCGCTCGTCGACCAGGCGGATCTTCACGCCGTTGTTCAGGAACGAGAGCTCGCGCAGGCGCTTGGCCAGGATGTCGTAATGGAACTCCGAGTTCGACGTGAAGATCTCGGTGTCCGGCAGGAAGTGCACTTCCGTGCCGCGCTTGTCGGTCTCGCCGACGATCTTCATCGGGCTGATCTCGACGCCATCGCGGACCTCGATCAGGCGATCCTGCGGGATGCCCTTCTTGAACTCGATCTGGTGGACCTTGCCCTCGCGGCGCACCGTCAGGCGCAGCGTCTTGGACAGCGCGTTCACGCAGGACACGCCCACGCCGTGCAGACCGCCCGAGACCTTGTAGCTGTTCTGGTTGAACTTGCCGCCCGCGTGCAGCTCCGTGAGCGCGATCTCGGCCGCCGAGCGCTTGGGCTCGTGCTTGTCGTCCATCTTCACCCCGGTCGGGATGCCCCGGCCGTTGTCGATCACCGAGATCGAGTTGTCCGTGTGGATGGTGATGACGATGTCGTCGCAGTAGCCGGCCAGGGCCTCGTCGATGGAGTTGTCCACGACCTCGAACACCAGGTGGTGCAGACCCGTGCCGTCGGACGTGTCGCCGATGTACATGCCGGGGCGCTTGCGCACCGCCTCCAGGCCTTCCAGGATCTGGATGCTGGACTCGCCGTACCCCGCGCCGTCGGTCTGAGGCGCCGGAGTCGGAGTGTTTTCAGGGGTGCTGTTTTCGCTCATCGGAGGCTATTCAAGGCCGCGTGCGGCCGTTTGTCTGACTGTCTGGAACCCCCGCCCGGCGGGGGCAGGGGGTGCGCAAGGTCCCGCTCCGAGGAGCGAAGCTTGCGAAGCGACCTTAAATCCGCATGGGCATCACGACGTACTTGAAGCCGGTGTGATCGGGGATGCTGAGCAGCGCGCTGGACGAGCTGTCGTTCAGATCCACGCGCACCATGTCCTGCGACATGTTGGACAGCACGTCCATCAGGTAGGTCACGTTGAAGCCGGTCTCGATCTGGTCGCCGCCGTAGTCGATCTCGATTTCTTCCTTGGCCTCTTCCTGCTCGGCGTTGCTCGAGGCGATGGACAGCAGGCCCGGCTCGAAGGACAGGCGCACCGCCTTGAACTTCTCGCTGGTCAGGATGGCCGCGCGCTGCAGCGCCGCCAGCAGCGTCGTGCGGCCCAGGATCACGTGGAAGCGATGGTTCTTGGGGATGACGCGGTTGTAGTCGGGGAACTTGCCCTCGACCAGCTTGGTCACGAACTCCATGCCGCTGAAGCTGAACTTGGCCTGGTTGCCGGCGAAGCGCATCTCGATCGGGGCGCTCTCGTCGTCGCCCTTGCCGCCGTCCTTGAGCAGACGCATCAGCTCCAGCACGGTCTTGCGCGGCAGGATGACTTCCTGTTTGGGCATCTCGGTGTCGGTCTCGGCCTGGGCCAGCGCCAGACGGTGGCCGTCGGTGGCCACCAGCGTCAGGGTCTTGCCCTCGGCCACGAACAGGATGCCGTTCAGGTAGTAGCGGATGTCATGCACCGCCATCGCGAAGTGGACCTGGTTGATCAGGCCCTTGAGCGTCTTCTGCGGGACACTGAACGCGGGTCCGAAGTCGGCCGCTTCCTGCACCAGCGGGAAGTCGTCGGCCGGCAGCGTCTGCAGCGTGAAGCGGCTCTTGCCGCCCTGCAGCGTCATCTTGCTCTGGTTGGAGGTCAGGCTGACGGTCTGGTCCGCCGGCATGGACCGCAGGATGTCGATCAGCTTGCGGGCGCCGATCGTGGTCGAGAAATCGCCCTCGTCGCCCTCGAACTCGACCGTGGTGCGCACCTGGATCTCCAGGTCGCTCGTGGTCAGCTCCACCTGCTTGCCCTGCTTGCGCAACAGCACGTTGGCGAGGATGGGCAGGGTGTGGCGCCGTTCCACGATGCCGGACACCGCCTGCAACGCGGCAAGCACTTTGTCCTGGCTGTCTTTCAACACGATCATGTCAACCTCTCTCCACTGTTGGCTGTTCGGGCGAACGCGGCATTTTCGCTGATCGAGAAGGCCTTTGGCCTCATCCCTTGAGCGTTTGCTCCAGCACGTGCAACTGCTGATTCAACTCGGTGTTCTTCTGACGCTCGCCGCCGATCTTGCGCACGGCATGCAGCACCGTCGTATGGTCCCGGCCGCCGAACAGCTCGCCGATCTCCGGCAGGCTTTTCTGGGTCAGCTCCTTGGCCAGATACATCGCGATCTGGCGCGGCCGGGCGATGCTCGCGGGCCGCTTCTTCGAGTACATGTCCGCGACTTTGATCTTGTAGAAATCGGCCACGGTCTTCTGGATGTTCTCGACCGAAATCTGCCGGTTCTGGATCGACAGCAGGTCCTTGAGCGCCTCGCGCGCCAGCTGGATGTTGATTTCCTTGTGCGAGAAGCGGCTGTAGGCCAGCACCTTGCGCAGCGCGCCTTCCAGCTCGCGCACGTTGGCGCGCACGTTCTTGGCAATGAAGAAGGCCACGTCCTCGGGCATGGGGGCGCCCTCGGCGTCCGCCTTCTTGATCAGGATCGCGACCCGCATCTCGAGCTCGGGCGGCTCGATCGCGACCGTCAGGCCGGCATCGAAGCGGCTGGTCAGGCGCTCGTCGATGTCCACCAGGCCCTTCGGATAGGTGTCGGAGGTCATGATGATGTGCGCCCGCTTGGCCAGCAGCGCCTCGAACGCATTGAAGAACTCTTCCTGCGTCCGGTCCTTGCCGGCGAAGAACTGCACATCGTCGATCAGCAGCAGGTCCAGCGAGTGGTACTTGGCCTTGAGCTCGTCGAAGGTCTTGCGCTGGTAGTTCTTGACGACGTCGGAGATGAATTGCTCGGCGTGCAGATAGAGCACGCGGGCATCCGGACGGTCCTTCAGCAGCGCGTTGCCGACCGCGTGGATCAAGTGGGTCTTGCCCAGGCCGACGCCGCCGTAGATGAACAGCGGGTTGTACATCTGGCCCGGGGCGCCCGCCACGTGCAGCGCCGCGGTGCGCGCCATCTGGTTGGCGCGGCCGGGGACCAGGGTGTCGAAGGTCAGCGAGGTGTTGATGCGATGCCGCGTCGCGCTGGGCGGGACGTTGGGCGTCGAGCCGGGCTGGATCAGGCTGGCGGCGGTCGTCGGGGCGGCGGGGGCCTGAGCCGCCGCCGGCGCGGCCGCGACGGGAGCAGTCGGACGAGCGGCCGCGGCCATGCCGGGCGCGGAGATCGGGGCGGCCGCGGGACCGCCGCGCAGGCCGTGCTGCTGCAGCACCTGGCCCATCGAGGCCCCGGTCGAGCCGGTGCGGGGCAGCGGGGCGATGGCTTCGCGCGGGGCGAGCGAAAGCTCCAGCCGCGCGGGCTTGCCGGCGAGTTCGGTGAGGATGGCCTCGATGCGCCCGGCGTACTGGCTGCGGATCCAGTCCAGCTTGAATCGATTGGGGACGCGCAGGGACACCAGCACGGCCGGTTGGCCGTTCTCTTCCTGCTGGGCCACCTCCGCTGGCGGCAGCGGACGGATCCAGGTATTGAATTGCTGTTCAGGCAGTTCGGCGGCCAAGCGTTCGCAGCCGCGCTGCCACAGCGCCGCCCCTGACAAGTCTGCGCTCATTGTGGAAAACTTATTCTTCGAGCGGCCGGATTGTACCGATCAAAGGCCGCGAAGACCGGGTTATCCACAGATTTTTTGCCTCGGTCAAGTGCTGGTAATCCCCGTGGCGGACTGTCGCCGGATTGACCCGGGAGCAAATCTTTGCTGTAATCGCGGGTTTTCCGGACGCCCGGACGTAGCTGCGTGGGCCTCCGATCTTCGAGCGGCTTCCGGCATCCACTCGATGCCCTCCGTCCGCGGCGCCACAGATGGCGCGAGGCGACGGGAAGTTCCGAGATTTCCTAGAGGTTGAACATGAAACGCACTTATCAAGGCTCCAAGACCCGTCGCGCCCGTACCCACGGCTTCCTGGTCCGCATGAAGACGCGTGGCGGCAAGGCCGTCATCGCTGCTCGTCGCGCCAAGGGCCGCAAGCGCCTGGCCGTCTGAGCGTCGCTTCAGACGCTCTGATCTGCACACCGTGATCGGCCGCATCCTGCGATCGGCCGATTTCGAGCGCGTGCTGGGCACGCCCAGCCGCGCGCGCAGCGCGCACTTCGCCGTGCACCACCTGGCTGTCAGCCCCTCGCTGCCCAAGCGCCGCCCCTCTGGAGCGGCCAACTTGTCCACAGGTGATGCACCGATTCATCCCCAAGCTGTGGATGAATCACGCGATCCGACCGATGCCGCGGCTTCGTCCGCGGCGTTGTCCATTCCGGACGACGCTTCGCACCGGGCGGTTGCAACCCCCGTCGCTCCGATCGCCGAGATCGCAGCCGCGCCGCAAGGCGCCTGGCTGGGCTACGTCGTGCCCAAACGGCATGCGAAGCGGGCGGTCACGCGGGCGCTGCTCAAGCGTCAGATCCGCGCGATCTTCGGCGACCTCGGCGAGCTGCCGCCCGGCCTGTGGGTCGTGCGGCTGCGCAACCCGTTTGATCGCAAGCAGTTCCCCAGCGCCTCTTCGGACGCGCTGCGCGCCGCTGCGCGCGCCGAACTGCAGCAGCTGACCCGCAAGCTGGCGCGCCCTCCGGCGGGCGGCTGAGCGATCCGCCCTCACGGACCCGACGATGGACACCCGCCCCGGCCTGCCGACGCGTCTGCTGATGGGGCTGGTGCGTGGCTATCAGCTGTTGTTCAGCGCCTGGCTGCGTGCCGGGTGCCGCTACAGCCCGACCTGCTCCGCGTACGCGATGCAGGCCTTGCGCCAGCATGGCGCGGCCGCCGGCACCTACATGGCGGTCGGACGGATCCTGCGCTGCAATCCATTCTGTCTGGGCGGACACGACCCCGTGCCTGACAATCCGCCCCGTCTGTTCACCCGACTGCTCGAGCGTCCGTCCCGATGCCGGCCGGGGTCAGCCTCTTCAACCGCCAATCCAAAAGCTTCCCATGACTGATATTCGCCGCACCATCCTGTGGGTGGTGTTCACGATGTCGCTGGTCCTGCTGTGGGACGGCTGGCAGCGGCACAACGGCCAGCCGTCGCTGTTCCACCCGGCCCCCGCCAAGACCGTCAGCGCACCGACCGGCCCCGCGTCCGGCGCGGCCCTCGCCGCGGCCCAACCCGGCGCCGCCGCGACGGCCGCGTCGGGTGTGCCCGCGACCCCCGCCGCCCCGGTGATCCAGAACAAGCTGGTCACCTTCACGACCGACGTCGTCAAGGCCACCATCGACACCCGCGGCGGCAGCCTGGTGCGGGTCGAGTTGCTCAAGCACGCCGACGACACCAACCCCAGCGGCCACGTCGTGGTGCTGGATCCGCTGCGCCAGTACAGCGCGCGCTCCGGCCTGCTGAACGTCCCGAACGCCCCCTCCGACCAGACCGTGCTGACGCTGGTCGACGGTCCGACGGCGCTGCAGGACGGCCAGGACGCGCTGACCGTGCGTCTGGAAGGCGAGCAAGGCGGCGTCAAGCTGGCCAAGACCTACACCTTCAAGCGCGGCGACTACGCCATCGGCGTGCGCCATGAAGTGACCAACCAGGGCGCCGCCGCGGTCACGCCGCAGCTGTACCTGCAGCTGGTGCGCGACGGTCACGTCGACCACACCGGCCCGTCCTTCGCCCCGTCCTCGTTCGCGGGCCCGGCCCTGTACACGGACAAGGCGAAGTACCACAAGCTGTCCTTCGACGACCTCAAGAAGGGCAAGGCCGAATACGAGAAGAACGCCGACGACGGCTGGGTCGCGATGGTCCAGCATTACTTCGTCAGCGCCTGGCTGCGCAACGAAGCGGGCCCGCGCGAGTTCAACGTCCGCCCGCTCAACGAGAACCTGTACACCGCCGGCATGGTGATGAACTTCGCCTCGATCGCGCCGGGCGCGACGGGCAAGCTCGACGACGTGCTGTACGTGGGTCCGCAGGAAGAGAAGAAGCTGGAAGACCTGGCTCCGGGCCTGGAGCTGGTGAAGGACTACGGCATCTTCAAGATCCTGTCCAAGCCGCTGTTCTGGCTGCTGGATCTGCTGCATCAGCTGCTGGGCAACTGGGGCTGGGCGATCATCGTGCTGGTGGTGCTGCTGAAGGCCGCGTTCTACGGCCTGAACGCCAGCGCCTACCGCAGCATGGCCAAGATGAAGGCGGTGAACCCGCGCATCCAGGAGCTGCGCGAGCGCTACAAGGACAAGCCCCAGCAGATGCAGCAGGAGATGATGCGCATCTACAAGGAAGAGAAGATCAACCCGCTGGGCAGCTGCCTGCCCATCTTCCTGCAGATGCCTTTCTTCATGGGTCTGTACTGGGTGCTGCTGTCCAGCGTCGAGATGCGCGGCGCCCCCTGGGTGCTGTGGATCCACGACCTGTCCAAGCCTGACAGCCTGTTCGGTCACCTGCTCGGCGCCCCGATCGGCCCGCTCCCGTTGCTGATGACGCTGTCCAGCCTGCTGCAGGTCTGGCTGAATCCGCAACCGGCCGATCCGGTGCAGGCCAAGATGATGTGGATCATGCCGCTGGCCTTCAGCGTGATGTTCTTCTTCTTCCCGTCCGGTCTGGTGCTGTACTGGTTGGTGAACAACATCCTGTCGATCGCCCAGCAATGGATGATCAACAAGCGCCTGGGCGTGATGGACCCGGTGATGAAGAAGTAACTTCTTCACGTCCCTCGGAAGAGCCCCCGCAGCCCGGGGGCTTTTTTTTGGCCGCGCGGAGCGATTAAATCCGGTCCATGCGGGGATCGCTCCCCGGGCCGCGCCGGCATCGCCGGGGCGCCCGGGGCCGGAGGTCAGAGACGTCGGTCATGAGCACCGGCGGCGACGCCTGCCCCGCGCCATTCCAGATCGCTTCACCTCGCACCCGAGCGAGGCGGCGGGCGGCACGACAGTCAACGAGCGATGTCCCTGCGGGGCCAGCGGCCGGTCATTGGGGAGCATGCAGTTGAACGAGAACACCATCAGCGCGCCGCCGTCGCGCGTGCGCGAGCGCACACCCGCCGAGATGCCCGAGAACGCGCGCTCCCATGACGCCCTGGCGGACGGCCACACGGACGGCCACACGGACGCCCACGGCGCCACGCATCCGTATCAGCCGCGCGTGGCGGTGCTGCTGCCCTGCTACAACGAGGGGCTTTCGATCCGGCGCGTGGTGGAGGATTTCCGCCGCCATCTGCCCGACGCGACGATCTTCGTCTACGACAACCGTTCCACCGACAACACCGCCGCCGAGGCGCGCGCCGCCGGCGCCGTGGTGCGCCACGAGCCCTGGCCCGGCAAGGGCAATGTGGTGCGGCGCATGTTCGCCGACATCGACACCGACATCTACGTGATGGCCGACGGCGACGGCACCTACGACGCCTCGATGGCGCCGATGCTGGTGCAGCGCATGGTCGACGCCCACCTGGACATGGTGGTGGGCACGCGCCGCGGCGTCTACGACAACGCCCACCGCGCGGGTCACGGCTTCGGCAACCGGCTCTTCAACGGCGTGTACCAAACCCTGTTCGGCCGCCTGTTCACGGACATCTTCTCGGGTTACCGGGTGTTCTCGCGCCGCTACGTGAAGAGCTTCCCGGCGGTGGCCGCCGGCTTCGAGATCGAGACCGAGATGTCGGTCCACGCCAGCCAGCTGCGCATGCCCATCGAGGAGCACCCCACCGAGTACGGCAGCCGCCAGGAAGGCAGCGTCAGCAAGCTCAACACGGTGCGGGACGCGCTGCGCATCCTGCGCACGCTGGTGCTGCTGTTCAAGGAAGTCCGCCCGGCGCGCTTCTACGGCACCATCGCCGGCGTGCTGGTCTTCGTCGCGCTGGTGCTGGGCGGCCCGCTGCTGCTGACCTTCATCGAGACCGGCCTGGTGCCGCGTCTGCCGACCGCCGTGCTGGCCACCGGGCTGGTGCTGCTGGCGGGCATCGCGATGACCTGCGGGCTCGTGCTGGACAGCGTCTCGCGCGGGCGGCTGGAGCAGAAGCGCATGGTCTACCTGGGACTGACGCAGTTCCGGTCCCGACCGCGGACATGAAGCTCAGCCTGCCCGGTGCCGGTTTCGCGCGCTTCGTACTCGTGGGCGGCACGGCCTTCTGCATCGACGCCGGCCTGACCCTGCTGCTGATCCACCTCGGCCTGCCGGCGAGCCTCGCCCGCATTCCCGCCATCGGCATCGCGATGGTCTTCACCTGGCTGGCCAACCGGCGCTTCACCTACCGTGTGCAGACCCGCCGCAGCGCGGCCGAGGCGCTACGCTACGGCGCCGTCGCGGTGACGATGGCGCTGCTGAGCTACCTCCTGTACCGCCTGTTCCTGAACGCGGGCCTGAGCCCGTTCCCGTCCATCGTCGGCGCCACCGCGCTGCAGACCGGCATCAGCTACTTCGCTTACAAGCGATTGGCCTTCCGTCAGACATGAACCCCTCCGCCTCCACCTTCGCGGCCGCACCGCCCACCCTGCCTGCCCTCAGCCCCACCCGGCTCGATCGCTGGCTTTGCGGGCTGGCCCTGGCGATCGGCCTGATCGGCGCGCTGGCCTTCTGGTCCGCCCGCGGCAGCCTGTGGGAGGACGAGATCATCGCCATCACCCACGGTCTGCAGTCGCTCGGCTCCTTCCAGTCGGAGATGCTGCGCAACGACATCCATCCCTTCTCCTGGTTCCTGGTGCTGAAGGGATGGAGCGCGCTGGCGCCGGCGTCGGACCGCTGGGCGCTGGGGAGCTCGCTGCTGTCCGCGGCGCTCAGCGCCTGGGCGGTGTATCGCGTCGCGCTGCGCCATGGCGGCGCGAGCGCGGCCCTGTGGGGGGTGGCGCTCTACTGCGTGCAGCCGACCTTCGCCTGGGAGGCCGGCACGCTGCGCATGTACAGCTTCGTACCGCTGCTGGCCGTGTGCAGCTGGGCCATGGGTCGCCAGCTGCTGCGCGAGGGCTCTTGGCGGCGCGGCGCGCTGCTCGTGCTGGTGCAGTTGCTGCTGGCCTACAGCCATGCGATCGAATTCCTGTTCGTCGGTCTGATCGCGCTGAACACGCTCTGGCTGGAGTGGGAACACACCGGCGGCGCCGCCCGCTGGCGCTGGCTGCGCTGGCAGGCGCTGACGCTGGTGTGCATGCTGCCCCTGCCGCTGAGCGCGCTGGCGCGCGGCACCGAGCCGCTGATGGGCAGCGACTGGTACGCCGTCCTGCACTATCCGGCGGCGATCGTCGCGGGCTGGCCGCTGGAGAACGACCGGGGCTTCCTGATCGCGGGCGGACTGGTCTTCCTGGCGATGGCGGCCCTGGCGCTGCCGGGCCGCGATAGCCGCCGGCTCATGCTGGGCGTGCCGGTGCTGGGCCTGGCGGCGGCGCTGGTGATCGGGCTCTTCGGCAAGCCGCTGTTCAAGTCTCCGGTGTTCGCGGCCAACCTGCTGCCTTTCCTGGCCATCGCGGCGGGACAAGGCGCCGCCCGGCTGACCGCGCCCGCGGCCAAGTCCGGCGCGGCGGTATTGCTGCTCTTCCTCGCGGCGGCCACCATTCCGTGGTCACAGCGTCAGCTGCCGGGCGAGAACTACGCCTCCGCGGGCCGCACGATCGCGCTGTTCGCGCGACCCGGCGACGTGGTGGTGGTGCCCAACGTGAGCGTTTACTGGGGCGTGATGCGCTACGCGGCGGATGCGCAATGGGGCCGGCCGCTGGAGATCCTGCCGCCGGACAACGCGGCCTGGCAGGCGCTCAAGCGCAAGCTGGGGCCGGAGTGGACGCGGCGGCTGTCGCTGGAGCAGCGCTCCGATCGTGTCGTCATCAAGGGCATCACCTACATCGTGGGCGAGCCGCGCGACGTCGCCGCCCCGGCGGGCGGCAGCGTATGGCTGGTCCAGCGGGCGCGCTATGCGTCCGCGCTCGAGCTCACCGCGCCGGCGCGCCGCTTGCAGACGCAGTGGTTCGGCAAGGAGCTCAGCCTGCAGCAGCTGCAGGCGGATCCGGCCGGCGCCACCCGCTACGAGAATCCCGCGCGTCCCTGACCGCTTGCTGCTGAAGCCGCGCCGGTCAGACTGCGGGAAGCCGCCTCAGCGGGGCTGCGAGACAATCGCGCCCATGCTGTCCCGCCACCAGGATCCCATCGCCGCCATCGCCACCGCGCCCGGACGCGGCGCCGTGGGCATCGTGCGCGTCTCCGCGCCGCAAGACCTGACCCCGCTCGTGACGGCGATCTGCGGCCGGGCGCTCAAGCCGCGCGAGGCCACCTATCTGCCCTTCCGCAGCGCGAGCGGCGAGGCCATCGATCACGGCCTGGCGCTGCTGTTCCCGGCGCCGCATTCCTACACCGGCGAGCACGTGCTGGAGCTGCAGGCCCACGGCGGCCCGGTCGTGCTGCAGCTGCTGCTGGCGCGCTGCCTGGAGGCCGATCCGGCGCTGCGCATGCGCCTGGCGGAGCCGGGCGAGTTCACGCGACGCGCCTTCCTGAACGGGAAGCTGGACCTGGCCCAGGCCGAGGCGGTCGCCGACCTGATCGATGCCAGCACCGAGGCCGCGGCCCGCAGCGCCGGCCGAGCCCTGGCGGGCGCGCTGAGCGGCGAGGTCGGCGGTCTGCGTGACGCGCTGATCCAGCTGCGCATGCTGGTCGAGGCGACGCTGGATTTTCCCGAAGAGGAAATCGATTTCCTCGAGCAGGCGGACGCTCTTGGCAAGCTGCGTGGGCTGCTGGCGCGGCTGGAGACGCTGGTCGATCGCAGCCGTCAGGGCGCGATCCTGCGCGAGGGCATCAAGGTCGTGCTGGCCGGGCAGCCGAACGTGGGCAAGAGCTCGCTGCTGAACGCGCTGGCGGGCGCGGAGCTGGCCATCGTCACGCCGATTCCCGGCACCACGCGGGACAAGCTCAGCCAGACCATCCAGATCGAAGGCGTGCCGCTGCACATCAGCGACACGGCGGGTCTGCGCGACACCGAGGACGAGGTCGAGCGCATCGGCGTGGCGCGCAGCTGGGATGCGATCGCGGATGCGGATGTGGTGCTGTTCCTGCACGACCTGACGCGTGTCGGCCACGCGGACTACGAAGCGGAGGACGCGGAGATCCGATCACGTCTGGTCAGCGTCGATCCGAGCCGGATGCTTCAGATCTACAACAAGGCCGACGCGCAGTCGCCGGCGGCCTTGCCGGAGGGGGCGCTGACCTTGTCGGCGAAGACGGGCGAGGGCTTGGATGCGCTGCGTCGACGGCTGCTGGAGCAGGTCGGCTGGCACGCGGTCCCGGAAGGCTTGTTCATCGCCCGCGAGCGGCATGTTCAGGCGCTGCGCCGCACGCGCGAGCACGTGGAGCTGGCACTTCAGCAAGCCGCCGTGAAGCCGGCGGCCCTGGACCTGATGGCCGAGGAGCTGCGCCTGGCGCATGACGCGCTCGGCGAGATCACCGGCGCGTTCACCGCCGATGACCTGCTGGGGGAGATCTTCAGCAGGTTCTGTATTGGGAAGTGACGGGGGCCGGCGATCACGAGAACTTGCGCCGGACCGCCCTGGCGGCGACGCACTCGAGCGGCCTTTCCGTCCCTCAATGCCCCTCGAAGTCCACCAGCGAAAACACCTTCAGTCCGCCCTCCCGCAAGCGCTTCGATCCGCCCAGCTCCGGCAGGTCCACGATGGCCGCGCCCTCGATGACCTGCGCGCCCAGCCGCTCCAGCAGCCGCTTGCCGGCCATCATCGTGCCGCCGGTGGCGATCAGGTCGTCGATCAGCAGCACCCGGTCGCCCACCTTCACCGCGTCGGTGTGCATCTCCACCGTGGCGCTGCCGTACTCCAGCTCATAGGTCTCCTGCACCGTCGTGAACGGGAGCTTGCCCTTCTTGCGGATAGGCACGAAACCGACGTTCAGCTCATACGCCAACACCGAGCCGATGATGAAGCCGCGCGCGTCCAGACCCGCGATGGCATCGGGCTTCTCGTCGAAGTAGCGATGCACGAACTGGTCGATCAGCAAGCGGAACGCGCGCGGGTTGGACAGCAGCGGCGTGATGTCGCGGAACTGCACCCCCGGCTCCGGCCAGTCGGACACGGTGCGGATCTGCTGCTTGAGGAATTGGACGGCATCTTGCATGGGCGCGATTGTCGCGCCCGTCGCCGATTTCAGGCCAGCTGCTGGCAGATGAGCCGCGCCCGCCCGGCCTGCTTGGCCGCGTAGAGCGCCGCATCCGCCGCCTGGATCAGGCGCTCGGCCGGCGCAGCGGAGGGCGGCACGCAGGCCGCCACGCCGATGGACAGGCTGACCGAGCGGCGCACCGGCGAGCCCTCGTGCTCGATCGCGGCCAGGCGCACGCTGTCCAGGCAGCGCTGCGCCACCACCTGCGCGCCGCTCAGATCGGTGTCCAGCAGCAGCACCGCGAATTCCTCGCCGCCGTAGCGGCAGACGAATTCGCCGCCGCGGCCCACGCAGCTGCGCAGCAGCGTCGCGACGCGGCGCAGGCAGTCGTCGCCCGCGACATGGCCGTAGCAGTCGTTGTATTGCTTGAAGTGATCGATGTCGACCATCAGCAGCGCCAGCGAGCGCTCGGCGCGCGCCCCCCGCTGCCACTCCTGCCGCAGCAGCTGGTCGAAGAGCCGCCGGTTGCCCACGCCCGTCAGCCCGTCCGTGGTCGACTGACGCGCCAGCAGCTCGTTGGCGCGCTTGAGCCGCTCCTCCTGCCGCTTGCGCTCGGTCAGGTCGGTGACGATGCAGACGTAGAGGTGGATCGTGTCCGTCCGCACTTCGGCGACGGTCAACTGCAGGTGCAGCGCCTCGCCGCTGCGGTGGCGGGCGGTGAGCTCGCGCGGCTGGCCCAGCAGCGATTGCGGATCCAGCTGCGCGGCGGTGATCGCGCCATGTCCGCTCATCGCCGCGCCCATCAGCATGCCGATGTGCACGCCTTGCAGTTCCGGCGCGGTGAAGCCGAACAACTGCTCGCAGCTGGGATTGGCCTCCAGCACATGGCCGCTGGCGTCCAGCGTCAGGATGCCGTTGGCGGCGGACTCGATGGTGGCGCGCAACTGGGCCCGGCTCGCGGCCAACCCCTGCTGCTCGTGGATCAGATCGGTGACGTCCATGCGCACGCCCACGATGCCGCCCGAGGGGGTGCGCGATTCATAGATGCGCAGCCACATGTCGTCGTGCACGCGCTGCAGCAGCGGCGCCTGCTGCCGGCCACGCGCCCGCCGGCGCTCCTCCAGCCACTCGGGCTCGCGCCCCAGCGCCTCGGGAATGCCGCCGCGCGCCAGCGATTCGCGGACCAGGTCCTCGAAGGTGCTCTTGCGCTGGAAATGTCGCAGCATATGTGGATAGATCTCGACCAGCCGCCGGTTGTAGGCGATCAGTCGGTCCTGCTCGTCGAAGATCTCCACGCTGGCGGGTAGCGCGTCGATGGCTTCCTCCATCGTGCGCTGGGCGTGCCGGGCGCGGCCCTCGGCGCGCGCCAGCGTGGACACCACCAGCACCGCCAGCAGCACCGTCAGCGCCAGCGCCGCCATGCCGATCCACGCCAGCCAGCCCTGCACGCCGTAGCCGCCCAGCGCCGCGGACAGCACGATCGCCTGCAGCCCCACCAGCAGCGCGAAGGCAAGCAGCGGCCAGGTGCGGACTTCGGCGTAGCGATTCATGGCGCAGCGGGCACGGGCGGCACGGACGAAAAAAAAGGTGGCTGATCCTAGCCACCCTTGTTCGCCGAGAAAACCGCCCCCAAAGCGGGGGGAACGGGTTCCCGCGACGCGCGCCGTTGGGTTCTCGCCACTGGCGCGACGTGTGGAGCCCCCGCTGCCTCAGCTGCCGCGCGTGATCGGCATGTCGACGGTGCCGGCCGGCAGCGACATGTGACGCGCCAGCTCCAGCTTGGCCAGCGAGTTGCGATGCACCTCGTCCGGACCGTCGGCGAAGCGCAGCGTGCGCTGGCCGGCCCACATGTAGGCCAGCGGCGTGTCGTCGCTGACGCCCATGCCGCCGTGGACCTGCATGGCCCAGTCGATGACCTTGAGCGCCATGGTCGGGGCGACGATCTTGATCATCGCGATCTCCGCCTTGGCGACCTTGTTGCCGACGGTGTCCATCATGTAGGCGGCCTTGAGCGTCAGCAATCGGGCCTGCTCGATGCTGCAGCGGGCCTCGGCGATGCGCTCCTGCGTCACCGTCTGCTGCGCGATGGTCTTGCCGAAGGCCACGCGCGAGATCGCGCGCTTGCACATCAGCTCAAGCGCGCGCTCGGCCGCGCCGATGGAGCGCATGCAGTGGTGGATGCGGCCCGGGCCCAGGCGACCCTGCGCGATCTCGAAGCCGCGGCCCTCTCCCAGCAGGATGTTCTCCACCGGGACGCGCACGTTCTTGAGCTCGATCTCCATGTGACCGTGCGGCGCGTCGTCGTAGCCGAAGACGCTCAGGTGGCGCTTGACGGTGATGCCCGGCGTGTTGGCCGGTACCAGCACCATGGACTGCTGCTCATGGCGGCCCGCGTCGGGATTGGTCTTGCCCATCACGATGTACAGCGCGCAGCGCGGATCGCCGGCGCCGGAGGACCACCACTTCGTGCCGTTGATGACGTACTCGTCGCCGTCGCGCTCGATGCGGCACTGGATGTTGGTGGCGTCGGAGGAGGCGACCTCCGGCTCGGTCATCAGGAAGGCCGAGCGGATCTCGCCGCGCAGCAACGGCTCCAGCCAGCGGTCCTTGAGACCTTCGGTCGCGTAGCGCTCCAGCGTCTCCATGTTGCCGGTGTCGGGCGCGGAGCAGTTGAAGACTTCCGGCGCCCAGTAGACGCGGCCCATGATCTCGCACAGCGGCGCGTACTCGAGGTTGGACAGCCCTTCCGGCGCGCGCGGCGAGCGCGGCAGGAACAGGTTCCACAGCCCGGCGGCGCGCGCCTTGGGCTTGAGCTCCTCGATCACCTTCGTCGGAATCCACGCGTTGCCGGCGCGGCGGTTGGCCTCGATCTCGGCGTGATAGCGCTTCTCGTTGGGATAGATGTGCTCGTCGAAGAACGCCAGCAGGCGCTCGCGCAGCTGTTCAACCTTGGGGCTGTAGTCGAAGTTCATCAGGGGGCTCCCGGGAATCGCTCGTGGCGAGAAAGAAATCGGTGGGACGCGGCTTCAGCCGCGGGGTTCGCGTGAATCGGAGGGATCGCGTGGGTCGCGCAGATCGCGTTGATCGCGATAGCGCAGGTACTGGGCGTACAGCGCTTCCATGGTGGTGGACCGCTCGTGCGCATGCAGCGGCTGCGTCGGGGCGAAGTTGCACACGCGCAGCAGCCAGTCGCCGGGCTGCTCGCCGCGCGGCGGCGCGACGTCCAGCACGTTGATGCAGGCGGGCGACTGCACCCAGCTGCCCAGCATCAGGCGTTGACCGCCGGTCACGGCATGCGAAAGAAATGCGGCGTTCACGACGCCGTGCAGCACCAGCAGCGCGCAGTCCCAATCCGGATCGGCCTGCAGCCGCGCGACGCCGCCGAGCACGCGATCGAGCAACTCGCCCACGCTCTCTCCGTTGAGGAAGCGCTGCGACTCGGCGACCGGGCTGCGCTGCAGACCGGTGAAGGCTTGCGTGAGCTCGGCCTGCGGAATTTCGCCGAGCCGGCCGCCGCGGATCTCCTGCCATTCGGGCCAGACCTGCGGCACGAGGGCCGATTGGTCCGAGTGTTTGAGCACGAGCTCCGCGGTCTCGACGGTGCGCGGCAGGCCCGACACGATGACCCGATCGAAGCGCACGCCCGCGGCGCGGAAGGCCTCGCCGGCGGCGCGCGCCTGCACGAGTCCATCCTCGTTCAATCGCACCTGCTCGGGCAGCACCGGGCGTCCGGTGACGCCGTCGAAATAGGTCACCGCGCCGTGCCGCATCAGATAGACGCGGCGCCGGTTCGGCGTGCGGGGCTGGGTGTCCAACATGGGCGGCAGTGTGGCGCAACGCGAAGGGCCGCACTGTCGCGCAGGCGGCAAGCGCGCGGCTCGGGCCACAATTCGCGCCGCCTCTCTTTCGCAGGTTTCCGCCGCCCTGACGCTTTGGTGACAAGCCCTTCCACGCCCTCCTCCGCGCGCGATGCCTCGCTGCGCGACGACATCCAGGTCCTGCGCGCGATCGCCGTGCTGTGGGTGCTGCTGTATCACGCGCAGATCCCCGCCGCATCCGGCGGCTACCTGGGCGTGGACATCTTCTTCGTCATCTCCGGCTACCTGATCACCGGGCTGATCCAGCGCTCATTGCAGCGCGGCGGCTTCTCCTTTCTGGCCTTCTACGGACGGCGCGCGCGGCGGCTGCTGCCGGCCGCCTACGCCGTGCTGGGCGCGACGCTGCTTGCCGTGCCCTGGGCGCTGAACCGCACCGAGCAGTTGGACTTCGTCGCGCAGCTGCTGGGCTCGCTGGGCTTCGCGAGCAATCTGGTGCTCTGGCACCAGACGGGCTACTTCCAGGGCGCGTCCGATCACAAGCCGCTGCTGCACTTTTGGTCGCTGGCGCTGGAGGAGCAGTACTACCTCGTGCTGCCGGCGCTGCTCGCCTTCAGCGCGGCGCGTTGGCGCGTGGCGATCGCGGTGGGGGTGACGATCGCGAGTCTCGCGCTGCTCGCCTGGTGGCAGCCGCGCGACGCGAGCGCGGCCTTCTATCTGCTGCCGACGCGGGCGTGGGAGTTGGGCCTCGGGTCCATCGGCGCGCTGCTCTCGCACGCACTGGTCGGGAGCGCCACGATGCAGCGCGCGCTGCGATGGATCGCATGGCCGGCCGGGGCGTTGCTGCTCATCGTTCCCGCGCAGCCGACCTGGTTCGGCGCGGCGCATCCGGGACCGGCCGCGATGATCGTGTGTGTGGCGACGCTCGCGCTGTTGCTGCGGTCGTCGGCGCCCCTGTCGCGGCCCTGGATGCCGATGGTGCGTATCGGCGATTGGTCCTATGCGCTGTACCTGGTGCATTGGCCGCTGCTGGCCTTCCTGCACAACGCCTGGGTCGGATTGAAGGCGGATCCCGCCGCGCTGATGGCGTGGCGCATCGGCGCGGTGGCGCTGGCGGTGCCGCTGGCATGGGCGCTGCATCGGTTGGTCGAGAAGCCCGCCAAGCAGGCGCTGACCGGAGGTCGCGGCGCGCTGGTGCTGGGCAGCGGGACCTTGCTGCTCGCCGCTGGCGCGGTGGTGTTGACGCTGCACCGGCCCGCGCCGGGCGCCGTCGATTTCGTCGAGCTGCGCAAGCCCAACTACGGGCTCTCCGCCAACTGCGATGCCGAGGAGCCCTTCGACGGCCGCGCGGTCTGCCGCACCCGACCCGGCGCGCGCTGGATGGTCTGGGGTGATTCCTACGCGATGCATCTGGTGCCGGGGCTGGTCCGCGTCGCCAGCGATCGCGGCCTGGTGCAGGCGACCAAGTCCTCCTGCGGGCCCTTCCCCGGCCTCACGCCGGTGCGGGCGGAGCTCGGTCGCGGCAACACCTTCGCCTCGCCCTGGATCGAGCAATGTGCTGAGTTCAACGCCTCGGTGCTGAGCTGGCTGGCGCGACATCCGGAGGTCGACACGGTGGTGCTGTCCAGCCTGCTGAGCCAATACCTGGATGAGGCCAAGTACGAGCTTCAGCCGACGGGCAAGGACGTGTCGGCGCGCATCCGCGGCGGGGACGCGATGCGGGCCGCGCTGCTGGAAGACCTGAGCCAGACGATCCGCAAGCTGCGCGCGATGGGCAAGAAGGTGATGGTGGTGGCGCCGCCGCCGTCGGCGGGCTTCGACATCGCGGGGTGCCTGGAGCGCAAGCAGGCGGGGCGGTGGACGCTGGGCGCGCCGGCGGGCTGTGCGATCGACGTCGCCGACGACGCGCAACGTCGTGCCGCGGAGCACCGGTTCATCGATGAGCTGGCGCGGTCGGATCGGCGTCTGCCGGTGATGCGATTCGAGCCGCTGCTGTGTGATGGGCAACGCTGCCAGGTGGAGCGCGACGGGGTTCCGCTGTATCGCGATCAGGGGCACCTCAGCCGGGAGGGATCGATCCTCTTGATGCCGGCCGTCATGTCGGAGGTGACGGGTGAGACGCTGATGGCGATGCTCGACTAGCCCACCAGCAGCCCGTGCTCCGCGCGGGCCAATGCTTCCGGCGTCCCCGACACCACCAGCGTGTCCCCGCCATGCAGCACCAGCTCATCGCTCGCGTCCTGCACCGCGCCATTCGTGCGCCGCACCGACACCACGCTCACCCCCCAAGCGGCGAGCCCCACCTCATCCAGCCGTTGCCCATCCAGCGCGCTCGCCGTCGGCAGGCTGATCGACTGCAGCCGTGCCTGATCGCGCTCCTCGCCGGTGTCGTCATCGGCGCCATGGAAGTAGCCCCGCAGCAAGCCATAGCGCCGATCCCGCGCATCCCGCGTGATCCGCAGCACTCGCCGCATCGGCACGCCCACCAGCGCCAGCGCATGGCTGGCCAGCATCAGCGAGCCCTCGATCGCCTCGGGCACCACCTCGGTCGCGCCCGCCGCGCGCAGCTTCTCCAGATCGCTGTCGTCGATGGTGCGCACGATCACCGGCACCTGCGGCGCATGGCTGCGCACCTCGTGCAGCACCTTCAGCGCGGACGCGGTGTCGTGATAGCTGATCACCACCGCGCTCGCCCGCGACAAGCCCGCCGCGATCAGGCTGGGCAGTCGCGCCGCGTCGCCGAAGACCACGCTCTGCCCCGCCGCCGCCGCCTGCCGCACGCGATCCGGATCCAGGTCCAGCGCCATGTAGGGGATGTGCTCCGCGTCCAGCAGCGTCGCCAGGTTCTGCCCGCTGCGGCCATAGCCGCAGATGATCACGTGCGCATCCGTCTTGATGGACTTCTTCGCGATCGTCGTCAGCTGCACCGACTGCAGCAGCCAGTCGCTGGCGGACAGCTTCATCACGATGCGATTGCTGTGCTCGATGATCAGCGGCGTCGCCAGCATCGACAGCACCATCGCCGCCAGTACCGGGCTGACCCACTGCGCCGCGATCAGGTTCTGCTGCGCGCCCAGGGTCAGCAGCACGAAGCCGAATTCCCCCGCCTGCGCCAGATAAAGCCCCGTGCGCAGCGCCACCCCGGTCGGCGCCTTGAACAGCTTGGCCAGACCCGCCACGAGCACGAACTTCGCCAGCGTCGGCGCCAGCGTCAGGATGATCACCAGCGGCCATTGGTAGACCAGCGTCTGCCAGTCCAGCCGCATCCCGATCGTGATGAAGAACAGCCCCAGCAGCACGTCGTGGAAGGGGCGGATGTCCAGTTCCACCTGGTGCTTGTATTCGGTCTCCGCGATCAGCATGCCCGCAACGAAGGCGCCCAGCGCCAGCGACAGGCCCGCGTGCTCGGTCAGCCAGGCCAGGCCCAGCGTCACCAGCAGCAGGTTCAGCATGAACAGCTCCTGACTCTTGCGCCGCGCCACCAGCGTCAGCCAGCGCCGCATCACATGCTGTCCGCCGGTGAGCAGCAGCGTCAGCAGCACCATGGCCTTCAACGCGGCCCACCCCAGCGACTCGATCATCTGGGAGCCGGTGCCGCCCAGGGCCGGGATCAGGACCAGCAGCGGCACCACGGCCAGATCCTGGAACAGCAGCACGCCGATCACGCGCCGGCCATGCTCGCTCTCCAGCTCCAGCCGCTCGGCCATCAGCTTGACGACGATGGCCGTGGAGCTCATCGCCATCGCCGCGCCCAGCACCAGCGAGCCCTGCCAGCCCAGCTCCCAATGCAGGCCCATCAGGGGGAAGAGCCACTGCAGCAGCAGGTTGCCGCCCATGGTGCCGGCCACCGTCACCACCACCTGCAGCAGCCCCAGCCCGAACACCATCGAGCGCATGCTGTGCAGCTTGGGCAGGTTGAACTCCAGCCCGATGGCGAACATCAGGAAGACGACGCCGAACTCGGCCAGGTGCTGCACGCCGGGCACGTCGCTGGCCAGCGCCAGCGCGTTGGGTCCGATGAGCACGCCCACGACGAGATAGCCCAGGATGGGCGGCAGCTTGAGCGAGCGGCACACCACCACGCCCAGGACGGCGGCGATCAGGTAGATGAGGGTCAGGTCCAGGGCGGTGAGCATGGCGGTGATCCTACTGGGCCCTTGCCCCAGGGCGGACCCGGATGCGGCAAGGCGGGGGATCGATATAGTCGGCGCCCAGCCGCCCGTCGCATTCCATACACACACATGGCCGGCTTTAGAGGGAGTACCACCACATGTTTGCCATTCTTCGCGGCGCCGCCGTGGCGCGCGCGCTGAGCACCGCCGTGCTCGCCCTGGGCCTGAGCGCCCTCACCGGTTGCGCCAACTTCTACGTCGACAACAAGTTGCCGGAAGTGCCGGCCGCCCAGTTCGTCAAGCCCGCGGAACCGCGCGCCGTTCAGCTCTTCTTCGAGTTCCAGAGCAAGGGCGTGCCGAACCAGCAGGCCACCGCGCTGCTCAAGACGCGCATCACCGACCAGATTCGCGGCAGCGGCGTGTTCAGCGCCGTTACCGAGGCGCCGGCGCCCGGCGGCGCCACGCTCAGCATCGTCCTGGACAACGTGCCGACGTCCGACGACGCCTTCAGCAAGGGTTTCGTCACCGGTCTGACGTTCGGGCTGGCCGGCTCGCAGGTGGGCGACGGCTACTTGTGCACCGCGACGTATCGCGCGCCCGGCGCCGCCGAGCCCATCGTCAAGAAGACCCGTCAGGTGCTCTGGACCACCATCGGCGCCAAGGGCGCGCCGCCCGACGCCACCAAGGCCTCCAGCATCGACGAGGCCATCACCCTGATCAGCCGCCAGGTCGTCAGCAACGTCCTCAACGACGTCACCCACGATCCGAGCTTCCGCTGAGCACCGCGCCGCTGATCGCGGCGGCGCTCCCATTCCGACAAGCCAATACCGATCTCGGGGAGTCCCATGAGCCAATCTCTGCTTCGCACCGCCCGCCTGACCCTGGCGCTGGGCGCTGTCGCCGTGCTGACCGCCTGTGTGAGCGCGCAGATGCCGCCGCCGTCCGCCAGCCCGGCCAACGTCGCCAAGCTGCAGGCCGCTTCGGCTGCACCTTCGCAACTGGGCAGCTTCAAGCTGGCCGCCGGCAAGCCCGCCGACATGGATACCACGCTGGGCGGCCTGCGCGGCTCCTCGGTGTCGCCCTCGTCCGGCACCTTCTCGGCCCAGCTGCGCGATGAACTGGGCGCCGAGCTCAAGGCCGCCGGTTTGCTCGACCCGGCCAGCCCCATCGTCATCGAAGGCGAGCTGACCGACAGCAAGGTCGACGCCGCCATCGGCACCGGCACTGGCCGCCTCGCGGCCCGCTTCGTCGTCAAGCGCGCCGGCCAAAAGGTCTTCGACAAGGAAGTGGCCGCCGAATCCAGCTGGGAGTCCAGCTTCGTCGGCGCGACCGCCATTCCGATGGCCATCAACCAGTACGGCGCGCTCTACAAGGCGCTGATCGGCAAGCTGCTGGACGACGCCGATTTCCGCGCCGCGGTGAAGAAGGGCTGATCGGGGGCGATCGCGGCCTGCGTACCGCACGCGCGCGCGGCCCGGCGCCGCGCCACCGACGGACCCTGCGGGGGTCCGTTTTTCATGGGCACGCAAACGGGGGTGTCCCTCGTGCCGGCCTCGCTCCGAAGGGCGATGGGAGGGACAGCCGAAGGGGGCTGGCTTTGGTCACGCCCCAGGGGCAAACTAACCGCCTTATGCATCGGGCGCATGCCCGCATGTGCACTCGGCTTTGCCGGACGTGGCGGGCGGGCGGAGGTTCGGGGTACCGTTCGCGCCACCGAAAAGTTACGGAGCATTTCATGCCCAATCTGTCTTTCGTTTCTCCCACGCGCAACAGTCCCTGGGGCACCTACCTGTCCCAGATCGACGCCGTCGAGCCGTATCTGGGCAAGCTGGCACGCTGGGTGGAAACGCTGCGCCGCCCCAAGCGCGCGCTGATCGTGGACATCCCCATCGAGCTGGACAACGGCACCATCGCCCATTACGAGGGCTACCGCGTGCAGCACTCGCTGACCCGCGGCCCCGGCAAGGGCGGCGTGCGCTACCACCCGGACGTCACGCTGGAAGAAGTGATGGCCCTGTCGGCCTGGATGACGGTCAAGAACGCCGCGGTCAACCTGCCCTACGGCGGTGCCAAGGGCGGCATCCGCCTGGACCCCAAGACCGTGTCCCACAAGGAGCTCGAGAAGATCACCCGCCGCTACACCAGCGAGATCGGCATGATCATCGGCCCGACGCAGGACATCCCCGCTCCTGACGTGAACACCAACGGCCAGATCATGGCCTGGATGATGGACACGTACTCGATGAACGTGGGCGCGACCGCCACCGGCGTCGTCACCGGCAAGCCGATCGCGCTGGGCGGCTCGCTCGGCCGCGTGGCCGCCACCGGCCGCGGCGTGTTCGTCGTCGGTCGCGAGGCGATGCGCCGCCTGAACGTGGCCATGGAAGGCGCCCGCATCGCGGTGCAGGGCTTCGGCAACGTGGGCTCGGTGGCCGCGAAGATGTTCGCCGCCAACGGCGCCGTCGTCGTGGCGGTGCAGGATCACACCGGCACCATCCTGAACGAGAAGGGCCTGGACATGACCGACCTGCTGGACCACGTGGCCCGCACGGGCGGCGTGGGCGGCTTCAAGGGCGCAGACCGCATCGACAACGAGAACTTCTGGGACGTGAAGTCGGACATCCTGATCCCCGCCGCCCTGGAAGGCCAGATCACCGGCGAGCGCGCCAAGCGCGTGCAGACCCGCGTCGTCATCGAAGGCGCCAACGGCCCGACGACGCCGGACGGCGACGCCGTGCTGGCGGACCGCGGCATCATCGTCGTCCCCGACGTGATCGCCAACGCGGGCGGCGTGACGGTGTCCTACTTCGAATGGGTGCAGGACTTCTCGTCCTTCTTCTGGACCGAGGACGAGATCAACGTCCGCCTGGACAAGATCCTGGTCGGCGCGTTCAAGGGCATCTGGGACACGGCCGAGCAGCACAAGATCCCGCTGCGCACGGCGGCCTTCACCGTGGCGTGCACACGCGTGCTGGAAGCCCGCGAAGAGCGCGGTCTGTACCCCTGATCCGGGGAACGCGGGCGATCGAGGTCGCCCGTGGTTTCTCACGATGACTGCGAGGCGGGCTCCGAGGAGCCCGCTTTTTCGTTGGCGTTCTCGTGGGCGTTCTCGTTGGCATTCGCCCGATCAATGCGTGATCTGGGTCCCCAGCACCGCCAGGAACTGCGCGATCCAGGCCGGGTGCGCCGGCCAAGCCGGGGCGGTGACCAGCTTGCCGTCGGTGACCGCCTGATCGACCGGGATGTCGGCGAAGCTGGCGCCGGCCAGTTCCACCTCGGCCGCGCAGGCCGGATAGGCGGAGACCCTGCGGCCACGGATGATGCCGGCCGCCGCCAGCAGCTGCGCCCCATGGCAGATCGCGGCGATCGGTTTGTCGGCTTGCGAGAAATGCTGCACCAGCGGCAGCACGCCCGGCATGGTGCGCAGGTACTCCGGCGCGCGGCCGCCAGGGATGACGAGCGCGTCGTAGTCCTGGGGCTTCACGTCGTCGAAGCTCGCGTTCAGCGTGAAGCGGTGACCGGGCTTTTCGGAGTAGGTCTGCGCGCCCTCGAAGTCATGGATGGCCGTCAGGATGAAGTCCCCAGCCTTCTTGCCGGGGCACACTGCGTCGACTTGATGGCCCACCGCCAGCAGCGCCTGGAACGGCACCATCAGCTCGTAGTCCTCGACGTAATCGCCGGCCAGCAGCAGCAGCTTCTTGCCCATCGCTTCTCTCCAGAGTCGGTTGTGGAGCGCCGATTCTGGGAAGCGATCGTGACGGGTGGCTAGTTATTGCGACGTAACCGCGTCGGCGTCGCGGGATCGGAAGTAGGGGGCCGCCGCGACCGCCAGGGCCCAGCAGATCCAGCCGGTCCACAGCGTGTGGCTGGGGTAATGCGCGCCGCGCGCCAGCTGGGCGGTTCCGTAGAGCAGGCCCGTCACCAGCACGCCGCCCAGCGCCAGTTGCGCCTGGCGCGGATAGGCGCGGCGCAGCATGAAGAAGAGGCTGAAGAAGGCGAAGGCGGAGCTCGCGTGACCCGAGGGGAAGCAATGGCCCGGGCCGCCGTCCAGCACGCCGAAGCTCCAGTGCGAGACGTAGCGGGCGGTGCCGCCGAACTCGGCCAGGTCCCAGGGGCAGCTGGTGACGCTGCCGTGCTTGATCAGCGGAATCAGCAGCAGGCTGACGGCGGTCAGCGCCACGGCGCCCCAGCGCTCGCGACGGGTCAGGCCCGGCCACAGCGGGCGCACCGCGTTGACCAGCAGCATCACCGCCAGCCCGGTCGCGAACCAGCGTCCGCCCTGATGCAGCAGCCCGGCGGTCAGCCAATGATCGCGTAGCGCAAAGCCGTTGGCGTTGCCGAACAGCCGCACGACCACCAGATCCCAGCCCGCGAGGTCCCAGATCAACAGCGCGACCAAGCCCGCCAGCGCGATGGCGATCGCACGCCCCAAACGGGGGGCGGCGGCGAGTGCGGGGAGCGCGGGAGCGGACACGGTCGCCATGTCGGCGCCGGCCGCCAGATGGCGGGAGAAGAGGCTTTTCACGGGGAGCGAGTGGGCTCCGGAGGGCTGAAGCACTCCTGAAGTGAAGCTGAAGCTCGGCTGAAGATGGCCTTGTGGATTTCCATGACGGGCGGCCTCCGTGACGGGTGTCTCGTCCGGGGCCCGACCGACTGCTATCGTTTCGCCCCAACGCGCCAGTCGCACGCCCGTCGCGACCAGCTACCTTTCGACCTCCCCCATCCCCACCCGGATCTCCCCCATGCGACTGTTGCTGCTGGAAGACGACGAGCTGCTCGGCGAAGGTCTGAGCGACTTTCTTCGCTCGGAGGGCCACACCGTGACTTGGGCCCGCCGGCTGTCCGAGGTGCTGCCGCGTCAGCATGAAGAGTTCGACGCCCTGCTGGTCGACTGGCAACTGCCGGACGGCTCGGGCCTGGACTGGCTGCGCGGCCTGCGCCAGCGCGGCGTGCCGACGCCGGCGCTGATGCTCACCGCCCGCGATCTGCTCGCCGACCGGCTGCAGGGCCTGGACGGCGGCGCGGACGATTACCTGGTCAAGCCGTTCGCGCCCGAGGAACTGGCCGCCCGGCTGCGCGCCGTCAGCCGCCGCCACATGGGTGCGAGCAGCTCGCAGCGCCGTTACGGCGAGGTGGGCCTGGATCTGGCCGCCAAGCGTGCCACGCGCGACGGGCAGCCGGTGGAGCTCACCGCGCGTGAATGGGCCGTCCTGGAGGCGCTGGCGCAGCGCGCCGGCCGGCTGTATCCGAAGCGGGAGCTGGAGCTGCAAGTGCTGGGCGACGACGCCGAGGTGCAGAGCAACGCGCTCGAGGTCCACGTGTCCAGCCTGCGACGCAAGCTGGGCCGCGAACTGATCGAGACCGTCCGCGGCCTGGGCTATCGGCTCGGCCCGGAGGCGGCTTGAGCACCGCCCCGCCCCGGCGTCCGTCGATCGCCGGCCGGCTGGCGAGCCAGCTGCTGCTGATCTCCGTCCTGTGGGCGCTGCTGGCCGGGCTGTGCGTCTGGCTGGTGGTGCAGGAGGAGGTCGACGAGCTGCTGGACGAGACGCTGCAGGCGTCCTCCCAGGTGCTGGGGCAGCTGCTGCGCCAGCAGGCGCCGATGCCTTCAGAGGTGGCCGACGGCGACGACCTCAGCACCCATTTCGCCTGGCAGCTGGTGGGGCCCGACGGGACGCTGCTGCATCGCTCGCCGCTGGCGCCGGTGAAGGCCTGGAAGCTCCCGCCCGGCTTCAGCGACTGGGTCGACGACGGCAGCGACGGCGACGACTGGCGCGTCCATGTCCGCCCGCTGCCGACGGCCGCCGGCCCGGGCTGGCTGATGGTTGCCCAGACCAGCGCCGAGCGTAAGGAGGTCCGCACCCGCGTGGGCTTGGCGAGCGCCTTCTCGGCGTTGCTGGTGGGCGGGCTCTGCATGGTCTGGCTGAACCGACGTGCCCGGCGCGAGCTGGCGCCGCTGGATCAGCTCACTGTCGCACTGGCCCAGTACGACCCGTTCGACAGCCGGCAGCGGCTGCCCGAGCAGCAGCGGCGCGAGCTGGTGGAGATTCGCGCCGCCGTGCTGGAGCTGGGCCAGCGGCTCGCACAGCGGGTCGCCAACGAACGCGCTTTCAGCGCCCATGCCGCGCATGCGCTGCGCACGCCGCTGGCCGGCATGGACGCCCAGCTGGCAATGGCGCTGCGCGAGGCCCCGCCCGAAGCGCGCGGACGCCTGCAGCGCACCCGCGAGGCGGCGGATCGGTTGCGACGCGTCGTCACGGCCTTGCTCACCCTGTTCCGCACCGGCATGAGCCTGCGCTGGCAGCGGCTGGACCTGAGCGAGCTGCTGACGCTGCTGCCGCTGCCCGACGGCCTGGCGTTGGACGTGCCCGAGCAGGCCTGGGTCGACGCCGATCCCGACCTGCTGGCCGCGGCGCTGATCAATCTGCTGGACAACGCCTGGCGCCACCGCGCCACGCGCCTGGCGTTGCGCTGCCACACGCTGCCCGACGGCGGCGCGATGCTGGAGCTGGCCGACAACGGCGAGGGCGTGCCGGACTGGCAACGCGTGGACCTCAATGACGCGCTGGAGCGTCAGCAGTACGAGGGCCGTATGGGGCTCGGGCTGATGATGGCCGACCTGGTCGCGCGGGCGCACGGCGGCGACCTGCGCCTGCCCGCCGCGGACCAGGGTTTCCTGGTCGCTATGCGGCTGGGCCCGGCGCCGGACTGACGGTCCGCGGGCCGGTGCTTTCCGGAGGGGGCGGCTACACTTTCGCCCTGTATGACGACCCACGCCGCCCTCACCCATTCCCGTGCGCTCGACGTCGCGCGCCAGGCCTTGCAGGTCGAGGCCGACGCGCTGCTCGCGCTGATTCCGCGCCTCGGCGATTCCTTCGAACAGGTCGTGCGGCTGGTGCTGTCCTGCCCCGGCCGCGTGGTCGTGATGGGCATGGGCAAGAGCGGTCACGTCGGCCGCAAGATCGCCGCGACGCTCGCTTCCACCGGCACGCCCTCGTTCTTCGTCCATCCGGGGGAGGCCAGCCATGGCGACTTGGGCATGGTGACGCCGCAGGACATCGTGCTGGCGCTGTCCAACTCCGGTGAGAGCGACGAGCTCAACGCGGTGATCCCGGTGCTCAAGCGCCTGGGCGTGAGGCTGGTCGGCATGACCGGCGGGGCGAGCTCCTCGCTGGCGCGTCATGCGGACTTCGTCCTGGATTCGCGCGTGGAGCAGGAGGCCTGCCCGCTCAACCTGGCCCCGACCGCCAGCACCACCGCGCAGATCGCGCTGGGCGATGCGCTGGCCGTGGCGCTGCTGGACGCGCGCGGCTTCCGCGCCGAGGATTTCGCGCGCTCGCATCCTGGCGGCTCGCTGGGCCGCAAGCTGCTCACGCATGTGCGCGACCTGATGCGCGCAGGCGATGCGCTGCCGCGCGTCGAGGCCGGGCTGCCGCTGCTCGACATGATGCGGGTGATGTCCGACAAGGGCCTGGGCTGCGCGATCCTGACGGACGCGGACGGCAAGGTCGCCGGCATCTTCACCGACGGCGACCTGCGCCGCCTGATCGAGCGCGGCACCGATCTGCGCGGCCTCACCGCCGGTCAGGTCATGCACCCGAATCCCCGCACCGTGGCGGCCGACGCCCTGGCCGTCGACGCGGCCGACCTGATGGAATCGGCGCGCATCACCCTGGTGCTGGCCGTCGACGCCGATCAGCGTCTGCAAGGCGCGATCAGCATCAACGACCTGATGCGCGCGAAGGTGATCTGATGACGGCGCCGACCTCCCCGCCCCGCATGCCCTTGAACGAACTCCAACCCGCGCTGCGCTTCCCGCCCGAGCTGCTGCTCAAGGCGCAAGGCCCGGCCCTGGGTCTGAAGGCAGCGATCTTCGACGTGGACGGCGTCCTGACCGACGGCCGCATTTATCTCAGCGAGCGCGGCGAGGAGTTCAAGGCTTTCGCGACGCTCGACGGCCACGGGCTGAAGCTGCTGGCCGAAGGCGGCATCGTGCCCATCGTGATCACCGGGCGGGACTCGCCGGCGGTGCGCCGCCGCGTCGCGGATCTGGGCCTGAAGCACGCGGTCTACGGCGCCAAGGACAAGCTGGCCGCGGCGCAGCCGCTGCTCGCGCAACTGGGCGTTGACTGGCCGGAGGTCGCCGCCATCGGCGACGACTGGCCCGATCTGCCGCTGATGGTGCGCGCCGGCTTCGCCTGCGCCCCGGCGCAAGCCCATGCCGAGGTCAAGGCCGTCGCCCACCACGTGACCGAGGCGGCCGGCGGACACGGTGCCGCGCGTGAGTTCTGCGACCTGCTGCTGATGGCGTCCGGCAGGTACGCCGCGCTGCTGCACGGCCATCTGGTCACGCTGGACGGGGGCGGCGCCTGATGGCGGCGCTCGCTCCGCCGCCGACCGGTCCACGCCGCCGCGCCCAGCCGCTGATGGCGCGGCTGCAGTCGCTGCTGGCCAGCTATGTGCCGCTGCTGCTGATGGCCCTGCTGGCCGCCTTCACGTGGTGGCTGATCAAGAACACGCCGCAGCTGGAAGCCCCCCGCGAGCGCGCCGCACCGCGCCACGAGCCGGACTACCGGATGAACGATTTCGAGGTCGAGCGCTTCAGCAGCGATGGCCGCCTGCTGGGTCGCGTGATCGGCAAGGAAATGCGCCATTACCCGGACAACGACACACTGGAGATCGACGCGCCGCAGCTGCGCGCCTATGGCAAGGATGGCGAGTTGCTGGTGGCCGACGCGCAGCGCGGACTGTCCAATGGGGACGGCAGCGAGGTGCAGCTGCTCGGCGACGTGAAAGTCAAGCGCTACCCCGGCGGCGACCCGACGGAGCGTCCCGATCTGGAGCTCTACGGCGAGTTCCTGGCCGCCTTCCCGCAGCAGCAGATCATGAAGTCTCACCTCCCCACGCGCGTGCTCGGCATGGGCGGCGAGATGCAGGTCAAGAGCTTCGACTACAACCAGCTGACCGGCCAGTTGCGCTTCAGCGGCGGCGGTCGCGCCACCTTCAGCGCGAGGCCCGGCGCCAAGTCGCCTCCCGCCCGGAAGCCATGAATCGACTCGTCTACATCACCGGTGCGTCGAGTGGCATCGGGCAGGCGCTCGCGCTGCGCTATTACCGCGAGGGCTGGTCGCTGGCGCTGGTCGCGCGCCGCGTCGATGAGGTGAGCGCCTGGGCCGCGGCTCAGCAGCTGGAGGCTTGGCGCTGGCGCGTCTATCGAGCCGACGTCAGCAACGTGGATGAGATCGTCGACGTCGGCCGCCGTTGCATCGCCGAGCAGGGACTGCCCGAGGTGGTCATCGCCAACGCGGGCATCAGCATCGGCATGGACACGGCGGTCTACGAGGACTTGGCGGTCATGCAGCGCATCTACGCCACCAATAACCTGGGGCTGGCGGCGACCTTCCATCCCTTCGTCGCGCCGATGCGGGCGCGAGGCTCGGGCACGCTGGTCGGAATCGCCAGCGTCGCGGGGATTCGCGGCCTGCCGGGGCATGGGGCTTACTGCTCCAGCAAGGCGGCGGTGTTCAGTTATTGCGAGAGCCTGCGCGGCGAGTGCCGACCCGACGGGGTGAAAGTCGTGACCATCGCGCCGGGGTATGTGGATACGCCGCTGACGCGCGAGAACCGCTACAGCATGCCCTTCCTGATGCAGCCTGAGGACTTCGCGCAAAAGGCGTTCGAGGCCATTTCGGCAGGGGCGCGGGTGCGCTTCATTCCATGGCAGATGGGCGTCGTCGCGCATGCGATGCGGCTGCTGCCGGGGGCCGTCTTCGATCGCTTGCTCGCGGGACGTCCGCGCAAGCATCGCCAAGGCGAGACCTGACCCCGCCTTGGCACCCGACTTCGCGATCGCCCTCACGACGGGCCATCGTGAGGGCAAGACGCCGAAGACGGGGGGAACTCCAACGCGAGCACCAATGAGAAAGGGCGCCCCGAGGAGCGCCCTTGTCATGTGCGGGATCTAGCCCAGCGTGGATCAGTAGCCGCCGCGGCCACCGCCGCCATAGCTGCCACCACCGCTGCTGCCGCCACCGTAGCCGCCACGGCCACCGCCGCCGCCACCGTAGCCGCCGCGGCCACCGCCGCCGCCACCGTAACCGCCGCCGCCGCCACCACCGTAGCCGCCGCCACCACCGCCGCCGTAGCCGCCACGGCTACCGCCGCCGCCGCCGAAGCCGCCGCGGCTGCCGCCGCCACCGAAGCCACCCGGACGCTCTTCACGAGGACGGGCGACGTTCACGACGATGGCGCGGCCTTCGAGGGCCTGGCCGTTCATGCCGTTGATCGCGGCCTGAGCTTCTTCGTCGGTAGCCATTTCCACGAAGCCGAAGCCCTTGGAACGACCGGTCTCACGATCCATCATGACCTTGGCGGAGGTGACGGAACCGAATTGACCGAATGCCTCCTGGAGCGACTCATCGCGCACGCTGTAAGCGAGGTTGCCCACGTATAACTTGTTTCCCATGGGGAAGCCCTTTCAAAACCAAATAACCCAATGTGCTGCTTCAACCCGTCGTGAACCACTCATACGAAGGCGCTGCATTCAGGCGATCCGATTATGTGTGACAGGATTGGCGGTTCGCAACGCGTCAAGCCGGCTGTTGTTTTTCGGCTTCTGCGCACAAACCCCGAGCAGTGTAAGTGACGTTCAGGAAATCGCGCCGCTCACGCCTAAATATGGCAAAACCTGCGCCCGACCCCCACTCGCCGCAGGTCGGTGTTTTCCACGATCCGGACTTTCTCCAGGACGCCTCCCCCTAGAGAGGGAGGCAGCTCCCGACGAGGCGCCGTACAGGACGCGCTGCCCCACCCCCCAGCACCCGACCGACCGCCGTTCGGCCCTGCGACCGACACGGACGTTTTTGCCGCCAAAGCGAGGGCAGGCTGGAAGAATGCCAAGCCGCAGCGCTCCTTTGTCCCTTCCCTGCCGCAGCGCCCACCCCGCCGATGACCTCTGACCGCCCCGTCGCCCCGCCCGCGCGCGTCCTTCTTCTTGAGGACGATCCCGCCATCGCCCAGACAGTGAGCTTCCTCCTCGAACGCGAAGGCTTCCGGGTGGCGTGTCGCGGCTGGCTGCATGAGGCCCGCGCCCTGCTCGCCGCAGGAGCGGTCGACCTGGCCATCCTGGACGTCGGTCTGCCCGACGGCAGCGGCCTGGACCTGTGCCGCGAACTGCGCCAGGGCCCCCAGGCTCGCCTGCCGGTGCTGATGCTCAGCGCCCGGGGCGACGAGCTGGACAAGGTGCTCGGCCTGGAGCTGGGTGCCGACGACTACCTCGCCAAGCCCTTCAGCAACCGGGAGCTGGTCGCCCGCGTGCGCGCCCTGCTGCGGCGCTCCCAGGCGCCGGCCGAGGCGCCGATCGAACGCGTCCCGGGATTCAGCGTCGAGGCCGACGGCTCGCGTGTGCGCTTCCACGGCGAGCTGCTGCCGCTGACCCGGCGCGAACTCGGCCTGCTGCTGCGCCTGCTGGCCGCCCCCAGCCGCATCCACACGCGCGAAAGCCTGCTCGACGCCGTCTGGGGCCTGGACGCCGACAGCAGCGACCGCAC
>NZ_JBCNLU010000044.1:0-32602 GCF_039595295.1 Roseateles sp.
AGTTAAGCCTGATGACCATAGCGAGTCGGTCCCACCCCTTCCCATCCCGAACAGGACCGTGAAACGACTCAGCGCCGATGATAGTGCGGATTCCCGTGTGAAAGTAGGTCATCGTCAGGCTAATATCAAGCAAACCCCTCGCACAGCAATGTGCGAGGGGTTTTGTCATTTGGGCGCGATTAGTTGAGTTTGAGGCGGATTCGAGGTGTTCCGTCGTGGCTCTCGAGAATCAAAGCACCGTTGAGAGCCAAATCGTCGATGAGCTTCCCAGACCAAGCGGATATCGGCGTACTCGCAAAGAACCGCGCCCACATCCTTTGCAGGATCGGCGTGGCGACCAACCAGTTCAGCAGTTCCTGCTTCGAGCAGTCCTGAACTTCAAGCATATGAAAAACGGTCAATGCCTTTGCGCCATGGAGCGCATGACGGCGCGGATCCGCTTGGAAATGACGGAGTTTGTCGCGGGCAACCTTGAGCGCTTGCTCAACGTTCTTGAATACGGCGCCATGACCCGGAATGACGAGCTTCGGCCGCAATGACGCAATGAGATCGAGCGTCTGCGCCACCTCGTCGAATGCGTTGGCTCCATCAAGCTCGGGAAATACGATCCCAAACCCGCGCTCCCACAATGCGTCAGCAGAGATCAAGGTCCTGCTATTCCGCTCGAACAGGATGATCGAGTGCGGATCGTGTCCCGGTGCTGCGTGAACTTCCCACTGTTGGTCGCCCTGAACGAGAGCTTCGCCTGGACGCAAGACCCCGTCGGCGGAGAACTGGTCGCAAGTCTGGCCGGTCGCGAGAAAACTGAGCCGAGATTCATCCCATTGTTCGACCGCGCTAAAGTCACCTGGAGGAATCTGAATCGGGCAGCGATAGCGTGTGACAAGCGCCGCGTTTCCTCCGCAATGATCTGAATGCAGGTGCGTGTTGACGATCAGGCGCAGACCCTCGCCTGGCCGCAGAGCGGCGCCGACCAACGCCAGCGTCTGGGGGACGTGTGCGGAGTACCCGGTGTCGACGAGCACCGCACCTGCGTCTGAATCGGCCGCGTGAAGCAGGATGTTGTTTGCCGACAGCCACCCTCGTTCAAGGACGTCGACGCCGGGCGGTAGCAGCGATGAAGGCGTTCCGCTCACATCAATTCGTGCGCAGCTCGCGACGAAGAATCTTCCCGACATTCGTCTTCGGGAGTTCGTCGCGGAATTCGATGTACTTGGGGCGCTTGTAGCCGGTCAGCTGCTTGTGGCAATAGCTGCTGAGATCTTCTTCCGCGAGTGCCGGATCCTTTTTGATGACGAAGAGCTTCACCGCTTCGCCGGAATGCTGATCCGGTACGCCGATGGCCGCGCATTCAAGGACGCCCGGATGCATGTTCACCACCTGCTCGATCTCGGTGGGGTACACGTTGAATCCGCTGACCAGGATCATGTCCTTCTTGCGATCGACGATGCGCGTGAAGCCATCGGCGTCCATCACGCCGATATCGCCCGTCTTGAAGAACCCATCGGGATCGATCGCTTGTGCGGTCTCGCCCGGGCGATTCCAGTAACCGGCCATGACCTGCGGTCCGCGGATGCAGATCTCGCCCCGCTCGCCGAGGGCAACGTCATTGCCCGCATCGTCTCGAATCGCAATCTCGGTGTTAGGGACCGGCAGCCCGATCGAGCCGTTGAACTTCGGAAGATCCAAACAGTTGATCGTCGCGACCGGCGAGGTTTCCGAGAGCCCATATCCCTCGACGACAGGGCAGCCGGTGATGCGTTCCCATTTCTCGGCGGTGGCTTGCTGGACGGCCATGCCGCCACCATTCGAGATCACCAGCTCGCTGAAGTCCAGCTTCGCGAAAGACGGGTCGTTGGCCAGCGCATTGAAGAGCGTGTTCACCGCCGGGAACATGTTGACGCGATGGCTTCGCAGCGTGGCGATCAGCCCAGGAATGTCGCGCGGATTGGGAATCAGCAGATTGGTCATCCCCATCCGGGCCCCCAGCATGTAGCAGGCCGTCAGCGCGAAGATGTGATACAGCGGCAGCGCACAGACGATGGTCAGCGGTTTGTCGCCAATCTTCTTGAGCATCGGCGCGAACCACGCCTCGCTCTGCAGGATGTTGGCGACGATGTTCCGGTGCAGCAGGGTCGCACCTTTGGACAGGCCGGTCGTGCCCCCGGTGTATTGCAGGAAGGCCGGATCCTCCGGTCCTATCTGCACCGGCTTGAGCGACATGTGCGCGCCCTCGGCCAGCGCCTTGCTGAAGCGGGTGACGGTGCGGCCGTCGGTCAGCGGCAGCCGGAACTCGGGGACCATCTTCTTCACATGGCGCAGCGCGAAGTTGATCAGCGGTCCCTTCCACCAGCTCAGCATGTCGCCGATGCCGGTCAGCACGACGTGGCGCACCTGGGTGCGCTCGATGACCTCCGACAGCGTCTTGGCGAAGTTCTCGAGCACGATGATCGCCTCGGCGCCGGAGTCCTTCAGCTGGTGCTCCAACTCGCGCGGCGTGTACAGCGGATTGACGTTCACCACGACATACCCGGCGCGCAGGATGGCAGCGATCGCGACCATGTACTGCAAGACGTTGGGCATCATGATGGCCACGCGCGCGCCGCGCGCCAGCCCGCGTTGCTGCAGCCAGGCGCCAAGCGCCTTCGACAACTCGTCGACTTGGCCGAAGCTCAGCCGCTGGTCCATGCAGACGGCGGCATCGCGAGTCGCGTGCTTGCGGAAGGCTTCCTCCAGCAGCGCCACCAGCGACGGATAGACGTCCACCGCGATCGAGGCGGGGACGCCGGCCGGGTAGTTCTTGAGCCAGGGCTTGTCGGCGTAGATGGTCATGTCTCCTCGTCTCGTTGTCATTGGGGCGGCGAGCCGCACCAGGGGCTGGGAATAGCGCTTGATGCTGGCCGGTGCGGCGTGACGGGCCTAGCGGAATTGCCCTAGGCCGCCCCGTCACGTCCGGGACAAGGCCGCTGAGTTGTCCGAAGCCGGTGTTCGCGAGCGCCGCACCTACACTCGCCCGATGCAATTCAGGGAGTGCGAATGAACGGCCGGATGCAGCGTCTCTTCACCGTCATCCGGTGGATCCTCGGCCCGCTGCTGGCGGCGTTGGCCGGCTGGCGATGGGGCGCGTGGGCGGGCATGGCCGTGCTGGCGCTGTTCGTGGTCGGGCCGGCGCTGTCGTTGCTCCCGAGCTTCCTCATCCTGCGCTTCGTGCCGCCGGCACCGGGGCTGCCGCCGGCACCGCTCGGGGACCTGATGCACGCCTGGTGGCGCGAGGTCATCGCCATCACCCGGGTCTTCAACTGGCAACAGCCCTGGGCCGAGCACGCCGAGCCTGATTTCATTCCGTCCGCGCAGCAAGCGCGCGGCCGCCGCGGTGTCGTCCTGCTGCACGGCTACAACTGCAATCGTGGACTGTGGAATGTCTGGATGCGCGAACTCCGAGCGCGCGGCATTCCCTTCATCGCGATCACGCAGGAGCCGGCCTTCGGCTCGATCGACCGCTATGCGCCGGAGATCGACCGCGCGATGCGCACGCTGCAGGAGCGCACCGGCCTGGCGCCGCTGATCGTCGCGCACAGCATGGGCGGCTTGAGCGCGCGTGCCTGGTGGCGCAGCCAGGGCCATGCCTTCGACCGCATTCATCGCATCCTGACGCTGGGCACACCGCATCACGGTACGCTGCTGGCGCGGCTGGGCACGACCGAGAACGCCCGCCAGATGCGCGGTGATTCCGAATGGCTGAATCAGCTCGCCCGCGACGAGCCGGTGCGGATGGGGCCGCAGTTCGATTGCCTCTACGGCCACTGCGATCAGATCGTCTTCCCGGCCGAGACAGCGGTGCTGCCGGGCTCGCGCGTGCTGCACCTGCCGGCGCGGGGCCATCTGCAACTGGTCTTCGAGGCGCAGGCTTTCGAGCGCGCCTTGCAGCTGCTCGAAGAGCCGGAGTTGCAAGCCCTGGTCGTCTGAGCCGGAAACGTTGAAATGAAGAAAGCCCCGCGGCTCACGCCCGGGGCTTTCGTTCTTGGGGCCAGGTCTTGCGCCGGCGCCGCTTCAGTCGCGTATCAGGCCTCGGCCTGCAGCACGCCGCGGCGGATCTGATCGAGCTCGATGCTCTCGAACAGCGCCTTGAAGTTGCCTTCGCCGAAGCCTTCGTTGCCCTTGCGCTGAATGATCTCGAAGAAGATCGGGCCGATCACTTCCTTGGTGAAGATCTGCAGCAGCAGTTCGTGCGGCGCGCCTTGATGCGCGGCGCCGTCGATCAGGATGCGCAGGCGGCGCAGCTCGTCGAGGTTCTCGCTGTGCTCGGGCAGGCGCTTGGACACCAGGTCGTAATAAGTGTCGATGGTGTCCTGGAAGACCACGCCGGTGGACTTCATGCCCTCGACGGAGCGGTAGATCTCGTCCGTGCCCAGCGCCACGTGCTGGATGCCTTCACCGTGGTACAGGTCCAGGTATTCGGCGATCTGGCTCTTGTCGTCGCTGCTCTCGTTGATCGGGATGCGGATCTTGCCGCAGGGGCTGGTCATGGCCTTGGACTTCAGGCCGGTCAACTTGCCCTCGATGTCGAAGTAGCGGACCTCTCGGAAGTTGAACAGGCGCTCGTAGAACTCCGCCCATTCCTTCATGCGGCCACGGAAGACGTTGTGGGTCAGGTGGTCGATGTAGGTCAGGCCGTGGCCCTTGGGCTTGGAATCGACCGGCTTGCCTTCGGCATCCAGCAGCGGGACGAAGTCGACGTCGTAAATGCTGATGTTGCCGATCTCACCGGCGGCCGCGCCGTTCTTGCCCTGCCAGCGGTCGACGAAATAGATCAGCGAGTCGCCGATGCCCTTGATCGCCGGGATGTTCAGCTCCATCGGGCCGGCCTTGTTGTCGAAGCCCCAGGCGCCCAGCTCCAGCGCGCGCTGGTAGGCGTAGGCGGCGTCCTTGACGCGGAAGGCGATGGCGCAGATCGACGGACCGTGCAGTCGCGCGAAGCGCTGCGCAAACGCATCCTGCTCGGCGTTGATGATGAAGTTGATGTCGCCCTGGCGATAGAGCGTCACATTTTTGTGGCGATGACGCGCGACGGCGACGAAGCCCATCGAGGTGAACAGCGCGCCCAGCGCGGCGGGATCGGGGGCGGCGAACTCGATGAACTCGAAGCCGTCGGTGCCCATGGGGTTGTCCCAGGGAGTGAATGCCATGTCTTGTCTCCGGTGCGCCCTCAAGGGGCGCTTGGTCAACTGGATAGGGTCAAGGGAACGCAATCGGATTGCGATGGCGCCACTTTAGGGGGAGGGGGGCGCAGGATTCCTGCGAGTGGTGGCGCACGGACGGGGGTGTTTGCAGGATTCCTGCAAGAATCCGTCCATGGACAAGCAGATCGAGCTTGATGCGATCGACCGACGCATCCTCCAAGCCCTCCAGGCCGACGGCCGGATGACCTATGACGCCATCGCCGCGCAGGTGAACCTGTCGTCGTCGGCGGTGCTGCGGCGGGTGCGCCGCTTGGAGGAGGACGGCGTGATCACCGCCTACGTGGCCTTGGTCAGTCCGGAACGGGTCGGGCTGGGGCTGACGGCCTACATCAACGTCCGGCTGGAGAAGCACACCGAAAGCCACAAGCGCACGCCGATGGACTTGTTCCGGGCGGCGGTGCAGACCTGGCCGGAAGTGGTCGAGTGCGCGGCGCTGACCGGCGAGATGGATTACCTGCTGCGGGTGCTCGTCGAGGACATGGGCCATTACGCGCGCTTCATCAGCGACACCTTGCTGCGCCATCCCAGCGTGCAGGACTGCAAGACCAGCTTCGTGCTGGACCGGCTCAAGAACACCACGGCGCTGCCGGTCTGACCGGCGAGGCTCAAAGCGATCGACACGAACGCTGCGACCGGCGCCGGGTTCACTCGATCAGCGGCGCTCCAGGACCACGGCCAGCTCGAACCAGCCGCGCTCATGCGGCCGCTGCGTGTAGGGCGGCGCCGGCCATTTCCAGAGCGCTTGCGGGAAGAGCGCCCGCATCGCGTTGATGTCGCAGTGGTAAGGCGGGCCGATGACCTGGCCATGCTCGGACTCTTCGCGGCGCGCCTGCATGAACAGCGCCAGCAGCCGCCCGCCGGGCTTGAGCCAGCGCTGCAGTTGCTCGGCGTAGCTCGTCCAGTGATCGGGATGCAGCGCGCAAAGACAAGTCTGCTCATAGACCAGATCCAGCGGCTGATCCGGCCGCCAGGCCAGCACGTCGGCTTGCTCGACGCGTCCGGGGAGATGCTCGTCGGCCAGCTTCGCCCTGGCGATCTCGACCGCCGCCGGCGTGTAGTCCAGCCCGGTGACCTCCAGACCCGCGCGCGCCAGCACCGCCAGTTCATGGCCGCGGCCGCAGCCCGGCACCACGATGCGCGCGTCGCGCGGCAACAGGCCGGCTTCCAGCCACGCAGCCAACTGGGGATGCGGCCCCCCCCGGTCCCAGCCCGTCTGCCCCGTCTCGAAACGCTCTTGCCAGAAGGCGCGGTCAGGTCCCGCCATCGCATGTCTCCGTGTCGGCTTGCGCCTGTCGTGATGGCGCGCGTTTTACCAGAGCGGGCGCTTCGTTGCGCCGCGTCAGATGACGCCGTCGACCTCGTGCACCAGCTTCAGCGTGTGCGCGGGGGACAGGCTCATCAGCTCGCCGATCTCGATCAGGTCGTCGGGCACGGCGGGGTTCTCCCAGCTCTCGGAGGTGTGCCGCGCCAGCCGCACCGCCAGCGTCACGCAGCGGACCTGCGGATCGTGAACCTTCTTGTCGTCGGTGATGTGGGCGAGCAGCTCCGGCAGGTGCCAGGCCTTGAGCAGCGCCTGCTCCAGGTCGCCCAGGTCGATGTTGAGCACCGCCTTCTGCGCGGTCACGCTGCGCAGCGAGGGCTCGGCCAGTTGCCGGCGGCGGATCTCCAGCGCCAGGTCGGGGGCCTCGCACCAGAGCAGCATCTCGGAGAAATCGTGCAGCAGCGCCGCGCTGTGGATCACCGCGGCGTCGGGATCGGCGCGGTGCGCGGCGAAGCCCAGCGCGAAGCGGGCGGCGCGCTCGGCGCGATGCAGCACGCGCTGCAGGCCGGCAAGCGCGTCGGGACGCGCGGCCAGCCGCTGTTCGACCGTCGGCTGCTCGCCGAAGGCCCGGAAGAAGGGGGTGATGCCCATCAGCACCAGCGCGGCGGTGACCGTTTCTGCGTCGGTCAGCAGCCGGCTGGAGCGCTGCGACGCGGCATGCGCCAGCAGCTTGAGCGTCATCAGCGGGTCCTTGTTCAGGAACTCGCCGAGCAGATGCGCGTCGACCGCGTCCTCATTCGCGCGCCAGAGCTCCAATTGCTCGGCCGTGCTGGCCAGCACCGGAATCTCCATGCGGCGGAAGTGCGCGGTCCACGCCGCCAGATCGGGCAAGGGCCGCGTCAGCGCCTGGAACGCTGGCGGCTCGCCCGGTCCTGGGGGCGCAGAGGCATCGGGCGGAACGCTCATGGTCATGAAGCGGGGACGCCGCGTGAGCGGCGATGCACGGTGAACGTTCATCGTATATCGGCTCGCCGCCTGCGAGCTTGATCCCCACCGCGGCCAAGGCGACCGCGAGCCACACCGGCATCACAGCCGTTGCACACCCGCAAGGGTGCCCAGCAGTTGTCCGTCGGCGTAGACGCGGCCTCCTTCGGCGCCGGTCTCGATGCTGAACTCGAGCGTCGGCGCCCGTTCAGCGGCTCGCGGCGCGGCGGGGGCGACCCGCCAAGCCCAGCTGATCAGGCGCCCGCCGGCGCCGAGCAGCAGAATCGCCAGCCAGCCCCGCAGGCTTTGCTGACGCGCCAGGCCATGCATGCGGCCCGGCATCAACGTGATCTCTTGCATGTCTTTTCTCCCTGGGCGGCCCGCGCCGGACCAGGGAGACATCCCGGTCCGTCGGAGGCGGCCCGTTCACGGGCTGAAGTCGTCGTGCCGCTGAAGCTCGCGCTTCAGGGACTGGTGTTCTTGCTGGCGGCGTGCGCCGCCCTGTGGGCCGTGGCGGCCCGCGGAACGCTGGTGGCTCAGGGCCACGAACGGATTGCGCGGCTTGCGCAGTGCGAGCGCCTGACGCGGACGGGGAGTGGTGAACTGGGCCATGGCAGCCTCCTTCGTTGGACGGATCGGAATCGGGTGAAGCGGGCGGCCCCTCGGTCCCGGGGCGACGGCTGGACTGCGGCGTCGCGGCGGCGGGGGCTCAAAAGTTGCGCAGATGATAAACATCTGATTATCTTGCGCAAGCGCTTTTTATCTGGCGTTGTCCCCGGGCGACGGGACGGTCGGACGCGCGCCGGACGTCGGCAGGACGCTGGCGGGGCGCCAGTGGGGCGGCCCGGAACGCCTCGGAACGCGCCGAAATCCGGGGCTTATCGAGCCTTGCCGGATCGCGGTCGCGGCCTACAGTGGACGGATCTCACTTGATTTCCAACAGGCCATGATTCCACGCAAGCTGCACGTGATCTGGGTCGGCGACGAGTCCAAACGCCCCGACAACTGCATCGAGACCTGGCGCCGGCACAACCCGGACTGGGAGCTGCGCGTCTGGGGCAACGAGGACCTGGCGAGCTACGGCTGGCTCAACGCGGCGCACATGCGCGCGATGGCGGGCCGCGAGCTCAACGGCGTGGCCGATCTGATGCGCTGGGAGATCCTCTACAACGAGGGCGGCTTCGTCGTCGACGCCGACAGCGTCTGCCTGCGCCCGCTGGCGCCTTGGCTCTTCGAGGGCGAGGCGATGGCCAGCTGGGAGAACGAGGTCATCCGCCCCGGCCTGATCGCGGCCGGCTACGTGGCCTCCAAGCCGGAGAACCCCTTCTTCGGCCAGATGATCCTGGACCTGCAGAACACGCCCCACGTCGACGACCGCATGGCCTGGCAGAGCGTCGGTCCGCTGTTCCTCACCGAGTGCCACCGCGTCTACGCCTATGGCGGGATGACGATCTGGCCCAGCCATTTCTTCATCCCGCGGCATTTCTCCGGCGTCGAATACGAAGGCGGCGGTCTGGTCTTCGCCGACCAGGAATGGGGCAGCACGCTGCGCAAGTACGACGACCTGCATCGCAAGAAGGTGGCATGAGCATGAACGTTCCCGACACGCCGGTCTCGCCGCTCGAGCACGCGCACCAGAAGTACTTCGTCCAGAAGGTCGCCGTCAGCGAGGAGCTGCGCGGGCGCTCGCGCATGGACGTGTTCGGCCCGCTGTGCCAGGGCAAGCGGGTGCTGCACGTGGGCTGCGTGGACTGGCCGATCACCGACCTGAAGGCCTCGCTGCACCTGCAGCTGGAGCCGCTGTGCGCGCATCTGGACGGCTTCGACATCAACACCGAGGCCTTCACCCACATGCAGCCGCACTTGAAGGGTCGGCTGTTCTCCGACTGGGCCCAGGTCACCGATCGCTATGACCTGGTGCTGGTGCCGGAGGTGTTGGAGCACGTGCCCGACGTGCAGGGCTTCCTGGGCGAGCTGAACGCCGTCGACTGCGACGAGTACGTGCTGACCGTGCCCGACGCCTACAGCTGCTGGCGACAGCATTTCGATTACAGCAGCGGCGCGCAGACCTTCGTCGAGGTGGTCCACCCCGACCACAACTGCTGGTACACGCCGTACACGCTGAAGAATGTGCTGGGCAAGTACACGCCCTGGGCGATCGACGGCATGTACTTCTTCAACCGGATGTCCTTGCTGGTGGCGGCGCGCAAGCCCGCCGCGGCCTGATCCGGCTCAGCGCTTCTTGGGCTTGAGCGGGGCGATGCTCTGCTGGAGCTTGCGCCATTCGTCGACCGCGGCGGCCGGCGTGGCGGCGGCCTTCGGCGCCGGGGCGGGTGCGGTGGGCAGGGTCGGCGTCAGTACCTCGCCGAGCAGGTCCAGCAGGCGCGTACGCGCCCGTTGCGGATGCCGGCGGTAGTAGGTCAGCACCAGACCCACGATGAAGCGCTCGTCATCGTCCTGCGGGAGGCTGGGGGAGGGCTCCGGCGCCCCGGCGGCGTGACTCGAGGCTGTTCCGCTTGATAAAGCCCCGTTGCTCACTTGCGCACCGGCCAGGCCGTGCTCCTGGTCCATCCAGCCTTGTGGCTTGTGGCTGAGCTGCTCGAACTGGCGGGCAAGGCGCTCGCCGATCTGGCGTGACCGGCTCTTGATCTGGCTCCAGTAGCTGGGCTGTATCTGAAGGCGCTCGGCAAAGCGCCGCTCCAGGCCGCGAAGGGCGGCGGCATCAGGGTGTTTGATCGTCGCGGCGACAAACTCGTCGAACAGGCGCATCGCATTGTCCAGACGGATCTGGGCGACGTCGCGGGGGGCGGAGCACATCCCGCAATGATAAAGCTTCGTTCACTCGCGCCCGTTCGGCGCCCACCCCCGATCCGCCCGGAGCCCCTCTGCCCATCGGAGTGGTAGCGCTACGGTCGGCTGGCCGGGCGGCGGCCAAGGCTGCCGGGGGGCCGACGCGGACTACTCCTCGTCCTTCAGGTGCCAACCGGCGGCCAGCTGCGCCTGCGTGTTGGGCGGGACTGCCTCGTAATGGGACAGCACCATGGTGTAACGCCCCTGGCCGCTGGTCATCGCGTTGAGCCGGTTCTGATACGCGCTGAGCTCCGCCAGCGGCGCCAGTCCCTCGACGCCGATCTGGCCGGGCATCGCGCTGCGCGTGCCCAGCACCTGGCCGCGGCGCGAGGCCAGGTCGCCGGTGATGTCGCCGGTGGCGTGCTCGGGCGCGCTGATCTCGACCTGAACGATGGGCTCCAGTACCACCGGCCGCGCCTCGCGGACCGCGGCGACCACCGCCTTGTGGCCGGCCGCGATGAAGGCGACTTCCTTGGAGTCCACCGAATGGTGCTTGCCGTCGAAGACCGTCACCTTCAGGTCCACCACCGGATAGCCGGCGACGACGCCGCGCGCCAGCGCCTGTCGCACGCCCTTCTCGACGGCCGGCATGAACTGGCCCGGGATCGCGCCGCCCTTGACCTCGTCGACGAACTCGAAGCCCGCGCCGCGCGGCAGCGGCTCCACCCGCAGCCAGACCTCGCCGAACTGCCCGGCGCCGCCGGTCTGCTTCTTGTGACGTGAATGGCCCTCGGCCGGCGCGGAGATGGTCTCCCGATAGGCGATGCGCGGCGGCTGGGTCTGGACGTCGAACTTGTAGGTCTCCTTGAGCCGGTCCAGCAGCACCCGCAGATGCAGCTCGCCCAGACCGTAGACCAGGGTCTCGCCGCCTTGCGGGCTCAGCGCGCCCTGGTCGCCGCCGCGCTCCAGGCGCAGACAGGGATCCTCCTCGACCAGCCGGGTCAGCACCTCCCACAGCCGCTGCTCGTCGCCGTGCCGGGCGGGCCGGATGGCGATGCCGTGTACCGGCGTCGGCAAGGCGATGGGCGACAGATGCAGGTGCTCGTCCTCCTGCGCGTCATGCAGCACCGCGTCGAAGTGCAGCTCCTCCAGCTTGGCCAGCGCGCACAGGTCGCCGGGCAGGGCCTGGTCGATCTCCACATGCTCCTTGCCTTGCAGCATGAACAGATGGGCCACGCGCACCGCCTTGCGCGCATGGCCGACGAACAGCTGAGCGTTCTTCTTCAGCGTGCCCTGGTGGACGCGCAGCATCGCCAGCTTGCCCAGATACGGATCGGACTGGATCTTGAAGACATGCGCGACCACGTGCTGCGCCGGATCCATCGCGACCAGCAAGGGCTCGGCCTCGTCGCCCTCGCCGCGCAGGAACTGCGGCGGGTTGGCCTCGTAGGGATTGGGCAGCAGCTTCTCGATGACGTTCAGCAGCTCGGCCACGCCGACGCCGGTGCGGGCCGACACGAAGCACACCGGAATCAGATGGCCCTCGCGCAGGGCTTGCTCCAGCGGGGTGTGCAGCTCGGTGGCGGGGACGTCGCCGTCGTTGAGATAGCGATCGACGAAGTCCGGATCGACCTCGACGACCTGCTCCACCAGCGCCCGATGCGCCGCCTCGACCGAGCCGAAATCGCTGTCGCCCTCGCAGCCGAAGAAGCAGTCGGTGACGCGCGTGCCGCCCGCGGCGGGCAGGTTCAGCGGCAGGCATTCGCGGCCGAAGGCGGCTTGCAGCTGCTCCAGCAGCGCCTGCGCGTTCACCCCGGGCGCGTCGATCTTGTTGACGACGACCAGCCGCGTCAGCCCGCGCCCGCCGGCGGCGTCCATCATGCGTTTGGCCATCAGCTCCAGGCCGGTCTGGGCGTTGACGACGACGAGCGCCGATTCCACCGCCTCCAGCGCCGGTAGCGCCTGGCCGATGAAATCGGCCGCCCCGGGCGTGTCGACGAGATGGACGCGCAGACCGTCGTGCCGCAGGTGCATCAGCGAGGTCTGCAGCGAATGCAGCATCCGTTTCTCCAGCGGGTCGTGGTCGGAGACGGTGCTGCCTTTCTCGACGTTGCCGGCGCTGTTGATGGCGCCGGCCTTGAGCAGCAGGGCCTCGGCCAGCGAGGTCTTGCCGGCGCCGGCCGGACCGACCAGGGCCAGGCTGCGGATCGCCGCGATGCCGGGATGCTCGGGCAGCGCGGCGCGGCCTGGGCTGCCGGCGGTCAGGCCTTCCGAGTCAGGGGTGGGACTGGGGCTCATGGCTCGCTCCTCTGAAGAGGGTGGAACGGGGGTCGTGGAGCCGGACTGCGGCCAGCGTAGAGGAAGCGCCGGGCATGCACAAGCCAGGGGCATGGGGCGCGCAGGGAGTGCCGTTTGCCGCCACAGGCGCTGCCGAGGTCGGCCGCCGCCGACACGGCCTAGACTCCGACGCTTGAGCGAACCATCCGGGGGACCACCATGAGCGTGTCAGGCTTGTTTTCCATCGTCGTCGTCGCGGCGGCCGCGACGGCTTGCGGTGGCGGCGGAGGCGCCTCCGGCGACACCGCGATGCCGACGCAGCCCGGGGGAGGCGCCTCGGCGCCCACCTTGCAGACGCTGAACTCGGGCCTGGACCGGCCCTGGGGCATCGCGCAGCTGCCCGACGGCCAGTTGCTGGTGACGCAGAAGGGCGGCGCGGTGGCGCGGCTGTCCGCGGCCGGCAAGACGCAGGCGACGCTCTCCGGCGTGCCCAAGGTGCTGGACAGCGGGCAGGGCGGGCTGCTGGGCATCGCGATCGATCCCGACTTCACGCTGGCCGGCTCCAACTGGGTCTATCTGTCGTATTCGGAATCGGGCACCGGGTCGGAGTCGGGCACCGCGGGCACCACCGTCGCGCGCGGCCGGCTGAGCGGCGACGCGCTGACCGACGTGCAGGTGATCTTCCGCCAGTCGCCGAAGGTGGTGAGCCCCGGCCATTACGGCTCGCGCCTGGTCTTCGCGCGCGACAAGACGCTCTACATCACGACGGGCGAGCGCATGAAGGGCGCGCCCTCGCAGGACCTGCAGCAGACGCTGGGCAAGGTCGTGCGGGTGAACCGCGACGGCGGCATCCCGGCGGACAACCCGAAGTTCTCGGCCGCGGCGCTGCCCGGCATCTGGAGCTACGGCCATCGCAACATCCAGGGCGCGGCCCTGCATCCGACCACGGGTGAGCTCTGGATCACCGAGCACGGCCCGCAGGGCGGCGACGAGGTCAACATCGCGCGCGCCGGCCAGAACTACGGCTGGCCGATCAAGAGCTACGGCTGCGAGTACGGCTCGCCGGTGGGCGACGCCTGCCGCATCGGCGGCGGCACGCATGCGCCGACCTATGTCGAGCCGCTCACCACCTGGACGCCCATCTCGATCGCGCCGGCGGGGCTGGCCTTCTACACCGGCGACATGTTCCCGGAGTGGCGCGGTCAGCTGTTCTCCGGCTCGCTGGCCGGCACGGCGCTGTGGCGGCTGACGCTGGACGGCGACAAGGTCACCGGCCGCGAGAAGATGTACGGCGATCTGGGCGAGCGCTTCCGCGACGTGATCCAGGCGAAGGACGGCGCCCTGCTGATGGTGACGGACGGCGGCAAGCTGTTGCGGCTGGCGCGCTGAAAGGCGTTCAGTCCAGACGCTTCCAATACAGCGCGGTCGCCCGCAGCTCGCCTTGCGGGCTGGCGGCGAAGCACGGGATCTCGCCGGTGCGCTGGTAGCCCAGCGATTGGTAGAAGGTCTCGGCGTCGGATTGGGCTTCGGTGTCCAGCACCAGCAGTGTCAGACCCGCGTCGCGCGCGGCCTGCTCCAGCGTGTTCATCAACTGGGCGGCGACGCCGCGCCGACGAGCATCGCGATGGACCATCAGCTTCTGGACCTCGGCACGATGACGGCCGTTGGGCTTGCCGCAGATGGCCAGCTGCACCGTGCCCAGCACCGCCTCGCCTTCACGCGCGATCCACAGGCGCTGACGCGGGCCCAGCCCGTCGAACACGCCTTCCCAGTACTCGCGCATCTGCGGCTCGTCGACGTCCTCCAGAAAGCCCAGCGAACCTCCCCCGTCGATCACGTCGAAGAAGAGCTCGCCTAGCGCGGGCATGCGATCGCGGTCCTCGCCGCGGAGTTCGATCAGATCCATCGGGCGATCAGACCAGATGCGGCAGCCGTTTCCAATACAGCGCGGCGGCGCGCAGCTGGCCTTCGGCGTCATGGCAGTGGTCGGGAATCTGGCCGGCGCGCTGCCAGCCCAGATGCGCGAAGACCGCCTCGGCCTGCGAGTCGGCGCAGGTCTCGAGCTGCAGCAGGAAGCGGCCCTGCGTGGCGGCGGCGGTTTCCACGCGCGCCATCAGCTGGCCGGCCACGCCGCGGCTGCGCTCCTGGCTATGCACCATCAGCCGTTGCACCTCCCCACGGTGGTGCGCATTGGCCAGCGGGCACAGGGACAGCTGGATCGCGCCCAGCAGGCGGCCGGGGCCCTCGGACTCGCAGGCGATCCACAGCGCGTGATGCTGGCCCAGCCGCGCGAACACGCCGTGCCAGTAGTCCAGCGCCTGGTAGCGCGACAGCGGCGCCAGGAAGCCCAGCGTCGCGCCTTGATGGACGTTGTCGATCAGCAGGTTCGTCAGGGCCGGGAGCCATTGCAGGTCGCGCGAGGTGAGCTTGACGACTTCGATCGGCGCGCGCTGCAGGGATGGCGACGCGGCGGCGTCGGCGGCGAGCGAGGTCAGGGCGCGCGGGGCGCGGGCGTGGACGGCCGTGGGGCTGAGGGCGACATGCATGGGTGGTGACTCCAGGACTCGATACGACGGGACCCGGCCGGCCGATCTTTTGGATCACGGCGGCGGACGGGGCCTGGAAAACCCTGACGCAAGCGGCGTGCCAGCCCAGACACATCCCTTCACAAGCGGGCGATTGGCGCGCATGCGCCGGATGGCCGCGTGACGCGCGTCACGACTGGCGCATGGTGTGGGCCGGGACGCGGCGCCGGATCGGCGGATAGGGCCTCAAGCCGTGGTCGTGGCGATGCTCAATTCGGCCTCGAGTCCGGGCTCGGCGCACAGCCGGCCCTTGCCCTGGCGCTTGGCGGCGTAGAGCGCCGCCTCGGCGCGGTGCAGCAGGTCCTCGAGGTTGCGATCCCCATTGCGCAGCTTGGCCCAGCCGGCCGAGTAGCCCAGCGTGAAGCCGAGCTCGCGCGGCGCCAGTTCCAGCAGCGCGTCGCGCAGCCGGCGGTCCAGCGCCGGCGGACCGACCAGGTCGGAGCGCGCCATCAGCACCGCGAAGCGCTGGCCGTCGATGCGGGCGACGACGTCGCCCAGGCGCTTCTGCTCATCCAGGCAGCGGCCAAACAGCGCGATGGCCTGGTCGCCCTTGAACTCGCCGTGGGTGGCGTTGATGGCCTTGGCGCCGTCCAGGTCCATCACCAGCAGCATCAGCGGTTCCGAGTAGCGGCGGGCCATCGAGATCATGTCCACCGAGCGCTGCTGGAAGGCGCGCCGGTTGGCCAGCCCGGTGGCGGGGTCGATCTGGCTGAGGCGGCGCAACTCGGCCTCGCTTTCGCCGCGCCAGGCGACGAGGATCGTGATCGCGGCGGTCAGCACGCACAGGTTGGCCATCACCGCGAAGCCCATGTTGAGCGGATGCGGGGCGTCGAAGCGCGGCAGATTGGCCGTGTCGACACCTGCCAGCCAGGCGCGCGAGAGATTCAGCAGCGCCAGCAGGCCCATGCTGACGACCAGCAGCAGGCGCCAGCGCAGGTTGCCGGCGGGGCCTCGCTTGACCGGTTGCAGCAGGCTGGCGCACAGGGCCAGCATCTGCAGGCCGATGCAGCCGTTGGACCAGGCCAGGCGCAGGCCGTAGTTCTCCCAGCCGGCGCCGTAGCCCACCATCACCAGCACCGGCATCGCGACGTGAATCCAGCGCCCCAGCCGACCGGGCAGCCACTGCTCGGTCGCCAACCACAGCAGCGACACGCTGCCGCTGAGCAGCCCCAGCGCGACGGTCGAGCTCAGCCGCATGCCCTCGGGCGGCAGCAGCAGCAAGGCCCAGCCGGCGGCCTGCGCGGCGGCGCTGAGCTGGGCGCGGCGGGCGCCCTGGCTGTCGACCCAGCCCAGCAGCAGCGGCAGCAGCAGCGCCAGCGCCAGGGACTGGATCAACATCAGGCTGAACAGCGTCGGGACGTCGAAGCGCATGAGGTGGGGCGGCGCGTCCTGAAGGACGGACCGGGGCGGTCGGGACGAGCGATTGTGGCCGCGGACGTGCCGCCTGGGGAGGGTGCTTGCGAGGCCCTCGCCGGGGCGCCTGTCGCCGCCCGTGGGCCGTTCGGCGGCACCACCCATCAGAGGGAGAAGCCGAGCGCTTAGAGTGGGCGCCCATGTCCCTTGCCACCTCCATGCTGCAGGCGCTGCTGTTTCCTTCGTCTGACGCCGTCACCGATGCGGCCGCCGATCCGGCAGTCGCGGGGCCGTCCGTGCCCTTTGCCTACGCGGGCGGCTACGCCCCCGAGTGCGGCGGCATCCACGCGCTGCGCCGGGATGCCGAGGGCCGCGTCACCGCGACCCTGGCTGCCGAGCTCTCCGGAAGTCCCACCTGGCTACACCTGAGCCCCGACGGCCGCCGCCTGCACGCGCTGCTGGAGGACAGCCATGAGCTCGCCAGCTTCGACGTGAATCCGGCGGACGGCGCGCTCACGCTGATCGCGCGGCGGCCCAGCGGCGGCCAACTGCCGGTGCATCTGGACTGGCAGGGCGATCACGCCTGGATCGCGCATTACGGCGACGGCCGGCTGTGCCGCGTGCCGGTGAATCAGGAAGGGGCGCTCGGCGCGCCGGATCTGGTGATCTCACCGCGCGACGGCGCCGCGCCGCATGCGCACATGGTGCGCCGGCATCCGCGCCGGCCGCTGATGGTAGCGACCGATCTCGGGCAGGATCTGCTGCGCGTCTGGCGTCTGGACGGCCCCGGCACGGAAGGCGGCGCGCCGGTCGAGCTGGCGCCGTGTCCGTTGCCGCCCGGCAGCGGGCCGCGTCACTTCGTCTTCGACCCCTACGACGACGAGCAGCTCTATCTGCTCAACGAAAGCGCCAATGCGCTGGACTGGCTGGGCCTGGACGCGCAAGGCCGGGTGAGCTCACGTGAGCGCCTCTCCAGCCTGCCTCCGAGCTTCGAGGGCCTGAGCTACGCCTCCGATCTGCTGATGTCGCCGGACGGGCGCCGGCTCTACGCGCTGAACCGGCTGCATGACGCGATCTCGGTGTTCTTCGTGGACGCGCGCTGCCGGCCGACCTGGGCCGGCGAGGTCTGGGCGCAGGGCAGCTATCCGCGCAGCGCGAGCTTCAGCCCGGACGGCAGCCAGCTTTGGGTCTGCCTGCAGCGCAGCCACCAGATCTGCGTCTTCGAGCTCGGCGACGAAGGCGTGCCGCGCTTTGGCCGGCAGTTCATCGCGATGCCCGGCGCGGCCTGCGTCGTCTTCCGCTGAGGCGCAGGCGCTTTCACGTTCAAGCGAACTGCCGCCGGTAGCGCGATGGCGCCGGCAGGCCGAGCAGCCGGAAGTGGCGCCGCATCGACTCCGGCGAACCGAAGCCCGCAAGCTCCGCGATCGACTCGACGTCCATCGCCTCGCGGGTCTCGAGCAGCTCCTTCGCGATGGCGACGCGTTCGCGCGTCAACCATTCGAGTGGCGCGAGTCCCGTAGCGTCCTTGAATCGGCGCTGCAGCGTGCGCGCGCTCATCGCGGCGTGCTCGGCCATCGACGCGACGCTGTGGTCTTGACGCGGATTCGCGCGCAGCCAGTCCTGCAGGACGGCGATGGGGCTGGCGGACTCGGTGGGCATCGGACGCGGCACGAACTGCGCCTGTCCGCCCTCGCGATGCGGCGACATCACCAGCCGCTGCGCCACGGCGTTCGCGACGCGCGGGCCGTGATCGCGGCGCACCAGGTGCATCAGCATGTCCAGACCGGCGGCCGAGCCGGCCGAGGTGATGACCTGCCCCTCGTCGACGTAGAGCGCGGACGGATCGACCGCGATGGTCGGGAACTCGCTGGCGAGGCGTTCGGCGTACCGCCAATGCGTGGTCGCGCGAAGGCCGTGCAGCAGCCCCGCATGGGCGAGCACGAACACGCCCGAGCAGATCGTGCACAGCCGCGCGCCGCGCGCATGGGCGGCGCGCAGGGCGCGGAGCAGCGGCTCGGGCGGGCGCTCGGCGGCGTCGCGCCAGCCGGGGATCACGATCACGTCCGCCCGCCGCAAGGTGGCCAACGAATGCGGCGCCTCGATGCGCACGCCCCCGGTGCCGCGCAGCGGGCCCGGCTCGGCGGCGCAGATGGCATGGCGATACCAGGCGACGTCGAGCTCGGGCCGGTCCAGCGCGAAGAGCTCGACGGCGCAGCCGAACTCGAACATGCAGAGCCGGTCGTAGGCGAGGATCGCGACCAGCGGCGGCTTGGCGGCGGTCCCCGTGGCGGGCGCGGCCTTGGAACGGGTAGTGGAGGGCGTCTTGCGCGGCATGGCGCGATCTTACCGATTGGCGTCATTCCTGCCACTCGCCGGGCCGAGGGGAAGCCGGGACACTGTGGGTCATCGATTCACCGCTCGGGCCAGCCCCGGAAAGGAACCCACGATGCCCTCGCATGTCTCCGCCATCCCCGCCGCGACGAGCGCCCAGGCGCTTGCCCACTTCGAGCAGGCCTTCGCTTTCGAGACCGACTGCTGGGACGTGCATGACGCCTTCGCCCGCGACACGGTGGACTTCGTGCTGCTGGACGTGCGCAGCCACGAGCTCCATGAGCGCGGCCACGTGCCGGGCGCCATCAGCCTGCCGCACGGCAAGATCACCGAGGGGAAGATGGCGGCGTATCCGATGGACACGCTGTTCGTCGTCTACTGCGCGGGGCCGCACTGCAACGGCGCGCATCGCGGAGCGGTGAGGCTCGCGCGACTGGGTCGGCCGGTGAAGCTGATGATCGGCGGGATGACGGGGTGGGTGGATGAGGGGTTTGAGGTGGCGAAGGGCGCGCAACCGGCTCCGGCGTCCATTCCTCACACCATCCCTCGCCCATCGGACGCATGACGGTCTTCTGCTGTCGTCCGACGCTGCTACCCTGCGCGTCACGATCCTGATTTCCCGGATCGTCGCCAACGGGAGACCCGCCATGAAGACCATCGACGAGATGTTGAACCTGGACCTGATCACGGTCGCTCAACACGAACAGATCGAGGCCTGGATCGCGCGCTCCCGCACGCCGGATCAGATCCTCGACATGCCCGCCGAGCTGTGGCAGGCCGTCGAGCGGGCCAGCGAGCAGATGGGCGTGGACGCCGATCTGCTTCGTCCGCCCGCGCTGGATGCAATGGGCTGCGGCGCGGATTGAGGCGCCCGGGCTGGCCCCAAGGCACGCCATTTGCCGATATCGACGGTACGAAACCCATCGACCGTTCGTCGCCATCGCTTCCGGTGGCCGGAGAGTTGTTGTCCCTCGGAAGCTGATCGTGATGACCGTCGATCAACCCTCGACGAGGCAATCATGAGCACGTTCAATCTGAAGACAACGGCGGTTGTCATCCTCACCGCGGCCATGGCCGTGGGCTGCGCATCCGATCGTCAGCAACGCCGTGACGACACCCGCAATGCCGCGGTCGGCGCGGTCGGCGGTGCCGTCATCGGCGCGGTGACCGGGGGCGACGCGCTGACGGGCGCGGCCGTCGGTGCCGTCGCCGGCGCCTTGATCGGCCGCCTGATGGTGGATGGGCGCGAGCGCGAGGTCTATTCCGACGGACGCGGCGGCCGCTACTGGGTCGACAACGACGGACGCCGTCATCCGGTGCGATGAGCGCCGAGCGCGGATGCGTGCTTTCCACGCGCATCCTGTCGCTTTCCGATGAAGAACGCCCGGCACAATCCGGGCGTTCTTCATGGTGCCTTTCGCCGATGACCGCCCCCCGACACGACTCCGACCTGCCGCAGGAACGCGGCGAGATGCTTGGCTACTCGCTGATCGCCGTGCTCGCGGCGTTGACGCTGCTGGCCTTCCGTGCCGCACCGGCCGACAAGCCGCTGGTGATGGGGCTCTACCTGATCGCCTGGGCCCTGATGTTCCTGGCGAGCTACTTCCTCAGCCACAAGACCTTCTTCCTGCGTGGCCTGCGGTGGTTCTGCGTGAACTGGTCCGTGCCGGGCACCCCGAAGATGGCGTTCTTCTATGCCGCCGTCATGGCGGTGATGGGGATCGTGTCGATCTTGTCGGGGATGGGGGTGGTGTGAGAGCTAGAGCCCTCACATAAAGACGCTATGGCGTGGGCTTGGCGCGATGGGCATCATCTTCGCCTCGCAGATTCAAGGCGACAGGAGAGAAGAGCGTGCTGCCCCAGTTCAATGCATCCGGTGTTCTTCCGCCGTTTGCTGGCTTCGATTCGAGCGAAAGAAGCCAGTCGTCCCCGTACGAAGTCTCAATGACCGAGCTCGTCGACAGGTTCGGCCATTCGCATGAGCGGCGGGCCTTGCTGAGGCACCTGCTGTCGTATCGCCAAGCGCTGCGAGCCGCAGGGATCGTGACTGGCTTTCAGCTTCTGGACGGCAGCTTCACCGAGGACTGCGAGAGGCTGCGGCAGCGCCCCCCAAATGATGTCGACCTGGTGACCTTCTCGCACACGCCTGTGCCGCCGCGAGAGCTGCGCGCATTCGCGGCAGCCCACGGAACCCTGTTCGACATGGATCGCGTGAAGGAGGTGTACAAGTGCGACTCCTACTTCGTCGACCTGTCGAAGGACGCGCGCTACATCGTCGAGGACACCATGTATTTTTACGGATTGTTCTCGCATCAGCGATCGACCTTCATGTGGAAGGGACTCGTCAAGGTGCCGATGAGAAGCGATGACGACGAAGCCCTTGCCTTGCTGAACGCGCGGGAGGCGGACCATGCTTAAGGCGCTGGAGATCCAGGCGCTCCGCGCGGACCTTGGGGCGATCGACTTGCTGCTGCAAGGTCGAACCGAGGATGACGATCCCATCGGACATCGACAGCTCTCCCAGCGACACGCTAGGCTGACCGAGCAACTCGCGACTGTCGAAGCCTCGGTCCAGCACAAGGCAGCTGTGGCGTTGTTCTTCTCAGGTGGGCCCGTGGTTGGCTCGCGTGGCATTGAGGCGACCTTTGCAGGTAGAGCCGTCGCGATCTTTCAGGATCTCGTCTCCAAGCAGTTTGCTGTCGAGGAGATCGGCGAGCTGGGGCGGCGTGGGCCTGTGTCGTTGCAGACCAGTTCCGATATGTTGGTCACGAATGTCGTGCGTGGCTCGGTCGGTCTCGTGCTCGAGGAGGCGGATCAAACCGACACTTTCACCGATACGCAGCTGAAATTGGTCGTCGATCACGTGGTCGATGCGATCACCGCCGCCGCTTCCGTGGCGGGCGACGACTTTGATCGTGCGCTGGAGCGGATGGATCCGCGCTTCCTGAGCTCGCTCGGCGAGTTCTTCGAAGTGATGCATGAGAAGCAGGCGCTCCTGCGACTTGTGGAGGACGAGCGGGAAATCGAGCTCAATGCCGAGGCGATTCGACGAGGACGAGAGCGAGCTGGCGCTGCCACCATTCACGACAGCGAGGATGCCGAGATCATCGGACGCATCTTCGTTCTCCCCGCCGCTCGACGATTCGAGTTGAGCGTGGTGGAGGGCGAGCCGCCGTTGACCGGTGCGATCTCCAGGGAATTCGCGAAAAGCGATCTGGAGGTGTTTCTGGCCTCGGAGAAGGGGCTGGGCGGGCGCTGGAAAGTGCGCATCAGGACGCGAACCGTCTCTCGCCCGACGCGGCCGGCAAAAGTGACCCACACGTTGACCGGCATGGTCGGGCGCGTCGACTAGTCGAGGGTACCGATCGTTCGTTCGGGTGGCACTCTCGATCGCAGCTCACCTCACCGGAATCACCGTCCCCCGATCCACCGGCACCGCGGTCACGCTGTTCTGCGGCGAGCCCTCGATGACGCGGTCCGAGTAGGTCAGGTACACCAGCGTGTTGCGCTTGACGTCGACCATGCGCACCACGCGCAGCCGCTTGAACACCAGCGAGGAGCGTTCCGAGAACACTTCCTCCTGCTTCGGCAGCGGCTTGGGGAAGCTGATCGGGCCCACCGCCCGGCAGGCGATCGAAGCCTCCGACTTGTCTTCCGCCAGACCCAGACCGCCCTTGATGCCGCCCGTCTTCGCGCGCGACACGTAGCAGGTCACGCCCTGCACCGCCGGGTCGTCGTAGGCGTCGACCACGATCTTGTGGTTCGGACCGAGGAACTTGAACACCGTGCTCACGTCGCCGATCTCGTCGGCGCTCGCGCCCATGCAGGCGGTGGTGACCAGCGCCAGCATCGTCGCGCCCAGGGACACGCCGGCGAAGCGGCGACCCCGGGAAGAACGAGCGGGCGCGGCCTTGAAGGGCTGTGAAACGGCCTGGGGGGTGGGCTGGTCGGAAGGCTGGCGGGTCGACGGGGAATCACGCATGCTGAGGGCTCCTTTGGCCCGCCGTTGTAGCACGCGTGGACGCGGTGAATTGCGACGGAATCCAGCGGTCGCGCAGCTGCAGGAAGGGCCGCTCCACCGCGCGATACAGCAGCCATCCGCCCAGCAGGCAGGCGATGCCGATGATCACCGTCATCGCACCGGATTGACGCGTCATCCCCCAGGCCGCCAGCGGCTTGGCCAGCGCGTAGGCGATCGGCTTGTGCGTCAGGTACAGCGCGAAGGACCAGCGCGCGAGCGCCTGTGCACCAGGGACCTCGACCCGCGCCAACACGCCTCGCGGCGCCTGCGCCGCCAGCACCATCAGCGCGAAGCTCCAGGCCAGCGCGCTGTAGCCCCAGGCGCTCATCGCGCGGCCAAAGCCGTAGCCGTCGATGTAGTAGCCATGCAGCATCGCCGTCAGCATGCCCAGGGTAGCCGCAAGGCCGATGGCCAGCAGCATCCGGGGCCGCGCCATCAGCGCCGACCAGGCTTTCGGATGACCGTGCTTGAGCAGCGCCACCGCCACGCCGGGCAGGAACTCGTCCAGCCGCGCGAGGCTGCCGTAGTAGAGATGCGGGTAGTAGCCGGCCGTCGGATCCAGCGTGCCGTAGAGCGTCCACAGGTGATCGCGCCACAGGATTGCGGCCAGCGTCAGCACGACGATGGACGACCACGCCAGCGCGCGACGATGCTGCCGCAAGGAGGCGCCCAGCAGCAGCACCGCGGGCAGCACCAGATAGAACTGCTCCTCGATGCACAGCGACCAGGCGTGCGAGAAGGCGGTGCCCGGCATCAGGGTGATGTTCTGGGTGAAGGTCAGGAAGCGCCACAGCGGCGGCGGCTCACGGCCGCCCATGACCTGCGGGAAGAGCCAGTACAGCGCCAGCACGACGTAGAAGTTGGGCAGCGTGCGCAGCAGGCGCCGGCCGTAGAAGCGCGGCAGCGACAACTGCCCGCCGCGCGCCATTCCGCCCATCAGTTGGTTGGCGATCAGATAGCCGCTCAGCACGAAGAACAGATCCACGCCGGCCCAGCCGATCTCGCTCAGCCAGCCGAAGGTCGGCTGGCCGCTGACGAAGACTTGGTAGTGGTAGGCGAAGACCAGCAGGATGGCGGCCGCGCGCAGCGCGTCCAGGCCGTGCAGGCGAGCGGAGCCCGAGACGGGCAGGGCGGGGGATGACATGCGATGGTCCGGCCTCTAGGCCGTGTCGTGAGAAGCGGCGGCGATTCTCGGCGCGCCGCGCAGCGCCGACGCGCATCGTGCGACGGAATCGCGCCGGCCGCGACGAGTCGCGTCAGGTGGTCGCGTTACGGGCGTTACGAGCGTCGCAGGCTTCAGCCGTGATGCCGCGCGCGGCTGTCCGGCGGGGCCTCGTCGCGCTCGGACATGCCGTAGTCGCGCATCACCGAGGCGACCCGCAGTCGGTAATCGGCGAAGACGCCCGCGCGGCCCTCGGATTGCGCCGCGCGATGCGCCTCCAGCCGGCGCCATTCCCGCACCGCCTCCTCGTCGCGCCAGAAGGAGAGCGACAGCAGCTTGGTCGGGTCGGTCAGGCTCTGGAATCGCTCGATGCTGAAGAAGCCGTCGATCTGCTCCAGCAAGGGCTTGAGCTGGGCCGCGAGTTCCAGATAGCGGTCACGTCCCTCGGCGCTGGGGATGACTTCGAAGATGACGGCGATCATGGATGGCGCTCCTCGTGCGGCGACTGCGGCGACAGCGGCGTTCGCGGTGATTCAGGAAACTGCGGGATGTCCATGTTGGGCAGGGACAGCGGAGAGACGGGCTCGGGGATCTGCCAGTCGCTTTTCTCCGCGAGCCACTCGAGCGCCGCATGCAGTGCGCCGAGGGTCAGGCTTTGCCCGGGGCAGCGGTGCGGGCCGTCGCCGAAGGAATGCTCGGTGCCGGCGAGCGGGACCACGACGACCGCCCCGTCCGCATCGAAGCGCCGCGTGTTGCGGACCGCGCCACCGTCGCGCGCGATGCGCAGCAGGTCGTCCCGCGACGGCGTGATCCGCGTGCGCCTCATCTCCAGCAGCGCATGGCCGAGCAGCGCCGCGCCGGCTTCGTGGCTCTGCCAGATCAACGCCAGACGATTGGCCGCGAAGGTCGCGCGATCGGTCCAGCGCGAGGGCGCGGCGCGGTGCAGCAAGGTCGATTGCAGCGGGGCATCGGGCGAGCGGCGTTCGGCGCGGTCGAGTGCCTTGAGCAGCGTCGTCGTCGCTGCGCCGCCGGCAGTCACCGCGTCTTGATCGGCGGTCGCGGACAGGCCCGCCGCCATGGCGCGCAGCGCGCCGTGCAGACGTCGCTGCGCGTCGACGTCGGTCATCGGAAGCCCCAGCAAGCTGGCCACCGTCGCAGCCGGAACTGCCCACGACCAATGGGGCCAGCCGCCGGTCATCGCGATCTCGGCCTGACGTCGCGCATGGCTCCGGACCTCATCGCCGGACAACGCCTGCAGCGCGCGCGTGAGCGCCGCTTTCTCCGACGCGTGCGCCGTATCGTCGCGTTGTCGCAGCCATCGGGAGAAGGTCTGCGCCAGCGGCCCGCCGTGCATGCGCAAGGGCGCCGGCAGTGGCTCGCCGACGGGGCGCATGCGCAAGGCGGGATCGAGCAGCGGCGGAAGATGCTGCGCGGGCCTTGCGGGCTGGACATGGAACGGACAGGACGTCATGGTGTGATGGGCGAGCGGAGCGAAAGGAGCGAAAGGAGGGAGCGGAACGAGAGGTGCGGAATGACCGTGATCCGCGTGAAGCGGAAGCCGGGGACGGATCGTCCGCCGATGCCGGGATCTTCGCGATGGTCGCGCGGGAACGCTTCGCTTAGCATCGAAACATGATTGACGCCCCCACCGCCGACGAGGCGCTGGCCCATGTCGCCGCCAGCATGGCCGAGCCGGTTCGCGCCCGCATGCTGTGCTGCCTGATGGACGGCCACGCCCGCACGGCCACCGAGCTCGCCGCCGTCGGCGAGGTCGCCGCGTCGACCGCCAGCGCGCATCTGGCCAAGCTGCTCGCGCAGGGCCTGGTGGACTGCGTGGCGCAGGGCAAGCACCGCTACTACCGGCTCGCCGGCGCGGAGGTGGGGCAGGCGCTGGAAGCGATGCTGGTGCTGGCGGGCCAGCCGCGGCCGCGCTTCGAACCCAGCACGCCGCCCGCGCTGCGTCAGGCGCGCCGCTGCTACGACCATCTGGCCGGTCACTGGGGCGTGCGGCTGCACGACCTCGCGCTGGGCCGCGAATGGATCCTGCTGGACGACGAGGAGCCGCGCGGCTATCGCGTCACGGAGCCGGGCCTGGACGCGCTGCGTGCGCTGGGCGTGGACGTCGACGCCGCCACCGGCGCGCGTCGCCGCAAGCTGGCCTGCGCCTGCATGGACTGGAGCGAACGCCGCCCGCATCTGGGCGGCGCGCTGGGCGCGGCCTGGCTGCAGGCGATGCTCGCGCAGGGCTGGCTGGACCCGGATCCCGACAGCCGCGCGCTGCGCGTGACGCGGCGCGGACTCTCCCGATTGGAACGACTGCTGGAGGACGAAAGCACATGAGCACAGCGATCCGCGTGGGCATCGGCGGCTGGAATTTCGAGCCCTGGCGCGAGACCTTCTATCCCAAGGACCTGCCCGCCTCGCGCGAGCTGGAGTACGCCAGCAGCAAGCTGAGCGCGATCGAGGTCAACGGCACCTACTACAGCACGATGACGCCGAAGACCTTCGCCAAGTGGCGCGACACCGCGCCCGACGGCTTCATGTTCTCGCTCAAGGCCAACCGCTTCGCGACCAACCGTCGCGTGCTGGCCGAGGCCGGCGAGTCGGTGCGCCGCTTCGTCGACAGCGGCGTGGCGGAACTGGGCGACAAGCTCGGGCCCATCGTCTGGCAGTTCGCGCCGACCAAGCGCTTCGACGCGGCGGACTTCGGCGCGTTCCTGAAGCTGCTTCCGAGTGGCAGCGGCGGCGTGGCGCTGCGGCATGCGCTGGACGTGCGGCATGAGAGCTTCCGCGATCCGGTCTTCCTCGGCATGGCGCGCGACCATGGCGCGGCCGTCGTCTTCACCGAGTCCGACGACTATCCGGCGCTGCCCGACCTCACCGCCGACTTCGTCTACACGCGGGTGATGCGCACCCGGTCGGAGCTGGTGAACGGCGTCACCGACGAGGAACTCGACGGCCTGGCCGCCTGCGCCACGCGCTGGCAGTCGGGCGGCCAGCCGGACCGGCTGCCGCTGATCGAGCCGGACCGCGCGCCGCAGCGGCGCGAGCGCGATGTGTTCGTCTTGTTCATCAGCGGCGCCAAGGAGCGCGCGCCTGCCGCGGCGATGGCGCTGATCGACCGCCTCAGCTGATCCGGCGTTCGAGCTGATCGGCTGTCATCTTCGCGGCAGCGCCTGGCGCGCGCCGCGCCTAGAGTCGCCGGCATTCTGGGAGGTCCCGCATGCCGTCACTCATCGCTCCGCTTTCCGCCACCGTGCAGCAATGGCTCGTCGCCCCGGGTGAACTCCTCCGGCGCGGACAGCCGGTGCTGCGGCTCGAGGCGATGAAGATGGAGCACGAGCTGTCGGCCCCTGCCGACGGTCGCGTCACCGAGTGCTTTGTCGCCGAGGGCGAGCTGGTGCAGGAAGGCGACGCCCTGATGGCGTGGGCGCCGGTGGCGGCTGCGGCGTCTGCGGCGACACCAGCCACCGCGAGCGCGTCTCCCTCGGCGCCGGTCGTGCCGTCTGCGCCGCCGCTGGCCGTCGCCGCATCGATGTCTCTCCAGTCGCACGCTTGGCCTCGTTCGACGGCATCGCCCTCGACGGGCGTGTCCGCCGGCGGGGCCGACGCGCCCGAGCGGACCGACCTCCGCGCCTGGCGCGAGCGCCATGCCCTGCTCGACGACGCCGCGCGCCCCGACGCGATCGCCAAGCGCCACGCGCTGGGCCTGCGGACCGCGCGTGAGAACCTCGCCGCACTGTGCGACGCCGACAGCCTGGTCGAGTTCGGCGCGCTGGCCGTCGCGGCGCAGACCGCGCGCCGACCCATCGACGAGCTGCGCGCCCAGACGCCTGCCGACGGCGTCATCACCGGCAAGGCCAAGCTGCACGGCCGGCCTGTCGCCGTGATGGCCTACGACGCCACCGTGCTCGCCGGCACGCAGGGCTATCGCGGTCATCAGAAGAGCGATCGGATCCTGGAGCTCGCCGAGCGCGAGCGCCTGCCCTTCATCCTGCTGGCCGAAGGCGGCGGCGGCCGGCCCGGTGACACCGACATGCCCGTTGTCGCCGGCCTGCACGTGTCGACCTTCGCGCGCATGGCGGCGCTGGGCGCCCTCGTGCCGACCCTCGGCATCGCGGCGGGGCGCTGCTTTGCCGGCAACGCGGCGCTGCTGGGCTGCTGCGATCTGGTGATCGCCACGCGCGGCAGCAACATCGGACTGGGCGGCCCCGCCATGATCGAAGGTGGCGGTCTCGGCCGCTTCGAGCCCGAGGAGATCGGCCCCGCGCCGCAGCTCGCGCAGGTCGGCGTGGTGGATCTGCTGGTCGACGACGAGCCCCAGGCCTGCGAGCGGGCGAGGGTGCTGATGGCGTGGATGTGCCGGCTGCGCGTCGATGAAGCGGTCAGAGCTATTGGGGCTGATGCGGCCAACGCGGCCGATGCGGTGGACGAGGGCAATGAGCACGACGAGGTCGACCAATCCCCGCTCGACGCCGCGATTCCCGAGATCCGTCAGCGCGCCTACCCGGTCCGACCCATCCTGGGGCGGATCTTCGACGCAGGCTCGCTGATCGAGCTCGGCGCCGGCCACGGCGGCAGCGTGATCACCGCGGCGGCGCGCCTGCAAGGGCGCGCGGTGGCGGTGGTCGCGAGCGATTGCGCGGTGCTCGGCGGCGCGATGGATGGCGCGGCCTCGCGCAAGCTGGCGCGCTTCTGGCACCTGTGCGAGCGGCTGGGCATGCCGGTCATCAGCCTGATCGACAGCCCGGGCTTCATGGTCGGCCCGCAAGCCGAGTCCACCGGCCAGCTGCGCGAGGCGGGCGAGCTGTTCCGCGCCGCGGCGGCGCTGACGGTGCCCATGGCGGCGGTGGTGATGCGGCGCGCCTTCGGCCTCGGCGCGATGGCACTGGCCGGCGGCAGCTTGCACCGGCCGCTGGGCTGCGCCGCCTGGCCCAGTGGCGAGTTCGGCGCGATGGGTCTGGAGGGGGCCGTGCGGCTCGGCTATCGCAAGGAGCTGGCCGCCGCTGCGGAGGGGCCCGAGCGCCAGGCGCTGTTCGAGCGGCTGCTCGCGGCCCAGGTCGCACGCGGCCAGGCGCTGGCGATCGCCGAAACGCTGGAGATCGATGCAGTCATCGCTCCGCGCCAGACGCGCGCCTGGCTGGCCGCGCTGCTGGCCGGCTGACGCCCACCGCCTGCCCACGTCTCGCACATCGCGTCGGATGGGTCCGGCGGCGGCATCCGTCGATGCACGGCGGCCACGCCGCCTTGTCGCCGCCAAAACGGCCGGGCGCTTTTTGCCACTTGGCGATCCGTGAAGGGTCAGGCGCGACGCCGGTCACTACACTGCCGTCCCATGGCGCCCCTGTCGATCCACATTCCCACGCTGATGCTGGCCTTGCTGACCGGGTTCGCCATGCTCGGCCTGCAGTTGTGGATGGCGCAGCGCAGCCGGCTACGCTACCTGGACCTCGCCGTCTGGACCTGGGGCTCCTGGATGCTGCTGGGCGGTTTCGCGATGCTGTCGGCGCGGCTGGTGCTGCCGCTGTGGCTGTCCGCGCTGGCGGGCAACGGGCTGATCGCGCTGGGCATCATCTTCTACAACGAGGCCATCCATCGCCATGTGCTGGGGCGCTCGCTGCCGCGCTGGATGTGGTGGGGCGCGCCGGCCGTGTCCTGGGCAGTGACCGCCGCGCTGCTGGGCGCGCCGCTGGCGGCCCGCACCAGCCTGATCTCGCTGCTCTTCGGGCTGCTGCTGTGCCCGGCCATCCTCGTGCTGATGACGGTGGGCTGGCGGCGGGAATCTTCGCTGCGCGCCGTCGCGTTGACGCTGGCGGCTGCCGCGGCCAGCCTGTTCCTGCGCAGCATCCACGCGATCATCAGTCCGGACGACTATCGCGACCTGATGCAGAGCAGCCTGGGCCAGGGCCTGACCTTCCTGTTCAGCTTCATCTGCCTGATCGGCGCGGGCTTCGGTTTCGTGCTGGCCAACTTCGAGCGCATCGCGCGGCACATGGAGGACATGGCCTCCACCGACGGCCTGACCGGCTGTCTGAACCGCATGACCGCCGACGCACTGCTGCGCCACGAGCTCGAGCGCGGCCGCCGCGAGGGGGCGCCGCTGGCCTTCGTGCTGCTGGACCTGGACCACTTCAAGGACGTCAATGACTGCCACGGCCACCATGCCGGCGACGACGCGTTGCGCGCCTTCGCGGCCGAGGTGCGCGCGCGGCTGCGCGGCTCGGACGTGGTCGGGCGCTGGGGCGGCGAGGAATTCGGCCTGATCCTGCCGGCGACCGACGCCCCCGGCGCGATGAGCCTCGTCGAGGCCATCCGCGAGGCGGTGGCCAAGCTGGAGCTGTGCGACGGAGACGGGCGCGACTTCCGCCTGACGGTCTCCGCCGGCATCGCGATCGCCGAGCCCGGCACCAACGTCAGCGCCGACCTGCTGTTCATGCGCGCGGACCGGGCGCTCTACGTCGCCAAGGACGGCGGCCGCAACCGGGTGCAGGTGCATGACGACAGCGTGGTGTCGACGCTGCCGGGAGGGCCGCCGGCGAGCGCCGAGGCGACGCCGGAGGCGGTCATCGAGCCCGCGGCCGGCGCGGCGCTGAACGCGCAGCGGCCGGCCTGAGTCACCGGCGCGTGCCCTCAGCAGTTCTCGTACTTCCAGTTCCGGCGCTTGCCCTCGGCCAGCCACTCGACCGCCTGTGCGATGCGGCGCTCGCGCGTCTCGGGCTTCTTGGCCTCGACGATCCAATCGATGTAGTCGCGGCGCTGGCCGGGCGGGAAGCCGTCGAAGGTCTGGCGCGCGGCGGCGTTGCGATCCAGGGCGCCGATCAGATCGGCGGGCGCCTCGGGTGGCGGCTTGGGCGCCGACTTCTTGGCGGGGCGTGCCTTGACGCCGTCCTCGATGAGCGTCATCGCGCGCAGGATGGCGGCCTTCTGCTCGGACTCGGGGGGCAGGTCCTTGAGGGCGGTGAGCCGGCCGTAGTCGCCCATCGCGCCGTCCTTCCCCTTGCCTTCGCCGAGCGCGGCCGCCCCGTGCCAGAAGCCGATCGAGCAGTGCGCCTTGAAGGCGGCCATGCCGCTGAGGATCTTGTCGCGGTAGACGAAGTTGGGAAAGCCCCACTTGATGGTCTCGACCACGTCCGGGCAGTGCGCGTGGACGGTGGCGCGCCAGTGGCGCAGCAGGTCCCGCGCGAAGGGGGCGGCGCGCTCGATGTAGGCGTCGATGCGAGGATCGTGTGAGGGCATGGGCGCAGGCTAGCGATTTCCCGGGTCGGCGGCCATCGTGGTCTATGCTCGGCCCCCATGCGAGCCCAGACTTCCAAATCCCTTCTCGCCCGCCTGCCGGCGGCCCTTCCGATCTGGACGCTGCTGGCGCCGCTGGCCGCGATCGCGGCCTTGCTCGGCCTGACGGCGGGCGCCAGTTCAACGCTGATCCTGACCGTGGTGAGCGCGCTGCTGATCGCGGCGGTGCTGGCCGCGGTGCATCACGCCGAGGTGGTCGCGCACCGCGTGGGCGAGCCCTACGGCTCGCTGGTGCTGGCGGTGGCGGTGACCATCATCGAGGTGGCGCTGATCGTGTCGCTGATGCTCGCGGGCGGCGAGGCGACCAACACGCTGGCGCGGGACACGGTGTTCTCCGCGATCATGATCGTGTGCAACGGCGTGCTGGGCCTGTGCATCCTGGTGGGCGGCTGGCGCCATCAGGTGCTGGCCTTCCGCGTCGAGGGCACCAGCCCGACGCTGGCCGTGCTGGCCGCGCTGTCGGTGCTGACGCTGGTGCTGCCCGCGTTCACGACGAGCTCGCCCGGCCCGACCTTCACCAAGGTCCAGCTGTTCTTCGCGGGCGGCGTGTCGCTGGTGCTCTACGGCGCTTTCGTCTTCGTGCAGGCCGTGCGGCACCGCGACTACTTCCTGCCGATCGCCGGCGTGGACGACCAGGACGCCCACGCGGCCCCGCCGAGCTGGAAGGTGGCCGGTGTGAGCCTGGCGCTGCTGCTGGTCTGTCTGGTGGGCGTGGTCGGTCTGGCCAAGCTGCTGGCGCCGACCATCGAGCGCGGCGTGCATGCGATCGGCGCGCCGCCGTCGCTGGTGGGCGTGATCGTGGCGCTGCTGGTGCTGCTGCCGGAGACGGTGGCGGCGGTGCGCGCGGCGCTGCATAACCGGCTCCAGACCAGCCTGAACCTGGCGCTGGGCTCAGGCCTGGCGAGCATCGGTCTGACGATTCCGACGGTGGCGGTGCTGTCGCCGCTGTTCCCGCACTCGCTGGTGCTGGGGCTGTCTCCCCTGAGCATGGTGCTGCTCTTCCTGACCTTCATCGTGGGCGCGCTTACGTTGGGCGGCGGCCGCGCCACCGTGCTCCAAGGCGCCGTGCACATGGTGGTCTTCGTGGTGTTCCTGTTCCTCGCCGTGGTGCCTTAACGGCGACCGACTGCGTCGGTCGAATCCTCGAAGGGCGTCGCGATACCGCGACGCCCTTTTTCTTGGTTCATCGCCGATCTCCGGGGAATGCTGCCCGGATCTTGAGGAAGAAGTAGTCGTCATCGCGGAAGCCGTAGGCCATGCGCTTGATGACTTTGATCTTGTTGTTGATACCCTCGACAAGGTTGG
>NZ_JBCNLU010000045.1:0-32499 GCF_039595295.1 Roseateles sp.
TTCAGCGCCAGATCGCCCACAGCCTGGACCGCGTCGATCAGCCCAAGGCGCTGTCGGCGGCGGCGGGCATCGCGGCGATCAATCCGGAACCGAAGGTGCGACCGCTGATCGCGCGCGCCGATGCGGCGCTGCTCGACGAACTGGTCCCGACCGCCGACGTGGTGCTGGACTGCACCGACAACTTCCAGACCCGCCACCTCATCAATGCCGCCTGCGTGCGCCACGCCAAGCCGCTGGTGTCCGGCGCGGCGCTGGGCTTCGATGCGCAGCTCTCGGTCTACGACACCCGCGACGGCACGCAGCCCTGCTACGCCTGTCTCTTCCCGCCGGATCAGGCGCCCGAGGAGCAGCGCTGCGCCGTGATGGGCGTGTTCGCGCCGCTGGTGGGCATCATCGGCAGCATGCAGGCGGCGGAGGCGCTCAAGCTGCTCAGCGGCATGGGCAGCGCGCTGCCGGGCCGGCTGCTGATGCTGGACGCGCGCCGCATGAACTGGACCGATCTCGGCGTCGCCCGCGACCCGCGTTGCCCGTGCTGCGGCGACGCCGCGCGCGGGCGCGCCAAGGACTGAGCGCGCCCTCAGCTCACCTCACTTCGTCACGCACCGCAGCGCGCAACAAACCGACGCTCGCGCTCGCGACCTCAGGTTCCGGACGCAAGCAAATTAAGCCGCAACGCCCGTAAGCTCCCGGGCCATCGAATCATGATCAGAACCGACAAGCTCACCGCCCGCAACTTCCCTTCCGCCCAGGAAGAGGCCGAGCAGCAAGCCGCCTTCGACGCGGCGTTCGACGCCAATCCGCCCAGCGCCTATCGCCTGGCCTTCACCGACACGGACTTCCTGGTCCGTCCGGAGTTGCGCCCGGTGCGCATGCAGCTGGAGCTGCTCAAACCCGAGCTCGTTCAGCAGGAGCTGAACATCCAGTCGACGGTGGTGATCTTCGGCAGCGCGCGCATCGCCGACCGCGAGTCCGCGCAGGCGGCCGTCGACGCGGCCCGCGCGTCGGGCGACAGCGACGCGCTGCTGCGCGCCGAGCGCCGTCTGCTGATGAGCGGCTATTACGAGGAAGCGCGCAAGTTCGCGCACCTGGTGACCTCGCACACCAAGAACCATCCGCATCCGCTGTACGTGGTCACCGGCGGCGGTCCCGGGATCATGGAAGCCGGCAACCGCGGCGCGCATGACGCGGGCGGCCAAAGCATCGGCCTGAACATCGTGCTGCCGCATGAGCAGCGCCCCAACCAGTACATCACCCCGGAGCTGTGCTTCCGCTTCCACTACTTCGGGCTGCGCAAGATGCACTTCCTGATCCGGTCGGTGGCGCTGGCGGCCTTCCCCGGCGGCTTCGGCACGCTGGACGAACTCTTCGAGACGCTCACGTTGATCCAGACCGGCAAGTGCCGGCGCCGTCCGATCCTGCTGTTCGGACGCGATTTCTGGTCGCGACTGATCGACTTCGACCTGCTGCTGGACACCGGCATGATCAGCCCCGGTGACGAGCAGCTCTTCCATTACGTCGAGACCGCCGACGAGGCCTGGGACTTGCTCAGGAAGGAATACGACATCGGCCAGACGGGCGCCACCGCCGGCGAGGCCTGATCCCCCCACGCCCGGTCATGAGCCGGGTCCAGATCCAGAAGAGGTTCGCGATGACCACAGCACGACATGTCAGCCTGATCGGCGCCCCCACCGACGTGGGCGCCGGCGCCCGAGGCGCCAGCATGGGCCCGGAGGCCCTGCGGGTGGCCGGCCTGCGCGAGGCCCTGCAGGCGCACGGCGTGGAGGTGCTGGATCACGGCAACCTGAACGGCCCCTCCAACCCTTGGCAGCCGCCGGTGGAGGGCTACCGCCATCTGGACGAGGTCACCGCCTGGAACGTCGCGGTGCACGACGCGGTGCATGCGGCGCTCAGCGCGAGCCGCATGCCCATCCTGCTGGGGGGTGACCATTGCCTGGGACTGGGCTCGATCTCCGCCGTGGCCCGCCACTGCCGCGAGACCGGCAAGAAGCTGCGCATCCTGTGGCTGGACGCCCATGCCGACTTCAACACCAGCCAGCTCACGCCCAGCGGCAACATCCATGGGATGCCGGTGGCCTGCCTCTGCGGCCACGGCCCGCGGCAGCTGATCGAGATCGGCGGCCATGTGCCCGCCATCGATCCCAAGTGGATCCGCCAGATCGGCATCCGCAGCGTCGACGAGGGCGAGAAGCGCTTCGTCCATGAGGTGGGCCTGGAGGTCTTCGACATGCGCTACATCGACGAGATGGGCATGCGTCACACCATGGAGCTGGCCCTGGCCACCCTGGACGCCAACACCCACCTGCACGTGAGCTTCGACGTGGACTTCCTGGATCCGGACATCGCGCCGGGCGTCGGCACGACGATTCCGGGCGGCCCGACCTACCGCGAGGCGCAGCTGTGCATGGAAATGATCGCGGACACCGGGCGACTGGGCTCGCTGGACGTGATGGAGCTCAACCCGGCGCTGGACGTGCGCAACAAGACGGCGCTGGTGGCCGTCGACCTGATCGAATCGCTGTTCGGCAAGTCCACGCTGATGCGCCGCTGAACGCGCGGGGGCGAACACCTGTCGCCCCCGTGACAGCGCTCAGCTTCCCGACAGGGTGATTGCGCTACCAATCGAAATCGGGTGCACGATTGCCGGATTAGGGCGTCCCCCCAAAAAGTGGGGCATCCAACCGTGAACTCGCGCACAGGGGCAAAACGGCAAAATCGTGTCCAATTGATACCAGGGACAGGCACAGAGGCCGACCACGGAGCGCATCGCGCCGGGGTCACCAGACGCCCGCCAGGCACCTGCGATGCAAGAAGCTCGAAACCCTCACATGTCGTTCCGATTCATCAGCGCAGTCTTGCGACGTTCGGTCGCGCTCACCGCCACCGTCGCCGCCCTCGCCGCCACCGTGATCTCGCCGCTGACGGCTCATGCCGCCACCCCGACGAGCGCCTCCGGCACCTTTCAGGTCGGCGCCACCATCCTGGTCGCCTGCAACGTCACCGGCGCCACGCTGACCTTCGGCGGATCCATCGATCCGCTGCAGACGCCGGGCCCGGTGGACGCGTCGACCTCGCTCAACGTCACCTGCACCAAGACCACGCCCTACAGCGTGGCCCTGAGCGCCGGCACCAATGCGGGCAACGCGTCGGCCTTCGGCTCACGCGCCATGAAGAGCGGCAACAACAGCCTGCCCTATCAGCTCTACCTGGACGCCGGCCGCACGCAGGTCTGGGGCGACGGCAACAGCAGCGGCGTGTACGCCGGCACCGGCACCGGCAGCCAGCAGAACCTGACCGTCTACGGCCGCCTGCCCTCGCTCAACGGGATCGTCCCGGGCAACTACAGCGACACGGTCACCGTCACGATCACCTACTGATCCGCACCGGATCGGTCCTTGATCCGCTGTCGATCCGCCGTTCGATGACGGCGGATCCTCCAGAAGCCGCCGCTCAGGCGGCTTCTTCGTTTCCGAGCTCCGCCAGCCGGACCAGCGTGTGCAGCACCCGATTGGCCGGCACCGGCACGCCCAGCGCCTCGCCGCGGCGGACCAGGAAGCCGTTCAGGTGGTCGATCTCGGTCGGCTTGCCTCGCCGCAGGTCCTGCGCCGTCGACGAGTATTGCCCCGGCATCGTCACCGCGATCTTGCGCACCGCCTCGCGGACGTCGCCGATCAGCCGGACGCCATCGGCCTCGGCCACCGCATGCCCCTCGTCGAGCAGCTGATCCATCACCGTCCAGACGCCCTCGCCCTTGACCAGCTCGCCATAGGGTTGATCGCTGAGCGCGGACAGCGCGTTGTAGGCGCAGTTGATCAGCAGCTTGGACCACAGCGCGCCGCGCACGTTGTCCGAGATCTCCACCGCCACGCCTGCGCCGGCGAAGGCCTGCGCGATGCGCTCGGCGCCGGGCGCGGGCTCGATGACCAGTTCGCCGCGCCCGTGATGCTTCACATGCCCCGGTCCGGCCATTTCGGTCGCGACATAGACGACCGCCGCCGACACCGGCTGCTTGAGCACTTCGCGCAGCCGCTCCGCGTTGTCGACGCCGTTCTGCATCGACAGCAGCAGCGTGTCCGGACCCAGGAAGGGCTCCAGTTCGCGCGCGGCGCTGACCGTGTCGGTCGACTTCACGCAGAACAGCACCACGTCCGCGCCCCGCGCGGCGGCGGGCTCGGTGTCGGCGCGCAGGCGGACCTGCTCGTCGAACATCCGGGTGTCCATGCGCAGGCCGTGCTCGCGGATCGCGTCGACATGCGACGGGCGGCCGATCAGCACCACGTCGTGCCCGGCGCGCGCCAGCATGCCGCCGAAAAAGCAGCCCACCGCGCCCGCGCCCATCACGGCGACCGTCAGCGGCGTGTCCACAGCTCGTTCAGATGGGGTCATCTCGTCTCCTGTCACCTCAAGGGAATGCCTGAAATCCTAAGCGCAGAGGATCCACCCCTCCAGCGCATCCATGCCGGCCGGCTGGCCGAAGTCGGCGCGCTGGTCGGCCCAGGCCGCCTGCATCAGACAGAGCACCGCATCCAGCTTGTCGCCGCTGGCGTCGTCGACCAGTTCGTCGCGCTGCGCATGGCTCATCTGGAGCCGCAGCCCCAGCCGCGTGCGGCCCTGCTCCAGCGCCTCGATCAGATCCTTGCGGGCGATGAGCCGCTCGGGCGTCTGCTTGGCGCGGTCGTCGCTCTTGTAGCTGCGCGTGCCCAGCAGCTCCCGCGCCAGCAGACCGGGATAGGCCTCCAGCGCCACGCGCGACTCGTCGCCCGCGTGCAGCCCCGGCAGGTGCACGCCAGCGGCGATCAGACGCGGCACGCCCGCATGCAGCATGTAGGCCACCGGCGGGTTTACCCATTTCATGCTCGGCGAGGAGCCCGCCGGCCCGTCGCAGGCCCGGTGCGCGAATTTTCCGCCCACTGGCCGCGCGGCGCAGAAGGCGGCAAAGGTCTCGCGGATCTCCGCGCGAGACAGCGCGGCGTAATGCGCCATCAGCGGCGCCCAGTCGGTGGGCCAGCCCAGGGTCTCGACCAGCTCGCGCGGCAGCCCGAACGGCAGGTCGAAGCCGCCCAGCCAGGGTCCGGGCGTGCGCAGCCAGTGCTCGAAGCCGTCCAGGGTCTCGATGCCCTCCTGGCGCTCGAGTTTCAACACCGCGCCTTGGCGTTGACCGAAGGCCAACCGGATGGGCTTGCGACGCGTCGGCGCGCTCGTGAAGTCCACACCCACGAGCAGGCGGCCGGTGGCGGGCAAGAGGGCAGGAACGGGCGTTGCTGGCGACGCCGAAGGGGGCCTGGTCGTGCGCCGGGCTTTCGAGACATTTGGCATGGACGCGACTGTATCGGCCCGCCCTGGGGCGGACCGCCATTGACGCGGTGCGTGGATCGCCCAATGCTGCGGCATCTGGAGAGGAGAACCGCTTGTTCGAACGCGAGCTCGCCCGTGCCCTGCATCTGAGCCGCCGCGGCGCCTACCGCGACGCCACCGATGCGATGGAGCTCGCGCTGGTGGCGGCGAACTCGGAGCGCGACCGCGCCCGGGCGCTGATCCTGATCGCCCACAACCTTCCCCGCCAGGGCGATCTGCAAGCCGCCCTGCGCCGCGCCAGCGAGGCCGTCGCCGTCGCCCACGCGATCGACGGCCCCGACCAGGACCGCTGGATCGCCGAGGCGATGACCGAGCTCTGCTACGTCTACGCGCAGTTCCAGATGGGCCGCGACGCCATCCAGGCCGGCTGGCAGGCGCTGGCCGCCGCGCGGCGCGCCAGCGATCCAGTGCGCGAGGCCTGGGCGCTGAACCGGCTGGCGGTGGCCAACGCCATCGCGGACCAGATCGACCAGGCCTGCCGCGACACGCTGCAGGCGCTGGAGATCGCCCAGCAGCAGCACGACGCCAGCGATCGCGAGCTGATGCTCAGCTGCCTGAACAACCTGGCCCACTTCTGGTTGCAGGCGCATGGCGAGGCGCTGCGCGACGACGAGCCCGCCGCCGCCGCGATCGCGCTCGCCCAGGCCGAGCCTTACGCGGTGCGTGCCGCCGAGCTGGTCCGCGAGGAAGGCAATCCCTTCCTGATCGTGGTCTCGCTGTCCAACCTGGTGGAGTTCCAGCTTGGCGCCGGCGCGATCGACGAGGCGCTCGCGATCACCGATGAATACGAGCAGCTCTCGCTGCGCAACGGCTATGCGGGACTGGTCCAGCAGGCCCGCGCGCAGCGGGCGCAGCTGCAGCTCAAGCGCGACGACGGTGCCGGCGCCACCGATGCCTTCGAGGCGCTGGAGGCCATGCGGATGCTGGTCGCCCAGCCCGCGCCGCATCAGCTGCCGGCGCGCCTGAGGCGGCAGCTCGCCATCGCGATGCACCGCGGCTACAAGCAACGCGGCGAGCCGGCCAAGGCCTTGGAGGCGCATGAGCTGCTGTCCGCGCTGGAGCGCCAATCCGCCCGTAACGCGATGGCGCTGCAGACCGAAGCCATGCTGATCCGCCAGGAATTCGAGCAGGCGCAGGCGCGCGCCGAACACGCCCTGCAGGACGCGCGCCGCGAGCGCGAGCGCGCCAATCAGGCGGAGCAGGAACAGCAGCGCTTGCGCCACGAGGCGGCCGAGCTGGGCCGCATGGCCCATGAGGACGCGCTGACCGGCCTGAACAACCGTCGGCATGCCGAGTTCGCGCTGCCGCTGCTGCTGGAGCGCGCGCGCCAGGAGGGCCAGGGCATCGCGCTGGGCATGCTGGACATCGACCACTTCAAGCAGGTCAACGACGGCTTCGGCCACGGCATCGGCGACCAAGTGTTGCAGAAGGTCGCGCAACTGGTGAAGCGCCAGCTGCGCAGCGCCGACCTCATCGCCCGCGTCGGCGGCGAGGAGTTCATGCTCGTCTTCGTCGGCGCCACGCCCGCCAAGGCGCAGGAGATCTGCGAGCGCCTGCGCGCCGTCGTCGCCGGCCATTCCTGGGGCGAGCTGACCCGCGGCCTGCGCGTCACCATCAGCATCGGTCTGGCGGCGGGCGCCGCGCCCGCGCGCCCGCAGCAGCTGATCGAGCTCGCCGATCAGGCGCTGTACGTCGCGAAGGATTCGGGCCGGAACCGGGTGCAGTTCCAGCCCACCTGATCACGCCAGCTTGAACACCGCCACCGTCTGCGACAGCGCGTCGGCCTGGTGCTGCAGGCTCTGCGCGGCGGCGGCCGATTCCTCGACCAGCGCGGCGTTCTGCTGCGTCATCTGATCCAGCTGCGAGATCGCCGAGCCGATCTGGTTGATGCCGCCGCTCTGCTCCACGGTCGCATGGCTGATCTCCGCCACGATGCGCGACACCCGCGAGATCGAATCGGAGATCTCATGCATGGTCTCGCCCGCCCGCTCGACCAGCGCGGCGCCGCTGGCGACGCTCTCGCCGCTCTCGGTGATGAGCTGCTTGATCTCCTTGGCCGCCTCGGCGCTGCGCTGCGCCAGCGAGCGCACTTCCGACGCCACGACGGCGAAGCCGCGTCCCTGCTCGCCCGCCCGCGCCGCTTCCACCGCCGCATTCAATGCCAGGATGTTGGTCTGGAAGGCGATGCCGTCGATGGTGCCGATGATGTCGCCGATGCGGGTCGAGGAGGCGCTGATGCGGCCCATGGTCTGGACCACCTCGCCGACCACCGACACGCCGCGCCCGGCCACGACCGCGGCCTCCTCAGCCAGCGCGTTGGCCTGGCGGGCCGAGTCGGCGTTGTGCTGCACGCTCGCGGTGAGCTGCTCCATCGCGGACGCGGTCTCCTCGAGATTCGAGGCCGTCTGCTCGGTGCGGTTGCTCAGGTCCTGCGCACCGCCGGCGACCTCCCGCGACGCGGTCGCGATGCTCTCGGTGGCGTTGCGCACGCCGCTGACCACGTCGCGGATCGAGGACTGCATGCCCTCCACGCCGCGCATCATGACAGCGGTCTCGTCGGTGCCGCGCACGTTGATGGGCTCGCTCAGGTCCTGGCGCGCGATGCGCTCCGTGGTCGACACCGCCTGCGCCAGCGGCGTGAGGATGGACGCGATGTTGAAGAAGGTGAAGGTGCCGATCAGCAGCAGCGCCAGCACCGACAGCAGGCCCAGCGCCATCAGGCGCGTACGGATGGTGTAGTTGCGCAGTGACCACATGGCATTTCCCAACGTTGTGTTGACCGCTCGGGAAAGCGTAGCAGCCGGCGTGCCAGCCGGTAAGCCCATGGAACGGGGATGCCCCGTGGCCATGGGGCGTCCGCGCGGCCTCAGGACACCTCCAGGGCGCCAGCGCCGTCTCAGCGCGGCCTCAGCCCCACAGCGCCGACAGGGTCGCGACGTACTGCCGGCGGCGATCAGCGTCCACCGTCGCGCGCCGCTGGCCGGCCACGACGACCTCGCGCCAGGTCGCCCCCTGGCTGCCGAAGACCAGCCCGTCCAGCAGCGACGCCGCCGGCAGGCCGGCCAAGCCGTCGGCCTCGACGTCCAGCACCAGGAAGTCTGCCCGCGCGCCGGGCACCAGGCCCCAGGCGGGCAACCCGGCCGCCCGCGCGCTGCCCGCCAGGCTGGCATCGAAGAGCCGCGCCGCCGTCGACGGCTGCACGCCCGGCCGGGCCGCGACATTGCGCCGCTGCAGGCCCAGGCGCTGGCCATACTCCAGCCAGCGCAGCTCCTCCACCCAGCCGCGGGTGACCTGGCTGTCCGAGCCCACCGTCATGGGGACGCCGGCGCCCAGCCAGCCGTCCAGATCGGCCAGCCCGTCGCCCAGGTTGGCCTCGGTGCCGGGGCAGATCACCACGCCGGCGCCGCTGGCGGCGATGCGGGCGATCTCCTCGCGCGTCGAGTGCGTCGCATGCACCAGCTGCCAGCGCGGATCCAGGCCGTGATCGGCCAGGAAGTCCAGCGGCCGCTTGCCGGTGGCGGCGACGCAGTCGTTCACCTCCTGCATCTGCTCGGCGACGTGGATGTGGATGGGGATGTCGGCGTCGCCGACCAGCGACTGCAGCGCCCGCACATCCTCGGGATGCGCCGCCCGCAGCGAGTGCAGCGCCACGCCCGCCCGCACCAGCGGCAGGCCGGCCGCGTTGAGGCGCTGGCAAGCGTTCCAGACCCATGGGGCGTCGGTGCGGAAGCGGCGCTGCGTGTCGCGCAGGGCCGGCTGGGCGAAGCCCGCATGCGCGTAAAGCACCGGCAGCAAGGTCAGGCCGATGCCGACCTCCTGCGCCGCCTCGGCGAGGGCGAAGGCCATGGTCAGCTCGTCCTCGTAGGGCGTGCCGTCCTCGCGGTGGTGCAGGTAATGGAACTCGCAGACCTGCGTGTAGCCGCCGGCCAGCAGCTCGGTGTAGAGCTGCGCGGCGATGGTCTTGAGCTGCTGGGGCGTGACGCGCAGCGCGACGCAGTACATGCGGTCGCGCCAGGACCAGAAGTCATCGGCCTCGCTGTCGCGCTGCTCGGCCAGGCCGACGAAGGCGCGCTGGAAAGCGTGGCTGTGCGCATCGACCAGGCTGGGCAGCACGGGACCATCCAGCCGACGCGCGTCGATCGGTGCCTCGGCCGCCGGCACGCCGGCTGTCACTTCGACCCAATGGCCTTCGGCATCCGCGCGCAGCAGCACGTCCGCTTGCCAGCGTCCGTCCAGCCAGGCCAGCGGCGCGTGGAAAGCGGTGCCGTTCGTATTCCCGCCGGTGTTCCCGCTCGTGACCCCGCTCATGCGCCCCCCCCTTGACCGCCTTCGGACTTGCGGCTGGGATTCGCCAGCAGATAGCCTTGCAGCAGCATGGACAGCACGGGGCGCACCCGCTCAACGCAGGCGTCGTCGAGCTCATAGCCGGTGAAGCCCATCTCGCCCTCGACCATGTAGCAGCGGTAGCACATCTCCAGCTGCACGGCCTGCTGGCCGAGCTCGGGCCGGCCATACTGCCGCGTGATGTAGCCGCCCTTGAAGCGGCCGTCGACGACCCAGCTGAAATCGCTCTGCGAGGACAGCACGATCTCCATCGCCTGGCGCGTGGCCTGGCGGCAGGACTTGCCCTCCACCGTGCCGATGTTCAGGTCGGGCAGCCGGCCCTCGAAGAGCCAGGGCAACTCCGAGCGGATGCTGTGCGCCTCGAAGAGCAAGGCGTGGCCGTGCTCCTGGCGCAGGCGCTGGAGCTCGCCCTGCAAGGCCTGGTGATAGGGCGCCCAGTAGGTCTGGACGCGCCGCTGTTTCTCTTCCGCGTCCGGCGCCTGGCCGTCCCGGTAGAGCGGCTCGCCGGTGAAGAAGCGCGTCGGGCAGAGCTCGGTATTGGACGCGCCGGGATACATCGGCGTGTCCTCGGGCGGGCGGTTCAGGTCGATCAGGTAGCGCGAGTAGCGCGGGATCAGCAGCCCCGCGCCGAGCTGCTCGGCCAGCGGCGCATACAGCGGCTCCAGATGCCAGTCGGTGTCCTCGCTGCCCAGCGCGCGCTCGACGTAGCGGTGGCGCTGGTCCTCGGGGATCTCGCGGCCCACGTGCGGCATGCTGATCAGCAGCGGGGTGCGGCCGCGCCGCAGTTCAAAGACATCGTGCTTCATCGCTCGTTCCTCGTTGTCTCTCTCAGCGCGCGCTCACTGGTGCACGCTCATCCGCGAGCGCCCGCCGGCCACCGCGAATCGCAGCGGATTGCGGCCGAACCAGTAGGCCAGCTCGCGCGGGTGGGTCGCATCCCAGACGCAGAAGTCGGCGCGCAGACCGGCGGCCAGCCGGCCGCGATCGGGCAAGCCCAGCGCCCGCGCCGCGTTCACCGTCAGGCCGCGCAGCGCCTCCTCCGGCGTCATGCGGAAGAAGGTGCAGGCCATGTTGAGCATCAGCAGCAGCGACAGGCCCGGCGAACTGCCCGGGTTGTGATCCGTCGCGATCGCGATCGGCACGCCTGCCTCGCGCAGCGCGGCGATCGGGGGCAGCTTGGTTTCGCGCAGGAAGTAGAAGGCGCCGGGCAGCAACACCGCCACCGTCCCCGACTTCGCCATCGCCGCGATGCCCGCGTCGCTCAGGTACTCGAGGTGGTCGCAGGACAGCGCGTTGAACTCGGCCGCCAGCACGGCGCCGCCCTGGTCGCTGAGCTGCTCCGCATGCAGCTTGACCGGCAGGCCCAGCGTGCGCGCGGTCTCGAAGACGCGACGCGTCTGCTCGGGCGAAAAGGCGATGCGCTCGCAGAAGGCGTCGACTGCGTCGACCAGGCCTTGCCGCATCAGCTCCGGCAGCCAGGCGCAGACCGCGTCGACATAGGCCTCCTGGCGGCCTTCGAACTCGGGCGGCAAGGCGTGCGCGCCGAGGTAGGTCGTGCGCACCGACAGCCCCAGCTCGCCCAGCCGCCGCGCGGCGCTCAGGCACTTGGCCTCGTCCTCCAGCGACAGGCCGTAACCGGACTTCACTTCCAGCGTGGTCAGCCCTTCCGCCATCAGCGCGCGAGCGCGCGGCACGGCCAGCGCATGCAGCTCATCCTCGCTGGCGCGCCGCGTCGCGGCCACCGTGGAGCGGATGCCGCCGCCCGCGCGCGCGATCTCCTCGTAGGTCGCGCCTTGCAGACGCAGCTCGAATTCCGCCGAGCGCTCGCCGCCATAGACCAGATGCGTGTGGCAATCGATCAAGCCGGGCGTCACCAGCGCGCCGCCCAGGTCGATGACCTCGACATCGGCCCTGCGCCATTCGGCGGGCAAGTCCGCGATCGCACCGACCCACGCGAGCCGCTCGCCCTGGACCGCCAGCGCGCCGTCGGCCACCAGGCCCCAGTCGCGCTCACCGGCCAGCGTCGTCAGCGTCGCGCCGGTCCACAGCATGCGCCGCTGCGTCTCCATGGAAGACGTCGTCCTTGTCATCGTCGCGCTCATGTGTCGCTCCAGACCAGCCACCACGCGGGGCCGTGCTGATCGCCGTCGTCGAAGACGCAGCTCTGCGCGGCCGGCGACTCGCACCAGGCCAGGGTGTGCGGCGCCAGCGGCACCGAGCGGTGCCCGTGCACCAGCAGGCCGCCGCGCTCGGTAAACAGACCCAGCCAGGTCGCGCCGGCCGGGATGAAAGGGCGATCGGCCGGCAGCACGCGAAACACGCCGGCGTCGCGGCGGTGCATCGCATTGAAGTCCTGCGTCGGACCGTCGATCAGCACGCAGTCGGGCGCTTCCTCGCCGCGGAAGGCCAGGATGCCGTCGCCCTGGCGCAGATAACGGCCCATCAGATGCACCCCCTTGCCCGACAGCACGCCGAACCAGCGGTCCACGCCGGGGAAGGCGGAGAAGGGTCCGTCCTTGTCGATGTCGGCGACGCTGATGCGGACCTTCCAGTCCGTCGCATGCGGCCACGCGAGCAGTTCCCGCGTGCGTCCGCCGCCGTTGCGCCACGGGGTCGGCACGACCTCGTCGGCGGTGATCCTCATCCAGCTCATGTCCTGCACACCTTCAGATTCGTGAGTCATCCCATGGTCCATCGCAGGGATCGCCGCCATGGGGTCCGATGTCATCGGCTTTCCGAGGCGTCACGCCTGGAAGCTGCCTTCGAGGAAATATCGGCTGCCCGGATGCACCAGGCGCACCGAGGTCACCGTGCGCCCCAGGCTGGAGGTCGCGCGCTTGACCACCAGACAGGGCTCTCCGCGCGGCATGCCCAGCAGCCGCGCTTCCAGCGCATTGGGCATCTCCGCTTCGATCGTATAGCGGGCCTCCGACAGCGGCGCCACCTCCAACAGATAGTGCGTCGGGGTCACGCGCTCGAAGTCCTGCTTCATGTAATCGGGGGCGACGGCGGGATTCACCAGCCGGTCCTCGCACTGGATGGCCACGCCGTTCTCGCGATGCACGATGACGCTGTGGAACAGCGTCGCGCCGGCGCGCAGCCCAAACTGCCCGGCCTGCTCCGCGTCCGCCTTGATCGCCTCCAGCACGTGGACCTTGGCCTCGTGGCGGTGGTTGCGGGCGGCGATCTCCTCATGCACGTCGCGCACCGTCAGCGTCGACGCGATGCGATGCAGCTCCGCGACGAAGCTGCCCACGCCCTGCACCCGATCGACCATGCCCTCCTGATGCAACTCACGCAGCGCGCGGTTGACCGTCATGCGGCTGACGCCGAACTGCTCGGTCAACTCGGACTCCGACGGCAAGCGCTCGCCGGGCCGCCAGCGGCCGCTGGCGATGCCCTCGCGCAGGTGGGTCTTGACCTTCAGATATTGCGGCGCCGGACCGCCGGCCGGGACGCTGGATGACTTGCTCGCCATGGGGTCGCATCCTACTTGACTGTACTTGTATAGACAACTAGAGTCCGCCGCAGTCGCGCTGCAAGACGCGATGAACCAGGAGACCTGTCCATGACCGTATCGACCTCCGCCGCGTCCCCGCCGACGCCTCACGGCGCGGCCACCGCGTCCGCGGCGCCGTCCCGGCTGCTGGAGACCCGCAGCATCGACCGCGTCCCCGAGCGCGAACGCTACGGCCAGCCCAGCAGTCAGTTCAGCCTCTGGATGGCGGCCAACCTGCAGATCACCGCGGTGGTCGACGGCGCGCTGGCCATCGTCTTCGGCGCCGAGGCGCTGACCGCCATCGTCGGCCTGTTGCTGGGCAACCTGCTGGGCGGCGCGGTGATGGCGCTGCATTCGGCGCAGGGCCCGCGGCTGGGCCTGCCGCAGATGATCTCCAGCCGCGTGCAGTTCGGCGTCAAGGGCGCGGCCCTGCCCCTGATGCTCACGCTGGTCATGTACCTGGGCTTCGCCGCCACCGGCACCGTGCTCTCCGGTCAGGCGATCAACCTGCTGCTGGGCGCGCAGTCGCCGCTGATCGGCATCCTGATCTTCGGCGGCCTGACCGCGCTGATCGCCACCGTCGGCTACCGGCTGATCCACGTCGTGGGCCGCATCTCCACGGTGCTGGGCATCATCGGCTTCGGCTATCTGGCGCTGCGGCTGTTCCAGCAGCACGACATCGCCTCGGCCTTCGGCCAGAAGCCCTTCTCGCTGGCCTCGCTGCTGCTGACCATGGCGCTGGCGGCCGGCTGGCAGATGACCTTCGCGCCCTATGTGGCGGACTACTCGCGCTACCTGCCCACCAGCACGTCGACGTCACGCGCCTTCTGGACCACCTTCAGCGGCACCGTGCTCGGCGCCCAGCTGGCGATGACCTTCGGCGTGCTGGTCGCGGCCGTGGGCGGCGGCTTCCTGAAGAACCAGGTCGGCTTCATGGGCGAGCTCGCCGGCCCCGCCGTGGCAGCCGCGATCTACGTCGTCATCGTGGCCGGCAAGCTCACCGTCAACTGCCTGAACGCCTACGGCGGCTGCATGACGCTGCTGACCACCATCAGCGCCTTCCGCCCCTCGCTGCGCATCGGACCGGCGGCGCGCATGGCGGCCATCCTGGGCTTCGTCGCGCTGTCCATGGCGGTGGCGGTGCTGGCCAGCGCGGACTTCCTGAACAACTTCAAGAACTTCGTCCTGTTGCTGCTGGCGGTCTTCGTGCCCTGGAGCGCCATCAACCTGGTCGACTACTACCTGGTCTCGCGCGAGAAGGTCGACATCCCCGCGCTCTACGACCCGAACGGCCGCTACGGCGCGTACAACGGGATGGCGCTGTGCTGCTACGTGATGGGCGTGCTGGTGCAGATCCCCTTCCTCAACCAGAAGCTGTACCGCGGCCCGCTGGCCGATCTGCTGGGCGGCGCCGACATCTCCTGGATCGTCAGCCTGGTCCTGACCTCGCTGGTCTATTACCCGCTGGCCAAGCGCTCCATGCGCGTGCCGGCCACCATGATCTATCCCGACGGCGAGACCGCGCCCGGCCGCCGCTGAGCGCGCACGCTCGCCCCCGCTTCCTTGAATCGTTCCGAATTACTGAATCCCTGAAGGACCTCAACCATGAGCAACGCCCAACCCCGCGTCGTCCGCGCCCCCGTCGGCACGCAACTGACCTGCAAGAACTGGCTGATCGAGGCCGCCTACCGGATGATCCAGAACAACCTGGACCCGGTCGTGGCCGAGAACCCCGAGGCCCTGGTCGTCTACGGCGGCATCGGCAAGGCGGCGCGCAACTGGGACTGCTTCGAGCAGATCCTCACGTCGCTCAAGAACCTCAACGAAGACGAGACCCTGCTGATCCAGTCGGGCAAGCCGGTCGGCGTCTTCCCGTCGCATGTGGACGCGCCGCGCGTGCTGCTGGCCAACTCCAACCTGGTGCCGGCCTGGGCCAACTGGGAACACTTCAACGAGCTGGATCGCAAGGGTCTGATGATGTACGGCCAGATGACGGCCGGCTCGTGGATCTACATCGGCTCGCAGGGCATCGTGCAGGGCACCTATGAGACCTTCGCCGAGGCCGGCCGCCAACACTTCGGCGGCGACATGGTCGGCCGCTGGGTGCTGACCGCCGGTCTGGGCGGCATGGGCGGCGCGCAGCCTCTGGCGGCAACCTTCGCCGGCGCTTGCTCGCTGACCGTCGAGTGCCAGCAGTCGCGCATCGACTTCCGCCTCAAGACCCGCTACGTCGACGAGCAAGCCACGGACCTGGACGACGCGCTGGCCCGCATCGCCAAGTACACGGCCGAGAAGAAGGCCGTCTCCATCGCGCTGCTGGGCAACGCGGCGGAGGTGCTCCCGCAGCTGGTCGCCCGCGTGAAGGCCGGCAGCGCGATCAAGCCGGACCTGGTCACCGACCAGACCTCGGCGCACGACCTGATCAACGGCTACCTGCCGGTGGGCTGGACCGTGGAGCAATGGAAGGCCGCCGCGGGCGACGCGTCCAAGCACGCCGACCTGAAGGCCGCCGCCGCGCGCGGCTGCGCCGTGCACGTGCAGGCGATGCTGGACTTCCAGGCCATGGGCATCGCCACCGTCGACTACGGCAACAACATCCGCCAGGTCGCCTTCGACCAGGGCGTGAAGAACGCCTTCGACTTCCCCGGCTTCGTGCCCGCCTACGTGCGCCCGCAGTTCTGCGAGGGCCGCGGTCCCTTCCGCTGGGTCGCCCTGTCCGGCGATCCCGAGGACATCTACAAGACCGACGCCAAGATCAAGGAGCTCTTCCCGCACCACGCCGGCGTCCACCGCTGGCTGGACATGGCGCGCGAGCGCATCGCCTTCCAGGGCCTGCCCGCGCGCATCTGCTGGCTGGGCCTGGGCGAGCGCCACAAGGCCGGCCTGGCCTTCAACGAGATGGTCCGCACGGGCGAGCTCAAGGCCCCGATCGTGATCGGCCGCGACCACCTGGACTCCGGCTCGGTCGCCAGCCCCAACCGCGAGACCGAGGCCATGCGGGACGGCTCGGACGCCGTGTCCGACTGGCCGCTGCTCAACGCCATGCTCAACACCGCCGGCGGCGCGACCTGGGTGTCGCTGCACCACGGCGGCGGCGTGGGCATGGGCTACTCGCAGCACAGCGGCGTGGTGATCGTCTGCGACGGCACGGAAGCCGCCGACAAGCGCATCGCCCGCGTGCTGTGGAACGATCCGGGCACCGGCGTCATGCGCCATGCCGACGCCGGCTACGAGATCGCCCAGACCACGGCCCGCGAGCGCGGCCTGAAGCTGCCGATGCTCGATCGCTGAGCTTCGGCGCTCACCGACAAGCACCGCGCAGGTGTCCAATCCGGGATCGATCTCCGGTCCCGTCATCGAATCCGTTTTCTCTTCGAGTCCCCATGACGACTTCCATGCACCTCATCCCCGGCCAGCTGTCGCTCGAGCAGCTGCGCCGCATCCGCGCCGGCGACGTCTCGCTGGCCCTGCATCCGGACGCCTGGCCCGCGGTGCGCCGCGGCGCCGCCGTCGTGCAGGCCGCCGCGGCCGGCGACGACCCGGTCTACGGCGTCAACACCGGCTTCGGCAAGCTCGCGTCCAAGCGCATCGGCAAGGACGAGCTGGCCGCGCTGCAGCGCAACCTGATCCGCTCGCACTGCGTGGGCGTGGGCGCGCCGCTGGCGCCGGCCGTCGTGCGGCTGATGCTGGCGACCAAGGCGGCCTCGCTGGCGCGCGGCTTCTCCGGCGTGCGCGAGTCCGTCGTGCAATGCATCCTCGACGCCTTCAACGCGGGCCTGGTGCCCTACGTGCCGGCGCAGGGCTCGGTGGGCGCCTCGGGCGACCTGGCCCCGCTGTCGCACATGACGCTGGCGCTGATGGGCGAAGGCGAGATGCTGGTCGACGGCCAGCGCAAGCCCGCCCTGGCCGAGATCGAGAAGGCCGGCCTGAAGCCGCTGGTGCTGGAGGCCAAGGAAGGCCTGGCGCTGATCAACGGCACGCAGACCTCGACCGCGCTGGCGCTGGACGCGCTGCTGCGCTTCGAGACCGTCTATGCCGCCGCCGTCGTCAGCGGCGCGCTGAGCCTGGACGCCGCGCGCGGCAGCGACGGCCCCTTCGATCCCCGCATCCACGAGGTGCGCGGCCAGCCCGGTCAGATCGAGGCCGCGGCCGCGTATCGGCAGCTGCTCGCGGGCAGCGCGATCCGCCAGTCGCATCGCGACGGCGACGACCGCGTGCAGGACCCCTACTGCCTGCGCTGCCAGCCGCAGGTCATGGGCGCCTGCCTGGACCAGTCGCGCTACGTCCGCGACGTGCTGCTGCGCGAGGCCAACGCGGTGACCGACAACCCGCTGGTCTTCGCGCCCGAGGAAGGCGTCCCGACCATGATCAGCGGCGGCAACTTCCACGCCGAGCCGGTGGCCCTGGCCGCCGACGCGCTGGCCTGCGCGGTCGCGGAAGTCGGCGCCATCGCCGAGCGCCGCATCGCCATGCTGATCGACACCGGCGTGTCGCGCCTGCCGCCCTTCCTGACCGAGAACGCCGGCCTGAACAGCGGTTTCATGATCGCCCACGTCACCGCCGCGGCGCTGGCCAGCGAGAACAAGTCGCTCGCCCATCCGGCCAGCGTGGACAGCCTGCCGACCTCGGCCAACCAGGAGGACCACGTGTCGATGGCGACCTTCGGCGCGCGGCGTCTGGGCGCGATGCTGGACAACACCGCCCACATCGTCGCCATCGAGCTGCTGGCCGCCGCGCAGGGCATCGAGTTCCTGCGTCCGCTGCGCAGCTCGGCGGCGCTGGAGGACGTGCATGCGCTGCTGCGCACGCGCTGCCCGGCCATGCACGAGGACCACTACCTCGCGCCCGACATCGAGCACGCCTTCGCGCTGGTGAACGACGACGGCGAGCACGGCGTGGCAACACTGCTGCATCGCCGAACTGATATGGTCGTGCTCCGTTGAGGTCCGGGCCGGTCGCGGCCCGTGGCCTCGACCCGTGAGGCGGCCCCGGCGCCGGCTCACGGCGCCGGCCCGCTTCGCATCGACCGATCCATGACTGCCATCCTGCTCTCGTTCCTCCGCCCGCTGTCGGGCTCCTCGCCTCGCGCGCTCCCGCGCCGCGCGGCAGCCGCTCCGGCCGCTTCCGTCTTCATGCGCTTCGTTGCGGCGCTGTTGCTGCTGCTTGTCGGCGCGCAGGCGTCGGCGGCGGTGCGGGTGATCTTCGACATCGACATGCGCGAGGAGATCCGCGCCGGCCGTTTCGATCCGGCGCGCGATGTGATCGGCGTGCGCGGCGGCGCGGCGCCGCTGAGCTGGACGATGTCGCTGGCTGCGCGCAAGGCCGGCCTGGGCAAGGACAACGACGCAGAGAGCGCCGAGAACGCCGGCCGCTACGTGGCCGAGGCGGTCTTCGACAAGATCCCCGCCGGCGGCAACGTGCCCTACAAGTTCCGCATCGAGCGCCCCGGCCAGGCCGAGAACGAGGCAGGCTGGGAGACCGGCGGCAATCGCTCGCTGGAGCTGGTGTCCGAAGTCGTGCGCGTGTCGCGCGCCTTCAACGCGCCGGGCGCGCCCATCTCGCTGAGCCGCGCCGGCACCATCGAGCGCCTGGACCCGCTGCCCGGCGGCCCGCTGGCCCCGCGCGCGGTGCAGGTCTGGCTGCCCCCCAACTACGAGCGCGACACCGCGCGCCGTTATCCGGTGCTCTATCTGCACGACGGCCAGAACGTCTTCGACGCGGCCGCGGCCGGCGCCGAATGGCAAGTCGACGAGACCGCGCAACACCTGGTCGTCAGCGGCCAGATCCAGCCGCTGATCATCGTGGCCGTGTCCAACACGCCGGACCGCATCTCCGAGTACACGGCCACCAAGATGAACCGCGAGGGCTATACGCAGGGCGGCAAGGCGGCGGACTACGCGCGCTACCTGATCGCGCAGCTCAAGCCGGCGATCGACGCCCGCTACCGCACCCTGCCCGACGCCGGGCACACGGCGGTGGGCGGCTCCTCGCTGGGCGGCATCATGAGCTTGTGGCTCGCGGTGCATCACGGCGACGTCTACGGGACGGCGCTGGTCGTCTCGCCCTCGCTCTGGTGGGACGACGAGTTCCCGATCCGCGACACGCAGAAGACGCCGCTGCCGATGTCGGTCGCGCGTCCCAAGCTGTGGCTGGACATGGGCAGCGGCGAAGGCGCCGATGCGATCAAGCAGCTGCGCAAGCTGCGCTCGGTGCTCTACGCGCGCGGCTGGGCGGCCGGCGACCTCGGCTATCTGGAAGTCCAGGGCGCGACGCATGACGAGGCCAGCTGGGCCGCGCGTGTCGATCCGATGCTGCGCTTCGTCGACAAGCAGTTCAACAGCGCGCCGCGCGACGGCAACCGCACGCAGCGCGATCCCTTCCCGGTCGAGACCCGTCCCGCGATGCCCAAGGGTCAAGGCACCTACTGAGCGCGCTCGACTGGCCGGTCGGCCCTGCGACCGTCAGCGACCTCAATACCGCCCGGTCGCTCCCGCCACCCGCAGATAGACGTAGGCGACCCAGGCCACCAGCGCCCGCCCGAGGAAGCCGCGCAGGCCGCGCGCCTCGGGCTGCTCGACGCGGCGCGACTGCGCCACGGCGGCGTCGAACTCCCGGGCCACGTCGCCCGAGAACGCCGCGTCCCGCACGACGACATTCGCCTCCAGATTGAGCAGCAGCGACAGCGGATCGATGTTGGAGCTGCCCACGGTCGCCCAGTCGTTGTCGACCACGCAGATCTTGGCGTGCAAGAAGGCCGGCGTGTACTCGTAGATGTGGACGCCGTGACCGAGCAGCTCGTCATAGAGCGCATGCGCGGCCACCGCCGCGATCCGGTAGTCCACCTTCCCCTGCAGCAGCAGCCGCACCTGCACGCCGCGCTTGGCCGCGTCCTTGAGCGCGCGCCGGAAGCGCTGCCCCGGATAGAAATAGGGCGTGACCAGATCCACCCGCGTGGTCGCGGCCCGGATGGCCTCGACATAGGCGCGCTCGATGGTGCGGCGCTGGCGCAGGTTGTCGCGCAGCACGAAGGCCGCCCGCACCGGCGGCAGGCGGTTGGGATCGCGCCGGCGATGCTCGGCCCTCGGCATCCGGATGCGCCGCATCAGCCGCTTGGCGCGACGGCTGGGCGAGGCGCTGCGGATCATCGCCCGCATCTCGTCGCCGAAGTCGTGGCCCAGCCAAGCCCGCGTCCAGACCGCGCGCGCGGCCTGCTCGACCGAGCGCACGATCGGTCCGCCCAGCCCGACCGCGAAGTCCAGCCGCGGCGTCTCGGTCCGTCCGTGATGCAGGTCCACGCGGTCGTCGATCACATTGATGCCGCCGACGAAGGCCTCGCGCCCGTCCACCACGCACAGCTTCTGATGCAGCCGCCGCAGCTGCCCGGGATGCAGCCAGTTCCACCACCGGTCGATGGGCCGGAACACCGCCAGCGCCACCGGCGCGTCGGCGAGCCGCTCGCGCAGCCAGGCCAGGCTGCCCTTGGTCCCGAAGCCGTCGACCACCACCCTCACCCGCACGCCGCGCTGCGCCGCGCGACGCAGCGCGTCCACCGTGGCCGCGCCGGCCTCGTCGTCGTGAAAGATGTAGGTCGCCAGCCAGACCTCGTGCTCCGCGTGGTCGATGGCCTCGATCTGCGCCGGGAACAGCGCATCCCCGCCGCACAGCAGCCGCACCGCGTTCGCGCCGGTGAAGCTGGGCTGGGACCCGAGAGTCCACGGAAAGAGGGGTTCCGTCGGGCGCTTCAAGATTCCAGGACGAGTTCCGCCAACAGCGGCAGGTGGTCGGACATGCGCGCCCAGGTCGGGCCGCGCGGCACCTTCATGTCGACGCAGCGCAGGCCGCGCATGTAGATCCGGTCCAGCGAGAACACCGGCACCCGAGATGGGAAGGTGGGCAGCGAGCGCTTGGCGCCGGGCAGCAGCGCGCGGCTCATGCCGGTGGCGCGCATGGGCTCGTCCAGCCGCTCGCCCCAGTCGTTGAAGTCGCCCGCGACCACCAGCGGCGCGCCCTTGGGCACGTGTTCCTCGATGAACGCGGCCAGGCGCTGCACCTGCCGCACGCGGCTGCCGTGAATCAGGCCCAGATGCGCCACCACCGTGTGCACCTCGGTGCCCTGCCACTGCACCGGCACGTGCAGCAGGCCGCGCTGCTCGAAGCGATGATCCGACACATCGTGATGGCCGATGTCGCCCAGCGGATAACGCGACAGCAGCGCGTTGCCGTGCTCGCCGTGACGCGTCACCGCGTTGGTCCGGTAGGCCACTTCGTAGCCGTCAGGCGCGAGGAACTCGGCCTGACCCTGCTCCGGCCAGCCGAAATAGGTGCGCTCGAACTTCTGCGCCTCGCGGTGATGGAAGAGCCGCACTTCCTGCAGGAAGACGATGTCCGCATCCAACGCCTGCACGCCCATGCCCAGGTTGTGGATCTCCAGGCGCTTGCCCGGCCCCATGCCGCGTACGCCCTTGTGGATGTTGTAGGTCGCCACGCGCAGCCGGCCGGCGCTCTGCGCGGGTGAGGTGTCGGTGGTGGCGGAATTCAGATGGGCGGCGTGGCGCGGCGTCGGTCGGGTCATCGCGCGGCCTCCTGCGCGTGCGAAGCGGTGGCCGTCGGTGCGGCAGGATCGCCCGGGAGCCCCGTGCGCACCGGCAGCTGGAGGATGGCCTCGGCGTTGGACGGAGAGAAGCACAGGTCCGCCGCCTCGCGCCACGGGAGCCAGCGCAGGTTCAGGTGCTCGCGCGGGGCCAGCCGCACCGGCGTGCCCGCCGGCACCGTCAGGCCGAAAACGTGCTCGGTGTTGCGCGTCACGCCCGGCGCGTAGCGATGGCGCCAGACCGGATAGATCTCATAGACGTTGGCGAGGTCCCAATCAACCAGCGCGCCGGGGGTCAGGTCTTGCACGCGGATGCCGGTCTCTTCTTCCACCTCGCGCGTGGCGGTCAGCATCAGGGGCTCGTCGAGCGCGTCCTTGGAGCCGGTCACGCACTGCCAGAAGCCGGGGCGATCGGCGCGCTCGATCATCAGCACGTCCAGCGCCGGCGTGTGGATCACGACCAGCACCGACTCGGGAATCTTGAAGGCGCGCGCGTCCGCGGCCGGCACGGCGTCCGGGCGGGTCTTGGGGAGAGGGAAGAGAGGGGCGACAGGGGCTTCGCTCATGCGGGCAAGCATACCGCGAGGCCTGCGGCGGGCGCTCCGGCGCGGCCGGTCGGAGGGCTCCGAAAAGGGACTCGTGCCAAGGTCGGCACCGGGACGACACGCTCGCCAACCCGCGCGACATGAGCGGGACATACAGGGGCGCATCGCGTCCCCGGACACGAAGGACGCCATCGTCGGCAATGCTTGTTCACAGTAGCTGTACATCGGTGTCGGCGGATGTGCGGCAGGAAATATAGAAAGTTTGTACTGGCGTGATCGCCGGCAAGTCATCGGGGCATCCGCCGTGCCGTGCGTCGGAAGAATCCATCCCATCGCAACCACATCCCCGGAGGGGTCATGACCACCGTCTCGAGCTTCGGCACCGGCAAACCGCTGATCGCCTCGCAGCAACTCGTGAGCCGTCCCAGCGGCAGCTTCGAGATCAACGCCCGCGAATACGGCACCGTCGCCGCCGGCGCGATCGGACTGGCGCAGGCCGCGGTCCAGGGCGGCGAGAACGCCGTCAGCAGCGTCGTCCACTGGAGCGAGGAAGGCCTGCAGGCGCTGGAGGACGGCGCCAAGGCGGTGAGCTTGGCGGTGAGCACGGGCGTGCAGGAGATCAAGGAAGTCGCCACCGACGTCAAGAACGCCGTCGTCAGCGGCACCGGCACCGCGCTCAAGGAGCTCGGAGACGCAGGCAGCACCGTGGCCGGCTACCTGGCCGCCGGCGCGGCGGCGGGCAAGGCCATCATCGACGAGCTGACATGAACGCCGCCCCCCGCCGGGGCGCGCGCCGGCGCGCGGTCACCGCGAGCGCGATGCTGACGTTGCTCGCAGGCCTCACCGCCCTCACGGCACTGTCGGGCTGCTCGGTGCTGAGCCCCGTGCCCAGCATCGAGCTGGTGAAGGCCTCGGCCAGCATGGCGACGGTCGCCATCGGCCAGGGGCCGGTGCATGCCAGTCAGACCGTCTTCCACGACGCCGCCCTGCCCGACCGCGTCTGCATCGAATACAACCGCTCGCTGGCCCTGCCCGAGTTCGTGCCCGCGCTGATCGCCGAGCTGCGCGCCCACCAGGTCCAGGCCCGCGTCTTCGAGCCCGGCGTGCGTCCCGGCGACGAGGCCTGCCCGGCCTGGGTCCATTACCAGGGATTGCAGCAGTGGGACCGGCCGCCGCTGTCGGACCAGATCAAGCCCTATCTGGCGCAGGCCACGCTGAGCCTGCACGACGCCGGAGGCCGGCTGATGTCGGCCAGCAGCTACCGCAGCGACGACGCCGCCATGAGCATGGGCAAGTGGGCCAGCACCCGCAACAAGCTCGCGCCGGTGGTGCGTGCGCTGCTGACCGGATTCGAGGGCTGAGGCGCCCCCCCCAAAACACGAGATCGACGAGGGAACCATGTTCAACGCCCCCCCGAGCGCGCGCCGCGGCGCGCTGCTGCTGACCGTCGCGATGCTGGGCGCCTGTGCCTCGCGCGAGCCCCTGCTGGTGCAGGGCCCGGTGCAGGTGATGCCGGCGCCCGACGGCGCCTACGTCGAGCGCGTCAACAACGGCGCCATCTATCAGCCGGGCATGGCCGCGGCCTCGCTGTTCACCACCGAGCGTCGCGCGCGCCAGGTCGGCGACTCGCTCAAGGTCGCGATCAGCGAGTCGCTGAATGCCTCGCAGAAGAGCAAGACCGACACCAGTCGCGACAACAAGCTCGCGGTCAAAGGGCCGGGGGGCAGCAGCAACGTCGGCCTCATCGATCGGCTGCTCAAGGCCGATGCGACGGCCTCCGGCAGCGACGCCTACAAGGGCAGCGGGGACACCGAAGCCAGCGGCAGCCTGTCGGGACAGATGGCGGTGTCGGTCATCAACGTGCTGCCCAACGGTCATCTGGTGGTCGCGGGCGAGCGCAGCATCGCGATGAACGGCGGGCTGCAGACGCTACGCTTCTCGGGCGTGGTGAATCCGCAGGACATCCGGACCGGGAACCAGGTCCAGTCCGCCGACGTGGTGAACGCGCGCATGGAGCTGGCCGGCCGGGGCGAGGTCTCGGACGCGGCGCGGCGCAGCTGGCTGCAGCGGGTGCTGACGTCGAGCCTGGCGATCTGGTGAGCAAACCGTCGCGCTGGCATGACCAGTCGGGAGCCGGCCACGCGGTGCTGCGAGCGCGAGCGCCGGTTGAGCGCTGCGCTCAGCTCAGGCGGTCCACCAAACCGCGCGCTCGCGCGATGGCCTCGCTCAGCGCGCGATCGCGCTGCGCGGCGTCGGAGAGGCGGCCGATGGACTCGAGCGACTCCAGCAAAGCCCGCGCTTCCTGCGCGGCCTCGCCTCGCACCGCGGACGGCGACGCGTCGGCTGGCGGCTCGGCATCGAAGCGCGCCAGCTGCTCCAGCCGCGCCGGCAGCTCGGTCTGGCCGAGCAAGGCGAGCGCCGCCTCCAGCCGCTGTCGCTGCTGCTGGTGGTGCCAGCTTGGGCCAAGCTGGCCCTGCTCCGCCATCAGCTGTCCCAGACGACCATGCGCCAGCGCCTGCACCGAGCGCGACTGCAGGGTCTCGCCCAGCGCCAGCGCCTCCTGCGCCGGGGGAACGGCCTGCGCGCCGGCGCGCAGCTCGGACAGCAGCAACAACACCTGCGCCAGCAGCCAGGGATAGTGACTGCGTCGCGCCAGGTCCTCGGCCTGCATCGCCAGCGACAGCGCTTCCGCCGCCGCCGCGCTGTCGCGCGCGCAGCGGGCGTAATGCCACATGGCTTCGGCCTCGTAATCGCGATGGCCGACCTCGCGTGCCGCGGCACGGGCCTTCTCCAGCCGCGCCATCGCGGCCTTCGGGCCCTGCGTCGCCCGCAGCGACACCGACCGGTTCAGACCGATCTTGGCGCGCAGATAGGCGTCCTCGGACAAGCGCGGATAGTGGCGCTCGGCCTGATCCAGCATGCGGCCGCCGCGCGCCCAATCGCCCAGCGCGAAGCACAGCTGCGCCAACCCGATGCGGGCCAGGCAGGCCCAGCGGGTCTGGTCGTCGGTGAGCTCCAGCGCCTCGCTCCAGGCGTTGCAGGCCTGGACGTAATCGCCGCGCTGGTAATGCAACCGGCCCAGCGCCTCGCTGAGCTCCGCCGCTTCTTCGCGCAGCCGCTGTTGCAGCGCACGAGCCAGCGCCTGCTCCAGCGCGGCCTGAAGCTCGGGGCCGCGCCCCCAGCGTTCCAGAATGAAGAAGGCGCCGAGCAGCGCCTGGAAGGGCGGCTCGGCGCTGCCGGCGATGAGCCGGAGCAGGCGTGGGTACACCAGACCGGGGCGTCTCATCACGAGACGCTCCCAGCGGGCCGACGGCGTCAGCCCCGCACGCGCGGTGCCTGCGTCCTGTCTCTGCACGCTCCGCCCGGCGCGCGCTTGCGCCTCCGCCTGCCCTCGATCCCCTCGGTCGCCCGTCGCCATGTTCATCCCGTGTGGTGCAGCCCCTTCCGCGGGGGATCCGGAAGCATACCGAGTTCAAGTGGGGCGCACTGCCTATCGATGTGTGGTTCACGCCGATTCTCATCAACTTGAGCCATTGGTGACCGCTGTCGTGATCTCAATACTCGACGTCCCTTCCTCCCCGACAGCCGACTTTCCATGAACTGCACCACACCCCGCCTTCTCGCGCCCGCCACCTTGGCCGTGGCGTCGCTGATGGCCTGCCTGCCCGAAGCCCAAGCCCAGGCACAGGCACAGGCACAGGCACAGGCACAGGCACAGGCACAGGCACAGGCACAGGTTTCGCCTGCCGGCCGCACGCCGATCCGCCAGCTCACTCCCCCCGGTTCGCTGATCCCGGAGCGCATTTCCGCCGATCTCGCGTCCCGCGCCCCTGCCGACTCCTTGCCAGTCGCCCCGAAGCCGCTGGTACAAGTGCTTCCCGCGTCGGACCTTCTGTTCGAACGCCAGCCCCTGCGCGGGGATGACAGTCGCGGTCCCGAGACCGGGTTCCAAGGACGCGTCTGGATGCGAGACCACGACAACCGGCCTGAGGGCGCGCGACGCATCGGCGACACCGGCATCAATTACGGCGCGACGCGTGAGCCATCGCTGCAAGGCCGCAGCTCCGGCTCATCCCAGACGGTGGAACGAGCCACCCTGCAGTTCCGGAAGCGCATCGCCGACTGACACCCCCATCGGGCCGCGATCCGGCCGTGAAAGGACGAACGCCCCGGCGGATCACTCCGACGGGGCGTTCTTCATGACGGTCCGCTCAGGGCGTCACATCGACACCCGGGAGAACTGCCCAATCAGGCCGACGCGGCGCCCGGATTGCGCAGACGGATGTGCAGCTCGCGCAGCTGCTTTTCGTCCACGTTCGAGGGGGCGCCGGTCAGCAGGCACTGGGCGCGCTGCGTCTTGGGGAAGGCGATCACGTCGCGGATGGACTCGGCCTTGGTCATCAGCGTGACCAGACGGTCCAGACCGAAAGCCAGACCGCCGTGCGGGGGCGCACCGTACTGCAGCGCGTCCAGCAAGAAGCCGAACTTCACGCGCTGTTCCTCGGGAGAGATGTTCAGCGCCTCGAAGACCTTGGCCTGCACGTCGGCGCGGTGGATACGCACCGAGCCGCCGCCCAGTTCCCAGCCGTTGAGCACCATGTCGTAGGCCTTGGCGATGCACTTGCCCGGGTCGCTGACCATCAGGTCCTCGTGACCGTCCTTGGGGGCGGTGAAGGGGTGGTGGACCGCGGCCCAGCGCTTGTTCTCCTCGTCTTCCTCGAACATCGGGAAGTCGACCACCCACAGGGGGGCCCACTTGTCCTCGAAAAGGCCGGACGACTTGCCGAACTCGCTGTGGCCGACCTTCAGGCGCAGGCCGCCGATGGCATCGTTGACGATCTTGGCCTTGTCGGCGCCAAAGAAGATCAGGTCGCCGTCCTTGGCGCCGGTGCGCGTCAGGATGTCCGCCACGGCCTTGTCGTGCAGATTCTTCACGATCGGCGACTGCAGACCCTCGCGGCCCTTGGCCACTTCATTGACCTTGATCCAGGCCAGACCCTTGGCGCCGTAGATCTTCACGAACTCGGTGTATGCGTCGATCTCGCCGCGGCTCATCTGGGCGCCGCCCGGCACGAGCAGCGCGACCACGCGGCCGCCCGGCGTCGTCGCGGGGGTCGAGAAGACCTTGAAGTCCACGTCGCCCATCACGTCGGTCAGCTCGGTGAACTCCAGCTTCACGCGCAGGTCCGGCTTGTCGGAGCCGAAGCGGTGCATGGCCTCGGCGTACTTCATGACCGGGTAATCGCCCAGCTCGACGTTCAGCGCCTTGCGGAAGACGTGGCGGATCATGCCCTCGAACATGGCGCGGATCTCTTCCTCGCCCAGGAACGAGGTCTCGATGTCGATCTGCGTGAATTCGGGCTGGCGATCGGCGCGCAGGTCCTCGTCGCGGAAGCACTTGGTGATCTGGTAGTAGCGGTCGAAACCGGCCACCATCAGCAGCTGCTTGAATAGCTGCGGCGACTGCGGCAGCGCGAAGAACATGCCGTCATGCACGCGCGAGGGGACCAGATAGTCGCGCGCGCCTTCGGGCGTGCTCTTGGTCAGCATCGGGGTCTCGATGTCGACAAAGCCGTGCTCGTCTAGGAACTTGCGCGCTTCCATCGCCACGCGGTAGCGCAGCATCAGGTTGTTCTGCATGTACGGGCGGCGCAGGTCCAGCACGCGATGCGTCAGGCGGGTGGTTTCGGAGATGTTCTCGTCGTCCAGCGGGAAGGCCGGCGTGACCGACGGGTTCAGCACTTCCAGCTCATGGCACAGGACTTCGACCTTGCCGCTAACCAGGTTGGCGTTCTCGGTGCCGGCCGGGCGCGCGCGCACCTTGCCGACGATCTTCACGCAGTACTCGTTGCGGACCTCTTCGGCCACCTTGAACATCTCGGCGCGGTCCGGGTCGCAGACGATCTGGACCAGGCCTTCGCGGTCGCGCAGGTCGATGAAGATCACGCCGCCGTGGTCGCGGCGACGATGGGCCCAACCCATCAGGGTCACGGTCTGGTCCAGCAGCTTTTCGCTGACTTGGCCGGCATAGCAGGTACGCATGGGGTTCTCCGGAAATTCTTCAGTGTTCGGGCCGGACGGGCGGCGGGTCGGCCCCAGGGGCGCGGTGAGCCTGTCAGTCCGGCGGATTCGTTGAGACGAATGAAAAGGCGCTGATGGCGGGGCCCGATGGGCCCTCAGGACTGAGCGCTTGCCGGGGCGCTCAGCCCGGTCAATTTCGTGCGGGCTCGCCCGTCGCGGGGAGGACCACGGCGGTCTCCCCCTGAGGAGCGACCACGCCCATCGAGATGATGTATTTGAGCGCTTCATCGACGCTCATCGCCAAAGGCCGCAACTGCGCCCGGGGCATCATCAGGAAGAAGCCGGACGTGGGGTTGGGCGTCGTGGGAACGTAGAGCGAGACGTGATCGTCGGGGTCCACGCCGCTGAGCGTGCCCAGCTGCTGGGCGACCTCGCCCGCCGGCTTGCCGGTGACGAAGGCGATGGTCCAGGAGCCCTGGTGCGGATACGGGACCAGCACGGCCTCGCGGAAGGCGTTGCCGCTGGACGAGAACAGCGTGTCCGAGACCTGCTTGACCGAGCTGTAGATGCTCTTGACGATGGGAATCTTGTGCAGCAGCCGGTCCCACTGGCGCAGCCACCACTGGCCGAACATGTTCGCCACGAACATGCCGGTCAGCATCAGCAGGCCGACCATGACGAGCACCCCCAAGCCGGGGATGTCGTGCAGTTGCTTGAGCCAGTTCTCCGCCGACAGCGGGAGCAGCGCGCCGACCGCCTTCAGCAGCCAGGTGAACACGCCGTCGATCATGCCCAGCACCCACAGCAGCACCCACACGGTGATGGCGAGCGGAAGCCAGACCAGCAGGCCGGTGATGATGTACTTTCTCATGCCTGGGTCCGGGCCTTGCGAATCAATGGCAGGCGCAGGAGCCGCCGCAGGACGAGCCGCCCGACGAACCCGAACCGCTGTCCGATGGGGCGGGAGCCGCGGCCGCGGCCGGGGCCGAGGCGCTCGCGCTGGAGTCGCTGCCAGCGGCGGGGGCCGCCTCGGTTGCGGTGCCCGTGGCTGCCGCGCTGGTGCCGCCCGAACCGCCGCGGAAGTCGGTCACGTACCAGCCCGAGCCCTTGAGCTGAAAGCCGGCGGCGGTGACTTGCTTGGAGAAGCTCTCCGCGCCGCAGGCCGGGCAAACGGTCAGCGGCGCGTCCGACAGCTTCTGCAGCACGTCTTTCGCGTGGCCGCAGGCGCCACACCGGTAAGCGTAGATCGGCATCTTGGGGTCCGGGTCAAAAACCGGAAATTATATAGAGGCGCGCACGATCACCCCCTGCCGGGGTGGACCGGACACTCTTGCGGGGGGAGTTTCAGGCCGCTTGACGGGCGCTGTCCGCACCGCCGACCAAGCGGTGATGCGATCCCTGCACGTCGCGGATCGCCTGCGGGCCCAGCGAGCCCATCAGCATGCCGACCACGCCGGCCAACAGGCCCGCGAGTTGGGCCGGGAACTGCTCGCCGGCCGGGGTGATCATGAAGAGGATCCAGGTCAGCACGCCCAGCACGATCGCGAAGATCGCGCCCTGCGTGGTCGCGCGCTTCCAGTACAGGCCGAAGACCAGCGGCACGAAGGCACCGACCAGGGTGACCTGATAGGCGCTGGAGACCATCTCGTAGATCGAGGTGCCCTGCAGGGCGATCGCATAGGCGCAGACGCAGACCGAGAACAGCAGCACGGCGATGCGCATGGTGCGCAGCTCCTGCTTGTCGGAGACGCGCGGGAAGAACTGGCGCCAGATGTTCTCGACGAAGGTCACCGACGGCGCCAGCAGCGTGGCCGACGCGGTCGACTTCAGCGCCGACAGCAGCGCGCCGAAGAAGATCACCTGCATCACGAAAGGCATGCGGTCGATCACCAGCGTCGGGATGACTTGCTGGGGATCCTCGGAGATCAGCTGCTTGGCCTCCTCCGGCATGATGATCAGCGCGCTGACGACGATGAACATCGGAACGAAGGCGAACAGGATGTAGCAGATGCCGCCGATCACCGGGCCGCGCGTCGCGGCCTTCACATCCTTGGCGGACATCACCCGCTGGAACACGTCCTGTTGGGGGATGGAGCCCAGCATCATCGTCACCGCGGCGCCGACGAAGAACACGATGTCGTGGAACTTGGGCTCGGGCAGGAAGCGGAACATGTCCTGGCTCGACGCCAGGGCGATGACCTTGTCGGCACCGCCGGCCATGTCCGCCGCGAAGAACGCGATGATGGACAGACCGACGACCAGGATGATCATCTGGATGAAGTCGGTCACCGCCACCGACCACATGCCGCCGAACAGCGTGTAGGCGAGGATGGATGCGGTGCCGATCATCATGCCCACAGGGATGCTGATGGCGCCGCCCGACAGCAGCTTGAACACCAGCCCCAGCGCGGTGACCTGCGCCGCCACCCATCCCAAGTAGGACAGGATGATGATGAAGCTGCACACGACCTCGACCACGCGGCCGTAGCGCTCGCGGTAATAGTCGCTGATGGTCAGCAGCGTCATCTTGTAGAGCCGCGCCGCGAAGAACAGGCCCACCAGGATCAGGCATGAGCCGGCCCCGAAGGGATCCTCGACCACGCCGTTCAACCCGGACTGAACGAACTTGGCGGGGATGCCCAGCACCGTCTCGGAGCCGAACCAGGTCGCGAAGGTGGTGGTGATGATCATCACCAACGGCAGATGGCGCCCGGCGATGGCGAAGTCGGCCGTGTTCTTCACCCGCTTGGCGGCCCACAGGCCAATCGCGATGGTGACAAGCAGGTAGAGGATGACCAGGGTCAGGAGCATGGCGGCGGGCCTTGGGAATGCGAGAGACGCAAAGACTGGGGAGTCCGGGACACAAAAAAGCGCGCGGATTATCCCCGGAACGTCAAACCTTGCCGCCCAGGGACACCCCTCCCCCCAGGAACCCCGCTTTCAATGGCTGCTACTGATCCTCGCGGCGTACGTGCCGCGCCGGATTCAGGAGTCAGAAATGGATTTTCCCCTCAACTTCCCCCCCAGCTCTTCGTTCGAGGCGGACGCCGCGGCGAGCCAAACCAGTGCAAACAGCAGGCACGCCTCCGCCCTGCTCGAAGCCAAGCTGATTGAGCAGCAAAAGAAAGAAGTGACCAACTTCACCCTGGAAACCGTTCAAGCGAAATACAACTCGCTGCAAAACATCAAGCTCTGACAACGCGTGGCGTCTGTCCCTCCCCCAACCCCAGTTAAGAAAAGGAAACATCTATGAGTTCACCCGCACAACGTGAGGCCGACTATTACCGCGGCAGATGTGACGGCATGGAATCCGTCCGAATGGGCGGCTTCAGCGGCTGCGGCGGCTTCAGTTCGTATGGCCCCTTCATGCGACGCATGGGCAGCATGTGCTGTGGCGGCTTCATGCCTTCGATGGGCGGCTTCGGCTTCAGCGGCTTCGGCAGCTTCGGCGGCTTCGGCTTCGGCGGCTTTGCCCGCGGCTGGTAAGCGTCCTTATTCCAAGCCAGGCATGAAAGCGGGGGGCCGCCATGGCGCCCCGTCCCAGCGGATTCCCTGCGCGGAATCCGCGCTCACACCTCCTTGTCCCATCCCTCATGACTGAACTTGCCACGACACCCGAGCAGGCGCTTGCCGAGCACATGCGCGAGAAGCGCGCCTGCATCGCCGGCTTCATGGACGCCCACCCGGACGTCTTCCCTCGCCCGACCACGCACGACAGCTGGTCCACCTTCGCCGAGCAGCTGACCGACACGCCGGAGCAACCACCGGAAGCCGACCAGGAGGTCATCCAGCAGGCCATCGCCCGCTTGGGAATGACCATTCGCAGCGCGCAGGACCGCTCCCAACCCGAGCTCGACATGGACCAACTGCTGGACCAAATCCAGGAGGAGGGGCTGTCGGAGATCGAGTCCGACCCTCGAGTGCTGGAGATCGCCTCGCAGGACTCGTCGCCCGAGGAGATCCGCACGCTGGCGCGCGCCGTGTCGCTGTACAAGAACGCGATGGACGGCGAGTCCGCCCATCGTCCCCGGGACGGGAATGGCGACGTCAGTCGGCAGGTCGCTTACCGGCAACTGGCTGGGATCGTCGACTCGGCGCTCTCCGGGCTGTCACCCGACCTGCGCGGC
>NZ_JBCNLU010000046.1:0-30814 GCF_039595295.1 Roseateles sp.
TCCCATCAGCCACCCCACCGAATAGAAGAAACGCCCGCAGACGCAAGTCTCGCGGGCGTTTTGCTTTGCGGCTTTGGATGGCCCGGTTCTCGTGACCGAGCGTGTGTCAGCGTGGCGGTGACCGCCGCATGCGGCTGATCACGGACATCGCGTCAGCGCCGCCAGCCGTGCGACATCGCGGCGCGCTCGGCGTCGGCGCTCAGCGCATCGCCCTCACGCAGATCGTCGATGGATGCGAGCAGCGCGGGCGGCCACGGCGATGCCGCCGTTCTGAATCCGTCTGATCCGATGGCGCTCGACGATGCGGGATCGGTGGCGGCCACGGCCACGAGCTGTCGCACTCGCCAGCCCTCGTTCTCGCGGCACGCCAAGCCCGCGCTGCCGGTGGCGCCCGGCGCGCCAGCCGCGCCTTGCGTGAACGCGCGGCAGTAGCGGCCGTCCCGTGCAACGAAGCTCAATCCGATGCGCGTGCCGCTTGTCGACGTCGTACCGGACATCTGCGCCTCCAGCGCCGACGCGAGATCACCGCGCGCCATCCAGTCACCGTTGCCGGCGCGGTCCAGCTCGCTGCCCGGCGACAGCCACTTCGCGCCGATCGCCATCCCGATCACCAGGCTGGCCGCGATGCCGCCCCACACGAGCCAGCCGCCGCGACGTCGCGTGCGTTCGACGCCGAGATCGATCACGACAGGCGAGGGCAGTTCATCTGCTGCTGCCGTCGCTGTTGCTGCCGCATCCTCGGCCTCATGGCGCCGAATCTCGCGGTTGTCGAACAGCGCCCGCAGCCGCTCCGGCACCGGCTCGTCGAGCACCGGATCGAAGGCCTCGCGCAGCTTGGCTTGCAAGGCGCGATCGCGTGGGTCCAGGTCGTCGTTCATCTCAAGTCCTTTGCCGCTCATGCGTCGATGTCTCCGTCGCCGAGCAAGCGCTGCAGCGTCTCGCGAGCGCGGGCGAGCCGGCTCGTCACGGTGCCGATGGGGAGCTCCAGCACCTCGGCCGCTTCCTTGTAGGGCAGGCCCTCGACCAGCACCAGGCCGACCACCAGGCGTTGCTCGTCGGGCAGCCGCGTCATTGCCGCCTCCACCGAGAGCCGCACGATGTGGCGGCCGGTCTCCGACACGCCCACGCCTTCGCCTGCCTCCTCGGGCGCGAGCACCTCGGCGCGTCGCCCGCGGGCGCGTTGCTCATCGATCCAGGCGTTCTTCATGATCCTGAACATCCAGCTGTCCAGCCGCGTCCCCGGCTCGAACTGATCGAGGGCCCGCAATGCGCGCTCGACCGCGACCTGCACCAGATCGTCCGCGTCCTCGCGGTGATGGGTCAGGCTGCGGGCGAAACGACGCAGCCGTGGCAACAGCGCGGCGAGGGCGGCCTGCAACTCCAATATGCTCATGCGATGCGTGATCTGATGAGGAGAACGACGGCGGCGCGGATTTTCTTCCGCGTCCCCGACGTTATCCGCGAATGAGCTTCAACCACCGTCTTCGTCCAAATGCGCGGGCCATGACGCGGTCGTCGCCATGGTCGCTGTCGCCGCCATGGTCGTGGTCGCTGTGGTCGCTGTGGTCGACCTTGCTGTTGCCGCTGTTGCTGCTGATGTCCTTGCCGGCGGCGGCGCAGATCCATCTGCCCAGCATGCCCGGCCTGCCTGGAGCGGGGAGGTTGCCCGGCGGTGATCTGCTGAGGCGCACGGACGATCTGCTGCGGTCCACCACGCAGACGCTGTTGCCTTCCGACCCGCTGCGGCTGCGGGAGCGTTTGAGCGACGGCCTGCTGCGCCGCTATCCCGACCAGCTTCAGCGCAACGCGGCGGGCGAGCTGGTCTTCATCGGTGAGCTGCTCGCCTCGCCGTCCTCGCCGGCTGCGCGCGAAGGCTTGCTGAAGCGGCCTGGCCTGACGCCGGTCGAGGAGACGGTGCTCGATGGGGTGGGGCTGTCTTCGCTGCGGCTGCGATTGCCGGCGGCGAGTTCGACGTCGATGTTGGCGGCGCTCATCGATCAGCTGCGCGCCGAGGACCCCGAGGGCGCCTACGACTTCCACCATGTCTACGTGGGCGCGGGAGCCATCGCTGGCTCGGGCTCTGGCGCTGGCGCTGGCGCTGGCACCGCGCCGGTCCTCGAAGGCAATCGCGCCGCGCCGCGTCGCGTCGGCATGATCGACAGCGGCGTCGACGCGTCCCATCCCGCGCTGCGTCGTGTCTCGCTGTCGCGCCACGGGTGTGCCGGCGAGGCGCGCCCCGCGGCTCACGGGACGGCGGTGGCCTCCTTGCTCGTCGGCGATGACGGCGATGCCTTCCGCGGCGCCTTGCCGGCTGCACGGCTCTTCGCCGTCGACGCCTACTGCGAGGGCGGCAAGCAGGCCGGCGGCGGCGTGCTGGCCATCGCCGACGGTCTGTCCTGGTTGGCGCGCGAGCGGGTCGGCGTCGTCAACATCAGCCTCGTCGGGCCGCCCAACGCGGTGCTGCGACGGGTCATCGAGGTCGCGCAGTCGCAAGGCCAGCTCATCGTCGCGCCGGTGGGCAACGACGGCCCCGGCGCGCCGCCGCTCTATCCGGCCGCTTGGCCTGGCGTGGTCGCGGTGACAGGTGTTGACGCTCGCAGGCGAGTCCTCGCCGAAGCGGGGCGGGGCCCTCATGTGGCCTTCGCCGCGCCGGGCGCCGACATGGTCGCCGCGGAGGTGGAACGACGCGGCTACACGCGTGTCCGTGGCACCTCGTTCGCGTCACCGCTGGTCGCAGGCTTGCTGGCGGCGGGGCTGCCGACGCCGGATCGCTTGGCCGCGCAGAACGCCTTCAATGCGCTCGCGCGCGAGGCGCTCGATCTTGGTGAATCCGGCCGTGACGACGTGTATGGCATCGGGCTGGTGGGCGGGTCGCCGCGCGTCCCGCCCTGATCGCGGCGAGAACCATTGGTTGCATTTCCGGTGGAAGACGCGGCGCGACGGCGGCGTTCTCCACTTGCAGGCCCCGGAACGGTTCCGGGCGCCATTCAAGGAGATCGCCATGACCACCACCTTCCATGCTCAATCCCCCGCCATCGCTCGGTCCGCCTCGCTGTCGGCGAGTCGCGCGTGGCCCGTCGCCGCGACGGTGCTCGTCGCCTTGCTGGGCGCATTGGCTCAGCCTGCGCATGCCGGTCTGCTGGGCGGCGGCCTGTCGGGCGGAGGCTCGGGCCACATCGGCGGCGGCTTGTCGGGCGGGCTGGGCGGGCAGGGCGGCTTGCCGCAGCGGCCGGATCTGAGCCGCGGCCGCGACGCGCTCGATGCGACGCGCGACCGCGCGGGGCAGGCGACGGCGAAGGCCACGGACAAGGTGCAGGACACCGCCGCTCGTGCGAAGGACAAGGGCGCCGAAGGCGTCGGCGCGGTACGTGAGAAGGGCGCTGACGGCGTCGGCGCCGTGCGCGACAAGGGTGACCAAGCCGCAGCGCGTGTGGCCCAGGCGGCGAGCGGTGCCCAGTCCTCCGCCAATGCCGGCCCCACCAGCGGCGCCGGTCAAGCCACCGGCGGCGCGTCGGGCAGCGGTTCGGGCGGCGCCTCCGGCAATGCATCTGGGAACGCTTCCGGCAGTGCTTCCGGCAATGCGCAGGCGAGTCGCGACGGCGCCCAACTGGGCGTCCAGATCGGCGCGCAAGGCGGCGCACAGGGCAGCACGCAGGGCAGCGCGAAGTCGGGCAATCAGCCTTGATGCCCCTGACGCAGCTTTCAGTCCGAGGACTTGCCCCGCAGCCGTTCCAGCACCCACTGGGGCCGCTCGTCGCAGGGCATGTCCTCGGGCCGATGCTTCATCGTCTCGATGGCCTTGAGCAACTGCGCCTTGCTCTGCGCGAGGCGCTCCTGCATGTGCTCGATGTCGGCCACCTTGCGCTGTCCTATGGCCCGGGCAAGACGCAGAGCATCACCAACACGCTGGTCATCGACAACATCCAGGACGGCAAGACGCCGCGTGTCCCGGTGCGGGACGACACCTTGCGCGCGCTCATCTGGACGAGCAGGACAACCTCTTCGATTCGTCGAACTTCAAACAGCGGTTTCCGGAGTTTGAGGTGACGAGTTATCGGGAGGGTTTGGCCGCTCTGATGCGCGAGCCGAGACAGTCGGTGGTCGGACGGCCTTCTGCGTAGACGTCTCGAGGCCTCACGACATCTCCTCCAGCGGCCACACCTCGATGACCCCGTGCGCGACCGCGCAGGGCGCTTTCGAGATCAGCCCCTTGGCCTTCACGCCCTCGACAGTGACGATCGGATCGCGCCGGCCCGCAATGCAGAATCCGCGCTCCCGAAGCCTTGACCGAGAGGATCCCCCTCATGCGCCGCCTCGCCCGCCCCGACGACATCGAGCGCGTCTTCGCGATCTACTCGCACCCCCAGGTCGTTCCCTATCTGACCTACGAGCCGATGGACCTGGCGTCCTTCGTCCCGATCTACGAGGAGCTCCTGCGCAGCGGCTCCTTCTGGGTCTGGGAAGTGGAGGGCGCCATCACCGGCTTCTACCGCGCGACGCGCTATCCGGGACGCGTCCAGCATGTGCTGCTGCTGGGCACGCTGGCGGTCGATCCGGCGCGCCATGGCCAGGGCATCGGCCGAGCCATGATCGGTGATGCGATCGAGCGCTTCCGCGCCGACGGCATCCGCCGGGTCGAGCTCTATGCCGAATCCGACAACGATCAGGCGCTGAACTTCTACCAGCGGCTCGGCTTCCAGATCGAAGGCACGCTGCGCGATTTCTACAAACGCGCCGATCAATCGCATTACGTTGACGAGCACGTGCTGGGGCTTCTGCTGATCTAGTACCCTGTCCGCCTGATCACGAGATCCGCGTCATGTCCCACCGTCCCGCCGTCCTCGGCGCCGCCAGCGGCGCAGCCACTGTTCACCTCGATCGCCCGCAAACCCTGGGCGAGGAAATCGCCAACGCCATCAGCCATGGGCTCGGCGCGCTGCTGGCCATCGCCGCCTTGCCCATCCTGGTGATGCGCGCGATGAATCACGGCGAGGTGGCCGATGTGGTGGCCGCGGCGATCTTCGCCTCCACCGGCATCCTGCTCTACGGGATCTCGACGCTCTATCACGCGCTTCCGTCCTCGCTCGCCAAAGGCCGTGTCAAGGCGTGGCTGATGCGCCTGGACCATGCGGCGATCTACGTCTTCATCGCCGGCAGCTACACCCCGTTCACGCTGGGCGTGCTCCACACCGGGCCGGGCGTGACGCTGCTGATCGCGGTCTGGGCCGCCGCCGCTTTCGGCGTGACGATCAAGCTGCTGAACCGGCTGCGTCATCCGCTGGTGTCGACGGCGCTCTATCTGGCGATGGGCTGGGTGGTGGTCTTCGCCATCGGCCCGCTGATCGAGCGCACCCCGGGGCCAGGTCTTGCGCTGCTGGTCGCCGGCGGCCTGAGCTACACGCTGGGCGCGGTCGTCTTCCTGCTGGACAACAAGCTGCGCTACGCGCATTTCGTCTGGCACCTGTTCGTGCTGGGCGGCAGCGTCTGCCACTTCTTCGCGGCGCTGTTCTACGCGTACTCGTGAGGCGAGCTGCTCCGGCGGGCGGGGAACGCGTCAGGCGCTCGGGATGCAGGCCATCGCGATGCTCGCCCAGACGCCGACGCTGAAGTAGGGCGTCAGCCAGAGCGCATCGGCCTTCCAACTGACCCAGTTGCCGCTGGGCACGCGGCGCTGCCAGGCATCGCGTGCCCCCTCATCCAGGCGCATGTAGACCAGGCCCTGCGCGCGTCCGGCGCGATAGCGACGCCAGTACATCGGCACATCGACGCTGAGCACGTAGGCGACGAAGCACGCCGCGCCCAGGATCGCGAAGACCGCCAGCGACTGGACCCAGCCGCTGCTGTTCAGCGCCACGATGCCGAGCAGGGCGGCCATCCACGAGAAGCCCGCCGCCCAGAGCGTGGACTCCACCGCCTGCGTGATGTGGTTGAGCGTGAGCACGCTGTGCCAGCAGAAGCCCTGCGCGACGATCATGAACATCGGCACCGCCCAGGCGGCGCGCTGCACCCACGGCAGGCCGACGTGCAGCGCGAGCTGATGGACCATCAGGCCCAGCTGCAAGGCGAAGCAGATCTCCGCGACCGTGGCCGCGCTGCGGCCCAGGAAGATGCTGGACAGCGGCGTGTCGACGACCACCAGCCGCTCCAGGTCCACGCGCGGGAACAGCGAGCGGTAGGCGCAGACCACCACGTACACGCCGGACAGCCCCAATTGCAATAACGCATCCGCGCCCTGGACCGGCCCGAAGAGCAGCACGCCCAGCCACAGGCTCACGTTGAGGACGGCCAGCAGGCGCAGCCCGCGCCACCAGGACAGCGTCATCGCGTCCGGGGTGGCGGCGCCTAGCGGCAGCTTGTGATGATTTGATGACATGACCCGGCCAGCGTAGCGCCGGGGCGGGCGCGCCGGCAAGCCCGCGATCGGGGTTCGTCGCTGGTAGTCCTCCCAATCGACTTTCTGGAAGGCCCTGACACAATGCGCCCCAAAAATGAAGTGAGGGAGTAGTCATGTCAGTTTCCACGGACGATCGTTTCGCGCCGCCTCAGGCGCATGTCGAGGATCTCGCCGACCCCGAGGCCTCGGGTCAACTCGCCGGCCGCGGCACCCGCTTGGTCGCGGCGATCGTCGACGGTCTCATCCTGGCCGCCATCATCTGGACGCTGTCCTGGTTCATCAAACCGCTGGGCGCGCTGCTCGCGCCCTCGACGGCCAGCCCCTTTGCCTCGTTCCGCCTGGTGCCGGCCCTGATCGGCTTCCTGCTGTTCGCCGTGGTGCAGGGCTGGACCCTGGTCACTCGCGGACAGACCTTGGCCAAGATGATCTTCAAGCTGCGCATCGTGCGCACCGACGGGTCCAAGGCGGACGGCGTGCGCCTGCTGGTCCTGCGCTACGGCCCCGGCAGCGTGGCCGCCATCAACCCCGTGCTGTCCATGGTCTACAGCCTGCTGGACTGCCTGCTGATCTTCCGCGACTCGCGCCAGTGCCTGCATGACACGATCGCTGACACCAAGGTGATCAAGCTCTGACCAGGCAAGACCTGGCCCCGGCCGCGCGCATCGACACGCTGGCCCTGGCCGAGACCCCGGAAGGCATCGTCCTGTCCCTGCAGCCCGCAGGGCTGGTCGCGCGTGCCAACGCGTTCCTGATCGACCTGGTGATCCGGCTGCTCGTGGACGTCGCCGTGGTGGTGATCATGGGGCCGGTCGGCAAGATGGGCTTCGGCCTGATCCTGATCACGCTGTTCTTCATCGAGTGGCTCTATCCCATCGTGTTCGAGCTCGCCCGTTCCGGCGCCACGCCCGGCAAGCAGGCGATGGGGCTGCGCGTCGTGATGGACACGGGCCTGCCGGTGACGCCGGCCGGATCCATCATCCGCAACCTGCTGCGTACCGCCGATTTCCTGCCGCTGGCTTATGGCTTCGGCATTGTGGCCATGCTGCTGAACGGTCAATGCAAGCGACTGGGCGACCTGGCCGCCGGGACGCTGGTCGTGCACGCGCGGCCGGTGGTCCTGTACGACGAGCCGCCGCCCGCCGCGAGCGTGACGCCCGCGCGCGGCCTGAACCTGAGCGAGCGCGCCGCCATCCGCGCCTGGGCCGGACGCGCCAAGCGCCTCACGCCCGAGCGCTTCGAGGAGCTCGCCAAGATCGCGACGCCCGTGCTGCCGCCGGTGCAGCCGGACGAGCCGCGCCGCACCGCCGCCGAGCGGCTGCTCGGCGTGGCGCAATGGCTGATGGGCAGCCGTCAATGAGAGGCCGCCCATGACCCCGCTGCATTTCGCCGCGACGCACGGCCCGATGTGGGATGCCTTCGCGCTGCAGCTCGAGGATGCGAAGCGCGGCGCCGGCGTGGACGGCGCGCTGATGGCCGCGCGCTATCGCCGCGTCTGCGAGCACCTCGCGCTGGCGCAGTCGCGCGCCTATCCGATCCACCTGGTGGCCAGACTGGAGTCGATGGCGCAGGAGGCCCACCAGCTGATCTATCGCAGGCAGGACTACGGCCTGCGCGCGCTGGGTCGCCTGCTTCGCGTGGACCTGCCGGTGGCGGTGCGGGCGCAGCGGCGCTACGTGCTGCTGGCCTTCCTGCTGCTGGCCGTGCCGCTGGTCCTGGCCTTCATCCTGTCCTGGCTCGGACCGGACTTCGCGCTGCGCATGGCCAAGGCCAGCCAGCTGCGCGAGTACGAAAGCATGTACGGCGACGGCCGCCACGCCTTCGGCCGTGTGCGGGAGGCCGCCAGCGACTGGTTGATGTTCGGCTACTACATCTTCAACAACATCGGCATCGGCTTCCGCACCTTCGGCGCGGGCATCCTGGCCGGTGTGGGCAGCGCCTTCGTGCTGGTCTACAACGGGCTGGCGATGGGCGCGGTGGCGGGACACCTGTCGCGGGTGGGGTTGGGCCACAACTTCTGGCCCTTCGTCGCCACGCACGGCGCTTTCGAGCTCACCGGCATCGTGCTGTCCGGCGCGGCCGGGCTGCGCCTGGGACTGGGCTGGATGATGCCGGGCCGGCATGGCCGCCTGGAGGCGCTGCGCCTGGGCGCGCGCGAGGCGGTGCCGCTGGTCTACGCGGCCTTCTTCCTGCTGTTGGTCGCGGCGGCCGTCGAGGCCTTCTGGTCCTCGGCCGCCTGGATCTCGCCGCCGGTGAAATACGGCGTCGCCGCGCTGTGCTGGCTGCTGGTACTGCTCTGGCTGTGGCGCATGGGACGCGGCGCCCAGAACGAGCTGGGAGGGCCCCATGCGCGTTGAAGGCCTGGCCGTCGTCCTGCGGCCGCGCAGCCAGAGCGAGGCCTGCGACCTCGGCGTGGCGCTGGTGCGCGCGCATTGGCGCTCGATCTGGCGCAGCTTCGCTCCGGTCTTCCTGGTCGTCGCGGCACTGGCGATGTGCACCGTGGACACGCGCGGCTGGCTGCCCATGCTGATCGTGTTCTGTCTCAAACCCTGGCTGGACCGCACGCTGTTGTTCGTGATGTCGCGCGCGGTCTTCGGGCAGGACACGCGCTGGGCGGACGTCTGGCGCGCGCGTCGTCAGGTCTTCGGCGGCCAGCTGCTGCGCGCGCTGTTCTGGCGGCGCCTCTCGCCGTGGCGCTCGTACACGCAGCCGGTCGAACAGCTCGAAGGCCAGCGCGGCAGCGCGCGGCGCAAGCGTGTCAAGCTGATGCTGCACGGCAATCGGGGCGGTGCGACCGCGCTGCAAGTCGCTTTCGCGCACGCGGAGGGCATCCTCACCTACGGCCTGGTGGGTCTGCTGTGGTGGTTCGCGCCGGAGAACCACAGTCAGGACCTGCTGGATTGGCTGATCCGGCCGGAGTCGCATGCGGCAGGGCAGCTCTTGCAGGACCTGCTGCTGAACCTGGCCTATCTGGTGACGGTGCTGTTCCTGGAACCCTTCTTCGTCGCGGCGGGCTTCGCCATGTACCTCAACCGCCGCGTGGTCCTCGAGGCCTGGGACGTCGAGCAGGAGTTTCGCCGTGCGTTCACCTGAGGGATGTGACGTGATTGGGCGGATGGCCTGGATGTCCGTGTTGGCGGGTCTGGTTGCGATGAGCGCCGGCCTGGCGTCGGCGCAGACCGCGCCGACGTCGCCGCCGGAGGCCGACGCCGCATCGCCGAGCAGGCCCGCATCCGCGTCCCCATCCGCGGCGGCCGCTTCCGGGTCCGAGCAGACCATGACCATCCCCACGCAGCGCGCCTGGAAGTCCGCGATCGCCGCGTCCGAGGTGATGGCCGCGGCCAGCGATGTCGGCGCCGATCCGCTGTTGCCGGGCATGGACAAGACCCGCGAGCTGCGGTTCAAACAGCATGACGAGGACGAGAAGAAACCGACCGAGAAGGTCGACGCCGGCTGGTGGCGGGAGTTCTTCCTCAACCTGTCCTCGGGCCTGCGCATCGCGATGTGGCTGCTGGTCGCGGCCGGATTCATCTGGGTGCTGCTGCGGCTGCGTGACTGGGTCCGCCTGCGCGATCGCGAAGCGCTGCCCAAGACGCAGGCGCCGACGCATGTGGGCTCGCTGGACATCCGGCCCGAGAGCCTGCCTGACGACATCGGCGCCGCGGCGCGCGAGCTGTGGCAACGCGGTGAGACGCGGCCCGCGCTGTCGCTGCTGTACCGCGGCGCGCTGTCGCGCCTGGTGCACGGGCACGGCGTGCCGATCCGCGCCGCCAGCACCGAGAGCGATTGCCTGGCGCTGGCCGCGACGCGCTTGCGCCCCGAGTCGCAGGACTTTCTGACGCTGCTGATCCACGGCTGGCAATCGGTCGCCTACGCGCGGCGTGAGCTGCCGGCCGAGGATTTCGAATGGCTGTGCGCCGGTTTCGATGCACGCATGGCGGCGGAGCATCGCCCATGATGCGCGACCGTCTGATCGGGGTGATCCTGGCGATCCTGCTGGCCCTGGTCGGCTGGTGGGTCGCGATGAACACCGAGTGGGTCGACAAGCCCAGCCCGCGCCCGGCGCGGGGCGAGGCGCGCGACAACCCCGTCTACGCCTTCGAGCAGTTGCTGCGCAGGCTGGGCATGCAGGCCCGCCACTTCGAGCGACTGGACGGCATGCCGCCCGAAGGCGCGCGGCTGCTGCTGCTGTCCAACGAATGGGAACTCGTGCCCGAGCGCGGCAAGCAGCTTCGCGCCTGGGTCGAGCGCGGCGGACATCTGGCGCTGGCGCAGGGCACGAACTGGGATGAGACCTCGTTGAAGGACTGGGTGCCGATCGTCGAGATCCAGGCGCCGCGCAAGGGGCAATCCGCTGAATCGGCTGCACCCCGAATCGCGGTGCCCGCATCGCCGGCGGCATCGGCTGGCAAGACGATCAAGCTCCCCGATGCGGGAGACGTGAACCTGGTGTCCGTGCCGCGCATCTTCGGCGCCGGCGGCGGGCTCAAGATCTGCGGGATGGTGCGGTGGGGCACGCGACTCGTGCCCAAGTCCAGGGTCCAGGTGGCGGACTGGGTGATGCTGACGAACAACGGCGCGCAGGCGATACGCGTGCCCGTGGGGCGCGGCACCGTCACCGTGCTCAACGTTCATGATCGCTTCTTCATGGACACCTCGCCGCTGCGCTGCGAGGACCCGCTGCTGACCGCCGCGGCGATGCGGGCCGAGCCCGGCGCCGTCGCCTGGATCTATCTCAACGAGCGGCGCGAAGCCTTGCTCCCGTGGCTGTGGCACGGGGGCTCGATCGCCGTCCTGATCCTGTCGGTCGCGCTGGCCGCCGCGCTGTGGCGTGGCGCGGTGCGTTTCGGACCGCTGCGGGCGGTGCCGTCGCGCGGACGCCGCTCCATCGCCGAGCAGGTCCGCGGCCTGGGCGCTTATCTGCATCGCCATGGACGCGACGCGCTGCTGCAAGCGCAGCAGCGGGCCCTGGACGAGGCCGCCTCACGCCGCCTGCCGGGCTACTCGCGCCTGAAGGGCGGCGATCGCGCGCAGGCCGTCGCACGGGCGACCGGGCTGACAGCCGAGGCGCTGTCGGCGTCCATGACCGCCAAGGACTGCAGCCGCAAGGCGCTGCCGCACCACCTGCAGTTGCTCGAGTCGGCCCGCCGCCGGCTGCTGTCCCCGCCCGGGACCTCCCAAGACTCTCAAGACGAAAGACGTTCGCCATGATCAAGCCCGAGGAGCTCAAGCTCGCGACCCAATGGCTGCACAGCCTGCGCATCGAGGTGGCCAAGGCCATGATCGGCCAGACGCAGGCGGTGGAGCAGATGCTCGTCGCCGTCGTGGCCTCGGGCCATGTGCTGATCGAGGGCGTGCCCGGTCTGGGCAAGACGCTGCTGGCGCGCGCGCTGTCGCAGGCGCTGCAGCTCAAGTACGCGCGGGTGCAGTTCACGCCGGACCTGATGCCGGCGGACGTGGTTGGCCACAGCGTGCTGGACGACACCGGCGCGGGCCTGGGTCGGCTGCGGGTGCGCCAGGGACCGGTCTTCACCAACCTGCTGCTCGCCGACGAAATCAACCGCGCGCCGGCCAAGACGCAGAGCGCGCTGCTCGAGGTGATGCAGGAGTACCAGGCCACGCTGGAAGGCGAGACCATCGCGCTGCCGCGTCCCTTCATCGTGATGGCGACGCAGAACCCGGTGGACACCGAGGGCACGTATCCGCTGCCCGAGGCGCAGCTGGACCGCTTCCTGCTGCAGATCCGCATCGGCTATCCGACGCATGACGAGGAGGCCGCGGTGGTGAAGCTGGTGACGGCGGGCCGCGCCGGCCATCAGCTGCCGCTGGACGCGGTGCAGCCGGTGCTGGACGACGTGCAGGTGCAGGAGCTGCAGCGCCTGGCCGGCCTGGTGCATGCGGACGAGCGCGTCATCGACTACGCGGTGCGCGTCGTGCGGACCACGCGGAACTGGCCGGGCATCGAGTTCGGCGCAGGGCCGCGCGCCAGCTTGGCGCTGGTGCGCGCCGCGCGCGCGGTGGCGCTGATCAACGGGCGCGACTTCATCACGCCGGACGACATCGCGCGGCAGGCGCTGGCGGTGCTGCGCCATCGCGTGACCATGGCGCCCGATGCGCAGATCGAAGGTCGCGATCTGGACGAGATCCTGCAGTCGGCGCTGGACAGCGTGGAGGCGCCGAGGCTTTGAAACCTCTCGCCCGTCGCGTCGTCGTGCCCTCGCCGGCCAGCATCGCGGTGCTGGCCGGACTGGGGCTGCTCCTCGCCTTGGCGCTGTCGCTGGGCGCGCCGCTGCGCCTCGTCGGGCCGCTGGGCGGGCTGGCGCTCGTCGCGCTGCTGGTGCTGGCCGGTGTCGACCTGTGGCGCAGTCTGCGCCTGTGGGCGGCGGCGGGGCTGCGCGTCGAGCGCGCGCTGCCGGCGGCCTTCGCCATCGGCGCGGCGACGGAGCTGCGGCTCAGCCTCGTCAACGCCGGGCCGCTGGCCTGGCGGGTGACCGTCTTCGACGAGCTGGATCCGCTCTTCGATTTCGAGGGCTTGCCGATCTCGCTCACCGTCGCCGCGCAAACCCGCAACGCCTTGCGCTTCCGGGTCACGGCGCGTCAGCGCGGCGTGGCGCAGGTCGGCGTCACGCAGCTGCTGTGGCGCACGCGTGCCGGCTGCTTCGAGGTGCGCGAGCGCGTCGGCGATGCCAAGGGCCTGCGGGTCTATCCCAACTTCGCGGCGCTGGCGCGCTATGCCTGGCTGTCGGGGGATCGGCGGCTGGCGCAGATCGGCATCAAGAACTACATCCAGCGCGGCCAGGGCACGGACTTCCGCCAGCTGGCCGAGTACCGCCGCGGCGATCCGCTGCGGCATCTGGACGTCAAGGCCTCGCTGCGGCATCGCAAGCCGGTGGTGCGCGAGTTCCAGGATGAGCGCGACCAGTGCGTGATGTTCCTGCTCGACTGCGGCCGGCGCATGCGCGCCGACGAGCAGACGGCCGGGGAGGGCAAGTCCAGCCACTTCGACGACGCGCTCGATGCGCTGATGCTGCTGGCCTATGTCGCGCTGTCGGAAGGCGATGAAGTCGGCGCGATGACCTTCGGCTGCGAGGAGGGCGCGCGTCGCGATTACGCGCCGCGCAAGGGCATGGGCACGCTCAATGCGTTGATGAACAAGATGCACGATGTGCAGCCGGGCGGGCATCACTCCGACTACCTGGCCGCGGCGGAAGCGCTGTCGCACCGTTTGCGTCGGCGCTCGCTGGTGATCGTGCTGACCAATTTCCGGGACGAGGACTCGCCCGAGCTGCAACCCGCGCTGCGCCTGCTGCGCCGTCGCCACCTGGTGCTGCTGGCCAGCCTGCGCGAGACGGCGCTGGACCGCATGGCCGCGCAGCCGGTGGGGACGCAGGACGACAGCGTGGCGGTGGCAAGCGCGCATCTGCTGGCGCAGGCGCGGCAGGACGCGTTCGCGCGCGTGGTCGATCACGACCGGCTGTCCATCGACGTCGAGCCGCAGGCGCTCGCGTCCGCGCTGGTGAATCGGTATCACGAGGTGAAGCGTGCCGGCCTGCTGTGAGCGGCCGTCGCGACAAGAGCAATGAGGACGGCCGCGAACGGCCATGCACAGGGAGGATCCGATGACTGATCTGGGACTCGATCCCGACCGGCCGTACGTGGCGTCATGCGTCGCGACTGGTGCCCCCAGTGGGAACAAGTCCTGGCGGCGGCTTCAGCGCGCTCCTGCCAGCACCCCACCCGACAGCGTCGCGGCGACGGCCACGACCAGCGCCAGTTCCTCGCCCGCGAAGAAGTCCTTGTCGAAGGCTTCCGAATCCAGGATGCCGGCGACGCGGCCACCCGCGCCGTACAGCGGCAGGCAGGCCTCGGCGTTCACCTTGGGGTCGCAGGTGTAGTAGCCGCCGCCCTCGGCGACGAAGGCCGCGACGTCGTTGATCAGCCGGCCCTGGCCGCGCAGGCCGACCCAGCTGTTGTTGCTGCCTTGCGCGAACTCCTCGGTCAACGGGAACTCGGCGCGGCTCTCGGCGCCGAAGTAGGCGAGCTTGACCAGCACCGACTCGCCCGCGACGTTCGGGCGGGCCTGATAGACGCCGAACCAGTGGCTGCGGCTGTGGCGCTGGTAGTAGTCGACGACGAGCGTGGCCTCGGCCACCAGGCGCTGCGCGTCGGCGCTCTGACCGCCGAGGATGGCCGTCAGGTCATAGGGCTTGTCGGCGAGTTGGCCGAAGAGCGAGCAGGCGCCGCCTTCGCCTAGTTCGGGCACGCGGTACTGCCACTTCACTGCGGCGGCGGCGAGCGATTCGGGCGTCAGCAGCGCCAGCAGCGCGGCCTGATGGGCGCGCGCCGATTCCTCGAAGCGGGCGGCGGCGGCCGCATCCAGCGCGCCGGTCAAGGCGGCGAGGCCGCTCAGTTCCAGATAGGCATCGATCTTCATGGGGTCCTTCCAATCCGGCGCGGATTGTCCGCGACATCGAAAGGCCCCAGCGGCGTACCGTCCCGTCAGCGGGGCGCGGGCAGGAGCACCGTGAAGCGCCCGCCGCCCAGCGGCGACGCGTCGATGTCGATCCGCCCCCCGGCCGCGCGCACGATCGCGTCGCACAGCGCGAGACCCAGTCCGGTGCCAGGCACGTCCGAGGCCCGCGCGCCAGCGCCGCGATAGAAGCGCTCGAAGAGGCGAGGGCGCTCTTCCTCCGGAATGCCGGGACCGTCGTCCTCGACGACAACCGCGCTCCAGCCCTCGCGCGCGCCCAGCGACACGCGCACGACGCCGCCCGCCGGGGCGAACTTCACCGCGTTGTCCACCAGATTGGTCGCGACCAACACCAGCAACTGCTTCGACAGACTCGCCGTGATCGTCGAGGCTTGCTCGGCATCAACATCAGCATCTGCATCGTCCGCCGCGCCGGGCTCGCGATCGCCGTGAAGGTCCAAGCGCAGATCGACGTCGCGCCGCTCGGCCGTGCCGCGCGCGCGGCGCACGACCTCTTCCAGGATCGGTGCGATCAGCACGGCCGAGGCCGTCGCCGACTCCTGACCCGAGTCGAGGCGAGCCAGCGTGAGCAGCTCCTCGGCGAGCGTGGTCAGCCGCACGACCTCGTCCAGACTGGAGCGCAGCGCCTCGACGTACTCGTCCTGCCCGCGGGGGCGGCGCAAGGTGATCTCGAGCTCCGTGCGCAATCGCGACAGCGGCGAGCGCAGCTCATGCGAGGCGTCCGCCGTGAAGCGCCGCTGCGCCTCGAAGGCCTGTTCCAGCCGCGCGAGCATGTCGTTGAGCGTGTCGATGAGCCGGCCCATTTCGTCGCGCGGACCCGGATGCGGCAGGCGGTCCGACAGCGTCTGGTCGGAGATGCGCTGCGCCTGCCGGGTGACGTTGTCGATCGCGCCGAAGACGCGGCCGGTCATCAGCGTGCCGGTCACCGTCAGCACGACGACGAGCACCACACCCATGGCCAGGAAGATCCATCCCGCCGCGTCCACGTTGTGGTCGACGTCGTCCAGCGAGCCCGCCACCTGTACGGCAAGAGCTCGCCCCCCGGACACCGGCACCGACACGCGCCGCGTCGGCTCGTCGCCGTAGTCGAGGTTCTCGAAGACCGCTTGGCCGTCGGCGAGGCGGGCCAGCAGGGCCGCGTCGACGGGCAGGGTCGAGGCGCCCAGGTTGGCGCTGCGCGCCAGCACCTTGCCGTCGCGATCGATGATCTGGACCAGCCGGTCCAGGCGGGCATAGGAGGGCGGCGCGGACGCGGCGCCGGCTTCGTGCACGATCACGGGCAGCGCGGGATTGGCGGCGAGCATGCTGGCTTCCTGCTCGGCCAGCGCCAGCAGCGCGCCGTCGAGCTGCGCGCGCACCGAGGCCACCAGGCTCAAGTAGGTCAGCGTGGCCGCGATCGCGAGCACCGCGGTCACGACGACCACATGCGCCAGCGCGAGGCGGCGGCGGAAGCTAAGCATCCTCGCTCCCGCGGATTCGGAAGCCGCGACCGCGCACCGTTTCGATGAGGGCTCGCTTGCCGTCGACGTCGACCTTGCGGCGCAGCTTGCTGATGTGAGCGTCGATGAGGTTGTCGATGGCCAGCGCGTCGCCGTGCCAGATCTGCTCGGCCAGGCGTTGGCGCGACACGACCGCGCCGGGCTGGCGCATCAGCGCTTGCAGCAGCGCGAATTCCTTGGGGGTCAAATCGATGAGGACGCCGCCTCGTGTGACCTGTTGGGAGGCGGGGTCGAGAGAGAGGTCCTCGGTTTGGAGCACCGGCGGGCGGGTCATCTCGGAGCGACGGAGCAGGGCGCGGACGCGGGCGAGGAGCTCTTCGAACTCGAAGGGTTTGGTGAGGTAGTCGTCGGCGCCGGCGTTGAGGCCGGCCACGCGGTCCGAGAGCGCGTCGCGCGCGGTGAGCATCAGGACGGGCACCTGTTGGCCGCGGGCGCGGAGCGTGCGGCACAGCGCGACGCCGTCGCCGTCGGGCAGCATGCCGTCGAGCACGATCAGGTCGTGGGTGGTGACGAAGGCGGCCTCGTCCGCCTCGGCGATGGTGGCGGCGTGGTCGACCACGAAGCCTTCTTCGAGCAGGCCTCGCGTCAGCAGGGCCGCGGCTTTGCGGTCGTCTTCGACCAGCAGGATTCTCATGAGCCTTCCTTCTGAACGGGCTTGGCGTGCGGCGGCAGTCTCGCATGCCGCATGGGCCCGGATGCCGTCGCGACCGAGCGATGCGACGCTCCCACCCTCTCCCCAGACCTCTCCCGCAAACGGGCGAGGGGGCATCCAGCGCGGTGCTTGTTCACTCCCTCTCCCGCGGGGCGGGAGAGGGCCGGGGGTGAGGGTGGGAGCGTGGCAGTACGTCGGACCCCGAAGACCCTCTCCCCAGCCCTCTCCCGCAAGCGGGCGAGGGAGTGACTCATCAGATGCATCGGGTCTCCCTCGTGCTCACAGCGCCGGCGCGCGGCCCAGGCTCAGTTGCAGCCGGACCGTGGCGGTCGCCAGGTCGCTGCGCGCCTGCAGGTACGCCAGGTGCGTGTCGTCCGCCGCGCGCTGCGCCGACAGCAACTCCAGCAGCGATGCCGATCCGTGCCGGTAGGAGGTCCGTATCCCGTCGAGCACCCGATCCGCGTCGCCCAGCGTGCTGTCGCGATAGCGGGTCAGGTTCTCCAGGGCGGCCTTGTACTGGGCGAATGTGACGCGCACATCCGCTTGCGCCTTGAGCTCCGTCTGCCGCAGCGCCAGCAGGGCCTGCGTCACCGCCGACTCCGCCTGCACCAGATCGCCCTTGTCCAGCCGCGACAGCGGGATCGGCACCGACAACGACACCGACAGCGTGTTGGAGCGCGGCGTCGGCTCCGTCGTCGAGCCGTCCTCCGCCAGCCCGCGCCGGCCCTGCGGCGTGTAGCCGTAGCTCAGGCTGACATTGGGATCGACCTTGCGGTTGGCCCGCGTCAGCTCCGCCGAGGCGCGCGCGGCATCGACCGCGGCCCGCGCGGCGCGCACGTCGTCCCGCTCCTCCAGCGCGCGAGCGACCAACGCATCGGTCGCCGCATCGGCCTCGGCTTCCGTCTCTGCGCTGCCACGCGCCACCGTGTTGCCCGAGGTCAGCCCCGACTCGAAGTCGCAAGCCGGCACCCGCGCGCCGAAGATCTCGGTCCATCGCCGCCCCAGCGGCGTCGACAGCCCCTCCATCGCGGCTCGCGCATCGGCCCGCGCCTTGACGACCGTGGCCAGAAACTGATCCCGCTCATTGCGCGATTGCAGCAGCTCCAGCCCGCCGAGATCGCCCGCGCTGTGACGCAGCTCGTTCATCTTCACGATGTCCGACAGCGCCTTCAACGACGCTTCCTGCCGCTGCAGCGCTTCTCGCGTTCGGCAGGACTCGATGAACGCATCGGCGGCATCCGCGAGGGCCTGGCGCTGAACGCCTTCCAACGCGACTTCGCTCACCCGCACCTGGCTGTTGGCCGCGGCGATGCGGCGCTCGCGCTTGCCGCCCATCTCGATGGTGTAGGACAGGCCGATGCTCTGCGCCAGCCGCGGCTTGGGAGTCACCTCGCGGCTGAACTCCACCGGCCCCGCGCCCAGCGAGAGCGACGGATCCGGTCGCAGACCGGCGATGCCCACGCCGGCGCGGGCGGCGGTCAGCGCCTCGCGCTGTGCGGCGACCTCGTTGCTGCTCCGGGCGATGGCGTCGAGGTAGCTCGCGAAGTCGACGCTCGCGGCGCCGTCGCGATCAGCGGACTGGGCCTGCGCCGAGGCGATGCAGCACATCGCAAGCAGCCCGGCCAGGGAGAGATTCAAAGACAGGCGGTTCATGCGTGGGGCTCCTTGGCCTGATCGTCGAGTTCGGCGTGTTCCGCGTGATCGCCTCGGGCCGCGCGCTTCCGCGCGGCCCGCTCGGCGCCTTGCTCGATCCAGAAATAGAGGGCGGGCATCAGCAGCAGCGTCAGCAGCGTGGCGGTCGTCAGGCCGCCGACGACCACGGTCGCCAGCGGGCGCTGCACGTCGCTGCCCAAGCCCGTGGCCAGCATGGCCGGCGTCAGCCCCAGCGCCGCGACCGTCGCGGTCATCAGCACCGGCCGCATGCGACTCGCCGCGCCTTCCAGCACCGCCTCCCGCAGCGGACGCCTGTCCTCGGCGCGCAGCCGGTTGATCTGCGACACCATCAGCACGCCGCCCAGCACCGCCACGCCGAACAGCGCGATGAAGCCGACCGCGCTGGACACGTTCAGCGTCATCCCGCGCAGATGCAGCGCCGCGAAGCCGCCGATCATCGCCAGCGGCACCACCCCCAGCACCAGCAGCGGCTGGCGCAGGTTGCGGAACTCCGCGAACAGGAGCAGCAGCATCACGCCCAGCGTCGCCGGCAGGATCACCGCCAGACGGCGCTGCGCGCGCTGCAGGTTCTCGAACTGACCGCCCCATTCGATGTGGAAGCGCTGACGGTCGAAGCGGACCTCGCGCTCCAGCGCAGGCTCGGCATCCGCGAGGAAGCTCGACAGGTCGCGGCCCCGGGTGTTCAGGCGAACGATGATGTGGCGCTCGCCCATCTCGCGGACGATGACGCTCTCGCCGACCGTCGTGCGGACGCGGGCGACGTCGGACAGCGGCACCTGCGCGCCGTTGGTCCCCGTCAGCCGCAGATCGCCGATGGCCTGCGGGCTGGCGCGCGACTCCGGCGTGAAGCGCACCGTCATGTCGTAGTTCTTCTCGCCGACATAGAGCTGCCCGATGGAGGCGCCGCCGATGCCGGTCGAGATGAGGTTGGCCACGTCCGCCGCGTTGACGCCCAGACGCGCGGCGGCCGCGCGGTCCAGGTCGATGCGCAGGTTGGGCAGCGGCGGCTCGACGTCCACCGCCACGTCCGCCGCGCCGGGGATGCCGCGCAGCACCTCGGCCACGCGTCCCGCGATGCGCCGGCCCTCGTCGAGGTCGTCGCCGAAGATCTTCACCACCAGATCGCTGTGCGCGCCGGACAGCTTGTCCTGCACGCCGTCGATCATCGGCTGCATGAAGGACACCGAGTACCCCGGCATGCGCGCGAAGCGCTCGCCCATGCGCCGGATCAAGCCCTGCTTGCCGCCCGGCGTGGTCCAGGTGTCATAGGGCTTGAGGCCGACGCTGGCCTCGATGTGGGAGGGCGTCCAGTAGTCGGTGCCGTCGTCGTTGCGGCCGGTCTGGGTGACGATGGTGGAGACCTCGGGGAACTCCAGCGCCGCCTTGCGCAGCTCGTCGGCCATGGCCGCGGCCTTGTCCAGCGTGATGCCCGGGGGCATCTGCACCTGAAGCCAGATCGAGCCCTCGTCCAGATAGGGCAGGAAGTCCCGACCGATCGTGCCGGCCAGGCCGATCAGCAGCAGGGCCGCCGCGGCGACCGCCAGCGCGAGCCGGCGATGCGCGCCCACCGCGCCCTCCAGGAAGCGGGCATAGCGCGCCTGCAGCGCTTCCAGCGGCTGGTTGCGGAAGACGCGCCGCGGCCGGCGGAAGGCCAGCCAGGCCAGCGCGGGCGTGAGCATCAGCGCCACCAGCAGCGCGCCCACCAGCGCGGCGCCGACGGCGTAGGCCATCGGACTGAAGAGCTTGTACTCGATGCGCTCGAAGGCGAAGAGCGGCAGGTAGGCGGCGGCGATCACCGCCATGCCGAAGAAGATCGGCCGCGCCACCTGCAAGGTGGCGGCGATCGCGTCACGCGGCGTGAGCAGGCGATCGGACGCGTGCTCGCGCCGGCGCAGGATGTTCTCGACCACCACCACTGCGCCGTCGACCAGGATGCCGAAGTCGATCGCGCCCAGGGACAGCAGATTCGCCGGCACCTTGGCGTGGTGCATGAAGATGAAGGCGAACAGCAGCGCCAGCGGAATCGTCGCCGCGACCACCAGCGCCGCGCGCGGGCTGCCCAGGAAGAGCAGCAGCACCAGCGTGACCACGACCATCCCTTCGATCATCGTGTGGCTGACGGTGTGGGCGGTCTTCTCGATCAGCGTGGAGCGGTCGAGGTAGGGCACGATCTTCACGTCGCCAGGCAGCAACCGGGTGTTGAGCTCCTGGACCGCCGCATGCAGGCCGTCCAGGGTCTGCGAGGGATTCGTCTCCTTGAGCAGCAGCACGATCCCTTCCAGCGTGTCGCCGTTGCGGTCCTTGCCCAGGATGCCGCGGCGCTCGACGTTGCCGTAGCGCAGCGTGCCCAGGTCCTTGACCAGCACCGGCACGCCGCCGGCGGTCTTCACCACGACGTTGCCCATGTCCTCCAGCGAGTGCAGCAAGCCCACGCCGCGCACGACGTAGGACTGCTCGCCGCGGTCGACCACGCTGCCGCCGCCGCTGTTGTTGTTGGCGTTGACCGCGTCCACCACCTGGCTCAGCGTCAGGCCGTACTGCGTGAGCCGCGCCGGATCCAGCTCCAGCATGAACTGCGTGGTCAGGCCGCCGAAGTTGGTCACGTCGACCACGCCGGCCACCTTCTTCAGGCGCGGGATGACGGTCCAGAACTGCAGCTCGGACAGCTCGCGCAGGCTGCGGCCGGGGCTCTCCAGCGTGTAGCGGTAGATCTCGCCGGTGGGCGAGGTGTAGGGGTCCAGGCCGGGCTTGGCGCCGTAGGGCAGCGAGAGCTCGGCCAGGCGTTCCTGCAGCCGCTCGCGCGACCAGTAGCCCTCGACGCCGTCCTGGAAGACGACGGTCACCAGCGACAGCCCGAACAGGCTGCGCGTGCGCAGCACCTGCATGCCGGGCGTGCCCAGCAGCGCGCGCTCGATGGGGATGGTGATCTGCTGCTCGACCTCCTCGGCGGCCAGGCCGTTCACTTGCGTGACGATCTGCGAGGTGACGTCGGCGATGTCGGGATAGGCCTCGATGGGCAGCTGGCGGAAGCTGTGCACCCCATACAGCGCGGCGAAGGCGAACACCAACCAGACGATGCCGCGGCGCTCGAAGCAGAGGGAGACCAGGCGCTCAATCATTGAGGAGCACTCCTTCGCGCACGACGACGCGCTCGCCCGGCTTCAGACCGGACAGGACCTCGACCGTGTCGCCCAGGGAGGCGCCGACGGTGACCTCGCGCGCGCGGTAGCGACCGGGCGCCTGCTCGATGAAGACGCGGGTGAACAGGCCGCTTTGCAGCAGCGCTGAGGCGGGCACGACCGGCGCCTCGTGCGAGGGCCCGGCGAACTGGACCTTGGCGAACATGCCGGGCCGCAGCCGGCCGTCGGCGTTGTCCAGGATCAGGCGGACCTTGACGGTGCGGGTGTCGGCGTCCAGCACCTCGCCGATGTAGCGGACGGTGCCGTCGCGCGGCGTGTCCGGAAAGGCGTTCAGGCGCACGCGGGCCTTCTGGCCGATGAAGACCTGCGCCAGATCCTTCTCCGGCACGGCGGCGGTGACCGAGACCTGGCTCAGATCGGCGATGGTCATCAGCGGCGCATTGATGTCGTTCCAGTAGCCGCCGGGCGCGGCGTTCATCTCGATGACGCGGCCGGCCAGCGGCGCGCGCACGAGCAGCCGGCGGCCGGTGGCGCTGGCGACGGGCGCCGCGCCCAGTTGAGCGAGCTTGGCCTGGGCGGTGTTGAGGTCGCTGTCGGCCTGGGTGCGCGCGAGCTGCGCGGCCTCGAGGTCCTTGCGCGGGGCGATATCCGCGTCGAAGAGCAGCTGTTGCCGGTCGAGGTCGCGGTGTGCCTGCGCCGCGGCGCTGCGGGCCTTGGCGGCCTCGCCCTGCGCGGCGCTGAGCTCGGCGGAGTCCAGGGTGAACAGCACATCGCCCGCGCGCACCGAGTCGCCGAGCGCGCGCTGCAGGCGCTCGATGCGGCCGCTGACGGGCGGGGTGATGCGGGCCAGGTGGTCGGGCAGGGCCTCGACGGCGCCGGGGACGGTGATGGCCTGCTCGACGGCGCGGCGCTCGACCGCGGCCACGGCCAGGCGTGCGCGCAGCGGCGAGCGCTCCGGGACCAGGACGTCGGCGCCCTCGTGACGCAGGGCGATGTCGACGGGGCCGAGCGCGGGGCCGGGATCGGCGCCGGCCTCGGCCTCGGCCTTGGCGCCGCAGCCGCTCAGCAGGAGCGGCGGGATGAGCGAGACGAGCGAGACGCACAGGGGCGCGAGCGCCAACAGGGAGGCGAGCGCGGACGGACGCGAGTGCGCGGGAAGGAACCGGGGGGTGGTCTTCATGAGGAGGGGCTCCTGCGGGCGGCGCCGCGGCCCCTCCGGCTCAGGCGGAAGGGATCCGGACGCGCGTGTCCCGCGATGACGGCGAGAAACGTGAGGAGGCGGCGTGAGCCGCCGGTCGTCGAGGACTGGGGCTAGGGTCGGGGTCCATGAATGCTCCGTGGCGAGAGGGAAGGGCGTCGCGCAACAGCAGGGCCGCACGGCGGAACGGGGTGGAGATTACGAGGACGCGTCTGAAGAAATCCTGAACGCGGCGCTCTTCCGTCGGCGAGCAGCGAGGCCGCAAATGAAGAGGCGCCCACATGGGGCGCCTTGTTCTGCGTGGATCCGGTCGCGGATCAGGCCGTCACACCAGGCCCTGCTTGCTTGCCAGCACGGCCGCTTCGGCGCGGCTCGACACATTGAGCTTCTTGTAGATGGACTTGATGTGGTCGTTGACGGTGAACCACTTGATGCCCATCAGGTTCGCGATCTCCTTGATCGTGAAGCCCTTGCTCAGGTAGGTCAGCACCTCGTTCTCGCGCGGGGTCAGGCGCTCCCATTCGGGCTGCGGGTCCAGCGTCACGCCGCGGCCGGTGACGGTCGCGGTCGAGGTCAGGCTGCCGAAGCCCGAGTTCAGCCCCATCGGCCCGGAATCGCCGCTCGAACCCGGCCGGAAGTGCTGCAGCAACCGCCGGGCGATCGCCGGCGACAGCGGCGGCTGGCCGCGCACGATGCGCTGCAGTTCCTCGACCAGCACCTCGAAGCGGTCCTCCTTCAGCAAATAGCCGTCGGCGCCACGCTGCAGGGCAGGGAAGAGGTGGTCGTCGTCCGAGTACAGCGTGGTGACGATCTTGACCGCCGGCTTGCCGGCGAGCTCGCCCAGGAACTCCATGCCGTTGCCGTCCGGGAGTTCCAGGTCGACCAGGATGAGCTTGAAGCCCCCGGTCGGGCCGGATTCGGCCTCGACCTTGGCCAGCTGGCGGCGCGCGCCTTCCAGATCGCCGGCCTCGGTGATCTCCATGCCGTCGCTGAAGCTCTCTCGCACCACGCGACACAGAAAGCTGCGGGCGACGGGGTTGTCTTCGACGATGAGAACTTTGACGGCCATGGTGTGGGGAGCGGAAGCTGGCCGCATCCTAGCAGGGGCCCCCTCACTTGCATGCCCCGCGAAGAAGGGTGTCGGCCCCCGCCGAAGGAGCGATTCCGGCTCGCGTCCCTCCGATGGAGGATGGTCAGCCGTTGACCACCACCAGCTTGCCGACCACTTGGCGGGTGCTCATGCGTGCGAAGGCCTGCGGCAGCTGCTCCATCGGCAGCACCTGGTCGATCACCGGCCGGATCTTGCCGGCGGCGTACCACTGGGCCAGCTCCATCATCATCGCGGCGTTGCGCTTGGGTTCGCGCTTGGCGAACTCGCCCCAGAACACGCCCACCAGCGACGCGCCCTTGAGCAGCGCCAGGTTCAGCGGCAGCGCCGGGATCGCGCCCTGGGCGAAACCGACCACCAGGTAGCGCCCGCGCCAGCCGATGGAGCGGAAGGCCGCCTCGGCCAAGTCGCCGCCCACGGGGTCATAGATGACGTCCGGGCCCTTGCCCTCGGTCAGGGCCTTGATCTCGTCGCGCAAGGATCCGGTGGCGTAGTTGATGGTGGCGTCGGCGCCGATCTCGCGGCAGCGGGCGAGCTTCTCGTCCGAGGAGGCCGCCGCGATCACGCGCGCGCCGGCCGCCTTGGCGATCTGGATGGCGGCCGTGCCCACGCCGCCCGCGGCCCCCAGGATCAGCACCGTCTCGCCCGGCTGCAGCGCGGCGCGGTCCATCAGCGCATGGTGGCTGGTGGCGTAGGTGCAGATGAACGCCGCCGCGTCCTCGAACGGGAAGCCCTTGGGCAGCGGCAGGGCCAGCGCGGCCGGCACGATGGCCTCCGTCCCGAAACCGCCGGTGCCGGTGAAGGCTGCCACCGCGTCGCCCGGCTTGAAGCCGGTCACGCCGTCGCCGACCGCCTCGACCACGCCGGCGAACTCGGTGCCCGGGACGAAGGGCAGCGGTGGCTTCATCTGGTACTTGTTCTGCACGATCAGCAGGTCGGGGAAGTTCAGGCTGGCTGCCTTGATCGCCACCTTCAGCTGGCCGGGACCGGCTTGCGGGGAGGGCAGCTCCTTCCATTGCAGCGCCTCGACGCCGACGGGGTTCTCGCACAGCCATGCCTTCATGGGGGTCTCCTGGTTCGAAGGGGGAAATTCCTGGGCGCCCGCTTCGGGGTGCGCCGCCGCGGGCGCTCACCCGAAAGGGGCGGGCGGATGGTAGGGGCCGAGGGGCGACCCTCGCGTCGCTGAGGTGACGGCCTGCCTACAATGCCGCCCATGCGCATCCTCATCGCCAACGACGACGGCTACCTGGCCCCCGGCCTGCATGCCCTGGTCCGCGCGTGCGAAGGGCTCGGCCAGATCGAAGTGATCGCGCCCGAGCAGAACGCCAGCGGCACATCCAACTCCCTCACGCTGAGCCGTCCGCTGTCGGTCTACACCGCCGCGAACGGTTTCCGCTACGTCAACGGCACGCCATCCGACTGCGTCCACCTCGCGCTGACCGGTCTGCTGGACTACCGGCCCGACCTGGTGCTCTCGGGCATCAACAACGGCGCCAACATGGGCGACGACACGCTCTATTCGGGCACCGTCGCCGCCGCCACCGAGGGCTACCTCTTCGGCATCCCGTCGATCGCGTTCTCGCAGGTCGACAAGGGCTGGGGCCACATCGACGCCGCCGCCGCGACCGCGCGCCAACTGGTCCAGGACGTCATCGCCGGTGGGCTGGGCAACCCCTTCCTGCTCAGCGTGAACATTCCCAATCGCGCCGACGCGGCCTCGCTGCCGCGCCAGATCACCCGCCTGGGCCGCCGCCATGCCAGCGAGGCCACGATCCAGCAGCGCAGCCCCCGCGGCGAGATGATTTATTGGATCGGACCGGCCGGCAACGCGCGCGAGGCGGGCGAGGGCACGGACTTCCACGCCACCGCCAACGGTGCGGTGTCGGTCACGCCGCTGCAGGTCGACCTGACCGAACATGCGACGCTGGGCGACTGGAGCCGCCGTCTGCAGACCAGCGGCCGCCCATGACCCAGACGCCGCCGCGGCCCAAGCGTTTTCCGCTGTCGCTGAACCAGCTCGGCACGGCGCCGCGTCCCGGCGCCGCCGCGGAAGCGCGCGAGCCGCTCAAGCCGCAAGGCCACTGGCAGCAGGCCGCCGCGATCAAGGCGCGGCAGTCCACGCCCAGCGGCATCGGGCTGGATTCGGTGGGCGTGCGCCAGCGCATGGTCCAGCGGCTGCGCCGCGAGGGGTTGAGCGACGAACGGGTGCTGCAGTCGCTGGCGACCGTGCCGCGCCACGAGTTCGTCGATTCTGCGCTCGCCACGCAGGCCTATGAGGACACGAGCCTGCCCATCGGTCACGGGCAGACGATCTCCAAGCCCTCGGTGGTCGGCCGGATGATGGCGCTGATGATGGACGCGCCCGGCGCGCGCCAGCGAGGCCATCTGGGCAAGGTGCTGGAGATCGGCACCGGTTGCGGCTACCAGGCTGCGCTGCTGATGCAACTGTCGAAACAGGTCGTGTCCATCGAACGGCTCAAGCCCTTGCACGACAAGGCCCGCTTGAACCTCACCGGCTATCACCAGATCCGGCTGGTCTATGGGGACGGGATGCTGGGTCATGCCCCGTCCGCTCCGTACGACAGCATCATCGCGGCCGCCGGTGGCGACGACATCCCGCAGGCGTGGCTGGACCAGCTCGCGCCGGGTGGCCGGCTGGTGGCGCCGATGACCGCGCCGGGCGGCCGCGGGCAGGTGCTGGTGCTGATCGATCACGTCCGGGACGCCTCGGGATCGCGCTTTGTGCGCAGCCTGCATGAGGCGGTCCTCTTCGTGCCCCTAAAATCCGGCGTCATGTAGCGCGGGCCTTGGCCGCGCCGAGGGGCCGTCCGAGTCGGCCCCTGCCGCGCAGCCCCGCTGCACGACCCCACCCAACGATCTACGAGCGCATGCAACAACTTCTCCGTCTTCCGCTGCTTTGGACCTCCGTGGCGCTGCTGGCGCTCGCGGGTTGCACGTCGACCCCGCATCGCGCGCCGGTCGAGGATCGCAGCGTCGGCAAGAACGCGGGCTCTTCGTCGTCCATCGCCGGCACCGCCGTCACGCCGGCGCCCGAATCCAAGCCGCTGCCCGGCGCCGAGAACGCCGGCAAGCCCGGCTACTACACGGTCAAGCCCGGCGACACGCTGATCCGCATCGCGATGGACAACGGCCAGGGCTGGCGCGACGTCGCCCGCTGGAACGGCATGGACAACCCCAACCTGATCGAAGTGGGTCAGGTCTTGCGCGTCGCTCCTCCGGGCGTCGATCCGACGGCGGTGACCACGCGTCCGCTGGCTTCGTCCAAGGTGGAAGCCCGTCCGCTGGACTCGAAAACGGCCCCCGCGACCACGCCGGCCGCATCCGCGGCCTCGTCCACCGCGACGGCGGCAACCGCGACACCCAGCGCCGGCAACAAGGATGACGACGACATCACCTGGGGCTGGCCGGCCTCCGGTCAGGTGGCGGCCGGTTTCGACGAGGTGCGCAACAAAGGCATGTCCTTCGCCGGCAAGGCCGGGGATCCGGTGTTCGCCGCCGCCGATGGCCGCGTCATGTATGCGGGCGCGGGGTTGCGCGGATACGGCAACATGATCATCATCAAGCACAGCACGAACTACCTGACGGCCTACGCGCATAACCAGACGCTGCTGGTGAAGGAAGACCAAGTGGTGCGCAAGGGCCAGAAGATCGCCGAGATGGGTTCGAGCGACGCGGACCAGGTCAAGCTGCACTTCGAAGTGCGCAAGCAGGGCAAGCCGATCGACCCTGCGAAGCTACTGCCCGCGCGCTGAGGCGCTCAAGGAGGCGCCGCGACATGAACATGCAACGCGCCTCTTCCACCGACGGATTGCTTCCGTCCGACGGCCTGGACCACCCAGGCCGTTTCGCGTTGCAGCCCCCGATCGCCGGGGCGCCCCACGCCTCCGACGGCATCGACGCGCGGCGCTCGCATGACGGGCATGAGCTCGCGGATGATCACGAGGCTCCATCGGATCACGGCGACGTCGATGGTCGCGACGGCCACGACGGGATCGACGCGCGCGAGCGACATGACGCTCAAGAAGGTGACGAGGTGCGTGTCGATGGATCGTCCTCCGGCGAGGACGAGCGCGGCGAAGGCGCCGACGATGACGATGACGATGAAGCTCGCGTCCTGCGCGGCGAGGAAGCCGGCGGCACGGCTGCTCGCAATGGCCGCGCCGGCAAGGGTGACCTGGGTCCCGCCGACGGCGATGCGACCAATGCGCTGCAAGCCTATCTTCGCGACATTCGACGCACGCCGCTGCTGACGCCGCAGGAGGAGTTCGAGACCGCGACCAAGGCGCGCGCTGGCGACTTCCAGGCGCGCCAGGCCATGATCGAACACAACCTCCGGCTGGTCGTGAGCATCGCCAAGAACTATCTCGGTCGAGGCCTTCCGATGAGCGATCTCATTGAGGAAGGCAATCTCGGCTTGATGCATGCGATCGGCAAGTTCGAGCCCGAACGCGGCTTCCGTTTCTCGACCTACGCGAGCTGGTGGATACGCCAGGCCGTTGAGCGCGCGCTGATGCATCAGGCGCGGCTGGTGCGGCTGCCGGTGCACATCGTCCGCGAGTTGAATCAGGTGCTGAAGGCGCGTCGCGCCTTGGAAGCGCTGGCCGCGGAGCGAGGCGGCGAAGGCGTGGTGCGGGCCGAGGACGTCGCGCAGGCGCTGGGCCGGCCGGTCGACGAGATCGCGGAGCTGCTCGCGTACGCGGAGCTGCCGAGCTCGCTGGACTCGCCCGTCGATCGCAATGGCGAGGGCGGGGAATCGATGCTGGACCTGGTCGCGGATGACGCGGCCATCGATCCGGCGGGCTTGCGGCTCAGCCATGAGCTTGAGGATCTGCTCAAGACGGGATTGGCCTCGCTGAGCGACCGCGAGCGCGAGGTGCTGGCGGGGCGCTATGGGCTCGCGGACCGCGAGCCGGAGACGCTGGACATCCTGGCCGTGAGGCTGGGGCTGACGCGGGAGCGCATCCGGCAGATCCAGATCGAGGCGTTGGCCAAGCTCAAGCGCAACATGATGCGGCAAGGCATCTCGCGCGATTCGATCTTCTGAACGGTTCATCTCGGCTCGGCCCCGCTCGGCTTGCTCAGCTTCCGGGCTCCGCCCGTTCGCGCGCTGGGATAATGCGCGCCCATGACTGATGTATCGGAATGGCTGAAGGTCGAATCGCTGGACCTGGAAGCGCAGGGCGTCGCCCATAACAGCGAAGGCAAGGTCGTCTTCATCGAGGGCGCCTTGCCTGGCGAGGAAGTGCAGGTCGCCGTCGGCCGCAAGAAGAACAACTGGGAGCAAGCCGCGCTGGTTGCGATGCGCCGAGAGAGCTCGCAGCGCGTGCGGCCCGTCTGCCCGCATTTCGGCTTGCATGCCGGCGCTTGCGGCGGCTGCAAGATGCAGCACCTGCATCCGGCCGCGCAGGTGGCGGTGAAGCAGCGGGTGCTGGAAGACAACCTGTGGCATCTCGGCAAGGTCAAGCCCGAGCAGCTGCTGCGTCCGATCGAGGGACCTGCGACCGGCTATCGCTATCGCGCGCGCCTGTCGGTGCGCTACGTGCCGAAGAAGGGCCATGTGCTGGTGGGCTTCCACGAGCGCAAGAGCCGCTACATCGCCGACATGCAGGTCTGCAAGGTGTTGCCCGAGCAGGTCAGCGCCATGCTGATGCCGATGCGCGAGCTGGTCGGCTCGATGGACGCGCGCGATCGTCTGCCGCAGATCGAACTGGCCATCGGCAACGTCGACGGCAAGGAAGTGATCGCGCTGGTACTGCGTCATCTGGAGCCGCTGAGCGCTGGTGACGTCGACAAGCTGCGGGCGTTCGCCGTCGAACACGGCGTGCAATGGTGGCTGCAGCCCAAGGGGCCGGAGACAGTGCATCTGCTCGATGCCGACGGCCCCGAGCTGGCCTATACGCTGCCGGAATTCGGCGTCGTGATGCCGTTCAAGCCGACCGACTTCACGCAGGTCAACCACCACATCAACACGGTGCTGGTCGGCCGCGCGCTGCGACTGCTGGACGTGCAGGCCGGTGAGCGCGTCATCGACTGGTTCTGCGGGCTGGGCAACTTCACGCTGCCGCTGGCCACGCAGGCCCGCGAGGTGCTGGGCATCGAGGGCAGCGAGACCCTGGTGCAGCGCTCGCGCGAGAACGCCAAGCGCAACGGGCTCGATCACAAGGCCTCGTTCGTCGCGCGCAATCTCTTCGAGATGACGCCGCAGCTGCTGGCCGCGGACGGCGAGTCGGATCGCTGGCTGGTGGATCCGCCGCGAGAGGGCGCGTTCGCGCTGGCCAAGGCGCTGGCGGACCTGGTGCAGGATCCGTCGCTGGCGCCGGGCTGGACGCCGCCCAAGCGCATCGTCTACGTGTCCTGCAACCCGGCGACGCTGGCGCGCGACGCGGGTCTGCTGGTCAATGTGGCGGGCTATCGCTGCACGAATGCGGGCGCGGTCAACATGTTCCCGCACACGGCGCACGTCGAGAGCATCGCGGTGTTCGAGCGCTGAGGCAGGGGTACCCGCAGCGGGGGGGGGGGGGGGGGGCACGCCAGAATGCAGAAAGGGGTCCGATTGAACTGACCCCAAGAAGTTGGACAGTTGGAAGCTAGGCGCCCAGGGCCTGGGCTCGGTACTCCACCGGGCTCAGGCCTTTTAGCT
>NZ_JBCNLU010000047.1:0-28588 GCF_039595295.1 Roseateles sp.
GTGCGTCGATCGAACGAGCGCACTGTCACAAGACTCCAAGACAAAACAACGACAAACACGAAAAACCACAGCCACGGCGGCGACGGGTGGCGGAAATCCACAACGCCACAGAAAAATCCTCAAACTGTCATGAAGACGGTGGTCGAGCTTTGGATCAATGTGAGGTCCGGCGCGGCGAGCTCAGGCGAGCGGTCCGGAGATCCGATGAACAGGGAGAAGAAGCGATCCATGTGGTCCCAGGAACGACACGACAAGATCCTGCTGCTGCTGCGTGAGCGGCACCGGCTGGCGACGGACGAGGCGGCGCGCGAGCTGGGCGTGTCGCGCGAGACGGTGCGGCGCGACCTGATCGAGCTGGCGCAGGGCGGCAAGCTGGCGCGCGTGCACGGCGGCGCGGTGCAGTCCGAAGTCCCGGCCGAGGCCAGCTATGCCGAGCGCGCGCAATCGCGGCGGCGCCAGAAGCAGGCCATCGCCCGGCAGGCGCTGACGCTGGTCAAGCCGGGACTGAGCCTGTTCATCGACGCGGGCTCGACCACGCATGCGCTGTCGCAGGCCCTGGCGCAGGCGCAGGAGCTGCGGGTGGTGACGAACTCGGTGGCGGTGGCCGACGCGCTGGCCGGCAGGCAGGGCCACGAGGTGATGCTGCTGGGCGGGAGCTACGTCCCGGAGACCTCGGGCACGTTCGGCGAGTTCACCGTCGCGGAGATCGCGCGGCATCGCGTGGACATCGCGTTCATTTCGCCGACGGCGCTGGACGCGCGTCAGGGCGCGACCAGCTATCTCTGGGCAGAGGTCGCGGTGGCGCAGGCCATGCTGGCGCGGGCGCGGCAGCGGGTGTTGCTGGCCGATGCCAGCAAGCTGGGGCAGGGCAGTCGCATGCAGGTCTGCGACTGCGCCGACATCGACGTGTTGATCACCGATCAGGAGGCCGATCCGCAGGAGCTGGATCGCCTGACCCGCGCCGGCGTGGCGCGGGTGATGTTCTGAGCAGGGCTGCTCAGCCTCTGATCAGAAGAGGGCCATGCTCAGCTTGCGGCGGTACTGGTCGACCAGCGGGTCGGCCGGCGCCACGGTGCTGGGGCCCGACAGCTGCACACCGCCAGCTTGCGGCGCGGCCGCATGCGCGGCGGCCGGGGCGGGCTTGGTCATGATCTCGAGGATCGCGACGTAGGTCTTGCGCGCGGCCTCGTCGTTCCAGGCCTTGTCGCGCATGATGATCTCTAGCAGCTCGTCCATCGCGCCAGTGAAGTCGCGGCCGGCGAACAGGCCTTGGGCCAACGCGAAGCGGGCATCGAAGTCGCGCTTGTTGGCGGCGATCGCCGCCTGCAGGGCGGCCGGGTCCAGGCCTTGCGCGGCGCGTTCGGCGGCGGCCAACCACGCGGCCAGCGCGACGAAGCGCGCATGCGGCGTGATCTTGTCCGCCGCGCGATGCGCGACCGGCGCGAACGCGGCTTTGGCGTCCTCCAGCAGATCGGCCTCCAGCAGCGCGCGGACCAGGTCGAAACGGGCGACCTCGTTGGACGGGTCCGCAGCGACGGCCGCGTGCAGCATTTCCAGAGCGCCTTGGGCGTCGCCCTCGTCCATCAGCGCTTGCGCCTCGGCCAGGTCCTCTTCGGCCTCGATCGCCTCGCCGCTGGGGACATGGCGGTCCAGGAACTCGCGGATCTGCGCCTCGGGGATGGCGCCGACGAAGCCGTCCACCGGCTGACCGCCGACGAACAGCACGCAGAAGGGGATCGAGCGCACGCCGAAGGCCTGGCTCAGCTGCGAGGCGATCTCCGGCTGGTCGTCGCTGTTGAGCTTGGCCAGCTTCCAGCGGCCGGCGTAGGCGACCTCCAGCTTCTCCAGCAGCGGACCCAGCGCCTTGCACGGACCGCACCAGGGGGCCCAGATGTCCAGCAGCACCGGTTGCTGCATGGACGCCTGCAGCAGGTCGGCTTCGAAGTTTTGGAGGGTGATGTCGGTCATAGAAAGATGGGGCGGGTCCGGAGGGGCGGCAGGTGGTTCGGGTGGTTCGCGCAGCGGCAAGAACGGCACCTGCGGCTGCCCGCCTACAATTCAAGGTTTCACGATTTGACAGATCGAGGACCGACCCGTGAGCAGCGCCACCACTCCCGACATCGCCCCCGTCATCGGCGTGGTGATGGGCTCCAGCAGTGACTGGGAGACCATGAAGCACGCCGCCGACATTCTGACCGAGTTCGGCGTGCCGTTCGAGGCGCGGGTGGTTTCGGCCCACCGCATGCCCGACGAGATGTTCTCCTATGCGGAGCAGGCTGAGGGCCGCGGCCTGCGCGCCATCATCGCGGGCGCCGGCGGCGCCGCGCACCTGCCCGGCATGCTGGCGGCCAAGACCCTGGTCCCGGTGCTGGGCGTCCCGGTGGCCAGCCGCCACCTGCAGGGCGTGGATTCGCTGCACTCCATCGTGCAGATGCCCAAGGGCATTCCGGTCGCGACCTTCGCCATCGGCACGGCCGGCGCGGGCAACGCGGCGCTGTTCGCCGTGGCCATGCTGGCCCGCGACAACCCGGCGCTGCGTGAGCAGCTCGATGCGTTCCGCAAGCGCCAGACGGCCGCCGCGACCGCGATGACCGAGGAGCTGCGCTGATGCCGCTGCTGCCGGGCGACGCCACGCTGGGCGTGCTGGGAGGCGGCCAGCTGGGCCGCATGTTCGTCCATGCCGCGCAGGCGTTGGGCTACCGCTGCGTGGTGCTGGATCCCGACGCGACCAGCCCGGCCGGCGCGGTCGCGCACGAGCACCTGCGGGCGGACTATCTGGACGCGGCGGCGCTGGAGGAGCTCGCCCGCCGCTGCGACGCCGTCACCACCGAATTCGAGAACGTGCCCGCGCGCGCGCTGGAGCAGCTGGCGGCGACCCGTGTGGTCGCGCCCGGCGCGGCCGCGGTCGCGATCTGCCAGGACCGCGCTCGCGAGAAGGCCCACTTCGACAAGAGCGGCGTCCCCTGTGCTCCGTATGCGGTGCTGCGCTCGGACGCGGATCCGGCGGCGGTGCCCGACGCGCTGCTTCCCGGCATCCTCAAGACGGCCCGGCTGGGCTATGACGGCAAGGGCCAGCGCCGTGTGGCCGATCGCGCGCAACTGGTCGCCGCGTTCGACGAACTGGGCCGCGTGGATTGCGTGCTCGAGCAGATGCTGCCGCTGGCGCTGGAACTGAGCGTGCTGGTCGTGCGCGGCGCCGACGGCGCGGTCGTGACCTATCCCGTGCAGCAGAACCTGCATCGCGACGGCATCCTGGCCGTGACCGAAGTGCCGGCCCCCGACGTCGACGCGGCGCTGCAGGCGCAGGCCCGGCAGTCCGCGGCGGCGATCGCCTCGGGCATGGGCTACGTCGGCGTGCTGTGCGTGGAGTTCTTCGTGCTGAAGGACGGCCGCCTCGTGGTCAACGAGATGGCCCCGCGCCCGCACAACTCCGGCCATTACACGATGAACGCGTGCGACCTCTCGCAGTTCGAGATGCAGGTCCGCGCGATGGCCGGCCTGCCGCTGCGCGAGCCGCGTCTGCATTCGCCGGTCGTGATGCTCAACCTGCTGGGCGACCTCTGGTTCGACGCTGAGGGCCGCGAGCGCGCGCCCGACTGGGCCGGCGTGCTGGCGCTGCCCGGCGCGGAGCTGCATCTCTACGGCAAGACGCAGGCGCGTCATGGCCGCAAGATGGGCCACCTGAACCTCATCGGCGCCAGCGCCGACGAGGCGCGCGCCAGCGCCCGCCGCGCCTGCGCGCTGCTGGGCCTGCCGGACACGTGGTGAGCGGGGAGCGCGAGGTCATGGTGCTGGACGGTCATCAGCCCGACGCGGTCCGCGCCGCGGCGCGCGCGCTGGCCGACGGCGAGCTGGCCGGCGTCCCCACCGAGACCGTCTACGGCCTGGCCGCCCGCGCCGACCGCGACGAGGCGGTGGCCAAGATCTTCGCCGCCAAGGGCAGACCGAGCGACCATCCGCTGATCGTCCATGTGCTGGACGAGGCCGGCGCCCGCGTCTTCGCGCAAGAGATCCCGCCCATCGCCCACAAGCTGATCGAGGCCTTCTGGCCCGGCCCGCTGACGCTGATCCTGCGGCGCGTCCCGGGACTGGCGGCGGCCTCGGCCGGCGGTCAGGACACGGTCGGCCTGCGCTGCCCCTCGCATCCGGTGTTCCGGGCGTTGATGGCCCAATGCCGCGAACTGGGCGTCGAGGGTCTGTCCGCGCCCAGCGCCAACCGCTTCGGCCGGGTCAGCCCGACCACGGCCCAGCACGTCGCCGACGAGTTCGAGCCCGGCCTGCTGGTGCTGGACGGCGGCCCGTGCGACGTGGGCATCGAGTCGACCATCGTCGACTGCAGCCGCGGAGGCCTGGTGCTGCTGCGGCCCGGTGTATTGACGCCGCAGCAATTGGAAACCGCCGCGGGCGTGGCTTTACAAGCGCCCGATGCACGGGCCCCGCGTGCCTCGGGCACACTGGCTGCCCATTACGCGCCGCATGCCACGGTCCGTCTGCTGTCCACCGACGCGCTGCGCGCGGCGTTGACGGGCGGTCGTCCGGCGGGGCTGGCGGTATATTCGCGCACGTCGTTCGGGCCGCAAGGTGCGGGCGCTGAGTTTTTGCACCGCGCGATGCCCGTTCAGGCGCGCGCCGCGGCACGGCAGCTGTTCGCCGTCCTGCGCGAGTTGGACGCCGCGGGCGCGACCGAGATCTGGATCGAGGCGCCGCCCGCGGAGGCCGCCTGGGATGGGGTGCGGGACCGCTTGTCCCGCGCGGCGGCGGCCTTCGCGCCCCGCTGAGTTTTCGAGATTTGGAGTGTTCATGAAGAGTTTGAAGCGCCGTCTGGCCGTCGTGCTGGGCGCGACCGCGATGCTGGCGGCCTGCGGCGGCGGCGGTCAGCAGATCGACCCCTTCCATCCGACGCGGATCATCACCTTCGGCGACGAGACCAGCGCGATCCGCAGCGACGGCACCAAGTACACCGTCAATGGCGTGGACACGACCACCAACGTGGTCAGCTGCAAGCTGAACCCGGTGTGGACGCAGTCGTTGGCGGCCTATTTCGGCCTGGTCTTCGGCGAGTGCAATCCCGACAAGCTGGCCACCCCGACCGGCAAGATGTACGCGGCCCTGGGCGCCAAGGTGGCGGACGTGGCCACGCAGGTCGACCGCCAGATGGCGCTGGACGGATTCAACGGCAAGGACCTGGTCACGGTCCTGGCCGGCGCCAACGACATCCTCGAGCTGTACTCGTCCTTCCCCGCCCAGGACGCGGCCACGCTCGGCAATGCCGCGCAGGCCCGCGGCGAGGCGCTGGGCGACCAGGTCAACCGCATCGCCAACGCCGGCGGCAAGGTCATCCTGTCGACCGTGCAGGACATGGGCCTGACCCCGTTCGCGCTCAAGCAGAAGGCGTCCAACTCGGACACCGACCGCGCCGCGCTGATCAGCGAGCTCTCGCGCCGCTTCAACACCGGCCTGCGTCTGCGCATCGTCAACGACGGCCGCAAGATCGGCCTGATCCTGACGGACGAGACCATGCAGTCGGTGTCCAAGTTCGGCGCCTACTACGGCCTGTCCAACACGACGGACGCGGCCTGCCTGGCCGCCTCGCTACCGCCGCTGTGCACCGACAAGACCCTGGTGGCCAACGCCACCGCGACGACCTACATGTGGGCCGGCGACACGCTGCTCAGCCCGTCGGAGCAATCGCGTATCGCCTCGCAGGCGCAGACGCGCGCGTCGAACAACCCGTTCTGATCGCGTGAAGGTCTTCCGGGCCGTGCGCTCGGGTCCCTTGATTGCCACGGAGCAAGCCCTGACCCCTTCGGGATTGGGCCTTGCCAGACGACCTCCTCACGAGTTCTTCACGAACAGGGAGAAGCCGATCCGGTTTCTCCCTGTTCGCACATTCGCGTGCCAAGTGTTGCGGCCGCGCCGCGAAGCGGACGCAATGTGCGTCTCGCGAGACGGTCGCGCTGGCATGCTGCGCCCTGTCAGGGTTTTCCTCTTGCGAGCGAGACAAGCCCTGCCCTTACAGTGATTGCTGAGAAAAACGAACGACCGTTCGATTTAGTGCCGGCCCCCACCCTCTACGGCCGCACGACACGACGGAGACAACCCCTGGAGAAGTTCCGATGAAAAGCCAATTCACCCTGGTTGGCGTGGCCCTGGCGGCCGCGCTGCTGAGCGCCTGCGGCGGCGGCAGCAACCCCTCCACCGATGACGCGCCGCCCGCGCGCGGCTCGCTGCAGCTCGGCGTCCTGGCGGCACCGCAGCCGGTGACCAAGGCGCAGATCGACGCCGGCACCAAGGCCAAGGGCATCGACGCGATCGCCGGCGCGGCGCAGTGCGACGTCACCATCCGCTACGTCTACTACGCGACCCGCGACCCGCAGAACACCATCGCGATGGCCTCGTCCGCCGTGTTCGTCCCGTCGGGCACCGGCGCGGCCTGCACCGGCAACCGTCCGGTGCTGCTGTATGCGCATGGCACGACGACCGACCAGACCTTCAACATGGCGCAGGTCGACAAGAACGCCGAAGGCTCGCTGGTGATGGCTTTCTTCGCCGCCCAGGGCTACATCGTGGTCGCCCCCAACTACCTGGGCTACGACCGCTCCGGCCTTCAGTACACGACCTACCTGAACGCCGAGCAGTCGGCCATCGAGATGGTCGACGGCCTGCGCGCCGCCAAGACCTACCTGAACAGCGACAGCGACGTGAAGCCCTCGTCCAAGCTGCTGATCTCGGGTTACTCGCAGGGCGGTCACGTGGCCATGGCCACGCAGAAGGTCATCGAGCGCGATTACGCGTCCGAGTTCACCGTCACCGCCGCAGCGCCCATGTCCGGCCCGTACAACCTGGTCAAGTTCGGCGACGTGATCAACACGACCGGCCCGATCAACGCCGGCGCGACGCTGTTCCTGCCGCTGATGCTGACCAGCTATCAGAAGGCCTACGGCAACATCTACTCGGCCCCGACCGACGTCTACCAGCAGCCCTACGCGGCCACCGCCGAGACGCTGTTCCCGACCAAGGAGACGATCACCCAGCTGATCACCGAAGGCAAGCTGCCCAACGACCCGACCTTCACCAAGCTGTTCGGCACGGGCGGTCTGCTGACCGACTCGTTCAAGTCGGGCTACCTGACGTCCAACTTCCGCAAGGCGCTGCAGACCAACACGCTGCTGGGCTGGACGCCCAAGGCCCCGGTGGCCCTGTGCGGCGGCGCGAACGACCCGACCGTGTTCTTCTTCAACACGACGGACGCTCAAGCCGACTTCGCCTCGCGCGGCAAGCTCTACCCGGCCTCCAACCTGGAATCGGCGGCGTCGATGAGCTGGGCCGGCGCGACGACCGCGGCCACCATCGCCGGCGGCTTCGCCCAGGCCAAGGCGGTGACGTCCGCCAACGCGGGCGGCGGCGCGGCCGGTGCGGCCGCGGTGCAGGGCGCCTACCACGGCACCCTGGTGCCCCCGTTCTGCAGCGCGCTGGCGCGCGGCTTCTTCCAGTCGGTCCTGGCCGCCAATCCGTAATTCCCAGGCAGCACGGAGACACATTCCATGAAAAAGAACATCACCCTGATCCTGGGCGCCGCGCTGCTGGCGCTGGCCGGCACCGCGCGCGCCGAAGAGCCGGCGGTCGGCACCCACACGTTCTATCTGGGCCTGGCCCACATCGACGTGAACAGCAAGGCGCCGCCGCTGGCGGGCGGCAGCAAGGTCTTCCCCGCCCCCGGCGCACAGATCCGCGTGGGCGACGCGACGACCACGGGCTTCGGCTACACCTATCGCTTCGCCGAGCGCTGGAGCGGCGAGATCGTCCTGGGCATTCCCCCGTCCCACAAGATCTACGGCAACGGCGTGCTCGCCAACGCCGGCCAGATCGCCGTGGTGCGTCAGATGCCGCCGACGGTCTTCGTCAACTACCACCTCGGTGAATGGCTGCCGAAGTTCCACCCCTTCGTCGGCGCGGGCCTGAACTACACCTACTTCGAGAAAAAACGCAGCACGCCCACCGGCGACGCGATCAGCGGCGGCCCGACCCGTATCACGCTGACCAACTCCTGGGGCGCGGCGGCGCACGTGGGCTTCACCGTGCAATACAGCAAGAACTGGTCGCTGACGGGCACCGCCGCCTACGCGGACGTGCGCAGCAAGATGCGCTCGTACACGACGACCAAGGACGGCGTGGAAGAACTGAGCACCAAGATCAACTTCCGCCCGATGGTGTACACCCTGTCGCTGGGCTACTCCTTCTGATCCTGCGGATCGAGGGGACGTCCCCGTCCCGGGCCGTCCAGGCCGATACACTTGCCGCATGAGCGTGTTGCTGGCCCTGGATAGCTCGACGGAACACATGGCTCTGGCCCTCGTGGGTCAGGGCCATGATCTTTTTGTGGACGCCGACGGCGGGGCCCTGGCCTCGCAGCATCTGGTGCCCGATGCGATGGCGCTGCTGCGGCAGGCTGGCGTCGCACTGAGCCGCGTGGACGCGATCGCCTTCGGCCGCGGCCCCGGCGCCTTCACCGGGCTGCGCACGGCGTGCTCGGTGGCGCAGGGCCTGGCCTTCGGCGCCGGCCGCCCGGTGGTGCCGCTGGACAGCCTGATGCTGGTGGCCGAGGACGCCCGCCAGCAACTGATCACTGAAGCCGGCGAGCGCGCTTTGCCCGCGCCGCTGGAGGTCTGGGTGGCGATGGACGCCCGCATGAACCAGGCCTATGTCGGCCGCTATCGCTGGACCGGCGCGCGCTGGGACACGCTGTTCGGTCCCGCGCTGACCGATCCCGAACCGCTGCGCTTGCTGTGGGCGCTGGAGCCGCCCGCGCTCGTCGCCGGCACGGCGCTGAGCGCCTTCCATCTCGACACCGGCGCGGCCCGGCGGATTCCGGCCACGGTGTCGCGGGCCCGCGCGCTGGGGGCGCTCGCGCAGCAGGCCTTCGCGGCCGGGCTGACCGAGGATGCCGCCAACGCGCTGCCGCTGTACGTGCGTGACAAGGTCGCGCTGACGACGGCCGAGCGCGAGCAGGCCCGCGCCGCCCAAACCGCACAGACAGAGCCGAAGCCCGCGCCCGGCGGAGAGTCCGCATGAGCGCCCAACCCAAGGACCTGAGCTGGCCGGCGTCGCTGCAATCGCTGCAGCCGCTGCGTCCGGTGGATCTGGACGAGGTGATGGCGATCGAGGCGGTCTCGTACAGCCACCCGTGGACACGCGGCAACTTCATCGATTCGCTGGCCGCCGGCTATTCGGGCTTCGTCATGCGCGACGAGCAGGCCCGGCTGTGCGCCTATTTCCTGGCGATGCAGGTCATCGACGAGATGCACCTGCTCAACATCACCGTGACCGCCGACCGGCAGGGCCAGGGTCTGGCGCGCCGCATGCTGGACGCGCTGGCGCTGCTGGCGCGCGCGCGCGGATGCCACCAGATCTGGCTGGAGGTGCGCGAGAGCAACGTCCGCGCCCGCAAGCTCTATGAGCGCTACGGCTTCGCGCAGAGCGGCCTGCGCCGCAACTACTACCCGGCCGACGGCGGACGCGAGGATGCGATCCTCATGACGCTGCGCCTCACGGAGGCCCCGGCATGAGCTGGACCGAACGACAACGCGCGATGCTCGAGGCCATGGGCCTGAAGCTGTGGGCGCCGACTGCGGCCGACGCCGCCGCGCCCCCCGCCCCCGTGGCGGCGCCCGCCGTCGCGCGCGCGGCCGTGCACGAGGGCCCCGATGCGGACGTCGCCGTCGCCGAGCCGCCGGCGCCACGTCGCGTCGCCGAAGTGCTGTCCAAGGCACTGCCGCCGACGGCCGCGCCCGCCGCGCCGGCAGGGGGCGCCCAGGCCGCAACGTCCGGCGACGCTCCGTATGCGCGTCGCCTGAGCGCCGACGCGATCGCCGCGCTGGACTGGACCGGGCTGAGGGACGAGGTGGCGCAGTGCCGCGCCTGCGGGCTCTGCGAGTCGCGCAAGAACACCGTCTTCGGCGTCGGCAACGAACGTGCGCATTGGATGATCGTCGGCGAGGCGCCGGGCGAGCAGGAAGACCTGCAGGGCGAGCCCTTCGTCGGCGCGGCCGGCAGGCTGCTGGACAGCATGCTGCGCGCGATCGGCCAAGGCCGTGGCGAGGGCACGCCCGACCGTCAGGTCTACATCGCCAACTCGCTGAAGTGTCGGCCGCCGCGCAACCGCAATCCGGAGCCGGCCGAGCTCGCCCAATGCGAGCCCTATCTGCAGCGCCAGATCGCGTTGATCCGGCCGCGCATCATCCTCGCGGTGGGCCGCTTCGCGGTCCAGCAGCTGCTGCGCAGCCAGGAGCCCATCGGCCGCCTGCGCGGCCGCGTGCATCGCTACGAGGGCGTGCCGCTGGTGGTGACGTATCACCCGGCCTATCTGCTGCGCAATCTGGCCGACAAGTCCAAGGCCTGGGAGGACCTGTGCCTGGCCATGAAGACCGCCGAAGAGCACGACGGGAAGGCCGGCTGAGATGAGCACGACGCCCGCGCTCCCGACGGGCCGTCCGGCCAAGCCGGCCAAGGATCAGGCGGCGCAGTTCCGTCTGCTGGCCGACAACGTGCCGGTGCTGATCGCGGTCTTCGACGCGGTCGACCGCACCTGCCGCTTCGCCAACCGCCAGTACGCGCGCAGCTTCGGGCTGGACGAAACCAGCGTGCTCGGGCGCACCTTCGCCCAGATCATCGGCGAGGACGCCGCCCGCGAGATCGATCCGCATGTCGAGCGCGTGCTGCGCGACCGCGTCAGCGTCAGCTACGAGCGCCGTCTGGAGCGCCGCGACGGCAGCCCGCACTGGATCGAGGTCAATCTGATTCCCTACGTGCCGCCGGACGCGGACGCGGTCGAATCGGCCTTCGTCCTGATCAGCGACATCACCCGCTTCCGCGAGGCCGAACGCGCGGTGCGCGAGTCCGAGGAGCGCCTGACCAAGTTCATGCAGGCCTCGATGGAGGGCATCGTCTTCCACCGAGACGGTCTCATGACCGACGTCAACCCGCCGCTGTGCGAGCTGGTGGGCTACTCGCTGGAGGAGCTGGTCGGCCGGCCAGCGCTGTCCATGGTGGCGCCCGATCAGATCGAGGTGGTGCGCGAGGTGATGGCTTCCGGCCGCGAGACCCGTTATGCGACCGCCATCCAGCATCGCAGCGGCGAGCGCATCGACGTCGAATTCATCGTCAGGACCATGTGGTTCAACGGCGAGCGTCTGCGCATGACCATCGTGCATGACCTGCGCGCGCACATGGAGGCGCTGGCCCGCATCCAGCACCTGGCCGAGCACGACCCGCTGACGGGCCTGCTGAACCGGCCCGCCTTCATGGAGCGGCTGCGCGAGCGACTGTCGCGACCCGAGGCGCCGCGCGCGGCGCTGCTCTTCATCGACCTGGACAACTTCAAGCGGGTCAACGATTCGCTGGGCCACCTCGAGGGCGATCAGGTGCTGGCCACGGTGGCGGAGCGGCTCAAGGGCGGCCTGCGGGCGAGCGATCTGGTGGCCCGCTTCGGCGGCGACGAGTTCGTCGTGCTGCTGGAGGACGTGCATCAGCGTCGCGATGTACAGACGGTGCTGAACGCGCTGCTCAGCGTCGTCGAGGTGCCGGTGCAGGCGGATGGCCGCGATCTGTCGGTGACGCCGTCCATCGGCGTGGCGATGTACCCGGAGCACGGCGGCACGCCCGAGGAACTGCTGCAGCACGCGGACACCGCGATGTACCTGGCCAAGACCGCCGGCCGCGCCACCTACCGCTTTTTCGAGCCGGCGATGGCCGAGAACGCTTATGCGGATTTCGTGATCGAGGCCGAACTGGCCCAAGGGCTGACGGCGGACGAGTTCGTGCTCTTCTTCCAGCCCCAGGTGGACGCGCAGACCGGGCGGCTCACCGGCGCCGAGGCGCTGCTGCGCTGGCGGCATCCGGAGCGCGGCCTGCTGACGCCGGACGCCTTCATTCTGGTGGCCGAGCGCCATCGGCTGATGGTGCCGCTGGGCGAGTGGGTGATGCACGAGGCCGCGCGGCACGCCCGCAGCTGGCACGAGCGCGGCGTGGCCGAGGTGCCCATCGCGGTCAACCTCTCGAGCATGCAGTTCCGGCTGGGCAGCTTCGCCAAGTCGGTCGCGCATGTGCTCAAGACGGCGGGTGTGCCGGGCAACTGGCTGGAGCTGGAGTTGACCGAGCGCATGCTGACCGACGAGATCGACCGCCTGCCTGAGCTGCTGCAGACGCTGCGCGCGCAGGGGCTGGCGATCTCCATCGACGACTTCGGCACCGGCTACACCGCGCTGAATCAATTGACCCGGCTGCCGTTGGACAAGCTCAAGATCGATCAAAGCTTCGTCGGCGAGCTGCCGGATGACCGCGGCGCGGCCGCGATCACCCGCGCGGTGGTGCAGATGGCCAAGGGCCTGGGACTGCGCGTGGGGGCCGAAGGCGTACGCAACGCGCGGCAATGGCACCTGCTGGCGGAATGGGGCTGCGACGAGCTCCAGGGCGAGGCGATCGCGCCGCCCATGCCCGCCGATGAATTCGAAGCCTGGCTGGCCGCGCGTGGCAAGCCCCGGCTGCCCCGGATCGACACATGACTTCCATGACACCCCCCACCGGACGCGCGAACGGCACGTCCGTCGCTTCCGTTCCCACGTCGACGACGATGGCCTCCGCGTCCCCATCGGCGGGCGCGCCGGCCACGGAACCGGCGATGCTCGCGCGCTTGCGCGAGCTCATCGCTCAGGCCGGCGGCTGGCTGCCCTTCGACCGCTACATGAGCGCGGCCCTGTACGAGCCGGGCCTGGGCTACTACGCCAACGCGCGGCGCAAGTTCGGAACCATGCCGCAGCAGGGCTCGGACTTTGTCACCGCGCCGGAGCTCTCGCCGCTCTTCGGGCGCGCGCTGGCGCGTCAGGTGGCGCAGGCCTTGCAGCACAGCGGCACGGACACGGTGATCGAGTTCGGCGCCGGCAGCGGCAAGCTCGCCGAACAGCTGATCGAGACGCTGGACGCGCTGGGCCAGCCGCTGGCGAAGTACTTCATCGTCGACCTCTCCGGCATGCTGCGTGAGCGTCAAGGGGAGCGGCTGGCGCGCTTCGCGCCCCGCGTCGAATGGCTGGACCGCTGGCCCGACGAGATCCACGGCGTGCTGGTCGCCAACGAGCTGCTGGACGCGATGCCGGTCGAGCTGCTGCGCTGGGACGGCGAGCACTGGCTGCAACGCGGCGTGACGCTGGACGCGCAGGACCAGTTGCACTTCGAGGATCGTCCCGGCGACGCGCGTCCGCCGACGCCGCCGGGGCACGATGTCGGCTTTGTTCCCGGCACGGTGGTCGAGATCCATCCGCAGGCCGAGGCCTTCGTGCGCACGCTGGCGCGGCACCTGAAGCGGGGCGCGGCGTTCTTCATCGACTACGGCTTCCCCGAGTCGGAGTACTACCACCCGCAGCGCACCGGCGGCACGCTGATGTGCCACCACCTGCACATGGCGGATCCGGACCCGCTGGCGCTGCCGGGCCAGAAGGACATCACGACGCATGTGAACTTCACCGGCATCGCGCTGGCGGGGCAGGACGCGGGCATGACGGTGCTGGGCTACACCAGTCAGGCCAACTTCCTGATCAATTGCGGGCTGGTGGAGCTGCTGTCCGAGGCCGACCTCACGCAGCGCGGCATGGCGCACCGCCTGATCGCCGAGCACGAGATGGGCGAACTGTTCAAGGTCGTCGGCTTCGCGCCCGATGACGCGAGCTTCGATGCGCTGGGGTTCAGCGCGGGGGATCGGTCGCACACCTTGTGAGGCCTCAATCCGCCTTCGCTGCCAGGTGGCGGTTGAGGAAGGCCAGCATCCGCTGGCGGTAGAGGCGCTGCTGCGACTCCTCGGCGACGGTCGGCACGTGGTCCCCGTTCAGCGGCAGCCACTCGACGCGTTTGCCGAGCGCCGTCAGTGCGCGCACCATGGTCTCGCTCTGATCGCGCGGCACGATGCGGTCCTCGATGGGATGCGCCAGCAGCAGCGGTGCCTCGATGCGATCGACCTGCGTGATCGGCGCGACCGCCCGCAAGGCCGCCGCATCGACCGAGGGATCGCCCATCAGGCGTCGACGCAGCGCGAGCACGTCCGGCGGCGTCTCCTTGGTCCGCGTGGTGCGCAGGAACTCGACCGGATCGCTGATGCCGGAGAGGCTGATCCCGCAGCGGTAGAGCTTGGGCGTCGTCGCCAGTCCCCACATCGCGGCATAGCCGCCGTAGCTGGATCCGACGATGGCGATGCGCGCCGGATCCGCGATGCCGCGAGCGATCAACTGCTGGACGCCGTCGGTGATGTCGTCCTGCATCGCGCGACCCCATTGCCCATAGCCAGCGGCCTGATACGCGCGGCCAAAGCCGAAGGAGCCGCGGACCTGCGGCTGGAAGACCGCGAACCCTTGCGCGGCCAGCCACTGGACTTCGGCATCCCAGCCCCAGTCGTCGCGATGGATCGGATTGCCGCGCAGAAGCACCACCGTCGGCGCGGGTCCGTCGCTCCTGGGGCGAGTCAGGTAGGCCGGGATGTTCAGGCCGTCGCGCGCCGGATAGCGGTAGGCGGTCACCGGGCGCATGTGGCCGGGATTGATGTCGGGCCGTGCGACGCCCACCGGCGCAATGACCATCCCCGTCGTGTCCAGGCTGTACCAGCGCCCCGGATCCACGTCGCTGCGGCTGTGCACCAGCACGTGTGCCGCATCGCGTTTGCCGATCAGCCGGTTGAGCTTGCCGGGCAAGGCCTGGTCGACGGCCTTCTGCAGACGGGTCCGGCGCTCGTCGAACCAGTACTCCTGGCGCCGGAGGCCGCCGGTGACGGCCGAGTCGTAACCGCCCATGTCCAGGCGCTCCTTGCCCAGGAAATCCTCGGTGGGATGGCCCGCCATCAGTTCGCCGAGCTGGCGCCGATTCGGGTCGTAGCGGAACACGGCGAAGGTGTCGCGACCTGTCCGCGCGCGCACGACGATCTCGCCGTCGTCCAGCACACGAAGGGGTTGCCAGACCGCCTCGAAGTCCGTGGTCTGCTCCAGTTGCTGCCATTTGGCCTTGGCGCCCGGAGGCAGATACCACTGGGTCCAGACGGGCTCGTCCGCTCCAGACGACTTGACGGTCGTCGCCGCGCGCAGCCTGCCCTTGGCGTCGAAGGCCCAGTGCCGGGGCGTGGCGGGCAGCAGCGGGATGATCTCCACCTGCTCGCCGTCGGGCACGTCCACCCAGTGCATCACGTCGTCGTGAATCGACAGCACAGACTTCTTTCCGTCCGGCTGGTCCGGAAGCTGCTCAACGAAAGTGCCCTTGAGCGTCGCAACCAGCTCGCTGCTCGGTCGCAGCACCATGGAGGTGCTGCGCGTCATCCGGACGATGAGCAGATCGGTGTCGATCCAGGTGAGATCGACCACGTCGCCCAGAGCGCCGGAGCGCCAGAACGGCCGCTCGCTGGCGTTGGGCATCACCGCGATGGTCTTCTGCGTCGCGAGCTCCTGCACCAGGGCCACGGGGCGCCGGTCGCCGGTGCCGACCATGGCCAGATGGCGGCCGTCGGGAGACAGGCTGGCGCTGTGGATCGTGGGCTGCGAGAAGAACAGATCGAGCGAGGCGCTGATCGCGGCCTCGCTTGTGGAGGCCGTGGGCTTGCCGGGCGGCGTGTCGGCCTCGGCGGCGAGGGCTGGCGAAACGGGCCAGCCGGGCAGCATCGCCGTGACGGCCGCCGCCGAGATCCAGCGGCGCCGCTCGGGCGAGGATGGCGGCGTCATCGACGACGAATCCAACGATGACTCCAGCGACGACACTGGCGGCGATTGGGGTGGCAGACCAGACATGGGCGCGGACTGTAGGTCGCGCGCCCGCGCATGGGGGACCGCGGGTGTCGTCGTTTTCCCGGTGCCCCGTCCAATGGGGGAGGGGGCTTCCCCGGAGTCGCTGATGCCCTGCGCTCAACTCACCGAGCTTCACGCAGCGCCGCAAGCCGCGCCGCCTGGATCGCCTGCCCGATGGCCGGGCCCTTCTTGCCCTCGGCCAAGGCCGCGGCTGAGATCGCCGCCTGATCCACCGCCTGCACCCGCTGCAGCGCCGCCAGCAGCTTCGCGCGCTGCGGATACTCGCGGTCCTGCAGACCGGCGCGCCCCCGCGCATCGCACTCGCAGGCCAGCAGCAGCTGCGCGAAGCGCTCCGGCCGGCGCAGCGCGTCGCAGCGCTCGATCAGCCGCAGTTGCGCCTCGGGGCTGAAGTCCAGGCTTTGATGCACGTGCGTGTGCTCGCGCGCCACCAGCTCGGCCAGCTCCTTGCACTCCGACGACACGCGCCAGCGCTGAGACAGCGCGATCGCCAGCTTCTCGCTGCGGGTCTCGTGCCTCAGGTGCCGGGGCCATTCATCGCGCGGCGTCACCCCCTTGCCCAGGTCGTGGCACAGCGCGGCATAGCGCACCGGCAGCGGTGCCTGGACCCGCGCGCATTCCTGAAGGACCAGCAGAAGGTGAACGCCGGTGTCGATCTCGGGATGGTGCGCCTCGGGCTGGGGGACGCCGAAGAGCCGATCCAGCTCCGGCGCGATCCGCGCCAGCGCGCCGCAGTCGCGCAGGATCTCGATCATTCTCGCCGGGTGGGCCTCCATCAGACCGCGGGCGATCTCCTGCCAGACGCGCTCGGCAACCAGCGCATCGGCCTCGCCGGCGGCGACCATCTCGCGCATCAGATCCATGGTCTCGGGGGCGACGCTGAAATCGCCGAAGCGGGCCGCGAAGCGCGCGAGCCTCAGGATGCGCACCGGATCCTCCGCGAAGGCCGGCGACACATGCCGCAGCACCCGCGCCGCGAGATCGCGCTGGCCGCCGTGGGGGTCGACGAGCACGCCGTCCGCCCCCCGGGCCATCGCATTGATGGTCAGGTCACGGCGGATCAGGTCTTCTTCGAGCGTGACGCCAGGGTCCGTGTGGAACTGGAAACCGTGGTATCCGGATCCAGTCTTGCGCTCGGTCCGGGCCAGTGCCACCTCTTCATGGGTCACGGGATCCAGGAAGACCGGGAAATCCTTGCCGACAGGAACAAATCCCTTGTCGATCAAGGACTTGGGCGTCTCACCGACAACCACCCAATCGCGGTCCTGCACCGGCAGGCCCAGCAGGGCGTCGCGAACGGCACCCCCGACGAGAAACATTTGAATACTCATGTTGCGGCGCAACATCCCCAGTCTGTGGGGTGCTCCCTTAGGCTGCGAATCCGTATATTCACCAAGGACCTCCTGCACAACAGTGCCTGTTTCAACAGGCCGACTTACCGAGAGAGACGCACGTGTAAGGCAGGCAGGTCGAGCAGTGGGAGTTTAAGAATGAAAGCAGTCCTTTGGCTCCTGTTGAGCGGCTTCGGTCTGTCCGCTCAGGCGCAAGTCCAGGAACCGACCTCCGCGACCCCCCAGGTCGCCGTGACCGCCGAATCCAGTTTCGTCGGCCAGAGCCAGCCCAGCGCCCCGCAATTGCCCGATGTGAACGAGCAGGAGGACGCCGTCACCGCGCCGTCCTTCGTCAACGAACCGCAGAACCAGGCCATGATGCTCGTCGGCCTGCTGGCAGCCGGATTCCTGGTCCGCCGCCGCCGCGACCACTGATCACGGGGCTTCTCGCCGCGAACGCAGCGGCCTTTCTCGATCTCGATCCAGACTTCAGACCGATCTCGCCGCCTCCCTTGCCCTCGGGCATCGGAGGCGGTTTCTTTTCGGCTTTTGCTCAGCGTCGCTCAGCGCCGATTCAGCGCTTGAGCACCGGCACCTGGCCGCGCACGTCGCGATAAGGCTCCTGGATGTCCAGGAAGTCCTTCTCGGCCAGCGCGTCGGCGATCCATTCGCGCACGCCTGGCGCCTGCTGGAGGCGGTCGACGTAGTCCTGCAGCGACGCGGGCAGCGGCAGGCCGTAGCGGGTCACCCGCATCACCACCGGCGCGAAGAACGCGTCCACCGCGCCGAACTCGCCGAACAGGAAGGGGCCGCCGCTCTGCGCCAGCGCATCGGTCCAGAGCTCGGCGATGCGGGCCAAGTCGCGGTGCAGGCTGGGCTCGGTCGCGAGCAGCCGTTGACCGACGAAGGCCAGCTTGGCGTCGATGTTCATCGGGCACAGGCTGCGCAGCTGGCCGAAGCCGCTGTGCATCTCCGCGCACAGGCTGCGCGCGCGGGCGCGCTGGCGGGCGTCGCGCGGCCAGACCGGCTTGTCGGGGAAGCGCTCGGCGATGTATTCGACGATGGCCAGCGAGTCCCACACCGACAGGCCCTCGTCGACCAGCACTGGGACCTTGAGCGTGGGCGTCAGCGGCGCCAGCGCGCGATAGAAGGCCGAGCCCGGCTCGAAGTCGAAGCGCACCACCAGTTCTTCGAACTCGATGCCGAGGCCCTTGAGCAGGACCCAGGGCCGCATCGACCAGGACGAGTAATTCTTGTTGCCGATGACCAGTTGCATGGAGGGAGTCGCTTTCTTCTTCAATTCTCAGTTGCCGTTGGCGGGGATTTCCTGCGGCGGCATGCCGGCCGGACCGATGACGCGGCCCAGGCGGTCGCGCAGCAGCGTGCCGCCCTCGCGGCCCATCAGCTGGGCGTAGATGGTCGCGTTGGACAGCACCTTGCGCACGTAGTCGCGGGTCTCCCAGATGGGGATGTTCTCGGTCCAGATGGCGGCGTCCAGCGGCGGGCCCTCGCGCCAGCGGCGGGGCCGGCCCGGCCCGGCGTTGTAGGCCGCCGCAGCCATGGCCTGCGAGCCCTCGAAGCTGTCCATCACCAGCTTCAGATAGCCGGTGCCCAGGCGCAGGTTGGTGTCGCGGTCATGCAGCATGTCGGGCTTGAAGTCCACGCCCAGCTTCTTGGCGGTCCACTTGGCGGTGGCCGGCATCACCTGCATCAGGCCGCCGGCGCCCACGTGCGAGCGCGCGTCCATCATGAAGCGCGACTCCTGCCGGATCAGCCCGTAGACATAGGCCGGATCGAGGCCCGCCGCCGTCGCCGTCTTGAACACCTCCGCGCGGTAAGGCATGGGGAAGCGCTGAGCCAGATCGATCTCGCCCCTGGTGCGCTCGCTGGTCTGAATGCAGCGCTCCCAGAGCTCGCGCTCGCAGGCGGTCTGGGCGACGGCCATCAGCTCGCGGTCGGACAGGCCGCGCAGGCTGAAGTTCCACTCGCGCTGGCCCTCGCTGCGCAGGCCCACGGCCAGCAGCTGCAGCGCGCGCTGGATGCCCGCCTGCTGTTGGACGAAGGCGCGCTCCTGGGCCGTCAGCTCGGCCGGTGTGGGTGGCAGCGGCAGGCGCAGCTTGAGCTCGTCCGCGGCCAGCTTGCCGTAGAAGTTCAGCGGCGAGGCCATTGCCCGCAGCGACTCCTGCGCCTCGCGGCGCTGCGCATCGCCGGCCGGTCCCTTGTCGGCCAGCTGTTGCTGCGCCTTGGCGCGCCAGTATTGCCAGCCGATGTCCTTCTGGTCCGCCGGCTTCATCAGCTCGATGGCGGCCAGCAGCTGCGCGGGACGGCCGGCGCCGTTGTCAGCGCGCAGCGCGGCGCGGGCGATCCAGGTGATCGTGTCGTCGCTCCATTCGATGGGCTCGCGGGCCTTGGCCTGGAGCTTGATCGCGCGCTCGAAATGATCGCTGGCCTCATCCTTGAGCCGCAGCGCGGCCTGACGGCCGTACTGGGCCCACAGCCAGGCGGACAGCTCGCCCGGCAGCTTGGGGGCCCAGCGCTTCACGTCGTCCTCGGACTTGTCGTAGTCCGTCGCGGCCAGGCGCATCAGCGCCAGCAAGGTCAGCTCCGCCTTGGCCCGGGGCGAGGCCGCGCCCTTGCGCTTCAGATAGCGCTCGGGCTTGTCCATCAGCTCGGCGACCGCGTCCTGATCGGCCTTGGACAGCAGCGCCGCGGCCTGCTTCACCGCGCGCGGCTTGTTGGTCTCCACCACCAGCCGCAGCTTGCGCCACACGTCCGCGTCCTTGAACACGCCGTTCTCGTGCAGCGTGGCCGCCAGCATGTTGCAGCCCTCGTCGGCGTCGCGCTGCGCGAACCACGCCGTGCGGGCGCTGTCGCGCAGCTCACGCTTGGGCGGGTCGGCCAGCAGCGTGTAGCAGACCACCTCGCGGTCGTCCTGCATCTTGTAGGCGGCCAGGTCGCGTCGGAAGTTGGCCCAGTCGCGGCGGTGGCCCAGCTCCAGCAGCCAGTCGTTGCGCAGCCGGTCCTCGACATAGCTGCCTGGCCAGCGCGCATAGAAGGCGTTGAGCTCGGGCTGCTGCGCCTCGGACAGGCGGGCGTTGAGCTCCCAGTAATCGAACCAGGGCGCGAGCGGATGCTGCTGGTCGAAAGCCGCTTGTCGCATCGCGCCGAGCTTGGCGCGATCGCGCACCCGCCAGGCCTCGCGGGCGTCGGTGACCAGGTCCGGCAGCGGCGGCAGCGGGTTGGCCACGACCTTGAAATTCGAGGGCGCCTGCGCGGCGGCGGACAGCGGCGCCAGGGAGGCGAGCGCGGCCAGGGCCGACACGGTCGCGCAGGCGAGGGCGGTTACAGTGATCCGAGCGAACTTCATGCCGAACTGCGATGAATGCCTCCCCCAAGGATCCGACCCCGTCCGGTGCCGAAACCGGCGCCGGCAAGACCTGGCCCCATGAGCGAAGCGAGCTGCGCCGCGCCTTGCTGGCGCGCCGCCGTGAATGGTCGGCCAGCGCCGAGGCCCCTCTCGCGACCGATCGGCTGGGCGAGCAGTTGCTGCAACTGCTGCACCAGCTCGAGCCGCTGAGCCTCGGCCTGTACTGGCCGCTGGAGGGGGAATTTAACGCAGCGGCTTGGGCCGCGGCGCACAAGCTGAGCGCGCAGATGCAACTCGCGCTGCCCTTCGCGCGCAAGGCCGGCGATCGTGGGCCCGCATCGATGGAATTCCGACGCTGGGACGGCCGGGAGCCGACGCTCAAGGACGAGTGCGGCATCCCCAGCTGCGCCGGGCCGGTGCTGGTGCCGGAAGTACTGCTGGTGCCCTGCCTGGGCTACACCCGCGAGGCCTTCCGCATGGGTTATGGCGGCGGCTACTTCGACCGCTGGATCGAGGCCCATCCCGGCGTGACCACGATCGGACTGGCCTGGGCTTGCTGCGAGGCGGCCTTCGAGGTCCTGCCGCACGACCAGGCGATGACGGTGGTCCTGACCGAGCGCGAAGTCATCGCGCCCTGAGGGGCGGCTCAGGTCGATCGCTCGTCGATCGGCGGATCGGCCTCGCCGATCGCGCGGCGGGTGAGGGCGGCCTGCTCCCCGATCCAGCGCGCGAACTCGACCACCTCCGGCCGCGAGCGCCCGTGCGGCGACAGCATCAGCCAATAGACCGTCGGGCAGTCGGTGCGACCGCCGCGGCCGAAAGGCTCGACCAGCTCGCCGCGCTGCAGGGCCTCGATGATCAGCGGCAGCCGCGCCAGTGCGACCGCCTGGCCGGACACCGCCGCCTGGATCTGCTGGTAGGTGAAGTTCAGGTACATCCAGCGCCGCGGCTGCAGGTCCGGCGCGCCGTGCAGGGCCAGCCAGCGGCGCCAGCTCAGGAACAGGCCGCTGGGGCGCTGGTCGTCTTCCTCGGCCAGCGTGTACTGGCGCAGGTCGGCCGCCTCGCTCAGCGCGGGGCCCTTGCCCTCCGCGGCCTGGGCGGCGACCCAGGGATTCACCACCGGGGTCAGCACCTCGCCGAACATGCGCTGCGCCGTCGGTGGCACGCCCCGGCCCGGGGTCGCGTAGCGCAGCGCGATGTCGACCTCGCTGTCCTCCAGATCCACCAGCTGGTCGTGGGCGGAGACGCGGATGTCCATGTCCGGGTGCGCGCGCTGGAAGGCCTCCAGCCGCGGGATCAGCCACAGCGAGGCAAAGGACGCGAAGGTCGTCACGTTGACCACGCGCCGGCCACGCGTGCTGCGGATCTGGCGCACCGTCCCGTCCAGGCGGTCGAGGATGGACTCCACCGCCGTCTGCAGCAGCTTGCCGTCGGGCGTGAGCTCCACATGCCGAGTGCCGCGCAGGAAGAGCGTGGCGCCGAGTTCCTCTTCCAGCGATCGGATCTGGCGGCTGACGGCAGATTGGGTCAGGAACAGTTCCTCGGCGGCGCCGCTGAAGCTCAGCCGCCGGGCGACGGCTTCGAAGGCGCGCAGCGCGCCCACCGCGAGTGGGCGATTTCGGGGCTGATTCATGCGCGGATGGTATCAATCCGCGTGAGAAGACTCATTGGACCGGACTGCGGGCGAACCCTAATATTCCGCCATGCTCACGAGGAATGCCGCCGATGCGCGCGGGTCTCGACGGGCGAGGGGTAGACCATGAACGTCACGCAAAAGTCATCAATCCAGGTCACGCACGGCGACGCGGCGTGGACTTTGTCTCAGGGCGAGGCGATGTCGTTGCCGATCGGCCCGGGCCGCCGCGAGCTGCGCGTCCTGGAAGGGCGCGTCTGGTTGACCCAGCGCGGCGCGCTGTCGCTGCCGGCCGAGGACGTGTGGCTGAACGCCGGCGACACGCTGGTCGTCGAGGACGGCTCGGAGCTGGTCGTCGAAGCCTGGCCGGCCGCGCGCTTCCAGCTGCTGGTGCCGCCCAGCGTCTGCGCCGCGCGCACCGAGCGCCGCGTCAGCCGGCTCCCGACTTTCGGCCTGCGGCTCGCGGGCGCTTGAGCGGGGAGGCGGCCGTGAGCGGCTTCGCTTTCTTCTCGGTGCTGGGGGCGGCGGTGGTGCCGGCCCTCTTCTTCGGCGTGCTCGTCTTCGCCTTCGAGTTGGCCGAGCGCAAGGCCGATTCCATCGCGACGCGCCCCCAGGGCAGCATCAGCGCCGGGGATTCCAGCGTCTCCTCCGGCGGCCGGAAGTAATTCAGGCTGGCGACTTCCTCGCGCCCGTCCTTGCCGGTGCGCGCGTAGCGGAAGGGCTCGCAGCCCGCCGCCTCGTAGCGGGGCTGGCTCTGGGCGTCGGCTTTCAGATAGAGCTCGTCGCGGCTGATGATCGCGAGGAACAGGTCGTCCACGTAGAGCCCGAAGCCGCCGAACATCCGGCGCGCCAGCACCGGCCCGAGCGGGCTGAGCAACTCCATGCAGTGGTTGGCGAAATCGCTGCCGGCGCCGGTGACGCGGCGGACGGTGCCGGTGGTGGTGGTGCCTCGTGCCATGAGGGCCGACTGTAGTCATCTCCTCTGGCGCATGCCACGCGTCACGGCCACAATCGCCGCTTCCTGGGCCGCGTCTGGCCCGAAGGGAGCCGGATGGACCTTCCGAACGACAAGCACCCCCTGTCCCCCGCCATCGCCACGGACCGCAAGGCCTTGCGCGAGCGGCTGATCCAGGAACGCCTGGACCTGCCGGGGCGGCTGGATCTGGCGGACGAGTTGCAGCGCACGCTGCGCGTGTGGCTGGTGGCGCGCAAGGAGTTGCGCATCGCGGCCTACTGGCCGATCAAGGGCGAATTCGATCCGCTCCCAGCCCTGTTCCGCTGGAGCGAGGTGGACGCGAATCGTCGCATCGGCCTGCCCGTGGTCGATCGCGAGGAAGAGCGGTTGCGCTTCCACGTCTGGTATCCCGGCTGCCCGATGGAAGAGGACGGTACCGGCATCACCAAGCCCAAGGACACCGAGTCCTTCGATCCGCAACTGCTGCTGTTGCCGTGTCTGGGCTACGGGCCGGGCGGCATCCGGCTGGGCTATGGGGGCGGCTTCATGCTGCGCACCATCGCGCGTATCGAGCCCAAGCCCATCGTGGTCGGCATCGGCTACAGCCACGGCTTCCAGCCCACGCTGACCGCGCAGCCCAACGACGTCCGGCTGGATGCGATGCTCACCGAGATGGGGTTGGTCTGGGAGAATCCCCGCGCATGACGTCCGTTGATTCCTCTTCCCTGAATTCCTTGTATGCGGCCCACCTGGCCGAGCAGCAGGCCCGCACCGAGCATGCGCTCCAGCGCGGCGGCTACGACGCGCTCTTGATCGCGTCGGGCATCGAGAAGTTCGCCTTCCTCGACGACCGGCCCTATGTCTTCCAGACCAATCCCCACTTCAAGCTGTGGGTGCCGCTGGTCCAGCATCCCGACAGCTGGCTGGTGATCCGTCCCGGCCACAAGCCGCGTCTGGTCTATTGCCAGCCCGAGGACTACTGGCACGTGCCGCCCGCCGCGCCGAGCGGCTTCTGGGTCGAGCATTTCGAGCTGATCGTCGTGCGCCGTGCGGAGGAGGCGCGCCAGCATCTGCAGGTGCCGGGCCGGCTGGCCATCATTGGCGAGGCCGATGCCGCGCTGGACGGCGTGGTGCCCAACAACCCGCCGGAAGTCCTGAATCCGCTCCATTACGCCCGCGCGGTGAAGACGCCCTATGAGCTGCTGCGCTTGCGCGAAGCGTCTGCGCTGGGCGCGAAGGCGCACCTGGCCGCGCAACGCGCGTTCCGCGAGGGGCGCTCGGAGGCGGAGATCCATCGGTCCTATCTGGCGGCCAGCGGCCATGCCGAGCGCGATCTGCCCTACGGCAACATCGTCGCGCTGAACGAGCATGCGGCCGTGCTGCATTACCAGTACCAGGACGTGAAGGCGCCGGCGCAGTCGCTGTCCCTGCTGGTCGACGCGGGCGCGCACAGCGTGGGCTACGCGTCCGACATCACGCGCACGACCGGCAACGGCGACGCGAGCTTCCAGGCGCTGATCGATGCGATGGAAGCGGCGCAGCTGCGGCTGGTCGACGGCGTGCGCGCGGGCGTCGATTACCGCGACGTGCATCTGGCCTCGCATCGCGAGATCGCCGGCGTGCTGCGTCAGCTGGGCATCGTGAAGATGGACGAGGAGGCGATGGTGGCGCAGCGCGTCACCGCGACCTTCCTGCCGCACGGCATCGGCCATCTGCTGGGTCTGCAAGTCCACGACGTCGGCGGCTTCATGGCGAATGAGGACGGCGGCGTGATCGACAAGCCCGAGGGTCACCGCTATCTGCGTCTGACGCGGGTGCTGCGGCCGGGCATGGTGGTGACCATCGAGCCGGGGCTGTACTTCATCCCGATGCTGCTGGAGCAGTTGCGCGCGACGCCCGCGGCGGCGCAGGTCGACTGGGCGCTGGTCAAGCACCTGAGCGCCTTCGGCGGCGTGCGGATCGAGGATGACGTCGCCTGCATCGACAGCGGCGCGCCGGAGAACATGACGCGGGATGCGTTTGCCGCGCTGGACTGAGACCGATCACTCGCGAAAGTGAAGAAGGGCCCTCGCGGGCCCTTCGTCGTCATGGGATCGCGGTGTCGCTCAGAACCGATACCCCACCCCCACGCCCACCAGCAGCGGATTGATCTTGAACTTGCCGACGGAGGCGCCCTTGGAGCGCACATCAGTGTCCATCTGGATCTTCTTGATGTCGACGTTGATCGACCACTGCTTGTCGAGCATCACGTCGAAGCCGGCTTGCGCGGCCAGGCCGATGCTGTGCTTCTTGATGCTGGGCGCCAGCGCCGTCTGCACCGCTTGATCGAAATGCACGCCGGAGAAGATCGTGTAGTTCACGCCTGCGCCGATGTAGGGGCGGAAGCTGCCTTCGGGATTGAAGTGGTACTGCAGCGTCAGCGTCGGCGGCAGGTGCTTGACGCTGCCGATGCTCGCGCCGTTGCTGCGCAGCGTGTGTTTTTGCGGGATGGTCAGGATCAGCTCGGTCGCGATGTTGGGCGTGATGAAGTAGCTGATGTCGACTTCGGGAATCGTCTTGCGGCTCAGCGACAGGCCCAGGCCGGTGCTGTCCTTGTCCGCCGAATCGATGTTCACGGCGCGCGCGCGCAGCAGCCACGGCGTCGATTGCGCCTGCGCCGGCATCGCGACGGCCAGCGTCAGCGCCGCGAGCGAGGCCGCCGCGGCAGCGTGAACATGAGAGCGACGAACGGAAATGCGGGTCATGCGAGTTCTCCTGGTCAATGGGATGACAAGGATTGAACGACCGCCCCGGACCACGCTTTTTGATCCTTCACAAGGAAGGACGGCGGGCCGCTGTCACGTCCCGTGACAGCGCCCGCCGCTTGAGTCTTATCAAGCCCGGGTCGAGAGACCGAGGCGCGCGCACAACTCCAGCGTCAGCGCGCTCTGGTTGAGCGTATAGAAGTGCAGCCCCGGCACGCCGCCGGCGATCAGGCGCTCGCACAACCGGGTGACCACGTCCAGGCCGAAAGCGCGTACCGACGCGGCATCGTCCATGTAGCCCTCCATCTTCAGCGCGACCCAGCGCGGGATCTCGATCCCGTCGCGCTGCGCGAACTGCGCGATGCGCGAGAAGTTGTTGATCGGCATGATGCCCGGCACGATCGGCACTTCCACGCCCAGCCCCCGCGACGCCTCGACGAAATGGAAGTAGGCATCGGGGTTGTAAAAGAACTGCGTGATCGCGCCGCTGGCGCCGGCCCGCACCTTGTCGGCGAAGAACTGCAGGTCGCGCGCCGCGTAGCGCTGCTGCGGGTGGTACTCGCAGTAGGCGGCGACCTCGATGTCCCAGTCCTCGCCCTGCGTCTCGCGGATGAAGCGCACCAGCTCCGACGCGTAGCGGAACTCGCCGGCCGTGGCCGTGCCGCTGGGCAGGTCGCCGCGCAGCGCGACCACGCGGCGGATGTTCTGCGCGCGGTAGGTCGCGAGGATCTCGGCGATGTTCTCGCGCGTGGAGCCGACGCAGGATAGATGCGGGGCCGCGTCGAAGCCCTGGGCGGCGATGTCGGCCACGGTGGCCAGCGTCTTCTCGCGCGTGGAGCCGCCCGCCCCGTAGGTCACGCTGAAATACTGCGGATTCACCGCGCGCAGTTCCTGCACGACGGTCTTGAGCTTCTCCGTGCCCACCGGCGTGTTGGGCGGGAAGAATTCGATGCTGACAGGCGTCGTCATGGTTTCTGAACCCAGATGAAAAATTCGGTGTTGCCGTCGCCGCCTGTGACCGGGCTTTCGAACCAGCCCTTGACGACGAGTTCGCGCTTCTCGGCAGCCGCCACGGCCTGCTCCTTGAGCACGACGTACTGCGACCTGTCCTTGACGATGCCGTTCTTGTTCAAGGCCTTGGGGCCGAGCTCGAACTGCGGCTTGATCAGCAGCAGCGCCTGACCCTGCGGCTTGAGCCAGCCCACCACGTGCTTGAGCGTGCCGACCATCGAGATGAAGCTCAGGTCGCCCACGACCAGATCGAAGGGCGCGTCGGGAACGAAGTCCTTCACGTGCATGCCTTCATGGGCGGTCACGCGCGGATCGGCCTTCAAGGTCTCGTGCAACTGGCCATGGCCGACATCGATGCCGGTCACGTGGGCCGCGCCCGCCTTGAGCAGCACGTCGGTGAAGCCGCCGGTGCTCTGACCCATGTCCAGCGCCGAGAGGCCCGCCGCCGACACGCCGGCCTTGGCCAGCGCGCCTTCGAGCTTGAGCCCGCCGCGCGAGACGTAACGCAGCTCGGCGTCGTCCGTCACGCGCAGGGCGGTGGTCTCGCGCAAGTCCTCGCCGCACTTGCGCACGACGGTCCAGCCCTTGGGGCCTTCCCACTCGACCGCGCGCGCGTCGATCAGCCGCTGGGCGGCCGAGCGCGTGGGCGCCAGGCCGAGGGAGAGAAGCAGCTGATCAGCACGCATGGTCGGTTCTCGGGTCGCTCGACGGTTGGGCTATCAATAGCGGTAGGTGTCCGGCTTGTACGGACCGGCCTTGCTCACCCCGATGTAGGCGGCCTGCTCGTCGGTCAGCTCGCTCAGCTGCGCGTTCAGCGTCTTGAGCTGCAGGCGGGCGACGTGCTCGTCCAGGTGCTTGGGCAGCACGTAGACCTTGCCGACGGCATAGGCGTCCTTGTGCGCGAACAGCTCGATCTGGGCGATCGTCTGGTTGGCGAAGCTCGAGGACATGACGTAGCTCGGGTGGCCCGTGCCGCAGCCCAGATTCACCAGACGGCCCTTGGCCAGCAGGATGATGCGCTTGCCGTCCGGGAAGATCACATGGTCCACCTGCGGCTTGATCTCTTCCCACTCGTACTTCTCGATGGACGCGATGTCGATCTCGTTGTCGAAGTGGCCGATGTTGCAGACGATGGCGTTGTGCTTCATCGCGGCCATGTGCTCGTGACGGATCACACCCTTGTTGCCGGTCGTGGTCACGAAGATGTCGGCCTTGTCGGCGGCGTATTCCATCGTCACGACGCGGAAGCCTTCCATCGCGGCCTGCAGCGCGCAGATCGGGTCGATCTCGGTAACCCAGACCTGGGCCGACAGCGCGCGCATCGCCTGCGCCGAGCCCTTGCCCACGTCGCCATAGCCGGCGATCACGGCGATCTTGCCGGCGATCATGACGTCGGTGGCGCGCTTGATGCCGTCGACCAGCGACTCGCGGCAGCCGTACAGGTTGTCGAACTTGCTCTTGGTGACCGAGTCGTTGACGTTGATGGCGCGGAACAGCAGCGTGCCCTTGTCCGACATCTCCTTCAGGCGGTGCACGCCGGTGGTGGTCTCCTCGGTCACGCCGATGATCTCGGCGCTCTTGCGGGTGTACCAGGTCGCGTCTTCCGCGATCTTCTTCTTGATCGCGGCGAACAGGATGCGCTCTTCCTCGCTGCCCGGGTTGGCCAGCACCGACAGGTCCTTCTCGGCCTTCTGGCCCAGGTGCATCAGCAGCGTCGCGTCGC
>NZ_JBCNLU010000048.1:0-25780 GCF_039595295.1 Roseateles sp.
CCGCGCGATGCCTGGCTCCCGGTCCCGAGACCGGCCTGACGCCGTAGCGCATCGCCGACCGCCACTCCGCTCCCCGTCGGTTTCCTGAACCCACCAGGATCCGCCCGCGCCAACAACGCCGGGCGGTCGACGGAACGCATGCATCTGATTCCCTTGCCGTTGCCGCGCCCGATGCGCGCGACGGACGACACGACGACGCTCCCCTCCCCGAATCAGCGCTGGCCCAGCGGGCCCTTGCCGCTGTCGGCGCTCGCCGGCCGCCATGTGGTCATCGAGGAACACCTCGACGGCGCCGACATTGATCTCGCCTTCGATGCGCGCGGCACGCTGCTGCTCGGCGCCGACGGCCATCCCCTGGCCGGCGGTTTCGGCGACCGGTCCTCGATCCCGCTCAGGCTCTGGGCGATGGCGCACGAGCGCCGCCTGATCGAGCGCCTGGACGACCGCCATGATCTGCGCGGCAGCTGGTCCTATGCCATGCGCCGCGTCTGGTACGACCGGCTGCCGCATTACTTCAACGCGACCGACGTGTTCGATCGGGCCACGGGGGAGTGGTTGTCGACGCCGCGGCGGGAGGCGCTGCTCGCGGGTTCGCCGGTGTTGTCGGTCCCGGTGCTGCACGCCGGGCCCATACCGGCGGACGTCGGCGCGCTGACGCGGCTGGGCGCGCGCTCTCTGGCGAAGTCGGTGGTCTGGCGCGAGGCCTTCGGCGCCGCGACGCGACGCGAGTCGCTGCCCTCCAACCCGTGGTGGCGCTGGGTCGAGCGCTCGGACCAGCCCTTCGCGCTGATCGTGAAGGTCGAGGACGAACGGCGCGTGCTGGGCCGCTATCTGCTGGCGCTGCCCACGCGCGAGTCCCCGGCGGACTCGCCGTCGACGATGCCCGCGATGCTCGATGGCGTCGGGGATCTCGCGCGGCGACCCTTGTTGCCGAACGCGCTGTCACCCGGGGCCGACCTGTTTGCCGACCAGCCCCGGGTGACCTGGAGCGAGCTCGGGGCCAGGCCCGCGATCCCGCTCGTGGGCGCGCTCGCCGTTCAGCGCCCGCGCGGCTTCACCGCCGGAAAATCGACCGGAACGTCGAAGGCGACGTTCACGTCTTCAGAAAGCGAGCCATGACCGCCGCCAGCGCGGCGCGCAAGCCGGCGCCGTGCCGAGCGGCGTCGCGCCGAAGTTGATCGAGCGGCACGCGCGCCTGAGCCAGCTCGCCGGCGTGTCCGATCAGCCATTGCTCCAGTCGCGCCGGGTCGCTCTCCAGATGGAACTGCAGTCCGAGCGCGAAGTCGTCCACGGCGAAGGCCTGATGCGGGCACAGGGGCGTTTCGGCGAGGCTGGGAATGCCTTGCGGCAGCGCGAACTGGTCGCCGTGCCAATGCAGCACGGGCTGGCCGTCCGCGAGCGGCGCCAGCGCGGAGGCGCGCCCGGCGTCGGTCAGTTGCACCGGTGCGAAGCCGATCTCCTTCTGACCATGCGGCATCGGCTTGACGTCGGCGCCCAGCGCGCGCGCCATCAGCTGCGCACCCAGGCAGACGCCCAGCAGCGGCCGGCGCGCGGCGATGCGGCGCTCGATGAGGGCGAGCTCGTCGAGCAGCGCGGGATAGAGCGCGTCGTCATAGGCCCCGATGGGGCCGCCGAGGACGATCAGCAGATCGACCGTCTCCAGGTCGACATCGCGCAGGTCGTCGACACCGACATCCAGCGTCGTGATGCGCTCGAAGCCGCGCGCTTGCAGGACGGGGCGGAGCAGCCCGAGGTCCTCGAAGGCGAGGTGGCGCAGGGCGAGGGCGGTCTTGCCGGTGGTCTTGACGATGGACGTGCGGTCGGGCGTGACGGTGGTCATGGCGGCGGCGCGGCGGATCGCGCGATGGAAGCGGACGAGGGTGGGCGAGCGCCGAGTATCGGCGCTGCCTCCGCGTCAGGACGCATCGAATCGTCCAGGGGAGTTATCCATTCGTATGAGGCGCGGGGCTCGTCGCGTTCCGCGCGCGATGCGAGCGGCCGTGTCCAGCGATGACGCGGGGGCCGAGCTTCCACTGCGCGCAGGTTTCAAGCCGCGCGAGCGCCGCCGAAGACCGGCGGCCGGTCGAGCTGTCCGATCCAATGCCGATAGAGCGTTCCGGCCGCCTGCCGCAGTCGGGCGAGCCGCTCGGGCAGGCCGGCGAGGATCTCGGCCTCGCTCTGCACGGTCAGGCCGCGGCTCCGGCGCAGCTCGTCGCGGCCGTGGGCGCACCACTCGCGCAGGCTTTGCTCGGTGACTTCGAGGTGGCTTTGCAGGCCGATGTGGGACCCCAACGCGAAGCCCTTGTTCAGACAGTTCGAGCCAAACAGCGTGCGCGTGGCGCCGCGCGGGATCTGGAAGCTGTCGTAGTGCCAGTTGAAGCTGAGCAGCCGGTCCTCGCCGCCGAACTGGTCGCGCGCGGCGGGGGTGATCCAGAGCTCGCGCCAACCGATGTCGGGACGCGGATTGCGGGCGACGCCGGCGCCCATGGCGCGGGCCAGTTGCTGCGCGCCGAAGCAGTGGCCGAGGATGGGGCGGCTCAGGCGAAGCGCGTCGATGAGCAGCGACTGCTCGGCGCGGATCCAGGGCAGTCCGTCATGGACGCTGTGATCGCTTCCCAGCATCACAACGCCGCTGAAGGCGGCGGCGGTGCGGGGCAGGGGCTCGCCCAGGTCGGGGCGGAGCAGGTGGACGGGGATGTCGTGCGCGCGCAGGCATTGCAGCAGATAGCCGGGGCCTTGCGCGGCCTCGTGCTGGAGGATCAACACCGGTCTCATGCGGGTGGGCGCCGCTGGTTGTTCAGCGCCGTGGTTGCGAAGCCTTCAGCGTAGAAAGCCGGGCATCAAGGAGGGGGCAAGACCTGGCGCGGGGGTGTCAAGAAGTCATCAAGGCGGGGTCGTCGGGGCAGGCCGGGCCGGTGCGGTGACATCCGTTGCGGTCATCGAGCCCTCAGGCAAGCGTGATCCCTCTGGGCGTCGTCTTTATGGGCTGCCACGTCGGATCGGGAGGACGGCGCCGCACGGTGTCTCGATGCCACAATCGACCGATGAATTCACCAGCCTCGCGCCCGCCGCGCGTCACCATCCAGACCGCCGATTTCGACCTGTCCGCCGAGACCCTCGCGCTACGCGCCGACGACGGCGGCGTCGGCGCGGTGGTGAGCTTCGTCGGCACGGTGCGCGACGGCGCGGACGGCACGCCGGTGTCGCTGATGGAGCTCGAGCATTACCCCGGCATGACCGAGGCCTCGATCGAGCGCATGGTCGATCAGGCTTTCGAGCGCTTCGACCTGCGCGGTGCGCGCGTGATCCATCGCGTCGGCGCGCTCAAGCCGCGCGATCAGATCGTGCTGGTGCTGGTGAGCTCGCGCCATCGCGGCCAGGCTTTCCAGGCTTGCGAGTTCCTGATGGACTACCTGAAGACGCAAGCGCCGTTCTGGAAGAAGGAGCACGGTCCTGACGGCGCCCGCTGGGTCGACGCGCGCGTGGCCGATGACGAGGCGCTCGCGCGCTGGGGCATCTCGGTCGCGGGGAACGGCGCGTGAGCGCGGCATCGATGAACGACGCCGTCCGCATTCCGCGTCCGCTGCGGTCTGGCGATGTCGTCGCGGTCGTCGCGCCGTCCTCGGGCGTGCGACCGGCGATGCATGAACGGCTCGACGCTTCGCTGGCGGTGCTGCGCGACCAGGGACTCGTCGTGCGCGAGGGACGGTCGTTGCGCCGGCAGATCAAGGGTGCAAGCGCGAGCGGACGGGAGCGTGCCGCCGAGTTGATGGAGGTGCTGCTCGACCCCGAGGTCGCCGCCGTGGTTCCGCCCTGGGGTGGCGAGCTGGCCATCGAGGTGCTGGAGTTCCTCGACTTCGAGCGTCTGGCCGCCGCGAGTCCCAAGTGGTTCAGCGGCTTCTCCGACCTGTCGACGGTTCAGGTGCCCTTGCTGCTGCGGGCGGGCTGGGCTTCGCTCCACGGGCCGAATCTGATGCAGCTGTGGGATCCCGCGCTGGACGCGGTGTCGGCGCGGATCTTCGACCTGTGGCGCGGTCCGGGCGAGTGGCGCCAGCCCGCCGGCCCAACGACCGTTGCACGCTGTATGGACGGCGTCGACGAGCCCGTGGCCATCGAAGGCCGGCTCATCGGCGGTTGCCTGGACTCCCTGTCACGTTTGGCCGGCACGCCCTTCGGCGACTTGGCGGCATGGCGCGCGCGGTTGACTGGCGACCGTCCCATCGTCTTCCTCGAGATCGCCGAGCTCCCGCCCTTCGAGGTCGCCCGCGCGCTGCGCGGTCTGCGGCTGGCCGGTTGGTTCGATGACGCCGCCGGTGTCGTCTTCGGCCGCAGCGCCGTCGCCCCGGAGATCGCGTCCGCCGGCGACTTCACGGAGTTCGACGCCATTCAGCGGGCGCTCGGCGACCTGCCGTGCCCGGTGCTGCTGGACCTGGACATCGGCCACGTCGCCCCGCAATGGTCCATCGTCCAAGGCGCTAGATCGACGATCGCAGTCAGCGACAACAAGGCGGAGCTGATTCAACATCTCGCATGAGGCCCTACACCCGCCCCGTGGGGGCGGGCCGGGGTGGGGCCACGGCTGCCCCGCCCGCTTGGAGGGCGGGGATGGGGTGGGAGCTCACGGTAAAGAGTTGGGCGCGGCTCTTGCCGAACGCTCCTCTTGAAAAATAGGGACACAGTCCCATTTGGTCGCTCAACGGAGGTTTTTCCCATGCGAGTTGACAAGCTCACCACCCGGTTCCAAGAAGCGCTCGGCGAGGCCCAAAGCCTGGCTGTGACGAGCGACAACCCCTACATCGAACCCGTCCACGTCCTGGCCGCCATGCTGGCCCAGGACGAGGGCCCCAAGGCGCTGCTCGAGCGCGCCGGCGTCAAGGTGCCGGCGCTCAAGGCCGCGATCGACACGCTGCTCACCGCGCTGCCGCAGGTGCAGGGCGAGGGCCAGCAGGTCCAGCCCAGCCGCGACCTGATCGGCCTGCTGCAAGCCGCCGAGAAAGAGGCGTCCAAGCGCGGCGACCACTTCATCGCCAGCGAGATGTTCCTGCTCTCGCTCGCCGACGCGAAGTCCGACTTCGCCGGCGTGGTGCGCGGCCACGGCCTGACCCGCAAGGCGCTGGAAGCCGCCATCGAGGCGGTACGCGGCGGCCAGAAGGTCGACAGCCAGGAATCCGAGAGCAACCGCGAGTCGCTCAAGAAGTACACGCTCGACCTCACCGAACGCGCGCGCCAGGGCAAGCTCGATCCGGTCATTGGCCGCGACGACGAGATCCGCCGGGCCATCCAGGTCCTGCAACGCCGCAGCAAGAACAACCCGGTGCTGATCGGCGAGCCTGGCGTGGGCAAGACCGCCATCGTCGAGGGCCTGGCCCAGCGCATCGTCAACGGCGAAGTGCCCGAGTCGCTCAAGGACAAGCGCGTCCTGGTGCTGGACATGGCGGGCCTGCTCGCGGGCGCCAAGTTCCGCGGTGAATTCGAGGAACGCCTCAAGTCCGTGCTCAAGGAAGTCGCGGCCGACGAGGGCCGGATCATCCTGTTCATCGACGAGATCCACACCATGGTCGGCGCTGGCAAGGCCGAGGGCGCGATCGACGCCGGCAACATGCTCAAACCCGCGCTGGCGCGCGGCGAGCTGCATTGCATCGGCGCGACCACGCTGGACGAGTACCGCAAGTACGTCGAGAAGGACGCCGCGCTGGAGCGCCGCTTCCAGAAGGTGCTGGTCGACGAACCCAGCGTGGAGGCGACCATCGCCATCCTGCGCGGGCTGCAGGAGAAGTACGAGGTCCACCACGGCGTGGAGATCACCGACCCGGCCATCGTCGCCGCGGCCGAGCTCTCGCACCGCTACATCACCGACCGCTTCCTGCCCGACAAGGCCATCGACCTGATCGACGAGGCCGCCGCCAAGATCAAGATCGAGATCGACTCCAAGCCCGAGGCGATGGACCGGCTCGACCGCCGCATGATCCAGCTCAAGATCGAGCGCGAGGCCGTGCGCAAGGAAGCCGACGAGGGCTCCCAGCGCCGCTTCGCGCTGATCGAGGAAGAGCTGCTCAAGCTCCAGCGCGAGTACAACGACCTGGAGGAGATCTGGACCGCCGAGAAGGCGCAAGCCCAGGGCTCCGCGCATGTGAAGGAAGAGATCGACCGCATCAAGTTCCAGATCGAGGAGCTCAAGCGCAAGGGCGACTTCAACAAGGTCGCGGAGCTGCAGTACGGCAAGCTGCCCGAGCTCGAGAAGCGCCTGAGCGAAGCCCAGGCCAAGGAAGCTGGCAAGGCCAAGGACAAGACCGTCCCGCAGCTGCTGCGCACCATGGTGGGCGCGGAGGAGATCGCGGAAGTCGTGGCCCGCGCCACCGGCATTCCGGTCGCCAAGCTGATGCAGGGCGAACGCGACAAGCTGCTGCAGATGGAAGACAAGCTGCATGAGCGCGTGGTCGGCCAGGAAGAGGCCATCACCGCGGTGGCGGACGCGATCCGGCGCTCGCGCGCCGGGCTGTCGGATCCGAACAAGCCGCTGGGCAGCTTCCTGTTCCTGGGCCCGACGGGCGTGGGCAAGACCGAGCTGTGCAAGGCGCTGGCGGGCTTCCTGTTCGACAGCGAGGACCACATGATCCGCATCGACATGAGCGAGTTCATGGAGAAGCATTCGGTCAGCCGGCTGATCGGCGCGCCGCCCGGCTATGTCGGCTACGACGAGGGCGGCTACCTGACCGAGGCGGTGCGCCGCAAGCCCTACAGCGTGCTGCTGCTGGACGAGGTCGAGAAGGCCCACCCGGACGTGTTCAACGTGCTGCTGCAGGTGCTGGACGACGGCCGTCTGACCGACGGCCAGGGCCGCACGGTGGACTTCAAGAACTGCGTCATCGTGATGACGTCGAATCTGGGGTCGCAGCACATCATGGCGCTGCAGGGCGAATCCGACGAGGTCGTTCGCGAGGCGGTGTGGGGCGAGGTCAAGGGCCACTTCCGGCCCGAGTTCCTGAACCGCATCGACGAGACCGTGATCTTCCATGCGCTGGGCGCGTCGCAGATCAAGTCCATCGCGCGCATTCAGCTCAAGCAGCTGGAGCAGCGGCTGGACAAGCTGGAGATGAAGCTCGACGTCAGCGACGAAGCGCTCGACGAACTGGCCAAGGTCGGCTTCGATCCGGTCTTCGGGGCGCGTCCGCTCAAGCGGGCGATCCAGCAGCGCATCGAGAACCCGCTGTCCAAGCTGATCCTGCAGGGCCGCTTCGGGCCCAAGGACGTGATCCCGGTCGGGGTCGAGTCCAGCGGCAAGGGCGAACCGGGCGAGTTCAGCTTCGGACGGGTGGTCCACTGAACCCCATGCCCCCGGCGGATGCGTCGTCATCCCACCGGGGGCGTTTACGAGGCGGCTCGCCGTCGGCATCCATGTGGGGATGCTCATCCGTTTCCGCAGCCCCGGTCCTCTCGTCGAGGATCAGGGCTTGCCAGTAGCGGTCGCGGATCTGGGCGCTCAGCCGTGTCACCAGCTGTTGGAAGTCGACCGAGCCTGCGGGTCTGTTCCGAGAGTCACCGATCAGCTGAGCCAGGATTGTCTCGAAACCGTGATCCAAGTGCCGTTCCAACGCAATCAGGGCCGCGGAGAGGACGGGTTCGTCAGAGGGGGCGCAGGTTCGCCAGGCCAAGGTGCCGTTGGCGCTTGGCACGGCGGCCTGCCAGTGGCCCGTGGTCAGGCGCTGCAGGGCCAGTGCGATCCGCCGGTCGGTTGCGTCTGGCCTGGTCAACGCCGCCACGCAGCGGAACCTGACGGCCGGGGCGCCCTCGTATGTGACACAGATGTCCAGGTCTGCCGGCCAGCCGCGCAGCGAAACCAGGCCGCTCAGTTGCAGGCGGTCCCGGCGAGAACAGGACGGCATGCCGGGTTCGAGCAAAGTCAATGAATCCATGGCCCGGTCGAAGTGCGGGGGCAGGTCTTGCGTGGGCGCGGTGGCTTCGGCGCCGGGCGCCGTCGGCCCGGGCCACCCGGGCGGCGTGCTGGAGGTGAACATGGCAGCGGCGCCGCGGGGCGCGAGCTCAGAAGAGCTCTTTCAGTCGCGCCCGCTGTGCGCTCGTTTGCAACGCCCTGCTCAGGTCCTCAGCACGTCCAGCACCTCGGACCGGAACTCCCGCTGGTACAGCACGTAGATCACGCCTGCGGTGGCCAGCGCCAGCGCCCACGGTGAGAAGAACCATGCCACCACCGGAAAGGCCAGGTAGTAGCCGCGCAAGCCGTCGTTGAAGGCCTCGGCGGCCATGCCGACGACGGCGCCCGCGCGGTCCGCGAAAAGCTCGCGGGCGGTGTCGCCCTGTTCGCGGAAGGTGTCCGCCTCCGGCGCCGAGGCCACCAGCAGCGCGCCGAAGGTGTACTGGCGCATGCTCCAGGTGAAGCGGAAGAAGGCGTAGACGAAGATCGCGGTCAGCAGCACCAGCTTGAGGTCGAACACCAGCGCGCTGGTGCGCACGGTAAAGGGCAGCTCCAGCACCATGGCGCTGGTCTTCTCGCTGGCGCCCAGCGCCGCCAGCAGGCCGCCGATGATCAGGATGGTGGTGGAGGCGAAGAACGAAGGGCTGGAGAGCAGCGCCTGACTGACCGCGCCGTCCAGCACCCGCATGTCGCGATAGGTCAGCTGCAGCATCCACTGCCGGCGCACGCGGTTGGTGATGGCGAGCAGCGACCCTCGGCCCTCGGCATGGCGCTTGGAGAACTGCGCGTAGCCGATCCAGCCGACGAAGTACAGCAGCAGGGCGACCCAGTCGAACAGCGGAAGCGTGGCGAGCAGCGGGCGAAGCGATTGCATCGCGGCAGTGTAGGCGGCGGTCCCTCGCCCGCGCATCGGGGAGAGCCGCAACCCGGGTCGCCCCCCAATCGCGCCGCGGCTGCGTTTCAGGGCTCGGACTTGCGGTTCACACGTCGCGGGGATGGTGCGAGCGGGAGGCCGAGATCGACCACATCGGTCGACGCATCGGGCACGAACCAGACTTGCCAGGTATCCAGGGTGATGGGGGACAGATTCAGGAACGAGACGGCGGTGGCGCCGGTCAGCACCTGCAGCGCAACGCGGGCGAAGCCGCCTTCCGTCGATGGCTCCCGCAGCGGAGGCGGAGGCAGGCACAGGCAGGCAGTGCAGTCGAAGCGGCCCGAGTCCGGATCGAAGGCGAACTCGACGATCTCGCGCGGGGTGGTCTGGCGGCGCACGAGCAAGAGTGACGGCTGCCTCGGCAGCCGGACGAACAGGCCTTGCTCCTGAGGCTCCTCCAGCAGGCGCAGCAGCGCGCCGAGCACGCCCGGCGCGGCGTTGCCCAGGGCGTCTGAAAGTCCGTGCGCGGACAGCGATGTGGGGCCTGAAACGGACTCGGCGCCGAGCAGCGTCGGCGCCGAGGTCGAGGGCGGGAACTGGGGAACGGACATCGGCGGGCTCCTGACGGGCGCGGTCGGCGCGATCTGCGCCGGCCGCGCCGCGAAGGCGAGCCAGTGGCCGGCCTGGAGGGGCGGGTTCACGCCGCCCCAGGCCCGGCGCCGGCTCAGACCGGCAGGTCGAACACCAGCACTTCGGCGTCCTCGCCAGCCTCGATCGCCAGGCGGTCTTCCTTGGCCAGTTGCAGGGCGTCGCCCGCTTCCAGCGCCTGGCCGTTGACCGTCAGCTTGCCGCGCACCAGGTGCACGTAGGTCAGGCGGTCGGCGGCCAGCGGCAGCTCGGCGCGTTCATCCCCGTTGAACAGTCCGGCGTAGAGCCTCGCGTCCTGGTGGATGGACACCGAATCCTGCGCGCCGTCCGGCGAGGCGACCAGGCGCAGCTTGCCGCGCTTGTCGCCCTCGGCGAAGTGCTTCTGCTCATAGCCCGGCGTCACGCCCTGACGGTCCGGCATGATCCAGATCTGCAGGAAGTGGGTCTGGCCGTCCTTCGAGTGGTTGAACTCGCTGTGCATCACGCCGGTGCCGGCGCTCATGCGCTGCACGTCGCCGGGACGGATCACGCCGGCGTTCTCTCCGCCCGGCTTCCCATTGCCCATCGAGTCCTGGTGGGCCAGTTCGCCGCTGAGCACGTAGCTGATGATCTCCATGTCCCGATGGCCGTGGGTCCCGAATCCGGTGCCGCCGGCGATGCGGTCCTCGTTGATCACCCGCAGCGGGCCGAAGCCCATCCGGCGCGGGTTGTAGTAGTCGGCGAACGAGAAGCTGTGGAAGCTCTTCAGCCAGCCGTGATCGGCATAGCCACGGTCCGAGGACTTGATCAGTTCACGCATGTCGTTGCTCCTTGTTTGCTTGCGATGGGTCTCACTGTAGGGATGAGGACCTCCTCCGAGGGGGAGGGGGCTTGAAGCCAGCATTCAAATAAGATGAAGGGATGTCACAGCAAGACAAACGACGAGTGCTGACGCCCGAGGCGCTGGCGATGATGGACAGCATCGCGCGCAGCGGGAGCTTCGCGGCGGCGGCGCGGGAGATGGGCAAGGTGCCGTCGGCGCTGACCTATTCGGTGCGGCAATTGGAGGACGCGCTGGATGTCCTGCTCTTCGACCGCAGCTCGCGGCAGGCGGTGTTGACGGCGGCCGGACACGAGCTGCTCACCGAGGGCCGCCGGCTGCTGCAGGAGATGGATGCCGTCGCCAACCGCGTCAAGCGCGTGGCCACCGGCTGGGAGAGCGAGCTCACCATCGCCTTCGACGACGCGATCGCCCGCCGGGCCCTGTTCGATCTGATGGACGCCTTCTATGCGCAGGCCGAGGACGGCAAGCCGCCGCCGACCCGGCTGCGGCTGCGCACCGAGGTGCTGTCCGGCACCTGGGAGGCGCTGACCTCCGGGCAGGCCGATCTGGCCATCGGCACCAGCGCGCAGCCGCCGGGCAGCTCGGTGGTGTGCGAGGTGCTGGGACCGATGGAGATGGTGTTCTGCGTCGCGCCGCACCATCCACTGGCGGGCTTCGAAGGCGTGCTGACCTCGGCCGACATCGCGCGCCACCGCATCGTCGCGGTGGCCGACACGGCCCGCCATCTGACCCCGATGACCATCGGCGTCGTCCCCGGGCAGGAAGTGCTGACCGTGCCCTCGATGGCCATCAAGCTGGAGGCGCTGCTGCGGGGGCTGGGCGTGGGCTCGCTGCCGACGCCCATGGTGCGGCGGCATGTGGATGCAGGCCGGCTGGTCATGAAGGAGACCTTCCAGGGGCGGCGGATCTCGCCGATGCATTACGCCTGGCGCAACACGGGCCATCGGCCGGCCAAGGCGCTGTCCTGGTGGCTGGAACGTCTGCGCAGCGAGGCGACCCGCAAGTCGCTGCTGGAGCAGCACGAGGGCCTGCTGCTGTGAGCGAGGCCGAAGCGGCCGCGACACCGGCTGGCCACGTCGGCGCTCGTCATGGCGGGCGCTACATCGGCCGCTTCGCGCCGTCGCCGACCGGGCCGCTGCACGAGGGCTCGCTGGTCGCGGCCCTGGCCAGCTGGTTGGACGCACGAGCGCACGGCGGGCGCTGGCTGGTGCGCATCGAGGATGTGGACGGACCACGCTGCCCGGCCGGCGCCGACGCGACGGTGCTGTCGCAGCTCGCTCAGGTGCGCCTGCTGCCCGACGAGCCGCCTGTGTGGCAGTCGCGGCGCGGCGCGGCTTATGACGAGGCCCTGGCGCGCTTGAAGGCGGCCGGCTGGGCCTATCCCTGCGGCTGCTCGCGCAAGGACATTGCCGAGGCGGTCGCCGCGCGCGGCGATCAGCGCGAGCGGCATGGGGAACTCGTCTATCCCGGCACCTGCCGCCACGGCCTGAACGGCAAGCCGGCGCGGGCCTGGCGGCTGCGCAGCACGGCGGGGCGCGGGCATGGGGCCGATGCCGATGCCGATGCCGACGAGGATCTTCGGATCACCTGGACCGATCGGCGCCTGGGCGCGCAGACGCAGGACCTGACGGCGGAGGTGGGGGATTTCGTGCTCAAGCGCGCGGACGGGCTGTGGGCGTATCAGCTCGCGGTGGTCGTCGACGACGGCTGGCAGGGCATCACCGACATCGTCCGCGGCGAGGACCTGGCCGACAACACGCCGCGCCAGATCCGGCTGCAGCAGCTGCTGGGGTTGCCCATGCCGCGCTATCTGCACACGCCGCTGGTGCTGGGCGAGAACGGGGAGAAACTCTCCAAGCAGAACGGCGCCCAGGCCCTGGATCTGAGCGATCCGCTGGCCGCGCTGCGGCACGCCGGCACCCGTCTGGGACTACCCGCGATCGAGGCGGCCACGGCGCCCGATTGGCTTGCCGGCGCGGTCACCGCATGGCAGGGACACCTGCACGAAGGTCAGGGGCTTGCGCGGCTGGCATGATCGCGCTTTTGCATTTGCGCATTTGAGGTCCCATCCGGGGCCCGTATCAAGGAACCAGCAATGAAGACGACCGACAGCGGCCTGCAATACGACGACACCACCACCGGCTCCGGCGCCACCGCGCGTGCCGGGCAGGACGTGCAGGTCCATTACACCGGCTGGCTTTACAAGGACGGCCAGAAGGGCGCCAAGTTCGACTCCAGCAAGGACCGCAACGAGGCCTTCGAGTTCGAGCTCGACGGCGGCATGGTCATCAAGGGCTGGGACGAAGGCGTGCAGGGCATGCAAGTCGGCGGTACGCGCGTCCTGGTGATCCCGCCGCACCTGGGTTATGGCGCCCGGGGCGCCGGCGGCGTGATCCCGCCGAATGCCACGCTGATGTTCGAGGTGGAGCTGCTGGGCGTGTCCGGCGGCGCCGAGCCGGTCGAGCTCAACAACCTGGTCAAGACCGCCAGCGGCCTGCAGTACGAAGACACGAAGACCGGTGAGGGCGCCGTCGCCGAAGCCGGCAAGCGCGTCACCGTGCATTACACCGGCTGGCTCTACAAGGACGGCCAGCGCGGCCGCAAGTTCGACTCGTCCAAGGACCGTCGCGATCCGTTCCGCTTCCACCTGGGCGGCGGCGAGGTCATCAAGGGCTGGGACGAAGGCGTCCAGGGCATGAAAGTCGGCGGCACCCGCTTCCTGGTGATCCCGTCGGAACTCGGCTACGGCCCCTACGGCGCCGGCGGCGTGATCCCGCCGCACGCGACGCTGCTGTTCGAAGTGGAACTCGTCGCGGTCTGATCGAGGAGGGCGCGCGCCGCGACGGCGAGCGCCTCGGCGTGGCCGTTGCGCACGGCCACGCGAGGCGCGCTGGCCAGCTGCGGGAAGTGGTTGGTCAGCGAGCGCTCGTAGCCGGGGTCGTAATGCTCCCGCATGAGCTCCCCGAACACCTCGGCCCACTGGCCCGCGCGGGCCATCGCCTGCCAACGCCCGACGCGCTCGCGTCCGCGCAGCGCGACCAGGCCGCCGATGAGCGCGCTGAATCCCTCCGGATCCTGCTTGAAGTGGGCGTAGTCCTCGAGCAGCAGCTCGACGCGTCCGGCCTCTTCCATGGCAATCCAGACGCAGCGGCCGTGCTCGCGGATCCGCTGATGCAAGGGCTCGGGCAACTGCACGGCGCCGATCTTTCGGCTCTCGCTCTCGACAAAGACGGGGCGTGTCGGATCCAGCGCCAGCAGCGCCTGCCAGAGCCCCGTATCGAAGGCTTTCTGGCTGGGCTGAGGCTGATCCGGCAGCGCGCCCAGCACCGAGCCGCGATGGCGGGCGACGGCTTCGAGGTCCAGCACCTGGGCGCCCTGGCTCGCCAGCGCCTGCAGCAAGCGCGTCTTGCCCGAGCCGGTACGTCCGCACAGCACGACGAAGTCGAAGCGCTCCGGCAGCGCCGCCAAGGTCTTGATGACCTCGCCCCGGAAGGCCTTGTAGCCGCCCACCAGCTGCAGCGCCTTGAAGCCGACCTGGTTCAGGAACCAGTTCATCGCGCCCGAGCGCTGTCCGCCGCGCCAGCAATAGACCAGCGGCCGCCAGTGCTTCTGCATCACGTCGCGATGGGCGTCGAGATGCGCCGCGATGTTCCGAGCCACCATGGCCGCGCCGACCTTGCGACCCTCCAGCGGATCCTGCCGGTAGAGCGTGCCCACGATGTGCCGCTCCTCATTGCTGAGGACCGGCCAGTTGACCGCGCCGGGCAGGTGATCCTCGGCGAACTCCGCCGGAGTGCGCACGTCGATGATGGTGCCGAAGTCGCCCAGCCGGGCGAGCGCCTCGGCGGGCTGGATCTGGTGGTACTGGCTCATTGGACGGCGAGCGCGTCCAGCAGCTCGCCTTCGATCTGGAGCTGCATGCGGCTCTGCTGCAGGGCCGCGCCGTCGAGCAGGAAGGTGTCCTCGACGCGCTCGCCCAAGGTCGAGACCTTGGCGAGCTGCAGATTGATGCCGTGCCGCGCCAGCACCCGCGCGATCGCGTACAGCAGGCCGGCGCGGTCGGTCGCGCTGACGGAGAGCAGCCAGCGCTGGGCGCGTTCATCCGGGCGCAGCGCGATGCGCGGCGTGAAGGGGAAGCTCTTCACGCGCCGGGACAGCCGGCCCTTGCGCGGCTCGGGCAGCGGCCCCTGCGCGACCAGGGCCTGACCGAGCTTGGCCTCCACCAGCGCGGTCAGGTCGCGGTGATGCAGGTCCAGCTCCGGCGCGATGACCTGGAAGGTGTCCAGCGCATAGCCCGTGCGCGTGGTGTGGACCTTGGCGTCCAGGATGTTGAAGCCGGCGCCGTCGAAGTAGCCGCAGATCCGCGCGAACAGATCCTGCTGGTCCTTCGCATAGACCAGCACCTGCAAGCCCTCGCCGACCGGCGAGGGGCGCGCCCGCACCACCGGCTCGGCGCTGTCCACATGCCGCCACAGCGCCCGGGCGTGCCAGGCCAGATCCTGCGCGTCATGGCGCGCGAAGTAGCTCAGGTCCAGCGTCTTCCACAGCGCGTCCTCGGTGCCCGGCAGCTGCGCCTTCAGCGCCAGCGCCTGACGCGCCTCCTGCTTGCGGCCCTCGATCTCGGCCGCCATGTTCAGCTTGGCCCCCCCCAGCGCGCGCAGCGTGAGGCGATAGAGGTCCTCCAGCAGCTTGCCCTTCCACGCGTTCCAGACCTTGGGCCCGGTGCCGCGGATGTCGGCCACGGTGAGCAGGTACAGCGCGGTCAGATGGCGCTCATCCTTGACCTTCTGCGCGAAGTGCTGGATGACCTCGGGATCCGACAGATCCTCCTTCTGCGCCACGCGCGAGAGGGTCAGGTGATGCTCGACCAGGAACTCCACCAGCGCGGCGTCCGCCTTGGGCAGACCGTGCGCGCGGCAGAAACGCTTGGCCTCGACCGCGCCGAGGTCGGAATGGTCGCCGCCGCGGCCCTTGGCGATGTCATGGAAGAGCGCCGCGATGTACAGCAGCGACGGCCGGTCGAACTGCGCCGCCAGTTGGGAGCAGAAGGGGTACTCGTGCGTATGCTCGGGGATGAAGAAGCGCCGGATGTTGCGCAGCACCATGAGGATGTGCTGATCCACCGTGTAGACGTGGAACAGGTCGTGCTGCATCTGCCCGACGATGCGCCGGAACACCCACAGGTAGCGCCCCAGCACCGAGGTCTGATTCATCAGCCGAAAGGCGTGGGTCTGGCCCTGCGGCTCCTCCAGGATGCGCAGGAACATGGCCCGATTGGCCGGGTCGCGGCGGAAGGCGCTGTTCATCAGGCCGCGCGCGTTGTACAGCGCGCGCAGGGTCTTGGCCGACAGGCCTTTGATACCGGGCGTCTGCTGGTAGACCAGGAAGGTCTCGAGGATGGCGTGCGGCTCGCGCTCGTAGAGATCGTCGGTGGCGATCTCCAGCATGCCGCTGCGCTCCAGGAAGCGGTCATTGACCCGGCGCAGCTCGTTGCCCTGCGTGCCGTTGATCTGGTCCTCGAGATTCAGCAGCGTGATCTGGTTGAGCTGCGTGACCGCCTTGGCCGCCCAGTAGTAGCGGCGCATCAGCTTCTCCGACGCGCGCAGCGAGCGCGTGGACGCATAGCCGAAGCCCTCCGCCACGGCGGTTTGCAAGTCGAAGACCAGCCGGTCCTCGCGCCGCTTGGCCACCAGGTGCAATTGGCAGCGGATCAGCTTGAGCACGCCCTCGTTGCGCTGCAGCTGGCGCGCCTCGAAGGGCGTGATCAGGCCCTTGGTCGCCAGCTGGGGCCAGGTCTTGCCCAGGCCGGCGCCGCGCGCGATCCAGATCAGCACCTGCAGGTCGCGCAGACCGCCGGGGCTCTCCTTGATGTTGGGCTCCAGCGCGTAGGGGGTCTCGTCGTACTTGGTGTGGCGCTGGCGCATCTCCAGCGTCTTGGCGCGCATGAAAGCGCGCGCGTCCATGGCCTCGCAGAAGGCCTTGTCGAAGGCCTTGACCAGCGACTTGGATCCGCTCAGCCGGCGCGACTCCAGCAGCGCGGTCTGGATGGTCACGTCGCCGGCAGCCTCGTCCAGGCACTCGCGCAGCGTGCGCACCGAGGAGCCGATCTCCAGCCCGATGTCCCAGCAGGCGGTGATGAAAGCCTCGATCGCCAGCTTGAGCGGGCCGGGCTGATGCGGCTCCAACCCCTCGGGCAGCAGCACCAGCACGTCGACGTCGGAGTGCGGGAAGAGCTCGCCGCGGCCGTAGCCGCCGACCGCCACCAGCGCCGCGTCGGGCGCCGCCGCAGCCAGGCCGGACTCGGACCACAACGTGTGGAGCGTGCCGTCCACGTGTTTCGCCAATTGACGCATCAGCCGCGTCGCCGCCGACACCGTGGGATGCGTGGCGGAGAAGTCCTGCAGCAGTTGCTGCTTGCCGGCCTTGAAGCGCTGACGCAGCTCCGCCACCGGGGTGGCAGGCACAGGGGCCGGCACCGAGGCGGGCCGCGCGGGCGACCCGGAACTGGCGGGGGCGATGGAGGCGGCGGCGTCGCCGGTTGGAACGGCGCTCATGACGAGGTCCTGGCGGTCAAGGGGGGCAAAGGGGGCGACGCGATCCGGCGACGCGCGCGTCGGCGATCAGGCCTGCGCGTTCTTGGGCTGCACGAAGTCCGGCACCGCCGGCGTGCCGGCGGACTGGGTCAGGATCTCGTAGCCGGTGTCGGTGACCAGCACGGTGTGCTCCCACTGCGCCGACAGCGAGCGGTCCTTGGTCACGATGGTCCAGCCGTCGCCCATCTCGCGGATCTCGCGGCGGCCGGCATTGATCATGGGCTCGATGGTGAACACCATGCCGGGCACCAGCTCCTCCAGCGTGCCGGGACGGCCATAGTGAAGCACCTGCGGGTCCTCGTGGAACTTCTGGCCGATGCCGTGACCGCAGAACTCGCGCACGATGCTGAAGCCGGCGTTCTCGGCGAAGGTCTGGATGGCGTGGCCGATGTCGCCCAGGCGCGCGCCCGGCTTGACCTTCTGGATGCCCTTCCACATCGCGTCGTAGGTGAACGAGCACAGGCGCTTGGCCGCGATCGAACCCTCGCCGACGACGAACATGCGGCTGGTGTCGCCGTGCCAGCCGTCCTTGATGACGGTGACGTCGATGTTGACGATGTCGCCGTTCTTCAGCGGACGGTCATTGGGGATGCCGTGGCAGACCTGATGGTTGATCGAGGTGCAGATCGACTTGGGGTAGGGCGTGTAGCCCGGCGGCTGGTAGTTCAGCGGGGCGGGGATGCCTTGCTGCACGTTCACGATGTACTCGTGGGCCAGCTTGTCCAGATGCTCGGTGGTGACGCCCGGCTTGACGTGCGGGGTCAGCATGTCCAGCACCTCGGACGCCAGGCGGCCGGCGATGCGCATGGCGTCGATGTCGGCGCCGGTCTTGATCGTGATGGTCATAGGGCCGGCATTTTAGGCGCTAGACCTTCCCCCTGCCGGGGGATCGCCCGGCAGGAGAGGGGGGGAGGGCTCAGTCCGCCCAGACGATGACGCCCGTGTAGGCGGTCACCAGCACCACGATGCCGAAGGCGATGCGGTACCAGGCGAAGGGGACGAAGCTGTGGCTGGCGATGTACTTCAGCAGCCAGCGCACGCAGATCCAGGCGCTGATGAAGGAGAACAGCAGGCCCACCCCGAACAGCGGAATGTCCGCCGCCGACAGCAGCGCGCGCTCCTTGTAGAGGCTGTACAAGCCGGCGCCGATCAGGGTGGGGATGGCCAGGAAGAAGCTGAAATCGGTCGCGGCCTTGCGCGACAGGCCCAGCAACATGCCGCCGATGATGGTCGAGCCCGAGCGGCTGGTCCCCGGCACCATGGCCAGGCACTGCACGAGGCCGACCTTGAGCGCGTCCATCGGCGTCATCTGATCCACGTCCTGGATGCGGACCGCGCCCTGCTGACGGCGCTCGGCCCACAGGATGATCACGCCGCCGATGATGAAGGTGCTGGCCACGACGACGGGCGTGAACAGGTGCTCCTTGATGACCTTGCCGAACAGCAGGCCCAGGATGACCGCCGGCAGGAAGCCGATCGCGACGTTCAGCACGAAGCGGCGTGCGCGCACGTCGCTGCCCAGGCCGGCGGCGGTCTCGCGCAGGCGCTGCCAGTACACGATGATCACCGCCAGGATGGCGCCGGTCTGGATCGCGATGTCGAAGACCTTGCCGCGAGCGTCTTCGAAGCCTCCGAGCAGCGAGCCCGCGAGGATCAGGTGGCCGGTCGACGAGATCGGCAGAAATTCGGTCAGGCCTTCGACGATCCCCATGATCGCGGCCTTGATCAGCAGCAAGGTGTCCACAAATGCTCCATCCACAGAAATGACGCCCCGCAGGGGCTTGCGCCTCTGAAACTCCCAGAGGCAGCGCCGGGCCGCGCGGATGATAGCCGCGTCGACGTTAGGGCTTCGTTCGCTGCAGCACCTTGGGGCCCGCCCATGCGCGGACTTTTCCGTCTTGACCGGCCCGAAAGCCCGCGGCTACATTACTGACCGGTTAGTCAGTTAGCCGCTCCCGGCACGACGGGAGCGATGCCCGTTCCCCCATCGCCATGCCTCGCGCTCCAGCCAAATCGACCGCTCTTTCGCCGGACGCCGCCTCCGCTGCGCCGGCCGCCGCGCCCGTGTCGGCGCGCCAGCGTCGCAAGGAGGCGCGTCCGCAGGAGTTGCTGGAGGCCGCGCTCGCGCTCTTCGTCGAGAAGGGCTTCGCCGCCACCCGTTCGGAGGAGGTGGCCGCCCGGGCCGGGGTGTCCAAGGGGACGCTGTATCTGTATTACCCGTCCAAGGAAGAGCTCTTCAAGGCCGTGGTGCGCGAGTCCCTCGGCGCCAAGATCGCCGAGGGCGTCGAGGAGTTCGGCAAGCACCAGGGCTCGATGGCGGAGCTGCTCACCTGGATGCTGTGGAGCTGGTGGGAGCGCATGGGCCTGACGCCCGCCGGCGGCATCCACAAGATCATGATGAGCGAGGCCCGCAACTTCCCGGAGCTGGCCGCGTTCTACAACGACGAGGTCATCGAGCCCAGCTGCGGTCTGCTGGCCGAGGTGGTCAAGCGCGGCATCGCCTCGGGCGAGTTCCGCGTGGTCGATCCCGACGCGGCGGTGATGGTGCTGATCGGGCCGGTGCTGCATCTGGTGTTGCATCAGCACTCGATCGGCGCCGCCGGCGTGACGCATGAGCACAAGTGCACCCCCGAGCAGGTCCTGCAGCTGCAGCTCGAGCTCATGTTCGAGGGACTCCTCAACCGCCCGCGCGAGGCGCCTGCCGGCCGGTCGCCCTCTTAGAATACCGCCCGCATCGGTGCGCCATGGGGCCGCCAGAGGATTGAACATGAACTTCGAACAAGCCCGTTTCAACATGATCGAACAGCAGATCCGCCCCTGGGATGTGCTGGACCCCTCGGTGCTGGCCCTGCTGGCCGTGGTCAAGCGCGAGGACTTCGTGCCGGCCGCCTACCGCAACATGGCCTTCACCGACGTCGAGCTGCCGCTGGGCAACGGTCAGAAGATGCTGCCCCCGCGCGTCGAGGCGCGCTGGATGCAGGAGCTGCAGATCGAGCGCCATGAAAAGGTGCTCGAGATCGGCACCGGCAGCGGCTACATGGCCGCGCTGCTGGGTCACAAGGCGCAGCAGGTCTTCACCGTCGAGCAGGACGAGCAGCTGGCCGCCCAGGCCCGCGACGCGCTGCGCCGCAACGGCGTGCTCAACGTCACCGTGACCGCGGGCGACGGCGTCAAGGGCCTGCCCAGCGAAGCCCCGTTCGACGTGATCCTGCTGTCGGGCTCGGTCCCGCAAGCGCCGCAGGTGCTGCTGGACCAGCTCAAGATCGGCGGCCGCATGGGCGTGGTGGTCGGCGATGAACCCGCCATGACCGCGCGCATCATCACGCGCGTCGGCGAGCGCGAGTTCAAGACCGAGAACCTGTTCGAGACCGTCCTGCCGCGCCTGGACGGCTTCGACACCGTCTCGCACTTCACGTTCTGATCACGGCCGCGGCGATGCAGGAGCTGGACGTCCGTCAGGTCGCGGCGCTGGCGTCGAGCGCGCCGCGCGCGCTGCTGCTGGACGTGCGCGAACCGTGGGAGGTCGCGCTCGCTCGCATCGACGTGCCGGGTCTTGACTGGCTGCATCTGCCCATGGGGCAGGTGGTGGATCGGCTGGAGGAGCTTGATCGCCAGCAGCCTGTCGCGGTTTATTGCCACCACGGGGTGCGAAGTCTGCAAGTCGTCGCATTTCTTTCGCGGCAGGGTTTCGATGTGGTCTATAACCTCGCCGGCGGCATCGACGCCTGGTCGCAGGAGATCGATCCATCGGTGCCGCGCTACTGATCGCGCCGGTCGCGACGCCGCAAGCGGCGGGCGCGTCCGGATCGCCGATCCGCTTTGAACGATCCGAGAACCATTACATCGATACGAGGATGCCTCATGGCCGCTGACCGCCGTCCGTCTCTGACCTCCCGCCTGCCGCGGATGACTCTTCTGGCCGCGGCGCTCGCCCTGACGGCCGGTGCGGCCGGGGCGCAAAGCCTGCAGGAGCTGTACGACGCGGCCCGCGCCTACGACGCCACGTATCTCGCCGCCCGCGCGACGGCCGATTCGGCTCAATACCGCTACGGCCAGGCGCAGGCGCTGGCCCGCCCGACGGTGGGTCTGGGCGTCGGCGCGACGCGCACCGAGCTGGATCCTCCGAACAGGGTCTCCGACGGCCGCATCGGCAACACGACCAGCAATGCCGGTCTGAGCGCCAAGTACGCCGTCTTCAACCGCCCGAACGCCGGCAGCATCGACCAGGCGCGTCTGGGCGTGGACGTCGCGCAATCGGATCTGCAGACCGCCGAGCAGGACCTGATCGTGCGCGTCGCGCAAGCCTACTTCGACGTGCTGGCGGCGCAGGATGCGCTGGGCACCTCGCGCGCCAACAAGGCCGCGATCGCGGAGCAGCTGGCCTCGGCCAAGCGCAACTTCGAGGTCGGCACCGCGACCATCACCGACACGCGTGAAGCGCAGGCCCGCTATGACCTGGCGACCGCGCAGGAACTGGCCGCCGACAACGACCTGCGGGTCAAGGGCGTGACGCTGGATCAGCTGGTCGGCCGCGTGGGCGTGCAGCCCAAGCCGCTGGCCGTGCCGGTGGCGCTGCCTCCCGTGACGCCCACGACCGTCGAGCCCTGGGTCGCGACCGCCGAAGGCGGCCATCCCGCGATCCGCAAGGCGCAGCTGGGCCTGGACATCGCCAGGATCGAGATCGATCGCGCCAAGGATGCGCGGCTTCCCACCGTGGACCTGAACGCCACGCTGGGTCTGCAGCGCCAGACCGGCCAGGGAGTGAGCTACACCGGCAACACCGGTCAGGCCTCGGTAGGCGTGCAGCTGAACTTGCCCATCTACAGCGGCGGCGCGATCACCAACCGCATCAAGGAAACCGTGGCACTGGAAGAGAAGTCCCGCAACGACCTGGACTTCGCCCGCCGCAGCGTCGAGGAAGGCACCAAGCGCGCGTTCTTCGGCGTGCAGTCGCTGATCGCGCAGGTCAAGGCCTACGAGGCCGCCGAGGCCTCGTCCAAGCTGGCGCTGGAAGCCACGCAGCTGGGCTACAAGGTCGGCGTGCGCGTCAACCTGGACGTGCTGAACGCGCAGACCCAGCTCTACACGACGCAGCGCGACTTGGCCAAGGCCCGCTACGACGTGCTGGTCAACGGTCTGAAGCTGCGTCAGGCCTCGGGTCAGCTGCGGCCCGAGGATGTCACCGCGGTCAACACGCTGCTCGCAAAGTAGGCGCCGTGCCGCTTGTGGTGCGCGGCGGCAAGGTCACTTGATGCTGTCGCAGCCTTGCGCGTACGAGATCTTTCTGCGTGCACCGTTGACGCTGCCCTCGACTGGCACCTCTCGTGCGATGACGAACATGAATCGCTTCAGCCCGAGGTTGGAGCCGATGGACTCGCCGACGGCCGTTGCCAGCGCGGACGAGAACGGCTCTTTCCTCCCGTGTTGCGGGGGGTAGTCTTTTGACCGTGTGATGGTGTGCGCCTGATCGGACGGCGAGCGAGTCGTGTTGCCGCGATGGGTCGCGCTCGCGAAGAACGGTCCTCGGGCGGACTCCGACGCGAGAAAGCACAGGCGGCCTTGCGCGGTGATAGCCATCGCGGCTGTGACCACGCCGGTGGGTCGGAAGTCGGGCCAGGGCATTCTGATCCGACTCTGGTCTTGCCAGGGCTGGTCTGTTCCGATCGTGAATCCCTCGGGCCCCGAGCCGTCCATCCGAGCCTCGAGTGCCATTGCCCGCCCCCCCGAGAGATCGACTTGGGCGACAAAGGCCGGCTCTTCGGCCGCCGTCCAGGGTGGGACGTCGAGGACCGCCTGCCAAGAGTTGAAGGGTGGATCGTCCCATTGCTGCTGCTTGACGATCTTCGGTGACCGGCACCAGTGCCTCGGCTGGTCGTAGCCGGACTCGCCCCTTGTGGCGCGGTGATGGGCGCCGCAGACCAGGGGTTTGACGCTCTGGCCGCGCTGGATCGATTCGGCGCGCAGCTCCAAGCAGTTCACGCCGTCCTTGGAGTAGCACATCAGATCGCCTTCGGGCGTTTCGGCGAGCGGGGTGTTCACGCCGAGGGCGGTGTAGTCCTGCCAGTCGGCATACAAGGAGGCGTAGGCCGAGCGGCACCAGGGGCGGGCCCCGTCGTGGTACCCGACGCCGTGCGAACCCTGCAGAAGGGATCTGCCGCAGACCAGGGGCTGAATCGTGGATGGATCGAGGGTTGCAGGGTCAGGGACGTCTTCATTCCAGACGCACTCGCGCCCGTTCAGGCTCAGGCAGCTCAAATGACCGTCGGACTCCAGTCGGACCCAGCCGGTGCCCCAGATCTCCCAGGCCCCGGGGGCGCGTATCGGCGGGCGAGGCGTGGATTCGTTGGCATGGACATGGAGTGCGAGCAGCGCGGCCAGTGGCAGGAGCAGAAGGCGAGTCGGCAGAGTCATGGGGGTGGGCATTCGAGGTTGCGAAAGCGCGATGAGTCGACGAACCTCGGCCTCGCGCCTGCTCCCGAGCCCGGAAGTCCGAGTTCCTGTCATCGGTGCGGACTTTGCGTCGGCAGGGGCAGGTGTTGCCCCTGCTTCGGGAGACAATCCGACCCCATGCTGTATGTGATTTCCCCCGCGAAGTCCCTGGACTACGAGACCCCCACGCCCGAGGCCGTGGCGGCGCTGGCCGGGCGTCCGCAGTTCGTGCCGCAGGCGGCCGAGCTGATCGAGATCCTCAAGACCAAGAGTCAGGCCGACATCTCCAGCCTGATGGACATCTCCGAGGCGCTCGCCACGCTGAACCTGGCGCGCTACGCCGCTTGGTCGACGCGATTCACCGACCGAAACAGCAAGCCGGCCGTGCTCGCTTTCAACGGCGACGTCTACGACGGGTTGAATGCGGCCTCGATGTCCGTCGACGACCTGCAGTGGGCGCAGCGTCACCTGGCCATCCTGTCCGGCCTGTACGGGGTGCTGCGTCCGCTGGACCGCTTGCAGCCGTATCGGCTGGAGATGGGCACCTCGCTCAAGAACGCCAAGGGCGGCAATCTCTACGCCTACTGGGGCGACACGATCGCCGAGCACCTGAACGCGCAATGCGCCCAGATGGCCTCGCCGGTGATCGTGAACCTGGCCTCGCAGGAGTACTTCAAGGCCGCCGCCCGCCAGGTGCTCAAGCCCCGCGTCATCGAATGCCAGTTCGAGGACTGGAAGGGCGGGCGCTACAAGATCATCAGCTTCTTCGCCAAGCGGGCGCGCGGTCTGATGGCGCGCTATGCGATCGACCATCGCATCGGCACGCCGGCCGGGTTGCAGGATTTCGCCGTCGACGGCTACGCCTATGCGCCCGAGGCGAGCACGCCGGATCGGCTGGTCTTCCGCCGCCGCATCGCCGAGTGACACGCTCAGGGCTTCTCAAACCCCGACGCCTTGTCTGACTTTGGTCCTCCGGGCCGACCTCGACCTTTGATACCGTCGCGAACATGAGCACCTCGCAATTCCTGACTCCCGAACTGCGCGAGTGGGTGGCCGCGCAACTGCGCAACGGCATCACGCGCGAAGCGCTCTATCAAGCCATGCTGTCCAGCGGCTGGCAGCCCGAGCTGGCTCAGCAGGCGCTGGCCGAGCATCGCCCCTTCGAGGCGCCGCTGACTCTGCCCGAGCTGGTCGAGCCGAGCATCGCGCCCGGCACGCTGCCGGAGCCGGATCTCGGCGATCAGCGCTCGGTGCTGCTGCCCGACGGGCATCGGGTGGAGGTGCTGATGGCGCTGCAGCGACCGCGCGTGATCGTTTTCGGCAATCTGCTGAGCGAGGCCGAGTGCGACGCCATCATCGACGCCGGCCGCCAGCGACTGGCGCGCTCGGAGACGGTCGCGGCGCGCAACGAGGGCAGCGAGGTCAACTCGGCCCGCACCAGTGAAGGCATGTTCTTCGAGCGCGGCGAGAACGACACCGTCGCCCGCGTCGAGCGCCGCATTGCGGCGCTGCTCAACTGGCCCGTGCGCAACGGCGAAGGGCTGCAGGTGCTGCGCTACCGCGTCGGCGCCGAGTATCAGCCGCATTACGACTACTTCGATCCGCGTCATGCCAGCTCCAAGGCCATCCTGGAGCGCGGCGGGCAGCGCGTCGCGACGCTGGTCATGTACCTGAACACGCCCGAGCGCGGCGGCGCGACGGTGTTCCCGGACATCAAGCTCGACGTGATGGCGCAGAAGGGCAATGCGGTCTTCTTCAGTTATGACCGGCCGGATCCGGCCACGCTGACGCTGCATGGCGGCGCCCCCGTGGTCGAGGGCGAGAAATGGGTCGCCACCAAATGGTTACGTCAGGGCGAATTCGTGTGACGCGGCCTTCACGGGCCTGTTGCTAGACTCGGCCCCGTCGCGCCGACCGGAAGGCGGCGCTTGTTGTTCACGAAGAAGGAATCACAGATGAAGTCGTTGATCGTCGCCCTGAGCGCTGCCTTGCTGACCACCCTGGCGCAGGCCCAAAGCGAGCCCGTGCCGCCGGCGACGGCGCCGGTGCCGATGGCCCATGCCGACATGGCCGGCCCGGCGGTGAAGTCCGGCAAGTCGGCCAAGTCGCACAAGGCTGCCGGCAAGACGAGCAAGTCCAAGAAGTCCAAGCACGCGGCCAAGAAGAGCGGTTCGAAGAAGCCGGTTCAGCATGCGTCCTCGGGCAAGCAGGGCTCCAAGAAGGTTGCCCAGGCCGGCAAGGGCAAGAAGGCCAAGCATCACGCCGCGGCCTGATCGCTGTAGCGGGCGGGTTGGCCGCGGCCGGTGCCCGGCGCGAGGACGTCCGCCGCCGCGCGGGCAACAAAAAAGCGACCCGATGAACTGCACCCCAAAGGTTGGACGCCAATCCAACCGATGGGGTGTTTTTCATGGCGAAGCACAGTGAGAGCTTCAAGCTCGAGGTTGTTCAGAGGTACTTGGCAGGGCCGCTGGGCAAGAAGGCGC
>NZ_JBCNLU010000049.1:0-25114 GCF_039595295.1 Roseateles sp.
GATCATCCGCAACTTCATCATCGCGCTGGTGGTGCTGGTGATGATCGTCGCGCTGGTGAAGGCCTGCAGCAGCGACGACTGCCAGCGCTACAAGGACAGCTACGGCGAGAGCAGCGCCGAGTACCAGCAGTGCAAGCGCAGCAGCCGCGGCAGCGGGGTCGGCTATGTCGGCTCCAGCGGCGGCTCCTACGGCGGCTACAGCAGCGGAGGCGGCGGCCACAAGTAGGCCTCGCATCACGACGGATCGACGACGGATCGAAAGACTTCTCAGGAGAGCGACATGGACGGATTCGACTGGCTCAAGCCGAGCATCGTGCTAGGCTCCATCCTCTACGCCGTCATCGGCGTGCTGGTGTTCTGGATCAGCTTCGTCATCATCGACAAGCTCACCCCCTACAAGCTGTGGGAGGAGATCGTCGAGCACAAGAACATGGCCCTGGCCGTGGTGGTCGCGGCGATGTGCATCTCCATCGGTCAGATCGTCGCGGCGGCGATCCACGGTTGAGTCGATGGCACGCCTGCTCGCCGCCGCGCTGACGGTCTGCGCGATCTCGGCCGGGTGGATGGGCGCGGCGATCGCGCAGCAGAAGCCCTACGTCCCGCCGCCACCGCCCAAGCCGACCGCCGTCGCGCCCAAGGGCGACTTCACGGCCGGCCTGCCCGCGCAGGATCCGCAGACCGCGGCGGACGCCAACTCCGACGAAGCCTTCCGTGCCAAGGCCGAGGCCGCCGCGATTCAACGCAGCGGCTTGAGCGTCAAGCGCGCCGGCGCCCGGCTGATCCTGCCCACGGCATCGGGCCGGCCGGTCGTCTTCGACAGCGTGATCGGTGCCGCCAGCGACGCCAACGGCGAGACCTACCAGGACTACCGCTTCGACGGCCTCTCGCCGGATCGCGAGTTCTACGTCGTCAGCGCGACCTTCCATGAGGCCTCCGACCTCTATTGGGTCTCGCGCCAGGACGGCACGCGCTACGCGGTGCACAGCCGTCCGCAGCCCTCGCCCGACGGCAGCCTGCTGGTGGTCGCCAACGGCTCCGCGGGTCGCGACTTCAACGGCATCCTGGTCTGGGAGCGCGCCACCGGTCGGCTGATCGAGCGCTTCCGTCTGGAGCCCGAAGGTGCGCAGTACGGCTTCTATCGCGTGATGAGGTGGAAGGACAACCGCAGCATCGAACTGGAACGCCTGGTCGTCGACGGCACGACCTGCGACGGCGGCACCGGCGAGCAGCTGGTGATGCTGGTCCGCGAGAGCAACCAATGGACGCTCAAGGAGCAGACGGCACTCCTTTGCCGGCGCTGAGCCCGGCCCGATGATGCCCTTAGCACGCCGTCAGCGCGCCTCCAGCCGCTGGCCAGGATGCAATTGCCTGCCAGTTGCATCCGATGTGACGCCCGGTAATCGAACTTGTAACAGCCCCGACAGCGGACCTAGGATTTCATCAATCCTTCAATTTCAGGTCCGCTCATGAACCGAGAACAACAAGCTTCCCGCCCCTCCCTGACCCAGCGTGCGATCGCGTCGATGCTGATCGTGTCCTCCTCGCTGATGGCCCTCCCCATGCACGCGAGTGCGCAGGTCGTGCCCACCGAAGCGCTGGTGCAGCCGCAGACCACCGGCGACATCGCCGACAGCCGCGCCCGAGTCAATGCCTTCTTCGCCCGCGACGACGTGCGCCGCGCGATGGTCAAGGAAGGCGTCGACGGCAGCGCCGCGCAGGCCCGCGTGGACGCCATGTCCGACGACGAGATCCGGGCGCTCGATGGCCGCATCGCCCAGGCCCCGGCCGGCGGCGAGGTGCTGGGCATCATCTTCACCGTCTTCGTCATCCTGCTGGTGACCGATATCCTGGGCTTCACCAAAGTCTTCCCGTTCACCCGCTCGATCCGCTGAGGTCGTGATGCGCGACGCGGTACGCTTCATCGACCCCTTGCGCCAGGCCCTGCCCCCGAGGCCCACGCATGAGCCGACACGCCGCGTCGCGGCGTCAGCCTTGCTGGCGCTGACGGTCGCGGCCACGCTGATGCTGGGCGGCTGCGCGAGCACGCCGCCGCAGGTCGCCGCGCTGGAATCGCAATGGCCGGCGCAACTGCCGCCGCGCATCGACCTGTCCGCGCGCACGCCCTTCATCGCGCAGGACGACTACGAATGCGGTCCCGCCGCGCTGGCCATGCTGCTGCGCACGGCGGGCCGCACCGCCACCATCGAGCAGCTCAAGCCGCAGGTCTTCCTGCCCGGCCGCAAGGGTTCGCTGCAGACCGAGATGCTGGTGGCCACGCGCCGCCAGGGCCTGCCCGCCTACGTCCTGCCGCAGCGGCTGGACGCACTGCTGACCGAGGTCGCGGCCGGTCATCCGGTGCTGGTCTTCCAGAACCTGTCGCTGGACTTGGCGCCGGTCTGGCATTACGCGGTGGTCGTCGGCTACGACCGCGAGCGCCGCACGGTGCTGCTGCACAGCGGCAAGACTGAGCGCCAGGAAGTGGAGCTCGCCGTCTTCGAGCGCACCTGGGCTCGGGGCGAGCACTGGGCGATGACGACCATGCCGCTGGACCAGCTGCCGGCTTCGCTGGACGGCGCGCAAACCGGCGCCGCGCTGGTCGCGCTGGAGCGGCTGAACGCGCCCGCGGCGCGCAAGGGCTACCTCGCCGCGCTCACGCGCTGGCCGGGCGAGCCGGTGCTGCTGCTGGGCGCCGGCAACACGGCCTATGCGGCCAAGGACCGCCGCGCGGCGGCGCTGGCCTACGGTCGTTTGACCGATGTGCGGCCGGACATTTCCGAAGGCTGGAACAACCTGGCGCAGGTGCTGCTGGAGCAAGGCCAGCGCCGCAAGGCTTCGCTCGCGATCGAGCGCGCGGTGGCCCTCGGCGGCCCGCGGCTGGACCAGTACAAGGCGCTGCAGAAGAAGATCACGGGGATGTGATCGCGGTGGTTTTCGCTGTCCGAGTGGGCCCTCCCACTCGTCGATGTCAAACGCGAGGACGGCGCTCCGCTCCCCGCCGTCCTCCCTCTGAAAGGGGCCTCTGACAGCGGTCCGCGCGTGATAGCCTCGCGCCCCATGTCCGAACCCCACATCGCCGATTCCACGTCCCCCGACGACGGCGCGCCCGACCCCGCCAAGACCTCGCTGCCCGAGGTGCTGCTGCTGACCAGCGTCTTCGTCATCGCGGCCTGCGGTCTGGTCTACGAGCTGGCCGCCGGCGCGCTCGCCAGCTACCTGCTCGGCGACTCGGTGCTGCAGTTCTCGACCATCATCGGCGCCTATCTCTTCGCGATGGGCCTGGGCTCCTGGCTGTCGCGCTACATCGACCGGCAACTGGTCGCGCACTTCCTGCGGCTGGAGCTGCTGGTCGGCGTGATCGGCGGCCTGATGCCCGCGGCGCTGTTCACCGCGCACAGTCTGCTTCCCCCGTCCCAGGTCGGCGCCTTCCGCATCCTGCTCTACGGACTGGTGCTGCTGGTGGGCACGCTGGTCGGGCTGGAGATCCCGCTGGTGATGCGCATCCTCAAGCGCCACTTCAAGCAGCGCTATGCGCTCAAGGAACTCGTGTCGCAGGTGCTGACCTTCGACTACCTCGGCGCGCTGCTGGTCGCGGTCGCCTTCCCGCTGCTGCTGGTGCCCAACCTCGGGCTGGTGCGCACGGGGCTGTTCTTCGGGCTGCTCAACGTCGCGGTGGCGGTGTGGGCGCTGTGGCTGTTCCGGCCGGAACTGCGAGCCTGGCGCTCGCATGCGCTGGCCTGCGCGGGCAGCGTGCTCGTGCTGACGGTGGCCATGGCCGGCGCGGACCGCCTCAGCACCTGGGCCGAGGACCGCTTCTACGGCGAGCACATCGTGTTCAAGGAGAGCAGCGATTACCAGCGCATCGTCGTCACGCAGGGCGCGGCGGGCACGCGCCTCTTCCTGAACGGGAATCTGCAGTTCCACTCGCGCGACGAGTACCGCTATCACGAGGCCCTGGTCCATCCCGCGATGGCCGCGCAGGGCGCACCGCGCAAGGTGCTGGTGCTGGGCGGCGGCGACGGGATGGCGGTGCGCGAGATCCTGCGCTATCCCTCCGTCGAGCAGGTCACTCTGGTGGAGCTGGATCCGCACATGACGCGCCTGTTCGGGACCATGCCGCTGCTGCGCCAGCTCAATCACGACGCGCTGCTCAGCCCCAAGCTCAAGATCATCAACACCGACGCCTTCGGCTGGCTGGAGACCACCGACCAGACCTTCGACGTCATCGTCATCGACTTCCCCGACCCCAGCAATTTCGCGCTGGGCAAGCTCTACACCGCCAGTTTCTACAAGCTGGTCGACCAGCATCTGGCCGCGTCCGGCTACGCGGTGATCCAGGCGACCTCGCCGCTGGTGGCGCCGCGCGCCTACTGGACGGTGGTGAACACGGTGGAGTCGGTCGGCCTGACCGCCACGCCCTATCACGCCCATGTACCCAGCTTCGGTGAATGGGGCTACGTGCTGGCCAGCCGCCGTCCCTGGTCCCTGCCGCGCCAGCTGCCCGACGGCCTGCGCTTCCTGACCATCGCCGGCATTCCGTCGCTGATGAACTTCCCGCCGGACATGGCGCGGCCCGAGGGGCTGGAAGTGAACCGGCTGTCCAACCAGGTGCTGGTGCACGAGTTCGAACGCGAATGGGGCAAGCTGCATTGAAGCGCCGCGACTTGCTGGCGCTGTCCCTGCTGCCGCTGCTGTCGGCCTGCGGGCGCGACGCGCGACCGATGGCGGAGCGGCTCGCCTCGCGCGTCGCCGAGCTGCCCGGCGGCTGGACCGGCGCGGCCTGGGAGCGCGGCCATCGGCTGCGCGGCGCCCTGCCCGTCTGGTCGGCGGCCACCGATGCGCCCAAGCGGGCGCAGGTGCTGGTGCTCGGCGCGGGCATCGCGGGCCTGGCCTGTGCGCGCCGGCTGCGATTGCGCGGGGTCGATGTCGCGCTGCTCGACGTCGAGGACAGTCCCGGCGGCAACAGCCGCGGCCATCGGATCGGCGCCGGTCCCGCGCGCGGCGAGGGCCTGCGCTGCCCGCTGGGCGCGCACTATCTGCCGACGCCGAATCCCGAGGCGCTCGAGGTGCAGGCGCTGCTGGAGGATCTGGGACTGGCGCGACACGAGGCGGGCCGCTGGGTCTACGAGGAACGCTGGCTCTGCCACAGCCCGCAGGAGCGCTTGTGGTGGCAGGACCAATGGATCGACGGCCTGTTGCCGCCGCCGGAGTCGCCCGAGGTCCTCGCCCAGTACCGCCGCTTCGGCGAACTGGTGGAGCGTGCGCGTCACGAGGTCGGGTTCTCCATGCCCACGGCGCACCGCGCCTGGACCCCCGCGCATCAGGCGCTGGACGCGCGCAGCTTTTCATCGTGGCTGGACGAGCACGGCCTCGACGCGAAGCCGCTGCGCTGGTACATGAACTACTGCTGCCTCGACGATTACGGCGCGGATGCCTCGCAGGTCTCCGCCTGGGCCGGACTGCACTACTTCGGCAGCCGCCACGGCTTCATGAGCGGCGAGGAGCACGAGGCGGTGCTGACCTGGCCGCAAGGCAACGGCTGGCTGTCGGAGCGCCTGGCCGCCCCGCTGGGCGAGGCCTTCCATGGCGGGCACACGGCGCTGCGCGTGCGCGAGGAACGGCACGGCGTGTCCGTGCTGGTCTGGAACGAGCGCGCGCAGGCGACCGAGCGCTGGGAGGCCGATCAGGTGGTGCTGGCGATGCCGCTGTTCATCGCGGCGCGGCTGGTGGAGCAGCCGCCCGCGGCGCTCACCGAGGCGGCGGCCGGCATGCGCTACGCGCCGTGGCTGGTGACCAATCTGCTGCTGGACGCGCCGCCGCTGGAGCGGCTGGGGGCGCCGCTGTCCTGGGACAACGTGGTCTACGGCGGGGAGTCGCTGGGTTACGTCAATGCGGCGCAGCAGTCGTTGGACCCCAGCCGCGGCCCGATGGTGCTGACCGCCTACCGCGCGCTGCACGAATCGCAGCGCAAGAATCTGCTGCAAGAGGATTGGCGCGTCTGGGCGGGTCGCGTGCTGGCCGACATGGCGCCGCTGCATCCTGATCTGCCCGAGCGCCTCCAGCGCGTGGAGCTGATGCGCTACGGTCATGCGATGAGCATCCCGCATCCGGGTCTGCGCGGTTCGGCGGCGCTGACGGCGCTGCGCGAGCAGGCGCAGGGACGACTGCACGCCGCGCATGCGGATCTGGCGGGCTACTCGGTCTTCGAGGAAGCGTTCACGCAGGGGGAGAAAGTGGCGACGCGATTGCTGCGTTCGGCGCGCTCGGGAAACTAGAGGCGCGCCTCAAGCTCGCGGTCCTGGACGTGACAGCGCCGGGCGCCGGCCTTGCCCAGAATCCACAGATCTTCAATGCCTTGAGCCGCCATGCCCCACGACCTCGACCAAGCCATCCTGCTGGCGCCCGCCGGCGGCGACCGCTTCGCCGGCGCGACCACGCCGGCCTACGCCAACATGGTCGGCCCCTTCGGCGGCACGACCAGCGCGGCGATGCTCAACGCGGTGCTGCTGCATCCGGCGCGCATCGGCGAGCCGATCGCGCTGACCGTCAACTTCGCGAGCGCCCTCGCCGACGGCGCCTTCGAGATCGACGCCCGTCCCGCCCGCACCAACCGCTCGACGCAGCACTGGGTGCTGGAGCTGACGCAGAACGGCGAGGTCGCCGCCACCGGCAGCGCCGTCTTCGCGCAGCGCCGCGACACCTGGTCCGCGCACGAGGCCGAGCGTCCGGCCGACGTGCCGCCCGCCGAAGAGCTCAGGCGCATGCCGACGGCGGGCTCACCGGCCTGGGTGTCGCGTTACGACATGCGCTTCCTGCCGGGCTACGCGCCGGGGCCCTTCAACGGCGAGGAGCAATCGCACTCGGTCAGCCGCTTCTGGGTGCGCGACGAGCCGCCTCGGCCGATGGACTTTCCGTCCCTCGCCGCGATCTGCGACTGCTTCTTCCCGCGCATCTTCATCCGTCGCCGCCGCCCGGCGCCCATCGGCACGGTGACGCTGTCGACCTACTTCCACGCCGACACCACCCTGCTCGCGCAGCAGAGCGACCGCCACGTGCTGGCGAGGGCCAAGGCGCTCAACTTCCGCAACGGCTACTTCGACCAGACCGCCGAGGTCTGGAGCGACGACGGCCAGATGCTGGCGTCGACGCATCAGATGGTTTACTTCAAGGAGTGATGGGCGTCGGCTGATACACGCGGATTCGAGCTTCCAGCATGGGCTTGAGCTCGCGTGTCGCCACGCGAATGTCGTATTCAGCTTGCAGGTTGAGCCAGAACCTCGGATCCATGCCGAAGAAGAGCGCGAGCCGCATGGCCGTATCCACGGTCACCGGTCGCTGCCCGTTCACCAGATCGCTCACCCGGCTTGGGGGAACGTCGATGTCGGCCGCCAACTGACGCGCGGTCAGCTTCATGGGCTTCATGAATTCCTCAAGGAGGATCTCCCCGGGATGAATTTCGTCGAGCAACTTCGCCATATGAGTCCTAGTGATAGTCGACGATCTCGACGTGATGCGGTCCGTCCGACCGCCACACGAAGCAAATGCGCCACTGATCATTGATCCGGATGCTGTGCTGACCTTTCCTGTCCCCGGCCAAGGCCTCCAGCCGGTTGCCGGGAGGAACCTTCAAGGCGCCCAGCACGGTCACCGCGCTGAGCACGAGCAGCTTTCGTCTTGCCACCCGCTCAATGCGCTTGAAGCGAGGCACCGCTTGGCTGAGGAAGAGTGCCTCGGTGTCGGCACAGGCGAATGAGCAGATCATGCCACATGATGTTCCGCGCCACGGAATCCGCCAATCAGAACACTTTGTACATCCACCCCTTGCGACCAACCACAATTGGCGTCAACCGACTGCAATCCGCTGGTCGCGTTCGGCTGGGCGCTCCCCAATGAGAACGAGCGCCCCGCTTTCGCAAGGCGCTCGTCGAGCGTCAGTGAGCAAGACCTGGCACGTGCTCGCGCGCCGACGGTCAGCAGCGGCTCAGCCCCCTGTCACCGGTGGAAAGAACGCCACCTCCGCGCCGTCCTTGACCGGCGTGTCCTCCGGCTGGATCTGCTGGTCCACCGCGCAGCGGATCGCGCGGCCGCGCGCGAGCGCCTCGGCATGCGCCGCATCCTTCGCGATCAGGGCATCGCGGATCGACCCCAGCGTCGCGCCGGCGTGATGCTCGATGCGCTCGTCGGTCCCGAGAGCCTCGCGCAGCGAGGCGAAATAGCGGACGGTGATGGTCATGTCGTTACAGCTCTCTTGCTCGGTTCGATCGTCAGAACAGGTCGTTGAAGGGGAGGAAGCGCAGCAGCTGGCCCGGATCGACCGTCGCGCCGGGCGGCAGGTCGATCAGGCCGTCGGCCCAGGCGGCCGAGCTCATCACGCCGGAACTCTGGTTGCCGAAGAGCGCCAGCCCGCCCGACTCGGTCACCCGCGCGCGCAGGAACTCGCGGCGCTTGTCGGCCTTGGTCCAGGTGAACTCCGCCGGCAGCAGATAGCCGCGCGTCGCCAGCTGCGTCGCGCCCTGCATCCGCAGCAGCACCGGCCGCACGAACAGCAGGAAGGTCACGAAGCTGGACACCGGATTGCCCGGCAGCCCCATGTACCAAGTGCGCCCGCCGACGCTGGTGACCTCGCCGAACGCCAGCGGCTTGCCGGGCTTGATCGCGATCTGCCACAGGTCCAGGCGGCCTTCGCGCTCCAGCGCAGGCTTGAGATGATCCTCCTCGCCAACGGACACGCCGCCCGAGCTCAGGATCAGATCCGCGTCCTTCGCCGCCTCGCGCAGCGCGGCGCGGGTCGCCTCCAGCGAATCCGGCACGATGCCCAGATCCCGCACCTCGCAGCCCATGGCCAGCAGCAGCGCATGCAGCGTCGTGCGGTTGGAGTTGTAGATCTGGCCCGGCCCCAGCGGCTGCCCCGGCAGCACCAGCTCGTCGCCGGTGGAGAACAGCGCCACGCGCGGCCGCGCCGCGACCTCCAGTGTCGCCGCCCCCGCCGTCGCGGCCAGGCCCAGCGAGGCCGCATTCAGCCGCGCGCCCGCCGGGATCACGACCTGACCGACCCGCAGATCCTCGCCGCGACGCCGAATGTGCAGCCCCTCGACCAGGGGAGCGTTCAGGCGCACCTGCCCGAGACCGCCCGCGGCATCGGGGAGAACCTCGCACATCTCCTGCATCAGCACGGAGTCGGCGCCCTCCGGCACCGTGGCGCCGGTGAAGATCCGCGCCGCCGTGCCGGGCCGCAACGCCGTCGGCACCGAGCCCGCCGCGATGCGCTGGGACAGCGGCAGCACCGCGCCCTCGCCGCCCGCCGCTGCGACATCGGCCGCGCGCATCGCGTAGCCGTCCATCGCGCTGTTGTCGTAGGGCGGCACGTCCAGCGGCGAGATCAGATCGCGCGCCAGCACGCGGCCGCGCGCCAGCGCCGTCGTCACCGATTGCGTTCGCTCCAGCGAGACCACCTGCGCGAGCAGGCGCTCCACCGCCTCGTCCATCGGCAGCATGGGCGCGCGCACGGGCGCGCCGCCGGCGGGCTTCTTGTCCTCAGACATGGTCCACCACGAACTGCTTCACCAGATCCACCGACACCGGCAGCACGGTCACGCGCTTGGGGCGGTCCTCGAGGTCCGCCAGCGCGGCCGGCCGCGGCGGGACGATGCCCAGCGCTTCCTCGATGGTCGCGGCGAACTTGGCCGGCAGCGCCGTCTCCAGCACCAGCATGGGCACGCCCTCGCGGCGCTTCTCCAGCGCGACCTTCAGGCCGTCGGCCGTGTGCGTGTCGATGACGACGCCATAGCGCTGGTGGCACAGCTGGATGGTCTTCACCCGGTCCGCATGCGTGCTGCGGCCGGAGACGAAGCCGTAGCGCTCGCCGATGCGGGCGCGCTCCTCGGCGGTGATCTCGAAGAAGCCCTGGGAGGCGAGTTCCTCGCCGAACAGCTGCTTCACCCGCGCCGTGTCGCGGTCCAGCAGATCAAAGACGAAGCGCTCGAAGTTGCTGGCCTTGGAGATGTCCATGGACGGGCTGGAGGTCTCCAGCGTGTGCTCGGCGCCGCGCGGACGGTAGACGCCGGTGCGGAAGAACTCGTCCAGCACGTCGTTCTCGTTGGTCGCGACGACCAGCTGCTCGATGGGCAGGCCCATCTGGCGCGCCACGTGGCCGGCGCAGACGTTGCCGAAGTTGCCCGACGGGACGGTGAAGCTGACGCGCTCGGTGTCGGACTTGGTGGCCTGGAAATAGGCCGCGAAGTAGTAGACGACCTGCGCCAGCAGCCGCGCCCAGTTGATCGAGTTGACCGTGCCGATGCGGTACTGGCGCTTGAAGGCCAGGTCGTTGGAGACCGCCTTGACGATGTCCTGGCAGTCGTCGAACACGCCCTGCAGCGCCAAGTTGTGGATGTTGGCTTCCTGCAGGCTGAACATCTGCGCCTGCTGGAAGGGGCTCATGCGGCCGTGCGGGCTGAGCATGAAGACCTGGATGCCGGCCTTGCCGCGCATCGCGTACTCGGCGGCGCTGCCGGTGTCGCCGGAGGTCGCGCCCAGGATGTTGAGCGTCTCGCCGCGGCGCTTCAATTCGTACTCGAAGAGCTGCCCCAGCAGCTGCATCGCCATGTCCTTGAAGGCCAGCGTCGGGCCGTTGGACAGGGCCACCAGCGCCAGGTTCGGTTCCAGCGGCTTGAGCGGCGTGATCTGCGGCGTGCCGAAGACCGCTTCGGTATAGGTGCGGCCGACCAGCGCCTTCAGGTCATCCGCGGGGATGTCGTCGATGTAGAGCGACAGGATCTCGATCGCCAGGTCCGCATAGGACAGGCCGCGCCAGCGCGCGAGCGTGGCGGCGTCGACTTGCGGATACGAGGTCGGGAGATACAGGCCGCCGTCCGGGGCCAGGCCCTCGAGGAGGATGTCGCTGAAGTGGCGTTCGGCCTTGTCGCCGCGGGTGCTGAGGTATTTCACGGGGAAGCGCGTCCGTTGGAGCGAAGGGATTCTTGAATGGCCAGACTGTGCGCCAGCGCGTCACGGTGCTGGGATTGATGGGGAAAAGCTTCGGCGAGACGGTGCCGAAGAACAAGGGCATTGTCGACGTGCGACCGCGCGGCGGCCAGCTCCTCGTCCGATGCGGCGATGCCGGCATCTGCCCGCCGGATCAGCGACAGGGCGAGGCCCTCGAGACAATCAGCGAGCTCGGCCAGCACGCCATGGCTGTCACCCTCCACCTTGCGAAGCTCCTGATACAGCGACAGGGCCTCGGACCAGCAGGCGCTCGCCTCGTCCCAGCCTTGCGCGCTCGTGAAAGCCCGTGCCAGGTGTTGAAGCGTGATGGCCAGGTCGCGCAGCGTCGACGGGCTGCGCGCAGACTGCTCCACCAGCTGGCGCGCCAGGGCCAGGCTGTTCTGCAGCTCGTCGATGGCGGTCGCCGCATCGCCCATGGCCAGATGCGCGGCAGCCAGCCCTTCCAGCACGATCGTCCGCATCCGCAGCGCGTCGGCCGTATCGCCATGACGCGCGAGCAGCTGAGCAATCAGGGACTGGCATTCGCCGAATGTCGCGACGGATGCCGCTGCGTCCTCCAACTGCGCCTGAGCCTCGCCCAAACGCGTCAGCGCGTTGATCAGCAAGTGGATGGCGCGGACCGAATGTCCCATCTCCTGCGCGTAGCGTCGGGCCAAGGCAACGGCCTCCTCGTACAACTCCAGGGCCGCCGGCCACTGCTGCTGTCGATCGACCAGATCGCCCTGGGCCATCAGGCCGGTCGCCAGATCGACGAGCAGCGCGAGATTCTCGGGAGACTCCGAGATCAGGGTCTGCAGCAGGGCGACGCTCTCGTCGATCGAGGCGCGCGCCGCATCCGCCTGATTGATGTAATCCTGGGCCGCGCCCAGATCGATCAGCCACTGCGCGAGGACGGTACGAACGCGGACCGGATCGGCCGCCTCGGCCAACAGCCCTCGTTGCACGGCCACGGCCTGGCGATACCGGTCCACAGCTTCGTCCGCCCGCCCCGAATCGAAGAATCGCGCGGCCTGCCGCATCAGAAGCTTGGCCTGCAGCCCCTCCTGGCTCAGCACCTCGCGCGTCGTGTCGGACAGCTCGGACCAACGGTCCTGTGCCGCCCTCAACACCGCATCCGCTTCCTCGGTCCGATACAACTCCACCAGGACATCGCTGATGTTGATCAGCAGCGAAATCACGCGCCGCAGCTTCCAGGGCGATGCGCCCCCGGCGGCCTCCCAAAGGGCCAGGGCCTCGCGGTAGAAGCGCAGCGCCGCTTCGTATTGGCCGAGATCGAACTTCACGTCGCCCAGCCGCTCGGCCGTCACGCGCCGCTCCACCGCAAAGGCGTCGGCATCACCGGCGCGCATACGCAGACCGTCGAGCCGCTCGAACGCTTCATTCAGCGCCGCTTCAGCCTCCTCCCAGCGATCGGACTGATGCAGCTGATCGCCCAGCGAGGTCAGCTGAACGGCCAGATCTCGCACGGCGGCTTCAGCGCCTTGCTCGGCAGCCTCTCGGGCCCTGGCCACGGCCGACGACAGCGCATCGACGTCCAGCACATCGACGTCCCCGGCCGATTCGTCGCGAGGCCTCGTGAACGGGCGAACGTCGGCGCGCGCCGGCCCGCCGTCGCGCGGCGCGACGATCCGCGCCGACATCGTCCGGATGTGCCACAGGTCCGGGGCGACGGCCGCGACCTGCGCCTGCCAGGCGGGCGGCAACGCGATCACCAACGGCCGCCTGAAGTGTTGCTGCAACCAGCTGCGCCACTCGTTCAGCCGATAGAGCACCTGATGCCGTGCGTCCTCCCAGCCGCCGGTGGCATGCGGATCGAGTGTCGTCAACTGCAGCCAGACCGGCGCGCGCAGCGCGGGACGGGCGATCACCTCGCCTTCCAGCTCCTGGATCACCGCCGCGGCGGCGCCGACAGGCGAAGCCGGCTGGATCAAGCTCAAGGGCGCGGTACGCCAGGCCCAGACGTCGTCCAGGCGCGTGCGTAGCTCCTGCAGCGAGCGCGAATCCTCGGCATACAGAAACACCAGGCACAGCCCGCGGGATCGCGTCAGATGCAGGTTCATCTCGGCCCACACCGCGTCCCGGTTCGACGCCGCGCTCGCGGGCGTCGCGGCCATCACGGCTCCGACAGCTGAGACGCGTCGACCTCGTCGCGCAGCAGCCAATGCACGTCACACCAGTCCTCGCTGTTGCGATAGCCCAGGATCAATCCGCTGTCGAAGAGTCGGGCCAAGCTCGACAAGTTCTCGATCTTGTCGAGCCCGGTGCCGTTGCTGGTCCTGACCTTCTTCAGCCAATGGATGTCGGCTTCGGCCAGCGGCATCTCGTTGCGCAACTCCTGCTCGGCCGCCTGCGCCCAGCGCGGATTGCGCATGGGGACGGTCTCGCCCGACAAGATGGCCTTGGTGCACAGCGTGCGCATCAGACGGAAGAACTCCCGCGGACTGCCGCTCGACGCCTGGATCATGCGTTGCGTCAGCGCCGGATCCACGGTCTGGTCCAGCGGTGGGTAGCGCTTGAGCAGGCACTCCTTCATCAGCGCCACGCCGGGCGCGAACAGCCGAGGGGTGCCATCCCCCAGGCGCGGGCGCTCGAACACCTTCACATGAGGCAAGGTGCAGACGTTCACGCCGAAGTAGGACCCCAGCTTGGGCACCAGATGCGGCAGATACGGGGGGATGCTGTAGACGACGTTCAGGGACTTGAACTTCAGGTGCTCGGCGTAGGTGTCGAAGGTCCGTTGGATCGCCTCGTAGCGCTTGTCCGCGCCCACCCCGCCGAAGCGCAGCCGCTCCAGCGAATCCAGGATGAGCACCACCTTGCGCTCCGGCTTGCCCTTGCGCAGGTACTGGACCATCTCGTCGGCGAACGCCTCGACATCGTCGGAGAAGGTCCCCAGCGACTCCCGCACCGCGCCGACGACCTTCTCGCGCAGCGTCGGATTGTTCTTCAGCACCGCCTTCACGCTGGCCTTGGCGCCTGCGGCATCCACCGCAGCCGTCAGCTCCGGCACTTCGACCTGCGTGCGCGCGAAGTAGTCCTTCAAGCGCGTGAAGTAGCCCCGCACCAGGGGGTCGCCGCCGCTCAGCCGCTCGACCTCCTCGGACAGGGCCGCCATCATGGTCAGCAGCAGCAACTCGATGCTGATCTCTTCGGCGAGGTTCAGGTACTCACCCATGTCGGCGACCACCGCCACGTGCCCCGCGGCGCGCAACTCATGGGCGACCCGGCGCAGCTCCGTCGACTTGCCCACACCGCGATGCCCGGTGAAGTACCAGGCCCCCGGCGTCTTGTTGCGCTTGATCTGGAAGATCAGTTCCTCGACCGGACTCGGCCCTTCCGTCTTGTGCAGGTCGGCCACGTACAGCCGCTGGTCCTCGACACGGTCGATGTCAAGCGGCGCGTCGTTGTCGAGCGCGTCGTAGAGATCTTCCAGCGAGGCCGCGGCGGGCGTCATGGTCAGGCCAGCTCTTCCTTGCGCAACCGAACGATGGGGGCCAGCACCGTCTCCAGCGCCTGCATCTGCGCCAGCGCCTTGGCCATGCGGCCTTCCTGCGTGTCGTGGGTCAGGATGATCAGGTCGGTCTGGCTTTCGCCCTCGGCGGACTCGCGCTGCAGCACCGCGTCGATGCTGATCTGGTGCTCGGCCAGGATGGTCGTGATGCGCGACAGCACGCCCGCCTGGTCCGCCACCCGCAGGCGCAGGTAGAACGCGGTCTGCACATCGGCCATCGGCAGGATGGGCGTGTCGTTCATCGCGTCCGGCTGGAAGGCCAGGTGCGGGACGCGGTGATCCGGATCGGCCGTCGCCAGACGCGTGATGTCGACCAGATCGGCGATCACCGCCGAGGCCGTCGGCTCCGCGCCCGCGCCCTTGCCGTAATACAGCGTCGTGCCGACCGCGTCGGCCTGCACCAGCACGGCGTTCATCGCGCCCTCGACGTTGGCGATCAGCCGGCCCGCCGGGATCAGCGTCGGATGCACGCGCAGCTCGATGCCGTTCTCACGACGGCGGGCGATGCCCAGCAACTTGATGCGGTAGCCCAGTTGCTCGGCGTACTTGATGTCGGCGGCCTGCAGCTGGGTGATGCCCTCGACATGGGCGCGGTCGAACTGCACCGGGATGCCGAAGGCGATCGCGCTCATGATCGTGGCCTTGTGCGCCGCGTCCACGCCCTCGATGTCGAAGGTCGGATCGGCCTCGGCATAGCCCAGCCGCTGCGCCTCCTTCAGCACCGTGCCGAAGTCCAGCCCCTTGGAGCGCATCTCCGACAGGATGAAGTTGGTCGTGCCGTTGATGATGCCGGCGATCCACTCGATGCGGTTGGCGGTCAGGCCCTCGCGCAGCGCCTTGATGATGGGGATGCCGCCGGCCACCGCGGCTTCGAACGCCACCATCACGCCCTGCTCGCGGGCGGCGGCGAAGATCTCGCTGCCGTGCACCGCCAGCAGCGCCTTGTTGGCCGTGACCACGTGCTTGCCGGCCTTGATCGCGTCCAGCACCAGCGTGCGCGCGATGCCGTAACCGCCGATCAGCTCGACCACGATGTCGATCTCGGGATTGGCGATCACCTCGCGGGCGTCGCCCACCACGGTGCAGGCGTCGCCGACGATGCTGCGGGCGCGCTCGACGTCCAGGTCGGCCACCATCGCGATCTCGATGCCGCGGCCCGCGCGACCGCGGATCTCCGCCTGGTTGCGGCGCAGCACTTGAAAAGTACCGGAGCCGACGGTGCCGATGCCCAGCAGGCCAACTTTGATCGGATTCATCGCTATGTCTTTCAGAAGGTCGAGAGGTCAGCGCGCGTGGCGCTTGCGGTAGGTCGCCAGGAAGCGTTCGATGCGGCCCACGGCCTCACGGAGGTCGTCCGTATTGGGAAGGAACACCAGTCGGAAATGATCGGGAGACTTCCAGTTGAAGCCCGTCCCCTGGACGATCAGCACCTTCTCTTCGGCCAGCAGCTCATAGGCGAACTGCTGGTCGTCCTCGATCGGGTAGATCTTGGGGTCGAGGCGGGGGAACATGTACAGCGCGGCGCGCGGCTTGACCACGCTCACGCCGGGAATCTGGCTCAGCAGCTCATAGGCGAGGTCGCGCTGACGCGCCAGCCGGCCGCCCGGGGCCACCAGGTCCTTGATCGACTGGTAGCCGCCCAGGGCGGTCTGGATCGCGAGCTGGCCGGGCGTGTTCGCGCACAGCCGCATCGAGGCCAGCATGTTCAGCCCCGTGATGTAGTCGGTCGCGTGGCGCTTGTCGCCGGAGACCACCATCCAGCCGGCGCGGTAGCCGCAGCTGCGGTAGTTCTTGGACAGGCCGTTGAACGTGAGCGTCAGCACGTCCTCGGCCAGCGAGGCGATGCTGGTGTGGACGTTGCCGTCGAACAGCGTCTTGTCGTAGATCTCGTCGGCCAGGATGATCAGCTGATGCTGGCGGGCGATCTCGACGATCTCGCGCAGCAGCGGCTCGGGATACAGCGCACCGGTCGGGTTGTTGGGGTTGATGACGACGATCGCCTTGGTGCGCGGGGTGATCTTGGCCTTGATGTCGGCGATGTCCGGGAACCAGTCGCTGGTCTCGTCGCAGATGTAATGCACCGGGGTGCCGCCCGACAGCGCGACCGCGGCCGTGTACAGCGGGTAGTCCGGCGCGGGGAGCAGCACCTCGTCGCCGTTGTCCAGCATCGCGTTGAGCGACATCACGATCAGCTCGGATGCGCCGTTGCCCAGATAGACGTCGTCGACGCCCACGCCGGAGATGCCCTTCTCCTGGCAGTAATGGACGACCGCCTTGCGCGGGGCGAAGAGGCCTTTCGAGTCCGTGTAGCCCGCGGCGTCGGGCAGGTTGCGGATCATGTCCTGGACGATCTCGTCCGGAGGCATCAGGCCGAAGGCGGCGATGTTGCCGATGTTCAGCTTGATGATCTTCTGCCCTTCCTCTTCCATCTGCCGGGCCTTGTCCAGCACGGGTCCGCGGATGTCGTAGCAGACATTGGCCAATTTGCTGGACTTGGTGACGGTTCTCAAGATGACTCCGGCGCTGAGTTTCAGAGGGGAAAATGCGAACCGTCGATTTAAACACAGGGCCATCCCGGGTAATCCCGCGCGCTTGCGGGCGCACCCTGCGTCGCTGCCAAAATCAGCCTCAATGAAATTTCAACTCGACCAGCCGCAGGGCGGCAACAACATCTCCAAGCACGACCTGCGTCATGTGTGGGTCAACGGCGTCGAACACGCCCGCAGCGTGCTGGTGCCGTGGCAGGGTCAGCCCCAAGCCTGGGACCTCACGCGCTTCGAGGACCTCACCGAGGCCCACTTCGAGCGCATCCTCGCGCTCAAGCCGGAGCTGGTGATCTTCGGCAGCGGCGCCAAGCTGCGCTTCGCCAAGCCGAACCTGTACCGACCGCTGATCCAGGCCCGCATCGGCATGGAGACCATGGACATCGGCGCGGCCTGCCGCACCTATAACGTGCTGGCCAGCGAAGGCCGAGCGGTATTGGCGGCGCTGCTGATCGAGGACTGAGGGCGCGCGTCGGATCCCTCGCGCCCACGGCTCCGCCCGGCCTGCTTCCCCTCTCTCTGGGGATCTGCTCACTCGTCCATGCCATCCGGGGCGAGGAACGACCCATTCAACGTATAATCGCTGGCTATGCCCGCCCGGGCACATCTCTCTGAAGAACTCCACATGACGCCAGCGCTCAACAAACCTCTCCCGGACATTGAAGCTCTTGCCACGGGAGGCGTGAAGTTCACGCCACAGGCCTTCCTGGGCAAGGTTGTGGTGCTGTACTTCTACCCCAAGGACAATACCCCGGGCTGCACCACCGAGGCGATGCAGTTCCGCGACCACCACAAGGAGTTCGTGAAGGCCGGCGCCGTGGTGCTCGGAGTGTCCCGCGACAACATGGCCTCGCACGACAAGTTCAAGCAGAACCTGGAACTGCCCTTCGACCTGATCGCCGACACGGAAGAGAAGCTCTGCCACATGTTCGGCGTGGTCAAGAACAAGATCATGTACGGCAAGAAGGTCAAGGGCATCGAGCGCTCGACCTTCCTGATCGACGCCCAAGGCATCCTGCGCGAAGAATGGCGCGGTATCAAGGTCGCCGGTCATGTCGACGAAGTTCTCAAGGCCGTCAAGGCCCTGAAGAAGGAAGCCGCCTGATCCTTTGAAGCCTCGGCCCGCGAGGGCCGAGCGCGCTCCAAGACGACCCGCCGATGCGGTCCTCCCCCGAGGCCGCCTCTGCGGGTTTTTCATTGCGGGCGCCGGCATGGCGTCCGACAGCGCGACTGCCGTTTGTCCGTCATTTGGACAGCCGGCGACTTGTGCATAATCGGCCGCATGCCCCTGCCCCTGAACGCAGCGAATCAATCCCCTCGGACGAGCCGCACCCGCCCCGGTGCGGCTTTTTGTCTTCTGGGGATCGCTGACGCCTTCGAGGCCCCCGGTGCCGCCGACACCTCCGGCACCGCCACCGCCCGTCAGGGTCGGGGCATGACCCCTGGTCCGCGTGGACCCAGGCTCTCCAAGCAAGAACGACATTCCCGCTCATGCCACTGCCCAAGCCTCCGACCAAGCGCGCCAGTCGCCTAGACCCCGAAGCTTTCGCGACCGATCTGTCGCCCAGCAAACGTCCTCCCGCGCTCGAGGCCCCCACGACCGTCACCGCCGCCGTCAACACCGCCCAAGCGGAGTTGCCGTCGGTCGCCGCGCCGCAAGCCGCGGCCGCCCGGTCGCGCGCCGAGCCCGTGGAAGCGCGCGGCGGCCACTCGCCGTCGCTGGCGCTGGTCGCCCCCGCCGCCCCCAGCGGCGCGAAAGCCCCCGCCAAGAAAGCCGCCCCCAGTCGCGCCAAGACGCGCAGGCCGGTCGGCGACCCCAAGCTGTTCGTGCTCGACACGAATGTGCTGATGCACGACCCGATGTCGCTGTTCCGCTTCGAGGAGCACGACATCTACCTGCCCATGATCACGCTCGAGGAGCTGGACGGCCACAAGAAGGGCATGACCGAGGTCGCCCGCAACGTGCGTCAGGTCAGCCGCGATCTGGACGCCCTGGCCGCGTCGCTGAAATCGAGCTCCGTCGAGGAGATGTCCAAGGGCCTGCCGCTGGACCAGACCGGTCATCGCGAGGCCGGCGGCAAGCTGTTCTTCCAGACGACGCTGTTCGACACCCCGCTCCCGCAGGGGCTGCCGCAAGGCAAGGCCGACAACCAGATCCTGGGCGTGGTCCAGGCCCTGAAGGCGCAGCAACCGGGTCGCGAGGTGGTGCTGGTGTCCAAGGACATCAACATGCGCATCAAGGCCCGCGCGCTGGGCCTGCCCGCCGAGGATTACCGCAACGACAAGACGCTGGAGGACTCGGACCTGCTGTACACCGGCGTCCAGGCCCTGCCGACGGACTTCTGGGAGCGCCACGGCAAGACCATGGAGAGCTGGCAGCAAGGCGGCACCACGTTCTACCGGATCAGCGGCCCGCTGGTGCCGACGCTGCTGGTCAACCAGCTGGTCTATCTGGAGGCGCCCGGCGCGGCGCCGCTGTATGCGAAGGTCCAGGAGATCACCGGCAAGACCGCGGTCCTGCGCACGCTCAAGGACTTCGGCCACCAGAAGCATTCGGTGTGGGGCGTGACCGCGCGCAATCGCGAGCAGAACTTCGCCCTGAACCTGCTGATGGATCCCGACTGCGACTTCGTCACGCTGACCGGCTCGGCCGGCACCGGCAAGACGCTGATGACGCTGGCGGCGGGTCTGTCGCAAGTGCTGGACGAGCGCCGCTACAGCGAGATCATCGTCACCCGCGTGACCGTGCCGGTCGGTGAGGACATCGGCTTCCTGCCGGGCACCGAAGAGGAAAAGATGAGCCCGTGGATGGGCGCGCTGGACGACAACCTGGAAGTGCTGGCGCGCGGCGACAGCACCGCCGGCGAGTGGGGTCGCGCGGCCACCAACGACCTGGTGCGCAGCAAGATCAAGATCAAGAGCCTGAACTTCATGCGCGGGCGCACCTTCCTGAACAAGTACGTGATCATCGACGAGGCGCAGAACCTGACGCCCAAGCAGATGAAGACGCTGATCACGCGCGCGGGTCCGGGCACGAAGATCGTCTGCCTGGGCAACCTGGCGCAGATCGACACGCCGTACCTGACGGAAGGCAGCTCGGGTCTGACCTTCGCGGTCGACAAGTTCAAGGGCTGGGCCCACAGCGGGCATGTCACGCTGGCTCGCGGCGAGCGCTCGCGACTGGCGGACTTCGCCTCGGAAGTGCTCTGAGTAACGCTCGCTCAACCCAACAAAGCCACCCCTCGGGGTGGCTTTTTCATGGGCGCTTGATGTCGGGCCTCGGGCGGCGAGCGGCCCGGCTCACTCGCCGGCGAGCTTGGAATCCGCCGTCTCCTCAGCGGTCCCCTCGTCGCGGCGCAACTGGTAGAAGATGAAGGCCGCCATCGCCGCCATGGCGCCCAGCGCCAAATAGGTCATGTGGAAGGCCGGCACCAACGCCGAACCCTCGCTGCGCGGCAGCCCGTGCGAGAACAGCAGCAGGAAGGCGCTGGACGTGGCCACACCCAGGCTCATGGACAACTGCATGACGACCGCCAGCAGACTGTTGCCGCCGCTGGCCGTGCGCTCATCCAGGTCGCCCAGCGTCAGCGTGTTCATCGCGGTGAACTGCATGCTGTTGACCATGCCGAAGACGCCCAGATGGATGGCCAGCCAGACATGGCCTACATCAGGCGGGATCAACGCGAAGCTCGCGATCAGCCCGCCCAGCAGCAGCGTGTTGACGATCAGCACCCGGCGATACCCGACGCGGCGGATCAGCCGGGTCGCCAGAGTTTTGGTGAACATCGCCCCCAGCACCGACGGGATCATGGACAGCCCCGCCTCGCTGGGCGTGAAGCCCAGGCCCAATTGCAAAAACAACGGCGTGAGGAAGGGCGTGGCACCGCTGCCCAGCCGCGCGAACACGTTGCCCAGCAGTCCGATGCGGAAGGTCGGCACCTTGAACAGCGCGGGCGAGAACAGCGGCTCCTCGGTGCGGGTCGCATGCAGCCAGTAGGCCATCATGCAGGCCACGCCGGCCACCAACATCACGACGCAGACGGCGATGCTGACCACGTGCTCGCCGAAACCCTGCAGCGCCAGCGACATCAGCATCAGCCCGATACCGAACAGCAGATAGCCGCTCCAGTCGAAGCGCCGGCCGATCGGGCCGAGGATCTGCGGCATGTAGCGGCGGCAGGCCCAGGCGCCGGCCAGGCCCACCGGCAGATTGATCAGGAAGATCCAATGCCAGCTCACGAACTGCGTGAGCACGCCGCCCAGCGTCGGCCCCAGCAGCGGCCCGACCAGACCGGGCAGGCTGATGAAAGTCATCACCGAGAGGAACTCGGATTTGGGGAAGGCGCGAATCACCGCCAGCCGGCCGACCGGGACCAGCAGCGCGCCGCCCACCCCCTGCACGACGCGGGCGACCACCAGCGCATGCAGGCTGGGCGAGACCGCGCAGGCCAGCGAGCCCAGGCTGAACAGCCCGATCGCCCACATGAAAACGGTGCGGGTGCCGAAGCGGTCGGCCAGCCAACCGGAGGCCGGGATCAGCAGCGCCACCGTCAGCAGGTAGGCGACCACCGCCGACTGCATGCGTAGCGGATCCTCGCCCAGGCTGCGGGCCATGCCGGGCAGCGCCGTGTTGAGAATGGTGGTGTCCAGCGTCTGCATGAAGAAGGCCAGCGCCACGACCCAAGGGAGCCAGCGCCGGGTCGACTCGTCCAGCGGCGGGCGGCCGGCGGCCATCGCGGCCACGGCGGCGCTGGGCGGGGCCGCGGCGCCGGAGGAGGCGCCGGGCGCGGCCGGATGATCGACGGGGATGGGCTGAGCGGGGGGAGCGGCGGCGGGATCGGTCGCGGAGGAACCGTCCGGTGGCAGGCGAGCGTCGGCGGACATGGGCTCGAGTATCGGACGGCTCGCCCGGCGTACGATGTCCACCCTTCTTGCGGCGTACGAATGCCGCTCAGCGCTCCGCCGCCCTCGCCGACCCTCACCCGCCGCTTCCGCCCCTCGCCCACCCGGTCCCCGCCTGCCATGCGTTTCTATGTTTCCGATCTCGACGGCACCCTGCTCGACCCGCAGGCGCAGCTTTCGAGCGTCACCCGCGCCCACCTCACCGAGCTCCTGGCCGAAGGCCTGGCCTTCACCGTCGCCAGCGCGCGGCACGTGGTCTCGATCGCCCGCATCCTGGACGGGCTGCCCATCAGGCTGCCGGTCGTGTCCTCCAACGGCGCCTACATCAGCGACCTGCGCACCGGCCGGCACGAGCTGGTCAATGCGATGGAGCCCGCGCTGGGCCAGGCGATCTTCGCCCTGGTGCGGCGGCACGGGCTCATGCCCTTCGTCGCGACGCACGGCGCCAAGGGCGATCGGCTCTTCTGGCAGGAAGTGCAGAACGAAGGCCAGCAGCGCTTCGTCACCGAGCGTCAACGCAACGCCGATCCGCGGCTGCGCCATGCCCAGCGGATTCAGGACGAGCTCGTCGACCCGCTGGTGACGATGCTGGTGGTGGCGCGCATGGAGCCGCTGGCCGCGCTGCAGGCGGAGATCCACGCCCTGTGCGGCGATCTGGTCACCACGCACTTGGCTGAGGATCTCTACATGCCGGGCTGGCCCTGGCTGAACGTGCACGACCGGCGCGCCAGCAAGGACCAGGCGATCACCACGCTGGCCGAGCGCTACGCGCTGCGGGAGCGCGAGCTGGTCGTTTTCGGCGACCAGGTGAACGACCTGTCCATGTTGAAGGCGGCCCACCATGCGGTGGCCGTCTCCAACGCCAGCGACGACGTCAAGCTGGCCGCGCACCGGATCATCGGTCCGCATCACGAGGACGCGGTGGTGCACTTCATCCGCGAGGACTGGGCCGCGCGGATGAAGTCCTAGGGCTCACTTCGTCTTCAGGTAGTCGAAGAACGCGTTCGAGTTGGAGTCGCGGCCCAGGAAGTCGCGGACCAGCTCGGGCGCCGGCAGTTCGCCGCCGCGCTGGAGGATCTTCTCGCGGTAGCGCTTGCCGACCTCGGTGCTGAGCTTGTCCGGCGCGAAGGCGGTGCGCAGGTCCATCGCGACCACCAGGCTCCACAGGTAGCCGTAGTAGCCGGCCCCGTAGCTGCCCGCGATGTGGGAGAAGCCGGCCGGGAACATCGTGCCCTTCACATAGCCCAGCGGCGTCGCGCCCTCCATGGACGCCCACAGCGCCATCGGGTCCTGCGCGTCCTTGCCGTGCAGCGCCAAGTCGTAGCTCGCATACAGATGCTGACGCGCGAACTTGGAGCCCTTCCCATAGTCGCGGGCCGCGCGGGCCTTGGCGATCAGCTCATCGGGCACGGGCTTGCAGGTCGGGCAGACGTCGGCCATCAGCTTGAGCACCTGGGGGTCGTAGACCCAGTCCTCCAGCATCTGCGAGGGGGCCTCGACGAAGTCGTGCATCACCGAGGTCCCACCCTGCAGCGCATAGCGGGTGCGCGACAGGTTGTTGTGGACCGCGTGGCCCAGCTCATGCAGCAGCGTTTCCAGCTCGTCCAGCGTCAGCCCCTTGCGGTCGAAGTTGACCACCAGCGCCGAGGCCGGGTTGCGGCCGATCTTGGTGCTGCTGGCGCGCAGCGGCCAGACGGCGGCGTGGTTGTACTTGCCCTCGCGTGGATACAGGTCCACGTAGAGCGTCGCCATCGGTTGGCCGCTGGCCGCGTCGCTGACGACGAAGGTCTTCACCTCGGGCTGCCACACGTCGGTGTTGGCCACCTCGGTGTGCTTCACGCCCATCATCTTGTCGATGACATGTTGGGCGAAGGCCAGGCTTTCGGCGGGCGGGAAGTACTCGCGGAAGGCTTCCTGGTCGACCGTGTAGCGGGCCTTGCGGATGCGCTCGGCATAGAAGGTCGCGTCCCAGCGCTCGACGGTGGTCGCGTCGGCGGGCGTGCCCAGGTGCTCGGCCTTGGCCTTGCGCAGCTCGACCAGGTCGGCGCGCTCGCCGTCGGCCACCACGCCCTTCACGTCGTCGAGGAAGCGCCAGGCCGTGGCCGCGTCCTTGGCCATCTGGCGGCGCAGGTTGAAGTCGACGAAGTTGGAGTAGCCGAACAGCCCCGCGTACTCCTTGCGCAGCTTGGCGATCTCGGCGAGCCGGTCCAGATTGGCCTGGCCGCCCTCGGTGAACTTGGCGCGGAACATGCGCTCGCGCGCCGCGGCCGACTCGGCCTGCTGCATCACCGGGACGAAGCTGGGGTAGTCGACGCCCAGCACGACGCGGCCATCGGCGTCGCGCGGCTTGCTCTTCCAGACGCTCTCGGGCACGCCCTTGAGCTCAGCTTCGGTGAAGGCGACCTTCACGCCGGCATCACGAATGGTCTTGTTGAACTGCTGATCGAGCTCGGTCAGCTTGTCCAGGATCTGCTTGGCGCGCTGGCGCTTGGCCTTGGGCAGCGCGACCCCGCTGTCCTCGAAGACGCCGGAGGCCACGCGCACCAGTTCGCGGTCGATGGCGTCGGCGGCCGGGGCCTTCTTCAGCGCGCGGTAGAGGGTCTCGTTCTGGGCTTGGCCGTTGGCGAAGTCGGCCCAGCGCAGGGAGCAGGCTTGCGCGGCGTCGCGGACCGCCTTGTCGGGATGCACGTTCAGCACGAAGTCGGTCGGGCCGTGGGCGTCTTCCTGACGGGCCATCATCGCGTCGTAGGCGCCCAGCCAGCCGGCGTCGATCTTGCGGCGCTCGAGCTGGCGCAGTTCCGTGCGGGCGGTTTTCAGGCCGGCGTCGCAGAAGCGGTCGACGGACTTGGCGTCGGCGAAGCTCGGGAAGGCGGGCGTGGGCAGGGTCGCGGCGCTGACGGGCGCGAGCGCGGCGGCGAGCAGCGCGCCGGCGCTCAGGATGAAAGCGTTCTTCTTGGACATGAGGGCTCCTGGTCGGATGGGGCCGGAGGCGGCTGGATGGCCGCGGCGGCGGGCGGATTCTGCGCTTCGGGCGGGGCCGTCCCGAAAGTCGGAAGGCGAGCGGCGGCCGGCTGTCGCCAGAACCCGTCAACCGAGGGTTGATCCGGCTTGAGGACTCGTATGGCTCCCTCGCCCGCTTGCGGGAGAGGGCGGGGGAGAG
>NZ_JBCNLU010000050.1:0-23479 GCF_039595295.1 Roseateles sp.
TCGTGAACTACATCCTGTGGAAGCTGTATGGCTCCAAGGGCTCGGAGCTGTCGGCCTTCTTCGGCGGCCTGGTCAACAGCAACTTCACCGTGGTCGAGATGGCCGCGCGCGTGAAGGAAACGCAGGGCCGATTCGCCGAGGGCGCCTATCGCGCGGTGCTGGTCGCCGTGGCGGCGATGGTGATGCGCAACGCGACCCTGCTGCTGATCCTCGCGCCGCTGGCTTTCGTGAACGCGGCCGCCGCCTTCGCGCTGATGGTGCTGGGCGCGGCCGGCTTCGTCCTGCTGAGCCTGCTGGTGCGACGCGGCATCGCGGCCGAGGACACCTCGGACATCGATCTGGAGCTGCCGTTCTCGCTGCCGGTGGCGTTGCGCTACGGGCTGCTGTTCCTGGCGCTGCACATCGTCGGTCGGCTGATGCAGCGGGAGTTCGGTGAGGGCGGCTTCTACCTGGTCACCGTGATCGGCGGCCTGCTGTCCAGCGCCAGCGCGGTGGCCGCGGCGGCCAGCATGGCGGGGCAGGGCGCGATCGGGTTTGACGTGGCGGGGAATGGCGCGGTGCTGGCGTCGATGACCAGCCTGGCGTTCAGCTTGTCCTTCATCGTGCGCACGCGGCATCGCCGTCTGATCACGCGGCTGGCGCTGGCCATGGTCGCCATCGGCGTGATGGGCAGTCTGGGGCTGCTGCTGCGGGATCTGGTGGCGCCGTGGGTGACGGGGTTGTTGGCGCGGGGCGGCGGGTGAGGGCTTCGTCGGGTTGGGGTAAAGGGGCGACCGGAAGACCCTCTCCCCCGCCCTCTCCCGCACGCGGGAGAGGGAGTCATCCATCGCCCACGCTCGCAAGCGGGAGAGGGAGTTAACCCACGCGTCATCGTTGTGTGGGAGAGGGAGTCTTTCAGCGCGTCAGCGTCTTGCCCGCGCCTCTAGGACGAAGTACGCGCCCGACGCGAGGAGCAGCGGTCCGATGTAGTACAGCGCGCGGTACGCGATCAGGGCCGCCAGCACCTGGCCGTGTCCCAAGCTCGGTCCGAGCAGCGCGACGAAGACGCCCTCCAGGACGCCGAGTCCCGCCGGCACATGCGTGACCGCGCCCGCCACCGCGGCGGCGAGCAGCACCGCGAGCACCTCCGCGTACGGCACGCCCTGTCGCAGCAGCACCCACACGATGGCGCCCATCGCCATCCAGTTGGCCGCCGAGATCACGATCTGCATCAGCGCAATGCGCGGCCCCGGCACGACGACGTCATGTCCCCGCACGCTGAAGCTGCGGCCCTGCGCAAAGGCGCAGGTCGCCACGTAGCCGATGACCGCGACCCACATCAAGGCGCCGACGCCGCGCAGCGCCACCGCGCCGATCGGCCATTCCGGCGGTGGCGCCAGCCGGCCCGCCATCAGCAGCCCGCCCGCGAGCACGCCGTACCCCAGCCAGTTGGTCGCCAGGCTCAGGCCCAGGACCTGCGTCGGAATCGGCTGCTTGAGGCCCTCGCGTGCGTACAGCCGCAGCCGCATCGCGATCGCTCCAACCAGCGATCCGAGATTCAGATTGAAGGCGTAGCTGATGAAGGTGATGAGCATCACCCGCCGCGTCGGCACCGTGTGATGCGCCCAGTACTTGCCGATCAGGTCGTAGCCGCTGTAGATCAGATGGCTGAGCGCGCAGAGCCCCGCCGCGGCCAGCAGCACCCTGGCCGGCAGCTGCCGCAACGCGTCACCGACCTGGTCCCAGTCCACATGGGTCGCGGCCCACAGCAGCAGCGCGACGATGGCGACGCCAAAGACCGCGCCCAGCCAGCGCCCACGGCGTCGGCGGCGTGCGGCCGCGTCCGGGCTCACTCGAGCGCTTCCCCGCCCAAGCGTCGCGTGCCGTGCCATTGCCAAGCCTGCGCCGGTTCGGTCGACGGCGCGGCCACCACCACCGGCGTCTCCGCCGCCGGTTGCACACGCTGCGTCTGCACCGGCAAGCGCGCCAGCCAGCGCGGGAAATGCCGCATCACGTGGAAGACCAGCGCGCCCACGCCCAAGCGCCACCACCAGCGCTTGACCGCCGTGTCCTCGACGCGCAGCCGCTTGCAGCTGTCGCGCATCAACGGAAGAAGTTTGTCGCGCAGCGCGGCGTTGAACTCGCGGTCCTCGATGATCAGGTTGGCCTCCAGGTTCAGCGACAGGCTCAGCGGATCGAGGTTGCTCGATCCCACCGTCGCCCAGGCCTCGTCGACCAGCGCGACCTTGCTGTGCATCGGCCGATCGCAGTACTCGTGGATGTGCACGCCCGCGCGCATCAGCTGGCCGTAGACCATGCTCGCCGCCCAACGCGCCCAGGGGATGTCGGGCTGACCTTGCAGCACCAGGTGCACCGCCACGCCCCGCTTCGCCGCGCGCTGCATGCTGCGCAACAGGAGGAAACCAGGGAAAAAGTAGGCGTTGGCGATGATCACCTCGCGCTGCGCCGCATGCAGCGCGAGGCGGTACATGCGCTCGATGTCGTCGCGATGCTTGTGGTTGTCTCGCGTGACGACGACCGCCTTCGCGTGGCCTGGCGTGGGGTGCATCGACGTGGGCGTCGGCTTCCCCTCGTCACGATGCCGCCATCGATGCCAGGCGCCGTCGACGGGTGCCGTCAACGACTGCGCCGTGCGACGCAGCTGCGCCACCGCCGGACCGCGCACGCGCACCGCGTAGTCCTGCTTGGCCTCGGGACCGAAGTCCAGCAGGTGGTCGGCGGAGAAGTTGATGCCGCCGATGAAGCCGATGCTGCCGTCGATCACCGCGATCTTGCGATGCAGCCGCCGGAAGGGCCGCAGTCGTCGCGACAGCTTGGGCGGAGGATCGAAGACGTGCAGCCGCACGCCCGCATCGGTGAGCCCGCGCACGAAAACCTCCGACAGCTCCGGCGATCCGAAGCCGTCCACCGTGATGTCCACCCGCACGCCGCGACGCGCCGCATCGATGAGCACGTCCCGCAGCGCGAGCCCCACCTTGTCCTCGAAGAGGATGAAGGTCTCGATCAGGACCTCGTCACGCGCGGCCTCGATCGCGGAGAACACGGCGGGGAAGAACTCCTCACCGTTCTCCAGCAGCTCGATGCGGTTGCCGGCGGTCCACTGGGGGCGCTTCATAGCCGGATCTCCGCCGCCAGCGGCGCGTGGTCGGACAGGTGCGACCACGGCCGGCGCGGCAGCACGATGGGCGTGCGCACCGTCGCGCCGCGCACGTAGATGCGATCCAGCGCCAGCAGCGGCCAGCGCGCCGGGAAGGTCCGCGCCGCCGCGCCGCGCGATTGGACGAAGACCTCCTCCAGACCCGCACAGCGGCTCAGCATCCGGTGCGCGCGCTGACGCCAGTCGTTGAAGTCGCCGGCGACGATGACCGGGGCGTCCTCGGGCAAGCCGTTGATCAGCTCGCACAGGCGCTCGACCTGGCGCTGGCGGTGGGACTCGCGCAGCCCCAGGTGGACGCAGATGGCGTGCAGCTCACGACCATCGGCCAGGCGCAGCACGCTGTGCAGCAGACCGCGGCGCTCAGGCCCTTCGACCGAGACGTCGTGATTGCGGTGATGGGTGATCGCGAACTTGGACAGCAGCGCGTTGCCGTGATGGCCCTGCGGATAGACCGCGTTGCGGCCATACGCGAAGTCGGACCAGAGGCTGTCCGCGAGGAACTCGTAATGGGGCGTCTGCGGCCAGGTCGGCACGCGCGCCGCGTGCAGTTCGTGCTCGCCCAGGACTTCCTGCAGGAAGACCACGTCGGCGGACACGGCCCGGACCGCTTCCCGCAACTCGTGCAGGATGAAACGCCGGTTGAAGAAGCCGAAGCCCTTGTGGAGATTGACGGTGAGGACGGTCAGTTGCATGGCCTGCCTTGACGGCAAGCCCTGTGCCCGAGAGGGCTTTCAGTCCTCGGACTTCAACATCATGGGGCCGATGCACAGGACCCCGAAGGTCAGGGCGAACGCGCCGACCAGAATTGCGCCGATCACTTCAAGCATGGGACTGCTCCTGGAGAAGGCTGGAGCGACCCATGCTAGACCGGTGACCGCCCGCCCGCAATCGCGCGAGGCGGTGTCCGACCGCCGATTCGGGGGATTCTTCAGAGGCCGGCGTGCGATGCCGCACGAACGCTCAACCGCGTCCGCCTTGCCGTACGCGTTGCTTCTGCGCCTCGTCGTCCATCAGTTCGAACCACATCGCGTTCAGCACCGCGAAACCCGCCGCCAGCGGCAGGCCCAGAAGCCAGGCGAAGTACCACATGAGCTCTTCCTTTCAAGTCGTTGACGGGGAACGAGAATCCCGTTGCGCGCGATGCATGGAGTGACCGGTCGGGCCGCCGCGTTCAATACGCATGGTCGCCGTGGGTGATGTCGCGGGGGCGAACCTTGCCCCAGATGACGCTGTACACCCAGGCCGTGTAGGCCAGGATCAGCGGGACGAAGATGACCGCGCAGACCAACATGATGAACAGTGTCAAGTGGCTGGACGAGGCGTCCCACACGGTCAGCGCCGAGGCCGGATGGGTCGACGACGGAACGATGAAGGGGAACATCGACGCGCCCACGCTCAGGATGATCCCGGCGATGCCCAGTCCGCTGAAGATCACCGTCACGCCTTCCCAGCGCGCGCGCAGACCGACCAGTGCCAGCAGCGTGCCGGCGAAGCCCAGTACCGGCGCCGCGATGGTCCAGGGGTGGGCGGCGTAGTTGCTCAGCCAGCCGGCGGCGATGCCTGATTGCACCGTCTTCGTCAGCGGATTGGACGGACCGTTGGACGGGAGCGGGCTGGTCCACGCGTAGCCGCCGACCATCTTCCAGATCAGCAGGCCCGCCAGGGCGTACAGGGCGATGGTCGCGATCGCGGCGATGCTGGCCGCGCCGCGCGCGCGATCCGAGACGGCGCCGTCGGTCCGGAGTGTCAACCAGGCGCCGCCGTGCATCACCAGCATGGCCACCGACACCAGCCCGCACAGCAGCGCGAAGGGATTCAGCAGGCCGAAGAACGAGCCCTCATAAATCATCCGCATGTCCGGCGTGAAGTGGAAGGGAACGCCCTGGAGCACGTTCCCCATCGCGACGCCGAAGATCAGCGAGGGGACGACCCCCCCGATGAACAGGCACCAGTCCCAGGTTGCGCGCCACGCCGGGCTGTCCTTCTTGCTACGGTACTTGAAGCCCACCGGTCGCAGGATCAGCGCGAAGAGCGCCGCGAACATCGCCAGGTAGAAGCCCGAGAAGGACATCGCGTAGATGTGCGGCCAGGCGGCGAAGATCGCGCCGCCGCCCAGCACCAGCCAGACCTGGTTGCCTTCCCAGATCGGGCCGATGGTGTTGATGACGACGCGGCGTTCCACGTCCTCCCGGGCGACGAAGGGCAGCAGCGTGCCCACGCCCAGGTCGAAGCCGTCGGTGACGGCGAAGCCGATCAGCAGCACGCCGAGCAGCAGCCACCAGATGACGCGCAGGACGTCGTAGTCCAAGAGCGTGTGAAGAATCATGAGTCGCTCCTCAGGTTGCGTGAGGGATGAGCAAACCGGGTCATGCGGAATGCACCTTGCCGACCAGCGGCACGTCGGCGCCCGCGGGGCGGGGCGTGTCGGGCTGCGGGCCCTTGCGGATCGCGTTGAGCATCAGCTTCATCTCCACCACGATCAGCACCGTGTACAGCGCGACGAAGCCCAGCAGCGTGAACAGCACCGACTCGATGCCCAGGTTGGACACCGCCACCGCCGTGGGCAGCACGCCCTCGACGGCCCAGGGCTGTCGACCCAGCTCGGCCACGATCCAGCCGCATTCGGCGGCGATCCAGGGCAGCGGGATGGACCACACCGCCACCTTGAGCAGCCAGCGGTGCTTGTCCAGCGTGCGCCGCGCCGAGAGCACGAAGAAGGTCGCCGTCAGCAGGATGAAGAACAGCCCCAGCCCGACCATGATGCGGAAGGACCAGTACAGCGGCGCGACCTGCGGCACCGTGTCCCAGGCGGCCTTCTGGATCTGCGCGTCGGTGGCCTGGCGCGGATCGTCGACGTAGCGCTTGAGCAGCAGCGCGTAGCCCAGCGTGGGGCTCTGCGCGTCGAAAGCCTTGGAGAGCTCCGCGGGCACGGGCGTGCCGGGCGGCAGCGCGCGGATTTTCTCGAGCAGGTCGTAGGCGCTCTGGCCCTCGCGGATGCGCTGCTCGGCGCGCTTGACCAGATCCAGGATGCCGGGGATCTGCTCGGTCAGCGAGCGGGTGCCGATCAGGCCCATGACCCAGGGAATGTGCACCGCGTAATGGGTCTCGCGCGCTTCCTGGTCGGGGAAGCCGAAGGCGGTGAAGGAGGCGGGCGCGGGCTCGGTGTGCCACATCGCCTCGATCGCGGCGAGCTTCATCTTCTGATGCTCGGAGGACAGATAACCGCTCTCGTCACCCAGCACGACGACGGACAGCGAGGACGCCAGCCCGAAGGCCGCGGCCACCGTCAGCGAGCGCTTGGCCAGCTCGATGTGCCGGCCCTTGAGCAGGTACCAGGCCGACACGCCCAGCACGAACAGCGAGGCCACGACGTAGCCGGCCGACACGGTGTGCACGAACTTGGCCTGTGCGACGGGGTTGAAGACGACCTCGGCGAAGTTGGTGACTTCCATCCGCATGGTCTGCGGATTCAGCTTGGCGCCGATGGGGTTCTGCATCCAGCCGTTGGCGATCAGGATCCAGAGCGCCGAGAAGTTGGTGCCCAGCGCGGTCAGCCAGGTGACGATGCAATGCGCGCGGCGCGACATGCGTTCCCAGCCGAAGAAGAACATGCCGACGAAGGTCGCCTCCAGGAAGAAGGCCATCAGGCCCTCGATGGCGAGCGGCGCGCCGAAGATGTCTCCGACATAGTGGCTGTAGTAGCTCCAGTTCATGCCGAACTGGAACTCCATGACCAGGCCGGTGGAGACGCCGATGGCGAAGTTGATGCCGAACAGCACGCCCCAGAACTTGGTCATCTCGCGCCAGATGGGGCGGCCGGTCATCACGTAGACCGTCTCCATGATGGCGAGCAGGATCGAGAGTCCGAGCGTGAGCGGCACGAACAGGAAGTGGTACAGCGCAGTCATCGCGAACTGAAGTCGCGACAGGCCGACGATGTCGAGGTCCATGGCGGGGTTCCTCCTGGCGGATCGTTTTGGGGTCAGGTCATGCCCGAAGCGTCGGGCGGCGTCGGGAGCGGGGAGAGCCGCGGCGCAAGCCGCGGGGGTGGTCGATCGGCGCGCAGCGAGCGCAACGCGCGATCGAAGGCCGGTGTGCCGCGACGCAGATCGGCGATCAGCCGGCCCTCGTCGAGCATCAGCAGGCGGTCGGCCAGCTCGGCCTCGCGTCGCAGGTGAGTGGCGATCAGCAGCGTGCGGCCGGTGGCCTGATCGCGCAGGCGGTGCAGCACGTCGCGGGCGGTGTCGGCGTCAAGGGCCTCGGTGGGTTCGTCCAGCAGCCACAGCGGCGTCGGGCGCAGCAGCAGGCGTGCGAGCGACAGGCGACGCGCCTGACCGCCGGACAGGCCCAGACCGCCTTCGCCCAAGGGCGTGTCGAGCCGCTGGGTCAGCCGCTGGACGTCGTGGGCGAGGCCTGCGGCGGCGAGGGCGAGCCAGAGCTGGTTCTCATCGGCATCCGGCGCGGCCAGCCGCAGGTTGTCGGCGAGCGAGTCCTGGAAGAGCTCCACGCGCTGAGTCATCCAGCTGCCGGGCAGCGCACGGACCAGGCCCGACGCGGGCGCGAGCTCGCCCGCGATCAGCGCCATCAGCGTCGACTTGCCAGCCCCGCTGGGCCCGATGAGGGCGACGCGTTCCCCTTCGGCAATGCGCAGGTCCATGGCATGCAGCGCGGGCCGCGCGGCGCCGACGTGCGCGGCGCTGAGACCGCGCAGCGAGACGGCGAGGCCGGGCAGCGGGCGCAGCGCCGGGATGGGCGTGTCATGGGACTCGGCATGATGGTTCGCGATTCGGGACCCCAGGCGCCGCGCGGCGAGTGCGCTGCGGCCGGCTTCGACCGCGCCCCGCCGCAGCGCGGCGAAGGGCTCCATCGAGGCGAGCGCGACCAGCAGCGCGAGCGCCGCGGCGGGGGCATCGATCAGCCGCTGTTCCATCAGCGCCGCGACGGCGAGCAGCACGGCCGACAGCGTGAGGCCGCCCGCGACGGTGAAGACGCCGCCAGTACTCGTCTCCAGGCGATGCAAGGCCCGATCGGCGCGCGCAAGCCGCGCATCGGCGGCCATCACCGCGTCGCGCTGGGCGCGCAGGCGGCCGGCCATGGCGAGGTCGGTCTGCCCGGCGACGAGGTCGATGGTGCGCTCACGCAAGCGCTCGAGCGCGACGGCGCGGTGCAGCGCGAGCGGCCGCGCGCGGCGGGCGGTGGCCAGTGTCACGGTGAGGCCAACCAGCAGCAGCCAGCCGGCGATCGCCAGTCCCAGCCGCGCATCCAGCGCGCCGAGCAGAACGCCGGCCAGCAGCGCGGTGCCGATCGCGGCGATCACCGGAACGGCGACGCGCAGGTAGAGCGACTCCAGCGCGTCGAGATCGGCGGTGAGGCGGAAGAGCAGGCGGCCCGGTCGACGCAGCAGCTGGCGCGCGGCGCCGGGCCGGGCCCAGGCGCGGAACAGCCGTTCACGCAGCGAGGCCAGCACGGCGAGGGTCGCGTCGTGGGTGACGACGCGTTCGGCATAGCGCGACGCGGTGCGGCCCAGCGCGAGCAGTCGGATGCCGGCGCTGGGGAGGAAGACGTTGAATGCCCCGGCGCCGGCGGTGAGGCCTGCCAGCCCTGCGGCGGTGATGAACCAGCCCGACAGCCCGAGCAGCGCAATGCCTGCCAGCGTCGACAGCAAGGCCAGCACAGCGCCCAGCGCGAGCCGGCCTCCCGCGCCGCGCAGGAAGGCGCGGAGCACGGCCCGATGCGCACCACGGGCGCGGCGGGAGCCGTGATGGAGGCGCGCGCGGCGGCGAAGGCGCGTCATGCGACGCTCCTCTGCGAAGGGCGCGCCGATGCCGCCGCGCTCGCGTCCGGGATAAGCCCCGTATCCGCATCCGTATCTGCATCCGTATCTGCATCCGTATCTGCATCCGTATCTGCATCTGGATCCGCGTACGAGGCCGCCTCCGACGTCGAGTTGCGACCCGAGCTCGACCCCAGTGCGATGACGCGATCGAGCCGCGCGATCAGCGCGGCGTCATGCGTGGCGACGATCAGCGTGCGGCCACGCGCCAGGCGCAGCAGCGCATCGGTGACACGCTCGGCGGTGTCGGGGTCCAGGTGGGCGGTGGGTTCGTCGGCGAGCACCAGGCCGGCGTCGCCCGCGATCGCGGCTCGCGCCAGGGCCAGTCGAACCTGCTCGCCGCCGGACAGACCGGCGCCGCGCTCGCCCAGCGGGCTGTCGAGCGAGGCGTTGAGCACCTCGTCGAGCTCGGCGAAAGCGATGGCGTCACCGGCATCGGTCCGCGTCGCGCCGGGACGATCCAGCGTCACGTTGCGCAGCACCGATCCCGCGAAGACATGCGGATGCTGGCCGATCCAGGCGATGCGGCCATGGCCGTCGACCTCATCGATGAGTCGCAGCGTGCCAGCGGACGGTACGGTCAGCCCGGCGATCAGCGCCAGCAAGCTGCTCTTGCCCGAGCCGCTGGGGCCTGTGAGCGCGACGCGTTCGCCGGCCCGGATGTCGAGATCCAGCCCGCGATCGCCGAACAGCTCGGCCTCGCCCGCATGCGCGAAGCGCAGGCCTCGGAGCGTGACCGCGATCGCATGGCCGGTCCGATTCGACGCATGAGAGGCCGGCTCGTCCAGCGCGTCAGGCAAGGGCGATCCCGCGGTCCGAAGCTGGTCGAGTAACGTCAGCGCCGCCTCGCCGGCGGCCTTGTCGTGCCAGACGGCGGCGAGCTCCCGCATGGGCTCGAAGAACGCCGGCGCGAGCATCAGGATGAACAGGCCCTGGCCGAGGCTCAGCGGCCCGGACCAGGTGCCCGCATGGAAGGTGCCCAGCAGATGGAAGCCGACGTACACGGCCACGAAGGCCACCGCCAGCGCCGAGAACAGCTCCAGCGCCGCCGAGGACAGGAAAGCGATGCGCAGCACACGCATGCTGCGCTCGCGCAGCGACTCGGCGGACGCGCGCAGCCGCAGCGCGGTCGCGTCGACCGCATCCAGCGAACGGATCGTGGACAGGCCGCGCAGCCGGTCCAGCAGGAAGGCGTTCATCTGGCCGAGCTCGACCATCTGCGCCTCGCTGGCCGCCTTGGCGCGCCAGCCGATCAGCGCCATGAACAGCGGGATCAGCGGCATCGCCACGACCAGGATCAGCGCGGCCAGCCAGGATTGGCTCAGCACCGCGAGCGCGATCAGCGGCGGTACCACCGACACGCGCCACCGCGCGCCGCGGTAGCGAGACAGCCACGGCACGACCGCCTCGGCCTGCTCGGCCAGCGCGCTGGCGGCCAGGCCGGAGGGCGCGCGGCCGCGATCCAGCGGGGAGCGGCGGGCGAGGGCATCGACCGTGGCGCGCCGCAGCCGGGTCAGGAAGTCGCGCGACTGATCGAAGACGCGGCGCGCCGCCCAAGCCTCGAGCACGGCGCGCAGCAGGCTGAGCAGCACGATCAGGGCGGCCGGCATCAGGACCGAGCGCAGCCGACCGCCAGCGGTCAGCGCTTGCACGGACCAGGACAGCAGCGCGGCTTGCGGGATCCACAACAGCGACGAGGCGCCTTGCACGAACGCGGCGACGCCATGACGCGGCGGTTCGCCCAGAGCGTCAAGCGTTCCGGCGGGAGCGGATGCCGCGGCCGTGTCCGCTGAGGCGAAGGTGTCGGGGGAGCCGCAGGACGCGCACGCGCGAGACGCGCCGGAGGATCCGGGGTCAGGACTCGTGCTCTGGCTGGCGCTTGGGCTTGCCTTCACGGCTCTGTCTCTCCGTTGACGGGGACAAGAGGACCTGGGACTGCGAACTGCCGGGGCGCGGTCGGAGGGACGGGCCGACCACCGGCGCGCGGAGTGCGGGTCGCGGGGGAGGCAAGACCCGGCACGTCGCGGCTGGCGACGATTGTGGGTGAAAGCCACCCGGAAATGTGTATCAATGCGCCGGGTTTCCGGGACGCTCGTCGCTCGCGGGTCGGCGAGACGAGGTCGGGGTGGAGCGAGGCGGCAGGCATGAGGGCGGGACGAGGGAACGGCTGCCGGTCATTCTGCGAGCCCGCCTTCGGGTCTTCACCGAGCTCGGTCCGAATCCGTCAAACGCCGTGCGACGCCTTGTGCGCAGGGCGTGTCATCGCAAGGCGGCGTGTTCGCGACGTCGGGCGCGCGGCGCGGCTTTGATTTCGTTCAAGGACAGAGCGGGGGGCGGCGGGCACATTCGCGCGTTCGACTCTGCTCACCGGATCCGCTCCGGCATTGCCATGCCCATCACTGCTTCCCTGTTCGACCGCCTCGGCGCCGCGCGCCTGCAACCGCTGATGCTGGCCGGCAGGCGCCTGCTCCCCATCGTCCAGGGCGGCATGGGCGTGGGCGTGTCGGCGCATCGGCTGGCGGGCAGTGTCGCGGCGCTGGGCGCGGTGGGGACGCTGTCGTCCATCGACCTGCGTCGACATCACCCGGATCTGATGGCCCTCAGCGCTGGAGAGCGCGATCTGGAGCGGCGCAAGGCGCTGATCGTCGAGGCCAACCAGACCGCGCTGGCACGCGAGATCCAGAAGGCGCGCGAACTTTGCAAGCACAGCGGGCTGCTGGCGGTCAACATCATGCGCGCGGTCAGCGATTACGCGGCCTCGGTGAAGACGGCGCTGGAACAGGGCGTGGACGCGTTGGTCGTCGGCGCGGGGTTGCCGCTGGAGCTGCCGGAGCTCGCGGCGGAGCATCCGAAGACGGCGTTGATTCCGATCCTGTCGGATGCGCGAGGGGTGTCGCTGCTGTGGAGGAAGTGGGAACGGCGCAAGCGCGTGCCCGATGCGATCGTGATCGAGCACCCGGGACATGCGGGCGGGCATCTGGGGGCGGCGAGAGTCCCGGATCTGGGGGACGGGAGATTCGATTTCGACGTGGTGCTGCCGGCGGTGCAGCAGTGGATTCGGGACGCGGGGATGGAGGGAAGGGTGCCGCTGATCGCGGCGGGCGGGGTGCGGCGGTGCGAGGACATTCAGCGACTGCAGGCGCTGGGGGCGGATGCGGTGCAGTTGGGGACGCCCTTCGTCGCCACGCATGAATGCGATGCGCATCCGGAGTTCAAGCGGGTGCTGGCGGAGGCCGGGGATGAGGATCTGGTGGAGTTCACCAGCGTGGCCGGGTTGCCGGCGCGGGCGGTGCTGACGCCGTGGTTGAGGAAGTACCTGGGGGCGGAGGGGAGGTTGCAGTCGGCGGCGCAAGTGAAGAAGCACTGCACGATGGCATTCGATTGTCTGGCGCAGTGCGGGTTGAGGGATGGGCTCAAGGGGTGGGGGCAGTTCTGCATTGATCAGCGGTTGGCGGCGGGGCTGCGCGGGGAGGTGGAGAAGGGGCTGTTCTTTCGGGGGAAGGGGGTGCTGCCGTTCGGGGCGGGGATCGCGTCGGTCAGGGAGCTGGTGGAGCGGCTGTTGACGCCGGGGGTGGTGGTGGGCGCTCCCCCAACCGCATATCGATAAACCGATTCCTTCGTCGCCGCGGACCCGCGTCGTTCCTACAGTCGCCGCTGGCCGTTCCGGAGCCAGCCCTCATCGAGAAGGGCAGCCCGGCGCGATGTCAGATCAACAACGACAAGGAACTGGATCGGGTATGCGAGGTGAACTGAAGGCCGTGTCCGCGGCCGTGTTGGGATTGGCGGCCTCGCTGGCCGCCGCGCAGACGTCGCCGGCGGCGTCCGCATCGGGGTCAGGCGTTGCCGCCCGGTCGACCACCCTCGACCGCGTCGAGGTCACCGCCCAGCGCCGCGCCGAATCGGCGCAGGACGTCGGCGTCGCGGTGAGCGTCATCTCCGGCGACGAACTGCGCAGCAAGGGCATCACCAGCGTCAACAAGCTGCAGAACGAGATCCCCAGCCTCGAGATCGAGCCCGCTTTCGGCTCCGGCCAGCCGCAGTTCCGCATCCGCGGCATCGGCTTCCAGGACTACGGCACCAACAACGCCTCGCCCGTCGGCGTCTACGTCGACGAGGTCTCTTTCGCCTTCCCGGTGCAGACCCAAGGCCTGCTCTTCGACCTCGAGCGCGTCGAGGTCCTGCGCGGTCCGCAGGGCACGCCCTACGGGAAGAACACCACCGGCGGCGCGATCAACTTCGTGACCAAGGCGCCGACCAAGCAAACTGAGTTCGGCGGCGCCATCGGCATCGGCGCCTACGGCGCGAAGACGGCGCAAGGCTTCGTGTCGGGCTTGCTGGCGGACGGCGTGCGCGGGCGGCTCTCGGTCGCGACCGAGCAGGATGGCGCTTGGCAGCACAATCGCCTCACCGGCCAGAAGCTGGGCGACAAGAACATCACCGCGCTGCGCGGTCAGCTCGAATGGGACCTCACCCGCGACCTGACGGCCAAGCTCAGCCTGACGCACAACATCGACAAGTCGGACGTGCAGGGGCTTTACCTCTTCACCGCGCGCCCGACCTACGGCTTTGCCAAGGACACCGACCGCCGCGCCACCGGCTGGGGCTTCGCCAGCGACTTCCTCAGCCTGGTCGGCGAGGCGCCCGGCGCCAAGCCGCACAAGGACAACAGTGCCACCAACGTCGCGCTGACGCTGAACTGGGACCTGGGCCCCGCGCAGCTGACCAGCATCACCGCGCATCAGCGCTTCAATCGCAAGGAGCTGGCCGACTGGGACGGCACCGAGATCAACCACTCGGACGTCTTCTGGAAGGACAAGGCCAGCATCACCAGCCAGGAACTGCGGCTCGCCTCCAAGAAGCAGGGCACGTTCAACTGGGTCGGCGGCATCTATGCCTCGCGCGAGAAGCTGAAGGAGGACTGGACCACCGACTTCCGCCGCGACTACGGCCTGATCACCCGCACCGCCTATGACCAGACCGGCCGCACCTGGGCCGTCTTCGGCCAGATCGACCAGCAACTGAGCGACGGCCTCAAGCTCGTGGCCGGCCTGCGCCAGGAACGCGAGAAGCGCGGCGTCGACAACTTCGGCACAGCGACCACGCCCGTCGTCGCGGGACTGGGCACGAGCGGCGCGTCGCAGTCGCTGTCGCGCAGCAATACGTCGGGCAAGCTGGGGCTGGAGTACACGCCGACGGCGGGGCAGCTGCTGTATGCGTCGATCAGCCGGGGCGTGAAGTCCGGCGGCATCACCGCGCACAACACCTTCAACACGCTGGCGCTGACGCCCTTCGAGCCTGAGAAGCTCGTGGCCTTCGAGGTCGGCCACAAGGCGGACCTGAGCCGCAGCCTGCGCCTCAACACCGCGCTGTTCCATTACGACTATCGCGACCAGCAGTTCCAGGACGTGACGACCACGACCACCGGCGCGCTGGTGGGCAAGATCATCAACATCCAGAAGTCCAAGGTCGACGGCGGCGAGGTCGAGCTGCAATGGCGCCCGCTGGCGGGTCTGAGCATCGGCCAGTCGCTGGGCTACAAGCGCGCGAAGTTCGACCGCTTCGTCTCGCCGCTGCTGGGCGACCTCTCCGGTCACGACCAGTTCCTGCCCAAGCTCAGCTATGGCGGCAACGTGGCCTACGCCTGGACCGGCGCGGGCTGGGACTGGCGCGTCGCGGCGGATTACAGCTATCACGCCAAGTACCCGTCCTGGCTGAATCTGCTCAATGTGGACGGCGGCAAGACCTACGACATCCCGAGCTACTGGCTGGCCAACGCGCGGGTGGAGATCGCGCCGGTGAACTCGCCGTGGCAAGTGCAGCTGGGCGTGCAGAACCTCTTCGACAAGCAATACGACCTGACGCGCAACTTCTTCGGCAACCGGCCCAGCACCAAGGACGACCTGAACGTCGCCGCGGCCGGCGCGCCGCGCACGGTCACGCTGACGCTGAGCTACAACTACTGATCGTGGAGCTTGCGGAGCGATCCATGGCGTCGACCGATGGACTGGGCAATCCGCTGAGCGCCGCTTCCACGCGCGCCCAGGCGGGCATCGACGACTTCGTCGGCGGGCTGCTGGCCTACGAGACTCGCGCCGAGCGCATCCTGGCCGCCGCGCAAGCGGCCCCGGACGCGGTGATGGCGCAGGTCTATGCGGGCTGGCTGTGGATGTTCCTGGAGTCGCCCGAGGGGCCGCCGCGCGCGCGGCGCTTCCTCGAGGCGGCGCAGCGCGCGCATGCGCGGGCCAGCGATGCCTTCGAATGCCTGGAGGCGGACGAGGTGGCCGCGATCGAGCGCGAAGCGGCGCAGATCCGTGTGCTCGCGCGCTGGATCGAGGGCGACATCGCCGCGACGAACGCGGCGATCGACGCGCTCATCGAGCATTCCCCGCTGGGCTCGCGCGAGCTGCTGCTGGTCAAGCTGCGTCAGTACCTGGCCTTCAACCGCGGCGACTCGCCGGCGATGCTGCGGGCGATCCTGCGCGTGCTGCCCGACCACGCGGACAACCCGCATGCCCTCGGCATGGCCGCCTTCGCCTACGAGCAGTGCCATCTGCTCGACGAGGCCGAGGCGGCCGCGCGCGGCGCGCTCGCGCTGGCGCCCGATGAGCGCGAGCCCTGGGCGCAGCATGCGCTCGCGCATGTGCTGCTCACGCGCGGACAGATCGAGGAGGGGACCCGCCTGCTCGAAGGCTGGCGCGGGGGATGGATCGGTCTGAACTCGTTCATGGCGACGCATCTGGCCTGGCATCTGGCGCTGTTCCTGCTCGCGCGGGGACGGAACGCGGAGGCGCTCGCGCTGTACGACGGCGCGGTGTGGGGCGTGTCGACCTCGTACTCGCAGGACCAGGCCGGCGCGGTGCAGTTGCTGGCGCGGCTGGAGTGGTGCGGTGTCGACGTGGGCGATCGCTGGCGGGAGCTTGCCGGCTTCATCGCCGCGCGCGGCATTGATACCGTCGAGCCCTTCCTGAGCTTGCTCTATCTCTATGGCCTTGCGCGCGCGTCACGGCCCGAGGCCGATGCGCTGCTGATCGCGATTCGCGAGCGCGCGCAGGTGAGCGCCGCCGCGCAGCCCGCAGCCTTCGCCGGGACAAGCGCCGATCCGAGCCCCGTGCCCTTGGCCGACAGCGTCTGGTCGGACGTCGTCTGGCCGGCGGCGCTGGGACTGGTCGCGCATGCCCGTGGCGAGGCGGCGCGGGCTTGGCGGCCGCTGGGACAGGCCTTGCCTGGACTGGTCCACATCGGCGGCAGCCATGCGCAGCGGGATCTCTTCGCGCTGCTGCATGTCGACGCGGCGACGCATGCCGGCCAATGGGTCGACGCGCAGCAGGCGCTGGAATCGCGCCGCCGCGTCGATCCTGACGAGGTGCCGGTCAATCGACGGCTTGCCGCGCTGTATCGCGTGCTGGAGCTGCCGTCGCTGGCCGACGAGGCCGATCGCCGCGCGCGTCTGCACTTTCCGGATTCCGAATGACCTCCGATGAGTACAAGAGAGCGCGGCCCGGACGCGGTCGCGCGTTACCGCTGGCGGTCCTGCTGCTGGCGTGGCTGCTGGCCTTTCTGATGAGCGTGGTCGGTGCCTCCTCGGCGCGCGCGGCCGAGCGAGGCGATGACAGCCCGCGCGAGCTGCGCGTGGCCATGCAGCTGGAGCCGCCCCTCCTCGACCCCACGGCCGGCGCCGCCTCCCCGATCGGCGAGCTCGTCTACGGCAACGTCTTCGAGGGCCTGCTGACGCTGGGCGAGGACGGCCAGCCCAAGCCCGGGCTCGCGAGCGCCTGGGAGGTGCTCGACGACGGCCTGCGCTACCGCTTCCAGCTGCGCGCCGGCGTGCGCTTCCACGACGGCACGCCCTTCGATGCGGCGGTCGCCAAGTTCGCGCTGGACCGGGCGAGGGCGCCGGACTCGCCGAACCCGCAGCGCACGGCGCTGAGCGCGATCGAGCGCGTCGACGTGATCGCGCCGCTGATGCTGGAGCTGCGGCTGCGGCAGCGCTCGGGCCGCTTGCCGGTGGCGCTGGCGGCGGCCGCGGCGGTGATGGTCGCGCCCGGGAGCGCCGACACCAATCGCACCGCGCCCGTCGGCACCGGCCCGTGGCGCTTCGACAGCTGGCGTCGGGGCGACTCCGTGCTGCTGCGCCGCAACGACGCCTACTGGGGCCCGCCGGCGCCGCTGGAGCGGCTGCGCTTCCGCTTCATTCCCGACCCGACGGCGGCCTATGCCGCGTTGATGGCCGGCGACATCGACCTGTTCCCCAACTTCCCATCGCCGGAGAACCTGGCGCAGTTCCGCGCCGATCGCCGCTTCGCCGTCGAGATCGGCAGCAGCGAGGGGGAGACGCTGCTCGCCTTCAACCATCGCCAGCCGTTGCTGGCGCAGCTGGCGGTGCGGCGCGCGATTTCGCATGCGATCGACCGCAGGGCCCTGATCGACGGCGCGATGTTCGGCTACGGCGAGCCCATCGGCAGCCACTTCCCGCCGCGCAACGCGGCCTACCTGGACCTGACCGGGGCGTCGGCCTACGACCCCGCGCTGGCGCGGCGTCTGCTCGCCGAGGCCGGCGTGAAGCCCGCCGATGTGGCGCCGCTGCGGATGAAGCTGCCGCCGACCTTCTTTGCGCGACGCTGCGGCGAGATCCTGGCCGCGCAGCTCGCGGCGATCGGGCTGCGCGTGGAGATCCAGAACCTGGAATGGGCGCAGTGGCTGGATCAGGTCTACACGCGGCACGACTTCGACCTCACGGTCATCGTCCATGCCGAGGCGCAGGACTTCGACATCTACGGCCGCGAGGGCTACTACTTCGGCTATCGCAGCCCAGCGTATCAGGCGCTGCTCAAGCAGCTGGACGCCACCGCCGATCCGACGGCGCAGCGCGAGCTGCTGCAGGCGCTGCAACGGCGGCTCAGCGAGGACGCCGCCAACGGCTTCCTGTTCCAGTACCCGCGCCTGCTGGTGCGACGGGCCGGCCTGCACGGGCTGACCACCAGTGGGGTCGGCAACATCGAGCTGGGAGGCGTGTACTTTGACGATGGCCTCAGCGATGGCGATGGCGGAGCGGCATCCAAGGTTCATTCGGCGGGTGCTGCGAAGGCGGGAGTCGCTGGTGCCGATGGGGCCGTCCGCTCGCGTGATCCGAGGCAGGGTACCGACCGCGCCACCCCGGCGCGTTGGCCTTTCCTGGCGCTGGGCGCGATCGGCGCCGGGCTCGCCGTGGCCTGGCTGGTCTGGGTCGCGCGGCGTTGCAGCGCCTCGTGGCTGGCCGCACGGGCGCTGAGCCTGGTGATCACGCTGTCGCTCGCGAGCTTCATGATCTTCGCGCTCGTGCAGCTCGCGCCCGGAGACCCGGCGCGGCACGTGCTGGGCCTGCAGGCGGATGAATCCGCGGTCGTGCAGCTGCGGCAGCAACTCGGCCTCGACGCGCCGTGGCCCCGGCGCTACCTGAACTGGATCGCCGGCCTGCCGCATGGCGACTTCGGCCAGAGCGCCACCTATCAGGTGCCCGTGTCCGGGCTGCTGCTGGAGCGTTTGCCGCTCAGCCTGCCGCTGGCGCTCTATGCGCTGCTGCTCGCCATCGTCATCGCCACGCCCGCCGGACTGGCCGCGGCCTGGCGGCCCGGCAGCCGCCTCGACCGCTGGATCGATCAGTTGAGCCAACTGGGTCTGGCCGTGCCCAACTTCTGGCTGGGCCTGTTGCTGAGCCTGGTCTTCGCAGTCGGACTGCGCTGGGTGCCGGCCGGCGGCTTCCAAGGCTGGGGTCAGGGCTTGCCGGCCGGGCTGGCGGGACTCGCGCTGCCGGCGCTGGCCCTGGCGCTGCCGCAGGCGGCCATCCTGGCGCGTGTGCTGCGCGGCAGCCTGCTGGACCTGGGCGGCGAGGACTTCCTGCGCACCGCCCGTGCCAAGGGCGCCGGCCGCTGGCGCGTGCTCTGGCGCCATGCGCTCCCGAACGCGGCGCTGCCGCTGCTCACGCTGCTGGGCTTGCAGCTGTCCTTCTTGCTGGCGGGGTCCGTGATCATCGAGAACGTCTTCTTCCTGCCCGGCCTGGGCCGACTGCTGTTCCAGGCCGTCGCGCAGCGCGACCTGGTGCTGGTGCAGAGCCTGGTGCTGCTGCTGGTGAGCGCCGTGGTGTTGCTGTCCTTCATCGTCGATCTGAGCGGGCGGGCGGCGGATCCCCGCTTGGCGCGCGCGGGAGGCCAAGCATGAGCGCCGCCTTCAACGCCGAGCCGGCCGAGCCGTCCGGAGTGGATACGCCGGCCGTAGCGGCATGGCGTGCCACATCGAGGGCGCTGCCGCCCAAGCTGCTCGCCGGCCTTGCGCTGAGCGCGGTGCTCACCGTGCTGGCGCTGCTGTCGCTGGCGTGGACGCCCTGGGACCCGGCGGCGCTCGATCTGCCGGCGCGTTTGCAGGCGCCGTCGCTCGCGCATTGGCTGGGCACCGATCAGCTCGGCCGCGACCTGTTGTCGCAGCTGATGCGCGGCGGAGCGACCTCGCTGGGCGTGGCGCTGGCGGCCGTGGCGATCGGCGCCGGCATCGGCGTGCCGCTGGGCTTGTGGGCGGCCGCGCGCGGCGGCTGGGTCGACGAGCTGCTGATGCGCGGCAACGATCTGCTCTTCGCCTTCCCGTCGCTGCTGCTGGCGGTGCTGCTCAGCACGGCGCTGGGTCCGGGCGCGCCCAACGCCATCCTGGCGATCGGCCTGTTCAACATCCCGGTCTTCGCGCGGCTCACGCGCAGCGCCGCGTTGCCGCTGTGGCAACGCGAGTTCGTGTTGGCCGCCCGCGTCTCCGGCAAGGGCGCGCTGCGCATCTCCGCCGAGCACCTGCTGCCCAACCTCGCCGGCCTGCTGCTGGTGCAGCTGAGCATCCAGCTCGCGCTGGGCCTGCTGGCCGAGACCGGCCTGTCCTATCTGGGCCTGGGCACCCAGCCGCCACAGCCGAGCTGGGGCCGCATGCTGGCCGATGCGCAGACGCTGACGGCCATCGCGCCCTCGCTGGCGCTGTTCCCGGGTCTGGCGGTGGCGCTGTCCGCGCTGGCCTTCCAACTCCTGGGCGAGGGACTGCGCCAGTTCCTGCATCCGCGCCAGACGCCGACCCTCCCATGAATCGCCGATCCCGCCGTCGATCAATCTGACGACCGAACCGACGATCACTCTGACGACCGAACCGCCCCATGAAGCCGTCGATACCGCCGCCGATGACTGCCGCGCAGCTTTCCTCCGTCACCGGGTTCCCGCTGCTGCGGGTGCGCGATCTCGAGATCCATCACGGCGACCGCCGTCTGCTCTCGCTGCCTGAGCTGGAGGTCCGCGCCGGCGAGATCGTCGGCCTGGTCGGCGAGTCCGGCTCCGGCAAGTCGCTGACGGCGTTGGCGCTGTTGGGCCTGCTGCCGCCGGAGCTCTCACGCCGTGGCGAGCTGCACCTGGGCGGACTGGCGCTGGAGCAGCTCGGCGAGGCGGAATGGCAACGCGTTCGCGGTGCCGGCGTCGGCCTGGTGTTCCAGGAGCCGATGACAGCCTTGAATCCGCTGATGCCCGTCGGCGCGCAGATCGAGGAAGCGCTGCGGCTGCATGACCGAGGCAGCGCGGCGGAGCGCCGTGCCGAGGTCGACCGTTTGCTCGCGCGCGTCGGCCTGGCGGAGGCCGGCATCGACGGCCGCCGCTTTCCGCATGAGCTGTCCGGCGGTCAACGCCAGCGGATCGCCATTGCGATCGCCATCGCTTGCCGGCCGCGTCTGCTGATCGCCGACGAGCCGACCACCGCGCTCGACGTCCGCAGCCAGGCGCAGATCCTCGATCTGCTGCGGCGACTGGTGCGCGAGGACGGCTGCGGTCTGCTGCTGATCACGCACGACCTGGGCGTGGTGGCCGAAACGGCGGATCGCCTCGTCGTGCTGCGGCGGGGCGAGGTGCAGGAGCAGGGGCCGCTGCTTGAGCTGCTGGATCCGCCGACGCATCCCTACACGCGAGAGCTGGTGGAGCGATCGCGCCTGGCGCCGGCGCCAGTGCGGCCGCGTGTCACGGCCAGGTCAGGCGAACGAGAACGAGAGCCCGCCGTCTCCGGCGCGGGCGATTGCGAGGCGGGAGATTGCGAGGCGGGTGCCGCACCGCTGCTCTCCTTGCGCGGCATCGTCTGCGAGTACCCGGCGCCCGATCGCGGCTTCTTCGCGCGAGGTCGCGCACTGCGCGCTGTCGATGGTGTCAGCCTGGAGGTGTTCCCCGGCGAGCGGGTAGGCCTGGTCGGCGAATCCGGCAGCGGCAAGTCGACGCTGCTGCGGACGGTGCTCGGGCTGCAGCGTCCGAGCGCAGGCGAAATCCGATTGGCCGGCCAGCGCTTCACCGGTGCCGAGGCCGCGCTGCGGCGCCGCGTGCAGATCGTCTTCCAGGATCCCTACGGCAGCTTCGATCCGCGCTGGCGCGTCGATCGGATCCTCGCCGAGCCCTTGCACCTGATGCGGCCGGCGCTCGATGCGCAGGTCGCGCACGCGCGGGCCGTCGATCTGCTGGAGCAAGTCGGACTCGATGCCTCGGCACTGCGGCGCTTCCCGCACGAGTTCTCCGGCGGACAGCGTCAGCGCATCGCGATTGCGCGGGCGCTGATGGTGGAGCCGGATCTGCTGGTGCTGGACGAGGCCGTGTCCGCGCTGGACGTGTCGCTGCGGGCGCAGGTGCTGGCGCTGCTGGAGCGGCTGTGCCGCGAGCGCGGCGTCGCGACGCTGTTCGTGACCCACGACCTCGCGGTGGTGCGCGCCGTGACGGATCGCGTGCTGGTGCTGGAGCGCGGCCGCATTGTGGAGGAGGGCGCCACCGCGCAGGTCTTCGCCGGGCCCCGTCATGCCTACACGCAGGCCCTGCTCGCGGCGGCGCCGGATCTGGATCGGGCGCTGGCCGCAAGGCGTCAGATCGAGGCGCCCGTCAGGACGGGCGTCGCCTCACTGGTGGAGTGATCCCAGGAACTGGGCCACATCCTTGGCCGAGCGCTCCGGGATCTCTCGCTGGGGCAGATGACCGACGTCGGGATAGACGATCAGCTTCGCGCCCGCAATGGCGGTGGCGAAGCGGCGCGAGTGCCCGACGGGAATCAGCGGGTCGACCTCCCCATGCAGGATCAGCGTCGGCACTTGCAGCGTGGCGAGCTGCGCGGTGACGTCCTCGGCGCTGAGCCGGCGCGCGGTCGGTGACGCGGACATCAGGATGTCGCGATGACCCGGATAGCGCTGATAGCGGGCCCAGCGATCGATGAGGGCGTCGGTGATGAGGGTCTTGTCGTGGACCTGCGCGCTCAGGCCTTGCTTGATGAGCGGCCGGTTGTCGATGCTCGCGAGCAGGTCGCGACCCCAGCGGTACTGCAGCAGCCGGAAGGCCAGCGACGCGTTGGGCGCGCCTTCGCTGGGCCAGCCGGCGGCCGCCGCAAGCACGAGCGCTGTGATTCGGCGCGGCGCGGCCACCGCGAGTTTCCACGCCACGCCGCCGCCCATCGAATTGCCGGCGACGGCGAAGCGCGTCACGCCGATCTTGGTGGCGAAGTCCTGGACCAGCCGGGTGTAGGCGTCGAAGTCCAGGACATAGCCGGCGGGCGCGGCGGTCAGGCCGTGGCCGGGCAGGTCCAGGCTGATGACGCGCCAGCGCTCGCGCAGGGCGGGCGCCCAGCCCTCCCAGGTCGCGTAGGAGTCGCCGTAGCCGTGCAGGAGCAGCAGCACCGGCGCGTCCGAGGGACCCTCGTCGCGGTAATGCAGGCGCAGGCCGGGCTGGAGCTCGACATAGCGTTCATGCGGGGTGGCGGACTCGCGTTCGAGTTGCTCGGCGGGCAGGTCGGGCGCGCGCAGCAGCAGCCAGGCGGTGAGCGCGCCCAGGATCAGCAGGGCCAGCAGGGTCAGCAGGACAAGGACGGAAGTGGACAGGGCTTTGAGCACGGTGATCTCTTCGAAGGGGACGGGCCGGGGCGAGCGGGCGTCACGGTAGGCGATGCGGGTCGCCGTGCCAACGAAGAGATGCGAAGGTGGATATGCCGTCCGTCGGCGCGTCGGCACGTCGGCGCCAGCCTCAGTCCTCGCCCAGCTCCGCCGCCACGAAGACCAGCGGGGCGTTCCAGTTGATCGCGACCTCGTTGCTGGCGTAGCTGCAGAAGTGATCCAGGTAGGACAGCGCCGGAAGACGGGAGGGATAGGGCACCGGGCAACCCTTGCGGTCTTCCTGCCCGGGATTCGGGCCGCCGACCAGGAAGCCGGGGACGGGCGCGGCGATGCCGTCGGCCGCGGACGGCCGGTGGTGCGGATGCATCGGCGAGCGCGCCCCGAAGCCGGTCACCATGGACTGCCCCAGCGGGTTGCGCCCCAGGACGTCATCGAGCAGCGCCTGTGCAGCGGCGCGATAGGCCCGTGCGCGATCCGGTGCGCGTTCTTGAGCGCCAGACGGCCGGTCGTCCGCCGCGATGCGCGCCGCATGCAGCAACACCATGCCCGCGTTGAGCGCGCCCGAGTTGCTCCCCCATCCGAAGTCGGACGC
>NZ_JBCNLU010000051.1:0-22354 GCF_039595295.1 Roseateles sp.
TAGGCGGCTTGACGCTGCGGTGCGCGATAAGGGGCCGACGAGCCATAGGCCTCGTCGCGACGATCCTCGCGCTCGCGACGGAAGTCGCGGCGCTCACCGCTGCCTTCGGTGCGCTCTCCACGGTCACCGCGATCGCCGCGGTCGCTGCGTTCACCCCGGTCGCCGCGCGGACCGCGATCACCGCCGCGGTCGCCCCGATCACCGCCGAAGCGGCTGCGACCTTCCTCGAGCTCGATCGGCTCCAGGTCCAGCTTCTTCTTGATGAGCTTCTCGATCTCGCCGACCAGACGCGCGTCGGCCTTGGTCACCAGCGTGAAGGCCAGGCCCGATGCGCCGGCGCGGCCGGTACGGCCGATGCGGTGGACATAGTCCTCGGCGTTGAACGGCACGTCGAAGTTGAAGACAGCCGGCAGGTCGGCGATGTCCAGGCCGCGGGCCGCGACGTCGGTCGCGACCAGCAGCTCGACCTCGCCGCGCTTGAACGCTTCCAGCGACTTCAGACGCTCGTCCTGCGACTTGTCGCCATGCAGCGCCGCGGTCCTCAGGCCGTCGCGCTCGAAGGCGCGCGCCAGACGGGCCGCGCCCAGCTTCGAATTCACGAAGACGATGGACTGCTTGATCTCGCGCTGACGCAGCAGCTGCTTGACGGCGGCGCGCTTGTCGTCGTCGTCCACGCTGAAGAAGCGCTGCTCGACGGTCGACGCGGTGGCGTTCGGACGGGCGACCTCGACCAGCTCCGGATCCTGAAGATAGCTCTGCGCCAGCTTCTTGATCTCGGGCGAGAACGTGGCCGAGAACAGCAGCGTCTGACGAGTCTTGGGCAGATAGCTCAGGATGCGCTGCAGGTCGGGCAGGAAGCCGATGTCCAGCATCCGGTCGGCTTCGTCCAGGACGACGTATTCGACCTGGTTGAGCACCGCGTTCTTGGCTTCGATGTGGTCGAGCAGACGGCCGGGGGTGGCGATCAGGACCTCGACGCCGCCCTTGAGCTGCAGCGTCTGGGGCTTCATGTCGACGCCGCCGAAGACGCAGGCCACGCGCAGCTGGGTGTGCTTGGCGTAGGCCTTGACGTTGTTGGCGACCTGGTCGGCGAGCTCGCGGGTCGGAGCGAGCACGAGGGCGCGGACCGGATGGCGGGCGGGCGACATCGAGGCGTTCTCATGCTTGAGCATGCGCTGCAGCAGCGGGATGGAGAACGCGGCGGTCTTGCCGGTGCCGGTCTGGGCGGCGCCCATCACGTCGCGGCCGGACAGGACGATGGGGATCGCCTTGGCCTGGATGGGCGTCATCGTCGCGTAGCCCTGGTCGTCGACGGCGCGCAGCAGCTTCGGGTTGAGCGGCAGCGTGTCGAATCGCGGGCTTGGCGTCGGGGTGGTTTCGGTCATAAGGCGCGGATTATCCCCCAAGGCCCTCGTGAGGCCTCGGGTAACCACGGAGGGCGCGTCGGACGCGCCGGAAATCCGGGCGGAATCGGGAGTGGATCAGGGGTTCAGATGGTCGGCGGGCAGCTTGCGCTGGTCGCCGCGGAAGACCATCCACTTGGGGGTCCGGAAGCGGACGATGCGCCAGTACAGCGCGACATAGGCCACCCCGAAGAGCACCATGCAGGCCGCGATCATGGGTGTCGAGTCCCAGAACAGCAGCGCTGGCGCGAGCGAGGAGATGCACAGCGTCCAGAGATACGGGGCCGTCATCGAATTGCGGCGCGTCATCAGGCGCGCGTCGCGGGCGCCGATGGCCCAGCGCATCAGGCGGCGGTAGATCAGCGAATGCAGATGGATGCCGTCGGGATCGCCGGGATTGGTGTTGCGCAGGAAGCGGCGGCGGTAGATGGAGAACAGCGTCTCGAAGACCGGGTAGATGCAGACCATCAGCGCGAACAGCGGCGAGACCTCCGGATGGCGGTGGATGATCAGGATGCCGATCTCCGCCAGATAGAAGCCCATGAAGTAGGCGCCGCCGTCGCCCAGGAAGATCAGCCCGCCGGGGAAGTTCCAGACGAAGAAGCCGAGGATGGCGCCGACGCCGGCCAGAGACCACAGGGCGATCTCGGTGTCGCCGACTTGGTAGGCGACGTAGGCGAAGGTCAGCAGCATGAGGCTGACGCACATCGAGGACAGGCCGTTGAAGCCGTCGATGATGTTGACCGAGTTGGCCACGCCGGCGACGGTCAGCACGGTGGCGAGCACGGCGCCGACGGTGGTGCCGACGATCAGGTCCAGGCCGGGGATGTCGGTGCGGGTGATCATCGCGCCCAGGACCCAGCAGCCCAGGGCCGCGGAGACGGCGGTCGCAAGCAGACGCTTACCCGGGGAGACGCGCTTGGTGAAGTCCTCGATCAGGCCGGCGGCGAAGGCGGGCACGCCGCAGAGCAGGAGCAGGAAGCCGGTCTTGGCTTGGGGATGGCCCATGAACCAGGCCACGGCGACCATCGCCACCAATCCCAGGAAGATGCCGACGCCACCGATCCGAGGCACCGGGCGGGCGTGGAATTTCTGCGGGCCGGAGAGGTCGTGATCTGCTGACAGATGTCCATGCACCGTCGACGAGTGCACCACGTAGAGCGTGATCGCCGCGGCCACCGCGAACGGGATTAACAAATACAACATGGGGCGGCAGTGTAACGACCGGTCGCTCAAAACGAGGCGGCTTTGGCGCAACAGGCATCACATAGAATGCCGCGCTTGTCGCCGGGGCAAACCCGCCTTCGTCGGCAAAGTCCATCCCAAGGTGAGATCACGCATGGAACTTAGCGCCCAACGCGCCCTTTCCCCGGCCGCACAAAAGAACACAACAGGCCGGCCCCGCTTCACGCGCCATGCGCTGGCGGCCCTGGCTGCTTGTCTGATGGTCGGCTCGGCGATGGCGCAGAGCTCGAACTCCAACACCCAGTCCGAGTCGGGCAACGACATCTCGGGCCCGATCCGCCTGGTCGTGCCCGGTCGCGTTGCGCAGGATCAGAGTGCGCAAGCTCCGCAAGCGCCGATGGCCAAGCGCGAGCGCTACGTCCCGGGCGAGTTCGAGATCTACGTGAACCGCCTGCAGGGCATCGACCTGAAGGACCCCGAGATTCTTGAGCTGCTCAAGCGAGCGGAGCAGGAACAGGACAACCCGTACGTGGTCCGTCCGCAGCAGCAGTCGACCTCGCTCACGACACGCACGATCACGCCGGACACGGTGATCCATCGCCTGGGCTACGACCTGATGCTGGGCGACGGCCGCATGAGCGATGCCGACGGCCCGCGCCAAGCGCCGGCTGACTACCTGATCGGCATCGGCGACGAGATTCAACTGACCGCGTGGGGCTCGATCGACGCGGATCTGCGTCTGACGGTGGACCGCTCGGGTCGCGTGACGATTCCGCGCGTCGGTCCAGTCCTGGTGGCCGGCATCCGCTACGGCGACCTGAACGATGTGGTGCGCAACCGCATCAGCCAGGTCTTCAAGAACTTCCAGGTCAGCACCTCGCTGGGCAAGCTGCGCTCGATCCGCATCTACGTCACCGGCTTCACGGCAAAACCTGGCACCTACACGGTGAGCAGCCTGGCGACCATCGCCAACGCGCTGACGCGTGCGGGCGGTCCGTCGGCCGCGGGCAGCTTCCGTCAGATTGAACTGCGCCGCAACGGCCGCACGGTGGCCAACTTCGATGCGTACGACCTGCTGCTCAAGGGCGACAAGTCGGGCGACCGCGCGCTGCAAGCCGAGGACGTGATCCACATCGGCGCCGTCGGCCCGCAGGTCGCGGTGCTGGGCAGCGTGAACAAGCAGACCATCGTTGAGCTCAAGCCGAACGAGACGATTGAGGACGTGCTGGCGATGGCCGGCGGCTTCAATTCGGTGGCCGACCGCTCGCGCATGTCGATCGAGCGGCTGAGCGAGCGCAGCGAGAAGCGGATCGTCGAGGTGACGCTGCCGGCGCAGGCGAAGTCCAGTGTGATGAATGGCGACGTGCTGCGTGTGTTCAGCAGCGTCAACACGGCGCTGCCGCAGTACAAGCAATACAAGCGCGTGACGGTCGAGGGCGAGGTGGCGAAACCGGGCGAGTACGTTTTGCCGCCGACGGCTACGCTGCCGGATGCAATCCAGGCAGCGGGAGGCCTGACGCCTCACGCCTACGTGTACGGCACCGACTTCTCGCGCGAGAGCGTGCGCCTGTCCCAGCAGGAAAACTATGACCGCGCGTTGCGGGACATGGAGACCGAACTGACGAAGTACTCGTCGACGCAGCGTGCTACCACCGCCGACGAGGCGACGGCAAACGCGCAGCGCGCCTCGGCCACCGAGCGTCTGGTCAACCGCCTGCGCACGGTGCGTCCGACGGGTCGCGTCGTGCTGCAGCTGGAAAGCGACGCGTCACGTCTGCCCGACCTCACGATCGAAGATGGCGACCGTCTGTTGATCCCGAATCGTCCGATGACGGTCGGCGTCTTCGGAAGCGTGTTCAACGGCGGCAGCTTCCTGCTCAAGGATGGCTCCACAGTGGACGACATCCTCAAGTTGGCCGGCGGCCCGACGCGTGGCGCGGACTTCGGCGCCACCTTCGTGATTCGCGCGAACGGCACCGTCGTGAGCGCCCGCCAATCCAACAGCGGATGGCTGGCCTTCGGCAATAGCCTGACCAGCATGCAGGCTCTGCCTGGCGACACCGTCTTCGTGCCGGAAGAGATGAACAAGACCACGTTCATCCAAGAGGCGAAGGACTGGACGCAGATCCTGTATCAATTCGGTCTGGGTGCCGCGGCGCTGAAGACGATCAAGAACTGACGCGCAACGCACGATGAGCAACATCCCGACCTCTGCGGAAGTCCAGAAGCGCGACTCCGAGACCGATTTCCAGTTTTCCGAGATCGTTTCCGCCCTGCACGCCCGTGGCCGACTGCTGGTGATCACGCCGATCGTGGTGGGCGCGATTGCAGTCGGCGTCAGCTTCCTCGTGCCGCCGACCTACACGGCACGCACGATGTTCCTGCCGCCCCAGCCAGCGCAGAACACCGCCGCCACCGCCCTGGCCTCGCTCGGCGGAGCGTTGTCGGGCCTGGCCGGACTCGGCGTGGGCGGCGTCAAGACGACCGCCGACCAGTACATCTCGCTGATGGAGAGCGTGAATGTCCAGGACAAACTGATCGACCGCTTCGGGCTGATGAAGGAGTACGACGCGAAGTACCGCTTCCAGGCGCGCAAGGAGCTGTCGCAGAACGTCCGGATCTCGCTGGGCAAGAAGGACGGCCTGATCACGCTCGAGGCCGAGGCGAGCAGCCCCGCCATGGCGGCCGATTTGGCGAACGCCCATGTCGATGAGCTGCGCCGTCTGACCGGCGAGCTCGCGTTGACCGAGGCCCAGCAACGGCGGGTCTTCTTCGAGAAGGAGCTCAAGCGCACGCGCGATCGCCTCACGCAGGCTCAACTCGAACTCCAGCGCAGCGGCTTCAATCCGGGCGCCATGAAGGCCGAGCCCAAGGCGGCCGCCGACGCTTATGCACGGATCAAAGCGGAGGTCACCGCCGCCGACGTCAAGCTGCAGACGATGCAGCGCACGTTGGCCGATTCGGCGCCCGAGGTCCTGCAGCAGCGCGGCCTGCTCGGAGCCCTGCGTGCGCAACTCGCCAAATTGGAGAGTGCGGACAACGGTGCTCCGACGGATGTCAACTACATCGGGAAGTATCGCGAGTACAAGTATCAAGAATCGCTGTTCGAGCTGTTTGCTCGTCAGTTCGAGGCCGCGCGATTGGAGGAAAGCCGCGAAGGCGGGCTGATCCAGGTCGTGGACGTCGCCACTCCGCCGGAGCGCAAGAGCCGCCCCAAGCGCTTGATTTACGGCGTGATCGCCGCATTCGGATCGCTTCTGGCGGTCACCTTCGCGGTCCTGCTGGGCCATATCCGGCAGCGTGCGGGACGGCGCGCGACGCCTACCGCCTGACCCGTCTCCCGCCAATCACCGCATTTCCCAAGCGCTCCGCAAGAGGCGCCGTTTCCGCTTTCACAAGGGACAAGACAAGACCATGAACCACCTCAACACCCAGGCGCGCACTCGCGCCGTCGCAGGAGCCCGAGCATGATTCCGTTCCTGGCCATGAAAGATATCAATCTGCGTCAACGCGACGAGCTGCACGCCGCGTTGGACCGCGTGCTCGACTCGGGCTGGTGGATCCTGGGCAAGGAAACCGAGGCCTTCGAACGCGAGTTCGCGGATTACTGCGGCGCCAAGCACACCATCGGCGTGGCCAACGGCCTGGACGCCATGCACCTGGTGCTGCGCGCCTGGGGCGTGGGCGCCGGGGATGAGGTGATCGTCCCTTCCAACACCTACATCGCGACTTGGCTCGCGGTCACCTACGCCGGTGCGACGCCCGTGCCGGTCGAACCGGTGGAGGGCTCGTTCAACCTCGACCCCGACCGCCTGCGCGCGGCGATCACGCCCCGCACGAAGGCCATCATCCCTGTGCACTTGTATGGTCAGCCGGCCCAGGTCCATCGCATGCGGGAGATCGCCGATCCCCTGGGCATCAAAGTGCTCGAGGACGCGGCGCAGGCGCACGGTGGTCGCTTGGACGGCAAGCGCGTCGGCGCGCTGGGCCATGCGGCTGCGTTCAGCTTCTACCCAGGCAAGAACCTGGGCGCGCTGGGCGACGGCGGTGCGATCACGACGGATGACGACGCGCTCGCCGAGCAATTGCGGGTGCTGCGCAATTACGGCTCGCGAGTGAAGTATCACAACGAGGTCGCCGGCTTCAACTCGCGGTTGGACGAGCTGCACTCGGCCTTCCTGCGCGCCAAGCTGCCGTTGCTGGACGCCGACAACGCGCGTCGGGTTGCCCTGGCCGGCCTCTATCAGGAAGGACTCGCCGACATCGACGGCCTGACATTGCCGGCGCAGGACGCCAACGCCGAACATGTGTGGCACGTCTACGTGATCCGCACCGCCCGCCGAGCCGAGCTGGCGGCGCACCTGCAGGCCGACGGCATCGGCAGCCTGATCCACTATCCGGTGCCGCCGCATCTGCAGCCGGCCTATGCGTTCCTGGGCCTGCCCGCAGGCTCGCAGCCGCTGTCCGAACGCATCCACGAACAGGTTCTGAGCCTGCCGATCGGCCCCACGCAAAGCGATGAGCAGACGCAAGCGGTGATCGCCTCGGTGCGACGCTTCTTTGGACGCTGAGCCCGGTGAATCTCGCCAAGACTACGATCCTGAACGGCATCGCCGTTTTGGTGCGAATCGCCACCACCTTGTCGCTGAACAAGGTCTTCGCCGTCGCGATCGGTCCGACAGGCTATGCCGTCGTCGGTCAGTTCCAGAACCTGATCACTGCGGTCACCGCGCTGACGAGCGGCGCCCTGAGTACCGGCGTCACCAAGTACACGGCCGAATATGGGGGTGAGCGCGCGCGCCAGATCGCGGCGTGGCGGACCGCCTTCGGCCTGAACCTGGTCGCGTGCGTCGTCTGCGCGCTGGTGCTGCTGCTCTGGCGCGAGCCGATCGCCCGGCGGGCGCTCGCCGATGTCGGTCTGGCCGGCGCCGTCGCCTGGCTCGCGGGCGCGCTCTTCCTGTCGTCGATCAGCGCGCTGCTGATCGCGATTCTGAACGGCCTCAAGCTCGTGTCGCTGTATGTCACGGCCAACATCGTGGGCAGCCTGCTCACGGCGGTTCTCGCCGGCGCGCTGGTGTACGGCCTGGGCCTGCAAGGCGCGCTGATCGCGTTGGCGGTCAGTCCGGCCGCAGCCCTGGCCTTCACTGGCTGGCTGTTCTTCCGCCACGTGGGTACGCCACTGCGTGAGCTCATCGGCCGTCCGGACCCGACCCAGTCCCGGTTGCTCGGCGGATTCGCACTGATCGGCCTAGCCGGCGCCTTGCTGCCCCCGCTGTCGCAGACCGCAGCCCGCTATGGCATCTCGACCAGCATCGGCCTGCACGACACTGGCCTGTGGCAGGCGTTGATGCGCATCAGCGACACCCACCTGATGCTGTTGACGACCACGCTGTCCGTCTACCTGCTACCCCGGCTCTCGGAGATCCGCACTCGGGACGAACTGCGCCACGAGGTGGTGCAAGGACAGAAGTTCATCGTGCCGCTGGTGGTGACGACTGCGCTGGTGCTCTGGCTCTCGCGCGAATGGCTGATCACGGCGCTCTTGAGCCCCGCGTTCCGGCCGCTGGCGGACGTGCTCGGGCTGCAGCTGATCGGCGACGTGGTGAAGATCTCCAGCTGGATCTTTGCCTACACGCTGATCAGCCGCGCCAAGACGCGCGCCTACCTGATCAACGAGTTCGTCTTCGCGCTGCTGAGCCCCGCCTTGACGGTCGCGGGTGCTCACTATGGGGGGCTGACCGGGACGGCCGCCGCCTACATCGCCGTCTACCTGCTTTATTGGGTCAGCGTCTGGGCGCTGTACACCGGGCTGCTCAAGTCCGATTTCCCTTCGACCCGCCCTCTGCCGGCCACGGACGCACCGTCCGCTGCGGCCAATTGAACATGCGCTACGTTTTCGTCGGAGATTTCAGCGGCCTGTCGCTGTTCCTGAGCCGAGGCCTGGAGGCCCTGGGCCAAGAGGTCGTCCTCTATTCGAACGGCGATGGCTGGAAGGGCATTCCCCGTGGCCGCTCCATCTGGAACAACGACGTCAGGCCGGTGCTGAGGCCGCTCAAACAGGTCGTGGGCGCTTGGCAGCTGCGGCATGCGCTGCGCGAGGATGACGTCCTTGTGCTAGCGACCGAGTTCATCTTCAATCGCCACATCGACGCCGCGCTGCTGAGCTGGCTCGCCGCTTCGGCCGGCCGGGTCGTGCTGCTGCACGCCGGCTGCAGCGACGGCTTCCACGCCGCGCGCGAATCGACCATGCTGTGCCGGGAATGCAAGCGCCACGATCTCAACGGCGGCGACTGCGTGTTCGTGAACGGTCGTTGGTCCGGCATGACGAGCCTGTTCGACCGGCTCGACACGGTCGTGCCCTTCACCGAGGCTTACGTGCCCAGCGCGCGCGACTACCAGCGCCCAGGCACAGGCACCGTCGTGACAGCACCGATCCACTTTCCGATCGATGTCGCCCATCTGGAGCAGTACCTCCATCGCGAGGGGCCGCCGCCCCATCGCGTGCTCCACGGCATGAACCGGCTGGGTTTCAAGGGCACGATGTACCTGCGCGAGCTGATGGCCGCGCGCCCGTCCCTGACAGGCCTCATCCATCTGCCTCAGCGCATGCCTTTCGATCAGTTCCTGCGCACGCTCGGGGGCACCGAGATCGTGCTGGACCAGTTGCTGGCCGACGGCTACGGCATGACCGGCGCGCTCGCGCTCGCGCTGGGCACGTCGGTAGCCTACGGTCATCTCGAGGAATCGCCCACAGCGGGCTTCGACGGCACGGGCTGCGTCCCCTTCCGGGTGACCGGCGAGGCAAGCGCCGACGCGCGAACGCTCGAGGAGACGCTCGTCCGACATCTCGACACCCGCCCCCATCCCGACGACGTCCGGGCGCTGGCCTGGCAGCGCCATGACCACCTCAAGGTGGCCGCGCAATTCCTCGAGCATGTGAAGTGACACATCCCGGCGTCATCCTGCTGATCGGGCTCTTCACCGAGCTGCTGGTGCAGTTCGGCAAGCGATTCCCGTACTGGCTGAGCAACGAGACCGCGCTGCACTACGTCGCGCTGCTCGCGGGCGATCTAGTGTTCCTCGGCCTGTTCGGCGTGATGGTGAGCCGCATCCGCTGGACCCGACGCCACACGGTCGTGACGGCCGTGTTCGCCGTCCTGTTCCTGCTGTCCGTCGTGCTGAATGGTCCCGCAGCCGCCATCGTCTCCACGCGGAGCACCTATCTTTGGGTCCTGGCCACTACGCTGATGTGCGTCTCCTATCCCCAGATGTCGGGCGGAGACACCCGGTCCCTGCTAGGGGCCGGGGAGCTCATGGCCTGGCTGCTGGGCGGATACGCCGTGATCCAGGTGGCGAGCGACTATGCCTTCGAGAAGCCGTGGTTCAAGCTCTCGGGCACCAGCCTGGTCTACGAGGGCGTGACCAACTTCGGTCAGGCGGCCAAGGCCTTCTCGCTGTTGAGCGGCCCGACCGACTTCGCCGCGTTCGCGCTCTTCGTGTTCGCGATCGGATTCGCCGGACGACGGCCCGTGCTGTGGGCGCTGGGCCTGTTCCTGCTCTATCTGAGCGGCACCCGCGGCATCCTGATGTCGCTCCCGCTGTGGATGCTGCTGGCACGCGTCGCCGGACGGCGGGTGGTCCCGATCTATTTCGTGACGCTGGCCGGCTTCCTCAGCCTGATGATGCTGTTCTCCGAAGAGCTGATCGCGCTGCTGTACGCGATGCCCAACTCGCGCTTCTCGCTGGCGACGCTGGCGCCACGCATCGTCCTGTGGACCCAGCTCGACGCCAGCAATTTCGCCACGGGCGGCGGCCTCGCGGTCAACCTCAGCGACAGCCTCGTGGACGCGCCGACAGTGCTGGACTCCGGATTGCTTTACTTCTGCACTGAGATCGGCGTGCCGGCCACGCTGGCGCTGCTCAGCCTCTTCCTGACCGTGGCGCGGGTGCGTCGCGGGGAAGACCGCCGCGATGCGCTGGGGGTGATGCTAGGGACGCTGGTGATCTCCTCGCTGGTGCAGATCCCGTTCCATACCCGACTTCCGAATTTCCTTCTCTGCGTCGCCGTGTACGCCGCCATCCATCGTGCTCAAGTCCTTTCAATACATCCTGCCCGACGGCTCGCGCAGGCTTAACCTGCGCGGCATCGTCCGCGCGGCGCTGCTGGCGCTGCGCGGGCTGCCGGATGCGCTGCTGCTGCGTCGCCCGATGCTGATCGCTAGCGGCGCGCGCGTCACGGGCACGCGCTACATCCGCGGAACGGGCATCCTCAAGCTGGAGGAGCAGGTCGTGGTCCAGGGCGAGTCCGCGCAGGGCGTGAGCCTTGGCGCGGGCGTGTCCTTCGGTTCCCATTCGCAGCTGCGGCCCAGTTCGTTCTACGGCGGATTGCTAGGCGAGGGCTGCGAGATCGGCGCCGGCACCACCTTCGGCCCGCTGGCCTATATCGGCTGCGCCGGCATGATCCGCATCGGCCGTGACTGCATGTTCGGCCCGCGCGTATCGCTCATCGCAGAGAACCACGTCATCACGCCTCGGACCGAGACCATGAAGCATGCAGGCGTAACCCGCGCTGGCATCGAGATCGGCGACGACTGCTGGATCGGCGCCAATGTCGTGATCCTGGACGGCGCCCGCATCGGCAACGGCTGCGTGATCGGCGCCGGGTCCGTGGTGCGCGGAGAGATCCCGCCCTACTCCATCGCGGTCGGAGCACCCGCCCGGGTGGTGAGGGAACGCGCATGAAGGTCCTGCTGTTCGACACCGTCGCGGACCGCTACGGCTCCTCCCGAATCTGCCGCCTGATCCTTGATACCCTGCGATCGACAGGTCACTCGGTGACCGCGCACGTTGGCGAGAACCGACTGCCGGCCGCGCAGGCCTATGCAGACGAGTACCCCTTCCCGATGCTCGTGTTCGCTAAGCTGCGATCCCGACCGTTCCGCTATCTGTGCGAACTGGCAGGCAAGGCCTGGAACTTCCGTCGTCGCCCCGCCGCAGGCTGGCGGGAGGCCCGTCTCGTGTACTGCAACACTTTCGGCACCCTGCCTGCGGCGCTGCTCAGCCGCTGGGCTGGCAAGCGCGTCGTCGTCCATCTGCACGAGACGCCGCAGGGGCCTGTCATCCGCCTGCTGGGTCGCACGCTGCTCAAGCTGGCGGCGCACCGCGTGATCTTCGTGTCTGGTGCAATCGCCCGGGCCTGGGGCCTAGCGGACGACCCCAGCAGCCGCATCGTTCACAACGGCCTGCCGGCGTTGGATCTGCCGCTAGCCGCCGAGCGCGAGTACGACATCGTTTTCGTCGGCCGTCTGACGGAAAAGAAGGGCTTCCCCGTGCTGCTGGACGCGTTGGCGCGGCTGGAGGCACTCGGCCATCCGCTGCGCGTCGCGATCGCCGGCGCCACGCTGAACGGCGCGCCGCTGCCCCCGAGCTGGGAGGCCGTAGCAGCCCAGCGCCATGTGCGCGTGGACATGCTCGGCGAGGTCGACGAAGGCGCGCTGCTGTTCTATCGCGGCAAGGTCGCCTGCGTCCCGTCCGTGTACGCGGACCCGTTCCCGACGGTGATCCTTGAGGGCCTTCGCGCCGGTTGCGCGCTCGTGGCCTCGGCCGTGGGCGGCGCCAACGAGTCCCTGGCGGACACGCAAGGCAACGCGTTGATCCCGCCCGAAGACGCGGCAGCACTGGCTGACGCGCTCGCCCAGGCCGTGGCGACCTGGTCGCTGGACAGGATCGGACGAGCCAACCGGTCTCATTTCGAACAGCGTTTCGGACTCGACGGATTTCAGGCGCGCCTGCTGAAGGCGCTGGACAAGGAACTGGCAGCGTCAGACGCGGCATCGGCATGAGCAGCATCGCATTCATCGGATCGGTCGGCGTCCCCAACGTCTACGGCGGCTTCGAGGGCTTCCTTGAAGCGTGCACGCCCGACCTCGCCCGCAGGCATCAAGTGACGGTCACCTGCGACCGGAATCGCTATCAGGACCACGCGCAAGACTGGCACGGCGTGAAACGTCTGTTCCTCTCGCTGCCCGCGAACGGCGCGCTCTCCGTGCTGCACGACTTCGTCGCCTTCCTCCGCGTCCTGCCCACCCACCGCAACATCGTGGTGCTGGGCGTGTCCGGCGGCATCTTCTTCCCGATCATGCGTCTGCTCGCTTCGCTGCTGCGGCGCCGCCTGATCGTCAACGTGGACGGCGTCGAGTGGCGTCGAGACAAGTTCGGACGCAAGAAGAAGGCCTTCCTGAAGCTGTCCGACACATTGGCGCAGACCTTCGCGCACGAGGTGGTGGTCGACAGCGAGGGCCTGCGTCCCTTCTTGCTGCCCTCGCGGCGCGACAGCGCCGTGTTCATCGCCTATCCGGGCGACCACGTCAGACTGCCCGGCCCGGCGCCGCAGGAGGATGTCGGTCTGCTGTCGATCTGCCGCATCGAGCCCGAGAACAACTGCGACATGAAGCTCGAGGCCTTCGCCTCGCTCGGCCTCGGCCGTTACACCTTCATCGGCAACTGGAACGCGTCCGCCTACGGTCGCGATCTGCGCGAGCGCTTCGCGCAGGTGCCCGGTCTTCGCCTGCTGGATCCGGTCTATGACCCGGAGGTCCTGGCGACGCTGCGCGGCAACTGCGCCGGCTACATCCACGGGCACAGCGTGGGCGGCACAAATCCGTCGCTGGTGGAGATGCTGTTCTATGACGCCCCGCTGGCCTGCTTCGACTGCGTGTTCAACCGCTGCACCGCCGGCGAGGACGCCCGCTACTTCGGCTCCGCGACGGAACTGGCCGATCTGATGCGCGCTATGCTTGCCGGCTCCAAGCGTGGACCCAAGCCGTCCCGCGCCGCCTACACGCGAGACGCGATCAACGCGCGTTACGAAGCCCTGTTCATCTAGCCCCTCGCGAAGTCATGCAACCCTCCCGCTACCGGCTCCTGCTGCTGCTCCTTTTGCTGCCCCTGCACGCGCAAGCCTACGTGGATCCCGGCGCCGGCATGCTGATCTGGCAGGGCCTGCTGGCGCTGATCGGCGCCGTCCTGGTCTTCATCCGCAACCCTCGCGACACGCTGAAGCGCTGGTGGCAGCGCATCATCCGACGTCAACGATGAGGGATCCCCGAGGTTCCCTGGCGCTCGACGCCGCTTCGGCCGTCCGCACCCTGGTCGCCCCGCTGCCTCAGGACGATTGGCTGTGCAGCGCCCAAGCCGCGCGAATGGTCGATCAAGGCCAGCTGCTGCCGTTCGAGATCGAGTCGGCCACGCGCGTGGTCAGTCCTCGCCTGCCTTTCGTGACGATGCCCTCCGAGTGGAGCGCGGCGCAGCTTCATGCCGCCGCAGAACTGACGCTGGACATCGCCGACGAGTTGCTGACGACCGGCCACGAGCTCAAGGACGCCAGCGCGTGGAACGTGCTGTTCGACGGCTGCCGCCCGCGTTTCTGTGACCACCTCTCGATGCAGCCCATCCGCACCCGCCAATGGGCGCCGATGGGGCAGTTCGCCCGGCATTTCAGCTTCGCCCTGGAGGCCGCGCGCCGGGCGGGCCTTCCGCCGCACCAGCTGTTCCGCGCCTGGCGCGACGGTCTGCCCGAGGATGTCGCGCGCCGGATGCTGGGCTTGCGCGGCTGGTTCTCGCGTTGCGCGCCGCTGCTCTGGACGACGGCGGCCAGCGCACGCGCCCCCGCCTCGGGCGCCGTGGCGACCGAGACCGCCACCGATGCATCCGCCAGTTTCCATCGCGGCCTGCTGTCGCTGCTGCGCTTCAGTCTGGGCCGCGCGCCGTCGGCGCTCAGCGGATGGAGCGGCTACACCGGCAGCGACGGCCGGTTGCACTATCAGGAGGATCAGCTCGACCTCAAGCGTCGAACAGTCTCCGAATGGACGCGCAGGATTGCTCCGGACTGGGTCCTCGATCTGGGCTGCAACACCGGCGAGTTCACCGACATCGCGCTGGAGCAGCCCGACGCTCGGGTGGTTGCGGTCGACATCGATCCCGAATCCATCGGCCGACTCTTTACGCGGCATCGCGGCCAGGGTCGCATCCACCCGCTGGTGGCGTCGCTGGACGACCTGCCCGGCCCGCGCGGCTGGGGTGGCGCCGAAGTGCCTGGCCTCATGCAACGTCTTACCGAACGGCGCTTCGATGTGGTCTACGTGCTCGCGCTGCTGCACCACCTGCTGGTCACTTCGTCCATCCCCCCGCGACGCGTCGCCGAATGGCTGGTCCAGCTAAAGGTCCGCCATGTCGTCGCCGAGCTGATCGGTCAGGCGGATCCGATGATGCGCATGCTGTGTGCCCGCTTCAACCGCGACCCTCGCGAGATGGATCTGCCCGTCCAAAGACTGGCCCTGGAACAGGCCGGTTTCCGGATCGAGGCCGAGACCGCGTTGCCCGGCACGCAGCGCGTCCTGGTCCTGTTGCGCAACACCCATGCGGTCTGAGCGCAGCCCTCACCGTCCCGTCATCACCGCCGCGCTGGCGCTGTGCTTGGCGGGCTGGACGGCGCGGATCGTCTCCGTGCTGTACCACCATCATCAATCGCTCGCGGTGATCCTGGCGCTGGCGGCGCTCAGCCTGCTGGTCTGCGGATGGATCGCGGCCGCGCTGTCGCGCCTGCCGGGCGCCTGGGGCCGCCTGACCGCCCCCGCCCTGCTCGGGCTAGCCCTCGGCTGGGCCTGTGGAGAAGCCTATCTGCCGGACACGTTCCCGACCGCCGTCTCTCTGGCGCCGGCGCTGGGCGCGGCCGTCCTGTTCCTGATCGTGGCCGCACGTTCGCCGGCACTGTTGTCGCGTCTTGCCTACGCGGTCGCGGCAGGTAGTCTGCTGTTCGCGGCCACTCCGACCGCGATGGCCTGGTTGCTGGCCAGGGACCAGGGCCTGACCGTCGCGCCCCCGGCGCTTTCGGGCGCGACACCGACCGCCACCCTGATCGTCCTGCTGGACGAGCTGCCCGCCACGCCGGCACGCCGCATCGCCACCGCCTTGCAGCAGCGCGGCTTCTCGGTCGCCGCCCTGGAAGTCCCGTCCGTCGGCCGCAACACCGAAGAAGTGCTGCCCTCGATCTTCTCGGGCCGCAGCATGAAGGACGGCGTGCCCTGCGGGCAACATACCGTCTGCACCGACCGCGCGGCGTTCGCCTTCGATCAGCTCGCGTTGGACGGCATGCCGTTGGACATCGTCGGCTTCTATCACCCCTACTGCGCCATCCGCGGTTTGCGCTATTGCGCCATGCTGGATTTCTCCGACGGCTGGGAACGTTGGCTGTGTCGCGCCAAGATCCGGATGGCGCCCGAACATTTCCGCCGCGAGTGTCAGCAGCAGGCGGCGCAGGACTGGATGACGCTGCTGGCCGACGTCGACGAGCGGGCCGCGGCGGCGCCGTTCTGGAACGACGGCGGCGCGATGTTCCTGCACCTGCCTCTGCCCCATCCGCCGTCGGCCACTGCTGGCGATCCCATGCCCAAGCAGTTCACCGACAACTTAGCGCTAGCGACACAGCGGGTCGTCGGCATGGCCGAACGTCTGCACCAGCGTTTCGGTAACGGATTCCGGCTGGTTATCTTCTCGGACCACCCCTTGCGCACGACGCTCTGGTGCCAAAACCTCGTGTTCGCGGGCACCGACTGCCAGCATCTGCCGCAGGAGTTGCTGGACCCTCGGGTGCCGCTGATGGTCGTGACCACGCGGCCAGCCCCGGCCTTGGGCGCGCGACTGAACGCCGACGTGCTCGAGTACATCGGCCGTCGGCACCCCTGAAGGCCCGCGCCACACGAGTGATGGCCGGCACCGTCCACTACACTTGCGGCTTTCGCGCGCCAGGGAGCGCTCGATGCGGCAACGGCGCGCGACGCCGCTCCGCTCGGGCGGACAGAACGCCATCTCCAAGTACAAATTGAGGCCCCGCGGGCCGCATTCCCATGAACGATCTGATCCAGTTCGACGCCATCGAGGCCCGCCTCGACCAGCTCAAGAGCGAGTACCAGCAGGCCAAGCCCTTCCCTTACGTGGTGATCGAGGACTTCCTCACGCCCGAGGCGCTCGCGCTGGTGCACGCCCACATGCCGGCGCCCAACGAGGAAAACAAGTCCAGCGACTACGTGTTTGCGAAGAACAAGTTCGAGAACCCGAGCTTCGCGGGCGGCGCCCAGATCTTCCAGCAACTGCGCGAAGCCCTGCTGGGCGAGCGCTTTGCGCGCCTGCTCAGCGACATCTACGGGCGCGAGGTCTTCGTCGATCCACGCTTCCTGGGCGGCGGCATCCACCAGGGCGGCGAGGGCTCCTACCTCGACATGCACGCCGACTTCAGCCGTCATCCGGCCAACAAGGACTGGTTGCGCGAACTCAACATCCTGCTCTATCTGAACAAGGATTACGACGAGTCTTACGGTGGCCACCTCGAACTCCAGCACAAGGAAACGGGCGAGCGTGGCCGCGTGGCGCCGCGTGAGAACCGTCTGGTGCTGATGCTGACCAAGGGCCACACGCTGCACGGCTACAAGCCGATCAACTTCCCCAAGGGCCGCTATCGCACGTCCCTGGCGGCGTACGCCTACTCGGTCGACACGAACTATTCGGCCGTGCCGGTGCGCTCGACGCAATGGCAACCGGAAGATGCCGGCGTGGCCAAGAGTCTCCTGGCCAAGGCCTCGCCGACCCTGGTGAAGCTGAAGACGGCGCTGCTGGGCAGCAACACAGAGCGTCGCGCTGCCGCCGCCGACAAGGATCAGAACAAAAACTGATCGGTAATCGACGCGTGCCGGACCCGTATCCGGCGCTTTGAAGGACCCGCCTCGGCGGGTCTGCTTCATTGGAGCGTCCGATTCGCCGGACTGCGCCTGACTCAGCGCGCCCGGTACTCGCTCGCCAGCAGCTCGGACAGCGCCTCGCGCACCTTCGCGTCGGACATGACGCCGCCTTGGCTTTGCAAGGCCGCCAGCCAGTTCACCACGCGAGTCGCCAGCGAAGCGTCCTGTAGCAGCGCGATGCGCAGACGCGCGAATGGCGTGCCTAGCGTCGTATCTGCGTGGGACAACAGCTCCTCGTAGAGCTTCTCTCCAGGGCGCAGTCCGGAAAACTCGAGCCGGATATCGTTCACGTCCTTGCCGCTCATGCGGATCATGGTTCGCGCCAGATCCACGATCTTCACAGGCTCGCCCATGTCAAGCACGAAGACCTGCCCCGACTCCCCGATTGCTCCTGCCTGTACGACCAGACGGGCCGCCTCCGGAATCGTCATGAAGTAGCGCGTGATGTCCGGATGCGTGACGGTCACCGGCCCGCCCTTGGCGATCTGCTCCTTGAACTTGGGGATCACGCTGCCGCTGGAACCGAGGACGTTGCCAAAACGTACGGCCATGAACTTCGTCGCGTGGCCTTGTCCGGCCATGTGACTGATGACGAGCTCTGCGGCGCGCTTGGTCGCGCCCATCACATTCGTCGGGTTCACCGCCTTATCGGTCGAGATGAGCACCAGGCGTTCGACCCCGGATTCAGCCGCCGCCGTACATGCGTGATAGGTCCCCAACGTGTTGTTGCGCAGCGCCGCCCACGCGTTCTCCTCCTCCATCAGCGGCACATGCTTGTAGGCCGCCGCATGGAACACGATCTGAGGGCGGTGCTTCGTGAACGTGAACCGCACGTGCTGCAGATCCTTCACGTCCCCAATCAGCCGCACCAGAGGGATGTGCGGGTAGCTCTCCCCGAGCTCCTGCTCGATCCGGTACAACGCGAACTCGCTCAGCTCGTACAGCACGATCCGTGACGGGCCGTAGCGCGCCACCTGCCGGCACAGCTCCGATCCGATCGACCCGCCGGCCCCCGTGATCAACACGATCTTGCCACCGATGCACTCGCTGATGCCGCCCTCGTCCAGCTGCACCGGCTCGCGGCCCAGCAGATCTTCCGGCTCGATGTCTCGCACCTGATTCACCGCGCGGCCCGCGAGCAGTTCCTGACTGCTCGGCACCGTCAGCACCGCCAGGCCCGTCTTCCCCGCCAGATCCAGCGCACGCCGGCGCTGCGCCGTCGTCGCGCCCGGCATCGCCACGATCACGTGCGTGATGCCTTGCGTGTCCGCCTGCCGCGTCGCGTCGTCCAGCGTCCCGATCACCGGCACGCCGGCCACGCGCGCGCCGCGCTTCTCCGGCGCGTCGTCCAGGTAGCCGACCACCACCCAGCCCTGCTGATGCTGAATCCCCGCCACCAGCAGCCGACCCGCATCCCCCGCGCCCATCACGAGCGCCCGTCGTTGCTCCTGCGCGCTACCGCTGATGCGGCTGCGCATGTGCTCGTAGAGCATGCGGTAGCCCATGCGCATCGTCGCCAGTGCCATCAGCGTGAACACCGGATGCAGCGCCAGCACCGCCCGCGGCACCGCCGTCAGCTGCGCCATCAGCACCGCGACCGCGCCGATCAGGCCCGCGATCACGCACACCGCCGCGAGCCGCTTCACCTCGCCGAAACCGCTGAAGCGCCACATGCCCTTGGGCACGCCCAGCAGCTTGAGCAACACGCCGTACAGCGCCACGACGGCCAGCATCACCCAGTGGTCGTAGTTCGGCCGGGCCTCGAACCAACGCTCGAAGCCCAAGCGGAACAGATAGGTCGCGTGCCAAGCCAGGACCACCGCCACCATGTCCAGCGCGAGCGCGAGCCGCTCGCGGTAGGGGCGCAACCGCGTGAGGGCTGCATCAAGGGACAACCAGCTCATCGCTGGCGCATCACTTGCGCGCGGCCTTCAGGAAGTCCGAGTAATCGCGGATGTAGTCCGCAGGATCGTAGAAGTCCGATGCGAACACCAGCAGTACTGCATCCGACGAATACCGGTACTGGATGCCCCAGGTCATCGGCGGGAGATATAGACCACGGCTGTTGCTGTCCAGCACGAACTCCTCGCGCTGCGTGCCGTCGTCGGCGATGACGCTCACCGAGCCGTGCACCGCGATCAGGAACTGGTGGCAAGCGATGTGCGCATGCTCGCCGCGCGTCTCCGCCGTGGGCACGCCATAGACCAAGAAGTAGCGCTTGGGCAGGAAGGGAATCTGCTTCTCGAACTCGCCGACGGTCAGGTTGCCGCGCAGATCCTTGATGTCGGCGAAGTGGAAGAGCTCAACGCCCTTGACCGACGACGGCTCACGCGCCTGGCGGGGGCCGCCGTGCGCCGGGGCTGGCTTGAAGTTGGCCGTATTCTCATAGCCCACGATGGTCGCAGGATTGCCGTCGACGATCGCCAGCGGAGGCACCGACTGTTTCACGACAGCGCCTGGCAGGACGCTCGCCCCCTCGCCAAGCACGACACCAGGGTACACGGTGGCATTGGCGCCGATGCGCACGCGATCGAGAACGCGGGTCACGCGACCGGCGCCCGCCTCGGACAGCACGACCGCGTTGTGCCCGATCTGGAGATCTTCACCCAGCTCGGTGGTCGGATCGATGATCGCGCCGCTCAAGATCTTGTTCATCAGATGGTTCCTTGCGTGAGGACGAGCACATGGGCGCAACGGCCGAACGAATAGCCGAGCTTCTCCCAAGTGCGGATCACCGCCCTGTTGGTCGATTGGGTGGTCATGTGGCAGATATCGACGCCCTGCGCCTTGAAGTGTTGGGACAACTCGGCGATGAGCTTCACGTACCAGCCGCGGCGCTGTTCTCCGACGGCGGACAAGATCATGCGTGCGATCTTCTTGCCGGCGAACTCCGTCGACTCGGGCACGTAGTTGCCGGTCAGGAAAGCATTGGGCGGACGATCGTCCACGGCCGGCACCAGCACCACATCCGCGAAGCCCTTGACCGAGTTCTCGACGAAAGTCGACAGATAGGCGTCGGCGGTGGGCGCCGAGAAGAAGTAGTCCGAATGGAAGCGGTCAAAGGCGTTGCGAGACACCGCGGCGACCTCGCGCAGGTTCGGGATGTCTTCGACGACAGCCTGACGCACCTTGAATCGCTGCGCGTAGTCGAACTGCTGCAGGCGATCGTGGTAGTAGGTCAGGCGGGACTCGACCAGTCTCCAGCCTGCGGCGCACGCGCCTTGCAGCGGGAAGATCGCGTCCGACGGCACCTCGGCGAAGACGTAGAAGCGTTCGGACTCGGCGGCGACCACGGTCTTCAACATCTCGAGCAGCTCACGGTAGGCGCGCACCGCACCTTCGCCCTCCAGCTTGCTGCTGAAGAAGTCCACGCGGTACATCGGCACGCCGAAATGGTCGCTGTCCCAGGCCAGGCGACGGTAGTACACGCGGCTGCCCTCGTCCGCGGTGGCGATGACGCGCAGCGCACCGCCGCTCACCTCCGCCTCGAGCTTCTGAAGGAACTGCTCGGCGGCCACCTCGGGTGCCCGCGTCAGGAACGACATGGGGTGGAAAAGCGCGGCCTGCGCCAGCAGCTGGGAATCGATGCTCATAGGGGAATTACAGCGTTCATCGGGGCGAAAGAGCCGGCATTGTGCATCAGCGTGTCAGCCCCAGCGTCGCCAGGATCAATCGGATGTCGCCCAGCAGGCTGGCGTTGCGCACGTAGTCCGCCGCCAGGTTCAGCTTCATCGGCATCACAACCTCGACGTACTCCCGCTCCGGATCGGCGGCCTTGGCCAGCAGCTCGCTCTCGTTGCGAAAGCTCAGCGAGGCCGGATCGGTGATGCCCGGCCGCACCGACAGCACCAGCTCGCGCAGCGCCGCCGGGTACAGCGCGACGTAGCGCGGCACCTCGGGCCGCGGGCCCACCAGGCTCATCGCGCCGCGCAGCACGTCCCAGAGCTGCGGCAACTCGTCGACCTTGCTCGCGCGCAGCCAGCGGCCGCTGCGCGTGATGCGCGCGTCGTCGCCGATGGTGATCTGCGGGCCGAGCTTGGGCGCGTCCACGCGCATGGTCCGGAACTTGTGGATGCGGAAGGGCCGTCCATGCCGCCCCACCCGCTCCTGCCGGAACATCACCGGCCCGCGCGAGTCCAGCTTGATCCACGCCGCCACCGCCAGCAGCAGCGGGCTCAGCAGCAGCAGGCCGAGGCCCGAGCACAGGATGTCGAAAAGTCGCTTGGCCATCGGCCCATCCATCCGCGCGTCAGAGACCCAGGCTGCGGCGCACCGCGTCCACGACGCGCTCCACCTGCTCGTCCGTCATCGCGGTGTACAGCGGGATCGTCACGGTGCGCTCGTAAGCCTTCTGCGACTCCGGGAACATCTCGGCCGTCAGGCCGTAGCGCTCCTTCCAGTACGGATGCTGATGCAGCGGCACGTAGTGCACGCTGCAGCCGATGCCCAGCGCGAACATGCGCTCGATGAATTCATCGCGCGTCACCGTCGCCGCGTCGCTCAGGCGCAGCACGTACAGGTGCCAGCTGTGGACGTCGCCCTCGATGGGCTTGGGCGGCAGGATCAGCGGCAGGTCGGCGAAGGCCTCGAAGTAGCGCGCGGCGATCTGCTCGCGACGCGCCTGGAAGGCCGGCAGCCGCTTGAGCTGATGCAGGCCCAGCGCCGCCGCGATGTCGGTCAGGTTGTACTTGAAGCCGGGCGCGACGATCTCGTAGTACCAGCTCGGCACCTTGGCCGTGAAGCGGTCGAAGGCGTCGCGGTTGATGCCGTGCAGACGCATCACGCGGGCGCGCTTGGCCAGCTCCGCGTCGCGGGTGACCAGCATGCCGCCCTCGCCCGTGGTCATCGTCTTGTTGGCGTAGAAGCTGAACACCGTGGCGTTGCTGCCCATGGTGCCGATCAGCTCCTTCTCCAGCGTCGTGGGCAGCGCGTGCGCCGCGTCCTCGACCACCTTCAGCCCGTGCTTGCGCGCGA
>NZ_JBCNLU010000052.1:0-22007 GCF_039595295.1 Roseateles sp.
ACGCGCTTGAGCGCGATCGGATTGACGTTCCAGGTGTCGCCGGCGATGTGGGTGACGCGCTCGATGCGCAGGTCGGCCGGCGCGTGGAAGCGGTGGTACATGGACGAGGTCAGCCGCAGCGTCAGGTAGCTCCCGTTCAGATAGGGCGCGGCGCGGGTCGCGTCGCCGAAGAGTTCGGCGATCCGGTAGTCCATGCCCTTGGCCTGCAGCGCCATGCCGCGCATGACCGGGCCGTGCGCGCCGACGATGGCGTCGCAGGGGCTGACGAGGGTCCCTGGCGTCGGATCGATGGGGCGCATGCCCGGCTTGAGCCGGCGCGTGAAGACCTCGCGCAGCGAGCGGTAGCCGCGCGCCGGCGTCTGCGCCTCGCTCAGATCCAGGTCGGTGAAGAGCCGCCAGATCGCGACGCTCAGGCGCGTCAGCAGCGGGGACTCGAGGGCCGCGTACCAGCCCATGAAGCGCGTCAGCGCCAGACGGGGTACGCGATTGGTGAGCAGGAAGTTGAGCGATTCCTGTTGGGTCAGACGGTCGCGCCAGCGAGCCAATTTCATGGACATGTCAATTCCGTCGGATACATATCTGCGCAATTTGCCAATGCTGTGTGACAGCAGAACGAGGCTCCGGAGGCCCATGCCCATGTCGACGTCGATCTTCACTTTCGATCTGCTGCCCGTCGCCGCGGCGGCGCTGGGCCTGGCGGCCCTGTACTACGCGCCGACCGGCTGGCGCCGACTGCAGCTGTCGCGCGCCAAGCATCCCTCGCTGGCGGGGCACTCGCGCATGGCGGTGCGGCTGGCGCGGCTGATGCCGACGCAGCGCTTCGACGAGCAGCGCTTCTTCGACGCCGACGATGCCTCGACCGAGATCGTCGACCGCCGCCGCGCCAGCTTCGGCGCGCTGTCGGCCACGCTCAAGCGCCGCCACGCGCGAAGCATCGCCACGACGCAGGCGATGAAGCCCTCGCTGCCGGATCTGCAGTTCACCAGCACCTACCGCGTGCCGCCGCCCTTCAGCCCGCTGGTGCAGAAGGAGCTGCCGCTCGGCCCCGTGATGACGGCCGCCGAGGGCCACTGGCTGACCGACGCCGACGGCGAGCGCTTCATCGATCTGGCCGGCAGCTACGGAGTGAATCTCTTCGGCTACGACTTCTATCGCGACTGCATCGCCGAGGGCGCGAAGCGGGTGGACAAGCTCGGGCCGGTGCTGGGCGTCTACCACCCGCTGGTGGAGGAGAACACGCGGCGCATCCTGGGCCATGCGCGGATGGACCAGCTGTCCTTCCACATGTCGGGCACGGAGGCCGTCATGCAGGCGGTGCGGCTGGCCCGCTATCACACGGGGCGGACGCACCTGGTGCGCTTCTGCGGCGCGTATCACGGCTGGTGGGACGAGGCCCAGCCGGGTCCGGGCAATCCGCTGCCGGCCGAGCGCACCTACACGCTGCGCGACATGCATGAACGCAGCCTGCAGGTGCTGCGCACGCGACGCGACATCGCCTGCGTGCTGGTGAATCCGCTGCAGGCGCTGCATCCCAACAAGCCGGCGCCGGGCGACGGCTCGCTGGTGGACAGCTCGCGCCGCGCGTCCTACGACCGGGCGGCCTATGCCGCCTGGCTGAAGCAGCTGCGCGAGGTCTGCACCGAGCGCAACATCGCGCTGATCTTCGACGAGGTCTTCATGGGCTTCCGCCTGGGCGCGGGCGGCGCGCAGGATTACTTCGGCGTGCGCGCCGATCTGGTGACCTACGGCAAGACGCTGGGCGGCGGACTGCCGGTGGGCGTGGTGTGCGGCCGCGCGGCGTGGATGAAGCGCTATCGCGAGGAACGGCCGGCGGACATCTGCTTCGCGCGCGGGACCTTCAACACGCATCCCTACGTGATGGGCGCGATGTCGGTCTTCCTGGACGCGCTGGAAACGCCGGAGCGCCAGCGCCAGCTCGCCGATCAGGACGAGCAGCAGGATGCGCGCCGCGCGCGCTTGAACGCGGCGCTCGAGGCGGAGGGGCTTCCGGTGCGCGCGGCCAACATGTCGTCGATCTGGACGCTCTACTACACGCAGCCCTCGCGCTACAACTGGATGCTCCAGTTCTTCCTGCGCGAGCAAGGTCTGGCGCTGAGCTGGGTGGGCACGGGCCGGATGATCTTCAGCCTGGACTTCAGCGAGGCCGACTTCGACGAGGTCCTGCGGCGCGTGGTCGCCGCCTCGCGCGCGATGCGTGACGGCGGCTGGTGGAGCACCGGTCCCGAGATGGACAGCAACAAGGCGATCAAGCGCCGGCTGCTGATGGAGACGCTGGGGCTGCGGGGGTAAGAGGACGAGACTCCGGAACGCGGCGCTGAATCGCCGCTGACGCGACTCCCCCGGAGGAAGGGCTGCCTCGTGCGCCGCTCCCTCCGAAGCCGGAACTTCCGGCCTTCATTGACGGATGTCAGAGCCTCCCCCTGTCTTTGGCGAGGAGCGATTTCTAGACTTCTCGATCTGCCCCGTGCCGTCGCATGGGACGTGTCTGGAGGAGTCACTCGATGTACTCGGCATTCTCTGTCGCCAACGCGTTCATCAAACGCGGTTTGGAAGGCCGCCTGCCCGGCCTCACGCCGATGAAGCTCCAGAAGCTTCTGTTCTTCACGCAAGCCTGGTACCTCAAGGTCGTGGGCGAGCCCTTGATCGACGAGATCTTCACTCGTCGAGAGAACGGTCCCATCCTGCCGTCGGTCTATTACCAGCTGAAGGATTACGACGAGCGCATCGTCGGCCAGACGATTCGAATCCTCGGGGGATCGGACTCGCGCTACGAGTGGAAGGTACCCGTGCTGCGAGAGGATGACGAGAACACCTGGGAACTGATCGACGCCATCATCGGCTCCTACGGACACCTCAGCCCGAGGGTGCTGTCCGACATGACCCATCTACCCGGATCGGCGTGGTCGCAAGGGAGCGTGCTGTGTGAGGCGATCCCGAATGAAGCCATTCGTCTCGACCCGACGATCACATGACGCCGCGCATCATCAATGACTGGAAGGGCCCGAAGACGGTTGCCCGCCCTGCGCTTCGCTCGGACGTCATGACCGGCCCCAGCAGACCAAAGGTCGCCGGCCCGAACGAGCTGGACGCGTTTCAAGGCGAGCTGCTGGCCAAGGGCGTGACCGTCAGCGTGCTGGCGGCCTTCCTCGGCGTGATCCGCGGACTGTTTCCAGGCAAGGACAAGGAGGACAAGAGCGTCGCCTGATCCGCCCTCAGCGCTGCGCGGTGGACGCCGATGCTGCGGCGGAGGCCGGCGCCAATGGAGAGGATGCCGGCGATGCCGCCGCTTGAGCCCCCTCACCCGTCTTCGCGGCCTCGCGCTGTTGCGCCTCCTTCGTCACCGCCTCGATCGCGGCGACGACCACTTCCGGCTTGTCCCGCTGGATGTAATGGCCCGCCCCTTCCACCGGCTGCAAGCCCTTCGCCCCAGTCAGCGGGAGCCAGTTCGGCTCCAGCCCGTGGACCATGGTCTCAAAACCGCTGGCCGCCTCCATCGGCGAATACACCGTCCGCGTCAGCACCCGCACCGGCACGTCGGGGCGCGGCTTCTGCAGCAGCGCGTCCACGCACTCCTGCTGCAGGTTGAACTCCACCTGCATCGTTCCGCGGAACACACGCCGGCTCATGCTCTCCAGCATGTTGGCCATGATGGGGACCTCGACCTGCATGCGGCGCAGATGCATCGGATGCGTCGCGTCGACGAGCACGATGCCCGCGACCTCGTCCGGATACAGCCGCGAGTAGGCGTACTGGTACAACCCGCCGATCGAGTGTCCCACCAGCACATACGGCGGCTTGACGCCCGCGCTCTGCAGCAGCTCATGCAGCTCGGTCGCGATGCCGCAGGGATTGCGCGGCCGCGGCGACGAGCCGGTGCTCTCTCCGTAACCCGGCCGGTCGTAGGCGAAAACGCTGTAATGCTCGCGCAGCTGGCTCAGCACCGGGATCCACGGGTCTCGGCCGTCGCCCAGGCCCGATTGCAGGACGATGGTCGGCGCTCCGTGCCCCACCTTGGTGTAGACGATGGGGCCACCCACCACGCGCTGATTCCCAGTGTTGGGCATCACGCTGGCGCAGCCGGCCATCAGTACGGCCGCCGCGCACACCGCGGCCGACGCGATCACGCGCGGCGACGGCAAGGACATCGGCGCCCTTGGGCGCCGCTCTTTCAAAAACATGCGGGAACTCCTTCTGGTCGGCGGGCGCGGCCGGATCCTCGAGATCCGCCGTCCAGCCGCCCATCCCCGCGCTTCTGGACGATCCGCCGCAGCGGACCGTCACGCGTCGTCCCTCTCGAGTCAGGCGGCCTGTTCGCCGTTCACGGCATTGTGCCCATCGCCGCGCGACCACAGCATCGGGTCCATGCGCTCACCGCGCAGCAGGTGCAGCGGCGCGTGGCGGTACAGCATGATGTCGTGGAAGGGGTCGGTGATGATCTTGGTCGCCCAGGCCAGACCGGTGCGCAGGTCTCGGGTCACGGCCAATTGCAGGACGCGGAACACCAGGCCGCCCGCGCCGATCCAGAACCACACCAGACCCAGCTGGTGCAGGTAGTCGGCAAAACCGGTGGCCGGCTCGAACACGCCGAACAGCCCCGGCTGCAGCCACAGCAGCACCGGCGAGGCGGCCCACAGCCCCATCAGCACGACCTTGCGGCGCAGGTTGTAGCCGACCTTGATCGCTTCCTTGTATTCATGCGTGGCCTGGTTCACTTCGTCGTAGCCCTTGGGCTCGAAGAAGAAGTGACCCGCTTGGCGGCTGGTCATCGAGACGCCCCAGGCGAGCAGCGCAGCCCACGCGGGATCGACCAGCAGCAGGCCGTAGGCGATCACGAAGCAGCAGGCGCTGAGCAGATGCAGCGACTGGTTGATGCGGCAATGGTGGTAGTAGCGGTGGTCGTCCCAACGCTGTTCATTCAGGAGTGCCAGGAAGTCTTTCATGCGGGCCTCGTCCAGGTGTGAGCGGGTGAGCGTGCCGGTCATCGATGGCAATCGCGTGATGTCGCGGTGATGCGTCGATGACGAACGCGTGGCGACTGTGTCGATGCGCTGTTTCAGGCGCGTGACGGTCGAGGCCGTCACAGAACTGTTGCGATCGGCGACCATCATCCGCGCCATGACGACCCCGCCGATCGAACTCGAAGTCGACGAGCTCCCCACCCGCCAGCGCCATTTCCGGGTGGCCGTGGTGACGGAGACCTATCCGCCCGAGGTGAACGGCGTGGCGCGCAGCATCGCGTGCGTCGTGAAGGGGCTACAGGCACGCGACCACGCGGTGCAGCTGCTGCGGCCGCGGCAGGCGCCGGCAGGGATGCCCGTTCCGCAGGAAGCCCCGGTGGACGAGGTGCTGATGCGCGGGCTGCCGGTGCCGCGGTATCCGCATCTGCGCATGGGGGTGGTGTCCAAGCGCACGCTGGTCAATCTCTGGGCCAACCGCCGGCCGGACGTGGTGCACATCGCAACGGAAGGACCGATGGGCTGGTCGGCACTGCAGGCGGCGCGGCAGCTCAAGCTGCCGGTGGTCTCGGAGTTCCGGACCAACTTCCATGCCTACGCCCAGCATTACGGCATCGGCTGGCTGCGCCGGCCGCTGCTGGCCTATCTGCGCAAGTTCCACAACCGCTGCCACAGCACGATGGTGCCGAATGCGGCGCTGGCGGGCGAGTTGATGGCGCAGGGCTTCCGACACGTCAGCGTGATCGCGCGCGGGGTGGATACGCAGCTCTTCCATCCGGGGCGTCGCAGCGAGGCGCTGCGCGAGAGCTGGGGCGCGGCGCCGGGCGATCCGGTGCTGCTGCATGTCGGACGCCTTGCGGCCGAGAAGAATCTTCAGCTGATCGCCGAGCTCTGGCCGGCGGTCCGACAACGCCATCCGCGCGCGCGGCTGTTGCTGGTGGGCGACGGCCCCGCGCGGGCGGAGCTCGAGCAGCAGTTGCCGCCGTCGTCCAACGTGGTGTTCGCGGGGATGCGGCATGGGGACCAGCTGGCTACCTGCTATGCCAGCGGCGATCTCTTCGTCTTCCCGTCCATCACCGAAACCTACGGGAACGTGACGCCGGAAGCCCTCTCCAGCGGACTGCCGGTGATGGCCTTCCAGTACGCGGCGGCAGCTTTGCTCGTGCGTGACGGCGTGAACGGCGGACTCGCACCGTTCAACGATTCGGCAGCCTTCCGGGCACGGACCCTGGCGCTGCTGGACGACCTGCCACGTCTTCGCGCCATGAGCGCCCTGGCACGGGATACCGCGGACTCGCTCGGGTGGGACGGCATCGTTCAAGGCATCGAACAGGTCTACGCGTCCGCCATCGACGGCACCAGCATCGCGCTGCGGGCCGGATCCCAGCTGTCAGGGATGACGGCAACAGGGGCGCTCTGAGCTTTTCTTTGCCCTCGATGCGGGGACCGAGCACCCGCTCGAAGCAAGCCCGGCGCGGGGTGACCCTCAGCCGCGGGAGGGCGCCCAACTCCCTGCGCTCACCTCCGGCTCGCTGCGGTCAAACAGTCTGCGCCCAGTCAGTTCACGATGCACGCTTCGCGTGCCCCGCTTGCGCTTCAGGACACCCCGCGCCGGGCTCGCTTCGAGCTCCATCCGCGGAGAATCGGCCCCAGCCCATCAGCAGCAGGACGCACAGGCAGACGAACAGGCCCAGACCGCTCATCAGCCAGACCAGCGGAACGCCCACGGCCTGGAGAATCGCGTAGCTGCCCAGCATCAACAGGATGCTCAGGTTCTCGTTAAACCCCTGCACGGCGATGGAACGGCCCGCGCTCAGGATCTGCACACCACGGTGCTGCAGCAAGGCATTCATCGGGACGACCATCGCGCCGCCCACCGCGCCGACCAGCACCATCGCGGGCAACGCCCAGCCCAGCGACGTCACCCAGGGGGTGCCCAGCATCAGCGCGCCCAGCATCAATCCCAAGGGCATCACCTTGAGCGAGTGGTGCAGCGCGATCCAGCGTCCCGCCAGACCGGCGCCGGCGACCACGCCCACCGCCACCGTGGCCTGCAGGTAGGCGCCCTGGCTGAGGCGCAAACCCAACACGTCCTGCGCCCATTGCAAGACCGCGAGCTGCAGGGTCGCGCCGGCACCCCAGAAGAGCGTCGTCATCGACAGCGACAGGCGACCGCCCAGACGGTCCCGCCATAGCGCGGCGTTGGAGATGTAGAAATCGCGCAGGATCGCGCGCGGGCGGCGTGGCGCCTTGGGGTAGCCGATGCCGCTCTCCGGGACGCGCAACTGCAGCAGCGCGGCGAGCGCGTACACGCCCAGCAGCGCGCACAGCGACACCGTCAGCGGATGCGCCACATCCAGACTCGCGGCCTGCGCCATCCACCAGGGGCTCACCAGCAGACCACCCACCAACGTGCCCAGCAGCACCGAGCACACGACCGAGACCTCGATCCAGCCGTTGGCAGCGACGAGCTTGCTCGGCGGGACGATCTCGGTGATCAGGCCGTATTTGGCCGGGGCGTAGCAGGCCGCGGCGGTGCCGACGATGCCGAAGGCGATCAGCGGATCCAGTCCCAGCGCCATCAGGCCGACGCCGATCGCCTTCAGACCATTCATGCAGCTCATCAGCGCGACCTTGGGCCAGGCGTCGGCGATCAGGCCCACCACCGGCGCCAGACCGACGTAGGCCAGGGTGAAGCAGAGCTTGAGCAGGGGCGCCCACCAGAGGGGCTGGCCCATCTCGCGCAGCAGCGCGATGCCGACGATGAGGAGCGCGTTGTCCGCCAGCGCGGAAAAGAACTGCGCGGCGATGAGGGTGTGAAAGCGCGGTGGCATGGGCGCGGCAAGTATGCGAAAAGGCCGTGACCGCCGCTTGACACCCGGTCACCACACGCCCGACTGAGCGCCCCTCCCTTTCAGCGACAATCCCGCCGCTATGTTTGCCCTGTTCGAAGACGCCGGAAAATTCCTCGCCGGCCGCATCCTGTCCGAAGCCGAATCCTCGATTCAGATCGAGCTCGATTCGGGCAAGCGCGTCAAAGTGAAAGCCGCGCATGTCCTCATCAAGTTCGACAAGCCCTCGCCGGCCGAGCTGATCGCGGACGGCCAACGCCTGTCCGAGGAGATCGACCTCGACCTGGCCTGGGAGTTCGCGCCCGAAGGCGAGTTCGGCTTCGCCGACCTGGCCCGCGACTACTTCGACGCCAAGGCGACGCTGAGCCAGCAGGCCGGCGCGCTGTTCCGGCTGTTCGAGGCCCCGCATTACTTCCGCCGCATGGGCAAGGGCCTGTTCAAGAAGGCGCCCGCGGAAACGGTGAAGGCCGCCCTGCTGGGCATCGAGCGCAAGAAGCAGATCGCCGCCCAGATCGAGCAATGGGCCGCCGAACTGGCCGCAGGCCAGTGCCCGGCCCCCATCGGCGAGCAGATCTACAAGATCCTGTTCCGCCCCGACAAGAACGGCCCCGAGTACAAGGCCGTGGTCGAGGCCGCCAAGCGCAGCCAGAAGGCGCCGCTGGACCTGCTCAAGGACGCCGGCGCCATCGCCAGCCCCTATCAGTTCCACTGGAAGCGCTTCCTCTTCGAACACTTCCCCAAGGGCACGGGCTTCCCCGCGCTCAGCGCGCCCGAGATCAAGGAAGAGCTGCCGCTCGCGCCCGTGCGCGCCTTCTCGATCGACGATTCGCAGACGACGGAAATCGACGACGCGCTGTCGGTCCAGGGCCTGGGAACGGGCACCGTGGTCTTCGGCGTGCACATCGCCGCGCCGGGCCTGGCGATCCAGCCGGACTCGGCCGTGGACAAGGTCGCTCGCGACCGCTTCTCGACCGTCTACATGCCGGGCTGGAAGCTGACCATGCTGCCGGACGACGTGGTGCAGGCCTACACGCTGATCGAGGGCCGCGACTGCCCCGCCGTCAGCATCTACCTGACCATGGATGAGGCGACGCTGGAGATCACCGCGCGCGAGACCAAGCTCGAGCGCGTGCCCATCGCCGCCAACCTGCGCCACGACAAGCTCGACGACGTCATCACCGACGCGACGCTGACCGGCGCGGCCCCGGCCGATTACGATTTCGCGGCGGAGCTGGCCTTCGCCTACCGCCTGGCCAAGGACCTCAAGGCCAAGCGCGAGATCGTGCGCGGCAAGCCCGAGACCTTCAACCGTCCGGACTACAACTTCCGGCTGGAAGGCAACGACGGCCGCGAGCCCGATGGCAGCGAACAGGTCGCGATCTCGACGCGCGCCCGCGGCACGGCGCTGGACCTGATCGTGGCCGAGGCGATGATCCTGGCCAACTCCAGCTGGGGCGGCATCCTTGCCGAATGCGGCGTGCCGGGCATCTACCGCAGCCAGGCCAGCCTGGCGCCGGGCATGAAGGTCCGCATGGGCACCAAGCCGGCGCCGCACGCGGGCATGGGCGTCTCGCAATACACCTGGGCAACCTCCCCATTGCGCCGCTATGTCGACCTGGTCAACCAGTGGCAGATCATCGCCTGCGCCCGTCACGGCAAGACCGCCGCGCTGGCTGCGCCGTTCAAGCCCAAGGACGCGCAGCTGTTCTCCATCATCTCGGGCTTCGACGCCGCCTACAGCGCCTACAACGGCTTCCAGTCCGGCATCGAGCGCTACTGGACGCTGAAGTATCTGCAGCAGAACGACATCACCGAGCTGACCGCCGCCGTGCTCAAGGACGGCCTGGTGCGCGCCGACACGCTGCCGCTGGTGTTCCGCGCCCTGGGCTGCGAGAACCTGCCGCGCAACAGCCATGTGAAGGTTCGCATCACCGGCCTGGATGAGCTGACGCTGGACGTGCACGCCAACCTGGTCGAGCGCCTGGACGCCGAGGCCGCCGATGCCCAAGCCGGCGCCGATGCCGAGTCCGAGGAGGACGAGGAACCGGCCGGCGTGCTGACGCTGGCGATCGACGTCAACGAGGACGGCGCCGAAGCCCCCGCCGCGCCGACCGCGTCCTGATCCCTTCGCGACCACGATGCCCAAGCTCAGCGTCCTGCATTACGCCCTGATCTTCTCGGCCGGCGTGCATCTGGGCCTGGGCGCGCTGAAGCTGGTCGCGCCGGAGCAGTTCAACCGGATCTTCCAGGACGAGGCGCTCGAGGTCGTGCTGGTGAACGCGCGCGGTCAGACCGCGCCGGACAAGGCGCAGGCGCTCGCGCAGGCCAGTCTGGCCGGCGGCGGCGAGCTGGCCGCCAACGTGCGGGCGACCTCGCCGATGGCGCCCTCCCCGCTGGAGGAAACCGGCGACAGCATCGAGCGCGAGCACAGCCAGATCCAGCAGCTGCAGCAGGTGCAGGAGCAGTTGCTCACGCAGCTGCGGCGCCAGCTGGCGATGCTGCCGCCGCCCGACCCCATCCGCGACAAGAGCACCGTCGAGGGCCGCCAGATCGCCGAGCATCGCCGCCAGCTGGTCCAGACCCTGGCCGAGATCGAGAAGCGGGTGAACGTCGAGAACGCGCGGCCCAAGAAGCGCTACGTCAGCCCGGCCACGCGCGAGACGGTCCATGCGGTCTATTACGACCAGCTGCGCCGCCGCATCGAGACCCGCGGCACGCGCGACTTCCCGTCCTATCAAGGCCGCAAGCTCTATGGCGAGCTGACGATGAACATCCAGGTCGACTACCGGGGCCGTGTCGTCGACACCGAGATCGTGCAGAGCTCCGGCAACAATGTGCTGGACCGCCGCGCCGTCGCGATCGTGCGAGCCGCCGCGCCTTTCGGCCAGTTCACGACCGAGATGCGCCGCGGCGCCGAGATCCTGGTGATGTCCTTCCGCTTCCGCTTCAACCGCGACGAGAGCGTGGAGACAACACTGAGCGCGCCTCAGCCGTCCTGAGCGTGAGCTCCGACGTTCGCGTCCGTCACGACCTCACGACCTCCTCTCAGCCTCCTCTATATAGAGAGCCATGAGCGCCGCCTCCCACTCCCCCATCGCTTCCGCTGCTTCCGCTGCTTCTGCTGCTTCTGCTGCTCCGCTCGACCGCTATGCGGTCGCCGGCAACCCCGTCGCGCACAGCCGCTCGCCCGAGATCCACGCCGCCTTCGCCGCGCAGACCGCTCAAACGCTGGTCTATGAGCGTCTGCTCTGCCCGCTGGACGATTTCGAGGCGACGATCCGCGGCTTCGTCGCGGCCGGCGCGCGCGGCTGCAACGTCACCGTGCCCTTCAAGTTCGAGGCGTTCAATCTCGCGCAACGCCTGACCCCGCGCGCGCGTCTGGCCGGCGCGGTCAACACGCTGCGTTTCGACGCCGCGGCCGACGGCGGCTGGCTGGGCGACAACACCGACGGCGCCGGCCTGGTCGCCGACATCGAACGCAATGCCGCCCGGCCGCTGCGCGGCCTGCGCGTGTTGCTGATCGGCGCGGGTGGCGCCTCCGCCGGCGTGCTTGGCAGCCTGATCTCGGCCCGCCCGGCCGAGATCCGCATCGTCAACCGCAGCCCGGACAAGGCGCGCGCGCTGGTCGACAGTCACCGCGCGTGGGCCGACGAGCACGGCGTCGCGCTGAGCGCCGGCGCGCTCGACGATGCCGCACCCAAGGGTCCGCACGAGGTGCTGATCAACGGCACCAGCGCCTCGCTCAGCGGCGCCGGCGTGCCGCTGCCCGATACCGGCGCGCCGGTGCTGGCCCCAGGCGGACTGGCGGTCGACATGATGTACGGCCCCTCCGCCGCGGTCTTCCTGGATTGGGCGGACGCGCAGTCCGGTCCCGGCGGCGCGCGACGCGACGGCCTGGGCATGCTGGTCGAGCAAGCCGCCGAGGCCTTCCTGGTCTGGCGCGGCGTGCGCCCGGACAGCGCCCCCGTGCTGGCCGAGCTGCGCCGCAAGCTGGAGTCCGCCGCATGAAGCAGCAGGTCTGGCGTCTGGTCGGCATGCTGCTCGTCAGCATCGTCTGCCTGCAGCTCTACTTCCTCGCCCGCATCGCCGTGATGACCGTGGTGGCTCCCCAGTCCACCACCTTCCAACGCTCCGAGGCGCTGCGCCTGGCGCGCGAGAAGCACCAGATTCTCTGGTCCCAGGAATGGGTGGACGACGACCAGATCAGCAAGCACCTCAAGCGCGCCGTCATCGCCAGCGAGGACGCCGGCTTCATGGAGCACGGCGGCGTCGAGTGGGACGCGATCCAGAAGGCCCTGGACAAGAACCAGAAGGCGCAGGAGCAGGCCGACAAGCGCGCCGCCCGCCTCGCCAAGGTCGCCCCCAACAAGCCGCCGCCGGTCCCCAAAGTCATCGGCGGCTCGACCATCAGCCAGCAACTGGCCAAGAACCTGTTCCTCAGCGCCGAGCGGACCTTCCTCCGCAAGGGCCAGGAGATCGCGTTGACCTACATGCTGGAGACCTTGCTCGGCAAGCACCGCATCCTCGAGATCTACCTGAACAACGTCGAGTGGGGCGAAGGCGTGTTCGGGGCGCAGGCAGCGGCGCGCCATTACTTCCGCGTCGACGCGGAGCGGCTCGGACCGAATCAGGCGGCCCGGCTCGCGGTGATGCTGCCCGCGCCCAAGCGGTTCGAGAAACGCCCCAGCTCGCCCTACGTGATGAGCCGGGCTGGCACCATCGAGGCCCGGATGGGCGCGGTCGAGATACCCTGAGCGACCCGCGCCGCCGTGAGGCGGGCTGCGCGCAGCCCCGGCAGACCTGTCCGGACTTCCGTCCGCGTCCCGAGAGAAGGCCATGACCCCAGAACTGACGACCGAAATCGCCGCCACGGCCGCCCGGCTGGTGGTGGAAGAAGGCCTGGAATACGGCCCCGCCAAGACCCGCGCGCTGAAGACGCTGGGCCTGCCCGCCCGCACCGCGCTGCCCAGCAATGACGAGCTGGAGGACCAGGTCCGCGACTATCTGGCCCTCTTCTGCGCCGATACCCAGCCCGACGAGTTGCGCGCGCTGCGCGAGCTGGCCGCCGTCTGGATGGAGCGCCTGGCCGAGTTCCGCCCCCACCTGAGCGGCGCCGTCTGGCGCGGCACCGCGACCCGGCTGTCCAACATCCATCTCCAGCTGTATTGCGATGACAGCAAATCGGCGGAGATCGCGCTGCTCAACCAGGGGATCGATTACGACGTCGGCCAGGCCCGCAATGCGCGCGGTCAGACGGTGGACCAGCTCATCCTCGATGTCCCCTGCCCCGCGCTGAAGGAGCACATCCCCATCGCGCTGACCATCCTGGATTACAACGACCAGCGCGGCGCGCTCAAGCCCGACGCGCGGGGTCGGACCGAACGCGGCGACCTTGCGGCGCTGCGCCAATTGCTGGATACGGATACGACGAAGGACGAGTGATGCAACGACGCGCGATCTTGGGTTTGGGCGCCGCCGGTCTGGCGGCTGCGGGAGCGGGTGCGTATCTCGCCCTGCGCCATGGGCATGGCGGGCCGGGCGTCGGCGCTGCTGCCCCGACCGGCCCGCTGTCGGCGCAAGCCGCCGCCTTCTGGAATGCCAGCTTCGACAGCCTGGACCAGTCCACCTACCAGCCGGCCCAGCATCTGCGCGGCAAGCCGCTGCTGCTGAACTTCTGGGCAACCTGGTGTGCGCCCTGCGTCAAGGAGCTGCCGGAGATCAACCAGTTCCACGACGAGTTCGCGGCCAAAGGCTGGCAGGTCCTGGGACTCGCAGTGGACGCGCCGACGCCGGTGCGCGGTTTCCTCGAGAAGCTGCCGCTGAAGTTCCCGGTCGTGCTGGCCGGCTTGACCGGGACCGACCTGTCCAAGACCCTGGGCAACAGCAAAGGCGGACTTCCATTTACCGTCGCCTTCGGCCCGCAAGGCGAACCGATCTGGCGCAAACTTGGCGCGACCCACCTCGAAGAATTGCGCGAGATGGCGCGGGGCGTTCAGGTCTGACCGCTTCCCGACCTCGGGTCAACCCCAGGAAGGGAGGGGCTCCGGCCATAGCCGTCGCCCCAACCCAGGTCAAGCCATTTATTTTTGGGAAGCCGCCGGGATCTGGAGCCAAAAGGCGTAAAGTCCACCCTTTTACGCTTCTAGTGTCTTCGCTCTAAATGGCAGGACCGGTCGCTGAATGCAAGTTCTGGTACTACACGGCCCCAACCTCAATCTGCTCGGCACTCGCGAGCCCGAGGTCTACGGCGCGACCACTTTGGCGCAGATCGACGACGATCTGCGGCAGATCGCGCAGGAAGCCGGCGTAGCTCTGGAGAGCTATCAGAGCAACCATGAAGGGGCTCTGGTGGACCGCATCCAGGCGGCCGGGCGCGACGGGACGCGCTTCATCATCATCAATCCGGCGGCCTACACGCACACCAGCGTCGCGATTCGCGACGCGCTGGCGGCGGTGGCCGTTCCGTTCGTTGAAGTGCACCTGTCCAACATCCACAAGCGGGAATCCTTCAGGCATCACAGCTACCTGTCGGACCTCGCCGTGGGCGTCATCTGCGGCCTCGGCCCGGCGGGTTACCGTCTGGCGCTGCAATACGCATTGCAGTTCGCGCAGAGCCAGCGTCGACCGTCCTGAGACGCACGGCCCCGCGGCCGCGAGAAGACCCCTTCGAAGACCACAACCGATCCCCGTTGGAGAAACCGTATGGATCTGCGCAAGCTCAAGACCCTGATCGACCTGGTGTCCGAGTCGAACATCTCTGAACTTGAAATCACCGAAGCCGACGGCAAGGTGCGCATCGTCAAGTCCGATGGCCAGCCCGTCGTGGCGGCCATGCCGATGATGCAGGCCGCGCCGCAGATGGTCGCCCCGCCGGCGGCACAGGCCGCTCCGGCCGCAGCCGCCCCGGCGCCCGTCGCCGCGCCGGCGCCGGCCGCCGAGACCGGCCACATCGTCAAGTCGCCGATGGTCGGCACCTTCTATCGCGCCTCCAGCCCCAACGCCAAGCCCTTCGCGGAAGTCGGCCAGCAGGTCAAGGAAGGCGACCCGATCTGCATCATCGAGGCGATGAAGATCATGAATGAGATCGAAGCCGACAAGTCCGGCACGATCGTCAAGATCCTGGCCGAGAACGGTCAGCCGGTGGAATTCGGCCAGTCGCTGATCGTCATCGAGTAAGGCGGCCCCCAACATGTTCAAGAAGATCCTCATCGCGAATCGCGGCGAGATCGCTCTTCGCATCCAGCGCGCTTGCCGCGAGCTGGGCGTGAAGTCGGTCGTCGTGTATTCGGAAGCGGACCGCGACGCGAAGTACGTGAAGCTGGCCGACGAGGCCGTCTGCATCGGCCCCGCTCCGTCCGCCCAGAGCTATCTGTCGATGCCGGCCATCATCGCGACGGCCGAAGTCACCGACGCCGAAGCGATCCACCCCGGCTACGGCTTCCTGTCCGAGAACGCCGACTTCGCCGAGCGCGTCGAGCGCAGCGGGTTCACCTTCATCGGCCCGACGCCGGAAAACATCCGCACGATGGGCGACAAGGTCTCGGCCAAGCAGGCCATGATCAAGGCCGGCGTCCCCTGCGTGCCCGGCTCCGAAGGCGCCCTGCCCGACGACCCGAAGGAGATCGTCCGCATCGCCCGCGCGGTCGGCTATCCGGTGATCATCAAGGCCGCCGGCGGCGGCGGCGGACGCGGCATGCGCGTGGTCCACACCGAGGCCGCCCTGGTCAACGCGGTGCAGATGACCAAGGCCGAAGCGGCCGCGGCCTTCGGCAATCCGCAGGTCTACATGGAGAAGTTCCTGGAGCATCCGCGTCACGTGGAGATCCAGGTGCTGGCCGACGGTCACAAGAACGCCGTCTGGCTGGGCGAGCGCGACTGCTCCATGCAGCGCCGTCACCAGAAGATCATCGAGGAAGCGCCGGCGCCCGGCATCCCGCGTCGCCTGATCGAGCGCGTCGGCGACCGCTGCGCCGCCGCCTGCAAGAAGATGGGTTACCGCGGCGCAGGGACGTTTGAATTCCTGTACGAGAACGGCGAGTTCTACTTCATCGAGATGAACACCCGCGTGCAGGTGGAACATCCGGTGACCGAGCTGGTGACCGGCATCGACATCGTGCAGATGCAGATCCGCATCGCCGCCGGCGAGAAGCTCCCCTTCACGCAGCGCAACATCACGATGCGCGGCCACTCGATCGAGTGCCGCATCAATGCCGAGGACCCGGTGAAGTTCATCCCGTCCCCGGGCCGCATCACGATGTGGCACCCGCCCGGCGGCCCCGGCGTGCGCGTGGACTCGCATGCGTACACGAACTACTTCGTCCCTCCGAACTATGACTCGATGATCGGCAAGATCATCGTGCACGGCGACACCCGCGAGCAGGCCCTGGCCCGCATGCGCATCGCGCTGTCGGAGACCGTCGTCGAAGGCATCCAGACCAACATCCCGCTGCACCGCGAACTGATGGCCGACGCCAAGTTCATCGAAGGCGGCACCGACATCCACTATCTGGAGCAGTGGATGGCGGCGCACAAGCGCTGATCGACACAGGCTGTCGATCACGGCCCTGTCGCTCGCTGAGCGACAATGCAAGGCCCTCAAGCGCGGACGCAGGTCCGCCTTGAGGGCTTGTCCTTTTTTGATTCCCTGATCCCCTCATCCGCCGATGCCTGCTGAGCGCATCGCCGTCCCGGAGCCGCCATGAGCGAACACACCCCCAACCCGTCCCTGCTGCATGAGCTCGTGCTGATCTGCCGCGAGGAAGACGTCGAGACCGTGAGCGACGCGCTGATGGAGGTCGAGTCGCTGGCCGTGTCCGTCGAGGACGCCGACGCCGACACGCCCGCCGAGCACGCGCTGTTCGGCGAGCCCGGCATGCCCGCGCCCAAGCCGGGCTGGGAACGCTCGGTGGTGAAGGCGCTGTTCGCGACCGAGGCCGAGGCGACCGAGGCCGCCACGCTGCTGCTCGCGCAGGACTGGGCCACCGATGTGCATGTGCAGACCATCCAGGCGGTGGCGGAGCAGGACTGGGTCCGGCTGACCCAATCGCAGTTCGCGCCGGTGGAGATCACACCCGAGTTCTGGATCGTCCCGTCCTGGCATGAGGCGCCCGCGCAAGCCAAGCACGTCATGCGGCTGGATCCGGGCCTGGCCTTCGGCACCGGCACGCATCCGACCACGCGCATGTGCCTGCGCTGGATCGCGGGCCATGGCGCGGAAGCCGCGGGCTGGCAGCGCGTGCTGGATTACGGCTGCGGCTCCGGCATCCTCGCGATCGCGACTGGCCTGTTCGGCGCCAAGCACATCGACGCGGTCGACATCGATCCGGCCGCGGTGACCGCCTCGGTCCAGAACGCCAAGGACAACGGCGTGACGCTGAACGCCGCGCTGCCCGACGCCGCGCAGGGCGAGTACCCCATTGTGCTGGCCAACATCCTGGCCACGCCGCTGAAACTGCTGGCGCCGCTGCTGTGCAGCCACCTCGCGCCCGGCGGCCATCTGGTGCTGGCCGGCATCCTGGAACGCCAGGCCGACGAGCTCAAGGCGGCCTACGCACCCTACGTCCAGCTCGACGTCGCCGACAGCGAGGACGGCTGGATCCTGATGACGGCGCGCCGCGCGACTTGAGATCGAGGGCGGATGGGGGTGTTCACGGCAAGGACTGACCCTGGCTCCATGGCATCATCGCGCCCATGAATCTCGCGACCCGCTGCACCACCTGCGGCACCATCTTCCGGGTGGTCCAGGACCAGTTGCGCGTCTCCGAAGGCTGGGTGCGCTGCGGCCGTTGCGCCGAGGTGTTCGATGCCCGCGAGCAGCTGTTCGACCTCGAGCGCGACAGCCCGCCGCCCTGGCCGCCGACCAGCGCCGAAGCGCCCGTGGCGCCGGCGCCCGTCGCGCACCGGCCCGCGCCGGAACCTCCCTATCAGCCCTATCAAGGCCAGTTCCAGCCCAGCCAGCCGGCACCGCTGCCCGAGCCGCCGCGGCCCGCGCCGGCGCCGGCTTATCAACCCTCGTCATTCCAGCCGTCGTCGCACGAGCCCGCCGCGCATGAGCCGCCCGCGTCGGCCTACGCACCCGAGCCGCAGCACGCGCCCGAGCCTGCCTACGAAACGCCTCACGACCGACGCCATGAGCCACGCCATGAGCCACGCCAAGAGGCGCGCGATTCCTGGCTCGCCGCCGACGACGAGGACCTGAACCCCTTCGCTCCGCCGCGCCAGGTCAGCGACGAGGAGCTGTATGCCGAGGACCCGCCCGCGCACGCCTCGCGCTTCAATGCCACCGGTTTCGACGAGGAGTCTTTCGAGCAACGCCGCGAGCCCTTCCTGGACTCGCCCGCACCCGAGCCCGCCCTCGATCCTCGCGCCCATCTGCCCGAGCCCAAGGGCATGCGCTTCGAGGAGGACGAGCTGCCGCCGCCGATGCTGGACGACGACCGGCCCGACGTGACGCTGGCGCTGAGCCCAGCCACCGCTGCGCAGCTCGAAGCGCAGGAACCGTCCATGGAGCCGACCACGTCCATCCTGGCCGGCGACGAGGACGCATTCGCGGAAGCGCAGCGCGCGGCGCTGATCGCCAAGCCCAAGCGCTCGTGGAATCCGTTCAAGCGCTGGCGCCGCGAGAAGAAGTCGCCGGCGACGCATGCGGCCGAGACGACGATGACGGAGCTGGCGACCGAGTCGGAGCTCATGGCCGCCGCCGCGCTCCATGCGCCCACCGCGACGAGCGAGGCGCCGGGCTTTGGGGCATCCGCCCACACGGCCGCGTCCACCACGCCGGTGCCCAGCTTCATGCGCCAGGCCGAAGCCGCGCAGCGCTGGCAGCGTCCGGGCGTGCGCGTGGCGCTGGGCGGCGTCGCGACGCTGCTCGCGCTGGGTCTGATCGCGCAACTCGCGTGGCACGGCCGGGAGGCGATCGCCGCGCAGTACCCGGCCACTCGACCGGCGTTGAGCTCGCTCTCGCGAGCGATGGGTCAGGAGCTCCAGCCCTGGCGCCACATCGAGGCCCTCAGCGTCGAGAGCAGCAGCCTCAACCCCGCCGGTGCCGGCAACCAGTACCGCTTCAGCCTCAGCCTGCGCAATCGCAGCGGCTGGGAGGTCGCCCAGCCTTGGGTCGACCTGAGCCTGACGGACGCCACGGGACAGCTCGTCGTGCGACGCATGCTGTCGCCGACGGAGATGCAGGCCGGCCGTGTCGCGCTGCCTGCCGGCGCGGATCAGCAGCTGCAGCTGGTCTTCGACAGCGGCGCGCAGAAGATCAGCGGCTACTCGGTCGAGCTCTTCTACCCCTGAGCCAAGGCGCTCCGGCTCCCCAAAGAAAAAACCCGGCTTGCGCCGGGTTTGGAGGGCTGGGATGAACCGGACCCGAAGGCCCGGTCATCGCTCAAGCTCAGGGCTTGTTGCCGGTCGGGAAGGGCCACGCGGCTTGCGGGCTCAGCGCGGTCTTGGCGGCCGGGGCCGGCGCAGCGGCAGGCTTGGCAGCCGGGGCAGCGGCAGGCTTGGCGGCCTTGGGCGCAGCAGCCTTCTTGGCAGCAGGCTTCGCGGCAGGCTTGGCAGCGGCCTTGGGGGCAGCAGCCTTCTTTGCAGCGGGCTTGGCAGCGGCCTTGGGCGCGGCGGCCTTCTTGGCAGCGGGCTTCGCAGCGGCCTTCTTGGCAGCCGGCTTCGCGGCAGGCTTGGCGGCCTTGGCAGCAGCCTTGATCGGCGGCTTCTTGGCAGCGGTGGCCTTCTTCGGAGCAGCAGCCTTCTTGGCCGGAGCAGCCTTCTTGGCGGCCACGACCTTCTTCGCCGGAGCAGCCTTCTTGGCGGCAGCGACCTTCTTGGCCGGAGCGGCCTTCTTCACGGCAGCGGCCTTCTTCGGAGCAGCAGCCTTCTTGGCCGGAGCGGCCTTCTTGGCGGCAGCCACCTTCTTCGCCGGAGCAGCCTTCTTCGCCGGAGCAGCCTTCTTGGCCGGAGCGGCCTTCTTGGCGGCCGGAGCCTTCTTCACAGCGGCGGCCTTCTTGGCCGGGGCTTTCTTGGCCGGAGCGGCCTTCTTCGCAGTTGCCATTTCAGTTCTCCTTGATCAAGTGGAAATAGCCCTGCCCGTCATCAACCGGTTGATGCCGGTGCAGGTATTCATCGCCCACGCCGCGCGGGAGTTGCGCTGCGCGGTGCGATGAATTCGGTTGCGATGCGTGCCCGCCGCTTCTGCGTCGGTCAGGTCTCGCATCGCCAAGCTTGATCTCTTCTTCAAAAACAAACGTGCTTCGAGGGTCGCTCTGGCTTGGGATCTCAATCCCAGGACAGGGCGCCGCCCGATTGGTATTCGATGACCCGCGTCTCGAAGAAGTTGCGTTCCTTCTTCAAGTCGATCATTTCGCTCATCCACGGGAACGGATTCTCTTCATTCGGGAACAGCGCCTCCAGACCGATCTGGGTCGCGCGACGGTTCGCGATGTAGCGCAGGTAGCCCTTGAACATCGCCGCGTTCAGACCCAGCACGCCGCGCGGCATGGTGTCTTCAGCGTAGCGGTACTCGAGCTCCACGGCCTGCTGGAACAGCGCCTTGATCTCCGCGCGGAATTCGGGCGTCCACAGGTGGGGGTTCTCGAGCTTGATCTGGTTGATCAGGTCGATGCCGAAGTTGCAGTGCATCGACTCGTCGCGCAGGATGTACTGGTACTGCTCGGCCGCGCCGGTCATCTTGTTCTGACGACCCAGCGCCAGGATCTGCGTGAAGCCGACGTAGAAGAACAGGCCTTCCATCAGGCACGCGAAGACGATCAGCGACTTGAGCAGCGTCTGGTCGTTCTCGGGAGTGCCCGTCACGAAGTTGGGATCCATGATCGCGTCGATGAACGGGATCAGGAATTCGTCCTTGTCGCGGATCGACTTCACCTCGTGATAGGCGTTGAAGATCTCGCTCTCATCCAGACCCAGCGACTCGACGATGTATTGATACGCGTGCGTGTGGATCGCTTCTTCGAACGCTTGGCGCAGCAGGAACTGGCGGGCTTCGGGCGCCGTGATGTGGCGGTACGTGCCCAGCACGATGTTGTTGGCGGCCAGCGAGTCGGCGGTGACGAAGAAGCCGAGGTTGCGCTTGATGATGCGGCGCTCGTCCTCGGTCAGACCGTTCGGGTCCTTCCACAGCGCGATGTCGCGGGACATGTTCACTTCCTGCGGCATCCAGTGATTCGCGCAGGTGGCGAGGTACTTCTCCCACGCCCACTTGTACTTGAACGGGACCAGCTGATTGACGTCGGTCTGGCCGTTGATGATGCGCTTGTCGGCGACGTTGACGCGGCGCGTGTCGGCGCTCGCGGAGGACGCGGTGCTCATGCCGGCTGCGGGGACAGACGACTCACGCGCGACTGCGGCGTTGGCGGCAGTGGCTGCGTTGATCGGTGCGCCGTGCGACGGCGCGTTGCTCGAGGGCTTACGGTCTTCTTCCCAAACCAGCATGGTGGTCTTCCTATGGTCGCGGATTATCGGAGTGTTGTGTTCAAACACAAAGGACTTCTTGACTTTGACGCCGCTTCGCTGTTGCTGGTCCGCATCGCATTCGATGCGCGGGACCGTGTGCTGCGCGCCTCTTGATGGGCGCGGAATCGCGCCGATGAGCGGCGCGAATGAAGCCGGAGCGGCTCTCAGATCAAGCGTTCATCGATCGCTTGCGCGCGTGTCCGAAAAATCGGCCGATCGCCGCAAACATCGATGAACACTCGCATCGCGAGCGTCGGAGGTGTCGGCGCGAAGCGCGCGGACACCTCCTTCTCAACTTACTGGCAGGCCTCGCAACCCGGGTCGTCGATGGCGCAGAACGTCACGTCCGTCGCCGGCGTCGCATCGCCGAGTTCCGGTGCGCTCGCGCTCGGCATTGCCGCAACACTTGCCGCAGCGATCGGCACCGCAGCGACCGGCGCCGATGCGCTCATGCCGCCGCCGCTGCTCACCGCGTTGAGCTGACCGGCGTTCTGCACGGTGCTCTTCTCGGCATGCGTCGCGCCCATGGTGCGGAGGTAATACGTGGTCTTCAGACCGCGCTGCCACGCGAGCTTGTAGGTCTCGTCGAGACGCTTGCCCGACGCGCCGGCCATGTAGATGTTCAGGCTCTGCGCCTGGTCGATCCACTTCTGGCGACGCGCGGCGGCTTCGACCAGCCACACCGGATCCACCTCGAAGGCGGTCGCGTACAGATGCT
>NZ_JBCNLU010000053.1:0-21322 GCF_039595295.1 Roseateles sp.
AGAAGCAATCGCGCCGAAGGCGACGGCCTTGATGGTGGTGCTGGTGGCGGATTGCATGTTGAGGCGGGTGGTGGTCATGTCGTTCTCCTGAAGGCGTTGGCTGTGTCGATGGAGTCAGTGTCGTCATAGCCACCGCGCCTTTCGAGCACCAGGAGACGAAGCCACATCCGCGCGGCGTGAGATGCATCCGCGGCGGATGAACGGAAAGCGCAGGACGCGTCAGGGAGTCGAGGTCAAAGCGGCGGAAACCGATTCACCCCATCCGATGGCAGCTTGTGCATGCAGGCGACGAAAAGCGGGTGGTCGAGCCAGCCATTCAGCCAGGCGCGTAGCGACGGCAGGTCCAGTGTCTCGAACCATCCCGGCTGCACGGCGGCGAACTGGCGGACAAAGGGAAGCACGGCCAGATCGGTGGCGCATGGCGTGGCGCCGCCGAGGTAAGACGCCTCTCGCAGCCGCGCTTGCAGCGGTTGCAGAAGCACCTCCACCGCCTGGTCGCGGTGTGCGTCCGGCGCGAGGGCCTCATCCGGGTAGCGCTGGGGGTACTTCCAGCGGTCCAGGTGACGCTTGAAGTCACCGTCATTGCGCTGCAGCAGGTCCAGGTTCTCGGGCGACTGCGCCCGCGCCCAGCAGTCCTGAGCTTCGGGCGTCGCCATTGCCCAGTGCATGATGTCCCAGCTCTCTTCGATCACGCCGCCGTCGGGCAGCTGCAGCACGGGCACCGTCGCTTTCGGGGAGAGGGCCAGCAAGCTGGCGGGCTTGTCGCGCAAGCTCACTTCCACCGCCTCGAAGGCCCGCCCGGCTAGTAGCAGCGCCATCCGTGCGCGCATGGCGTAGGGGCAACGGCGGAAGGTGTAGAGCCGCGGCAGGTCGGGCTCGCGGCTCAACGAACCCATAGCACCTCGAACTGCTGTCGACTGGCGGCGATCTGGATCGACACCTCGTCCCCTTCATGTTTGCCGAGCACCGCCATGCCCAACGGGGCGCCGCTGCTGATGACCTGCACGAGCTGATCATCGCTCTCCAGTTTCATGCTGCCGCCGTCCGGGCCGAGAAAGAGCAGTTGCTGCCTGTCGTCGGCGTCGACCAGGCAGACCAGCGCGCCGAGCTGGATGCCCGCCGCGGCATCGTAGGCACGCGGGCGGAACTGGCGCCAACTGGCCATCGCCTGGCGGATGGCTTCCGCGCGGCGAGCCTGCCCGCTGGCGAGGTAGGCGGCTTCGAGACCCAAGGTGTCGTACTTGTTCTCGGCGATGTTCTCTTCGTGCGTCGCCGTTTCATGCGCGACGCGCGCTGCCTGTTCGGTTTGCAGCAGGTCCTCGGCGAGCCGGTCCAGCACCTGCCGCTGCAGCAAGAGTTTGTCCATGATGAAGAGAAGAAATCGGGAAATGCGGGAGCGTCCGGATTGTGAGGCCACGAGCGGCCGTCACGCCTGCGGCCCTGGACTACGATGCCCCGTTCCTCCCTTGGCAAGATCTCGCCCATGACCCCGATCCAGCAATGGCATGCCACCCGCAGCCTGCGCCTGCTGCTCCAGACGCTGCGCGACATGATGCTCTCGATGGGGCCGCTGCTGCTGCTCGGCGGCGGCCTGCTGGTGGCGGCCTATTGGTGGTTGGACCCGCAGCCGCCGCGCCAGGTGCGGCTGGCCACCGGGCCGGTCGGCAGCGCGTACGCCGGCTTCGGCGAGGGCTATGCCAAAGCGCTGGCCCGCGAGCGCATCCAGGTGACGCTGATACCCAGTGAAGGCGCGCAGGACGACCTCGCCCATCTGCGCGCGGGCACGGCCGACGTGGGCTTTGTCCGCGGCGGCATGGCCGATCCGGTGGCCGACACCGAGGCGGGCATCGTCTCGCTGGGCAGCCTGTTCTACGAGCCGATCTGGATCTTCTATCGCCGCGATCTCGCCATCGCTCGCCGGCAGCCCGGTGGCGAGTTGCAGCGGCTGACCCAGCTGCGCGGCCTGCGGGTCAACGTGGATCAGGACGGCAGCGGCGTCCCTCAGATCGTCGAGAAGCTGTTGGCGCTGAACCATCTGAAGCCGACCGATCTGCGGCTGTCCAACCTGTCGCCCGACGACGCCGGCGCGGCGCTGCGGCAAGGGCAGCTGGACGCCGCGGTGCTGATCTCGGCGCCGCAGGCCGGACTGATCCGGGCGCTGCTGCGTGACCCGACCATCGCATTGATGGCCTTCGAGCAGAACGAGGCCTACTCGCGTCACTTGCCATTCCTGTCCATGGTGACGCTGCCGCGCGGCGTGGTGGACCTTTCGGCCGATTTGCCGCCGCATGACGTGCCGCTGCTCGCGACGACCACCGCGCTGCTGGCGCGCGAGCAGACGCATCCGGCGCTGCGCCAGCTGTTCGCGCAGGCGGCGCTGGGCCAGCACAGCGAGGCGGGTTGGTTCAACGGCGCGCGCGACTTCCCCAACACCCGCACCAGCGAACTGCCGGTCAGCGCCGAGGGCGATCGCGCCATCAACGGCACGCCGCCGGCCTGGGCGCGCTACCTCCCATTCTGGGCCGGCAATCTGCTGGAGCGCATGTGGCTGGTGGTGGGCGGTTTGCTGGTGCTGATGCTGCCGCTGTCGCGCGTGGTGCCGCCGCTCTACACCTTCCGGGTGCGCTCCCGCGTGTTCCGCTGGTATGCGCGGCTGCGCGAGGTAGAGGCCAAGCTGGAGACCGGCACCGGCGAGCGCGAGGCCTTGCTCGACGAATTGGACGAGCTGGACCGGGTCACCCACCGCATCGCCGTGCCGCTGTCCTATGCGGAAGAGCTCTACGCGCTGCGGAACAACATCTATGCGGTGCGCAAGCGCCTGCTGGCGCAGCGGCCCCGGTCGACAGGCGGGCAGGGCGACTGAGGCCCCATCGCCATCGCGCCCGAGACCCATCGAGACAGCAAAACCGGTCAGGCTCATTGCCGGCTCGCAGGGCCGAAGCGATCTGGACGCTGTCCGAGGGAACCCCTGATCGGGAAGGCCATTCCGGCTCACTGAGCACTAAGGCTCCGGCCCAAGAATCGCGGCCACTTCCCATTCGGAGAGTGCACATGAAACGACGAGTCATGCTGGCGACGCCGGCCGTGCCGATGCTTGCATCCTTCTGCGCTGCGTCGATCGCGGCGGGATCCGCGGGGACGGCTGCGGCCGCACCGCCAGCCAAGGGAGCTTGGCGACCCATCGAGGGCCAGCACTACGAGAAGCTGTCGACACCCATCGCCTCATCGGCCGATGGACGAATCGAGGTGGTCGAGTTCTTCTGGCTGGCCTGCGGCCATTGCAGGACCTTCGATCCGCTACTGGAGTCCTGGCATGCGCAGCGCCGGGAAGTCGTCTCGCTGCGCCGTATCCACATTGCCGGGCGAGCCCAGGTCGCCGCGCATCAGCGCATGTTCTTCGCGCTTCAATCCCTGGGCGTTCAGGAGCAACTGAGGCCTCGTGTGTTCGAGCTGCTCATCGAGCAGAGGAAGCCGATGAACACGCCGCAGGAGCAGGCGGCGGCACTCGCGGATACGGGCCTCGATGCGAAGCGCTTCATGGAGGCCTGCCAATCATTCTCCGTGGCCGCCAAGTGCCAACGGGCCAATCAGCTGCAGGAGCGCGCGGACGTGGTCACGGTACCGATGCTGATGGTCGGAGGACGCTTCAAGACCTCGCCCGGCATGGCCGGACGGGGCGCGCAGATGTCCGAGATCGAGAGCGGGCGGCGAGCGCTCGAAGTGGTGGATGCGTTGATCGCGGGACCCTTGCGGGGATAGACCCGATCCCGCGGCGCCAATTCCGGCAACAAGGCCGTCATCGCCAGCGAGTCGACGGAGCGTTGTGCGCTGGCCAGCACCACGACCCCGCGACGCCCGTCGGCGGTGAAGCCGATGAAGCTCGCAAAGCCGCCGGTCATGCCGTTGTGCCACACCACCTGCTGTCCCTTCAGCGTCGTCACATGCCACGCGTAGCCGATCCGCGTCCCGGGCGCGCCCGTGTCGCGCAGCGGCGTCTGCACACGATTGAACGCCGTATCGGATTCGGTCGCGCCGCGCATCGCCGCGCGCAGGTACAGCAGGAGGTCGTCCACGTCCGACTTCAAGGCGCCCGCGCCCGCCAGCGCGTCGAAGTCCCATCCGGGCACCGGTCGTCCATCGGGACCATGTCCCGGCATCCACCGATCGCGCGCCGATGCGTCAACGGTCACGCCTGTCGACGTCATCCCCAAGGGATCGAGGATCCGCGTCTTCACGAGCTCCCCATACGACTGCTTCGTGCGGTTCGCGAGCGCGTATCCCAGCAAGCCGTAGCCCAGGTTGGTGTACTCGTAGCGTTGTCCAGGACGCACCGGCAGTTGATAGCTCCCGAGGAAGGCGCCCAAGGCCCGACCGTCGTAATCGACGTATGGGTTGTCGATGTCCTTGGGCTTGAGGTTGGACGGCAGGCGCGGCAGGCCCGAGGTCTGCGTCGCGAGATCGACGAGGGTGATCGGCTGGCCCTCGAAGGCGGGGATCTTGATGGCCGGCAGCAGGGCGCTCACCGGCTCCTCCGGCTTGAGCCGGCCGGCGACGATCTCCTGTGCCAGCAGCAGCGCGGTGAAGGTCTTCGTCACCGAGCCGATCTCGTAGAGACTGCGGCCATCCGGCGTCGGCGAGCCCCTCGCCGAGAAGCCGACCACCGTGCTGCGATCGCCCTCGATCAGGCCGATCACGAGGCTGGAGGCGCCGCCGGCCGCCGCATGGCGCTCCGCCATGGCCCTCGCGCGCTCGTCGAGTACCGGCTGCGCCAGGGCGCTGGCGTTCAGCAGGAAGAGGGCGCCCGCGATCACGCGTGACGGGAGGCGGTTCATCGAGGGAATCATGTCAGCGGTCCTCCTGGTCGAGTTGATCGATCTGCTGCTGCAGGCGATGGGCGGAGAAGCGGTTGAAGAGGATCACCGCGACGAAGATCGCGACGATCACGAGGTTGGCCGCCAGACCGCGCGCGAACGGCGCCTGGGGACCGAGCTCCGTCTCCACGCCCCAGCGGAAGACGATCACGCCGGGGAGGAAGGGGCCGACGTACCACCATGCCGCCGAGCGCAGCGCATCGCGTTGCCGCACCCATTGCGCACGCCGGTAATCGAGCCACGATTGCGCGCCGAGTTCCGTCGGCGTCGCTTGCGACGAGCCCCGGCGATGCAGTTGCCAGGCCACCACCAGCGCACCAAGGATCACAAGCAGGCTGCCGGCCCGCATCCGCGGGAACGGGAACGACACCAGGTACAGCGCGAAGACCATCACCACGGCGGCGCAGGCGAGGTACTCGAGGGCGTTGCGCCACTGCACGCGGCGCCGAAAGCGGTTGGCCGAGCGGCGCAGTTCGTCGGGGGCGAACTCGACGACGGGCGTGGGCTGGCTCTGCCACAGGCGCTTCAGGCCGTCGTCGGCATCGGGCATGCCGGGATCGGAGGAACGGTTCATCGCTGGGCCTCCTGGAGGCGAAATTGCTGGGCCAGCACCGCCTTGATGCGGTGCACCTTGGTCGCGACGTTGCGCGCGGACAGTCCGGTGATCTCGCCGATGGCGGCGGCGTCGACGCCCTCGAGGTAGAGCAGCATCACTTCCCGATCCGCCGGCTTGAGCCGATGGATCAGCGCGAAGACCCGCTGCAGATCGATGCGGCGCTCGGTCAGCGACATGTCCGCGCCGTCGTGGATGACGGCTTCCGCCTCGGCGTCGTCCAGCGCGAGGTAACCCCGCTCGGCGACCCTGCGGCTGCGCTCGATGTGGCTGGCGCCGACGTTGTGGGCGATGCGGTAGACCCAGGTGCGGAGCCCGCATTGGCCGCGGAAGCCCGCGAAGCTCTGCCACAAGGCCACGTGGACGTCCTGCAGCAGTTCCTGGCGCCGCGCCTCGTCCCGCTCATACCCCGCGACGAAGCGCGTCACCTCGGGCCCGTGGAGACGGATGGCCTCGCGGTAGAGGGTGTCCGGATTCATCGACCGCTTCCCCGTCGTTGTTGTCATGACCCAGGTAGTCCCTGGACGGCGGAGTTTCTTACAGCCGCCCATTCGTGGTCGGACCTCATTCACCGACTCGACCCGAACGCGGTAGGCTCGCGCCGTTTCCCGTGGGCAACTCGAAGGGCGATTCGTGTTCGCCGCATGTCTGCCATCCATTCAGGAGCACAGCGAATGACCACCTCCAACAGCCCCCGTCCCGAGGTCTGGCTCGCCGCCGGCGTCCGCACGCCCTTCGCCAAGGTCGACGGCGCTCTGGCGGGGCGCGACGCGCTGCGCTTGTCGGTGCCCGTGGTGCGGGCCATGCTCGCTCAGCTTCAGGGTGGACAGCCCGATTTCGCCGTCTGGGGCTGCGTGGCGCCGAATCTCACCTGGAGCAACCTCGCCCGCGAGGTGCTGATGGAGGCCGGCGCCCCCGCGACGATCCCGGCCTTCTCCACGGTGATGGCCTGTTCCACGAGCATGGTGGGCGCCTTCGAGGCCGCCGGCATGATCGACGACACGCGCGGTCGCTCATTGGCACTGGTGGGCGGCGCCGAGAGCATGAGCCGCGTTCAGCTCGGCCTGGGGCAGAACCTGTCGGACTGGATGCGAGGCTTCCAGAAGGCGCGGTCGCTGGGGCAGAAGCTCTCGCATGCCGTGGAGCTCAAGCTGCGGGACTTGGCGATCTACCTGCCGTCGGTGACCAACCGCACGACCGGGCTGAGCATGGGCGAGCACACCGAAATCACCGCCAAGCAGTGGCGGATCGCGCGCGCCGATCAGGACCGGCTCGCGCTGGACAGCCATCAGCGCGCGGTCGCGGGCTGGGAGCGCGGCTTCTTCGACGACCTGGTGATCTCGATCGACGACGTGACCCGTGACGGGATCCCGCGTGGCGACACCTCGCTCGAGAAGCTGGCCAAGTTGTCTCCCGCCTTCGACCGCACGAGCGGGCAGGGGACGCTCAGCGCGGGCAACTCGTCGCCGCTGACCGACGGCGCGGCGGCCTTGTGGGTGGGCTCGCAGGAGGGGATGGAGAAGCTGCCTTCCGCGGCGCATCGCGTGAGGCTCGTGGATTGGGAGCTGGCCGCGGTGGACTTCCGGGTCGAGGGTCTGCTGATGGCGCCGGCCTTCGCCATTCCGCGGCTGCTGGCGCGTCATGGCCTGCGCTACGACGACGTCGCGCTGTGGGAGATCCACGAGGCGTTCACCGCGCAGGTGCTCTTCCATATCAAGGCGCTGGAGGACGAGACATTCCTGCGCGAGAAGGTCGGCATCGACATGCCAGGACGCTTTGGCAGCTTCCCGCGCGAGCGCATGAATCCCAACGGCGGCAGCACGGCGCTGGGGCATCCGTTCGGGGCGACGGGGGCGCGCATCCTCAGCCAGGCGATCAAGGAGACCGCGGCCCTGCCGCCCGGCAGCTTCGCGATCGTGAGCATCTGCGCCGATGGCGGGCAGGGGAGCGTGGCGTTGTTGCAGGCGGGGTGAACGACGAACGCCCGGCGCGTCCTTTGCCCGCTCTTGGTCCTGTCGATTTCCCCGTTCCCCGTTCGTCGTCCAGGACGCGGCATCTGCGCCGCGCCCACAACCGGAGAGCCGCATGAACTACGTGGATGGATTTGTGATCGCCGTGCCGACCGCCAAGCGCGAGGCTTATCGCCAGCTGGCCCAGGACGCCTCGGCCGTGTTCAAGGACCATGGCGCGCTCAGCGTCGTGGAGTGCTGGGGCGATGACGTGCCCGAGGGCAAGGTGACCTCCTTCTCCATGGCCGTGCAACGCAAGGCGGACGAGACCGTCGTCTTCTCGTGGATCGTCTGGCCGTCGCGTCAGGTGCGCGACGAAGGCATGAAGAAGGCGATGGAAGACCCCCGCATGGACCACGATCCCAAGAACATGCCCTTCGACGGCCAGCGCATGATCTTCGGGGGCTTCGAGATCATCGTTGAAGCTTGATCGCGAGTCGTTTGAGAAAGACTTCGATCTCCTTGATCGACTGCAGGTCTCCGTGTGCCTGGGCCGCCTCCAGGCCGCGGCGCCATGCGGCTTCGGCCTCGTCGGCTCGGCCGAGCTTCTCCAAGGCCTTGCCGAGCAGCTTCCACGCGGCCGAGTAGGCGGGATCCTGCCGGGTGGCTTCTCTCAAGTGCTGCTCGGCGACCTCGAACTGCTCCTCCCGCAGCAGCGCCTGGCCCAGGCCGTATCGCAGCATCGCGCCGTCGCGGCCGCTGGCCAGCAGGCGCTCCAGGTTGGCGCGGAGGCTGGGCGGGGCGGGCGGCGCAGGGGTGTCGGGCTTCTCTTGATCGGTCGTCATGCGGCGAGCATGGCCCGTCGGCGCCCGGCAGTCATGTATTCCCGGAGTTCACCTGCGGGGTGAAGGGTCGATGGCAGCGTGCGCCTCACACCACCTTGATCCGCGCCCCTTCCCAGGTCTTGGGCGCGGTGGACAGCACGGTCAGCGCCTGCAGCAGGCGCTCGATGTCCAGCAGCTTGTCGTAGAAGCCGTCGATGCCGGCCTCCACGCAGCGGGGGCCGTACTCGGACTCGTCGGCGGTGGTGACCAGGTAGGCCGTGCCCTTGAAGCCGCCGCTGCGCAGGCGCTGCAGCGCGTCGAAGCCCGATCCCGAGCGCAGCCCCACGTCCGCCAGCACCACGTCCGGCACGCACAGCGTGGCCGTGACCACCGCCTGCTCCTCGCTGCCGGCCTGGCCGACGACCATCGCGCCGGGCACGGCGCGCAGCCGCTCGGACAGGTACTTGCGGAAGGTGTCGGAAGCATCGATGAGGAGGATCTTCATGATGAGGCGGCGGTGGTGGGTGGGGTGTCGTCAGGCCGACAGGGCCAGGGTCTTCATCGCGGAGGGCCACCAGACCGGGTCCTTCGCATGCTGGTCACGCAGATGCGCGACCAGCTCGTGGCCTTCGCGCAGGCCGTCGCGGACGGCGACGGTCAGCTCGGCGGAGATGTCGTCGACCAGCAGCTCCATGGACCAGCGGTCGAAGAAGCGGTGTTCGGTCGTGGTGTCGTCGACCACGAGCAGGTCGTCGTGACGCGGGTCCTTGCGGATGCGCTGCAGGGTCTGGCCGACCGCGTCGGGCGAGCCTTCCAGGACTTGCGCGAAAAGGCCGGGCGCCAGGGCCAGGACGCCCGAGATGTCGTTGCGACGGTTGTTCATCTGCGCGCTCGCCACGATGCGGCGCAGCGAGGTGTCGGTGACTTCCTCTCCGATGCGGCTGATGTACAGGAGTCGACGAAGCAGACTGCTCATTCTTCGATGGATGCTCATTGAGGGATGCCGTGGATTCTGCGCGCGTCCCCCTGCGTCGATGACCAGCGAGCGGTCGAGGACCGCTCCAGGACACGCAGCTCGCCCGCAGAACTCGATCTCCTTGACCCGCCGACGGATTCGGTGCGATGAGCGCTTCGCCTCCCGCGGGGAAAAGAGCGGCCCGACCGCGTCAGCGATCGGGCCAAAGTCGATACCTGCAAGTCTGCTACGCGGTCCCGAGCTAGGACTCGGAGATCGCGGATTGATTCTGCTGAGCCCGGCCCTCGCGCACGAGGGGCGATGCGCTGAAGCGGGTGTCAGGCGTTGCCCTACACGGGGGATGGGCGTGACGGAGTTGGCTCATCGCCAGGAATCGTCCAGTGCGCGAGTCTCGCCCACCCGGCCAGTGAAGCGAGCCGAGGTGATCTCCAAGTCCCGATCGGCGATCCAGGCCTTCACGGCGTCGCGTGCTTGCGGCGGGAGGTCATCAGGCCCATATGCCAGGGATCCGACGGACAGGCGACAGGCGCGCCACTTCCATTCACCGGCGATGCGCTGCAGGTCGCAGTCCGCCGTTGCCGCGATCGCCGTGCCGTGCGCCGTGTCCAGCCACAGGAAGCCCTTGGCGCCGCAGTCATGCGGACGGCAGGCCGACATCGAGACGGAATCGCCCGACGTTCGGACCGGATCAGGCGGCCCCCAAAGATCCTGCGTGACGGCTTGGCGAAGGGGCCGAGGCACCAGCGCGCGGAGAGTGCCGGCCATCTTCGGATCCTGGATCGCGGCGTTGGTCGACTGATCGACGTGGCGGAGCGCCCAGCTCGTGTCGACCGCCTCGGCGGCGATCGCGAGGGGCGGGCCGAACAGGGCGATCGTCACCGCCAAGCCGACGACCGTGTCGATGGACGTGCCAATGAAGCTGCCGATGAACCGGCCGACGGAGGATCCCGACCGGGACGGTGCGAGGCGGTGAGCGGCTTGATTCATGGCGAGCAGCATAGGAGCCGGGCGGATCGCGCCGCAAGGCCGTGGCCGTGAGACTTTCTTCCGTGCGCCGAAGCATAGACTCGGGCGTCCGCGCTCCTCCCGTCCATGGCTTCCACGCTCACCATCCTCTTGCCGCTCTTCGCCCTGATCGCGGTGGGCTACCTCGCCCGCCGGCGCGGCGTCCTGGACGGCAACGCCGGCAGCGCGCTCAACGCGTTCGTCGTCTGGCTGGCGCTGCCCGCGCTGCTGTTCGAGGTGACTGCCACCAGCTCGTGGACGGCGCTCTGGCAGCCCGGCTTCATCCTGGCCTTCGGCCTGCCCACGCTGCTGGTCTTCGCGGTGGTCTTCGTGCTGCGTCGGCGCGGGGGACGCCACATCGCCGACGCCAGCGTCGACGCGATCGCGGCCACCTATGCCAACACCGGCTACGTGGGGCTGCCGCTGTGCCTGCTGGTCTTCGGGCGGAGCAGCCAGGTCGAGGCCACCATCGCCACGCTGATCGTCGTGTGCGTGCTGTTCTCGATCGCCGTGGTGCTGATCGAGGTCGGCCTGCAACGGGCGGCCGGCTCGCGCGGCCGGACCTTGGTCGCAGCGCTGTCGCGATCGCTGAGGAATCCGGTGGTGCTCGCGCCTATCGCCGGGGCCGTGTTCTCCGGCACGGGCTTGACGCTGCCGCCGGTCGCCGAGTCCTTCCTGAAGATGATCGGCCAGGCGGCGACGCCGTGCGCCTTGGTGTCGCTGGGGCTGTTCCTCGCGGATCGACCGCAGGGCGCAGAGACCAACCGCCGCGCGTCCCTGGCGCTGTCGGCGGTGAAGCTGGTGGCGATGCCGCTGCTGACCTGGGGCTTCGCGAAGTTCGTCTTCCACCTGCCGACCCGCACGGTGCATGCCGCCGTGCTGCTAGCGGCGCTGCCGACGGGCACCGGGCCCTTCATGCTCGCGGAGTTCTATCGGCGCGAGGTCGGCGTCGCCTCCTCGGCGACGCTGATCACCACGGTGCTGTCGCTGGGGACGCTCACGGCCTTGCTGCTGGCTTTCGCTTGAGGGTCGGGCGGCACCGGTCGCGCCAGCAACTGTTGGTAAGCCGGCATCGCCTGCAGCGGTCGATACAACGGATCGCCGGCCTCCGCCGCCGCCCAGCGCGGATTGAGCGCTGCAAATGCCGTCAGCGCACACAGCGCCTGTTCGTGATGGCCCAGTGCCATGTCTAGGCGCGCGGCGCGTCGCCAGATCCGGTCCCAATCGCTGCCGAGTCGGATCGCCTCGTCGATCGCGGCGCGGGCCTCGCGGACGTGGCCCGCGCGCTGATGGCGCTCGGCCAGCAGCACGGTGTCGTGGGCCTGTCGGAGATTCAGCAAGCGGCGCAACGCGAGCACCGGCTCCGCGGCCGCGTCGACGCGGAGGTCGACGTCCTGCCAGTCGCCCTCGGGCGTGCGCACCAGCAGCGCCGCCGACATCGCGCCGATCGATTGCCCGCCCGCATCGCGGCCTGCCTCCAGCGCGGTCATCAGCCGGGCGGCGAGCGGTCCTGAAGCGCGCAGAAAGGCGTCGCGCATCGCCTCGGTCACTTGGCGACCGGCCAGGCCATTGCCTTGCGCGCTGAAGCCGGGTCCGCTGGTCGCGCCGGCCCAGGGCGAGGCGGCGGCCTGTTTGCCGGTGAAGGCCGCGCCGTCGCCCCGTGCGCCGACGACGCCGAGCTGGCGCCATTCCGGCCCCTGATCGTCGAAGGCGCCGTCCTTGTCAAGCAACTCTTTGATCGCTGCCGACGCGGTCGCCCCTTGAGACAGCAGCGCGAGGCCGCTAGCGCCGTGACGGGGATGGGTCTCGAACTGCGAGGCGATAGCACCCACGCGCGCCTGGGCATGGATCACCGTCGCGCCGACCGCGAGGTTGTGCGTCGCGACGGCCGCGCCGCAACTGCCGTCGGCATCGCAAGCGACGATGGAGAACGTGGCCGCTGCGGACAGCGGCAACGCGATTCCTCCCAGCAGCGCCGCAGCGCAGAGCCAAGTCTTCATTCCGGAGCCCTCACTAAGCGTCGACGCGTCGGCGTCGATCAATCGGGCCGATTGGCGCATCGGTGGGGCGGGCGGCCAGACGTCATGGCGAGCTCGACGCGCGCCGGATCGCGGATCAGTGGGGCGGCGCCTGATCGCGATCGATGTGGTTCTGATGCCCGTGGTGGTGCGTGCCGCCGCTGTAGTTGCAGTAGGCCTCGCACCATTGGAGCGGGTCGCGGCTGGAGAGATTCCACTGCGTGGGCACGGCCTGCGGCAACGCGGCGCGGGTGACGGGCTTGACGGTGAGCACGCGTCGCTCGACGTCGATCGTTTCGATGAGGAACTCGTCGTCGCTTAGCTCGAAATGCTTGTGCAGCAAATTGACGCCGAATCGATCGAGCTTGCCATGTGCGAGCAGCACCTCGCGCAAGCCGGCCAGACACGCCGCGTCGGCGGCGTCGAGCTGAGGGTTGATGTCGGTAATGTCCGGCACTTCGGACCATTGCATGGCAGTGACGACGACCTGATTCATCGGAAGCTCCTCGGGTGTGACGGGGCCGGGAAAGACTAGGCGGTCGAGTCGGCCGGCAGGGGCTGCTCGTCCGCAATCCTGATGATCAGGAAAACCCCAGGTGGGTTGTGCTCAGGCCCAACCAGTCCCAGATGCACCCCGTGAAGGGGGATGGCGTAGCGTTCTATCGGGACATACAAGCTCCTTCGCATTTCATGCGGCGCTGAGGTCCGGCACCGCTCCGATGGCTTTGGACGAGGGGGCGAATCCGATGCGCGTTTGGCTCAAGTTCGCGAGGATGGTCTGCGGCGCGGCGCTCGCGCTGATGTCGGCAGCAGGACCCGCAGTGATGGCGGTGGCGACCGCATCGGCGATGACTTCGACTCAAGAGATCAAGCTGAGCGCGCAACTGGACGATTGGCGTCTCGACGGCGCGGTGCCGCGGCCCACTGACCTTCCGGACGTCCTGTCGGTGGAGGCGGCGAATGGTCCCAACGGCGTCCTGATCTCGCGCAGCATCATTCAAGTCCTGCCCCGGGGAGGCGTCGGTCAGCTCAGCGTCGAACTCACAGCCAGTGCACCGTTAAAGGCCGTATTCGGCTGGGTCCGGATCGAGTATCCGCATCTGCGCTCTGCGGTGTTCATTGCCCAATCGGTCGCTCTGGAGGGGAACAAGGCGTCGATGTCGGCGCCTCTCTACTTGCCTTTGGACGCGACAGGCGTCTCAATGTGGATGAAAGTGATCGGGCTGCCTGACAAGGACAGGCTGAGCATCGCCGCCAAGCTGGTGCCTGTGGAGTCAGCGCTTCCGAATGCCGAGGTCGATCAGGTGATCGATGTGATCCGCCGCAGAGCCATTCGCAGCAAGGACGTCAACTGGGAAAGCGTGAGCGCGATGGCGCGCACGATCGAAGCGCGACGTGTCGGTGGATCGGGCGTCTCGGATGCGGCGCTCAAGTTCATCGTGACCTCGCTGGGCGATGGACATAGCTTCTTGATTGCAAATGAGCCGCCCGCTCAGCCGGTCGCGGTGTTGCAGGACGGGCGCTCCGCGAGCTCCGCGGAGGCATTGCTGATGGCTTTCAAGCGCCGGCCCGAGACCCGCTTGTTTGGAGCCCCATCGGCGGGGTTGACGACGGCGAATGCAGTGGTTGACGTGGCCGGCAAGTCGGTGGCCCTCTCGACCTCCATGATGGCGGACAGCTACAAGGTGACGTATCCGAAGGGCATCGAGCCGGACGAGGCGATGAGAGAGACGGAACTGCGCGCAGCGCCTGATGCAGAATCCCTGAGGGCGCCGATCGCTTGGCTCGAATCGAGATGCAAGAGATCCGAAGAGACCTTGAGCGTGAAATGACGATGACCTTGAACAGGGAGAAACAATGAAGATCCGCACCGTAGCGCTTGCTGCCCTCATCGCCCTTGCCGGACTGCAAGGCGCGGCCCATGCCACCGAAACCGCGTACACCCCGATGGCCAAGTTCGGCATCGAGGTCGGCGCACCGTTCCCGCTGGAGCAACTGTCCGATCCCTCGGGCCGGGCGATCGCTCGGGAGCGATGGCAGGGCAAGAGCGTGCTGGTGAACTTCTATACGAAGTACTGCGCGCCCTGCATCAAGGAAGTGCCCAAGCTCAATGAGGTCATGAAGCGCCGCGGTGACGTCCACGTCCTGGCCATGACGCCGGATCCGCGCGCCGAAGCCGCCAAGTACGTGAAGCAGCACGATCTGCGCTGGCCCGTGGCGGCGGACGCGGGCGCGGTGATGGGCAAGCAGCTCAATGTGCAAGCCTTCCCCTCCTTCGCGCTGTTGGACGCGCAGGGCAGGCTGGTGGCCACCGTCATGGCGAATCAGCTGGGCGGCGAGGACGGCCACGCCACCGTCGAAGGCATCGAGCGCTGGCTCGACGCGCAGCTGGCGATCGCGGCGAAGCAAGGCGGCTGAATCCGCCGGCTAGGAATCGGCGGACTCGACGATCAGCACGCGCAGCGGATTCGCATAAGAGCGACAGCTGGATTGCAGCTTGGCGAGCAGGGTGGCGGTGATCGAGGGGTCCCGCTCCCGCACCATCAGCAGCGTGGCGCGCCGGGGCCGGAACGCCTCGGCGTGGTCAAGCGTTCCCTCGCGCCACCAGCCGCAGTCCCAAGGATCGGCGCGGCGAGCCGGGCGTGAGCTTACGCACTCGCGCGCCTGCAGTTGCAATCGCCACGCCAGGCCCCGCCAGCGACCCAGGCGCTGCAGTTCATGGCTGCCGTCGAGCGCGCAGGCCACGCCATCGAGGCCGGCCGTCGCCGCGACGCGGGTCACGCTCAGCGGCTCCGTGAGCGCGGGGAAGGCGCCGTCCTCGCACCAGGCGCGCAGGCGCCCCAGCAAGTCCGCGTCGACATCGGCCACAGGGTCCGGTGGCGTCATCAGCACGTCGTCGAAGCGACGCGGCGCGCGCACGGGCTCAGCCTCCGCTGGCCTTGCCGGCGTGAGGCGCGCTCGCCGGGGCGGTCACGCCGAAGGGAATCACGCGGACGCCCGAGGCGGCGGCACCTGTGCCGTTCGCCTGCGCGGGCTGCGGGGGCGCCTTGGGCGAGCTCAGACGGATGACGGTGAACATGTCGCTCACCGCGCCGCGCAGCTGCGTGGCGAAGAGCAGACCGGCGATGGCCATGACGATGGCGGCGATGCCCGCAACGACTTTGACGGGGGAGATTTTCTGCATGAGGGGCCTTTGACAGGGCAGGGAGCGTAACCCATGCTGGGAGCGGCGGTTGCCGGCCCACCAGATCGCCTCGCGCACCTCGGCCGCCTCATGTCCAAACGCCGCGCCCTGTCCCCGTTGTCCAAGGTCTGGCGCCGCACGCTGCGCGCGGCGACGGGCCAGGTCTTGCGTGCCACGCAGGCGGCCACCCAACAGGTCGTGAAGAAGGCGGCGAAGAAGGTCGCCGCTGCGCACACCGCGTCCAAGCCGCCCAGCGACGGGCGCGGCGACTGGATCGCCGGATTGACCCTGAGCCGATCGGGCCCGCGGCGCTATCGGCTGTTCCGCCCCGCAGGCATCGCTTCCGGAGCGCGCGTCCCGCTCGTCGTCATGCTCCATGGCTGCGGTCAGGACGCCGCCGGCATCGCGCGCAGCACGCGGATGAATCGGGTCGCGGCGCGCGAAGGCTTCTTCGTGCTCTATCCCGAGCAAAGCCGCCTCGCCAATCCTCAGCGCTGCTGGAACTGGTTCGAGACCGAGTCCGGTCGCGCGCAGGAAGAGATGGCACAGATCCTCGCCGCCATCGATCAAACGGCGCTGCTCTATCCGATGGACCGTGCGCGCGTGGCCATCGCGGGGCTCTCCGCCGGCGCGGGCATGGCGGCCCTGCTCGCCACCGCCCATCCCGATCGATTCCGAGCTGTCGCCATGCACTCGGGCGTGCCGCCGGGGCTCGCGTCGTCGACCCCCAGCGCCTTGCGCGCCATGCGCGGCCTGGCTTCGCCGCCCGACATTGCCGCGCCGCCCGTCGGGCCACGCGATGCGACGCGGGGTGCGGCGCGGGGTGCGGCGTCTGATGCGCCGAGCTGGCCACCGCTGCTGGTGATCCAGGGGACGAGGGACCGCGTCGTCGCGCGCGTGAATGCGGGCGAGGCCGTCCGGCAATGGTCGGTCGCGGCCGGCGCGAGCGCCCGCGCCGCACGCGAGGTCCAGCGTGGGAAGCGGCATCCGATGACGGTCACCGACTTCAAGCGCGGCAGCGTGCTCGCCGCGACGCTGGTCGAGATCGACGGCCTCGCCCATGCCTGGAGCGGCGGCGCCGCGAAGGAAGCGTTCAGCGACCCCGCCGGTCCCGACGCCACCGCGATGATCTGGCGATTCTTTGCGAAACATCTGCGGTGAGCACGGGCCTGCCGCGCAGAGCGCTCATCGCGGGGCCGCGCCGATGCTGAACATCACCCATTCCGGCCGCATGTTGAAGCGCACCGGATAGATGCTCACGCCCAGGCCGCTGGTGATGTACAGCGGCTTCCCGCCGACATCGACCCAGCCATGGGTCTTGTCGCGCGGCCAGCCGTGCGGCGCGACCGCGGAGCCGTAGAAGGGGATCCACACCTGACCGCCGTGCGTGTGACCGGCAACGGTCAAACCAGGCATGGGCGGCAGCGCGCGCGCACTGGCCGGGTCGTGCATCAGCACCAGCGCCTGCGCGCCGGGCGGCAGCTGGCGGGCGGCGAGCTCGGGCTGATCGTGCTGCGTCGTGCGGTCGCCGACGCCCACCACCCACAGCGCCGTGCCGGGCAGCGGCACCGCCTGGTTCAGCAGCACCGTGATGCCGGCCGCCTTCAGCGCGCGGTTGAAGCGCCCGCCGTTGGTCCACCAGTCGTGATTGCCCAGCACCGCATAGACGCCGTGCGTGGCCTTGAGCCGGCCCAGTACGGCGGCGATCTGCTCGGGCGTCGTGCCGTCCTCGCCGCGGCCGGACATGAAGTCGCCCGGCAGCAGGATGACGTCGGGCTTCGCGGCGTTGATCTCGTCGACGATGGCGTTGGCGCGCGCCACCGTCATCACGCGCTGGAGCGGCTCCTGACCGATGTGCCAGTCCGAGGCGGCCACGACTTTCAGGCCGTCCGGCCCGCGCCAGTCGGGAACCCGCACTTCGACGTCGCGTCGCGCGACCCAGCGCGGCTCGATCAACACCGACCAGGCCGCGAGCAGGGCCAGCATCAGCAGCAGGATCAGCAGCGTCTTGAAGAGCTTGAGCAGCGCTCGCAGCGGCCAGGGCAGGGGACGGGACGAGGGACGGCTCGGCGGCATCGAGAAGCGGGGGGCGGTGGAAAGAAGCCGCCAAGTAGAGCATGGCCCTCGTTAGGCCTGCCTGAGTCGAGGATCTCCGCGCTTGGCCGCCGTGCCGCCAGGGGCATGTCTCGCCTTGGTGGGATGGCCCGGCGCGGGCGGCTTCAACCGCCCAGCCGCAGCTCCGCGAGCAGCCCGCCGCCGGGCCGGTTCGACAGCATCAGCGTGCCATGCTGCTTGAGCGTGAGCTCGCGAGCGATGTAGAGCCCCAGGCCCGCGCCGCCGGTGTGGCGGTTGCGCGAGTCCTCCAATCGGAAGAAGGGCTCGAAGACGGCTTCGAGCTGATCCTCCGGAATGCCGGGACCCGAGTCCGCGACCCGCAACCAGGCGCCGCGCGCATCGCGGCCCACGCTGACCTCGGCGCCGCCGCCGTAGCGCAGCGCGTTGCCGATCAGGTTGCCCACCACGCGCCGAAGCGCCATCGGCTGGCCCTTGGCGAGCACCGACACGCCCTGGTCGTCGAAGCGCACCGGCTCGCCTTGCTCCAGCAGGTCGTCCGTCATCGCCTGCGCCAGTGCGTGCAGGTCCACGTCCTGCTGCGACTCGGCCGCGCCGGGGCCGTCGCCGCGGAACAGCTCCATCACCGCGTCCACCAGCGCATTCATCTCGCGGATGTCCTCGACCGAGCGCTCGCGCTGCAGATCGTCGATGTCCAGGGTCTCCAGCCGCATGCGCAACCGGGTGAGCGGCGTGCGCAGGTCGTGCGAGATCGCGGCCACCATCAGCCCGCGCTCGTTGAACTGGCGTCGCAGCTGGCGCGCCATCGCGTTGAAGACGCGGGCCGTCTCGCGCACTTCCAGCGTGCCGGCGCGTTCGTCCAGCAGCGGCAGCTTGTCTTGCTGATGCAGCGTCTGCCCCAGCGACTGCGAGGCTCGCGCCAGCTCGCGCATCGGCCGCGCCAGCCAGCGCGAGGCCAGCCAGGCGGCCAGACCGGTGACCAGCAGCCGGATGCCGTAATCCAGCAGCAGCTCCTTGGTGCTGAGGCCGCGGAAGGGGCCGGGACCGGGACCGCGCGCCTGCTGTTCGCGCTCACGCATGGCGCGGAAGTCGGGGCCGACCAAGCCGCCTCCGGTCATGTCGCCGGGCAAGGTCACGTCCCGCATCTCCCGCATCTCCCGCATCTCCCGCATCTCCCGCATCTCCCGCATCTCCCGCATCTCACGGAAGTCGCGCAGGTCGCGGGGGCTGGGCAATCCGTGGGGCTCGCTGGCCGCGCGGGGGGATGGGCCTGGACCGGGGAAGACACCGGGGCCGGGGCCTGGGCGGTTCATCAGTCCGGGCATGGGAGGCAGCGTGGGCGCGGTGGGCATGTGCGCGACCTTGAAGTCGTCGCGGCCCCAGGTGACGACGCTGATGGCCAGCGCCTGCGCCGCCACCAGCGTGATCCACATCGTCAGGAAGATGCGCCGCGCCAGCGTGTCGCCGAGCACCCGTGCGACGACCTCGCCCAGCCGGCGCCAAGCGCGCGTGAGGCGGCCAGCGCTCATCAGCTCTGCACCTGGGCGTCGAAGAGATAGCCCTCGCCGCGCATGGTACGGATCAGGCGCGGCTCCTTGGGCGAGTCGCCCAGCTTCTGCCGCAGCCGCGAGATCGTCAGGTCGACGCTGCGATCGTTGACCTCGACGCCGGGCGCGCGGGTGAGTTCGATCAGCTGCTCGCGGCTGAGCACGCGACCGGGGCGCTCGACCAGCGCGCTGAGCATGCGGAACTCGGCGCTGGACAGTGGCACCACCACCTGCTGCGGCGACACCAGCTGGCGCAGCAGCCGGTCGAAGGCCCAGCCCTCGAAACGGAACTCGCGGCGGGTCTGGGACTCGCTCTCGCCGCGGCGCGCGCGGCGGCGGATCGCGTGGATGCGGGCCACCAGTTCGCGGGGCTCGAAGGGCTTGGAGAGGTAGTCGTCGGCGCCCATCTCCAGGCCGAGCACGCGGCTGATCGGGTCGCCGTGCGCGGTCAGCATGATCACCGGCACGCTGGCGTGATGCTGCTGTATCCATTGGCACAGGGACAGGCCGTTCTCGTCGGGCAGCATCAGGTCCAGCACGACGACGTCGAAGACCTGCGTGGTCATGAGCCGGCGCATCTCGCGGCCGTCGGCCGCCGTGCTCACCGTCACGCCGAACTTGTGCAGGTAGTCCTGCAGCGAATCGCGGATTCCCGCATCGTCATCGACCACCAGACACCGCGTCATGCGCTCCTCCACGACAGGGACCGGCCGCGCGCCGGACCCAGGCTCGGACGATACACGAGCGTCGTCGCCGGACGAGGCCTCGTTCGCACGCGCGGGCGGTGCGCCCATCAGCGTGCGCGTCGCCGGCAGGATCGCGTCGGCGGGCTCGCCCATCAGGCCGCTCGTGCTGCCCAGGCGCTTCCAGCCGTTGGGGTCGCGCTGGCCGCCCCAGGCCCGCAGGGCTTCGTCCTTCATCGTCGTGTCCTCATGTGCGGAATCAAATGTGGCGCCCGTGGCACCGGTGGCGCTTGTGGCACCTGCGTGATCGTTGTGCCCCGGATTGGCCGTCGGCGTCGACCTGGCGCAGCCGACCGATCAGGCCGCGATGCCGACGGTCAGCGTCGCCGCGTAGCCTGCGCTGACGCTGCCGCTGAGCGTCGCCAGCTGCGTGCTGTAGCCGTCGCTGAAGACGTTGTCGGTGGCGAAGCTGATGCGGTTGAAGTTGGTCAGGCTGCTGGCGTAGCCGGTGGCGCTGGTGTAGACCGTGGTGCAGACATCCGTGGGGAAGGCGATCTGCGAGGTCTTGATCTTGTTGGCATAAGAGGTCGCCGCCGTCGCGCTGCGGTAGACCTCGAAATGCATGTGGGGCATGCGGCCGTCGTAGCAGCCGGGGAAGATGGTGGTGAAGGTGACGGTGCCGTCGCTGCCGGTGCTCTGCACGCCGCGCAGGTAGTTCATCGTTGATGACGCTGCTGCTGTAGAGCGAGTAGCGGCCTTCGCGGTCGCAATGCCAGAGGTAGATGGCGTAGCCGGACAGGTCGGCGCAGCTGCTGCCGGTGTTGACGAGCTTGAGCGTGAGCGTCAGCGGCACGCCGCCAGCGGTGCCGGACGCGGTGCCGATGCTGCTGCGGATGTCGGAGCGGACGATGCCGCTGAGCGCCAGCGCGTTGGCGATGCCGCTGCCGTTGCTGTTGGAGCCGTCGCCGGGGTAGGGGCCGGCAGTCTCCTCGGGGATGACGCTGCAGCTGGAGGTGGTGGTCGTGCCGGTGGAGCCGCTGCCGGTGGTGGAGCCGGTGTTGGTCGTGCTGGTGCCGGTGTCGGAGCCGCCACCGCCGCAGCCGACGAGGGCCAGTCCGCCGGCGCCGGCGAGTCCGGCGAGCAGGCCCAGCGCGCGGCGGCGCTGTTGGAGGACGCTCAGATCATGGGCGAGGCCCAGGTCGTGGTCGTGCGGTTCAGCGTCGTGATGGGAGGCGTGGCGGGTAGGCTGCATGGCGGACTCCTGTGGGGTGTCCGTCATTGAGCCCGGCGTGCATGTCGTCGGGTTATCGACTTTGTGTCAGGGTGGACAAGAAGCCCCTCGCCCGCTTGCGGGAGAGGGGTTGGGGTGAGGGCCGTCGCAGGCCAGAGCGCCTGTTGAAGCGGGGTCAGAGCATCCGTCAAAGCGCAGCCAGAGCACCGTCGGAGCGCAGGCGGGCCTGTCCGAATTTCTGTGTGTGAGGCTCATTGGACCTTCACTGAGTTCGTGAAGCGGGTTGGCGATGTTACGGGGTCAGTTTCTTGAAGCGATCCTCGTAGAGGATGGCGAACTGGTTCATCG
>NZ_JBCNLU010000054.1:0-21263 GCF_039595295.1 Roseateles sp.
CCTGGGCACCATCGCACATGCGTTGGTGGACCGGCGTTCGACTTGATGGGGTGAATCGACATGGTGGCCGCCATGGCCGCCATGGCCGTCCTGGCTCACCTGATCGCCTGATCGCCTGATCGCCTGATCGCCTGAATGGACCGCAGCGTCCGCAAACGAGGAGCCGCTTCATGGCCACGACGATGACCGTTGCCAACTACTGCCTGATCGTCGCCTGCCTGCTGCCGGTGGTGAGCGCCGCGATCGCGAAGTCACGCGGCTTCGGGAAGCGGCGCAAGGACGGGGGTTTCGACAACCACGATCCGCGGGGATGGCTCTCGCGTCAGAGCGGCTGGCAGGCGCGCGCGAACGCGGCGCAGGCCAATGGGTTCGAGGTGCTACCCCTGTTCATCGCGGGGGTGCTCGCGGCGCAGCAGATGCATCACGACCAGGGGCGGATCGATCTGCTGGCGATGGGGTTCATCGCGGTTCGGGTGCTGTTCATCGTGCTGTATCTGGTCGATCAGCCGACGTTGAGAAGCCTGGCTTGGGTCGCGGGGACGGTGATTTCGGTGGCGATGTTCTTCGGGTGACGGCCTCGGTGCCTCGGCTCCCTCGCCCGCTTGCGGGAGAGGGCGGGGGAGAGGGTCTTCTGATTCCCCTTACCGCAGCGCCGTCTTCGTCGCCACCGTCCGCCCGCTGGATTCGCTGCCACCCCGCGCCGCCACCTTCGCCGAGCGCGTCTTGCCCGAAGACGCCTTCGTCGCCTTGTTCGTCGCGCTCGACGCCACCCGCGTGGTCTTCGCCGGCTTCGCGCTTCGCGCCGACGAACCCGCGTTCTTGCCCTTCGCCGTCACCGCCGGCTCCACCGCCGCGAGCGTCTGCCCTTCGCGCACATAAGCCACGACCTGCTGACCCGGCTTGAACGACGCCTTGGTGCTGACCTTGTTCCACTGCGCCAGCTGCGTCGTCCCCAGCCGATACCGTCGCGCCACGCTGGCCACCGTATCGCCCTTGTTGGCCTTCAGCGTGACCCGCCGCATCGGCGGCACATCCGGCGCGAACGCGATGCTCGCGTTGTCCGCCAGATGCTCCGACACATCCTGATCGCGTCCGACCCCGCGCGGCACCAGCAACGTCGAGCCCTTCGTGATCAGCATCCGCGCCGGAATCCGGTTGATCTCCCGCAGCCCGGTCTCGTTCATGCCGACCTGCCTGGCCGCATCGGCCGGCTTCATCGTCTTCGGAACGACCCAAGCCGTCCACGACGCCAGCGGCCCGCGGTACTGCTCGAGATTGGCGACGAAGGTGCTCGCGTTGTCATACGGCAGCAGGATCTGACCGCTGCTGGCCGCCAGGATCACCGGCTTGTTCATCGACGGGTTGAACTGGCGGAAGGTCTCCTCGTCCAGCTCCGCCAACTGCGCCGCGCGCGCCACGTCGATGTCGCGGTCGATGTTGACCGACAGGAAGTACGGGTGGTTCGCCACCGGCGGCAGCTGCAGCCCATAGGCTTCCGGCCGCATCACGATGTTCTTCACCGCCTGCAGCTTGGGCAGGTAGTAGCGGGTCTCGTCGGGGATGCGCAGGCTGTCGTAGTCGATGGGCAGGCCGGCCTTCTGGTTGCGGGCCACCGCCTTGCTGACGTTGCCCGGTCCCCAGTTGTAGGCGGCCAGCGCCAGCTGCCAGTCGCCGTTGAACATCTTGGACAGGCGCTGCAGATAGTCCAGCGCCGCCTTGGTCGAGGCCAGCACGTCGCGGCGGTCGTCGCGGAACAGGTTCTGCTTCAGGTCGAAGTCACGCCCAGTCGCCGGCATGAACTGCCACATGCCGACCGCCTTGGCGCTGGACTGGGCGTCGTTGCGGAAGGCGCTCTCGATGAAGGGCAACAGCGCCAGCTCCAGCGGCATGCCGCGCTTCTCGACCTCGTCGACCACGTGATAGAGATACAGGCTGCCGCGTCCGGTCATGCGGGCGACGTAGTCCGGGCGGGAGCTGTACCAGTCCTCGGCCTTGCGCACCAGGTCGTTGTCGAGCTCGGGCATGGCCATGCCGGCGCGGATGCGGGCCCACAGGTCCACATGCGAGCGCGGCGCGTCCAGATCGATCTTCTCTCCGGGATTCAGGTTGTCCTCGAGCAGCACATCCAGCTTCTCGACCGGCATCGCGCTCGCGACCAGGGTCTTGGGCGTGGTCGTCGACGGCGACACCGCCGAGGCGGCCGCCTGGACGGCCTGCACCGATTGCTGGGCCGCGGCTTTCGAGTCCGCGTTGCTGACCAGCGGCGTCGTCTTGGTCGCGCAGGCGGCCAGCGCCAGCGGCAGCAGGGCCGCGAGCAGCGTCAGCGCGGGGCGTTTGGAAGATCGGTGGAGAGCGTCGGTCGCCGACGCGCGGGGGCTGCGCGACGCGGAGGAATCAGCGGAATCGGGCAAAGAGGAATCAGGGGTCGGGTGTCGGTGCATCGGACTCTCAGCGAAAGACGTTCTTCCATTGGCGCAGGCCGGCCAGGACCGAGACCGGATCGGCGGTCACGTTCGAGTCGTGCCGCATGGCGGCGTCGCGCACGTCGTCGACGTCGCAGCGCAGGAAGGGGTTGATCTGGAGCTCCACGGCGAGGGTGGAGGGCAGGGTGGGCTGCTGCTCGTCGCGCCGGGCCAGACACCAGGCCTCGTGGCGCGCCGTCGCCTCGTTTCGGGGCTCGACTGTGCGAGCAAATCGCAGATTCGACAAGGTGTATTCATGCGCGCAGCACACCCGGGTTTCCCCAGGGAGCGCCGCCAGCTTGCGCAGCGAGTCCAGCATCTGCGTCGGCGTGCCCTCGAAAAGGCGGCCGCAGCCCGCGGAGAACAGCGTGTCGCCGCAGAAGAGCAGGGGCGCGGCATCGGTCGCGGCGCCGTCGCCACCGGCCTCGCCCAGCGGTTGCATCAGGACGAAAGCGATGTGTCCGGCGGTGTGGCCCGGCACCTCCAGCACGTCGAAATGGCGGCCCATCAGCGTGACCCGGTCGCCTTCGGAGAGCGGCTGGACGTCGATGGGCAGGACCTCGCCGGCGGGTCCCCAGACGCGAGCACCTTCCGCGAGCAGCGGCAGCAATTCGCGAACACCGCCGACGTGATCGGCGTGATGGTGGGTCACTAGAATGCCTCGGAGCTCCAGGCCCAGCGCGTCCAGTGCGTCCCGCACCGGCGCCGCGTCGCCCGGATCGACGACGATCGCTCCCATGCCGTCATGCAGCAGCCAGATGTAGTTGTCTGAGAAGGCGGGGAGGGCGACGAGGTTCATGCGTGCAAGGCGGATCAGGTCCCAGCGATGAAGACACCGGGCCAGGACGACGAATCGGCGCCGATTGTAGAGGCGACATCTCGGCAGGCCGCCGCCGCGGCGCAGCTGGCGGACTGGTTGCGCACGCCCGCCGGCCGCTATCTGCTGGCCTGGGAGCAGCGCTTCATCGACGCCGCGGTGATCGACTGGTTCGGCTATCACGCGCTGCAGCTGGGCTGCCCGCAGTTGCACGGGCTGCGGACCAATCGCATGTCCAACCGCTGGCTGGCCGTGAACCATGCACCGGTGGTCCGGCCGGCGGTCGAGGGGCCGCCCATGCCCGGGATGGGCGTGCATCCGCTGGAGTACCAGCCCGAGCCGCAGGCGCTGCCCGCGATGGGGCTGGATGCGGCGGGCCGCGTGTCCATCCTTTGCGAGTTTGATGCGCTCCCGTTCGAGGCCAACAGCCTGGATCTGGTGCTGCTCCCGCATACGCTGGAGCAGGCGCCCGATCCGCACCGCTGTCTGCGCGAGGTCGAGCGGGTGCTGCGCCCCGAGGGGCGGGTCGTGATCCTCGGTCTGAATCCCGCGAGCCTGTGGGCGGTGAGGCAGAATCTGGCCCGCGTCAACGGGCGGATGTTGGGGCGTCCGCCGCGGCTGTACCTGCCCGAGGAGGGCGAGTACATCGGCTACTGGCGGCTGCGCGACTGGTTGCGACTGCTGTCCTTCGAGGTCGAGCGGGCGCAGTTCGGCTGCTACCGGCCGCCCTTGCTGAGCGAGCCCTGGCTGTCGCGCTGGCAATGGATAGAGAAGCCGGGCGGCAAGTGGTGGACGGTGCTGGGCGCGCTGTATGGCGTGATCGCGGTCAAGCGCGTGCACGGCATGCGGCTGATCGACCTGACGCGCGGCAAGACGCGCGTGGCCAAGACCGCGCCGGCGGTCGCCGCCGTGCACCACCACCACCATCGCGGCCGGGACCGCGACACCGATTGACCTTCTGATCGATCTTCCGATCAACCTCTTGATTGACGCCAGGGCGGGACGTTCCGCCGGCCTTCTGATTGCATTGTTCTGACATGACCGATTCCACCGCCCATCCTTCCGAGACGACCGCGCCCGCCGCGCCCAAGATCGCCAAGCCCAGCGTCGTGATCTACACGGACGGCGCCTGCAAGGGCAACCCGGGCCCGGGCGGCTGGGGCGCGTGGCTGAGCAGCGGCGGCCATGAGAAGGAGCTCTTCGGCGGCGAGCGCAACACCACGAACAACCGGATGGAGTTGACGGCGGTGATCGAGGCGCTGACCTCGCTCAAGCGCAGCTGCAACATCGTGATCTACACGGACAGCGAGTACGTGCGCAAGGGCATGACGGAGTGGATCTCCGGCTGGCAGCGCCGGGGCTGGAAGACGGCCGATGGGAAGCCGGTCAAGAACGCGGAGCTGTGGCAGCGGCTGGACGCGCTGCGCAAGCTGCACACGGTCGAATGGCGCTGGGTCAAGGGCCACGCCGGCGACCCGGGCAACGAGCGCGCGGATGCGTTGGCGAACAAGGGGGTGTCGGTGGCGAAGTGATGTCGGCCTGAGCGTCGCTGGCGGTTCAACCGATCACGCACTCGACGTAGGGGCGCATCACGTTCTCGACGCGAGCGATCCGGGCATGAGCTCTGAGCTCGGCGGTCGTGAAGGCCTGCAGGGCCCAGCCCTCGCGAAGCGCCTCGATGGCGACATCCAGCCCCACCTTGCCTCGGTACTTGAAGCAATCGGCGATCGTCTTCGCGACGCTGAAAACGGGAACGCCGACGCCGTCGATCTCGTGCCTCACGATGCCATCGCTCAACGAAGCCTCGGACATTCGAGTGATTCGCACGGCGGGCGAATCGATTCGCGGCGCCGCGGCGTTTGATGGCACCGCAATCCACACGTCGTGGGGATCTTGTGTCCCGACTTCGTGAAAGCGCAGGGCCGACAAGAGGCAGACCACTGCTCGTGGGGCGCGCATACAGACTTCCGCGAGTGGCAGGTGCTCCGAAACCTCTCGCACTCTCGGCGCATAGATGCCATGGCCGACCCGCTGGATCCTGCCGGCGCGCACCATCCGGCTCAGCACCATGGACGGGACGCCCGCATCCCTGAGATCTCGCGCACGGATGAGCGAGCGACCTTCGGCGAGCGCGAGGACGAGTTGTTCGTGATTGGACGATGGACGAGGTGGCGAGCGCGACATGTCTCCACCGTACTTGCGACCCGGTTCCCCGCCCATGACTCAAACCTTGGTCGACCCCTGTCGTCTTCCAGCAGAAGCAGTGGTCCGCTGCCTGAAACATCGGAGCCGCCCTCCCATCCGTTCCCGTGCGGTGGACGTCGCCGCTACACTCTTTCGCCTTCCCCGGCCCTTCGCTTTTCCTCTCCGCCATGGACAACCAACCGCTGATCGACTGGCATTCGATGTTCATGGGCGTGGCCCTGCTGGCCAGCGCCCGTTCCAAGGACAGCCGCAAGCGCAACGGCGCCTGCATCGCGAGCCCGGACTTCAAGATCGTCGGCGTCGGCTACAACGGCCTGCCCCGCGGTTGCGACGATCACGACCCCGCCTACTGGTCCGATGACGACAGCGATCCGGCCAACTCGCGCCACAGCTACATCGTCCATGCCGAGGTCAACGCCATCCTCAACTGCGTCGTGCTGCCGCTGACCGGCAGCACCATCTACACGACGCAGTACCCGTGCCCACGCTGCGTCCAGTCCATCATCCAGGTCGGCATCCAGCGCGTCGTCTATCTGGAGAAGAAGGACCACCATTTCGGCCTGAACGCCGCCTCCGCGAAGATGCTGGCGGACGCGCGCGTGGACGTGCAGTCGCTCAGCGAGGTCGACGTGCCCGCCTCCGCCTGGTGCCACGAGCTCTCGAGCTTCATCGTCACGCCGCGGACCTGACGCGGACGCGCTTCGGCGGCGATCGCTCGAACTGGCGGGGAAATCCGGCGCTTTTCCGGCTCAAGTTTCGGAAGGGGCGGTTCATGATTCCGTCCACGACGACATGAACCCGTCCGAGGCCGCCATGCTGAATACGATCCCGCCGCACCTGATGCCCGAATCCGCCCAAGCCCCCTGGGGCGTCGTGCCGGACCTCGGCCTGACCGTGGCCGGTACCGCCGGCATGGACGAGCTGCTCCAGCTGCAGGACCTGATGGCCTCGAACGGCCTGACCCTGCAACCGACCCGCATGCTCTACGACCGCCTCTACGCGCTGGAGCGCCTGTCCACCGCGCACGCCCGTGGCGACGCCCGGCTGCAGGCCGCCGCCCAAGACCTGTTCGACGCCTATCAGCGTCGCGGCGAATGGATCGGCCTGGTCCACTGATCGCCCCGAGATTCCCCTCGATTTCCCGAGCCTGACCGGGCTCCCACATGAAGGCGCCGCGAGGCGCCTTCGTCGTTTCCGGCCTCACCGCGGCGCAGCGCATCCGCTCACCCGCTCCGGGGCGATTGCGTTTTCACTTCGCGCGGGCAGAATCCGCGCTCGCTGAAAAGCAATCAAATCAATCGATCTCGGGAGGGAATGGCGATGCCGTTCGTGGGTTTGGGGATTCACATCCTGCTGGCGCTGTTCTGCGCCGTGCACGCGGTGCGCAGCGGGCAACAGCTGTTCTGGCTGTTCATCCTGTTCTCGTTCCCGCTGCTGGGCAGTCTGGTCTATCTGTTCGTGATCGTCCTGCCGCACTCGCGGGTGGAACGCGGCGCCGTGCGCGCGGTGCGCGCCGCCGGCCGCGCGATGGATCCGGGCCGTGAGCTGCGCGAAGCCCGCGTCGCCTTCGACGAGACCCCCACCGCGCAGAACCAGATGCGTCTGGCCGCCGCGCTGCTGGACGCGGGCGACGCCGCCCAGGCCGCCGAGCAGTACCAGTCCTGCCTGCGCGGACCGTTCGCGAAGGATCTGGAGATCCGCCTCGGCGCCGCGCGCGCCTTCCTCGAAAGTGGACAGGCGGCGCAGGCGCTGAATCATCTGAGCTCGATCCGCGAGGAGCGCCCCGACTTCCGCGCCGAGCCGGTGTCGCTGCTGACCGCGCGGGCGCTGGCGGCCATGGATCGCGACGTCGAGGCGCGCGCCGAGTTCGTGTCCGCCTCCGAGCGCTTCGGCAGCGTCGAGGCCTGGGCGGAGTACGCGATCTGGGCCATCGCCCGAGGCGACACCGCCACCGCCCAGCCGCTGCTGGCGCAGATCGACAAGGTCGGCGCCAAGTGGAACGCGCTGACCCGGCAGCTCAACGAGCCGGTGATGCGCCGGTTGCGCGCCGCGCGCAAGGCGTGATCGCGGCTTGATCTCGCGCAGGGGCGAGGCGACGAGCGGCGCCCCGACTTGAGGGCCGATGGCTAAGATCGACCGGGTCGGCGCCGCCGTCCGGCGTCTCACGTCAAGGAGCCTGCCATGTCCGCATCACGCTCTCCCCGCGATTTCCCGCCCGGCCTGCAAGGCGGGCTCGAGCATGACGACGAGGATCACCGCATCGGCGAGACCGGCCAGCAAGGGCCGGAAGGCGAGGGGGACCTCGACCGCTCGCATCGGGAGCAGGGGCATCGCAAGGACGATCAGCGGTCCGATCGCGGCGATCCGCGCGCACCCAAGCGCTGAACGCTGAACGCTGAACGCTGAACGCTGAACGCTGAACGCTGAACGCGGGCCGGGATGGCCCGCCGCGGGTTGCGAACGCCCACCGAAGCCTCCGGACTGACGAGCCCTCTTCAGGGTCTCGTCGGAGGTTGGCATCGTGTCGTGCATCCACTCCTTTAGCCGGGTCGCGGCTGTCACCGTCACGTTGTTCCTTTCGCTCTTCGTCATGCAGCCGATCCAGGCCGAGATCCGGGAGCAACGGGTCACGACACCACTCGCAACCTACGTGCTGCGCAGCGACGAAGACGAGGACAAGCCGGACCTGACTCGGTCCTCGTCCGTGATGGGGCGAACCGCTGACGGCAGGGAGATCCTCTTTCAGGACTTGGGCCTGGTGGTCGGGTGCTGGGAGTTCTCCCCCCGTGCGATTGAGGTCACCGGTCGATCGGGACGCCGCGTTTCGGTAGCGCTGCTCTGCGGATCGCCCGGTGGCGGTCGCTACGAGACGCTCATCGCGATTCGGGACGGGAGCGGTGAGCTCGCCAGTCTGGAGTTCGGCAACGAGTCCGTGAACACCACGCTGACATCGGACGGACGGCTGGTCGCCGTCACGGTGTATCTGCTGGAGGTGCCGGGCATCGGCCGCCTGCTGGGCGTTCCCATGCAGTTCGAGCTGAACGTCGATGCGAAGCCGCTTCGATTCGACCCGGTTCGTGGCCATGTGGCCGCGACCCGCGTGCAAGAGATGCTCCAGGACATGAGGCAAGAGCTGTCCTCCAGCCACGACGCCGAGGCGTACTTCGCCTCCGCGCACGCCATCCTCGGAGAGCGGGCATGCGCCCATCTCCACAGGGATCTTCCAGGCCTCTGGAAGTTGTTGGGCGATGCGGAGCTCTCGGCTCTGAATCGCTGGATCGCATCGGAGTTCTCTTTGAAGGAGTGCAAACGCCATGGAACCCATTAGCAAGGATCAGCGCGCAATGGCTGAGCGAATCGCCGCCTATGGGCGCAAGAACGGGATCCAGCAGCATCTGATCGACGCCGCCGTGAAGTTCGCGTACATCGAGTCGAAGTTGGGAGCGCGCGAGTCGAAGGGAAACAATGCCGACGGCCTGTTCCAGTACAAGCCAATGCCTTGGAAGGAGCGGCATCAGAAGAGCCTGGGTACTGATCGATGGTCGGTGGACAACCAGATCGTTGCGATGTACCGAGATCTCCAGCGCTTTGAACGTCGCTACAACGATCTGTCCAATCCTCGGATACCGCGCCAGTCCGTGACGCTCGAGGAGTACCTCTACATCAAGCACCACGACGGCCCCAACAGCGGCGACTTCTCGCCCAGGGTCACCAGTCCGGACAGCCCAACGGGCTCATGGTGTACCGGCGCGACAACCCCACCTACGACGCCTCCGTCATCTTCCCGCCGAAGAAGACCAGCATCGCGCCTATCCGCAATCCCTGGGAGGTCACGTTGGGTCTGCCCGACATGAGCGCCATCGACTGGAGCGGCTTCCGTGCGGAGATCGAGAAGGGTCAGGCCATCATGGCGAATCTGGGCGGATCGAGCGCTTCATCGCCTGTCACGGGACCGGCGCCTCTGACTCCGGTGGCGTGGCCTGTCGTCACCGACAACACCCGCTGGACGCCGCCACCCGCATCGGACGGCCGCAGCTACATCGACACGCATCACTTCGATCCCGACACCGGAGCCTCCGTTTCCACGCGTCGTCGCCTGCGACGAGAGGCGGGCGTGCTGTCCGAGGCCATGGCCGGCGCAGGTCCTCAGTTTCCGCTGGCCGCGCCCGACGCCGGCGCCGTCCCCTTCGCCCCGGTCGCCTTGCGCCAGCTCGCCAGCGTGTTGGCGAACTCGATGACCGCCATCGCGTAATAACTGCTCTGGTTGTAGCGGGTGACCGTGTAGAAATTCTTGGTGCCGGCGACGTACACCGGCGCCGCGCCGCCCATCTGCAGCTCGATCAGCGCCAGCGGGCCGTTGTGCGCGCGGCCCTGCGGCGACAGCTGCGCCCCGACCGATTCGAACTGCTTCGCGTCCAGTTGCGGCAGCACGTCGCTGATCAGCAACTGCGCGCGCGCCGCCGTGTCATTCGGGACCTGCACCTCGTAATGCGTGGGCATGCCGGGCTGCCAGCCGTGCTCGCACAGGAAATGCGCCACCGAGCCGATCGCGTCCACCGGGCTGTTGATCAGGTCCACATGACCGTCGCCGTCGAAGTCCACCGCGTAGCGCCGCCAGCTGCCGGGCATGAACTGACCCCAGCCGATCGCGCCCGCATATGAGCCCTTCATCGCCAGCGGATCCAGGCCGTTCTCGCGCGCCAGGATCAGGAACTGGCGCAGCTCGTCGCGGAAGAAGGGGCTGCGGTCTCGGGCGCCGGGCGGCAGCGGCGACGGGTAATCGAAGCTCAGCGTCGCCAGCGCGTCCAGCACGCGGAAGTTGCCCATGATGCGGCCATAGAAGGTCTCCACGCCGATGATGGCTGCGATCACCTCGGCGGGCACGCCGTAGGTCGCCTCGGCGCGGGCGAGCGCCGCTTCGTGCTCCGACCAGAAGGCCAGACCGGCTTGCAGCCGCTGCGGCTCGATGAAGCGCAGCCGGTAGGCGCCCCAGTCCTTGGCCTGACCCGGCGCGCCGGGCAGGATCAAGCGCTGCACCGTCGGCTGCGACCGCGCCAGCGCCAGGATCGCGCGCAGCTCCTCGCGGCCGTAGCCCAGGGCCTGGGCTTCCGAATCGGCGAAGGCCATCACGTCGGCCCGATCGCCGTAGGCCGGTTGCACGACCGGCTTCGCGGGCTTGGCTTTCGACTTGGGCTTGGCCGCCGGTTTGGCCGACGCCTTCGGATGCGCCTTCGACGCGGGCCTGGACTCCGGTTGCGCCAGCGCGGTCGACGCCAGCAGCGGCGACATGGCGAGCGGCACGCTCAGCAGCGATTGCAGGAGAAGGCGACGGGGCAGGGAACGGCCAAGGACGGTCATGCGGGATTCGGGCAAAGGCTGGCGGTGATGCGAGGGGCGCAAGTGTGCGGGTGCACGAGAGCACGGGCGATGCCGGGGTCAGGCCTTGCGCCGGCGGAACTCGGCGCATTGCGCCGCGAACTGCCGCTGCCATTGTGACGTCCCCGCGCGTTGGTCCTGCCGGTAGCGCTGCGCTTCCAATTGCAACAGCGACTGGGCGAGCGCCTGGGCCGCCGCGCCATGCAGCTCGGCCAGCCGCTCGGCCCAGCGGCGCGGGGTTTCGTCGTCGCGCGTGTCCAGGCCGAGGCGGCCCAGCTCGCGCCGCACCCGCGCCCGCTGGCGCGACCAGGGATCGTGCGGGCGACGCTGCCATGCGGCCACCGCCGCGCCGGCCAGCCCCAGTCCCGCGAAGAGCAGCCCGGCGATCTGCGCCAGCGTGCCCCAGTCCGGCTCGCTGAAGCCCAGCCGGCGCAGCAGGCCCATCTGCTCGCCGGTGGAGAAGTTCAGCACCGACTGCTGCCAGCGGTTGTTCAGGCGCTCCCAGGCGTTTCGCAGCTCCAGCAGCAGGCCCGGGCTCAGCGCGTCCACCGCGCCGGCGAAGACGCCTGGCGGCGCCCGCAGCGGCTGGCCCTGGATGCGCTCCGGCGCGACCGCGGCGGTGGGATCGGCGCGACGCCAGCCGTCGGCGGCGGTCCAGTACTCGGCCCAGGCGTGGGCCTGGCTCATGCGCACGATGAGCTCACCGTCCTGCAGCTGCGGATCACCACCCTGGAAGCCGGTGACGACGCGAGCCGGCACGCCGGCGGCGCGCATCAGCAGCACGTAGGCCGCCGCGAAGTGCTCGCAAAAGCCCAGCTTGCGGTCGAACCAGAACTCGTCCACCGCGTGCGGCGTGGCTTCGCCGTAGACCCCCGGCGCCAGCGTGTAGCCGTAGCCGTCGCGGCGGATGCGGGTCAGTAGTTCACGGCTGACGGCCTCGGCACGCGCGTCGTCGGGCAACGCGGCGAAGCGCTCGTGCAGCTGCTGGCCCAGGAGCACCGTGCGGGGATTCAGCCCCGGCGGCAGCAGCAGGGATTCATTGCGTTCCGAGCGGCCTAGGGTCAGGCCCCAGTGCGCACGTGGCCAGGCCTCGAGCGTCAGCCGCAGGCGCTCGGCGATCGGGCGCGGCGTCAGCCATTGGCCCTGTTGGCCGCGCACGGCCGACTGCTGGCCCGCTTGCAGCCGCGCGCCCGGCGTGCCTGGGGCGACTTCCAGCAGCGGCAGCGCGTTCACCCTCAGCGGCTCAATGGTGGCGACGTAGCGCACCGGCTGGCCGGCGGGCTCGGGGTCGTCGTTCTTCGGTCCCCAGGTCACGCGCGGCGCGGTCCAGGTCTTGCCGTCGAAACGCGACAGCACCTGGGCGCGGAAGTACAGCAGCGGTTGCGGCGGGGGCGGGCCCTCGAAACGCAGGCGCATCGCGATGGTGTCGTCGTTGGCGACGTCGGCGAAGGCCCCGAAGGTCATGGTGTCGGAGAGCCCGGTGCGGGCGCCGGCGTCCTTGGGCAGGCCCCACAGCGGCGGCAGGCGCGGGAAGAGCAGGAACAGCGCCAGCATCACGGGCAGACCGACCAGCGTGTTGCGCGCGGCGATGCGGGCGGCGAGCCTCAGGCTGGGGACGCCCTGCGGCATCTGCGCGAGAACCAGCGCCGACAGCAGCGCCCACACGCAGGCCAGCATCCACAGCGCCACCAGCGGCGACTGCGAGTAGAGGAACTGCGTCAGCACCAGGAAGAAGCCGAGGAAGAAGACGACGAAGGCGTCGCGCTTGGCGCGCAGCTCCAGGGTCTTGAGCGCCATCAGCATGGCGAGCATGGTGATGCCGGCCTCGCGGCCGAGCAGGGTCTGATGGGTGGCGTAGGTCAGGCCGACGACCAGCGCCAGCACGGCCATCAAGCTCCATCGACCGGGCAGGGCCTCGCTGCGCCAGGCCAAGCGGGCGCGCCAGCCCAGCACCGCGGCGGTGATCACGCTGCACCACCAGGGCAGATGGCCGGCGTGCGGCAGCAGGGTGCCCGCGATGATGGCCAGCAGGAACAGCGTGTCGCGCGCTTCGCGGGGGAGCGGGCTGCGGCGTTTGGCGGGGCTTGCCGCGGTGGGCGGCGAAGGGAGAGAGGCGCTCATCGCGACGGCGTCCGGACCGCGGTGGGGAAGCGCGCAACGTAGCACACATCCGAAGGGCGATCACGCAGGACGGGCCGTCGCGCTGCTTCTTCTAGCAGGGAGTTTCCGGCGCCGCGCGCTTCCGCTGTCGGATCCTCCAGAGCATCCACACCGACAGGACGATCATGAACAGCTCGCCGGCACGATCGCCGTAGAGCTTGGAGAAGTTGTCGCCGACGATCAGCGGATAGACGATCAATCCATCCATCATGCTGCCGAACGAGAGTCGGACCAGCAGGTCATAGGTGAAATGCAGCGCCATGACGGCGAGAAGCGAGCGGCGCCAGAGATAGAGGCTGCCGAACAGGACGGCGCCAATGACCAGCCAGACCGCCGTCCCCTTGCTGATGGGAGGACCGAACATGTGGAGATACACGAAGAGCAGGATCTGGAGCAAGAAGGCGGCCGGTGTTCCGATGACTCGGCCGAGGCGATCCAGAACGAGGTATCGGCAGACGAGTTCTTCGGATACCGCTGCACGGACGGAGAAGCCGATCAAGTAGATCCACTGTTGCCCTCGCAGCTGATGAGGAGTCCAACGGACCATGCCCAGCAGGTGGCCGATCACCATCGCACCGGTCAGTCCCGCAGCGATCGCAACGCCCACCAGCATGTGCTTCCTCGACCCCGCGAATCCCAGACGCCTTGGAAACACGAGGAGGACAGCCAGGATGTCGAGTGCCGACTCAAAGAACGATGCACCCAGCTCGGCGTGCAGCGGGCCCAACCGGAAGACCTCCAGCCAGAGCCATCGGCTCAATGGATAGGTGATGTTGCCGAGTAGGTAGAGCGCGAGAAATACCCGCACCAGCTCCAACGCGCGTTGGCGGAACGTCTTCATGGTGCGGGCTCCGGGCGATGTCAGAAGTCGTTGCCGTACTTCATGGCGAAGTCGAAGCAGGCCCAGCTAAAGAACCCTTCGGCCCTGCACTTGGCACCGTCGAACTCCCTCTGATCGATGATTTCTCCCCAGGAGTTGGTCCCAGGAGATCTCGTCGCGGCGGCGTCGCCACCAGACACCATCTCGATCTCATGTGGTTCAAGTTCCGTCATATCAGCCTTCGAATTAGGGCGCGAGAACGGCGGCGCCCGTGCACCGAGCTCGTTTTTGCGGAGCGCTTCCTCCGTGTGAAGCGGCTGCCTCAGAGCTGATGCACATCCTCGGAGGGTCAGGTCTTGCCGACCATGGCCGCTCCAAGTCAAGACGCATGACGCCTTCTAGAGAAATGTGCAGTTGCGCCACTGATTCAAGTGGGCGATGACGGTGTGGCGCTTCCCAGCGCGACGACTTCGAACTACTCCTGGATCAGCGCCAACGCTTCCATGCACGCCCGGAAGTGATCCGGCCCCAGGTCCGGCGCGATCGACACGTCGCGCAGCTTGAGCCCATACGGCAAGCCGGCTTCCTCGGCCCGTCGCACCCAGGCGGCCAGTCGCGACAGGCGCTGCTCGAAGGGCAGGCCGCGCGTCGCCGACAGGTCCAGCCATTGCTCGCTGGCGCGGCTGCCCAGGCGCTCGCGCACCAGCAGCGGCGCGCCGCTCGTGCCGCCCGGCGACGCCGGCTGCGCCAGCGCCAGCGCCGATTTCTTCCACAGGATCTGACGCGGCGAATCGCCCTGCCGATACGGCCTCAGCCCCGGGTCGTCGCCCAGCCCGGGCTGGCCCTGGCCTTGCGGCAGGCCTTCCTCGACGGCGGCGGCGGGCGGCGCGTCGACCTCGGGCGCCGGATAGACCCAGGCCTGCGCGGCCGGCCGCCAGTAGCTCCAGACGACGAACAGGCCGAAGGGGAAATGCGATTCGATGCGCAAGCGCGGCAGCGCATGCCGGCCGCGGGTGGGGAAGCTCAGCTGCAGGTGCAGTTGCGCGTGACCCTGAGCGGGGACGTCGGCGGTCGCGGTGTCGGCCGCGGCGCCTCCAGGCAGACGCAGACCCACGCCGAAGCGCGCCGTGCCCGCGTTGTGCAGCCGGATGTCCAGCGCCAGCGGCTGACCGGCGTAGGCGGGCGGCGGCGTCTTCAGGTCGAGCTTGAGCCCGCGCAGGTTGGCGTGCGTCGAGTGCATCGACGCCAGCCCCGCGCCGCCCAGCAGGAAGGTCAGCAGATAGCCCAGGCTGAGCTGGTCGTTGATCGACGCCAGCAGCAGCACCAGCAGCGTCGCGCAAAAGGCGAAGCCGGGCCGGCTGGGCACGATGTAGAGATTGCGCTGCGTCAGCGCCGTCGTGTCGCTGGCCGGATGACGCGCCTGCCACCAGCGGTCCCAGCGGCCCTGCCAGGGCCAGCGCACCGCCGGCAGCTTCAGGCGGAACGACGGCATTGCATGCTCCGTTCGGGTGAGCGGATGAACGCGGCTTCGCGCCAAGCCCGCATCACGGCAGCGGCACCGCGGCCATCATGGCCCGGACCTGCTCGCGCGCGCCGCGGGCGCTGCCGCCGCGCGGCCGCAGCCGGTGCGCGATCGTCTGCGGCAGGATGGCCTGGACATCGTCCGGCGATACATAGTCGCGCCCGCTCAGCAGCGCCTTCGCGCGCGCCGCCCGCAGCAGCGCCAGACCGGCGCGCGGGCTCAGCCCTTCCTGGAACCACTCGCCCGAGCGCGTCGCCTCCAGCAGCGCCTGCAGGTAGTCCAGCAGCGCCGGCGAGACATGGATCTCCAGCACCTGCCGCTGCAGCGCCATCAGCTGCTCCGGCGTCATCACCGGCCGCAGCGTGCGCAGCAGCTCGCGGCTGTCCTGGCCCATCAGCAACTCGCGCTCGGCCTGGCGGTCCGGGTAGCCCAGGCTGATGCACATCAGGAAGCGGTCCAGCTGCGACTCCGGCAGCGGATGCGTGCCCAGCTGCTCGCTGGGGTTCTGCGTCGCGATGACGAAGAAAGGGCGGGGCAGCGGATGCGTGGTGCCGTCGACGCTCACCTGGTACTCCTCCATCGCCTCGAGCAGCGCGCTCTGCGTCTTGGGACCGGCGCGGTTGATCTCGTCGGCCAGCAGGACCTGGCTGAAGACCGGCCCCGGATGGAACTGGAAGGGGCTGCTGCCGCCGGCCTGCGCGGGCTGGTAGATGTTGACGCCCAGCAGGTCCGAGGGCATCAGGTCCGTCGTGAACTGCACTCGCGAGAAGCGCAGACCCAGCGAGATCGACAGCACATGCGCCAGCGTCGTCTTGCCGACGCCGGGCAGGTCCTCGATCAGCAGGTGACCGCCGGCCAGCAGGCAGGCCAGACAGTCCTCGGTCTGCGCCGGCTTGCCCTTGATGATCGTGCTAATCTGCCGCCGCAGGTCGGCCAGCGGGGCGGAGGCGAGGGTCGGAGCGTCGGAAATCATCGGCGCACGATAGCGCAGAAAGCCTTCGCGACGACGAAGCCACGACAACGCCCATTCCCTGCCGACGCCATGCCGACCGCCTTCATCAGCCACCCGGAATGCCAGCGCCATGACATGGGCGCCGGCCACCCCGAATGCCCGCAGCGCATCGCCGCGATCGAGGACTGGCTGATCTCGCACGGCATCGACACCGCGCTCGATCGCCATGACGCCCAAAGCGCCGAGCTGACCTCGCTGGAACGCGCCCACTCCGCCCGCTACGTCGCCGAGCTCAAGTCCGAGCTGCAGGCGCTGGAAGAGCAGGCGCGCCAGGGTGTCCCCAATCCGATGAAGGCGCTGGACCCCGACACCTGCGCCAACGCCCACACCTGGTCGGCCGCGCTGCATGCGGCCGGCGCCGCGGTGCAGGCCACCGACCTGGTGCTGGACGGCCGCGCCGAGAACGCCTTCTGCGCCGTGCGCCCGCCCGGCCACCACGCCACGCGCGATCAGGCGATGGGTTTCTGCTTCTTCAACAACGTGGCCGTGGCTGCGCGCCATGCGCTGGATGTGCGGGGCCTGGACCGCGTCGCGGTGGTGGACTTCGACGTCCATCACGGCAACGGCACCGAGGACATCCTCGCAGGCGACGACCGGGTGCTGATGGTCGGCATCTTCCAGGACCCGCTGTACCCCTACAGCGGCACCGAGCCCAAGGGCTCGAACATGCTCAACCTGCCCATCCCGCCCTACACCCGCGGACCCGAGGTGCGCGAGATGATCGAGGCGCTGTGGATGCCCGCGCTGGAGCGCTTCAAGCCGCAGATGATTTTCGTCTCCGCCGGCTTCGATGCGCATCGCGACGACGACCTGGCCCAGCTGGGCCTGGTCGAGGCCGATTACGAATGGATCACGCTGCGCATCATGGACGTGGCCAAGCGCCACGCGAAGGGCCGCATCGTGTCCTGCCTGGAAGGCGGCTACGACCTGGGCGCGTTGGCGCGCAGCGTCGGCATCCACCTGCGCACGCTGGCCGGCATCTAGGCCCTGAGCGCCATCCGGACGATTCGAGCAAGACCTGACCCCGCGGGCCGATCGCTGCCCGCCGTCCTTTTCCCTTGACATCCTGAGAGCCCGATCCTGAACGCCTCCCTGAATCACACGCTGACCTCGACCATGAGCCTGGCGGAACTCCGCGCGCTGGGCCGTTCACTCGTGAGCGTGAACGCGCTCATCGAAGTCGGATTGCTGCTGGCCTGCCTGGGCCTGTCGTGGCTGATCGTCAACCGCATCGCCAGGCACGCGCGCAACGTGGACGCGCAGCGCTCGGTGCTGCTCGGCAGGCGCGTCTTCGACGGGCTGCTGTTCCCGGTCGTCGCGCTGCTGCTGGCGCTGGGGGCGCGGCGCCTGATGCCGCTGATCGACCTGCCGATGGCGCTGTTCAAGCTGGTCATCCCGGTGCTGATGTCGCTGGTGATCATCCGCTTCGTCGCCCGGGTGCTGCGCGCGGCTTTCCCCAATTCGCTGGGTACGCGGCTGCTGGAACGCAGCGTGTCCTGGGTCGCCTGGGGGGGCTCCATTCTCTGGATCATCGGCGTGCTGCCCTTGATCATGAATGAGCTGGACGACATCAAGCTCGATTGGCTGGCGCCGAAGAACACCAAACGCGAGCATCTCCCGACCGTGCTCTCGATCCTGCAGGACGTGCTGCAGGTCGGCCTCGTGATGATCGTGGTGCTGTGGCTGTCGTCAATCGTCGAGGCGCGCATGCTGCGCGGCAAGGCAGTCGATCTGTCGATGCGCAAGATCGCGGTGAACATCACGCGCACCGTGCTGCTCGCCATCGGCGCGCTGGTGGCGATGAACATGCTGGGCCTGGACGTGAGTTCCCTGTCCTGGCTCGCGGGCGCGGTCGGCGTGGGCCTGGGCTTCGGCCTGCAGAAGATCACCTCGAACTACGTCTCCGGTTTCATGATCCTGGCCGAGCGCTCCATACGCATCGGCGACATGGTCAAGGTCGACAACTTCGAAGGCAAGATCAGCGACATCAAGACCCGTTACACGGTGATTCGCGCGCTCAACGGCCGCGAGTCCATCGTCCCCAACGAGTCGCTGATCACCACCCGCGTCGAGAACCTCTCGCTGGCCGATCCGCAGGTGTCGGTGTCGACGGTGGTCCAGGTGGCCTACGGGACCGATCTGGACATGCTGTTCCCCAAGCTGATCGAGGCCATCCAGCGCGTGCCCCGCGTGCTGTCCGAGCCGGGTCCCTCGGTGCTGCTGAGCAACTTCGCCGCCGACGGGCTGGAGCTGACGATCAGCTTCTGGATTTCCGACCCGCACAACGGCCAGGGCGGGGTGCGTTCCGAGGTCAACCTGACCATCCTGCGGCTGCTGAATCATTTCAAGATTGACATACCGTTTCCGCAGCGGGTGCTCCATACGGCACCCGCGGACATCCCGCCGGCGTTCGGCGCGACCCCCGGTGCGCCATCGGACGAGCTGCGCCGCTGAGCCCCCGGTTCATCCCGATCTCCCTCTGAAGAACGCCCCGCAAGGGGCGTTCTTCATGGCCGTTCCAGCGCGTCGCGATGGCGCCGAAATGACGACGCCAGCACGCCGAAGCACCAAATTGGCGCGTGAATACTGGGCATCTGAACGCTTCATAAACAAGAAATGTTGCTTAACCTTCGTGCCATGACAGCGCCTGTCAAAGGCGTCAGCACAGCAGGGAGGATTCCATGGGAATCAGTTCAACCGGACTGGGCAGCAACCTCAATGTCGAGGCCATCGTCCAGAAGCTGGTGTCGGTGGAGCGCCAGCCCATCGACAACCTCAACGCGGCCAGCGACAAGATCAAGACCAAGATCTCGGTCTTCGGAAAGATTCAATCGGCCTTGAGCGCCTTGCGCGATGCCTCGTCCAAGCTGACCAAGCCCGAGACCTGGCAGGGCATCACCGCGGGCACTTCCGACGCCACCGTCGTGACGGCCGCCGGCGGCGCGGGCGCGGCGGAGGGCAGCTATGCGATGAAGATCGACAAGCTGGCCTCGTCGCAGAGCCTGTCCAGTCCGATGTTCAAGAAGGGTGACAGGCTGGGCGGCGGCACGCTGACGCTGGAGCTGGGCACCTGGGGCGCCGGCAACAGCTTCACGCCCAAGGCCGGCAGCTCGCCCAAGACCGTCACCATCGACCCGACGCGGGACTCGCTGGAGGACGTGCGCGACAAGATCAACGGGGCGGGCGCCGGCGTGGTGGCTTCGCTGGTGAACGACGTCAACGGCTCGCGGCTGGTGATCCGGTCCAAGGACACGGGCGCGGAGAACGGCTTCCGCCTGACCGCCGCGCCCACCGAGGCGCCCGAGCCCGGCAAGCCATCGCTGGCGGACCTGGCCTTCGGCGTGACGGGGCAGACCTCGCGCATGACCGAGGACATGAAGGCCTCCAATGCCGAGCTCACGGTGAACGGCTTGGCCATCACCTCGGCCACCAACACCATCGAGACGGCCATCGACGGCGTGACCTTCAATCTGCAGAAGACCGGCAGCGCGACGGTGACGGCCTCGCAGGACAAGGAGGGGCTGAAGAAAATCGTCAGCGACTTCGTCACCGCCTACAACGCCGCCATCACGCTGATGCGCGACAACACCAAGTACGACTCGGAGACCAAGACCGCGGCGACGCTGCAGGGCGACAGCACCGCGGTGGGCCTGATCAACCGGCTGCGCGGCGCGGTGAGCTCGGGCACGACGCTGCCCGGGGCCTTCGCGCATCTGCCCGACATCGGCCTGACCATGGGCGTGAACGGGACGATCTCGATCAACGACACCAAGTTCACCAAGGCCTTGTCGCAGCGTGCCGACATGAAGCAGCTGTTCATGGGCATCGACAAGAACAACTCGGACAACAGCGGCATCGCGGCCAAGCTGCGCGAGATGACTGATCAGATCCTGGGCATGGACGGCGCGCTGTCGACGCGGACCAAGGGCCTGCAGGAGAACCTCAAGTCCAACAGCAAGCGGGTGGACTCGCTGGAGGACCGCGTCGCCAACTACGAGAAGCGCTTGCGGCGGCAGTACACGGCGCTGGACACGTCCATGTCCAACCTCGGCCAGAAGCAGGGTCTCGTGGACAAGCTGTCGAGGATGTACGGCTGACGCCTCGCCTTCCAACTCGCTCGCCTTCTGGCTCCCTCTCCCGCTTGCGGGAGCGCGCGTTGGAGTGGCTCCCTCTCCCGCTTGCGGGAGAGGGCAGGGGAGAGGGTCCCCCGAGTGCCCCCCGGGGACTCCCCCGCAACCCCCAAGCAAAGAGGCCACCTCCCGGTGGCCTCCGTCATTGGTCTTCCCCGAAGGAAGGCCCCACCGATCAACCCGCCGCGACCGGAATCTTGACCGCCTTGCCCGACGCGATGCGCTGCTGCCACTCGGCCGGGCCGGTGATGTGGGCGCTGGTGCCGCCGGCGTCGACGGCCACGGTCACGGGCATGTCGACGACGTCGAACTCATAGATCGCTTCCATGCCCAGGTCCTCGAAGCCGACGACCTTGGCGTGCTTGATCGCCTTGGACACCAGATACGCCGAGCCGCCGACGGCCATCAGGTAGGCCGACTTGTGGTTCTTGATGGACTCGATGGCGACGGGGCCGCGCTCGGCCTTGCCGATCATGGCGATGAGGCCGGTCTTCTCCAGCATCATGTCGGTGAACTTGTCCATGCGGGTGGCGGTCGTGGGACCGGCCGGGCCGACGACTTCATCGCGCACCGGATCGACCGGGCCGACGTAGTAGATGACGCGGTTGGTGAAGTCCACGGGCAGCGATTCACCCTTGGCCAGCATGTCCTGGATGCGCTTGTGGGCGGCATCGCGGCCGGTCAGCATCTTGCCGTTGAGCAGCAGCGTGTCGCCCGGCTTCCAGCTGGCGACCTCGTCCTTGGTCAGCGTGTTCAGGT
>NZ_JBCNLU010000055.1:0-18715 GCF_039595295.1 Roseateles sp.
AACGCGATGGTGCCGCCGTTGGCGGCCGTCGCGGGCTCGTCGTTGATGGGCTGCGCGATGCCCAGCGTGCCGCCTTCGTGCCGATAGAACAGCCGCATGTGGCCCGACTTGGCCTGATGCGGCATCGGGCCGCCGACGCCCAGCACGCCCAGCACCTGATCGTAGAAGCGGCGCGAGCGCTCGATGTCGTTGCTGCCGATGACGATGTGATTGAACATGGAATCTCCTCGTGATTGAGGCCTCCAGTCTAGGAAGCTGCGCCCCGCCCGCCCGGCCCCGACCGCTCAAGTTCGGTGCCGATTCGCTCAGACGGCGTCGACCTCAATCCCGATTCTTGGCCAGCCGCGCCGCCAGCTTCATCAGCGTCGGCACGCGCTTGCGGCCATGCATGGACCGCACCCGCACCTTGGCCGCGCCGATGTCGATGCCCGCCGTGGTGACCAGCACCGGCGCCGCTTCTTCCTCCCGCATGACCTCGAACTGAGACGACAAGCCCGGCAGGCGCTTCTTCGACACCCCGACCACCGGCACCCGCCCCGCCAGCGCATGGAACAGGTGATGGCCGAGGCCCGGCGTGTCGTCGGCGTCCAGATGGACGAAGCCGTCGATGACCAGCAGCTCCGGCTCCAGCTTGTGCTCTTGCAGCAGCTGCATCACACACGGAAGTTCGCGCAGGTCGATCTCGCCACGCACGGGCTTCTCGATCTGCGGAATGTGCGTGAGATAGGTCTTCGTCGCCTCCGCCGCGTCCCAGGCCTCGAAAGCGACGGCAGCGGCATGGGCCTGCGCCCCCTCGATGTGAACAGCGACGATGAATTTCATGCGCGGGATTATGGGCTGGCCGCCATGATCACGCGGCGCGCTCCACCGCCTCGGGAAGGATCACCGTCACGCTGGTGAGCGTGCCCGGCGTGCTCTCGATCCTGACCTCGAGTCCGGCCTGATCCGCCCGCGCCCGCATGCCCGCCAGACCCCAGTGGCCGCGGCGTCCACCCTCGGCCAGCACCTCCGAAGGGATGCCTACGCCGTCGTCCTCCACGCGGACCGCCAGGTCCTTGGCCGCATAGTCGACCGTGACCGTCACGCGCGTCCCGCCCGAGTGCTGGAACGCGTTGAACACGGCCTCGCGCGCGATCAGCCCGAGCTGGTCCCGAAGGCCGGGCGGCAGCGCGCGGCTCGAGCCCTCGACCCGCAGCTCGAAGCTCAGCCCATGATGGTGCGACAGGTCCTCCCCCAGCGGCGCGAGCATCTCTTCCAGCGTCCCGACCGCCGGCGGGCGGTGCAGGTCGGAGATCCGATCGCGCCCCTCCACCAGCAGCCCATCGGCGACTTCCATCAATCGGCTGAGCTCTTCCCCCGTGCGCACAGGCTCCTGCCGCGGCGCGGCGCGCGCCACCGCCTCCAGGCGAAGCACCAGTCCGAGGAAGCCCTGCAGCAACGTGTCATGCAGATCGCGGGCCACCCGCACCCGCTCCTCAAGCCGCACCCGCAGACGCTGCTGCTCGACGCGCGCGGCTGCCCGGGTGCGCCAGCGCACCAGCCAGGCCACCGCCAGCAGCACCGCCAGCGCGATGCCCGCGCGGAAGCTGGCCCGCTCGGTCAACAACGGCTGGATCTCAAGATCCGCGACGGCGGGCGTCGTGCCCCAGACGCCATCCTCGTTGCTCGCCACTACCTCGAAGCGGTACTTGCCGGGACCCAGGTTCGTGTAGAACGCGCTGCGCCGCGCGTCCGCCTCGTGCCAGGTCTTGTCCAGGCCCACCAGTCGATAGCGGAAGCGGATCCGCTCCGGGATGGCCAGGCTCGTCGCCGTGTAGAGCAGCGTCAGGTCACGCGTCCCCGCCGGCAGCCGCAGGCCGCCTTGCGGACGGAGGAAGACGCTGTCCGGCGTGATGACGCGCTGCACGAAGACATCGGGGGCGCGCTCGTTGCGACGGATCGTCGCCGGGTCCAGCGTCACCACGCCGTTGGTCGTGGAGAACCACAAGCGGCCGTCCTGGCTGCGCATCGCCGTCTTCAGCGGCCACGCCTGCTCGGCGAAGGCGGGCAGGCCGTCCAGCGTGTCGTAGCGCGTCACCGCCACGCGATAGGCGGGATCGCTCAAGGCCCGATCGATCTCGCGCGCCGCCACGTGGGAGATGCCCGTCAGCCCGTTGAGCCACAAGTCGCCGTTGGGCGTCTCGACGATGCCGGTGATGCCCTCCAGCCTCACGCCGTCCTGGCCCTGGATGGCCGGCATGCCGGGCAGGTCCAGGCGCTGGACGCCGGAATCTCCGCCCGCCCACACATGCGTGCCGCGTGCGCTGATCGCCTTCACCGTGCCGACCCGCAGGCCATTCTCGGCCGTGAACATCTTGAGCTCGTCGCCCCGTACCCGCATCAGACGGCCGCGCAGGTAGCCCACCCAAACGGTGCCGTCGGCCGCGCTGCCCAGGCTCACCGGCGGCTCCTTGGGCAGCTCGGTGCGCTGGTGGAAGCGTTCCCAGCGGCCATGGTCGTAGCGAAAGAAGCCCAGCCCGTTGGAGACGAACCAGACCACGCCGTCGCGGTCCACATGCATGTTGATGATGGAGAAGTTCCAGTTCTCCACGCCCGGCGGCAGCAGCCGTGTGAGCTTGCCGTCCTTCCATTCGCGCAGCCCGCTGCGATAGCCCAGCCAGCGCTGCCCCTGCGCGCCCATGGCGATGAAGGTGGGCGCGCCGTCGATGCCGGTGGCCATGCGCTCCAGGCCCGCGCCGTAGCGGAACAGCGCCTGGTCCCGCGCCGAGAACCAGGGCGCGCCCGACGAGTCGACCGCCATCGACACCGCGGCCGGCGGCTCGGGGAACGGGACCTGCGACAGGCGCGTCGGACGGTAGCGATCCAGCCCGGCGTTGGTACCGACCCAGACGTTGCCCTCTCTGTCCTGGATCATCCGCAGCATGTAGTTGCCGGAGACGCCGCCGGACGCGGGCGTCACGCGCTCCAGCTCGCCCGGCAGGAAGGGGCCTTTCTCCGGCGGCCTCATGCGCGCCAGTCCGTTGGCGGAGCCGAACCAGAGGTAGCCCAGATCGTCGACGAGCGGCATGTTGATGCCGGCGGGCACCTTCTGCCATTCGGGCATCGGGCCCCAGTCGGCGCCGGCATCAGGCACCTGGGGCAGGCGGATGGCGCCGCGATCCAACGCCATGTCGACGATCCACACACGCCCTTGCGGATCCGCCGCCATGCCGGGGAAGCTCAGGCCCTTGAGCGGCACCTCGACGAATCGGTCGCTCTTCAAGGCCTTGACGAACAGACCCGTGTTCGCCGAGACCCAGACGTTGCCCGCCCGGTCGGCCATCATCTCCATCGGATGGAAGCCGCGCGCCTCGGGCAACCCGGCGGTCCAGGTCTCCCAGCGCTGGCCGCTGAAGCGCAGCACCGCGCTGCCGTCCACGGCCCACAGCACGCCCGCGCCGTCCAACGAGAAGCGGCGCGTGCTGGCGGTGGAGAGCGGCTCGTCCCGGTCGACGCGCAGGAGGCGGCCGTCCTTGATCTGCGCCGCCCCGCCTTCGACGAAGCCGATCCACAGCGAGTTGTCCGGCATCGCCTGCAGCGCGTGCACGCCGCGCGAGGGCAGCCGCTCACCCGACAGCGACTCGAAGGACTCGAAGCGCACGCCGTCGAAGCGCATCAGTCCGCTGCCGGTGCCCAGCCAGAGATAGCCGTCCTTCGTCTGCGCGATGTCCAGGACGTTGCCCGCCAAGCCATCCTTGGCTGTCCAGGCCGTGTGGTGGAGGTGCTCGAGCGGTTGTCGAGACGGCGAGAGCGCGTCGCCGCCAGCGACCGCGATGGGCGCGGCAACGGGAGCGGCCGGCGGAGCGGCGGCCTCGAGGCGCTTGGCGCCAGGGGCGGCGATCGAGGAGGCGGAGGTGGCGGTGACGGCGACGCCCAGAACCAGGGCGGCGAGAAGCGCAAGGCGCATGGAAGGACTCGAGGAGAGAGAGCGGTTGGACGGACCCCGAATTGTGCGAGGAGAAGCCATGCCGGAAACGGGGCGAGTCCTCGACTCGGCTCGGCAGGTCGCGTCGGCGAGGACCCGTCGATTCCAAAAGCCACATTGATGAATGCGAAGATCGTTTCGATTGGACCGCGGCGCCATTTGCCCCAACACTCGTTCCCACAACATGAGCCGAGATCAGCGCACACCCGCTGACCGACGGCAAGCCCCGCGCGTACGGTCGACGGCGCAAGCCGCGGTCCCGCACGCAAGCAGTACGGAGACAAGCCTGTGAGCGCCCTTTCTTCCGCTTCCCTCGATCCGTCCGCGGACGCCGCCCTGGAGCGCGCCACGATGCGCCGCGTGACGCTGCGCCTGCTGCCGGTTCCTGATGCTGTGCTATTTCTTCGCGCTGCTGGACCGCGTCAACGTGGGCTTCGCGTCGCTGCAGATGAATCACGACATCGGCCTGTCCACCGCGGCCTTCGGGCTCGGCGGCAGCCTGTTCTTCGTCGCCTACTTCCTGGTCGAGGTCCCCAGCAACCTCGCGCTGGAGCGCTTCGGCGCGCGGCGCTGGATCGCGCGGATCATGATCACCTGGGGACTGATCTCGGCCGGGATGGCCTTCGTCGTCGGTCCCTCCTCCTTCTACGTGATGCGATTCCTGCTGGGCGCAGCCGAGGCCGGCTTCTTCCCGGGCGTCGTGCTCTTCCTGACCTACTGGTTCCCGGCCGCCTACCGCGCCCGCATCATCGCGACCTTCATGGTCTCCGTGCCGGTGGCCAGCTTCGTCGGCTCGCCGGTCTCGGCATTGCTGCTGGAGCTGCACGGCTTCCTCGGCCTGAAGGGCTGGCAGTGGCTCTTCCTCCTGGAGGGCATGCCCACCGTGCTGCTGGGCATCGCCTGCCTGAGCGTGCTGTCCGACCGCCCGGCCGCCGCCGCCTGGCTGAGCGCGGAACAGAAAGAGTGGCTCGCGCGCCGCATCGCCGCCGACGGCGCGCGCAAGTCCAGCGTCGGCCACCTGTCGACCTGGCAGCTGCTGCGCCATCCACAGTTCCTGCTCATGGCCATGGTCTGCGCCGGCGCCTCGGCCACCGGCACCGCGCTCTCGGTCTGGCAACCGCAGCTGCTCAAGAGCTTCGGCCTGAGCAACCTGGAAACCGGGCTGCTCAACGCCGTGCCCTACGGCATCGCGTCGGTGCTGATGGTCTTGTGGGGGCGCCATTCCGACCGCACCGGCGAGCGCCGCTGGCATACCGCGCTGACGCTGCTGCTGATCGCCTTCGGACTCGGATCTCTGGCCTTCATCCACGACAGCCTGGTGATGACCGTCACCGTGCTGAGCCTGGCCCTGATCGGCGCCTATTCCTTCAAGGGCCCCTTCTGGGCGCTGTCCTCGACCTGGATGTCGCCCAAGACCGCGGCCGCGGGCCTGGCCGGCATCAACGCGATCTCGAATCTGGCGGGCGGCGGCGCGATCTCCCTGGTCGGGATCATCAAGTCGGCCACCGGCACGTTCTCCTACAGCCTGCTGCCCATCGTCGCGCTGACCCTGGTCGGGGGCGTCACCGTGCTGTTGATGTCCCGCGCCCCGCGCCCGCCCTCGGGTGACGGCCGGCCCGGCGTCACTCCGACCCAAGCAGCGACATGAGCCGCTCCGCCGCCGGCGGCAGATAGGCGTTGGTCCGGTGCGTGATGACGAGGCGGCGCTTCATCGTCGCCTCCTTCAGCGGCACCTCGCGCAAGGGGTATCGACCGGTGGAGAAGTCCAGATGGCGTCGTGACACGAAGCTCAGCAGGCCCGTCTCGGCGATGAGCAGCGGCAGCATGTGCAGCGTGCTGCTCTCGACCTGGACGTCCGGCCGGGGCAGCCCGCGCCGCTCGAAGGTGTGGTCCAGCCAGTCCCGCGTCGGCGCGCCCGGCGGCTGCAGCACCCAGCGGTAGCGCGCCAGTTCCTTCAGCGTCGGGGTGACGCGGAAGATCTCGTGCTTGGTGCTGGCCGCGACGACGACGTGGTCCTCGATCAGCCGCCGGGACACGAAGCCCGCCTCGGGGCGCCCCTCCGTCCCCACCACCAGATCGAGTTCGCCGCCGCGCAGCATCGGCATCAGCGCATCGACCAGCGCGACCGTCGTCTTCAAGCGGACGTCGGGCGCCTCGGCCAGCAGCTTGCGCACCGCCTGCGGCAGCTGGAACTGCGCCGCGGTCGGCACGATTCCCAAGCGCACCACGCCCGACAGCCCGCGGCCGATGTCCCCCACCTCGCGCTGCGCGTCTTCCACGTCGAAGCGCAGGCGCTGCGCCCATCGCAGCATCACCTTGCCCGCCGGCGTGAGCCGGATGCCGCGCCCGGCGCGCTCGAACAGCGGCGCGCCCGCCTCCTTCTCCAATCGCCGAATCGCACCGGTCAGCGCAGGCTGCGTGCGATGCAGACGCTCGGCCGCCTGACCGACATGCTCCAACTCGGCGATGGTCTCGAAGTAGCGCAGATCTCGCAGGTCCATATCAAAAGTCCGATTGATTGATCGGAAAGAATAATCGATTGGATTGAAAAGGTCATCGCTTCAATACTTCTCCGCGAAGGCCCCGCGACAGGGGCTCATCAGGAGACAAACCGTGAACCTTCGAGATCGATCCGCGCGCACCCGGCGCGCCTGCCTGCGACTGGCGCCGCTGGCCGCGATCGCCCTGGGCCTGGGCGGCGCCGCGATGGCGCAGACTTACGGCACCAAGCCCATCCGCGTCATCGTGCCCTTCCCGCCCGGCGGCGGCACCGATCTGATCGCCCGCCAGACCACCCAGGCCGTGGCCGACAGCACCAAGTGGATCTTCGTGGTCGAGAACAAGCCCGGCGCGGGCGGCAATCTCGGCGTGGCCGAGGTCGCCAAGGCGGCGCCGGACGGCTACACGCTGGTGCTGGGACAGACCAGCAACCTGTCCATCAATCCCTCGCTCTACGCGCGCCTGCCCTACAACCCGGTCAAGGACCTCGCGCCGATCACGCTGGTCGCCGACGCGCCGCTGGTCTACGTCACCGGCGCCGGCTCGCGCTTCCAGTCCGTGGCCGACATCGTCCGCCAAGCCAAGGCCAAACCGGGGGCGATCAACTTCGCGTCCAGCGGCAACGGCACCGTGTCCCATCTGGCGTCCGAGGTGCTGCAACGCTCCGCCGGTGTCCGCTTCACCCACATCCCCTACAAGGGCGTGGGCTTGGCGCTCACCGATGTGGTCAGCGGCAACGTCGACCTCTACCTGAGCAGCCTGCCCACGCTGCTGGGCCACATCCGGCAGGGCAAGCTGCGCGCGTTGGCCGTCACGTCCGACAAGCGCCTGCCGGAGATCCCCAACGCGCCCACCATGGGCGAGGCCGGCTATCCCGCCGCCGCGTCGACCACCTGGTTCGGCCTGCTCGCGCCGGCGGGGACGCCGCCCGAGATCGTCGCGCGGCTGAACGCCGAGTTCGGCAAGGCGCTGAAGCAGCCGGCCCTGGCCAAGAAGCTCAACGACGAAGGCGCGCGCGTGGTCACCAGCACGCCGGCCGAGTTCTCCCGCCTGATCCAGGACGACCTGACCCGCTGGGGCAAGGTCGTCAAGGACGCCAACGTCCGCATCGACTGAGCGGCCGCCGCGCCCCCTCGCTTCCCTATCCCAACCCGAGCCGGCCGCGAGCCGGTGGAGTACCCCCATGACCCAAGCCAACTTTCCGCCCGACGTGATCCGCGACATCGAGCGCGTCGATGCCGACGTGGTCCGCCAAGCCGGCGCCTTTCCGTCCTCCATCCTGGCGGACGTGGCGGGCCGTCGCGGCGCGCTGCATGGCCGCATCCAGCCGCTGGCGCCGAGCATGCGCTTCGCCGGCACCGCGGTGACCGTCGAAGTGCGTCCGGGCGACAACCTCATGATCCACGCCGCGATGGCGATCGCGAAGCCAGGCGACGTGATCCTGGTGGACGGCAAGGGCGACCTGTCGTCCGCGCTGATGGGCGAAATCATGTCCCAGCAATGCGTGGCGCTGGGCATCGCGGCCGTGGTGATCGACGGCGCGGTGCGCGACAGCGAGGCGATCCGCGAGCTCGGCTTCCCGATGTACGCCGCCGGGCTGAATCCCAACGGACCGACCAAGTCGATCTCGGGGCGTCTGAATCATCCGATCTCGATCGGCGGCGTGACCGTGCATCCGGGCGATCTGGTCGTTGGCGACGCCGACGGCGTGACCGTCATCGAGCGCGACAAGGCGGCGGCCATGATTCCGCTGGCGCGTGAGAAGGTCCGCGCCGAGACCGCGCGCATCGCCGGCATCCGCGACCGTCAGGCCCTGCGCCCGGCCTGGTTGGACGGCGCGCTGCGCGCGGCCGGCGTGATCAAGGAAGGAGAGACGCTGTGAGCAAGCCCGTCATCCTGATCACGGGCGCCGACCTGGCGCCTCAGGCGCTGCGCCTGCTGGGCGACTACGAGGTGGTCTTCGCCGGCAAGACGCCCACCGAGGACGGCATCGTGGCCCTGTGCCGGCAGCACGATCCGGTGGCCGTCATCGTCCGCTACAGCAAGGTGGGCGCCGCGGCCATGGATGCGGCGCCGTCGCTCAAGGTCATCTCCAAGCATGGCAGCGGCACCGACACGATCGACAAGGTCGCCGCCTCGGCCCGCGGCATCCAGGTCGTGGCGGCGGCCGGCGCCAACGCCGCCGCGGTGGCGGAGCAGTCGCTCGCCCTGATGCTGGCTTGCGCGAAGTCGGTGGTGACGCTGGACGGCCGCATGCGTCAGGGCCAATGGGACAAGGCGACGCACAAGAGCCTGGAGCTGGAAGGCCGCACCGTGGGCCTGGTCGGCCTGGGCGCCATCGGCCTGCGCTTCGCGCGGATGACCCACGCGATGGGCATGCGCGTGATCGGCTTCGATCCCTTCGCCAAGGACCTCCCCGCTCACATCGAGCGCGTCGAGCTCGAGGCGATCTGGACGGAGGCGGACGTCATCTCGCTGCACTGCCCGTTGACCGCGGAGAACGCCGGCATGGTGAATGCGCAGACCCTGGCGCGCTGCCGCCCCGGCGTCATCCTGATCAACACCGCGCGCGGCGGCCTGATCGACGAACCGGCGCTGCTGGCCGCGGTGCGCGACGGTCGGGTGGCCGGCGCCGGCCTGGACAGCTTCAGCGTGGAGCCGATCCCGGCGGATCACGACTTCCTGTCGGAGCCGCGCATCCTGCTCAGCCCGCACATCGGCGGCGTCACCGCCGATGCCTACGTCAAGATGGGCGTGGGCGCGGCGCAGAACGCACTGCGGGTCTTGAACGGCTGATCGCCGGACCGGCGCCGCTGACCTCCTGCAACGGCCGGCATCGACAGAAGGGGCGCCCTCGGGCGCCCCTTTCCGCATCCAGGAGGCCGCCCGCGCTGCCCCCGCGCGTGTCAGAACCGGTGCCGCATGCCGGTCGACACGCCGACCTGCTTCTGGCCGCGCACGCTCAGGAACGCGGTGGCCGGATAGGCGCCGGTGAGCTCGTTGGTGTCGACCTCGGCGTACACGCCGGTGCGCTTGGAGAAAGCGTAGTCCACCGCCAGATAGGCCATGTGGCGCTTGCCCGGGTTGAGGCGGGACTGACGGTCCTGCAGGTAGTTGGCCATGAGGGTCACGGCTGTCGTCAGCTGGTAGTTCAGTCCGACGGAATAGACGTCGTTCTCCTGCACGGACACGCGTTGCGAGCGCTTCATGTAGCCGACCATGCCCTTGAGCGTGGAGGTGATCGCGTAGCTGCCGCCGATGCCGAAGATCCTGCGGGTCTCGGCGCCGTTGAAGCTGTCCATCGATTGGTAGTAGGTCGCGACATCGACGGGGCCGTCGGTGTAGCTGCCGCCGGCAGCCCAGGACTTGCCGTTGCCTTCGGACGCGGTGACCGACGCCATGACGACGACCGGTCCGGTGCCGTACCGGACCTTGAGCATGTTGTCTTGGCGCGCGACGTGGTGGACCGAGAAGCCGCTCACCGCATCGAGGTTGGGATTCGGGAAGGGCTGGAAGCGTCCCGAGAGCTGGTGCGCGAGCGTGTACTGCCGCCCCAGCGTCACCGTCCCCATCGGCGTCTCCAGACCGACCCAGGCCTCGCGCCCCCAGGCGCGGCCGGTCGAGGCCACGCCGTTGCCGTAGTTGGGCGTGGCCGTCGCCATGGTGAGCGTGCCCGAGGACGGATCCAGGCCCTGCTCCAGCAGGAAGACGCCCTTGTAGCCGCCGCCCAGATCCTCGCTGCCGCGCAGACCGAATCGGCTGGGCGAGAAGACGGCGTCGCCCTCGGAGTGATAGGTCTGGTTGGATGCGCCGTAATGCGTGGCGCGGCGCAGCGACACGTCCACGGTCCCGTAGATCGTGACGTTCGATTGCGCCTGCGCGGCGGTCGCGCAGGCCAGGGCGGACAGCGTCAGGCTGCCCAGGGTCAGGTGGCGAGAGTTCAAGTTGCGGTCTCCTGGGGTGTCGGGGCCGGTCGTGATGGGGACCCTTGTGGGTATCGGATATCGGATATCGGGGAACGGATATCGGGGAACGGGGATCGGGGATCGGGGATCGCGCCTCAATCGAGTTGGATGCGTCCCTTGCGGATGACCTCGGCCCAGCGCGCGTTCTCCTGTCGCAGGTAGTCCGCGAACTGCGCGGGCGTGGAGCCGATCGGCGTGGCGCCCAGCTCGGTGAAGCGCTTGCGGACCTCGTCTTCCTTCAAGGTGTCGGCAAGCGCGCCCTGCAGCTTGTTGACGAGTTCGTCCGGCGTGCGGGCCGGCACGAAGAGGCCGTTCCACTCGTAGACCTCGAAGTCGGGAAGGGCGGCCTCCGCCACCGTGGGCACCCGCGGCAGCGCGGCAGCGCGTTCCCGCGAAGACACGGCCAGCGCGCGCAGCTTGCCGCCCTGCACCAGCGGCGCGGTCGCGGAGACCGTGCCGAACATGAAGTCCACCTGGCCCCCGACCACGTCCGTGATCGCGGGGCCGCCGCTCTTGTAGGGCACGTGGACCATGTCCAATCCGAGCTTCTGTCGCAGCAGCTCCGCGGCCAGACGCTGACCCGTGCCGGCGCCGCCGGAAGCGAAATTGATCTTGCCGGGTCTGGCCTTGGCCTGCTTGATCAGATCGGCGAGGTCCTTGAACGGCGCGTTCTTGCGGACGATGAGCACGTTCGGGGTCTGGGCGACGAGGGAGACCGGACGCAGCGCCGTCGGCGCGAAGGGAAGCTTGGGAAACAGGTGCGGATTGGTCGCGTACGGCGTGGCGTCGTAGAGCATCGTGTAGCCGTCCGGGGCCGCCTTCGCCACGAAGCTGGCGCCGATGGTGCCGCTGGCACCGGCGCGGTTGTCGATGATCACGGTGGCGCCCAGGCGCACGCTCATCCGCGCGGCCACCACGCGCGCCAGCGCATCGGCGGCGCCGCCCGGCGCGTAGGGGACGACCATGGTGATCACGCGCTCGGGGAAGGCGGCGTGCGCCAAGGGCGACAGGCCCAACGCGCAGGCGGTCAGCAAGGCGCGACGCAAGCGGGAGACGCCGCGCGGCGACGGGCGCCGGCGGGAAGAGAACATCGTCATGGGAACTCCTGGCAAGGCGCCGCGGGCAGGCTCACGCCCGCCTCGACGGCGCTGGGTCGTGGAAGGGAACGGGGCGGAGGATCCCGGCGGGATCGCCCGGGGTCAGGTCTTGCTCGACGCGGCACGGGCCAGCGGAAGGCCCGGGACGTCCATCTCGAAGCGCAGCACCGCACCGTGTGTCGAGTCGGTGCAGAACACGGTCCGGCGATCGGAGCCGCCGAAGGCGAGGTTGGTCAGCGACGCGCCGGCCGGTCCGCGGATGACCTGCACCGGCTCGGCGCGGGCGTTGAGCACCCAGACGTAGCCGAGACCGGGATTGGCGACCAGCACGCGGCCCTGCTCATCGACGGCCAGTCCGTCGGGACCGCTGGGGCCGTAGGAGGTGAAGAAGGCGCTGACCTTGGACACGCTGCCGTCCGCCTGCAGCGGCACCCGCCACACCTGATTGCCGCGCGTCACGGCGAGATAGAGCAGCTTCTCGTCCGGTGAGAGCGCGACGCCGTTGGGACTGGGCACGTTGCTCAACAGCAGATCGAGCCGCCCCGAAGGGCTCAGCCGATACAGGCGTCCGGTGGGATCCTGGAGCCCGGTCTGTCCCTGATCGGTGAAGTACAGATTGCCGCGGCTGTCGAAGACCAGATCGTTGACGCCCTTGAAGCGCTCGGAGTTCCTCCGGTCGAGAAAAGGCGCCACCCGACCGGTCCGCAGATCCAGCCGCATCAGGCCGTTCTTGTAGTCGGTGATCAGCAGCGTGTCCGGGCCCGCGAGCTTCATGCCGTTGGGCTCGCCGTCGTACTCGGCCACCAGCGTCCATTCCCCGTGGGCGCTGATGCGGAAGATGCGGCCGTAGGGGATGTCGGTGACGAAGAGCTCGCCGTTGTCGCCGACGACCGGGCCTTCGAGAAAGGAATCCACCGGGTTCCCGCCGCGATTGGCGTCCGCCCACGAGGAACGCACCCGCCGGCGATACGCATCGGGCATGCGCGTGAACAGCTCGGGCTCGCGCACTTGCGGCGCTTGAAGAAGGAACATGGCCGTCGTCTCCTGTGCCCCTCGAGGAGGCTTGTTTCAGGCGAGTGTTGGCGCTCCGACCGCTTCCGTCCAATCGATTATTTTTTCCCTTCGATCAGTTCTTCTTTTGACCAGAGAATCCGTACCGGAGACATGGCGAACGGCGGTCCGCGGAGTCCTCTATCCTTGGCCTCGGCCCGCACTAACGGGTCCGGTTGACAGGACAAGGGAGACAAGATGACACATACCGTTCGTGGCGGCGTGATGCCGCTGCTCGCACTGACCCTGGGTTCCGCCGCGCTGCTGAGCGCGTGCTGGATCAACAACGACGACGACGACGGCCCGGCGCCGCCGGCGTCCACCTATTCCGCCGAGATCCGGCGCACGTCCATGGGCGTGCCGCACATCAAGGCGTCCAACTGGGGCGGCGTGGGCTACGGCTATGGCTACGCGCAGGCACAGGACGACCTGTGCACCATCGCCAATTCCATGCTGACCTTCCGGGGCGAGCGCTCCCGCTACTTCGGCGCGGACGCGGTGATCCCCTTCCAGAGCACCATCGGCCAGCCCAAGAACCTCGACGCCGACTTCTATCACCGGCATGTGCTCAACGACGACGTGATGCAGCGCCTGATCGCCGCGCAGCCGGATCGGCTCAAGCAGGTCGTGGCCGGCTATGCGGCGGGCTACAACCGCTACGTGCGCGAGATCAAGTCCGGCGCCGAGGCCACCGCCCACGCGGCCTGCCGCAACGAGGAGTGGGTCAAGCCGCTCACCGACCTGGACGTGTTCCGGCGCATGTACGCGGCGCACTTCGCGGCGGGCTACAGCAACTACCTGGTCCAGATCGCCAACGCCACGGCGCCGGCCGCGGTGACGCCGACGACAGCGTCCGCGATGAACGCGGTCACCACGACCACGACCACGGCCGCGTTGTCGATGTCGCCCCGTCCTCGCCTCGCGAAGGCGACGCAGCTGGCCATCGCCACCGACCGTCTCCCCAACTTCGAGGTCGGGGGCAAGGAGGGCGTGGGCAGCAACATGATCGGCTTCGGCACCGCGGCCACCGGCGACAGCAGCCCGCTGCTGTTCGGCAATCCGCACTGGTACTGGCGCGGCCCCGACCGCTTCTATCAGGCGCAGTTCACCATCCCGGGCGAGCTCAACGTCGCCGGCACGTCCTTCCTGGGCGTGCCCGTGATCCAGATCGGCTACACGAACGATGTGGCCTGGAGTCACACGGTCTCCGCCGCGCGCCGCTACGGGCTGTTCCAGCTGACGTTGGTGCCCGGCGATCCGACCAGCTACCTGCGCGACGGCGTGCCGGTGAAGATGACCGCCCGCGCGCTGAGCGTGCCGGTCAAGCAAGGGGACGGCACCGTGGCCAACGTCACCCGCACGCTCTACGAGTCGCAGTTCGGGCCCATCGTGAACCTCGGCGCGCTCGATCCGGCGCTGGGCTGGAACACCAACACCGCCTTCGCGATCCGCGACATCAACGCGGACAACTTCCGCGTGTTCCGCGTCTGGCTGCGCTGGAGCCAGGCCAAGTCGCTGGACGAACTCGCGAAGATCCAACGGGAGGAGTCCTCGATCCCGTGGGTCAACACGGTGGCCGTCGCGCGCGGCAGCAGCCAGGCCTGGTATGCCGACATCGGCGCGGTGCCCAACGTCTCGCCCGCGCAGATGACGAACTGCGCCACGCCGCTGACGAACGCGCTCAGCGCCGCGCTGCCGCGCACGCCGGTGCTGGACGGCTCCAAGAGCAGCTGTGACTGGCAGACCGATGCGGACTCCAAGCAGCCCGGCGCGATCGGCACCTCGCGCATGCCCAGCCTGCTGCGCGACGACTACGTGCTCAACAGCAACGACAGCTACTGGCTGAGCAACCCGGCGGCGCCGCTGACCGGTTTCCCCGATCTGATGGGCCCGGCGGGCACGGCATCGATCAGCCTGCGCACGCGACTGGCGCATCTGCTGGCGCAGGGGCGGCTCGCGGGCACCGACGGCTATTCGGGCAACAAGGCCACCAGCGACACGGTGCGCGCGATGGTGCTGAACAGCCGCGCGCTCAGCGCCGAGCTGGTGAAGGACCAGGCCCTCGCGATGCTGTGCGCGCCACCCACGGCCATCAGCGTCACCGGCGACACCGCCACCGGCGAGACCTTCAATCCCGCGCGCAACGTCGATCCGACCGAGGCCTGCGCGGTGCTGCAGGCCTGGGACAACAAGGCGCAGGTGGGCTCGCGCGGCGCGCATGTGTGGGACGAGTTCTGGACGCGCGCGGCGCGGCTGCCGGAGGCCTCGCTGTACGCGGTGCCCTTCAGCGCGACCGACCCGGTCCGCACGCCGCGCGATCTGAACCCGGCCGCGGCGGCGACGCTGCGTCAGGCTTTCGGCGCGGCCATCCTGCGCATCCAGGCCAGCGGCTTCGCGCTCAATGCCACGCGGGGCGAGACGCTGTTCGCGCCGCGCGGCAGCGACAAGATTCCGCTGTTCGGCGGCTGCGGCGCGCAGGGCTATTTCACGATCGCCTGCTCGCCGACGCGCATCGATCAGGGCGGCTACAACCTGGACACGGCGACCAGCGCCAACAGCTACATCCAGGTGGTGCGCTTCCCCAGCGACGGGGTCGAGGCCTACACCTTCCTGACCTTCTCGCTCTCCGATGATCCGGGGTCCTCGCATTACAGCGACTACACGCGCGCCTACAGCGCGGGGCAGTGGCAGCGGATGCCGTTCTCGGAGACCGAGATCGCGAAGGACGCGGCGCTGACGACCAAGACCATCAGCGAGTAGCGCGAGCAAGGCTGTCAACAGGAACGCATGGATCTCTACACCGTTGTCGTGATCGGCGCCGTCTGCGCCGGCTTTGTCCAGGGCTTGTCGGGCTTCGGCTTCGGGCTGACCGCGATGTCCTTCTGGGCGTGGACGCTGGACCCGAAGATCGCGGCGACGCTCGCGGTCTTCGGCTCCCTGACGGGCCAGATCATCGCGGCGGTGACCGTGCGTCGAGGCTTCGACTGGCGCCGCCTGGCGCCTTTCCTGCTCGGCGGGCTGGTGGGCGTTCCCATCGGCGTCACCATCCTGCCGATCATCGACATGCAGGCCTTCAAGGTCGCGCTGGGCGGGCTGCTGGTGATCTGGTGCCCGGCGATGCTGCTCGCGCAGCGTCTGCCGCGGATCAACGCGGGCGGTCGTATCGCCGATGCGGTCGTCGGCGGCGTGGGCGGGATGATGGGCGGGCTGGGCGGCTTCACCGGCACGGTGCCGACGCTGTGGTGCGTGCTGCGCGGCTTGCCCAAGGACGAGCAGCGCTCGATCATCCAGAACTTCAACCTCTCGGCCTTGCTGGTGACGATGGCGGTCTATCTGTCCAAGGGCCTGGTCACGCGCGAGGTGCTGCCGCTGTTCGCGATCGTCGCGCCGGCGATGCTGGTGCCGACGCTGCTCGGCGGGCGGCTCTATGTCGGGATCTCGGAGGCGCGCTTCCGGCAGATCGTGCTGAGCTTGCTCTCATGCTCGGGCGTGGCGCTGCTGGTGTCGGGGGTGAGCGAGCTGATGAAGCGTTAGGAGACAGGATGTCATCCACTTCGAAGACGGGCAGCGCCGATCAATGGTCGCCCATGGGCCGGTGGTCGAAGCTGAACACCTTCGAGATCTGCCAGGTCGTTCCGTCGAAGCGCCAGAGGATGGAGTAGCGGCCCTGCTGGATGCAATCCGGCTTGCCGGGTTGGGCGAAGCAATGCCGGCCGATCTGGAGGGCGCCGATCTTGGCCATCGGATAGACCTCCATCGTCCCCGGGGTGAGCCGTCGCTCCACCTTGCCGCAGATGTTCTTCTTGACCGCTTGAATGAACTGGTCGCGATTCAAGACGCGGCCGTTGAGGTCATGGAAGAACTCCACGTCGGGCTCGTAGAGCGCCGTCAGCGTCTGCGTGTCACAGCTGTTGAACGCGTCGAAATGCTTCTGGTCCAGCTTGGCGATGAGGGCGGGCAGCTCGGCATCCGGGATGCTCGGATGGACGGATTGCGCAAAGGCTGCGCCTTGGAAGGCCGCAGCGAGGATGAGGGGCAGGTGGAATCCCTTCATGTTCATCCCTTCAATTCAAGGCCTGATAAATCAACGCCCGCACCTTCGCGTGATCGTCCACATCGCCGGGGGATTGGAGCTGCGTCAGATAGACCACGGTGAGCCGCTCCTTCGGGTCCACCCAGTACTGGCTGTGATACGCCCCGCCCCACGCGAACTCGCCCGATGAGCCGAGCTCGCCCGCCTTGCCCACATCGAGGCGAAGACTGAAGCCCAGACCGAAGCCGGAGCCAGGCATGAAGAAGGGCTGACCGTCCAGCTGATTGCTGGTCATGAGCTCGACCGACTTGCGGCTGAGGTAGCGCCGCCCATCGAGCTCGCCGCCCCGGCGCAGCATCTCCAGGAAGCGGCTGTAGTCCGCCGCGGTGGAGAGCAGCCCCGCGCCGCCCGAGAAGGCCTTGCCCGGACCGTCGACGTAATGGCCTTGGCCGACGTAGCTGATCTCCTCCCACGCGCCGGGCGCGGCGGCTCGGGCCAGCCCGGCCGCGCCGCCGGTGTAGACCACCGCGAGCCGGCGCGCCATGTCCGGCGAGGCGCGGAACGCCGTGTCCTTCATGCCCAAGGGACGGATCAGTCGCTCGGTCAGGAAGTCCGCGAGCGACTGACCGCTGATCTTCTCCACGACCACGCCCAGCACGTCCGTGCTGTAGCCGTAGACGAACTGCTCGCCCGGCTGCGCGGCCATCGGCAGCGCGCCCATGCGGGCGATGGCGGCGGACATAGGCTCGTCACGGTCCGCGAAGTACCAGCCGTTGAAGCCGGCGTCGCGCCAGGCCTGAAGCGCCGGACCGGGTCCGTAGGAGACGCCGGAGGTGTGGGTGAGCAGGTCGCGCAGCGTGATCGGCCGCTTGGCCGGCACGACCTTGTAGCCACCGCCCGGCTGGCTCACCGCGACGGTGGTCTTCGCCCATTCGGGCAGGTACTTGCCGACGGGGTCGTTGAGCAGGAGCTTCCCCTCCTCCATCAGCATCATCACCGCGACGCTGGTCAGCGCCTTGGTCTGGGAGGCGATGCGGAAGACGGCGTCCTGACGCATCGGATCGCGGGCCTCGCGGTCTCGCCAGCCGACGGCGGCGGTGAGGACATCGCGGCCATCCTGCTTCACCTGCACCACGACGCCCGCAAGCCGGCCCTGGTCGACGTAGGCCTGCAGCACACGTTGCACGCGGGCGAGGCGCTCGGCGGAGAAGCCGTTGGCGGCGCTGGCTGGAGGGGTGGTCTGCGCGTAGGCAGTCTCGGCGACGGGTGCGGCGATCGCGGCGATCAGCAGCGCGGGGGCGAGCAGGCGGGCGAGGGTTTTCATGGGATCCCTTCCTCGGCGGGGCCGAGGGCGGGGATTTCTACCACGATGCGGCTACGAGCGCCCGAGCCGCCCGGCGTCTCGCCAAGCGGTCCTCAGCGTCGCGCGCCGACGCCCTCAGGCGTAGACGTTGAGGTTGCGCCCGAGGTTGCCCTCGGTAGCGAGCGCCGGCTGCGGCAGGGCCTCGAGCAGCGCGGCGGCGCCGGCTTCCTGGGTGTCCATGGCCTTGCGCAGCACCAGCAGGCTGGCGGCATTGCCGACCGTGCCCGGCGTGCCGTTGGAGGCATTGCTGACCGCGGAGGCGACGCTGGGGGAGTTGGCGATGTTCATTTCAGGACTATCGGCAGCGGCGGCGGAAGCTTGAGGGCGGGACGATGAGACCACAACGACCCTGGGGTCAGGCCCGGTGGCCTGACGCTCATTCAGCGGCCTTGAGCTGCGCTTCGAGCGCCGGCGGAACGTCTGCCTCGCGCCGCACAAGACGCTTCACCTGCCTGGGCCCGGTGGTCAGCAGGACGGTCGCTCCATCCGCCGCCAGCTCGCCTTCGATCGTTTGGCTGTTCCGCCCATCCTGCACTTGGATGCTCAGGCGACGGGTCGCTTCTTCAAACGTCGCCCGCCCGGCGACGCCGATGATGGGCGCGCAGACGCGGCCGTCGGGGCAGCGCATCACGGGAAGCGGTGCTCCCACGATCGCGGCCCTGCCAGCGGAGATGAGATAGAGCGCCTCCCCCCCGATCAATCGTCCGCCTTCGAACTCCGTCCCCGCCGTGGCCCAGACGCCGA
>NZ_JBCNLU010000056.1:0-18492 GCF_039595295.1 Roseateles sp.
GCGGCGGCCGCTGCTGATCAGCGTCCGGTCACACCCGGTTCAGCGACATGCCGGCCGTGCTGCGCAGGCGTTCGATCAGGCGCGTGGCGATCTGCTGCAGCGGCAGGACCTCGTCGGCCGCGCCGGCGTTGATGGCCTCGCGCGGCATGCCGAAGACCACGCAGGTGGCTTCGTCCTGGACCAGGTTGTAGGACCCCGCGTCCTTCATCGTCTTCATGGCCTTGGCACCGTCGGCGCCCATGCCGGTGAGCATGATGCCCAGCGCGTTCTGTCCCACCACGCGCGCGGCCGAGTTGAACAGCACCTCCACCGAAGGCTTGTGGCGATTGACCGGATCGCCGTCCTGCACCCGAGCGATGTAGTTGGCGCCGGAGCGCTCCACGCTGAAGTGCATGCCGCCCGGGGCGATGTAGCCGTGGCCCGGCAGGATGCGCTCGCCGTCCTGGGCTTCCTTGACGCGGATCTTGCACAGGCCGTCCAGGCGCGCCGCATAGCTGCGGGTGAAGCCGGGCGGCATGTGCTGCGTGATGCAGACCGCCGGGCAGTCGGCGGGCAGGTTGATCAGCACGTCCTTGGTGGCCTCGGTGCCGCCGGTCGACGCGCCGATGAAGATGATCTTCTCGGTCGACAGCCGGCCCAGGCTGGCGATGGGGGAGGCGGGCTTGAGCGGCGGCGTCGCGCCGCCGGTCGCGGCGGGAGCGCCCGCGGCGGCCGGCGCCGGCGCATGCAGGCGGCGGATCTGCGCCTTGGCGGCGATGCGGATCTTGTCGGTGATGTCCTGCGCCAGCGCGCGGATACCGTCGGCCACGCCGATCTTGGGCTTGGCCACGAAGTCCACCGCGCCCAGCTCCAGCGCCTTGAGCGTGACCTCGGCGCCGCGCTCGGTCAGCGTGGACACCATCACCACCGGCATCGGCCGCAGGCGCATCAGGCGCTGCAGGAAGTCCAGCCCGTCCATCTTGGGCATCTCGACGTCCAGCGTGATCACGTCGGGGTTGAGGTTGCGGATCATCTCGCGCGCGGCGAGCGGGTCGCTGGCCGCGCCGATGCATTGCATGTCGGGCTGGCGGTTGATGATCTCGGTCAGGATGCTGCGCACCAGCGCGGAATCATCGACGACGACGACAGTGGTCTTGGCCATTTTCTCACTCCTCGTACTTCTGCTCTTCCTCGGGGGCGTCCCCGGGGCGGCCGTCTCGGTCTACAGGTCTTGTCCTCAGAACAGGTCGATCGAGCCGCCGGTGCTGGCGACCGGCTGCGCGCGCTGCGCCGCGGCCTTGTCCTGCTGCACCAACGCATCGGTGTTGGTCGGCGCCAGGCGCTTGACCATCGCCTTGCCGCTCTTGGGCAGGAAACAGACCTTGCGCGGGTATACGTCCATCACGTCCTTGGAGACGATGGGGATGCGTTCAAGCTTGAGGAAATCGATGACGAAGTTGGTGTTGCGTTCACCGACGTTGATCGTGTTCATGCCCGAGATGACGGCGCCGCCGCCGAAGATCTTCGCTTCCATCCGGCTCTTGGCGGCGCCGCGCTTCATCATCTCGTTGATCAGCAGTTCCATCGCGAACGAGCCGTAGCGGCCCGAGTCGCCGTGGCCCTCGGGCAGCATGAAATGGTTCATGCCGCCGATCTGCGCATGGCGGTCCCAGAGGCAGGCCGCGATGCAGGACCCCAGCGTGGTCATCACCAGCAGGTCGTCGTTGTCGACGAAGTACTCGCCCGGCAGCACCTTCACGGCGGCGTTCTTGAAGTGCGCGTCGTAGAAGAAGAACGAGGCCTCGCCGTTCTTGCGCGACACCGTCTTGAGCTGGGCCACGCGTGCCGCGCCGGCGCTGGCCAGCGCCGCGCTTTGCTGCATGGCGGAGGAGGCGGAGGACAGGGTCATGGGGTGTTCTTTCAGACGCGCTCGTAGATCGTCTTGCCGCGCAGGCGGAAGAGATCGCGGGAATCGGTGAAGTTCTCGGAATGGCCGACGAACAGCAGGCCGCCCGGTCGCATCACCTTGTGGATGCGCTCCAGCACCTTGCGCTGCGTCGGGGCGTCGAAATAGATCATCACGTTGCGGCAGAACACGATGTGGAAGGGCTCGCCCAGATTCCAGTTCGTGTTCATGAGGTTCAGCGTGCGGAACTCGATCATGCGCGCGAGCTCGGGCTTGATGCGGATGCGGCCCTCGTTGGCGCCCGTCCCCTTGAGGAAGAATTGGCGCAGACGTTGCGGCGAGAGGCCGCGCGACTCGGCCGCGTAGACGCCACGGCGCGCGGTGTTGAGCACGTTGGTGTCGATGTCGCTGCAGATGATCTGCACGCCGGAATTCGCGCCCAGCGATTCCTGGCAGGTCATCGCGATGGAGTAGGGCTCCTCGCCGGTGGAGGCGGCGCAGCACCAGATGCGCAGCGGCTTGCCCGTCAGCGTCTTGAGGTCGTCGGTCAACGACTGGAAATGGTGGTCCTCACGGAAGAAGCTCGTGAGGTTGGTGGTCAGGCAGTTCACGAACTCCTGCCACTCCTGGTCCCCTTGCGGACCCGTGACGCCCTCCAGCCATTGCAGGTAGCTGGCGAAGCTCTTGTGGCCGGTGTCGCGCAGCCGGCGCGAGAGCCGGCTGTAGACCATGGCGTGCTTCCCCTCGTGCAGCGAGATCCCCGCGTGCTGGTAGATCAGCTGGCGCACGCGGTCGAAGTCCGCCCGGCTGAAGCTGAACTCGTGATCGATCGCCTCCACGGGAGACGAGGCCGGAACGGAAGCCGGTTGACCTGGGCGCATGGGCTGTTGGACTTCTAGATGTGTGGATGCCGGGGCACCGGGTAAGCCGCCATTGTCGGCAATCGCTAGTTTGCGTGCTAGTCGCCAATTTGATGTGTGAAAGAGGTGGGGTAACTGGCTCTTTTCTGCGACCTCGTTCGGGGGGAACCCGCTAGACTGCGCCGGAAATTGACCCGTCCGCCCTCGGTCCACCCCTTGGAACATCCGCAAAGTCTCATTGCCGCGCATCACTTGCGCCTGGACCTGGCCCTGCAGCTGCTGCAGCAGGCCGGGGCGATGCTGCCCGACGCGGAGCCGTACTCGGAGGCCTGGCTACAGGGCATCCTGGACGCGCTGTGCGACCTCTCGAGCAAGGACGCGTTGACCGGACTGGTCAACCGACGCAGCTTCGAGATGGCTTTGGGGCGCGAGGTCGACCGGGTGGCGCGGTCCGGCGAGCCGGCCTTGCTGCTGGTGCTGGACATCGACCACTTCAAGGCGGTCAACGACACGCACGGCCACGCGGCCGGCGATCAGGTGATCCGCGCGGTCGCGCAGGCGATCGGGCAGACGGTCCGGCCGATGGACACGGTGGCGCGGGTCGGGGGCGAGGAGTTCGCGATCATTCTTCCCAACTGCCCGACCTCGGTCGGCGTGTTGGTGGCGGAGCGGATCCGGCAGCGGGTCGAGGCGATGGCGATCAGCGTCGCCAACGGCACCCCGCCGCTGCGCTGCACGATCAGCATCGGCGGGGCGTTCGCGCCCCAATGGGTGCGGTCGTCGACCCTGATCTGGACGGAGCGTGCCGACCGTCAGCTGTACCGGGCCAAGGCCGAGGGGCGCAACCGCGCCTGCCTGGAGAGCGCCGTGGACTCCCTGGTCAGCGCCGAGGAAAAAGGCATGTTGTTCGCAGTAACGCAACAGGATAGTGAATGAGCATGACAACAGCTCCTGCTGCATCGAATGCCCGCGGAGGCGCTCGCACCTTGGCCGTCACGAGCGGCAAGGGCGGCGTGGGCAAGACCTTCGTCACCGCGAATCTGGCGGCGGCCCTGGCCGCGCGCGGCGAGCGCGTGCTGGTGCTGGACGCCGACCTCGGTCTGGCCAATCTGGACGTGGTGCTGAACCTGCATCCCAAGCTCACGCTGCACGACGTCTTCACCGAGCGCTGCACCCTGGAGCAGGCCATCCTGCCCGCGCCGGGCGGCTTCCATGTGCTGCTGGCAGGCTCGGGCATGGTGGAGTACTCGCGGCTGACGCCGGACGTGCGCGACAAGCTGCTGCACATCCTGGAGGTGGTGCGGCCGCGCTTCGATTACGTGCTGCTCGACACGGGCGCCGGCATCTCGGACGTGGTGCTGTTCGCCGTGTCGATGGCGCATGACGTGCTCGTGGTGGCGACGCCCGAGCCGACCTCGCTGACCGACGCCTACGCCACGATCAAGGTGCTGGCGACGCAGCAGGAACGCCGGCAGGTGCGGCTGATCATCAACCAGGCCAACCGCCCGGGCGAGGGCAAGCTGATCTGCGGCCAACTGCAGCAGGTGCTGCAGCGCTTCGTCGGTCCCCAGCCGGGCCAGAACTTCAAGCTGGAGCTGCTGGGCGAGGTCAAGAGCGACCCGATGGTCCGGCAGGCGGTGCTCAAGCGCCAGCTGCTGCTGGAGCATTACCCCGGCAGCGACGCCGCGCAGCAGATCCGCGGCCTGGCCTCCAAGCTGCTCGAGATCGCCGCCGCGCGCGCTTGATCCCGGATCTGAGCGCGCGCATGCTGTTGCCCGCTTGATGCGGGCCGGAGTCCGCGGTCTCGAGCGGATCTCTCCCTCCCCATTCCGATTTCTCCCGCTGCGATGACCGATTCCCAAGACCTTGGCGCGACGGGCGCCGCGCCCGCGACCCCGTTCGAATGGGTGGGCGGCGAGGATGCCGTGCGGCGCCTCGTCGACCGCTTCTACGACCTGATGGACCTGGAGCCGCGTTTCGCGCAGCTGCGAGCCATTCACCCGACGACGCTCGATGGATCGCGGGACAAGCTGTTCTGGTTCCTGTGCGGCTGGCTGGGCGGGCCCGATCATTTCGTCGAGCGCTTCGGCCATCCGCGGCTGCGCGCCCGGCATATGCCTTATCGCATCGGCATCGCCGAGCGCGACCAATGGATGGCCGCGATGACCCAGGCCATGGCGGAATGCGAGCTCGATCCCGAGCTGCAACGCCGGCTGGTGGCGTCCTTCGCCAACACGGCGGATTGGATGCGCAACGTCTGAGCGCCCGCACTCGCGGGCGGGTGTGCGATGCGTCACGGGCCTTGAGCGCAAGGTGCGGACTGGCGAGCGCCCGATGCGCGGACGTTCGCGCCGACACGATGTAACCGGCGCCGCGGGCGTGCATTTCTGACGGCACGGCTTGCCGCGTCGGAGGGCCGATGAACACGGCCATCGCGCCGTCGTCTAACGTTGAGCCCATCATGCTCACGCAATTCGACGACGATGTGGTCGGCATCGAAGCCAATCCCGACCTCCAGCATGTCCGCATCGACGACGGCCGCCTGTGGCTCTCGGAGGATGCCCGCGAGGACATCGAGGTCTGCGCCGGCTACTGCCCGGAGACGGACAGCCCCATCCTGATGCTGAACTTCCTGCGCGCGGCCTGCGTGCGGCTTCAGCATGTCGATGTGGACGGGGATCAGGCCGAGCACGCCTTCATGTCCTTCTGCGTGCTCAAGGGTCTGGAGCACGCCATCGAGACCCACTGGCAAGGTGCCGAGTTGGTCGGCGAGTTCCACCCGGAGCGCCTGCTGATGGCCTTCACCACGCCGAGCTCGCCCCACACCAGCCTGATGCTGCATTGAGGTCCTGAGGCTCTGGAGCCACGAGGCGCCGACCACGCGATGAGCGTGCCGGCGCCTTCTTCATTTCGGGCCGCGAGGCTCCGATCCGATGGGAGCTCAATCGACGCGGAAGGCGAACTCCTGCTGGAAGCGGTGCTCGCCCGGGCAGACGTAGCGCGACTTCAGCGTGCCCTCGATGGCGTTGGAGAAGGCGCGCCGCGTGCGCGCATCCATGGCGCCGCTCAAGGCCTGGATCTGCACCGCGACCACGCGTCCTCCTTGCACGTCGGCGACGGCGCGGAACAACGCTTCGCCGCTCCAGTTGACCGTGGGCATGTCCGGCGCGGCCATCTGCGTGCAGATCGCGCCGGGCTGGCGGATCGCGTCCTTGGGCGTGGGGACGGGCCCGGCCGGTTTGGTCTCGCCGCTGTTGCTCGCCGCAGTCTGGAAGGGCGTGATCTCACGCGACTCCTGCGCGGGCACCGTCTGGATCATCGGCGGCGTGGTGGGCGTGACCTCGACCGTCGGGATCGGCACCTCGACGAGCTTGGGCATGCGGACTTCGGGCTCGGTGATCTGGACCGGCTCCGGCGGCTTGGGCGGCTCGGGCTTCTCGGTGACGGTGCGGAACTGGATGGGTGGCGGCGCTTCGGAGGCGTGACGTTGGAAGCCCTTGATGAGCGCGCCCACCATCAGCAGATGGACGATCCCGACCAGGATCAAGCCGCCGGTGCGGGCGCTTGGCGCCTGGAAGCGGCCGCGGCTGTGGCGGCGCAGGCCCGTGGCGGGCGAGAAGGCCGGAGACATGGGCATCGACATGCGTGTTCCCTCCCCATCGTGACGATGGATGTTTGATGAAGTGAATCAACTCCTTGAGAACTGTTCTCAACAACGCCGGCTTGAGGAGACTAGCCAGCCGCGCAGGGCGACGCAACCGCGTGTTCCGGAAAACAACGCGAATCGGGGGAGGGGGAAAGCCCGTGTGGGCGAGGGGGGCGGGGGAAGCGACGCTCGATGGTTGTTTCCCCGGGGCCGGGGAGAGACGCCCGCGGGACGCCGCCCTGATGGGGGACGGTCTTCGGCGTGGGTTTCAGGTCGCGTTGAGCAACACCATCAGCGCGCCGGCGCCGCCATCGCTGGCGCGAGCCTGGACGAAGGCCAGGACTTCCTGCTTCTGCACCAGCCAGCGGCGCACGCGCGACTTGAGCACCGGCTCCTTGCCGGGCGAGCCATTGCCCTTGCCATGGACCACGCGCACGCAGCGCAGGCCGCGCCGGGCGCTGTCGTGGATGAACTGGCCGAGGGCCTCGCGCGCCTGGTCACGGCGCAGGCCGTGCAGGTCGATCTGCGCCTGCAGCGACCAGTGGCCGCGGCGCAGCTTGCGCACCGACTCGGCCGAGATCTCCGGCCGGCGGAAGGACAAGGTCTCGTCCGTCTCCAGCAGCGAATCCACGTCGAAATCGTCCGACAGCGCCTCCTTCCAGGCGCGCTGCTCGTCGAGTTCGCGCTGACGGGGTTCGGGCTCGGGCAGGCCGTGGCGCAGGACGACGCGATTGGCGTCGGGCAGCCGGACGACCGCGCCGACGGTGTGCTCGAAGATGCGGGCCTCGTGATCGCGCAGCCGCGCCTGCGCGGCTTCACGCTCGCGGCGCTCTTCCTCCGCGCGCTGGCGGAGCTTCAGTTCTCGGTGCAGCGTCTGCAGGTCCTGCAGGCTGCGCAGTCGGTCGGTCACATCAGGCCCAGGTCGGTCATCGATACGGCATCGCCCGCGCCGACGATGAAATGGTCCAGCACCTTCACGTCCACCAGGGCCAGCGTCTGCGCCATCACGCGCGTGAGCTGGATGTCCTGCGGCGACGGATCGGTGTGGCCGGACGGATGGTTGTGGACCAGGATCACGGCGGTGGCGTTCAGGGCCAGCGCGCGCTTCACCACCTCGCGGGGATAGGCAATGGTATGGGATGCCGTGCCTTGGAACAGGGTCTCCAGGGCGATCAGCCGATGCCGGATGTCGAGAAACATCACCGCGAAGCATTCCGCGCTCAACGCGTCGAACTCCAGGCGCAGGAAGTCGCGGACGGTCTCGGCGTGCTCGAAGACGGGAGCCGCCGTGAGCGGTTGCCGGAGGGCGCGACGCGTGATCTCGGCCGCGGCCAGCAGGATGCCGACCTTGGACGGCCCCAGCCCCTTGATACGTCCGAGCGTGGTCGCGTCGGAGGCGATCAGCCCGGCGAACCCTCCGCACTGGTCGAGGACGTCCCGCGCCAGCTGCAGGACCGATCGTCCGGGCAGGCCGGTGCGCATCAGGATGGCGAGCAGCTCCGCGTCGCTCAGCGCCGGTGCGCCGCGGGCGATGAGCTTCTCGCGCGGGCGGGCCTCGGCGGGGAGGGCGGCCAGCGAGCCGAGGCAGGCCGCCGGAGACGCCGGCGAAAGCGGCGGTGAGGGCAGTGCGGGCGGTGCGATCGGAGCGATCTGGACGGTCATGGCGGGACTCGAAGGAAAGGACGTGGCGCTCCAGCCTAAAATCGCGCCTCGTCTTCCAACATCCCCCTGACTAGTGAACCCCGTCCAACCTGGCTCGTTCCTGACCTTGCATTACCGGCTCAGCGGGCCGGACGGTCAGCCGCTGATCGACACCTTCGCCGACAAGCCCGCCACGCTGACGCTGGGCGCCGGCGAGTTGGCGCCCGCCATCGAGGCGCGCCTGATCGGCCTTGAGGAAGGCACGCAGACCCGCTTCGAGCTCGCGCCGGGCGAGGCCTTCGGCGAGCGCAATCCCGAGCTGCTGCAGCGCGTCAAGCGCAGCCTGATGCGGGAGCTGGGCGACCCGCACGAGCAGTACAACCTCGGCGACGTGGTGCAGTTCCCCACCCCCGATGGGCAGGGACAGTACGCCGGCGTGGTGCGTGAACTGGGGGAAGACTGGTTGCTGTTCGACTTCAACCACCCGTTGGCGGGACAACCCGTCAGCTTCGAGGTGCAGCTGATCGGGGTGCTGTGATGGGAGAACACCACATGAGCGACCCCAGCAACGATCCGGCCCAGACCGTCGACCTGAGCGCGCTGCCGGGCAAGGACATCGTGCTGGCGGAGCCGCGCGGCTTCTGCGCCGGCGTGGACCGCGCGATCGAGATCGTCGAGCGCGCGCTGAAGAAATTCGGCGCTCCGATCTACGTCCGCCATGAGATCGTCCACAACACCTACGTCGTGAACGACCTGAAGCAGCGCGGCGCGATCTTCATCGAGGATCTGGCCGACGTGCCCGCCGGCGCGACGCTGGTGTTCTCGGCCCACGGCGTGAGCCAGGCGGTGCGGCAGGAGGCGGCCGCGCGCGGCTTCCAGGTCTTCGATGCGACCTGCCCGCTGGTGACCAAGGTCCACGTCGAGGTGGCCAAGCTGCACCGCGAGGGCTACGAGTTCATCATGATCGGCCACAAGGGCCACCCCGAGGTCGAAGGCACGATGGGCCAATTGACCGACGGCATCTATCTGGTCGAGGAAGCCTCGGACGTGCCGCATGTGCGCGTCAAGGATCCGAGCAAGCTGGCGGTGGTGACGCAGACCACGCTGAGCGTCGACGACGCGGCGGAGATCCTCTCGGCGGTGAAGCGCCAGTTCCCGCAGATCCGCGAGCCCAAGAAGCAGGACATCTGCTACGCCACGCAGAACCGCCAGGACGCGGTGAAGGTGCTGGCCCCGCAAGTGGACGTGGTGGTGGTGGTCGGCAGCCCGACCAGCTCCAACAGCAACCGCCTGCGCGAGCTGGCCGAGCGTCTGGGCACGCCGGCCTACATGGTCGACTCCGCCGAGGACGTGCGCGGCGAGTGGCTGGACGGCCGCTCGAAGGTGGGCCTGACCGCGGGCGCTTCGGCGCCGGACGTGCTGGTGCAGGCCGTGATCGACCGCCTGCGCGAGCTGGGCGCGACGACGGTGCGCAAGCTGCCGGGCGTCGAGGAGAACGTGCGCTTCCCGCTGCCCATGGGCCTGGGCGACAAGTCCATGGCCGAGGTGGCCGCCAGCCGATCTTGATCGCCTCGATCCCTGGCCGAGGCCGGGGATCTCGATCGCGCGACCTGATCGCTCCCGACACCGCCGGCGCCGCGTGGCGCCGACCCTGAAGAACACGAAAGACCTGTCATGCTGGACATCACCCAACTGCGCAAGGACCTGGACGCCGTCATCGAGCGTCTGCAGTTCCGCAAGAACCCGCAACCCTATCTGGACATCGAGCGCTTCAAGGCGCTGGAGGCCGACCGCAAGCAGGTGCAGACCCGCACCGAGGAGCTGCAGGCCAAGCGCAACCAGCTGTCCAAGCAGGTCGGCATGCTCAAGGGCAAGGGCGAGGACGCCAGCGCGGTGATGGCCGAGGTGGCCGGCATCGCCGACGAACTCAAGGCCGGCGCCGAGAAGCTGGACGTGATCCAGCACGAGCTCAACCAGATGCTGATGGGCGTGCCCAACCTGCCGGACGTCAGCGTCCCGGCCGGCGCGGACGAGACCGGCAATGTCGAGGTGCGCCGCTGGGGCACGCCGCGCAGCTTCGATTTCGCGGTCAAGGATCACGTCGACGTCGGCGCGCCTCTGGGCCTGGACTTCGAGACCGGCGCCAAGCTGTCGGGCTCGCGCTTCACCTTCCTGAAGGGCCCGGCCGCGCGGCTGCATCGCGCGCTCGCGCAGTTCATGCTGGACATGCAGACGCAGGAGCACGGCTACACCGAGTGCTACACGCCCTACATCGTCAATCGCGAGATCCTCGAGGGCACGGGCCAGCTGCCCAAGTTCAAGGAAGACATGTTCTGGGTGCTGCGCGGCGGCGACGACGAGGCGCAGGAGCAGTACCTGATCTCGACCTCGGAGATCTCGCTGACCAACACCGTGCGCGACAGCGTGCTGAAGGCGGAAGAGCTGCCCATCAAGCTGACGGCGCACAGCCCGTGCTTCCGCTCGGAGGCGGGCAGCGGCGGTCGCGACATCCGCGGCCTGATCCGTCAGCACCAGTTCGACAAGGTCGAGATGGTCCGCATCGAGCATCCCGAGCACAGCATGGCGGCGCTGGAGGAGATGACCGGCCACGCCGAGGCGGTGCTGCAGAAGCTGGGCCTGCCGTATCGCACGATGCTGCTGTGCGCGGGCGACATGGGCTTCGGCTCGACCAAGACCTACGACCTGGAGGTCTGGCTGCCGGCGCAGAACACGTACCGTGAGATCAGCTCGTGCTCGAACATGGGCGCGTTCCAGGCGCGTCGCATGCAGGCGCGTTTCAAGAATGCGCAGGGCAAGAACGACCTGGTGCACACGCTGAACGGGTCGGGTCTGGCGGTGGGCCGGACGCTGGTCGCGGTGCTGGAGAACTACCAGCAGGCCGACGGCAGCGTCGAGGTGCCGGTGGCGTTGCGCCCGTACCTGGGCGGACTGGAAGTGCTGAAGGGCTGAAGCGCGAAGGAGGAGGCGACTTCGCGGAGATCACCGTGAGGCGGCAATCGCACAAGATGCGTGCGGGAGTTGCCAAGGGGTCTGAAACGTCGCTATACTCTTAGGCTTACCCGCTACCAACCACGGCGGGCACCGAATCAGGAGAGGTGGCAGAGTGGTTGAATGTACCTGACTCGAAATCAGGCGTACGGTATCCCCGTACCGGGGGTTCGAATCCCCCCCTCTCCGCCAAGAGCTGTTGAAAATCAACGCACTAAGCCAACCCACGGGTTGGCTTTTTTACTTCTGAAGCGGTCGTTTCCGCACCGCAGTTTCCGCATGCGCCCCACCCCGGAAGGGGGAATGATCCGCGCTTGCGCTTCTCGTACGATGCAAGAACTACAAAGACTTGTGTTGGGAGGGACGAAATGAAGGTCAGGTTGGCAGGCTTCACCCTGGAGATTGATCAGCCTGGCGCGCAGGTGAGCATCGAGCAATTCGTTCGCCACGTTGCGGATTGCATTCCGGATGAACTCGAAGGCGAAGGGGAGCAGAAGCGCCTGCTGTTCATGAATGCTGATCACGATGCCGACTACTACGTTGGACTCGTCGTCACGGTGAAAGACCATCGCGCCTACTGCGAACTGGTGGAAGCGCCGGGGGGGATGACGTTGAAGGTGACAGAGGTAGCCCAGGGGGCCCATCTCATGGACTTCAACTTTTTCGTCATCCACAAGGTTTCACACAACGGGCTGTATCAGCACTACCACCACTCCTGCTCACCCGGCGCGTTCGCGAGCCTCTGCGGGGAGCGCTTCCGGGCGTATCGGACGGCGAAGAGTGACGCGGCCGTGGAGGCGCTCCCGGCTCCCGCCACCGCGGCTGCTGAACGGCGTGTGCGTGCCCAGTATGGTGGTTACCTTCGTACTCAGCTCATCGTCCGACAGGAAGCGCTGGAAACGATGGTGCGCGAACTGCGGCGGGTAAAATCGTTCCAGTACGTGATCGCCACGCCACAGGTTGAAGAGCAGGCATTTCGACCGCTCACGCGGTGGATTCGAAAGAAGATGCACAAGCTCTCTTTCGATGCGAACGGCCCCGTTGACGGAATCGCTCGCGCTGTGGCTCGGACCGTTGATCAGTTGGGAATCACGCGTGGACGCATTGAGGGGGTCGACGACGATGGAGTGAGGCGCGTCCTCAAGATTGTCGACAATCCTGACACATTCGGGGAGTACGAATACGATGATGTCGCTGCACGGATCGATGATCTAAACCTTTCAGAGTTTCATCACTCCTGGGTGGTTCGCGAACTGCTCGACAAGGCCCGGGAACATGCTCACATCCTTGAAGTAGTGATGCGCCGATGACTCGTTTCGTCCTTGTCTCCATGGCATTCGCCGCGCTCGTACTTAGCGCGGTCGTCGCTCTGACCCCCAGCCAGGGGGCGGCGATGACGTTTTATGCAGACAAGATTCGGGTGAGTCTGTTCACAGGCCTGCTGACTGTGGGGAGCTTCCTTCTATCGCTGAAGGTCTTCATCGTTGTCAAGTTCAAAGAGAACGTCTTCGACAGTCCCGCGTATCTGGAGCTGCTGAACGAACGTCGAAAGATCAAGCCGTCACTTAAGCACTACGCACCTGTCCGGCAACTCAGCACGGTTCTGTTCGTAGCAATTAGCTCGGCGCTGATTGCGTCTGTGTCACAAGTCACCATCGGCCTGATCGCCCACCCAGCCGCTTTTTTGATTTGCATCGCGCTAGCGGCATTCGCTGGAGCGATGCTTTTTCAGACGTTGATCCTGATTCGAGTCATCCTCACCGAATGGCTTGATTACATGGAGAAGTGAGCGCTCTTCAGCGCGACGGTTTCGTGACTTCGCCTCGACGGCGGTACACCATCTTCGTGATGTCCTCCTTTGAGTGCCCGAGCAGCTTCGATGCTGTGGTCAAGTCCTCGACGTCGCTGGCCGCCTTCGCGCGGGTGTCTCTGAACTGGAACTGAGCGATCCGAGCGGCCAATCCCAGTTTGCCGTCCGCTTGAGCGGCGGCGATCGCGGCCCTCCTGGCATCGACGAAACGCGTCCGCAGCGTCCCCTTGTTCAGCACCAAGCCGCCAGCGGTCATCAGCAGGTGAAAGCCGCGAACTTTCCGAGCCTTGATGCGGTCAACAACTTGACCGAGCAAGTTCCTCGATCCGTCGTTGGTCAGAAGGATGCGAAGTAACTTCCCCGTCTTGCCCTGGCGCACCTGCAGCTCGGTGTCGCTGAGATCGTGGACCGTGAATCGGAGCACGTCGGCCGGCCGCTGCCCGGTCAAGTAGGCGAGGTCCATTGCATCCTGGAGCTCCGGCACCGCGACAGCGTAGAGGGCCGTCCAGACCTCGTCATCGACGTAGAAGTCCCGCGGCTTCTCCTTGTTCTTGGAGACGCCGGTGACCGGATTGGCCTTGTCCGTGTAGCCCCACTCGCGCGCCATCGACATGATGTGCGACAGCAGGGCTAGCTCGCGGTTGGCCGCCACCGGTGCGTGCTTGCCGCCCGGGTCTCGGACGGTGCCGTCCGCTCGAAGGCGCTTCTTCGTCTTGCGGTTGTCGCGGTAGGCTGCAACGTGGCGCGGAAGGATGGCGCCGATCGGCGCCGTGCCGAAGTGCTCGCGCAGATTCTCGATCTCGGCGAGGTTGTTCAGCTGCGTGCGCGCTGCCTTCTTTGGGATCTCGTCGCGAATGTACTTGTCGAAGAGCACGCTCATCGTGCCGGCCTCGGCTGGCACAGGCTTGCTCTCGTACTCGGCCCACTTGCGCTTTGCCGCGAGGAGGTCGGTCCCCAACGGGAACTCTTTGCGCTTGCCGGCGCTGTCCCGGCCATCGTAGTAGTAGCCGATCCAGACCTTGCCGCTCTTGAGCGTGCGCCGACGCTCGATCATCCGGGGTGGCAACTGCTTGCCGCTGTTCCTTGTCTTTGGCATCAGGTCGACGGCGGTTCCCATTGAGACTGCTGGACGATCGTCTTCACTTCAACGCCTGAAAGCTTGAGGTTCGCGTACAGGCGGCCGACGATCGGATCGCCTCCGCGATTGAGGTTGAAGTACCAGCGGTTCTTCTTCAGCCATTCGATCTGGAGATCTCGACGCACAGCGCCCGTGAGTCGCGCAAGTGCTTCGACGCTCAAGATTTCATCGCCGGGCTCCGGAAGGGGAAGGATCGCGGTCATTCGAGTGCCCCTCCGCGCGCGCCAGCGGCGGCCTTTGCGCTGCTGTCTAGAATCATTCGTCTCTTCACGAGTTGCTCCAATGGAAGACGGTTGGACTGCGACGGTCATCGCCGAGACCACGCTGAACGGGAAGTTCAGGCCGGTGCTGGTGCTGACCTGGACCGACGAGGGCGTCGAGCGCGACGTCACGATCCCGCTGCCAGGCGAGTACGACAGCCGTATGGGAGCCGAGGAGGCGGGCAAGGACGCGATCGCGGAGATGACGTTGCCCGACGAAACCTAGAATCGGCGACACATGGCAGACATCGACATCACGGACGACGAGCGCGCCGCTCTCTACTTCATTCCGCAGTCCGAGGGCGGGAAAGGCATCGACGAGGAGCTGCAGCAGCGGCTCCAGGACAAGGGCTTCGCCACCGCGCCGCGCGAGGATGGCCGGCGCTGGCTGACCGAGCTGGGTGATCAGGTCCGGCGTGGGCGCCTGTAGCGCAGCCGAGTTACCCTTGGGGACGCGGAGGACCGATCCGCGATCAACCAGAGGGAGAACACAATGACTTTTCCAGAGCCTATCAGCCTCGAGAAGGCGACGCTCCTCAATTTCGCTGCCGAGCGCCTCTCCGGGACCTTCCACGCGTTTCTGAACTGGATATCGAGCAAGTCCGATTCCACCTTTGGGAAGGTCGTTTACAAGGACCAGCGGGCCCAGTACCAACTGCTCGGCAGGGTCTTCGAGATCAACGCACGCTTTGTGGTCGCTCAGGGCGAGACCATGGCGATGGAGGTGTGGCTCGGCAACGTGGCGGGTCAGGTGATCGCGAGGTTCTATTTGAGCGAGGGGAACGTGATGTATAGCTCCCCGGTCTTGGTGCGTGAGAACGTGATCGGCTCGACCGGAAACGGCGGCATGGATCGAGACACCCTTCTCGCTGCGTTCATGAACGCGGCAATCGAGTCGGACACCTTCCAACCGTAAACCCAATCCCGCAGACGTTGCTGGCTCCTGCTGCGCCAGTGCGCGCGGCGCCGGCAGCATTACGGCTGCGAGGGCGGCCATCATCGCCAGGACGACCGTCGTCGCAGCGAGTAGTTCGCGCATGGAAGAGCCATCCTGTCCTTCACCGATGGGCGCAGGTCTCACTCGAGCCCACGAAGCGGACCTTGCTCGGCTCGCCACGCCGCAGCATCAGCGAGTTTGAGCGCGGCATCGAGCCGGTTGAGGCAGGCCCAGGTGGCTTCGACGAGATCGATGCTCACTTGCTGCGGGTCCTTGACCATCGCGGTTAACACCGCGCGGGCCGCGTCGGAGGAGGCCTGAGCTTCGTCGGTGGCCTTCTTGATCTCAACCAGATTGCCGACCATGTGGGCGACGACGTCGGGCTTCGCGCCGAGCTTGTCGAAGATGGCTTTGGCGTCGGGGTAGGGGTGCTTGTGTTGCTTGTTCATGAGAGTCCTCGTTGGTGTAAAGGCGGGCGAGCCTTTCGGCTGGACAACTGGAAGTAGGGAGGGAGGAGGAGATGCCAGTTGTCGCGCGCCCGAAGAATTGGCGTAGAACCAGATCGGTTGATCTAGTTCCAGTGGAATGTGCTGTTGTCGACTTCCTCGATGGACCGTGACATCCGCTGCAGACATGCACTCATCGCTTCAAGGAGTGCGAACGTCTTCGAGTCAGAGTCGTCGAGCATCACGCGCACCAACGCGGAGAGCGATTCCTCCATCGTCATGATCTCGGTGATCGCGTGCCTAACGGACTTCTTCAGCAGGACATCAGCCGCCGTAGCTCCGTCCTTGGATGGCATTGCGGCGACGAGCTGCTTGAGCAGGGATTGCGGCTCATCCGGTGCGGTGGCGGCGACAGGCTGATGCGTTGCTACTTGGCTCATGGTGATCTCCTGGGCAGGAAGGTGAAGACCCTGGCTTCCACTTCCGAGCCTGCCCGCTCAGCCATTGCTGGTCACAGTGGAAGGCCAGGGCCTTCGGAGAACACGACGCTCGGTGGCAGCGAGCTATGGATCACCGTGATCCATGAAAACAATGTACCACCGTGGTTCATTGGTGCGCAACCCTATGACGGACCACGGTGGTTTAGACTCGCGCCATGAGCCGCACAGACCCCCAGATGAAGATCCGCCTTCCAGACGAGTTGAAGGAGGCGATTGAGAGAGCCGCGGAGTCGGCTGGCCGGACGTTGAATGCCGAGGTCGTTCAGCGCCTGGGCGCGACGTTCGCCGTCGACGGCGACGTCGCCGCACTTGCGCGCCAGGTGGAAGCGCTGACGTCGCAGCGAGACGATGCGTACCGCGCGATTCGGGCGCTGCAGGGAACGCAAGAGGCACTCGCACAGCTCACGCTGGCGGTGGCTGACCATGCGACGTCGTCGAAGACAGCGGGAGCTCAATCGACCATCGCCGCGGCGCGGTCGGTGGCCTCAGCACTGCTAGCCCCTTTGCGAGTGCCGTCAGACGGTGAGCTCTCGGCAATCAATGCTCCGGCGGCGAAGCGAAGGCGTGCTGCCAACGTCTAGGAGTGTTCGGTGACCCCGCCGCTATAGTTCCTCGGGGGGAGGTGAACATGACCACAAACGAGAGTTGGACCCTTGCAGTTGCGATCTACGCGGCCGTCGTTTCCACGGCTGTGCTTCTTTGGGACGTTTGGAAGTGGCGCTCCGCAGGCCCGAGATTGCTTTCTAGGGCATCGGCGAGCATGCAGCTGTGGTCGGGAGGAGTCTTTGACGGAGGGGTGAAAAACGTTGTGTGCTTGGACGTCTACAACGATGGCGGCCAGCCGACGACGCTCACTACTGCCACCTACAAGGTCTATGCGAGTCGTCTGGCTGGGCGCATGGGGCGAAAGGCCCAAGAGGCTTTCGTAATTGCCGACCTGAAGCCAGACCTTCCAGTGAAGCTCAGCCCCGGCGAGCAGTGGCGGGGCGTTACTAGGCGCGATGACTGGCTTGACGGCATGATTCGCGGCAAGATCGTCTATGCGGAGATCTACCGGGCTGGTTCTGACAAGCCGATTCGCATACGTCTAATCCACTCATAGCAGGGACGTAGTCGACGAGTTCCACTGCTGAGTCCCAAGCGCTGAGAGTGTTGCTGCGACCGAAGGGATCGCCGACGACCTGGTGACGCGCCAGCCGGCACGGCGAGGTCTACACCACCGCCCAGGTACGCGAGTTCTACAACCAGCGCGGCAACCGGTACCAGTGCCATTGCTCGCAGACCGAGTGCCTGCTGGACGGCGACGGTAAGCCGATCCTCACGGACAGGCTCAAGGCTGCGATGGCGAAGGAGAAGAAGGACTGGAAGCCGGCGGCCTGAGTTCCTCAGGCGAGTACCTTGGCCAGGAAGGGCTCAACGAAGCCATGCAGTTGCCAGAGCGCCAAGATCGCCAACATCAGTGGCACCAGCAGATCAAGAAGGTAGACCCGGACGGTATCGAAGGCACCAAGCACTCGGGAGGCTGCGTCAGCCTTACCAAAGGCAACCTCGGTCTGTTGTAGCGCCGTGAGGATCTCTTGCATCTCCGTTGTCGGAGAAGCGCCCAGCCCGTAGGTTGCGTAGATTGCTGAGTACGCCCGAAGGAACGCCGGGTAGCCGCCAGAGAATGCCTTGATGTCGCGCGCCACCTTCCAGGTCATCCAGTCCTTTATGAATCCAGCGAGGAACATCACGAGCAGATAGGCGATGGCGATGAAGAACGCGCCCTTCGCCAAGTCTGGATCGGCAATCGCCTTAGGAAACCCCAGTAACTCGCCGACGCTGCCCGCGTTGAGGGTGAGTCCAGCAGCGGCGGCGATGACCAGGTTTCTTCGTTCAAGGGTCGTCCTCTCGCTCAGCGGACGATCACGGGCAATGATGGCTGGCTCAGTGGTCGGCATGGTGGTCCTGAAGTCAGCCGAGATCGTATCGCCTCCATAGCATCCCCCGATGCCCCGTAATACCCAGGGGATCGCCGGAGGCGCGGCAGTCGATGAGGACTCTCTGATGAAACGATCGATCTCGATGATTCTGGTTGCGGCCCTGGCCTTCGGTGCCGCCGCGATGGCGGTGGCGGGCCCGGCCCCGGTGGACCCGAACGTGCACATTGCGCTGGCGGGCGTCGGGCCGGCCGAGCTGGGCATGGCTGCCGTGGCCGCTTCGGCGGTGCTGGGCGGCACCGTGCAGCCGGCGGTGGAGCAGGTGAGCGAGGAAGTCGCCACCGCCATGCGAGCGAAGTTCGTGGTCGGCAGCGTGGAGCGGTTCGAGTCCGCTGAGCGGGTGAAGTTCAGCGCCGTGAGCAAGTCCGGCGGTTACCCGGA
>NZ_JBCNLU010000057.1:0-16787 GCF_039595295.1 Roseateles sp.
TAACCTGCAGATTCCGCTGGCACTCGCTAGGGCTCATGTCGCGCTTGCCGGAAAGGCTCAGCGGGATGAATGTAAGAAGACTGTCCACACGATCGCCAAACAAATTGCAGAAAAGAAGTCTTGGTCGCATGAGCGTGCCCATGAATCCTTGATGGGGTATTTGGTCCATGAATGGAATAAGGCCGACCAGAACACTGCTCGTGCGCTATGTGGGCGTCTATTCAATTGAAGTTGACCAGTCAAGCAGTCCGTTCGCCGACGTCAGGCTTCTTTACACCTAGCTGGAGGCCCGCTCCCAGCCTGAAGCCGCCCCCCGCAGGACGCTGAACACGCTCAAGCCGGTTCGCCGGAGATTCCGGTAGCCGTAGGCATGAAGCTGTCAAAGGCACTGCTGACGGCGAAGCCACCCTCCGAACCATCGCCCCGCGAGCGACTGGAGACGGAGGCGGCTGACCTAGCCTTCATTGGCGCCTTCTGCCTCCCGCGCGTACTGCGTCGGAGGCTTGCCCACATGCCTCGAGAAGGCGACGCTGAACGTGCTGGCCGACGCATAGCCAACGCGCTCGGCGACGTCGGCAACGGCCACTTCCCGTCGACGAAGCATGTCCTTGGCCAGCGCCATCCGCCAAGCCAGCAGGTAGGCCATGGGCGCCATGCCCACCGCGCGACTGAAGCGCTCGAAAAATGTCGTGCGAGAGAGCGCCGCCACCTTGGCGAGATCTGTCACCGTCCACGATCTCGAGGGCTGCCCGTGCATCGCCCGTATGGCTGCTGCGAGACGCGCATCGGTGAGCGCGCGCACCAGTCCAGGGGGCGATGCAGCGCTGGCGTTCGAGCGCAAGGCTTCAATCAGGAGGACTTCGAGCAGGCGCGTGAGGATGAGCTCACGCGCCGGGCGCCGCTCCCGTGATTCCTGGCCGACGAGATGCACGAGCGTCGCGAGTCGCTCCTCGCCGCGCACGTGGACGAGTTCCGGCAGCAACGAGACGAGCAACGCGGCGTCCTGCGAGCCGAAGCTGCAATGGCCAGCCAGGATTCGCAGGTCGATGGGCTTGTCCGCGTCTCCTATCCTGAAGATGCCCGGGCTCTGTTCCACTGGCAGGGAGTTGGCGGTGTCGGTGGGCACCTCAAGGCTGGACATGGTGACGCCAAACGCCGCAGGAACCAAAGCAAAGTCGCCGGCTTCAAGCACGAGCGGCTCCCGCCCGTCGAGCGTCAAGCGGCAACTGCCCTCAAGCACAGCGCAGTAGAACGGCTGGCCGGCGTCTGATCGGTGAACCCGCCATGCCCCAGCGCCGATGACGTTCTTGGAGAACCGAGCGGTCGGCTGAAGCAGCAGGACAACCTCGGCAAGCGGATCGACCACGGCCGTACTCCTGCAAATGAAAGGCGGACGTTGGAGTGTAGCGAGTACGGCTTTTGGGCCCTATCGTGGCGGCGTCGAAACCCTCACGAAAGAACAGCCTCAATGAAAACCGTACTCGTCACCGGGTGCTCGTCCGGCTTTGGCTTGGAAACAGCCCGCGAATTCTTGGAGCGTGGGTGGCAGGTGGTGGCCACCATGCGTACACCCCGAGAGGATGTGTTGCCGCGGTCCGAGCGACTTCGCGTGCTGCAGCTTGATGTCACAGACGCGCAAAGCATCCGCGCGGCCATCAGCGCCGCTGGCCCGATCGACGTCCTGGTCAACAACGCTGGCTTTGGAGCACCTGCCCCTGTCGAGCTGACGAGCCTGGAAACGATTCGCGAGCTGTTTGAGACCAACACCTTCGGCACGATGGCGGTCTCGCAGGCGGTACTGCCTCAAATGCGCGAACGCCGCTCGGGCGTCATCGTGAACGTGTCTTCGAGCGTCACGTTGAAGGCGTTGCCCTTGGTCGGCATCTATCGCGCGGCCAAGGTTGCCGTGAACGCGTTCTCCGAGTCGCTGGAGAAGGAGGTCGCGCAGTTTGGCGTTCGCGTGCGGCTTGTGCTGCCTGGATCCTCCGGCGAGACGCGATTTCGAGAGACGGCGCGCGCGAACCTTCGGGGCATGGACGATGCAACGTATGGTGAGTTCATGAAGGCCGCCATCGCGCGCATGCAGGCCTCCACCGGCCCTGGGACGCGGGCCAAGGACGTCGCCGAGGCGGTCTGGCTCGCCGCGACCGATCTCAAGGCGCCGTTCTGCATCCCCGCGGGTGCTGACGCCGTGCAGTGGGCCGCGGAAGCCGATGAGAATGGCGGGGTGCGGAGCCGAGAGCTTCGATCCTTGCCCAATTGAGCTTGCGGGTGGAGCAAGGCTCACGGCTCCGAGAGCTGGTTCCCCCACGACTTCACCAGCGCCTGGATGGTCTGCGCCGCGACCTTGCAGGCCGGCGTCAACTTTCCGTGCCGCGGCGTTGCCAGCGTCACGTAACGCATCAGGTCCGGTCTCACGAGCTTGGTCGCCTGCACTCTCCCCGCATGCAAGTCCTCCGCGAATGAGTACGGCCCCAGGATGGAGTACAGCCCCGGCTGGGTGGCCACCAGCGTCCGCTGAACCGTCAGAGAGTCGGCTTCAGCCACCGCCTCGAGTTGGAAACCGAGTCCTCGCGCCGTCTCGTCGAGCGCGTTGCGCCAGTGGCTTGGGCGGCGAGGCAGCACCAGACGAAGTCCCTTCAGCCGAGAGAACGCAAGGGTCGGCTGCCGTGTGAGCGCGTCACCCGGCGCACTGACCAGGTAGGTGCTGACGCTCGATAGCAGCTTCTCCTCTCGGCCGGACGGCTTGCTGAATCGGAACAGCACAGCCAGGTCCAACGAACGACTGTCCAAGAGCGCATCGAGTTCCGTCCCCTGAGCCTCCACGAGATCAAGCGAGATGCCGGGATGCTCCCGCTGCAATCGCTCGAACAGCCTCGTGGTGAGCGGATGGGCAGCGGTCGGAATGATGCCGAGCGTCACCCGACCCACGATGCGGCCGGAGTCGGACTTCAGCTCGAGCGCCATCTGCTCGGTTTCCTGCAACCACGGACGCAGCCTGGCGGCAACCCTTGCGCCCAGCTCGGTGACGACCACCCCGCGCCCCGTCCGCCGGAACAGCGGACCGCCATAGCCGGCCTCGAAGTCGGTGATCTGTCGACTGATGTGCGACTGGGCCGTCTGCCGATGCGCCGCCACCTTGCTCAGACTTCCGGCCTCGACCACCTCGAGGAACAGGCGCACTGCCGCGATGTTCATGCGTGTCTCCGTGAGATATGCCAATTCTGGCATGGCTGATTCATCTGACGTGTGGCTATGCGGATGGTCGACGGATTTCTACATTCACTCCGACCGACCCGTATCCCGCAACCGGCACCCAGCCGGATACAGAGAGAAAACGGCCAGGTTCATCACCCACCCTTGGCACTGCGATTTCAGGAGACATCCATGCAAGCCCCAGACCTCCGCGGCCTCGTGCCCGCACCCGTTACCCCCTTCACCCGCGACGGCGCCGTCGACTACGCCGCCATCCAGCGCCTGGGCAGCTGGCTGGGCGGGATCGAGGGCGTCAAGGGCCTGACCGTCCTGGGTCACGCCGGCGAAGGCACGTTCCTGGAGCGCGACGAGCAGCTTCGCGTCATCGAAGCCTTCCGCGAATCCGTGGGGGACCGCCTGCCCATCATTGCCGGCATCACGCTGGAAGGGACGCAGGTCGCGGCTGAAGAGGCCAAGCGCGCGGTCAAGGCCGGCGCCTCGGCCGGGCTGGTGTATCCCTCCCACGGCTGGCTGCGCTTCGGCTATCAGGACGGTGCGCCGCAAGACCGCTACAAGGCCATCTACGAAGCCAGCGGCCTGCCGCTCATCCTGTTCCAGTACCCGGACGCCACCAAGGCCACGTACAACCTGAAGACGCAGCTGGAAATCGCTGCGCTGCCGGGCGTCTTCGCGATGAAGAACGGCGTGCGCAACATGAAGCGCTGGGACACCGAGATTCCTGTCATCCGCAAGGAACGCCCGGACCTCCAGATCCTGACCTGCCACGACGAGTACCTGCTGCACACCATGTTCGACGTGGACGGCGCGCTGGTGGGTTACGGCGGCCTGACCCCCGAGCCGCTGATCGAGCTGATTGCCGCCGGCAAGGCCAAGGATTACGCCAAGGCCCGCGCCATCCACGACCGCCTGCTGCCCGTGACCAAGAACGTCTATCACCGCGGCAGCCACATGGAAGGCACCGTCGCGCTGAAGCACGGCCTGGTGGCTCGCGGCATCCTGGAGCACGCCACGGTCCGCAGCCCGCTGCTGCCGCTGGCTGAAGGCGCCGGGGAGGAAGTCGCGGCGGCCCTGCGCTCTGCCGGCCTGGCCAAGTAAGCGAGAAGCCCGAGCACTGCGGGAGAGGCGCTGCCTTCTCCCGCAGTGCCCTCGGTGGCTCACCACCGACATCAATGGCGCGCCGGCGCATCGTGGCACGAAGAGAACTTCGGTCACCCGGCACCCCTACACGTCCGGCGAGGAACGCCGGCATAGGAGACAAGACATGTTCCGATTCCCCGTTGCCGCACTGGCGGCCGTGGCTGGGATGGTCGGCGGACAGTGCTGCGCGCAGACATCGGTCGCGCTGTCGGGCACCGTCGACGTCGGCGTCCGCCATGTGAAGAATGGCCGGCTGGGCAGCATCGACTCCGAAGTGAGCGGCGCCAGCACCACCAGCAAGCTCGTCGTCCAGGTCCGAGAAGCGCTCGGCGATGGCCTGAGCGCCGGCGTCTACCTCGACAGCACCCTCCTTGGCGACACCGGCTCGGTGAACAGCCCGTTCTGGGACAGACGAGCGACCGTCAGCCTCGCGCACGACCGCTTCGGCGAGATTCGCCTGGGACGCGACTGGGCGCCGACCCACATCCTTTGGTCCGACCTCGACCCCTTCATCACGCTGGGCATCGCCGGAGCCAACAGCTTCCGCTCCGTCTTCGCGTCGCGGGCACTTGGACAAGCCTTCGGCGCGAGTGCCGATGCAAACCAGCTCAACCCGACGCTTCGCATCGCCAACACCGCGCAGTACTTCCTGCCCACCGGGCTCGGTGGGGTGTATGGATCGCTTCTCGCGAGCGCAGGAGAGGGCGGCTCTGCGGGAGCGGGCTCCGCCAGAACGGATGGCGGCCGCCTGGCTTGGCGCGGTGAGCAGCTCATGGTCGGCGTGGCGCAGGTCACGACGCGCAACGCCAATGCCGGTCGCGACTTCACCGACCGCGTGTGGGGGGCGTCCTACGACTTCAAGGTCGTGAAAGTGAGCGTCGGTCAGCGCCAGTGGCGCCATGGCACGGACAAGACCACGAACACGCTCGTTGCCGCCTTGGTGCCTCTCGGTTTTGGCGACTTGAAGTTCACCTTCCTTCGCGCCGACCAGCAGGGGGCGACCGCCGCCCTCAACGCCAACGATGCGACCTTGATGGGGGCCGGCTACGTGCACTATCTGTCCAAGCGCACGGCGGTCTACGCCCACGCCTCCCGCATCGCCAACAAGGGCGGCGCTTCGTTCGCCGTCGCCGGCGGCCCCGCGGTGAGTGGCGTCGCGACCGCGGTCAACTATTTCGGAGGCCAGAAGTCGACCGCCTTCGAAAGCGGCATCCGACATAACTTCTGAGGTCCGTCCCCATGGAAGAAGCGATCAACCCCGGCGCCGGCAGAGCTCGATACACGAGCGCAGCCGCATCCGCGCCTGAGCCGAGCACCACAACCGAGGCGCCGTCCCCCGCCGCGCTCAAAGCGGCGAAGCTGCTGTTCCGCATCGAGAACGTGCCGTTCTGCCGGTGGCACACCAAGACCCGCGTCGTCATGGGAACCGCGACGTTCCTTGATGCCTTCGACGCCCTGAGCCTGGCGTTCGTCTTGCCGGTGCTCGTGGGTCTTTGGCACCTCAGCCCCGGTCAGGTGGGCCTGCTCATCGCGGCCGGCTACATCGGCCAGGTGATCGGTGCCCTGCTGTTCGGTTGGCTCGGAGAAAAGTGGGGGCGCGTGCCGGCCGTCTCCACCGCCGTCGCGGTGATGTCCGTCATGAGCATCGCCTGCGCCTTCGCGGGCAGCGTGCAGATGCTGTTCCTGCTGCGCTTCCTGCAGGGCATCGGCGTGGGCGGCGAGGTGCCGGTCGCCGCCACCTACATCAACGAGATGTCGCAATCCAAAGGGCGCGGGCGCTTCTTCGTGCTCTATGAGCTCATCTTCCCGTTGGGGCTGATGGCTGCGGCGCAGGTGGGCGCCTTCGTCGTCCCGCATTACGGTTGGGAGCTGCTGTTCCTGGTCGGCGGCATCCCGGGCCTGCTGGTCCTGGTGTTCATGACGCGCCTGCCCGAATCGCCGCGCTGGCTCGCGTCCAAGGGCCGCTGGGAAGACGCCGATCGTGTCATCGCCTCGCTGGAGGCGGCCACGCCGCGTCGCCAGATGGACGTCCATCGCGAGCACGACCGGGTACAGGCTCGGGAGCTCAGCTTGGCCGCGGGTCTGAAGTCCACGAGGAAGGCCGGCTGGAAGGAGCTGTTCTCGCCGCTCTATCGCCCTCGCACGCTCATCGTCTGGGTGCTGTGGGCGTCGTCGTACTTCGTCGCCAACGGCATCAACAACTGGCTGCCCACGCTCTACAAGACCGTGTACCACCTGCCGCTGCAGGACGCGCTCCGATTGGCCTCGGTGACGAATGTGCTCAGCGTCTGCGCCGTCTTCGCCTGCGCGATGCTGGTCGACAAGGTCGGGCGTCGCCGTTGGGCCACCGGCAGCTTCGTCGTCGCCGGGTTGCTGCTCATGGCGCTGGTCGCCACCGGTGCGCAGAGCGTCTGGGTGGTGGCCGTCCTCGCTTCCGCCGCCTATGCCGTGATGGGCACGACGACCGTGCTGCTGTACCTCTACACGCCGGAGATCTATCCGACCCGCATGCGGGCCATCGGCACCGGGCTGGCGACCTCCTGGTTGCGGGCGGCCTCCGCCGCGGCGCCGGCGATGGTCGGGATGATGCTCACGGCGCAAGGCGTGGCGAGCGTCTTCCTGATGTTCGCCGGGGCGACCCTCGTGGGGCTCTTCGCCTCGAGAAAGATGATCGAGACGACGGACAAGGCGCTGGAAGAGATCTCGCCCTGAGCGATCGAGGCGCCCTGACAAGAGAACAACAAGGAGACCCCATGAAGTTGCTCAACGCGCTGGTCGCTGTGATGTCCAGCGCCATGATTCCGCTGGCCGCCAACGCACAGGCCTTTCCCGAGAAGGGCAGCACGCTGCGCATCATCGTGCCGTTCGCGGCGGGTGGCGGCGTGGACAACGCGGCCCGGCTGTTGGCCGAGCAGCTCCGCAAGCAGCTGGGCACGCCGGTCGTGGTGGAGAACAAGGCCGGGGCCAGCGGAACGCTGGGAGGCAAGGCCGTTCAGACGGCTCCGGCCGACGGCTACACCATGCTCTTCTCGGCAGCCACCCACGTGCTCGCCAAGCAGGTCATGGCGACACCGCCATACGACCCGCAGACGGACTTCGTGCCGGTGGCGCGAGTCGGCGAAGCGCCGCTCATGCTGGTCATCGCGCCGGCGCTCGCGCCGAGGACGCTCGGTCAGATGATCGGCGCCGCAAAGTCCAAGCCTGACGAGTGGATGGCTGCCATCCCGGCGGCCGGTGCGCCGAGCCACCTGGCGACGCTTCTCTTCGCGAAACAGGCCGGGCTCAAGTTCACCTATGTCCCGTACAAGGGAACGCAGCCGGCTCTGGTGGACGTCGGCGGTAACCACGTGAGCCTCCTGCTCGACTCCATGGTGTCGCTGCTGCCGCTCGCGAAGTCCGGAAAGGTGAGACCTTTGGCCATCACCGCAGAGCGGCGAAGCGCTCTGGCTCCGGAAGTGCCGACGATGCAGGAAGGCGGGCTCAAGGATTTCAAGTACGCCTCCTGGTACGGCGTGTGGGTGCCGAGGGGAACGCCCGCGGACCGCGTTGCCAGGTTGAGCGCGGCGCTCACGCAAGCGTCGTCGGAGCTGGGACGCAATGGCGCGTATGCGGCGATCGGCATCGAAGCGCTCTCCGAAGGCAGCGAGCAGTTCAGGAAGTTCATCGCCGCCGATGTCGCTCAAGGCGCCGAACTCCTGAGGAGTTCGGGTTTCAAGCCCGAATGAGGGCGCGATCAGTTCGCCGTTGCACTGGCCTTCGCCGTGCTGCCGCTCAGGCGCAGACGCCACAGGTCGTAGCGCTCGCTCCCGGCGTTGACGGCGCCGGCGAAATGCTGGTTGAGCTGGCTGGCGGTGAACACGAGGTGGCCGTCGGGCGTGATCGCGGGGGTGTCGGGCCAGGAGACGCCGTCGTCGGTCGCGAGAAGCGACATCGTGCGCGTCGACGGGTCGAAGCGGACGATGCCATTGCGAGTGACATCGGTGATGTAGAGCAGCCCTTGGGCGTCGACGACGATGCCGTCCGTGTTGCCGCCGACGTCGCCGATCGTGCGCACCCTGGAAGCGAGAGCCGCATCGCCCATCGAGGCGTTCCTGAGCGCTTTGGTGTCGATCGAGAAGGCGTGCGTTCCCGTGGTGACGGTCCAGTACAGCGTGCGCGCGTCCGGCGACAGGGCGATGCCGTTGATGCCCAGCTTCAACGGATTGCCGCTCCAGACCTCGGCGCCATGGGACACCACCTTCACGCCAGGTTCCGGCAACACGGAGGGATGGCGATGCAGGACGCGACGACTCGTGCCGGTCGCGAAGTCGACCACGATGATGCCGGCCAGGTTGTTCGGTGCGCTGCGCAGGCCGCTGTCGGAAACGTAGGCGATCTTGCGCGCCTCATCGACGGCGATGTCATTGAGGAAGCTGCCCTTGCGGTCCGCCACGGCATCGAGCGCCAGGCGCTTGACGATCCGTCCGCTGGCCAGCTCGTAGACGACGATCTTCTGCCCGCCGATGGGGGCCTGCGCCTCGCCGGCGACGAATCCCATGTCAAGGGCCCACAACCACGAGTTGCGGCGGTCGACGTGGAAGCCCAGCACATTGCGCAGGCCGTCTTGCGGCGGTGCTGTGACCGAGTTGCCGTCCTCGGAAGGAAAAGCCGTCAGAGGGGCCGGTCCGCCATCGGCTGTCGTGTCGAGGATGCTCAGCGTCGCCGGCGCGTCGGCCGCGATCAGCCGAGGCGTGCTGACGAAGGCGCGGCCCTTGGCATCGAAATGGATGCCGGCGATCGGTGTGTTCACGGAATTGCCGAACGGCGCCTTCGCCTCTTCGTTTGCTTGCCACGTCACCCCGCTGTAGCTGCGCCAGCGCTCGAGCACCGCGCGCTCTGCGCTCCAGGCGGGCGGGACCAGTGCGGCGGTCATGGCAAGGGCGGCCAGTGCCAGCGTCGTCGATCGGAGGGTCGTCATGAGTTTCATCGGGGTGGCGGCGAGCGTGTCGCACGGTTGAAGTACGGTGCCGCCACTCTATTGATGTCGTGTTGGGAGATAAACTGGCGAGTCGGAAAATCATTAGTTCCCAACAAGATCAAATGGCGCGCCGCTTCGACTACTTGGGAGATGTGGAGGTCTTCCTGGCCGTGATGGAGCACGGCTCGTTCTCCGCGGCCGCGACCGCGCTGTCGACGACGGCGTCCGTGCTCAGCCGGGCGGTAGCGAGGTTGGAAGCGCGGCTTGGACAGCAGCTGATGCGCCGCACCACACGTCGTATCGGATTGACGGATGCAGGGCGCCGCTACCTGGAGCAGTCCCGGGGCGCCTTCGAGCTGCTGAGAGAGGCGGAGGAGGAAGCGCAGTCGCAAAGCGTGGCGCTCAGCGGGCGGGTCCGCATCAGCGCGCCCACCACCTACGGCCACTTCCGGCTCCCCGCGCTGCTCCAGCCCTTCCTGATGGCCCACCCGCAGGTGCGACTGGAACTGAACATCACGAACAGGAACGTCGATCTGGTCGCGGAGGGCTTCGACATGGCCATCCGCCTGGGACAGCTCCCCGACAGCGGACTCATTGCGCGAAAGCTTGAAGATGCCGAATTGCGGCTCGTTGCCGCGCCGGGCTACCTGAAGCGTGCCGGCGTGCCACAGTCGCTGGATGACTTGGCGGGGCATGTCTGTCTGCCCTTCGTGCTACCGAGCACGGGAAAGCACGGCACCTGGTCGTTTCGACTCGGGGGAGAGGACATCGAATGGCGGCCCAGTTCCGTGCTGGAGGTCTCGGACGATGTCCTTGGCACGGTGTCGCTGGCCGAGCAGGGCGTGGGCATCTGCCAGACCTACGACTTCGTTGTGCGTGAGCGTCTGAACCGTGGGAGCCTGGTCGAACTGTTGCCGCAACTCGGTGGGCGTACACGACCGTTCTCGCTGGTGTACGCGCCTCACCGACATCAGTCGACGGCGACGCGAGCCCTTGTTGAGGCGCTCTCATCCTTCAACGCAACACCTGTCACTTGACGGACCCGCGCTTCGTTGAGCAACCACGCCAGCCGCGCCGCCGCCGCGTCCGGCGAGAGTCCTTCCGGCCGCACGTTGGAGATGCAGTTGCGCTCTGCGTCCACCCGGCCCGGCCGGGGCGCCCAGGTGACGTAGACGCCCATGCTGTCAGGGGAGCTCAAGCCCGGGCGCTCGCCGATGAGGACCACGACGAGCTTCGCGCTCAGCGCTTGACCGATCGGATCGCCGATCGCGACGCGTGCCTGACGGGCGATGGCCACCGGTGCCCAACGCCAGTCGTCGCCAAGCAGCGGCCGGAGCGCCTCGATGAACGGGAGCGCATGCCGCTCGACCGCCAACGCGGACAGGCCGTCGGCGACGACCAGCGCCAGATCCGGCTGCGTCTCGACATCGCGCGCGGACAGCACGGCCGTCGATCGCTCGTCGAGCCGCCGACCGAGATCCGGCCGCTGAAGGTAGGTCGCTCGATCCTCGGCGGCACTGTGCAGATCGAGCGTCTCCAAGCCCGCCTCGTTCAAAGCGGCCGCGAGCGCCTCGTGATCCAGCTCGCGATGCACCGCATCACGCGCCTGCGCATGGGCCAGCTGGAACGCCAGGTGCGCCGACGTGGGCTGGCTGATGCCCGCTCGGCCCAGACCGATTCGCGCGGGCGTGTGGCGCCGCAGCGTGTGCCAGGGATTGGGGGTGAGGACGTCGCTCATGGTGTGGCGCTCACGACGACGGCAGCAAGGCGGCGAAGGCCGGGGACATGGTGTCGACCAGATGACCCGGCGCGCCGGGTCGCGCGATGTGCATGCGTTCGAGCCAGCGCTCGAACTCCGGCGCGGCGCGCAGGCCCAGCACCCGCCGCGCATACAGCGCGTCGTGGAACGAGGTCGTCTGGTAGTTGAGCATCACGTCGTCGGAGCCCGGGATGCCCATGATGAAGTTGCATCCCGCCACGCCCAGCAGCGTGAGCAGCACGTCCATGTCGTTCTGATCCGCCTCCGCATGATTCGTGTAGCAGATGTCGCAGCCCATGGGCAGGCCCAGCAGCTTGGCGCAGAAGTGGTCCTCCAGGCCGGCGCGAATGATCTGCTTGCCGTCGTAGAGGTACTCTGGCCCGATGAAGCCGACCACCGTGTTCACGAGCAGCGGCTCGAAGTGCCTCGCCACCGCGTAGGTCCGCGCCTCGAGCGCCTGCTGATCGCAGCCGTGATGCGCGCCGGCGGACAGCGCGCTGCCCTGGCCGGTCTCGAAATACATCACGTGACGGCCGCGTTCGCCGTCGTCGAAGACGGCGCCTCGCGCCAGCGACAAGGCCGCCGCGCGAGCCTCGGCGAGCAGCGCCAGGTCGATGCCGAAACTGCGATTGGTCGCTTCCGTGCCGCCGATGGACTGGAACACCAGATCCACCGGCGCGCCGCGCTCAATGCACTGCATCGTGTTGGTCACGTGCGTGAGCACGCAGCTCTGCGTGGGGATCTCGAAGCGCTCGAGGACCTCCGCCAGCAGGCGCAGCAGGTGCGCGACCTGGGTCACGTTGTCGGTCGCCGGATTGATGCCGATGACCGCGTCGCCGCTGCCGTACATCAGACCGTCCAGCACGCTGGCGGCGATCCCGTTGGCGTCGTCGGTCGGGTGATTCGGCTGCAGGCGCGTGGACAGCCTGCCCGCGAGTCCCAGCGTGTTGCGAAAGCGCGTGACGATCTGGCACTTGCGCGCGACGAGGATCAGGTCCTGATTGCGCATGATCTTGCTCGTCGCGGCCACCATCTCGGGCGTGAGGCCGGGCGCCAAGTGCGTCAATGCCGCGGTGTCCGCCGCGTCCGAGAGCAACCATTCGCGCAAGCCGCCGACCGTCAGGTGAGCGATCGGATGGAAGGTTGCGGCGTCGTGGCCGTCGACGATGAGTCGGGTGATCTCGTCGTCCTCATACGGGATCAGGGCCTCGCTGAGAAAGGTCTTCAGCGGCAGATCGGCCAGGGCCATCTGCGCGGCCACGCGTTCCTGCTCCGACCCGGCGCAGACGCCGGCGAGTCGATCGCCTGATCGCTCCGGCGTGGCCTTGGCCATCAGCTCGCGCAGGCTGTCGAAACGGTAGCTGATGGCGCCGATGCGCTGGGCAACATTCATCGCTGGCTCCTTGCGTCCAGCTTAACCGCGTGCCCGGCCAATCGTGTGACGGGCGTCCCGCTGGCGTGGGCTCAGTCCTGCGACGGCGGCCGCTCCGTCCGGCCATCCGCATGCCGCGCGAATCGATCCTCCTGGTCGCCGTGCACCGGGGCTTGACTCGGCCAGGGCCAGCCGCCGAACTCGGTGCGCCGGTAGTCCTCGAAGGCCTGACGCAGCTCCTGCTCGGTGTTCATGACGAAGGGGCCGTACTGCGCCACCGGCTCGCCGATGGGCCGGCCCTGCAACATCAGGAGCTCGGCAGGCTCGTCGCCATTCGTCAGCACGACGTCGACGCTCGCCTGCAGCTCGACGGAATGACCGACGGTCACGGGATCGCCGCCGATCGTCATGCGGCCGCCGGCGAAGAAGTACAGCTTGCGCCGCGTGCCGTCGCCCAGCGCGGCGGGCAAGGTCCATTGCGCGCCGGGCTCCAGGCGCAGCGTCCACATGGCCAGGTCCGAATGCAATCGCGCGCCCCACGAGTCCGGCGGCGGCGCGAGCGGCTTGGTCAAGCCTCCGCCGGGATGAGCGGCATCCGGGAGGGCGCCCGCGATGACCACCACCTCGGTCGCGCGACCGGCCTCGTCGACGAAGGTGTGGCGCGGGATGTCCTGCGACCAGAACATCGTGAAGTGAGGCTCCACCATCTTGCTGTCGGCAGGCAGGTTGAGCCAGATTTGGAACAGCTCCAGCGGGTTGGGGCGGTCGGTGTGGAGCAGGGGGAACATCTCCGCATGGACGATGCCCTTGCCGGCCGTCAGCCACTGCACATCGCCGCCGCCGAAGCGTGCGCCGGCGCCGAGCGAATCGGCGTGGTCAATGCGGCCTTGGCGCACGATGGTGACGGTCTCGAAGCCGCGATGCGGGTGGGCGGGGAAGCCCGGCACCTGCTGGCCGTGGTACATGCTCCAGCCGTCCTTGCGCGAGAAGTCCGAGCCGATCTGCCGGCCCGCCAGCAGCGACACATCCGGGCCGTGGCGGCCGTTGCCGGGCGGATAGGCGTCGTCGTGGTGCACGCAGAACAGGAAGGGGTCGATCGTCTCCCAGGGCATGCCCAAGGGCTGGAGGGAGAGGATGGGCGAGGCGGTGGTGCCGGTGGGGATGGCGGTCATGGTGGTCATGGCGAGGTCCCGGAGGTCCGTCACCCTACCGCGAATGGGCGAGTCGTGCTGACGAGGTGGGATCTCAGACCTTGGCGAGGAAGGCGGCCGCATCACCTGCCTCGCACTTCCAGTCTGCGAAGACTCCGACCAGGTTGCATTCCACGCAATGGCAAGCGATGTAGTACCAGCGCACGTCATGCGTGCCCGGGTACACGGAGACGCCGGACACCAGCTCAAACACCTCGTTCTCGCACACGCACTCGTGCGCCTCAGGTTGCGCTTCTTCAATGTGGTCCGCGCTGTCGCCCATCAGGTGCTCCTGCCCGCAGTCGGTGCAGGTGCGGATCGCCACACCGGCCTCCTCATCAGACTGCAGCGCGAAGGTCCGGCATCCGCAATCGCATTTGGATGAGGCAAACCTGACGGCCTCGTGGCCATTTGCAATGCTGTAGCTGCGCAGTTCAGCTTGTGTGTCGCCGGACGTGGTCCCGTACCAGAACTCGCCCTTCTTCGTCAGTGCCATTGATGCTGCTCCATTCCTCAAGATCCGGATTCTGCCTGGGGCCGGTCCGTCATCGTGAAAGGATTGGGTCGCGGTGGTCGTCGACTGGAGTGGCGGAGACCTACATGCTGCGAAAGCGGCTGCGATGCGCCCGGCTCACCGGCAGCGATTGAGCCTGCCCCCGCAGGACCACCCATAGCTCGCCATCGTCACGGCGCTCGATCCGCTCGATGGCTCGCGCGTTGACGACCGAGCCACGGTTGATCTGCCAGAAGGCCTCGGGATCCAACGCCGTCAGAAGATCTCCCAGCGACATGCGCAGCAACAGCTGCTCGCCGCCCTGACTGGTCGCGCGCGTATGGCGCAGCTCGGAACGCAAGGAGGCCAACTGGTCGACCTCCAGCAGCTTCATCGTGTTGCCCGTCCACGCTTGCAGGAATCGAAGTCGAGTCGGCTGACTCACCTGCGCCTGGAGTCGCTGGACCGACGCCGCCAATCGCGCCGGCGTCAGCGGCTTGCGCAGGTAGTCGACTGCTCCGTGGTCGAACGCGTCCAGCGCGTGCTCGGGATGCGCCGTCACGAACACGATGCGTGTGCCCTGAGGGGCGAGTGCGGCAAGCGACAGCCCGTCGATGCCCGGCATTCGGATGTCCAGGAAGGCGATGTCGGGCCGCAGCGCATCGAGCATCCGCCGCGCCTCGCTGCCATTGTTCGCGCGGCCCGCAATGACGAGCTCGGGCCAGGCCTCGGCCAGGAGCTGCTCCAGCTCCTCCAGCAGTTGGGGTTCGTCGTCGGCGAGCAGGGCGGTCGTCATGTTTGAGGAAGCAAAAGGGTGGCCTCGGTCAGGCCGGCGGTGTTCGTCGCGAGCGTGAGGCTCGCGCGGTCGCCATAGAGCGCTTGCAGGCGCTGGCGCAGGTTCGTCACGGCCAAGCCGTGGCCGGCGGTCGAGGTGGCCGCCAACGGGCCGCCGCTGTTGGTCACGGACAGCCGGAGCAGTCCTTCGGACGCCCGCGCGCCCAGATGCACGGTCCCGCCTTGCTCACTGCATTCGATGCCGTGTCGGATCGCGTTCTCCACCAGCGGCTGCAACATCAGCGGCGGCAGGCGAAAGCCATGCAAGGTCGCGTCGACATCGAGCCGATAGGACAGCCGATCGCCGAGGCGGAGCGCCATGATGGCCAGGTAGTGCTGGACCATTTCGCACTCTTCTCCCAGCGTCGAGTGCTCATGCTGTCGCAACCGATCCAGCGTGGCTTCCAGCAGGCCGGTGATCGCATCCAGAAGCGGCAGCGCGCGCTCCGAGCCCTGGCGGACGAAGCTGCGCAGCGTCGCCAAGGTATTGAACAGGAAGTGCGGCTCGATTTGCGCCTGCAGCAACATCAGCTCGGCGCGCAGCAGCGCGCGCTCCTGCTCGACTCGGCGCAATGCGCGTACTCGTCGAAGTCCTTGAAGCAGCGGTATGCCGATCAGCGTGGCGCCGAAGCCCAGGTGCAGCCAGAAGCGGGTGAGGCGGTCGCCGTGCTTCATGACTGCGGTGGTGAGCGCCATCTCCGTGGCCCATCCCAGCGTCGCGCCGAGCAGCAGTCCCAGGAAGAGAAGCAGGGGAAGGCCGGGCTGCCACCGGGCCGGCAGACGCCGGCCAAGCCATCCGCTCAATCCGTCCGTGACGGCGTGTCCCAGCCACAGTCCGAGGGACAACGCCCAGGCCGGATGTCCCCGTAGCCAGGGCGCGGTCACCAGGAACGCTCCGGCGCCAGCGAGCAGCGGGAAGGCTAGACGCCAACCCAGTCCGTCCTCCTTCAGGACCTGCGCGAGTTCCTCGCCCCAGGCGGCTTCGATCCGGCTCATGGAGGGGTCAGGTTTTGAGCTTGACGCCGCAGCGGCGGCACGCTGCCCTGACCGGTGGTGGGCGTTGTGTTCGGCACGACGTCCAACTGGAAGCGTGTCGCCTGCAAGCGCCCCGATCCCTCCAGGAGGAAGCCGAAGCTCAGGGTCGTCGCGTCGGCGGGGATGTCGAGGACGACCTCCGCCGGCTTCCAGCTGAACTCGCCTGTCAAGGGACGGTCCTTCATGTTGTCGAAGGCGGTGGCCGTGCGTTGTCCGCTGTCGCTGCGCATCCAGACGCCGCCCCAGCCGTCGATCTTCTCGCCACGCACCTGGGCGCTGAGACGCACGCGTTTGCCCGCGTAGTCGGTGGCCGCGATCTGCTGCATCAGGGTCTGAAAGCCCTGATCGCCCGACTTGCAATCGATGTTGAAGACTTTGGGGCTGGGCGCGCCGGCCGCGATGACCACCGAGCTTTCGCAATCGGCTTTGGGATTACCGGCCTGAAGCCACCCGGCGGGCAGAGCGGAGGAGGGCTTGGCCAGCGCGGTGGCGAGTGCGCCGACAGCAATGGCGGCAATAAGGGCCGAGGATTTCATCGATCAATCTCCTGAAGCAGACTCGAATCGGTCTGTTCTCAGGCTAGGGCTTGGGAGGCGCAGAGTCCGGGTAATGGGGCAAACGGCTTCAGCGCGCGCGGCAGCGGTTGAAATGGCGACACGAGTGATTTGGGGAGGTGCTACGAGAGGACCAGACGGCGGCGGCGATTCTGTCATTCGCGGACGTCATTGCCGACGGGTACATTCCGCCATCCTGTCGGCAATCACGCTCTTGTTCCCATCGAGTGCCGTGTGGCC
>NZ_JBCNLU010000058.1:0-16649 GCF_039595295.1 Roseateles sp.
ATCTGCTCATCCGCGCCTTCGTGCAATCCGCGCCGGGCCACGCGGTGCTGGCCATCCTCGGCGAAGGCCGGCAGGCGAGGGCGCTCAAGCGCCTGGCCGATCGCCATCCCGGCATCCATTTCCTGGACAGCCAGGATGACGCAGGGCTCGATGCCTCGCTCGAAGCGATGGACCTGTTCGTCTCCCCGGCGCGCGACAACGAATCGTCTCCGGCGCTGCTGCAAGCGATGCGAGCCGAGCTGCCCATCGTCGCGACGCGCACCCGCGGCGCACGACAGCTCCTGTCGGACGAGCACGCCACCCTGGTGCCCATCGGCGACGTCGGCGCACTGAGCGCCGCCTTGCTGGCGCGCATTCGCGGCTTGCGCATGCCCATCCCGGGCACGCGACCCGTGCGAGCGCGCGTGAGCTACGAGCTCGGCCTGTACGAGCGCGACGCCGCCGTCGCGCGCATCGAATCCTTCTACCGATCGCTGATCTCGGGCGGCGCGTGGCGGCCTCGGCGTCTCATGCCGATGGCGCCGGCGACGGCATCGGCATCTGCACAGGCGTCGTCAGAACCGCCGGACCATTCGGCCAAGTGAGCTCGATGGCCGTCCCGCCCAGCGGCGAGGGCACGCAGACCGCCTGACCGCGATGCGCGCGGGCGATCGCACCCACCACCGCCAGTCCCAAGCCCGTCCCGCCGCCGTCGCGCGAGCGCGAGCTCTCCGCGCGCCAGAAGGCATCGAACACGCGCTGCGCCGCCGCGGCCGGCACGCCCGGCCCCTCGTCCTCGACGCGCAGCACGCAGCTGCCGCCGGACACGCCCGCATGCACCCGCACCACGCCCGGCACCGCGTACTTGCACGCGTTCTCCAGCAGCGCCAGCAGCACTTGCCGAATGCGCACCGGATCGCAATGCGCGCGCGCCGGCGGCAAGTCCAGCTCGATGCGCTGACCCGCCGCCCGCATCGCGTGCTCGTAGACATCGGTGACCTGTCGGACTTCCTCGCCCAGATCCGTCTCCACGATGTGCATCAGCAGATGGCCGCTCTCCGACAACCCCAACGTGCGCAGGTCCTCGATCAGGCGCGTCAGGCCCTCGACCTGTGTCAGCAGCTTGCGGAACTGCTCCTCGGAGGGTTCGAAGACGCCGTCGGCCAGGCCTTGCAGCCGCCCGCGCAGGATGGTCACCGGCGTGCGCAGCTCATGCGCGATCGCGGCATTCCACTGCGCCTTCTCCTGCGTGACGCGCTCCAGCTGATCCGCCATGGAGTTGAAATCCTCCACCAGCCGCGAGGCCTCGCCCAGCGACAGATCGCCGCCGACGGCGCGCGCGCCCAGATCGCCGGCGGCCACGCGCTGGATGCACTCGGCCACCGAGTTCAGCGGCACCAGGATGCGCCGCGCCAGACGCGCCGCGACCCAGGCCGCGCCCGACATCGCCGCGACCGTGGTGACGATCATCCAGGCGATCTCGGGCGGGGTGAGCTCCCAGCTTTCGGTCTCCAGCACCCAGGGCTGGAACTTGGACATCAGGTAATAGAAGGCGAAGGAGCCGCCGATCACCATCGCCGTCAACCAGAACGCCACCATCGTCATCGACATCACGATGCGCCGGCTCAGGCTGCCCGCGGCGGCGACGGTCGAGGCATCCGCGCCGCCCGCGCCATGACCGCCCGCAGCGCCCGCCCCACCGACGACATCCGCCGGCGCGCTGCTCATCGCCCAGCGGGCGTCGCGACCGATCTTCATTCCACGCCCCGGAAGCGGTAGCCGATGCCGCGCACGCTGGCGGGCACGCCGCTCACGCCCAGTTCCTCCAGCTTGCGACGCAGCTTGCTGACATGGCTGTCGACCGTGCGCTCCAAGGCCTCGCCTTCGGGCAGGCAGGCCTCCAGCAGCTCGGCGCGGCTATAGGCGCGCCTGGGGTGGCGCGCCATCTCGGCCAGCAGCCGGAACTCGGTCAGCGTCAGCGCGAGTGTGTGGACCTCGCCCTCGACCGCCACGGTGGCCACGTGGTTCTCCTGGTCGATCTCGAAGGGCGGCACGCGCAGCACCTGGCCGGGCGGGCGACTGGGCCGGCCCGCGCGACGCAGCACCGCATGCACGCGGGCGACGACCTCCGCCGGATTGAAGGGCTTGACCACGTAATCGTCCGCGCCGATGCGCAGCCCGGTGAGCTTGTCGATGTCCTGATCGAGCGCGGTCAGCATGATCACCGGCGTGTCGCCGCGCTGCCGGATCGCGGCCAGCACCTGCCAGCCGTCCAGCAACGGCATCTGCACGTCCAGCAGCACCAGGTCCGGCTTGAGCGACTGGTGCCCCTCCAGCGCCCGCCGGCCGTCGGTGGCGCGCGCGGTGCGCAGGCCCTCGCGCTCCAGATAGGCCTGGAGGATGTCGGCGATCTCGGGCTCGTCCTCCACGATCAGGATCAGCGAGCTGGAGGCGCTCGCGCAGCTCGACGACGAGGCAGGCGAGGAGGCGGAAGGGGACGAGGAAGAGGCGAACGGATCCGTCATGGGGCGGAATTCTCTCCCCGCTCGGGCGCCTCCATCGAATCTCCACAGAACCTCAGCGGCACCTCCATCGTCGCTGCGCAGACTGCAAGGCATCACGGCGACAGCGCTCGCCATCCGTCCTGAAGTCTGAAAGCGACAACGACATGAAGCATCGAATGCCTTGGAACCGGCGCGGCGAGGAGGCCGCCGACACGTCCCCGGAGCCCTGCGCCGATCCGGCGCTGCGCGCGGCCGGCGCGCTGACCTTGCAGAGCAGCCTGAGCGTGCTGGCCATGGCCGCGATGCTGGGCGCCTGCGGCATGGAGAGCGCCGCCGAGGAAGCGCCGCCGCCCGCGCCCCCGCCGGTGGTGAGCATCGCCACGCTCCAGCCGGAGTCGCTGACCGTCACCGAGACCTTCCCCGGCCGCGTGGCCGCGCTGCGCGTGGCGGAGATCCGTCCGCAGGTGTCCGGCATCGTGCAGCGCCGCCTGTTCCAGGAGGGCGCCGAGGTGCGCGCCGGGCAAGCGCTGTTCGCGATCAACGCCGCGCCCTTCAAGGCCGAGGCGGCCGTCGCCGCGGCGGCGCTGAAGCGGGCCGAGGCCTCGCTGGCGCGCACGCAGCTGCAGGTGGATCGGCTGGCGCCGCTGGCCAAGGCGGAAGCCGTCAGCCGCCAGGCCTATGACGACGCGATCACCGAGCGCGACCTCGCCGCCGCCGACGTGGCGCAGGCCCGCGCGACGCATGAGCGCCGCAAGCTGGACGTCGCGTTCTCCACCGTCGACGCGCCCATTTCGGGCCGCATCGACCAGGCGCTGCAGACCGAAGGCGCGCTGGTGGCCGCCTCCGATGCGACGCCGCTCGCGCGCATCGTTCAGATCGATCAGGTCTATGTGGACGTCCGGCAGCCGGCGTCGGCGCTGGACGGCATTCGGCATCAGCTCGACGTCGCGAAGCGAGCAGGGGGTGGCCACACCGCCAACGCCGACGGCAATGCCAACGCAAACGCCAACGCCAACGCAAACGGCAAGGCCAACGCAACGGGCTTGGGCAGCGGCATTCCCGCGACCGTGCTGCGCTCCGGCGGCGAGGCCTACGACCTGAAGGCCAAGGTGCTGTTCTCCGGCATGTCGGTGGACGCGAGCACCGGTGACGTGCTGCTGCGCGTGCTGGTCGAGAACCCGCGCCGCGACCTGCTGCCGGGCATGTTCGTTCGAGCGCGCATCCCGATGGCCAGCTACGAGCAGGCGCTGCGGGTGCCGCAGCAGGCCGTGGTGCGCGCGGGCGACGCGGCCAAGGTCTGGGTGCTGTCCCGCAATGACCACGCGCGCCTCGCGGACGTGACGCTCGGCGAGCTCGTCGACCGCCAGTACCGCGTCGTGAAGGGCGTGCGCGCGGGCGACCGCGTCGTCGTCACCGGCATGGAGCGGCTCGCCGAGGGCGTGAAGGTGCAGCTGGCCTCGGCTGCGGCGCCGGTCTCGGCCGCCTCCGCGCCGATCGCGCAGTGATCGCCCGGGAGATCCGTCATGCCTGAGTTCTTCATCAAGCGACCCGTCTTCGCCTGGGTCATCGCGCTGTTCATCGTGCTGTTCGGGCTCATCGCGATCCCGCAGCTGCCGATCGCGCGCTATCCCTCGGTGGCGCCGCCCTCGGTGACCATCACCGCGACCTATCCCGGCGCGACGCCGCAGGCCATGAACGACGGCGTCGTCGGCCTGATCGAGCGCGAGCTCTCCAGCGTCAAGCACCTGCTGTACTTCGAGTCCTCCGCCGACACCTCCGGATCGGCCTCGGTCACCGCGACCTTCAAGCCGGGCACCGACCCGGAGATGGCCCAGGTGGACGTGCAGAACAAGCTGAAGTCCATCGAGCCCCGGTTGCCGCAGGCGGTGCGCCAGAACGGCCTGAACATCGAGTCCGCCTCGTCCGGCTTCCTGATGATCGTGGGCCTGCGCTCGGACGACGGCACGGTCGACGAGACCGCGCTCAGCGACTACATGGCGCGCAACACCGTCGAGGAGCTGCGCCGCATCGAGGGCGTGGGCCGCGTGCAGCTCTTCGGCGCGGAGCAGGCGATGCGCATCTGGGTCGACCCGGCCAAGCTGGTCGGCTTCGGCCTGTCCATGAGCGACATCAGCGCCGCCATCACTCGCCAGAACGCGCAGATCTCACCGGGGCGGCTAGGCGATTCGCCGGCCGTGCGCGGCCAGCGCGTGACCGTGCCGCTGACGGTGCAGGGCCAGCTGGGATCGGTGGAGGAGTTCGCCGCCGTCGTGCTGCGCGCCAACGCCGACGGCTCGCGCGTGCTGCTGCGCGACGTCGCGCGCGTGGAGCTGGGCGCCCAGGATTACAACTTCCGCACCAGCGAGGACGGCAAGACCGCGACCGCGCTCAGCGTCCAGCTCACGCCGGGCGGCAACGCGGTCAAGACCGCGCAGCGCGTGCTCGACCGTTTGGAGGAGCTCAAGCCCTCGCTTCCCAAGGGCTCGAGCTATTCGGTGCCTTTCAATACCGCGCCCTTCGTGAAGATCTCGATCGAGAAGGTGGTGCAGACCCTGGCCGAGGCCATGGTGCTGGTCTTCCTGGTGATGTACCTGTTCCTGCAGAACATCCGCTACACGCTGATCCCGGCCATCGTCGCGCCCATCGCGCTGCTGGGGACCTTGGCGGTGATGCTGGTGGCGGGCTTCTCGGTGAACGTGCTCACCATGTTCGGGATGGTCCTGGCCATCGGCATCATCGTCGACGACGCCATCGTCGTGGTCGAGAACGTCGAGCGCCTGATGGCCGAGGAAGGGCTGGGCCCGCGCGAAGCCACGATCAAGGCCATGCGCGAGATCACCGGCGCGGTGGTCGGCATCACGCTGGTGCTGACGGCGGTCTTCCTGCCCATGGCCTTCTCCAGCGGATCGGTCGGCGTGATCTACAAGCAGTTCACGCTGTCGATGGCGGTGTCCATCCTGTTCTCGGCCTTCCTCGCGCTGAGCCTGACGCCCGCGCTCTGCGCCACGCTGCTCAAGCCCATTCCGGCGGGCCATCACGAGAAGCGCGGCTTCTTCGGCTGGTTCAACCGCCGCTTCGACCGGCTCACCGGCCGCTATGCCAATGGCGTGGGCCGGCTGGTCGCCCGCAGCGGCCGGATGATGCTGGTCTTCGCGGCGCTGACCGCCGTGCTGGTCGCGGGGCTGCGCATCCTGCCGTCGTCCTTCCTGCCGGAGGAGGACCAGGGCTACTTCATGACCATCTTCCAGTTGCCCGCGGACGCCACGGCCGAACGCACGATGGACGCGGTGCGCGTCTATGAGCGCCACCTCGCCACGCGCCCGGGCATCGACTCCAACATGTCGGTGCTGGGCTTCGGCTTCGCGGGCTCCGGGCCGAACGCGGCGATGGCCTTCACCAACCTCAAGGACTGGCAGTCGCGCGGCAACGCGACGACCGCCGACGAGGCGGCCCGCGCGCAGGCCGCGGTGGCCGGCGTCGAAGGCACGGTGATGTCGGTGATGCCGCCGGCGATCGAGGAGCTGGGCAATTCCTACGGTTTCACGATGCGGCTGATCGACCAGTCCAACCAGGGCTACGAGGCGCTGAAGGCGGCGCAGGCCAAGCTGCTGGAGCTGGCGGCGCAGAGCAAGCTGGTGGCGGGCGTGTATCCGGAAGGACTGCCGCCGGGCGTGAGCGTCAAGCTGGACATCGACCGCCAGAAGGCGCAGACGCTGGGCGTGGAGTTCAGCGACATCAGCGACACCTTGTCGACGGCGATGGGCTCGCTCTACGTCAACGACTTCCCCAACAAGGGCCGCATGCAGCAGGTCATCGTGCAGGCCGATGCGAGCACGCGGATGCAGCTGGACGACGTGCTCAAGCTGACGGTGCGCAACAGCGCGGGCGGGCTGGTGCGCCTGTCCGAGCTCGTCCACCCGGCCTGGAGCGAGGCGCCGCTGCAGCTGGTGCGCTACCAGGGCTACCTGGCGGCGCGCATCGCCGGCTACGCCAACTATCCGGCGTCCAGCGGCGAGGCGATGGCCGAGATGGAGCGGCTTGCCCAGCAGCTGCCGCCGGGCTTCAGCGTGGCCTGGACCGGCCAGTCGCTGCAGGAGCGCGAGTCCGCCGCCCAGGCGCCGATGCTGCTCGCGCTCTCGATGCTGGTCGTGTTCCTGGTGCTGGCGGCGCTTTATGAGAGTTGGGCGATTCCGGTGTCGGTGATGCTGGTCGTGCCGCTGGGCCTGATCGGCGCGGTGGCGGCGGTGTTCCTGCGCGGCCTGCCCAACGACGTCTTCTTCAAGGTCGGGATGATCACGGTGATCGGCCTGTCGGCGAAGAACGCGATCCTGATCGTGGAGTTCGCCAAGCAGCTGCGCGAGGAGGGCCGCGGACTGGTGGACGCGGTGATCACCGCCTCGCGCATGCGGCTGCGGCCCATCCTGATGACCTCGCTGGCCTTCGTGCTGGGCGTGGTTCCGCTGATGCTGGCCTCCGGCGCCAGCGCCGAGACCCAGCGCGCCATCGGCACCGGCGTCTTCGGCGGCATGGTCGCGGCCACGGTGCTGGCGGTGCTCTTCGTCCCGGTCTTCTTCGTCTTCGTGATGAGCTTGCGCGAGCGCATCGCTGCCTGGCGCGAGCGCCGCAAGCCGTCCTTCATTTCGAGTGAGCAAGCATGAGGTTTCTCGTTCTCGTGACCGCGCTGGGCCTGTCGGCCTGCGCGATGACGCCGCCGCTGGAGCACCCGGCGCTGCCGGTGCCGACGCATTTCCCGCAGCGCGATCTGCTGTCGCAACGCGATGAGCCCGCGACTGGCGATGAGGCGAGGCGCCGTGATCGACCGGACGCCGATGCGGTGGCCGCCGAGATCGGCTGGCGCGCGATGTTCCAGGACCCGCGCCTGCAGCGACTCATCGAGATCGCGCTGCGCAACAACCGCGATCTGAAGCTGGCGGCGCTCAACGTGGACGCGGTGCGGGCGCAGTACGACATCCAGCGCTCGGCACAGCTGCCGCAACTGGGCCTCGCGGCCAACGGCACGCGTGAGCGCAGCAACACCGGCGGCGTGTCCAGCGTGCAGACCACGGCAGGCCTGGGCGTCGGCATCACGGCCTTCGAACTCGATCTCTTCGGCCGCGTGCGCGCGGGCTCCGAGGCGGCGCTGGCGCGCTACATGGCCTCGGAGCAGGGGCGTCGCTCGGCCCAGATCAGCCTGGTGGGCGCGGTCGCAGATGCCTACTTTGCCGAGCGACTGGCGCAGGCGCAGCTGGCGCTGTCGGAGCGCACGGTCGAGGATTGGCGCGGCTCGCTCGCGCTGGTGCGGCAGCTGAAGGCGGCCAATCAGACTGGCGCGCTGGAACTGTCGCAAGCGGAGGCGCAGGTGGCCGGCTCCGAAGCCGATCGCGAGGCGCGCCAGCGTGAGGCCGAGGTCCGCGGGCATGCGCTGGCCGCGCTCATCGGGCAGGCGCTGCCGTCCGATCTCCCCGAGGGCGCGGGGTTGATGGAGGCATCCGTGCTGACGCAGCTTCCGGCGGGCTTGCCCTCGTCGACGCTGACGCGGCGGCCGGACGTCCGGCAAGCGGAGCTGGCGCTGGTGGCCGCCAACGCCGAGATCGGCGTGGCGCGCGCGGCATTCTTCCCGCGGCTGTCGCTGACGGCCTCGGCGGGAACGGCCAGTCCGGGCCTGAAGGGCTTGTTCAAGAGCGGCTCCGGGGTCTGGTCCTTCGCACCGCAGATCACGCAGCCGCTGTTCGCGGCGGGCCAGCTGAAAGCGGAGCTGCGATTGGCGGAGATCCGCAAGTCGGCGGCGGTGCTCGAGTACGAGCGCGCCGTGCAGCAGGCCTTCCGCGAGGTGGCGGATGGACTGTCCGGGCGCGATCTGTATGCGCGGCAGGCCGAGGCGCAGCAGCGCGCGGCCGCCGCAGCGGAACGTCGCGCGGCGCTGGCCGACATGCGCTATCGGGCGGGCGTCGACAGCCGGCTGGAAGTGCTGGACGCGCAGCGGCAGCTGTATGCGTCGAGGCAGGCGCTGCTCGATCTGCGGCGCGAGGAGATCGCCAACGCGATCGGGCTCTACAAGGCTTTGGGAGGCGGGCTGGTGGAAATGGGCAGTTGATCCCGGACATCCTGTCGATGAGGGCGGCGCCGCATGAGGAACGGGCGGGGGGAGCCTGGGACTGACCCCGGTTTCCACTCCCCGCAACCACCATGAGCGATCCGAATCGATCCGACGAACCCACCGTCTCGTTCGTCCAGGGCCACAACGCCGGCCACAACGCTGGGGACAGCGCCGCCCGCTTCGCCGCCTACCTGGAGGCGCTCTCCGCACGTACCGCCTCCGACCTGGAGGCGCAGGACGGGACGCTGATCCTGACCGACGCCAGTCACGCGGTCCAACTCGTGGTCGAGCTCTCCAGCGCCCAGGACCGCGTGATCGTGGTCACGCCCATCCTGTCCTTTCCGGCCGACGATCCGCAAGGCGCGCTCGCGATGCGGCTGTTGCGCATCAACGCCGACCGTGCCGCGCTGGACGGCGCGGTGATCGCGGCGGACGGGCTGCGACGGCAGTTCGTCCTGATTCATGAACTACCGCTGACGCTGGAGCCGGAGGACTTCGCCGAGGCGGTCGAGGCGCTGATGGACCTGGCCGCAGCCGTCCGCGTTGACGCGAGCATCGTGGTGCCGGAGACGGCCGGCACTGTTGCTCTGCTGCTGCGCCGTCGGAGGCAGGCATGAAGCTGACCGCCGAGAACCTCAAGCGGGCCAAGGAACTCGTGGCCCGCTGATCTGGCCGCGTAGCCCGCTGCCCGACCTGCGCGCTCAACTCGCGTGCGTGAGCGCGAAGGCCAAGGCCGTGTGCACGGCGACGACCTGCGCCTCCTCGCACTCGCGCGGATTGGTGCGCGGGCTGTCGGGATAGACCTCGGTCGTGGTCGAGAACTTCGCGCGCGTCAGCGACGCGCAGAGCCCGGAGTTCCGCACGGGGAACTCGATCACGCCTTCCGAGATCACCGGCGATCCGATGATCAGGCCCTTCTCGTCGGCCGGCGCGATGTGCGTGACCTGGCGGACCGCTTCGATGATGGCCTGCTGGAAGTCGAGCCGCGAGGTCTCGCTGTCGCCGACCAGGTAGAAACCGTCGGGGATGACATCGGGCTCGAAGGGCTTGCCGTCGCGGGCACACAGCGCCGGTCGGAACTCGCTGGCGTCGGTGTCGGTCGTTTCGTGCAGGTCGATGTGCAGCAGGAACTGGCCGGCATAGGGCGCCAGCAGTTCGATCAGCGCCGAGGACTCCGCCGCCTGGCGCGTCGCGCCGAAGTTCCGGTTCGGGTCGATCGCGTGATAGTTCCAGCGCGCGACGCGCTCGTAAGCCCAAGGGCTGACGCAGGGCGCGATGATCAGATTGACCTGTCCGGCGTACTGGTGCGCGTGTTCCTCCGCGAAGCGCAAGGCACCGGTCACGCCGCTGGTCTCGTAGCCGTGGACGCCGCCGGTCACCAACGCCACGGGCAATGCCGGGTTCCAGGTCTTGCTCTTGAGCGCGAACAGCTCGTAGTGGTCCGGTCCGTAGCTCAACTCGCCGTAGCGGACCCGCTCGAAGCGGTCGGCCAGCGCCTCGATGCGCGGGGTCACGTCTTGCGTGTAGCGGCGCGAGCGCACCTGACGGTCGCGCCAGGCGGCGCGCTCCGCGTCGCCCCAGGGAACGCCCGGGGTGCCGATGGGATAGAAGGGGGTGGAGGAAGTCATGCCTGCTGCCTGCTTCGAATGAATGCCAAGGGCGGGACGATACGCCAGTCGGCAAACCAGTCGGCAAACCAGTCGGCAGACCGGCGGGCAAGACCGGACGTCATCGTCGAATGCAGGTAGGCTTGACCGGCTCTGAATGGAGAAAGACGGAAGGACGACATGGACACCCACCACCCATCGCCATCAGGCACCGCGGACGCGCTGCCCGAGGTCCTGCGCCGGCTGCGGGCGCGGCGCTTCGAGCGCATCGTCGTGTTCAGCGGCGCGGGCATGTCGGCGGACAGCGGCATTCCGACCTTCCGGTCCGGCAGCAATGGTCTGTGGGGCGAGTTCGATCCGCAGCAGCTCGCGACGCCCGAGGCCTGGCGGCGGGACAAGGAGACGGTGTGGGGCTGGTATGAATGGCGGCGCGGTCAGGTCATGGCCGCGCCGCCGAATCCCGGTCACCTGGCGGTGGCTCGGTTGCAGCGGGAGCACGGTGCCCAGGTCGTGACGCAGAACGTCGACGATTTGCATGAGCGGGCGGGTGTCGAGGGAACCCTGCATCTGCACGGGAGCCTGTTCGCGTCAAGCTGCGATCGTTGCGGTGCGAGGCAGGCGCTGGCGGATCCGCCGCCTCAGGCGCAGCGGCGCTTGACGCCGCCGTCTTGCGAGCACTGCAAGATGGGGTCGATCCGGCCCGGCGTGGTGTGGTTCGGCGAGGCGCTCGACGAGTCGGTGGTGAATGCCGCGGCGAATCGAATCGCCGAGTGCGATCTGCTCTTGATCGTGGGGACCTCCGGCGTCGTCTATCCGGCGGCGGGCATGGTGCGGCTGGCGCCGAAGGACGCGGTCATCATCGAGATCAATCCACAGGCGGGCGAGGTCGCGACCCAGGTGGCCTACCGATGGCAGACGACGGCGGCGATGGGGCTGCCGGTGTTGGCGCAGTGGTTGGGGCGAGAGGGCTGAGGGGCTCGCCGATCTCTTTGGCGACGCTTCAAAGGCAGCCCTCGACATAGGCCACCGCCTTCGCGTCGCCGGCCAGGATGGCGCTGACCTTGCCTTCGCCGGTCTGGAATCGAATGGCATAGCGCCCATCGGCCGATTGAATCCGGTAGTCGAGCTCGCGCTCGTCGTAGAAGTTGGGGGCTGAGCTCAGCCGCTTGCCCTGCGGGTTGCCGCTACATGATGGCGTGGGGAGAGAACGCCAATGCGTGGGATGACGCGGTGGACATGGCGTCATTGGAGCGGAATCGCTACGAGGATCCCCAGCCCGAGGAACTCGTGATCACGACCTGGCACCCCGGCGAATCATTGGCCGAGGTGTTCGAGTTCTCGAATGAGTACGCCAAGCACCCGGCGCTCAGCCTCGACGGGTTGGTGATCGTGCATGTGGCGAGTGAGCCTGACGCGGATCGGCTTCTGGCCCACTTGGGCAGCGCCGATCGCTGAAGAGCGAGTCGGCCTGCGGGCGGCTCAAACCGACGTGCAGCCATCCTTGCACTTGTCCGCGACAAGGCTCGCCTCACCTCGCCCGCGCAATCCCCGCATCGCCGTAGGAGGCGCCGATCCTGCCGTCGCGCATGAAGTCCCGCATCATGCGGAAGTAGCCTTCCGGGAATCGCGTCGACACCCGCTTCCCATCGGCATCCACCTCGAACTGCACCATGCCGTGATCGGTCTTCGGATACACCGCAAGCGTGTAATCCATGCCTTGCGACATCAATGAGCGAATGGCCGCCGCGGACGAGGCGCTCGGCGCGGTCCGGTCGTCCGCCGCCAGCACCCACAGCTGCGGCGTCGTCGACGCCCGCAAGGTCGGCATCGGGTCATAGCGGAAGGACACCGCGAAGTTGTACTGGGTCGCGACCGCTTCCTCAATCTGCTGCTTGTTCAGCGGCAGGATGATGTGCAGCAGATTGCCGTGGACATCCTTGAACCAAGGCTCCGCGCGGTACTTCTCTCGCAGCGCGTCGAAGGCCTCGTAACCTTCCTTTCCGCGCGACTCGAGCACCCGTTGCGCCGCGCGAGTCAGCTCCAGCGCCTTGGCCGTATCCGCCGGCGAATGGCCCTTGGCCCGCATGTCGCTCATGACGCTTTGCTTGTCCTGCTCCAGCATCGACACGGTCAGTCCAAAACTCACGATGGCGAAATCGACCGGCGCCTGATTCGCCGCCAATGGCACGACCCATCCACCTTGACTGCCGCCCTGATAGCCGATTCGACCCGCGCGCGCGCCGGCGAGTCGACGGGCTTCCTTCATCGCTTTCACGGCGTCGTCCGCCAGCAGTTCCAGGTCTTGCGTATAGGCGCCACCGGAGCCACCCGTGCCCCGCTTGTCATAGACGAACGTCCCGACGCCTTCCGCCGGGAAGGTGCGCTGCATGCCGAGCGTGTCCCGCGCTGAATCCGCCTCCGATCCTTGGACCAGCACGACCACGGGCACCGGCCCCGTGCCCTTGGGCATGACCAGCCGGCCCAGTAGCTTCACGCCGCCGGCATCGAAGCTCGTCTCGGTGATGTCGAAGGCGAGTCGCTTTCCCTTCGTGCTGCCGTAGACGATCTCTCCCTTCTCGCAATCGATGGCGGACAGCGTCTCGGCCGCCGGCTTGTCGCCCCATCCGATCGTGTTGCGCCAGGAGCCGTCGGCCTGCTGCGTCAGTCGCCCGATCTCTCCGGAGAACGAGGTCCAGCGCAAGAACCCGGCCCGCGATGGGGCGAGGTCCAAGGTCCGACCGTCGTCGAGTCGATAGACGCCGGCCGCGCAATTGGCGGTCGATTGCGGCGCGGTGGCTTGCGCAGTCGCGGTGAATGGCAGGGCGGCCAGGCCGCACAGCGAGATCAGGGTCAGTGATTTCATGTCTCTCCTCGAGGTCTGTAGGGATGGAACTCGCGGAGTGTCGAGACCGGCCAATCAAGCGGCGAGGCGGAGCCGACGTGCCGCCGCTGCGCGTGGACGAGATGCGTGGGCGACGGACGAAACGAATTCGTCGCCGCTCAGGCCTCGTAAGGGCCACGACCCGGCAATGCCCAGAGCAGTCCCTGCGTTGCGCCCACCGGTGCGACGGTGAGGTGATCCTCGCCGGCCAGCACATGACTTTCGATACGCAGCGAGCGATAGCGGCGTTTGCGCAGCATCGATTGGAAGCGCAAAGCGTCGGCCACCAAGTCGGCATCCTTGTTGAATCGCGGACCGGGCGCGATCGCCTCATAGGCGCCGACGTACTGGAAAATATTGGCCGCGAGGTCCTTGTGGGCCGCCGCGTACTCGGCCTCCCGCTGGAACATCACGCGACGGTCGAACCAGAGCGACGGGCTGCCCAGGATGTAATGGCTGAAAAGCTCAGGCCGCTCGAACAGGATCTGCGCCGCGAGCAATGCGCCATAGGAATGGCCCAGGATCACGCGTCGTTTCGGATCGATGCGGTAGCGCTCCGACACCGCCGGGATGGCGAGCTCGGCGAGGTACTTCAGATACGCGGCGCCGCCGCCGTAGCCCGGTGCGCCGTAATGCTTGGACGAGCGATTCGGATTGAGCAGGGGATTCGTCGGCGTGTAGTCGCGCGACCGCATGTCCACTGCGGATTCATCCGCCGGTCCCGCCAGACCGACCACGATGAAGTCGGCGAGGTTCTGTCCACGCTGTCCGACCCGATTGCGCAACGCGCGAACCATGGGGAAGGCGTAGGGCGCGTCGGTCACGAAGACCGCAGGGCGAAGCGGAGCGCCCGCGCCGCTTGCGCCGCTCGATCCATTTGCGGGCATGCCAGGCGGCAGGTCGATCCAGACCTCGTAGCGTCGACCGCTCACCGGATCCGGCAAGGGATGGACCAGCGTGTTGGGCAGCGCGTAGGGCCCGGATGCCTCCGGCAAAGCGGGGGTTGCGAATGCGGTGGAGGAGGGCATGAGCATCGGCGCCAAGGCCGTGGCGAGCAATTGCCTGCGGTGGAGCATTCCGGATAGATCCAATGAGCCAGGAAGCCGGCAAGTGTCGATTCGATTCCTCGAATGGCATCCGGTCGCTCCCGTTACGCGGGTTACAGTGCGCGCCATCCGAAGCGCTCATTCATTCCTGATGACCTGTGGCATTCGACCGCTCGGCCGGCTCAGCCGGATCGCGATTTCCTTCCTGATCATGCAGGCGGCGGCCTCCGCGGCGATGGCCGATGGCGATGGGCGACCGTCCTGGCGCGAGCGCTGCCCCGGTGCGTCGCAATGGGTGGAGGCGAACTCGGAACAGGGCGACGAGGCGATGAAGGCGCGCGACGCCAAGCGCCAGCTCACGCGGCCCGACTGGCTGCAGGAGCTGCAGACCCGCGTGGACACGGAGCAGGCGGCACGTCGCGCGCTGTTCACCGAGAACTTCAGCAGGGCGTCGAAGAACGCGGTGTGGAAGGCCGACGCGGACAACTACCGCTGGATGACGGACGTCTTCGCGGAGAACGGTCTGTTCACGGCGGCCCAGGTGGGCGAGTACGGCTTGCACCTGACCTGGCTGCTGGTGCATCACGCCGACGAGCATCGGCAGTTTCAGAAGATCTCGTTGGGTGAGTTCCGCAAGCGTTACGAGGCCGGCGAGGTCAACGCGCAAGACCTGGCACGGTTGAGTGACCGGGTCGCGGTGCGATTCGGGCAACCGCAGCCTTATGGCTCGCAGAACAACTGGGCCAAAGGCGGCATCGACGCGCAGGACATTCCGGATCTGGCGCGCATCGAGGCGAATCGGAAGGCGTTGGGGCTGATGTCGCTCGCCGATTACGGCTGCATGATGAATGCGGTCAGGGGCAAGCCGGATCAGTGATCGGTCTGGCCGCGTAGCACCGGCCCCAGTCGTACCAGGCGGTCGATCTCATGGCTCGGTCGTGCTTCGGTCTCGTTCGCCAATCCGTGAGGATTGAACCAGCAGCTCTCGATGCCGAAGCGGTTGGCGCCGAGGATGTCCGCGTCCAGGCGGTCGCCGACGATCACCGTCGTGGCTTTGTCGAAGGCGCGCGCCTTGCGGACTGCGAAATCGAAGAAGCGGACATCGGGCTTCGCATGGCCGCAGGCCTCGGAGGTCGCGACGAAACTGATGTGGTCCGCCAGGCCCGAGCTCTTGATGCGGCGATGCTGGATGGCCTCGATGCCGTTGGTGATGACGCCGACTTCGCCGAGGGCGGCTAGCTCGGCGCAGGCGTCGAGGGCGCCGGCTATGAGGACGACGCTGTCGGCCAGGCCGTCGAGGTAGAGGGGGCTGGCGCGCTCGGGGTCGAGGTCGAGGTGGTGCTTCGCGAAGGTGCGGCGGAAGCGCTCGACCTTGAGGAGGTCCTTGCTCACCTCACCGCGCTCGAACTGGCGCCACAAGTCGACGTTGATATCCTGGTAGTCGGAGAACAGGGCGTCGGGTACCGTCGCGAGCCCGAGTTCCGCAAGCGTGCGCGTGAAGGCCAGACGCTCGGAGGCGCGGAAGTCGAGCAGGGTGTCGTCGAGGTCGAATAGGAAGAGCTGGTACTTCATTCGCCGCAGCATAAAGGAGGCATCCATGAGCACACCGCAGGCCTACATCGTGGCCGTCGCCCGCACGGCGGCGGGCCGTCGCAACGGGCGGCTATCGGGCTGGCATCCGGCCGACTTGGCCGGCCAGGTGATCAACGCGCTGGTGGCGCGCGCCGGCATCGATCCGGCGGCGGTGGAGGACGTGGTGATGGGGTGCGTCGGCCAGGCCGGCCAGCAGTCCTTCAACGTGGCGCGCAGCGCGGTGCTGTCCTCGGTGCTGCCGGAGTCGGTGCCCGGGACCTCGGTGGACCGGCAGTGCGGGTCCTCGCAGCAGGCGCTGCACTTTGCGGCGCAGGCGGTGATGTCGGGGACCATGGACGCGGTCATCGCGGCCGGCGTCGAGAGCATGAGCCGCGTGCCCATGGGCCTGCCGGCGACGCTGCCGGCGCAGCACGGCTTCGGCCTCTACGTCAGCGACGAGATGAAGCGGCGCTATCCGGGCGTGGAGTTCAGCCAGTTCTCCGGGGCCGAGCGCATGGCTCACAAATACGGACTGTCGCGACAGGTGCTCGATGACTACGCGCATCAGAGCCATCTGCGCGCGATCGATGCCGCCAAGGCCGGCGCCTTCGACGCGGAGATCGTGGCAGTGGCGGCGCGCAGCCTGGAGCAGGGCGATCTCGGCGAGCCGCATGCGGTGGACGAGGGCATCCGTTTCAACGTGACCCGCGAGGGCTTCGACACGGTCAAGACCATCCAGCCGGAGAACGGCCTGCTGACGGCGGCGAGCGCCTCGCAAATCAGCGACGGCGCCTCCGGCGTGCTGGTGGTCAACGAGCGCGGCCTGAAGGCGCTGGGCGTCGGGCCGCTGGCGCGGATCCATCACCTGAGCGTGATGGGCCATGACCCGGTGATCATGCTGGAGGCGCCCATTCCCGCGACCCAGCGCGCGCTGCAACGCGCCGGGCTGAGCGTGAACGACAT
>NZ_JBCNLU010000059.1:0-14269 GCF_039595295.1 Roseateles sp.
GCGCCCGACGTGATCCTGGCGACAACGCAAGGCGTCGAGGCCAGCGGCGGCATCGACGGTCTGCTCAAGCTGCCGGGCCTGGCGCAGACGCCTGCCGGTCAGCAACGCCGCGTGGTCGTGATGGAGACGATGGAGCTGCTCGGCTTCGGTCCCCGCACGCCGCAGGCGCTCAAGACGCTGGCCCAAGCCCTGCACGCGCCGGGCGGCAAGTCGGCCTGAGCATGAGCGCCCTCGGCTCCGCCCTGCCCGTACCGGGCATGAAGGCGCCGCGCCGCGCCTGGTCGCGGCCTGCGCTTTTGTCGCTGGCGCTGGCGATCGCGGTCGTCGTCGTGGTGCAGTTCGGCGCGGTCCCCATCGCGCTGGCGGACTGGTTCAACGGTCCGTGGAGCGACGCGCCCAAGACCGGCGGCGCGCATGTGCTGTGGCAGCTGCGGCTGCCCCGCATCGGGCTGACGCTGGCGGTCGGCGCCTCGCTGGGACTGGCCGGCGCGCTGAGCCAGGCGCTGTTCCGCAACCCGATGGCCGAGCCCAGCCTGCTGGGCGTGACCAGCGGCGCGGCCGCCTCGGTCGCGCTGACGCTGACCGTCTTCGCCAGCCTGCATGCGGTGATCCCGCCCGACGCGCGCCTGTGGCTGCTGCCGCTGGTGGGCTTCGTCGGCGCGCTGTCGGTGTGCTTCGCGCTGGAGCGGCTGTCGCGCTGGCTGGCGCCGGGCTCGATCGCCGCGTTGCTGCTGTGCGGTCTGGCGCTGCAGGCCATGGCCTTCGCCATCGTCGGCCTGTGCAGCTTCATCGCCAATGACGAGCAGCTGCGCGCGATCAACTTCTGGACCCTGGGCTCCCTGGCCGGCGCCAACTGGACCATGGCCGCGGTCATGGGCGGCGCGCTGCTGCTGCTGGGCTCGATGGCCTGGCGCATGGCGCCTCGCCTGAACGCGCTCGCGCTGGGCGAGGCGGCCGCGGCGCACGTGGGCATCGAGGTCGACCGGCTGCGGCTGCAGGCGATCACCATCGTGGCGCTGCTGTCGGCGCTGGCCGTGGCCTGGTGCGGAAACATCGGCTTCATCGGCCTGATGGCGCCGCATCTGGCGCGTCAGCTGGTCGGATCGGACCAGCGCCATGTGCTGCCCAACGCGATGCTGGCCGGCGCGCTGCTGCTGGTCGTGGCGGACGCCTTCGCGCGCACGCTGGCGGTGCCGGCGGAGATCCCCGTCGGCGTGTTCAGCGCGCTGATCGGCGCGCCGTGGTTCCTGTTCCTGCTGCGCGGCGCGGTGCGTCGCATGGGGAGCGCCTGATGAGCGCCTTGCTGACTCTGCAGGACGTGCGCGTGTCGCTGGGCAGCGCGGCCATCGGGCCGATCACGCTGCGGCTGGAGGGCGGCGAGCGTGTCGCCATCCTGGGCCCCAGCGGCGCCGGCAAGTCCACGCTGCTGCGCATGATCGCGCGCGAGCTCAAGCCCGCTTCCGGCACGCTCAGCTTCGAGGGCAAGCCCTTGTCGAGCTGGAGCGCCGGCGATCTGGCACGCCGCCGCGCGGTGCTGCCGCAGCAGCACGGTGTCGCCTTCGGGCTGCCGGTGGAGCTGGTGGTCGCGCTGGGCCGCGTCGCGCGCCAGGGCGACGGCCGCCAGGCATCCATCGTCCGCGAGGCCCTGGTGCAGGCGCAAGCCGATCACCTGATGGGGCGCCGCTTCGACACCCTGTCCGGCGGCGAGCAGGCCCGAGTCCAGCTGGCGCGCGTCTTCGCACAGGCCTGGGATGCGCGAGACGGCCTGCTGCTCGTCGACGAGCCTGTCGCCGCGCTGGATCCGGGGCTGAGCCTGTCGCTGATGGCCTCGATGACGGACTTCGCGAATCGTCGCGGCCATGCGCTGGTCGCGGTGCTGCACGACCTCAACCTGGCGCTGAATCACTTCGACCGCCTCTGGCTGATGAAGGGCGGACGGCTGCTCGCCGATTGCGATGCGCTGCCCGCCACGCTGCCTTTGCTGGAGCAGCTCTACGACACGCGTCTGCGCCTGCTGCGCGATGAGCACGGCCTGGCCATCCTGCCGATGATGGACGCCGCGTCCGTCGCCAGCGCCCAGCCCCAGGAGACGCGGCCATGAAACGCAGCGGCCAGCGCTGGACCGGCTGGGCGGTCACGGGCGCGGTTCACGTCGGGATGCTGATCGCGCTGGTGAGCGCCTTCGCGCCGACGCGCGTCAAGCTGCCGACCTCGACCTCGATCAGCGCCCGTCTGCTGCCGGCGTCTCCGACCAAGGCCGCGATGGCCACCAGCATGGCGCCGCTGCTGATCGCGCTGCCCCATTCGGCGCTGCTGGTGCCGCCCTCGCCCGAGATCCCGCCGCCGCCGGTGCAGATCAGCACCGCGCCGCCACCGCCTTCCGTCGCCGCCGCGACCACGCCGATGAGCGTCGACGCGCCGACTGCGGCCGGCACGCCCAACGCGACGTTCGTATCGACGGCCCCGGCGCACGCCACCACGGTGGCGATGGCCGTGCCGGTCAACGCGCAGACGCCGCCCCCCGCGCCGCCGCCCACCCAGTCGCAGTCCGAGACACCCGCCGCCTTCCCCGCCGACCATCGGCTGTGCAGCGAGCGCCAGACCGCCCGCCACTACCCGGCGATGCTGCGCGAGCGCGGCATCCAGGGCCAGGTCTTGCTGCGCGTGAAAGTCGATGCCGACGGTCGCGCGGCCGAGGTCGTCGTGGCCGGCGGCAGCGGCTTCCGGCTGCTCGACGAGGCGGCGCGGCGCGTCGCCGAGTCCTGTCCTTATCTCCCGGCCCGTCGGGGCGATCAGAAGCTGGTGAGCTGGGTCGAGTACCCGGTGCGCTTCGCGCTCCAGCCGTCCACCTTGCAGTAGGAGTTCGACGTCATGTGCGACAAGCCCTCTCCCCTCTCGCTGACCGACCTGCTGGCGCGCGCCGGCTCGGATCGCCCCGCAGGCGCCGATTCGGTGTTCGCGTCGGCGGCCAACGCGCTCGCGGGCCCGGCGATGCCGGCCCTCGGCGAGGGTCGGGTCGTGCCGGCCGCGCTGGCGGGACTGCCGCTGGGACAAGCGCTCGCACGCGAGCCCGGAGCGTCCGCCGTCGGCGCGGCTTCCGAGGACACGCCCGTGCATCGCGGCTCGCGCCGGCGCCGGCTGTGGGAGCTGCCGTCTCAGTCGCTGTGCCCGGTCATCGGCGTGTGCCTGCCGATGCCGGTGCTGCGGCGCAAGCTGGGCAAGGCGCTCGGCGGCCAGGCCTTGGCCAACGACTACGAGCTGCACTGCGGCGCGATCAACGAATGCGCCCGCCGCGGCCCGATCTCGGAGCTGCTGCAGAAGGAGCTGGACCAGCGCTACGCGATGGCGATGCGCCAGTCCTCGCAGCACAAGACGGCGGAGGCGCTGACCCGGTGGTGGAACGCGTCGCTGCAGGGCAACGACGTGGCCGGCGCGCTGTGGGGCGCGCTGACGCATGCGCGCTGCGACGCGGCCTTGCAGGAACAGGTGCTGCGCGACATCCACATGCTGCAGCACCAGGTCGGATCGGCCAACCGCGCGGACCTGCAACGCATGGACGAGCTCGAGGACGAGAACGCCGTGCTGGGCCGCGAGCTGGCGCAGGCGCAATCGCGCAGCACCCGCCTGCTGGCCGAGCGCGCGCGGGAGCTGGAGCTCTCGCAGGCCGAATGCCTGCGCCTGCGCGGCGAGCTGCTGGCCCGCGACACGCTGGCCGCCGGCTTGCGCGACGAGCTGCAACAGCTGGAGGAGAGCATCCCCGGCCTGCGCCATCGCCATGAGCAGGCGCGTCAGCTGCAAGCGCAGCAGGAGCGCATCCATCAGCTGGAGCGCGCGCTGCTCGCCTCGCGCCAGCAGGAGGAGCGCGAACAGCGCCGCGCCGACGACCTGCAAGCGGCGCTCGCGCAGATGGAGCAGCAGCAGGCGCGACTGGCGCAGCAGCTCGAGTCCGCGCCGGCGGCCGAAGCCTCGCTGCCCTCGCTGGATGAGCGCTCGGTGCTGTGCGTGGGCGGCCGGCCGGCGGTGGTGCCGATCTACCGTCAGCTGATCGAGCGCACCGGCGGCCGCTTCCTGCATCACGACGGCGGCGAGGAGGACGCGGTGGCCAAGCTCGACGCCAGCCTGGCTGCGGCGGACCTGGTGATCTGCCAGACCGGCTGCATCAGCCACGACGCCTACTGGCGGGTGAAGGATCACTGCAAGCGGCACAACAAGCGCTGCGTCTACGTCGAATCGCCGAGCGCGAGCAGCCTGCGCCGCGCGCTGGGCTCGCTGGACAGCCAGGATGCGGACACGGACGCCGCGGCGCCGGTGTCGCGCGAGGGCTGAACCCGATCGAGGTCGACCTCACTTGGAACCCGGCTCGGCGCGAGGCTTGACCCAGGCCTCACGTCCGCGCCCGTCGCGAGGACTTAACCCATAGGTTAATATCTTGCGTTCCAAGATCCTGGTGCAAGGTCGGTACAGAGTCGTCGGTGTCATGGTGGGCAGGCGATGCCCCGCCGAGGACTTCCTCGCGACCGGGGAGGCTGCCAACGATGCCAGTCGAAGGGGCCTGATGACGATCTTGATGCATGTCGCCAACAACGGCCTTCAGGGAGTCCCTCGCAACTGGACCCATGAAGTCAACAAGCAGGCGGGCATTTGCGAGTTCATCAAAGGCGATCTGCGCCTGTACTTCTTCAAGGGCTCGAACGGCGACATTGCGGTGTGCACTACGGGCCTCTTCAAAAAGCAGCAGAAGGCGGACAAAGCATCCATCGCGCAGGCGCTCGAATGGCGCCAGAGTTATGAACGCGCGGTCCGTGATGGAACCTATGAGGTGATCAAACATGTACATCAGTAGCGAGCTCAAAGCCTTCATCGAGGAGGCCGCCAAGGATGATCTGTATTGGGTCGAGCACGCAAAGGTGGACTTCGCCGTGGCGCTCGAGGCGCAGCGGCGTCGTTCCGGCCTGAGCTACAAAGCGCTCGCCGAGCGGATGAAGTCCAGCGCCGCCTATATCTCGAAGGTCTTTCGGGGCGACTCGAACTTGACCATTGAATCGATGGTGAAGCTCGCACGCGCAGCCGGAGGAAAACTCGAAATTCGCGTGATCCGGCAGGAGGACTTCTGCTTCGCCTGGAATCAGGAGCAGACCCGTCAACCCAGCTTGCGATTGCAGGATCGCCCGCTCGTCGCCGAGGTCGCCGACACGATCGCCGAAGTCGAAGTCGAAGTCGAAGCTGGGGCTGGGGCTGAGGCCGATTCCAAGGTTCATTGGACCGCCGAGCACTTCTTCAAGCGCGCAGCATGAGTTCCGCAAGCTCCCTCTATCCGATCCAGTTGCGCCAGGTGATCTTCACCCGCGCTTGCGTCATCGCCATTCGTGGTCATGAGCCCGCGCCTGACGGAAAGGCCAGCATTGTTCCGGAGAACTCGATCAGCGTCGTCCAGAACCCTGAGCATCCGCGCCAATTCATTGCCACGATGAGGACGGTCATCAACAAGGAGGCCCAGCCCTCCGGGCCCTACAGCATCGACATGGAATGCGCGGCCGAGTTCGAGACCGACGGCTCGCTGTCCAACGAAGAGGAACTCCGCGGCGTCACGATCAATGCGCACAGCGTCTGCTATGGCGCCATTCGCGAGGCGGTGGCCTGGATGACCGCTCGGCAGCCATATGGTCCCGTGGCGCTGGGCATGTCCATCTTGCGTTCCCCGATTGCCCATTCCCCCTCCCCAAAGAACGAATAGGCAAAACAAGGGCAGCTTCGTGCATTGAAGACCCGGGCTTCGGGAATCACAATTTCCCCATCGACCAGCCCCACGGAGCTCCTCATGAACAACTTCTCTCTCAATACCCCGACCAAGATCCTCTTCGGCAAGGGTCAGATCGCGAATCTGGGCAAGGAAATCCCCGCCGGCGCCCGCATCCTGATCACCTACGGCGGCGGCAGCATCAAGAAGAACGGCGTGCTCGAGCAGGTCCGCAAGGCGCTCGAAGGCCGCCCGGTCTTCGAGTTCGGCGGCATCGAGCCCAATCCCACCTACGAAACCCTGATGAAGGCCGTCGAGGTGGTCAAGGCCGAGCAGATCGATTTCCTGCTCGCGGTCGGCGGCGGATCCGTCGCCGACGGCACGAAATTCATCGGCGTGGCCGCGACCTATACCGCCGGCGATCCCTGGGACATCCTGCTGACCCGCGGCGCGAAAGTCACCAGCGGCGTGCCGCTCGCCGCAGTGCTGACCCTGCCCGCGACCGGCTCGGAATCCAACAACGGCGCCGTCATCAGCCGCGCCGCCACCGGCGACAAACTCGCCTTCTTCAGCCCGTTCTCGTACCCGACCTTCGCGGTGCTGGACCCGGTCACCACCTACACCCTGCCGCCCCGGCAAATCGCCAACGGCGTGGTCGACGCCTTCGTCCATACCGTCGAGCAATACCTGACCTACCCGGTCGAGGGCCGCGTCCAGGATCGTTTCTCCGAAGGCCTGCTGCTGACGCTGATCGAGGAAGGCCCGCGCGCGCTGGCCGAGCCGGAAAACTACGACGTCCGCGCCAACGTGATGTGGAGCGCCACGCTCGCGCTGAACGGCCTGATCGGCGCCGGTGTTCCGCAGGATTGGGCAACCCACATGATCGGTCATGAGCTGACCGCCATGCATGGTCTGGACCACGCGCAAACCCTGGCAATCGTGTTGCCCTCGGTGCTGGAATACAAGCGCGAGCAAAAGCGCGCCAAGCTGCTGCAATACGCCGAGCGCGTCTGGAATCTGCGCGACGGCAGCGAAGACGAGCGCATCGCCGCCGCGATTCAGGCCACCCGCGACTTCTTCGAGAAAATGGGCAACCCCACCCGCCTGTCCGCCTACGGCATCGACGGCAGCACCATCCCGGCGCTGGTCGAGAAACTGAAGGAGCACGGTTGCACGGCACTGGGCGAGCACCAGGACATCACCCTGGCGGACAGCCAGCGCATCCTCGAAGCGGCGCGCTGATTCCCGTTCTCCATCGCGGATTGAGGAGGACCCCATGACTGCCGCCCTGGACGAACGCGTTCGCGAGCGCATCGTCGCGCAGGCCATCGGATATTCGACCGGCTCGTTCGCGAGCCCGTCTCCGATCGCCGGCGTGAAAATTCTCCATACCGAGAAAGACCACCCGCGCACGCCGGTGCTCTACGACCCGACCATCGTGATCGTTTTCCAGGGCGCCAAGATCGGGTTCCTCGGCGACAAGACCTTCCGCTACGACGCGGAAAACTATCTGCTGCTGACCGTCCCGCTGCCGTTTGAATGCCAGACCATCGCGAGCAGACAGGAGCCCTTCGTCGGCATCTCGATACCCGTGGACGTGCCGCTGCTGCAATCGGTGCTGATAGACCTGGGGGAGGAACACGTCGACGAGCTGGTCGCGACGGATTCCTCCGGCGTGAACGGCGCGCGATTCACCAACGAATTGCTTTGCGCGATCGAGCGGCTGTTCGATGCGATGAAGAATCCGCGCGACGCGCAATTCCTCGGCAAATTGATCGTCAAGGAAATCATTTACCACGTGCTGTGCGGCGACAGCGGCGCGGCGCTGCATGCGCTGGTGAACCGGCACACGCATTTCGGGCAGATCTCGAAGGTGATCCAGCACATCGAGTCCAACTACTCGGACAGCTTCAGCGTCGAGCAGTTGGCCAGGATGGTGAACATGAGCGTGTCTGCCTTCCATCACAACTTCAAGTCGGTGACCAACACGTCACCGCTGCAGTATGTGAAGTCCTACAAGCTGCACCGGGCGCGCCTGATCATGCTGAATGAAGGCGTGAAAGCGGGCGTCGCGGCGACGCGGGTCGGATATGAAAGCGCCTCGCAGTTCAGCCGCGAGTTCAAGCGCTATTTCGGCGCGACCCCGGTCGACGAGGTCACGCGATTGAAGCCGATGGCCGCGGCGGTCGCGGCCAGTTGAGCCTGGGTCAGCGCGGCGCCGGCTCGGCCGAATTGTTCGACTCCGTCGGCGCGATGCCGGACTCGGCCGGCTGATCGCCGTCCGCGTCCGCCGGCGCGTCGTCCGGCACGCCGTGGCCCGCTTTGCGCAGGGCCTTCTCGTGTTCCTTCTCCTGCTTCTTCTTCTGCTTGGCCAACTCGCGTTGGCGTTTCTCGAACTGGTAATTGGGCTTTGCCATCGATGGGTCTCCTAGGCTTTGGATTTCGAAGGGGACGCACTGCGCTCGGCGCGCTCAGCGATCGCGCGACGCTGCGCGACTTCCTGCCGATAGATGTTCTCGCCGGTGGTCGTCAGGTGCAAGCCGCCCCCTCGCCATTCCAGCCAGTCCAGATCCACGAGCCGATCGATCAATGCTTCCGGAATCTCGCTCGCGCGGCGCCGCTGCAGCGCGTCGACGCAGGTGTGCAAAGACTCTCGCAGCGCTTCCAGCGCCAGGGGTTCAAGCATCTTCATCTCCTCGCATTCCCGGTCCCGATCAGGGCCCGGACAGACGCGCCAAGCGATCAAGGCGAGGACTATCGGCGCGCTCGATCATGTCGAACGATACGAAGGCTTCGGGTTGACAACCTCACGAACTATCGGCGGATAGTAGCTCAGTAGACAAAGACCGCACCCTCTTCGCGTCCGGTCATGAGCGCGTCACGCGCCCGCCGCAGGAAGACGCCCGCCTCGCCCCGGCTATAGTCGCGCCCCCATGAGCCTGGCCGACATCTACCGATCGCGTCGCAAGGCGCTGGAACGGTATGTCCAGCGCCTGCTGGGCAATGCCGACGACGCGGCCGAGGTCTCCCAGGAAGCCTTCCTGCGTCTGTACGCCGCCGAGGTCGGCGACCAAACCCCCGTCAGCGAGGCGCTGCTCTACACCGTCGCCCGCAACCTGGCGCTGAGCGAGCTGCGCAAACGCACCTCCCGCGCGACCGACGCCGTGGGGGATTGGGACGACTTGCGCGTTGAAGACCTGAGCCCCGGCATCGAGGACATGCTGCAGCAGCGCCAGCGCGTGGCCGCCATCGAAGAGGCGATGGGCCGCATGGCTCCGAAATGCCTGGAGGTGTTCCAGCTGCGCAAGGTGGAGAATCTGCCGCACGCCGAGATCGCCGCCCGGCTCGGCATCTCCACCAAGACGGTGGAGCGCCACATCACCCGCGCGCTGCAGCTGTGCCACGAGGCGATGGCCCGGGTCGAGGGAACGCACAAGAAGAAAGAACAAGGCTGATGTCCTCCAAGGTCCTGCCTTTCGAAGAGAGAGACGACGGCGCCGAGGCCCAGGCCCGGCGCTGGATCGCGCGCATCGACGCCGGCGACATGACCGGCGACGAGCGCGCCGCCCTGCACGACTGGCTCCAGGCCGCGCCCGATCACAAGCGCCTGCTGGACGAGCACGCCCTGCTCTGGGCCGCCGCCAGCCAGGCCCGCTTCCCTGCGGGCGCCAAGGCGGACGTGACCGGCGCGGCCAGAACCGATCCCGCGCCGCATCGCCGCCGCCCGGTCTACTGGGTCGGCGGCGCGCTGGCCGCCGGGCTGGTCGCGGTGGCCGTGCTGCTGATGCGTCCGGCGCGCTTCGACGACGCCCATCACCTGCAAGCCCATCACCAGACCGGTGTCGGCCAGCACGAGTCGGTCACCCTGCCCGACGGCTCGCGCACCGAGCTCAACGCGCGCTCCGCCATCACCGTGGCCTACGCGCCCGAGCGCCGCCGGCTGGTGCTGGAGCGCGGCGTGGGCATGTTCGAGGTGGCCAAGGACCGACAGCGGCCCTTCGAGGTCCAGGTCGGACAGGCCATCGTGCGCGCGGTCGGCACGCGCTTCCTCGTGCAGCGGCGCGACAGCGGCGGCTTCGAGGTCACCGTCTACGAAGGCGTGGTCGAGCTGACCAAGGCCGGCGGCCAGCCGGTGCGGCTCGCCGCAGGGCAGGTGGCGCTGGCGCTGGACGACCAGACCCGGCTCACCCATGCGGCGCCGGCCGAGCTGGAACGCAAGCTGGCCTGGCAGCAGGGCCGCATCGTGCTGGACGACAGCACGCTGGCCGAGGCGCTGGAGGAAGTGAACCGCTACAGCCCGCAGCCGGTCGAGCTGGCGGATCCGTCGCTGGCGCAGATCCGCCTGTCCGGCGCCTTCGCCGCGCGCGACGTGCAGGTCTTCCTGCGCAGCCTCGAGCAGGGCTTCAACCTGCGCGTGCGCGAGCGGCAGGGACGATGGGTCGTTTCGCGGCAGGAGAAGGATTCCTAGGGTTACTCCTTGTGGGGGATTGAAGGCGCGGCGCGTCGAACGAGTGCTCCGGACGACGCCCCTTTCATCCATCCCTCACAGGAGAACGACTCTTGCAGCGACGACACGGCTTTGTCTGCCGCCCCCTCGCACTGGCCGCCATGATGGCGATCCAGCTGCCCCTGGCCGCGCAGACGACCCCGGAGCCCCGACTTCCGGCCCCTCAGGCGCAGTCCATCGAGATCCCCGCCCAGCCCGCCGCCCAGGCCTTGCAGACCCTGGTGCGTCAGCACGGCTTCCAGCTCATCTACGCGCCCGATCTGGTGCGCACCCTCACCACCCGCGCCGTCAGCGGCACCATGAGCCCGCGCGAGGCGCTGGCCCGCATGCTCGAGGGCAGCGGCCTGCAGATCGTGGACACCGGCCCCAACTCGGCCACCCTGCGCGACAGCGCCGCGGGCGGCGAGGGAAACGGCTCGGCCGGCGGGGCTAGTCAAGCCGCTGGACCCACCACCAGCACCATCGCCGGCCGCAATGGCGAGATCGCCGTGCGCGACGCCGGCGCCATCGCCCTGGCCCGCGAGGCCCAGATGGCCAAGCGCGACTTCGACCTGCCCGCCGGCGACGCGCTGGACACCGTGCGCCGTCTCGCGAAGGAGGCCGGCCTGACCATCGTCTTCAACGAGGACGAGCTGCGCGGCGTGCGGACCAACGCGGTCCGCGGCGAGTACACCGGCACGCAGGCCCTGCAGGCGGTGCTCGCCAACACCAAGCTGTGGTTCGGCGTGGCCGTGGCCAGCGGCGAGATCACCGTGCGCCGCCGCGAGACCATCGCCGCGGTCGAGGTCACCGGCTCGCATCTGCGCTCGATGGTCAATGAGCAGAGCGTGAATCCGATGACCGTCGTGACCCGCGCCGACATCGAGCGCTCCGGCGTGACCACGCTGGCCGAGCTGCGCAACCTGGTGCCGCAGCTGTCGGTCGGCGCCGCCGCGAGCTTCGACGGCAACAGCACGGGCAACGCGCCCGACGGCCGGCTCACCTTCAACCTGCGCGGCCTGCAGGCCGGCAACACGCTGATCCTGGTCGACGGGCTGCGCCTGCCGCGCACCGGCTCCCGCACCGTGGCCGAGTCCTACGAGGCCACCGGCATCCCGATGTCCGCCATCGAGCGGGTCGAGGTGCTGATGGGCGGCGGCAGCGCGATCTACGGAGCGGACGCGGTCGGCGGCGTGGTCAACATCATCACGCGCAAGAACTATCGCGGGACCGAGGTCGAGTACGCCCGCGACAACACCTTCGACACCGACGCGGCCAACGATCGGATCTCTCTCAATCACGCGCTGCGCAAGGGCAAGTTCACCGCCCGCGCGCTGCTGTCGATGGAGACGCAGAACGCGCTGGCCCGTCGCGATCGGGCCTGGCTCGCATCGGACGACCGCCGCCCCTATGGCGGCACCGACAAGCGCTCCAGCGCCAATCCGGTCGGCGGCATCATCACCGCAGTCAGCGGCAACCTGCCCGGCACCAGCGTGCGCAGCGTCTACATTCCGACGGGCTCCAACGGCAAGACGCCCACGCTGCAGGACTACCTGAAGGCGCCGGCCACCGAGCAGTACGACTCGGGCCTGTATCAGAACGCGCTCAACCCCTACCAGCGCAAGAACGCCAACCTCTTCGCCGAGTACGAGTTCGCGCCCTGGGCCGTGGCCTACGCCAACTACAGCTGGTCCAGCAACAAGTCGCAGTCGGTGGGCAATCCGGTCATCCTGACCAACTACCGCATGGCGGCCAACCATCCGCTCAATCCCTTCGGGACCGCGGTCTACGTCAGCAAGTACTTCTGGGAACTGGGCAACCCGCTGCGTCATTACACGATGACGCAGACCTCGCTGGCCACCGGCCTGCGCGGCGATCTGCCGCATGACTGGCGCTACCAGTTCAACATCAGCGAGGCGCGCAGCCGCCCCGAGCTGGCCGAGGGCACCTACCAGCTCGACGCGACCAAGATCAACAACTCGATCGCGGCCGGGGTGATCCCCTCGCTGCTGCACGACAGCCTTCAGTACAAGGACAACCCCGGCGCGGCGCCGAATCCGGCCGGCCTGCTCGAGTCGTTCTACTACGACGACGAGAAGCAGGATCGCGCGCGCACCCGCAGCTACAACCTGGCCTTCGACGGCCCGGTGTGGCAATGGGACGCGGGCCCGATCAACCTGGCCGTCGGCGTCGAGCGGCGCGAGGACGCCGTCAAGTTCTACAGCGACAACCCGTCCCCGACCACCGAGGCCAACGAGCCGCCGCGGGATCGCATCGTCAACGCGCAGTACGCCGAGCTGTCCATCCCGTTGCTGTCGCCCAAGTCCAGCCTGCAGCTGCCCTTCGTCCACAGCCTGACGATCAATGGGGCGCTGCGCCGTGACGACTACAACGACTTCGGCGCGGCCACCACGCCGCTGGCGGGACTGATGTTCAAGCCCACCAGCTGGCTGGCGCTGCGCGCCTCGCGCAACAAGGCCTTCCGCGTTCCCTACCTGATCGACCTGACCCGCAAGCGCTACACCACCACGAGCACCGTGGCGGCCACCGGCTCCACCGCGCTGACCGACCCGTATCGCAAGAACGAGTCCTACGTCGGCTCGCTGGTGACGACGCTGGGCGGCAACCCCAACCTGAAGCCGGAACGCTCGGAGCACACCAACCTGGGCCTGATCTTCGACGCGCCGGGCGAGCTGCTGCGCGGGTTGTCGGTATCGGTGGACCGCTGGGCCTCGGACATCCTCGACCGGGTGGGCACGATCTCCAATCAGGAGCGGATGTTCTACTTCCCCGAGACCTTCACCCGCGATCCGCTGACGCCCGAGGACGCCGCCGCCGGCTACACGGCCGGCAAGATCACCGGGATGGACAACACCTCGATGAACATCGCCAAGTTCCGCAGCGCGGGCTGGGACTACGCGGTGCGCTTCAATCGGCGGACCTCGCTGGGCGAACTCGCGCTCAACCTGCAGCAGACCCGCACCGACCGCTACGAGGCCGTCGCCACGCCCGGCGCCAAGCCCAGCCCCTACACCGCACCGGCCCTGCGCCCGACGCGCACGGTGGGCATGGTGTCGTGGTCGCACCGCGGCGCGGGCGCCAGCCTGACGGTGATCCATCAGCGAGGCTTCCCGGTGACCCTGGTGCCGCCGGTGGTGAACTATCCCGACACCACGCAGGCCAACATGAACCTCTGGTACGACTTCGGCCACGGCAGCCTGCATGACAAGAGCGGGACGCTGGGCCGGTGGCTGGACAACACACGGGTCTCCTTCGGTCTGATCAACATGACCAACAAGGAGCCGCCGCTGAGCCCCACGGGCGACGTCAACAGCGCGATCGACCCGCGCGGCCGCCGCTACACGCTCACCGTGCGCCACCGCTTCTGATCGTCCCTCGGGCTTGACCGCCCGACCCGGAGCCGCTCGCCTCGCGCGACGGCTCCGCCCTTCGTTCCTTCGTTCACCTGATCCTCACCACAGGACTCCCACGCATGTCCAAGAAGATTCCGACTGCCCGCTCGACGGCGGCCGCGACCGCCGTGCTGCTGATGCTCGCCCTGCACGGCGCCGTCGCCCAGACCGCGCCGGCGGCCGACGCGCCGGCCGCGGCCGGCTCCGCGCCCGCGCGCGCCGAGGCCGCCGCCGATCCCAAGCCCTACGACAAGGTCATCACCGCGGACGCCAAGACCCAGAAGGGCCTGTTCACGGTGCACAGCATCAAGCAGCGCCTGTACTTCGAGATCCCCAAGCAGCAGTTGGGCCGCGAGCTGCTGATGGTGGCCACCGCCACCTCCGTCCCGTCCGACGCCGACCATGTCGGCAAGGCGCTGGAGCGCGACGTGGTGCGCTTCCAGCTCAAGGGCAACAAGGTCTATTTCCAGGCGGTCGACCATTCCTTCGCCGCCGATCCGGCCAAAGCCAACGCGCAGGCCGTCGACAAGGCACAGCGCGACGCCATCCTGGCCAGCTTCAATGTCGAGGCCTACGCGCCGGACGGCTCACCGGTGATCGAGGTCACCCGGCTCTTCGCGTCCGAGGTCGGCG
>NZ_JBCNLU010000060.1:0-13878 GCF_039595295.1 Roseateles sp.
ACCGCCCGGCGTTGTTGGCGCGGGCGGATCCTGGTGGGTTCAGGAAACCGACGGGGAGCGGAGTGGCGGTCGGCGATGCGCTACGGCGTCAGGCCGGTCTCGGGACCGGGAGCCAGGCATCGCGCGGTTGCGGCAGGGACAGATCCGTGCAGCCGTCGGCGATCAGCGATGAAGGATGGAAACGGTCTTCATTCGGGCACCTCCAGGATGTTGAGGGGGTGGGCGGCGCGCGATCCGGGCGAGTCCCGGCGGCGGCGTGAGGCGCGATTTTTCCACCGCGGCGTTCGCCGCGTCAACCCGGGGCGACACGCCCGACGGGACCGGGGCCTCGCGGGAGAGCGCCCATGCCGCGCCGGCGCGCTGCGGCGTCGACGAAGCCGCCTCAGACAGGGCGCCCGCTCGCCAGATGCACCGGAACATCCATGAACTGCCCATTGCGATAGGTCCGGCGCGAGAAGACCTCCGGCACCTGGTGCACGATGTCCATCCACGCGGGATCGTCGGCCGCGCGCCAGTCCTGCTCGGCGTGTCGAATCAGCTTGCCCTGGCTCGCCCAGCGTCTCATCTTTTCGGAGAACAGGCGGGGATAGTCGCAGGCCCGGCAGGTCAGATTCGCCCAGGGATCGCAGACCTGCAGGTGCGACGGCCAGGTCGCCATGGGACGAGCGGCCACTGCCGCATCGATCGCGCCGATCACCGCCAGGGCATGCGCCCGCCCGACGACCACCAGGCTGGTCGGGAGCTTCGGATGGCGATGCGCCAGCAGATCCTGCGCCGCGGAGGCCAGTTCGTTGCAGTTGACCGTGCGCGCCTGCCAGATGCTGGCCGAGCGCGCGGCGTTGACCACCGGCGCAGCGATGACGTGGTGGAAACGCGCATGCAGCGCTTGCGCATGGATGGGCGCCGGCTGAGATGCCTCGCGCTTGTTGTTCGACTTGAGCGCGCCGAAACGCCGGTCGTAGAGCGCCAGACGGATGTCACGCAAGGTCTCCCTCGCCGCCGCCTCGACGGTCCGGGTCGGACGAGGGTTGTCGTACTGCCGCACGCGCGACCCAAGGGGCTCGCCTTGCACGATCCTGGCATGGCTGCGGGTCGCCCGCGCGATGAACTGCGAACGCAAGCGCACGGCGACGTCCGCGGCCTCCGCGGACCGGATCTTGAACGGAAGTCCGTCCTGGCAGATCTCCAGCTTGCGCGTGCACGCGGTCTCGGAACTGTGGCCGGAGTGGCCAGCGTGGCCATTCCAGGGGACGCCGCCGTCAACGTCAGTGATGGCTGGACGGATCCGGTCGGCGGGTTCGCCGACGCGGTGCCAGACGACATCCAGGGAGGTGAAGGGAATGCGCATCCTGAAGACATGAGCGGAAAGGCTCGTCAGTGCAGCGATGCGCGTCCCCGCATCGTTCACTTGCTCTTCTGCTGAACCATCTTGGCGTAATCCGCCTGCAGCTTGGTCATGAAGTCCACGGTGGCGCGGAACTGCTGTTCCTGGAAGTCGATCAGTTTCTGGAACTCATCGGCGGCGACCGCGAAAGGCGTGCCGGCCGAGCGCATGGATTCCATGATCGCCTTCTGCGACGCGAGCACCGTGCTCCACCCCGAATAGTTCTGCTCGAATGCCTTCTTCGACTGCTCGAAGAAGGTCTTGGCGAGTTCGACTTGGGCCTGCTGGATCATGAGGGATCTCCTGTTGAGCGAACGGTCGCGTCCTGCCTCTGGGCGGGCCGCAGGGGATCAATGCTACACAGGGATTCCTTTGCCTCGGGCGCTGACTTCGGCACATAGCCCCTCTGGGTGCGCCGTCCCTTCTCAACGCTCGACTCGTAGCGCTGCTCAACAATGATCCTGGACGCCCGGTGCGCCCCCAGCAGCCAACCCGGTCGATCCGGTGCCACCCACTCTTGCTCGGCCGACAGAATGCGTTTCCCGCCCCTGCCCCACTTCGCCATCTTCTCCTTGAATCGGTCCGGGTAATCCGGCGCCGGGCAACAGATGTTGGCCCAAGGGTCGCAGATGAACAGATGCGCCGGCCATTCCTGGATGGGCAAACAGACCAGTTCTGGCCGCACCGACCCGATGACCGCGAAGACATGGTCGACGGTGAGCTCAACCAGGGAGGTCTGAATCGTCGGCTCCTGTTGAGCAACCACATGCTGTGCCGCGATGGCCAGCGCGGCGCAGTTGCAGTGATAGCCCGCCCACACCTCACAGTCCGACTTTGCGAGGTTGGCCTCGGCACTCGGATTCTCAATACCGATGGTGAACGGGAAGCTACGCGACATGCGTTCGCTGGGAGGAGTCTCCTGGTGGCTCGACCATTTGTTTGTCGACTTGCCCCCCATCTCCGGGCTGTGCAAGAGCTCGCGAACCAGTGTGAGCGCGGCCTTTGCCGCGCTGTGGTTCACGGCCCCCTGAGCGACATCGTCCGGATCCGGATAGACGATGGCGTTCCCCAGCGGGATCTTGCGCAGGGCAGATGCCCAGCGGTCGCCAGCGCGCTTGGTGTATTCCACCCGTGTCGCTAGTCGCCGCTGAGCGAGCACCGCAGACATTGCTGCTGATCCGGTCCGCTCTGGTCGAGCGTCTGATGGGGCCTGGGGAGCCGGCGCATCGTCGCAGCGGATCGCGGCGGGATCGCGCCCAAGGCGTAGCTCGGATTCGGATTCGGATCTGGGAGGGTTCATCCCAGGCATGCAACAGGAAAGCATGGCCATCCCTTCTGGAAGTGGATCGCACGAGTAGCTTTCCCGTGGCTCGGGTTCGCACCCGATTCACGGCATCAAGCGATACCCCACCCCCGTCTCGGTCAACAGATGCGCCGGGCTGGCCGGCTCGGCCTCCAGCTTCTGGCGCAGGTTGCCCATGTAGACGCGCAGATAGTGGTTCTGCTCCACATGCGACGGCCCCCACACCGCCTTGAGCAGTTGACGATGCGTCAACACCTTGCCGGCGTTCCCGATCAGGTGGCTGAGCAGCCGGTATTCGATCGGGGTGAGGTGCACTTCCTCGCCGCCGCGTCGCACCCGGCGCGCGGCCAGGTCGACCTCGACATCGCCGAAACGGAAAGCCGGATCCTGCTGCTCGCTGGCGCGCGCCTGGCTGCGGCGCAGCGCGACGCGCACCCGCGCCATCAACTCGCCGACGCCGAAGGGCTTGCTCAGGTAGTCGTCGGCGCCGTGGTCCAGCGCGGCGATCTTGTCGTCCTCGCCGCCGCGCGCCGAGAGCACGATCACCGGCACCGACGACCACGCCCGCAAGTCACGCAGAAAGTCCTGACCGTCGCCGTCCGGCAAACCCAGGTCCAGGATCACCACGTCGGGCCTTCGCGTGCCCGCGTCGATCAGGCCCTGGCGCAGCGTGCCGGTCTCGTGCACGGACCAGCCCTCCCCCTCCAGCGCCAGCCGCACGAAGCGGCGGATGTTCGGCTCGTCCTCGACGATCAGCGCGATCGGCTGCGGCTCGCTCACGGATTCGGCTCCCTGTCTTCCTCAAAGGCCGGCAGCGCCGGCGGCTCGCCCAGCGGCAGCGCCAGACTGAATCGCGCCCCGCCCTCGGGCCTCGCGCGCTCGGCCCAGATGCGCCCGCCGTGGGCCTGCATGATGGCACGGCAAATCGCCAGCCCCAGCCCCACGCCCGGCAGATGCGACTCGCTGTGGCCCCGCGCGAATTTCTCGAACAGCGCCTCCTCGCGGCCTGCCGGCAAACCCGGCCCGTTGTCCTCGACGGACAGGCGCATTTCGCCCTTGCCAGCATCGCCGCCGCCCGCGTCGCCATGCGCGCGCGCGATGACGCGGATCTCGCTGCCCGGCGGCGTGTACTTGGCGGCGTTCTCCAGCAGATTGGCCAGCACGCGCTCGATGAGCACCGCGTCCAGTTCCACCAGCGGCAAGGTCGCCGGCACGTCCAGCACCACGCGGTGCCGCGTCAAGGCCGAGCCCATCAGCTGCAAGCTGCTGCCGATGACCTCGTCCACCGGCTGCCACTGCCGGTTGAGCTTGAGCGCGCCGCTCTGCAGCCGCGCCATGTCCAGCAGGTTGTGCACCATCGCGTTGATGCGCAACGACTGCTGCTCGATCGCGCGCGCCGTCTCGGCCGCGGCGCTGTCGAGCTCGCGCCGGGCCAGCGTTTCCGCCAGCCCCTGCAAGGCCGCCAGCGGCGTGCGCAGGTCGTGCGACAGCGCGGACAGCAGCGAGTTCCGCAGCCGCTCCGACTCGATCTGCAGCAGCGCCTGCTGCGCCACCTCGACGTAGTGCACCCGCTCCAGCGCCTGCCCGGTGATGCGGGCCGCGGTCTCCAGCTGTGCGCGGCGCTCCAGCAGCATCAGCGTACCGGGCTCGCCGGGCCGCAGCGCCAGCACGCCGCGCGAGCGCATCGGCGCGCGCAGCGGCAGGTAGAACCATTGACTGCCCGGCAGCGTGTCGGTGCCCAGGCCCGCGGCCTGCTCATGGTCCAGCGCCCAGCGCGCCGTGCCCGCATCGGGCTGATCGTCCGGCGGCAGCGCCGGCTGCGCCGGCGAGGGCCGTAGCCGGTCGTCGTCGTCCAGCACGAAGAGCAGCGCGCGACCGCCGAACTGCTGCGACAGCTGCAGCTCCGCCGTGGCGACCACCTGCTCGATCTGCAGCGCGCCGGCCAGCTCGCGGGTGAGCTCGAACAGCCCCCGCGCGCGGGCCTCGCGTTCCGAGGACACCTGCGCCTCGTAGCGCAACCCGGCGGTGAGCTGGCCGGTAATCAGGCCGACCGCCAGCATCACCACGAAGGTGATCACGTATTGCACGTCGCTGACCGCCAGGCTCAGGCGCGGCGCGACGAAGAGGAAGTCGAACAGACCGACGCTGAGGAAGCTCGCCAGCACCGCCGGCCCGCGGCCCCAGCGCATCGCCACCGCGACCACGCCCAGCAGGAACAGCATGACGATGTTGTCCGTGGCGATCCGATGCGACAGCGGCCAGCACGCCAGCGCCACCGCCAGACAGCTCAGCGTCGCCCACACGTAGCGCCGCGGCGCGTCGCCGAAGCTGGGCCCCGGCTCGTCGTCCGTCTCGCGCTGCGTGGCCGAGGCGCCGACCTGGATCAGGTCCAGCTCCGGCGCGGCCCGGCCCAGATGGGCGGCCAGATCGCGGCTGCCCCAGCGGCGCGGCGACTGCGCGCCGCGTCCCATCAGCAGCTTGGAGAGGTTGTGCTCGCGCGCGTACTCGGCCAGCGCGCTGGCGGGGTCCTGCGCCGACAGCACCGCCGTCGTCGCGCCCAGATCCTGGGCCAGCCGCACGACGCGCAGGATGCGTTCGCGGCGGGCATCGGGCAGCCGGTGCAGCGCGGGCGTCTCGACGTAGACCGCATGCCAGCTCACCGCCAGCTGCTGCGCCAGCTGCGCGGCGCTGCGCACGATGCTCTCGGCCTCGCCGCCGGGCCCGATGGCGCAGAGCACCGCGGCCTCGGTCTTCCAGACCGCCGCGATGCGCTCGTTGCTGCGCCAGGCCTGCACGTCGTCCTCGACGCGGTCGGCAGTGCGGCGCAGCGCGAGCTCCCGCAGCGCCATCAGATTGCCCTTGCGGAAGAAGTGCTGGCCGGCGCGCTCGGCCTGCGCGCCCTGGTAGACCTTGCCAGCCTTCAGGCGCGCAAGCAGCTCGTCGGCCGGCGTGTCGACCAGCACGACCTCGTCGGCCCGGTCGAAGAAGGTGTCGGGCAGCGTCTCCTGCACCCGCACGCCGGTGATGCCGCCGACGACGTCGTTCAGGCTCTCCAGATGCTGGACGTTGACCGTGGTGTAGACGCTGATGCCATTGGCCAGCAGCTCCTCGACGTCCTGCCAGCGCTTGGGATGGCGCGAGCCGGCGACGTTGGAATGTGCCAGCTCGTCCACCAGGATCAGGGCGTCGGGCTGGTCACGCAGCTGCGCGAGCGCGCCGTCCAAGTCGAACTCCGGCAGCGTGCGGTCGCGGTAGGGGACCTGCCGCATCGGCAGGCGCGGCAGGCCGTCCAGCAGCGCGGCGGTGTCCGAGCGGCCGTGGGTCTCGACGACGCCGACCAGCGGCGCCCGCCCCTGCTCGCGCAGATGGCGGGCCGCCTGCAGCATCGCGAAGGTCTTGCCCACGCCGGCCGAGGCGCCGAAGTAGATGCGCAGCCGGCCGCGCGACTGGGCCTCTTCCTCCTGGCGGATCTGCGCCAGCAGGCTGTCGGGGTCAGGTCTTTCGTCGGGCGCGGCGGGCATCGGGCGATTCTCTCCTCAGACGCGTCGGATCGCGTCGGATCACGTCAGGTCAGAAGGTCTTGCTCAGGCCGAGCACGACGCCGGTGCCACCGACGCGCTTCGCACGCGCGGCCGCCGAGTCGCCGACCTGATACAGGTCCTTCTTCGCGTCGGTGCCGACGGCGGCCAGGCTGACGACCACGCCGCCCAGGTCCTTGAGCTCCTTGCTCACCGACAGCTTCCAGTCCGTGTACGACAGGTCGCCGTACTTGCGCACCCACAGATGGCCGAGGTGCATGCCCAGGGTCACGCCCTGCCCCATGTCGGCGTTGTAGTTCAGGTCCAGATAGGACGTGCCCTTGGACGAGCCCTTGGGCGTGAGCGCGCTGAAGTAGGCGTAGCCGGCGGTGTCGCTGTCCAGGCCGAAGTAGTCGGTGGCGGCGACCGACAGCTTGGCCGAGAAGGCGCCCGCGCTCACGGCCGCGTAGAGGTCGACGTTGTCGTATCGATGCGAGGTCGGCTGACCCGGCGCGGCGTTGAGCTTGGCGCCGGGATAGAGATAAGCCAGCGCGCCGACGTCCAGCGTGACGCCCTCGGCGACGGCGGTCTTCCAGCCGCCGTAGAGGTCCCATTCCATGCCGGCGCCGTTGTTGTAGCTGTTGCCCGAGACGTTGGACGCCCAGGTGCCGGCGTACAGGCCGCTGCTGTGGCTGTAGTCGAAGCCGCCCTGGATCGCGGGCTGCTTCCAGGTCTGGCTGATGCCGCGGAAGCGGTAGTCGGAGACGAACCCGAGGTTGCCGGTGAAGCTGTGCTCGGTCGCAGCAGGGGCCGGGGCCGGCGCGGCGGCAGGGGCTTCGCCCTCGGCGCGCGCGGCGGCGTGCAGGAAGCAGGAGGAGATCAGGAACAGGGAAAGAAGACGGGTTTTCATGAAGATCGGATCAGTGAGCAGGTTGCGCGCGGTCAAGGGCGTTGTCGAGCGCGAGGTTGAGCTTGAGCACGTTGACGCGGGGCTCGCCGAGCACGGCGAGGTCACGGGCCTCGGTGTTGGCCTGGACGAGGCGCTCCACGGTGGCCACGGGGACGCCGCGCTCACGCGCGACGCGCGCGATCTGGTAGCGCGCGGCGGCCATCGAGATATGCGGATCCAGGCCGCTGGCCGAGGCGCTGACCAGGTCCACCGGGACGGGCAGCGGGTTCTGCGGATCGGCGGCCTTGAGCGCTTCCAGGCGCGCCTTGACGGCGTCGGTCAGCGCGCTGTTCAGCGGGCCCTGGTTGGAGCCGCTGGAGCCGGTGGCGTTGTTGGCCATCGGCGCGGTGGCCGAGGGCCGGCCCCAGAAGTAGCGCGGCGACGAGAAGTTCTGGCCGATCAGGCCGGAGCCGACGATCTGGCCGCCCTGCTCGATCAGGCTGCCTTCGGCCTGGAAGGGGAACAAGGTCTTGGCGACGCCGGTGACCACCGCGGGGTACAGCAGCCCGGTCACCGCGCTGAGCAGCACGAAGCCCGCCAGCGCGGGGCGCATCATCTTGAGAGTCGAAGTCATGGTGTGTGTCCTTTCCACGCGTCAGACCAGGTGCAGCGCGACCAGCAGCAGGTCGATGACCTTGATGCCGATGAAGGGAACGATCAGGCCGCCCAGGCCGTAGATCCAGAGGTTGCGGCGCAGCAGCGCGGCCGCGCCGATGGGCCGGTAGGCCACGCCCTTGAGGGCCAGCGGGATCAGTGCGACGATGATCAGCGCGTTGAAGATCACCGCCGACAGGATCGCGGAAGCCGGGCTGTGCAGCCCCATCACGTTGAGCGCGGCCAGCTGCGGATACACGCCCAGGAACATCGCCGGGATGATGGCGAAGTACTTCGCCACGTCGTTCGCGATCGAGAAGGTGGTCAGCGAGCCGCGCGTCATCAGGAGCTGCTTGCCGGTCTCGACGATCTCCAGCAGCTTGGTCGGGTTGGAGTCCAGGTCGACCATGTTGCCGGCCTCCTTCGCGGCCTGTGTGCCGCTGGCCATCGCCACCGCCACGTCGGCCTGCGCGAGTGCGGGCGCATCGTTGGTGCCGTCGCCGGTCATCGCCACCAGGCGGCCTTCGCCCTGGTAGTCGCGGATCAGCTTGAGCTTGGCCTCGGGCGTGGCCTCGGCGAGGAAGTCGTCGACGCCGGCCTCGGCCGCGATCGCGGCGGCGGTGAGGCGGTTGTCGCCGGTGATCATCACCGTGCGGATGCCCATCTTGCGCAGCTGCGCGAAGCGCTCCTTGATGCCGCCCTTGACGATGTCCTTGAGCTCGACGACGCCCAGCACGCGGGCCTGGCCTTCGTTGAGATCGGCCACCACCAGCGGCGTGGAGCCGCGGCGCGCGACCTCCTCGGCCACCGCGGTGACCTGGGCCGGCATCTGGCCGCCGTGCAGCTCGACGAAGCGGCGGATCGCGTCGACCGCGCCCTTGCGCAGCTGGCGCTTGGGCGCGTCGACATCGCCGAAGTCGACGCCGCTCATGCGGGTCTGGGCGGTGAACGGGACGAAGTGGGCTTGCAGCGTCGCCAGCTCGCGCTCGCGCAGATTGAAGCGCTGCTTGGCCAGCACCACGATGCTGCGGCCCTCGGGCGTCTCGTCGGCCAGCGAGGACAGCTGGGCGGCGTCGGCCAGCACCTGCTCCTGCAGGTTGGGCGCGGGCAGGAAGGCCGAGGCCTGGCGGTTGCCCAGCGTGATGGTGCCTGTCTTGTCCAGCATCAGCACGTCGACGTCGCCGGCGGCTTCCACGGCGCGGCCCGAGGTCGCGATCACGTTGGCCTGCATCAGGCGGCTCATGCCGGCCACGCCGATGGCGGACAGCAGGCCGCCGATGGTCGTGGGGATCAGGCAGACCAGCAGCGACACCAGCGCGGTGATGGACACCACGGTGCCGGCGCCGGCCGCTTCCACGCTGAACAGCGAGTACGGCAGCAGCGTCACGGTCACGACCAGGAACACGAGGGTCAGCGCGACCAGCAGGATGGTGAGCGCGATCTCGTTGGGCGTCTTCTGGCGCTTGGCGCTTTCGACCATCGCGATCATGCGGTCCAGGAAGGCCTCGCCCGGATTGACGGCGATGCGCACGACGACCCAGTCCGACAGCACGCGGGTGCCGCCGGTGACGGCGGAGAAGTCGCCACCGGACTCGCGGATCACGGGCGCGGATTCGCCGGTGATGGCGCTCTCGTCGACCGAGGCGACGCCCTCGATGACCTCGCCGTCCAAGGGCACCAGGTCGCCGGCCTCGACGAGGACGACGTGGCCCTTGCGGAGCTCCTCGGAGGGGACCGGATGCCAGGACGAGCCGTGGCGGGGCTGCTCCAGCTTCTTGGCCCAGGTCTTGGCCTTGAGGCCGCGCAGCGAGGCGGCCTGCGCCTTGGAGCGGCCTTCGGCCAGCGCCTCGGCGAAGTTGGCGAAGAGCACGGTGAACCACAGCCACAGCGCGATCGCCAGCATGAAGCCGGGGCCCTCGGCGCCGGCGAGTTCCGGCTTGGAGAAGCTGGCCAGCCACAGGCCCGTGGTCAGGATACTGCCGGCGTAGACGACGAACATCACCGGGTTGCGCAGCTGCACCGCGGGCGCGAGCTTGGCGAAGGACTGACCGATGGCCGGTTTCACCAGCGCCGGGTCGAAGAGGCCGGTGCGGACACCCTCTCGCGTGGCGGAGGTATGAAGGGTCTTGAGTTGATTGGTCATGACGGGCTCCGAAGGTTCACTTCCAGAGCATCAGGTGCTCGACGACGGGACCGAGCGCGAGCGCGGGCACGTAGTTCAGCAGGCCGACCAGGAGGACGGTGCCGATGAGCAGCACGACGAACAGGGGGCCGTGGGTGGGCAGCGTGCCCTCGCCGACGGGGATGCGCTTCTTGGCGGCCAGGCTGCCGGCGATGGCCAGCACGGGGACGATGACCAGGAAGCGGCCGAGCCACATCGCGATGCCGAGCATCGTGTTGTAGAAGGGCGTGTTGGCGGACAGGCCGGCGAAGGCGCTGCCGTTGTTGTTGGCGGCCGAGGTGAAGGCGTAGAGGATCTCGCTGAAGCCGTGGGCGCCGGGGTTGGCGATGCCGGCCTTGCCGTCGCCCGCCAGGACCGCGATGGCGGTGCCCGCCAGCACGACGATGGGCGTGACGAGGATGGCGACGGCGCTCATCTTCATCTCGAAGGGCTCGATCTTCTTGCCGAGGTATTCGGGCGTGCGGCCGATCATCAGGCCGGCGATGAAGACGGCCAGGATCGCGAAGATCAGCATCCCGTACAGGCCGGTGCCGACGCCGCCGAAGACCACCTCGCCCAGCTGCATCATCACCAGCGGCACGGCGCCGCCGATGGGGGTGAAGCTGTCGTGCATCGCGTTGACCGCGCCGCAGGAGGCGGCGGTGGTCACGACCGCGAAGAGCGAGCTGGCGCCGATGCCGAAGCGGGTTTCCTTCCCTTCCATGTTCCCGCCGGCTTGCAGCGCGGAGGCCTGGATGTCGACGCCTTGCGCCGCGACCAGCGGATTGCCGGCCTGCTCGGCGGGGGTGGCGATGAGCACGCCGACGATGAACATCACGCTCATCGCGGCGAGGATCGCGGCGCCCTGCCGGCGGTCGCCGACGAGCTGGCCGAAGCTCAGGCACAGCGCGGCGGGGATGACGAAGATCGCGACCATCTGGAGCAGGTTGCTCAGCGGGGTCGGGTTCTCATACGGGTGGGCGGAGTTGGCGTTGAAGAAGCCGCCGCCGTTGGTGCCCAGCATCTTGATGGCTTCTTGCGAAGCGACCGGGCCCATGGGGAGCGTCTGCTCCTGCGTGCGCTGGTTCTCCATCACCGGCTGGCCCTTGTCGTCCTTGAGGGGCTGGCCGTCGGCGCCGAGCTTGGGGGTCTGGTAGTCCTGGGCTTCGATGGTCTGGAAGGTCTTGTAGCCGTCGAAGTTCTGGATCACGCCTTGCTGGACGAAGACGACCGCGAGGACGAAGGACAGCGGCAGCAGCAGCCACAGGGTGCAGCGCGTCACGTCGGCCCAGAAGTTGCCGACATGGCCGGACAGACGCGTCGCGAAGCCGCGGATCAGCGCGAAGACGACGGCGATGCCGGTGGCGGCGGACAGGAAGTTCTGCACCGTCAGCGCGAGCATCTGGGTCAGGTAGCTCATCGTCGACTCGCCGCCGTAGCCCTGCCAGTTGGTGTTGGCGACGAAGCTGATGGCGGTGTTGAAGGCCGAGTCGGGAGAGACGCCGGCCATGCCTGCCGGGTTGAGCGGCAGCACGCCTTGCAGACGCTGCAGGGCGTAGACGGCGATGACGCCGATGAAGTTGAAGATCAGCAGGCCGATGGCGTACTGCTTCCAGCTCATTCCTTCTTCAGGCTTGATGCCGCAGAGACGGAAGATGGGTTTCTCGATGGCGGCGATCCAGCGCGGGACGCGGCCCTGCGCGAGGGCGGTGATCCAGCGGGAAAGCGGCCAGGCGAGCAGCAGCGTGACGCCGAGGTAGAGGGCCAGATTGGCCCAGGCGAGGTTCGTCATGTCAGAACTCCTCGGCGCGCCAGAGCGCGATCAGGAGATAGACGAACAGGCCCGCGGAGAGCAGGCCGGTCAACCAGTAGAGCGCGCTCATTGCTTGCTCCCCAAACGATCGCTGGCGACTGCCAGACCGACCGCGACGAGGAACAAGACGACGCTCAGTCCAAGAAAGAGTGCATCCATTTTTGAAAACCCATGCCCTCTCGAGTGAGGGCGGGATGGGATGGATGGACTCTAGAAGTGACGGCCTCAAGAGGCTGTAGAAGCGGGGGGTGGGGGTATCAAGATCGTATAAAGACCGATGCCCGCTGCTATCCAAAGATCGGTGCGGCATCAGAGAAAACGAGGACAACGACTCCACCAATAATCACCGACGATTCGAAGGTCACCCAACAGAATCGACGCGCCAAATGTTGAAGCTTGCTGCCTCATATCGAACGACATGGCCTTGGCCCCTCAGACTTTCAGTCCTCCTTATTGTTATCCTTTCCACACCGCCGCTATTACTCTATCTCCTCGCGGTATTTGGAAAAACAGAGGAGCAGCTCGCAACTCTAGGACCTTTGGGGGATTTCTTCGGCGGACACGTAGCGGCAATCAGTAGCTCTCTCACGCTAATCATTGTGCTAACAACAAGCTATATTCAACAGACCAGCGACCGGACCTTCAGACTCCGCGAACAGTTCCTAGCGGGCCTCGCTGTCATCGGACAGTACGACATCGCACGAAGTGGCTGCGAGCAAGCGCTTAGACTTCTGGACCATTATGCTGGACTAGCTCTCGCATTGGAGGACGACGAACTTTTACTCCTCTTGAATACGGTAATGACCCGCGACATCAGATTACGACTCGAGGAGATCGAAAAAGAAAAGGGGAGTGAAATATACGTTTACGCAAGAAAAGCAAAAGGGCAAATTTCAGAGATACTGCGCGAACATCACATGGAGAGAAAAGGGATAAAAAAGAAGGCACCAGCAAAACCATCTCAAGAAACAAGTTCACCCGAACACCGAAAAACACAACGAAACCAGCCAAAATAGATTAACCCAAAGGGGAGGAGCAATGCCTGCGGAACAGATATTTGAAACATCTATGGGCTGGACAACCTTTATGGTTGAGATGACCAGAGCTCTTGCGTGGCCAATCCTGGCTGGAGGTTCAATCTTCCATTTCCGAAGGCATTTGCGCCACATACTAGCAACCACGGCACGCAGCCTGCGTCGCTTCAACCGTTGGAAGATTGGCGACATGGAGCTTAACTGTGGACGCGCTGGCTCCGGCACTTTATGCAGCAAACGATCGAGTGGAAACAACCAAGGAGATATTGCAAGCCAACCAACCATTGACTGTTGACGAGCGAGTTCGTTTGGTGACTGAACTCGAAGCAGCAATGTCAGAATTAGCCTCTTTGAGGACAGCCTACGAACAAGTAATTCGATCCTCAGCATCTCGCGAAAGACCCTCTCCCACCCCCTTAGCAAATGCTCCGTACATTGCAAGATTTCTGCGGCGACTACGGTCATACGTTAGTTCGCGAGCCTTCCTCTCCGGCAATGCTCGGATTATTCAGGAACAGGTGCGGGACGCAGTATTTGGGGAGCAGAATATGAGCCTCTCGCGTGAAGATATTTCCTACCTAAGGGCCAACGACATCCTGACCCAAGACGGCACCCTCACCGATCGAGCATTCATTCAGTTTCTCGACCAAAACCGCACTCCCCAGCCCTAAATAGACGCCGACCATCGCCCCATCCCCTGCGGCGCCAGAGTTGGTCTTGCGCTGAACATCCGGATCGCTTGGCGGGCTCAGGTTCTCCACCCTCACCGAATAGAAGTGCACGACCAGCCGATCCGGCGGGACGAAATAGCTGGCGTGATATTCGAGGAGGCGCGCACGCCTTGATCCAAGCACACCTCATCCAACTCGATGCTGTCGGTCAGCCGACTCGGCAACGGCAGCGACCGGTCGTCCATCCACTTCCGGCCTTGATACGGCACCGTGTAGACGCCGCCCACGAGCGGCGCATAGAAGGTCTCGACCTCAAGACCCCTACCCTTGGGAAAGGCCTGCCGCCTCAGCACCATTTCCCGCACGGCCCCGGAGGACCAGTCGCAGTGGTGATGTCTGCCTTCCCCCTTATGGGCGAAACCTGACCCCCATCTGTCGCTTTGCCCGCAAG
>NZ_JBCNLU010000061.1:0-13686 GCF_039595295.1 Roseateles sp.
TCGCCGGCGCCAGCCCGCTGTCCACCGTCGCCCGCCTGCCCGGCGTGAACTTCCAGTCCGCCGACGGCCTGGGCAACTACGAGTGGTCCACCCGCTTCACCGTGCGCGGCTTCTCGCAGAACCAGATCGGCTTCACGCTGGATGACGTGCCGCTGGGCGACATGTCCTACGGCAACTTCAACGGTCTGCACATCAGCCGCGCGATCTCCAGCGAGAACGTCGGCCGCGCCTCGCTGTCGCAGGGCGCCGGCGCGCTGGAGACGGCCTCGTCCAGCAACCTGGGCGGCACGCTGCAGTTCTACTCGGCGGACCCGGAAGAGAAATTCGGCGCCCGCCTGTCGCAGACCTTCGGCAGCGACTCCGCGCGCCGCAGCTTCCTGCGCGTGGACAGCGGCAACACCGTGCTGGGCCGTCTGTACGTCAGCTACACCGACCAGGACGCCGACAAGTGGAAGGGCTACGGCCAGCAGAAGCAGGAGCAGTGGAACTTCAAGTGGGTCAAGGCGCTCGGCGAGCACCGCCTCTCGGCCTTCTACAACACCTCCCGCCGCCGTGAGGTCGATTACCAGGATCTGTCGCTGGACCTGATCAAGCGCAAGGGCGACAAGCTGGACAACTTCTATCCCGACTTCGCCGCCGCGGTGCGCGCCGCCAACACGCTGTGCGGCGCCAACGGCAGCACCTACGTCGCCGCCTGCGACGACCAGTACTACGCCGGCGCCGGCCTGCGCAACGACGATCTGGTGGGCGTCTCCGCCGACCTGCGCCTGGCCCCGAACGCCACGTGGAAGACCACCGCCTACTACCACCACAACAAAGGCATGGGCCTGTGGTTCACGCCCTACCAGGCCTCGCCGGACGGCACGCCCATCTCGGTGCGCACCACCGAGTACGGCATCAACCGCAGCGGCGTGGTCTCCAACGCCGAGGTCGAGCTGGGCGACCACCTGATCAAGGCCGGCGTCTGGTTCGAGGACAACGACTTCAACCAGGCGCGCCGCTTCTACGCCGCCTCGGCCGCGACCAGCGTCTACCGGTTCCCGAGCAATCCCTTCCTGACGCAGTGGCAGTACGCGTTCAACACCAAGACCTCGCAGTTCTCCGTGTCGGACACCTGGTCGGTGACCAAGGACCTGACGGTGGGCGCGGGCTTCAAGTCGCTCAAGGTCAAGATCGACGGCGACCTGCAGGCCGGCACCGGCATGCCCTCGGGATCGATCACCGCGAAGAAGGGCTTCCTGCCGCAGCTGGGCGTCAACTACAAGCTCTCGTCCAGCCAGGAGCTCTACGGCACCATCGCCCGCAACATGCGCGCCTACCAGGGCGCCGCCACCGGCACCTCGCCCTTCGCGACGACCACCGCCGGCTTCGAGGCCATCAAGGGCAGCCTCAAGCCCGAGACCTCGGACACCATCGAGGCCGGCTGGCGCATCGGCGGCCGCGGCTATGAAGGCTCGGTCAGCGCCTACCTGGTCAACTTCAAGAACCGCCTGTTGAGCGTGCAGCAAGGCAGCGGCATCCAGGGCAACCCGGTCGTGCTGTCCAACGTCGGCGACGTGCGCACCACCGGTGTCGAGGCGGCGCTGTCCTTCCGTCTGGCCTCGGCGCTGACTTGGTACAACAGCGTGAGTCTGTCCAAGTCCACCTATCGCGATGACGTCGTCAGCGGCACCACCACCATCGCCATCAGCGGCAAGCACGTCACCGACGCGCCCGACACCATGCTCAAGTCGCAGCTGAACTACGACGACGGCGCGCTGTTCGGCAACATCGGCGTGGACTACATGTCCAAGCGCTACTACTCGTACACCAACGACGCCTCGGTGCCGGACCGCACGCTGGTGAACCTGAGCGCCGGCTACAAGATGAAGAACGTGTCCCTGCTGCGCGAGCTGAGCCTGCAGGCCTCGGTGAACAACCTCTTCGGCAAGCACTACATCTCGACGATCGGCTCCAACGGCTTCACCAACAGCGACGCGACGGGCACCTACGCCACGCTGCTGCCGGGCGCCCCGCGCCAGTTCTACGTGACGCTGACCGGCAAGTTCTGACCGCATGACCCGCGCCTCTCACCTGACGCGCCGCCAGCTGCTGGCGGGATCGCTGGCCTCGCCGCTGGCGGTCCCGCTCGCGGGCTGCGCGGCCCCGGGATCGCAGGCGGCGACCGATGCTTCGACGCACGCTTCGACGACCGCGACCCCGCAGGCGCCCCGGCGCTTCCGGGTCGCCTTCGGTTCTTGCGCGAAGCAGTCCAAGCCGCAGCCGATCTGGCGCGCCATCGGCGCCGCCCAGCCCGATCTCTTCGTCTTCCTCGGCGACAACCTCTACGCCGACGCGCGCGACGAGGCCACGCTGCGCCAGCGCTACGTCGAGTTCCAGAACGTGAAGCCGCTGCAGGACTTCCGCCGCGCGGTGCGGCACGTCGCGATCTGGGACGACCACGACTACGGCGATGACGACGAGGGCGGCGACTATCCGCTCAAGCGCTTGTCGCAGCAGCTGTTCTGCGATGCGTGGAACGAGCCGGCGGACTCGCCGCGCCGCCGCAACGACGGCGTGTACACAAGCTACGTTTACGAAGCCTTCGGTCGCCGCATCCAGGTGATCCTGCCGGACCTGCGCTTCAACCGCACGGCGCTGACGGCCGATCCCAAGCTCAAATCCAGCTATGCGGCGATGGTGCTGCGGGCCAAGTTCAGCGGCCAGCCGATGACCGGCTGGTACGTGCCCGATCACCGGCTCGAGGCCGAGATCCTCGGCCAAGCCCAGTGGCAATGGCTGGAAGCGCAGCTGCGCGTGCCGGCGGACGTGCGGCTGATCGGGTCCAGCGTGCAGTTCGCGGCCGATGGCAGCGGCTGGGAGTGCTGGTCCAACTTCCCACGCGAACGCGCCCGGCTGATCGAGCTGATGCGCAAGACCGGCGCCGAAGGCGTGGTCTTCCTCAGCGGCGACATGCATTACGCGGAACTCTCCAGCGTGGACGTCGATGGCGGGTATCCGCTGTGGGACGCGACTTCCAGCGGCCTGACCGAGGTGTGGGACATCCCCACGCCGAATCGCAACCGGCGCTCGACGGTGATGGCGGAGCTCAACTTCGGGCTGCTCGACATCGAGCCCGTGCCCGCTTCGGCAGAAGGGGCAGGCGCCGGCGGCGTCAGCCAAGGGGGCGAAGATCTGCGCCTGCGCATCGCGTTGTGCGACGTCGACGGCCACGCGAGGATCACGAAGGACCTGCTGCTGTCCGGCCTGCGCTGGCCGGATCGCGCGAAGACCGCGGGCACGACGCCCGCGGCCGAGGAGATGACTGGATGACCCTGTCCCGACGCACCCTGCTCCGGACCCTGCCCGCCGCGTTGCCGGCGACGCTGCCCGCGCTCTGCGGGCCTTTGAGCTTCGGCGCGCTGGCGCAAGGCGGCATGCCCGCCTCGCCGGCGCTGTCCGCGCTGATGACGGCTGCCCGCAAGGAGGGCCGCATCCACAGCCTGGGCATGCCCGACGACTGGGCCAACTGGCGCGCGACCTGGGCCGACCTGCAGCGGCTCTACGGTCTGGTCCATGTCGACACCGACATGAGCAGCGCCGAGGAAATCGCCAAGATCGGGGCCGAGAAGTCCAACGCCAGCGCCGACATCGGCGACGTCGGCTTCGAGTTCGGCGCGATCGCCAAGGCACGCGGCATCACGCAGCCCTACCTGCCGACGACCTGGGCGCAGATCCCCGACTGGGCCAAAGATCCCGAGGGCCACTGGGCGCTGGCCTACACCGGCACCATCGCCTTCGCCGTCAATCGCAAGCGGCTGCCGGACGTGCCGCGCAGCTGGCAGGCGCTGTTTGCGTCCAAGGCGCGCGTGCTGATCGGCGAGGTCGGTCGCGCGGCGCAGTCGAATGCGGCGGTACTCGCGGCGGCCATCGCGCTGGGCGGCGACGAGACCCGGCTGCAACCGGCGCTCGCGGCCTTCGCCAAGCTGGCCAAGGACAAGCGCCTGCTGGCTGTCAACGCCAGTCCCGCGCTGATGGAGCGCGCCGAGGCGGACGTCTTCCTGCTGTGGGATTTCAACGCGCTGTCCTATCGCTCGCGGCTGCCCAACGCGGCGGACTACGAAGTGCTGATCCCCTCGGACGGCTCGGTGACGAGCGGCTACTCGACCATCATCAACCGCTGGGCACCGCATCCCAACGCCGCCATGCTGGCGCGCGAGTACATCTTCAGCGACGCCGGCCAGCTCCATCTGGCGCGCGGTCATGCGCGACCGATCCGCATCGCGCAGCTTGCGATGCCCAAAGACCTGAAGGATCTGCTGGTGCCCGAGGCGCAGTACGCCAAGGCGCGGGCGCTCAAGCCCGCCGTGTGGACCGAGGAAGTCAAGAAGTTGCCGCGCGCCTGGCAGCGCGAGGTGTTGGGAGCGGCCCGATGAGCGCCACGATCCACGACGGTCCGCGCAAGCTGGTCCTGCTGTTGGCGGACGGCCTGCGCGCCGACACCGCGCGCGACTACATGGGCTATCTGCAGGCGCTGAACGAGGCGGGCCGCGCGCAATGGCGCTCGCTGCGTTGCGAGCTGCCCAGCCTGTCGCGGCCGCTGTACGCGACGGTGATCAACGGCGAGACGCCGCTGCGGCACGGCATCCTCGGCAATGGCCAGGCGGGTGAGCGGCTGGAGCGCCATCTGTTCCAGCGCCTGCAAGCGCACGGCGTGCCGGCGGCCATCGCGGCGTACCACTGGTTCTACGAGCTGCTCTCGGGTCAGGTCTTCGATCCGCTGCGCCATCGCGATCAGACGCCGCCCGTCATGGGCGTGGCCGCCGCGCGCTGGTACTGGGAGGACGACTATCCCGACAGCCATCTGCTGGCCGATGCGGAGTCGCTGCGGCGCTCCGTGCTGACGACCAGCGGCCCGGCGCTGCTCTTCGTCCATCCGATGGGGCCGGACTACGCGGGCCATGTGCACGGCGGCGAGTCCACGCAGTACGCGATGAGCGCGCGCAAGCTCGACATGCAGCTGGCGCAGCTGCTGCCGCGCTGGCATGCCGAGGGATTCGACCTGCTGCTGACCAGCGATCACGGCATGAACGCTGACCGCATGCACGGCGGCCCCCTGCCGATGGAGCGCGAGATCCCGCTGATCTGGGCACCGCATGACGGCGCGGTCGGTCTGGAGCTCCCTGATCGTCAGACGGGGATCGCCGGCTGGGTGCTGGAGCGGCTGGGCATCGACATCCGTCATGAGCCGCGCGGCGAGGGTCCGAGCGCATGAGCTTGGACGCGCGCGTGGCATGGCGACTGGCCGTACCGCTGCTGGTGCTGACGTCGACCGCGTTGCTGCTGCCCTTTGGCTGGAGGGCGGTGGCGATCCTGGGCGAATGCGTCGCGCACGGCGACGGCTGCGCGATCGCGGACCTGACCGCCGACGGCTATTACCTGGAAGCCGCCTGGAACACGCTGTGGCTGGCGGCGCTGTCGGCGCTCATCGGCCTGGCCATCGGACTGGGCGCGGCGATCGCGCTGCTGCGTGTGCCGAGGCTGGAGCGGGCGGTGACGCTGCTCGCGAGCTTGGGCGCGAACTTCTCGGGCGTGCCGCTGGCGGTGGCGCTGTTGCTGCTCTTCGGCGCGCAGGGCGTGGTGACGGTGACGCTGCAGGCGCTGGGGCTGGCGCCGTGGATTGATCTGCAGGGGCTGGGCGGGCTGCTGCTGGCCTACGTGTGTTTTCAGGCGCCGCTTGCCGCGCTGCTGCTGCTCGCGCCGGTGAAGATGCTGGACGGCTCGCTGGAGGACGCGGCGGCGACGCTGGGCGCGGGGCCGGTGCTGTATTGGCGTCGCGTGGGGTTGCCGCTGATGTTGCCTGGCTTGGTCGAGACTTTCGGGCTGCTCTTTGCGAATGCGGCGGCGGCTTTCGCCACGCCCTTCGCGCTGAATGGAACGGCGGCGCATGTGCTGGCCGTGCGCATCGCCGCGTTGGTCAGCGGTGACATCTTTGCGCAGCCGGAGTTGTCGGCGCTGTTGGCGTTGGTTTTGTTTGGGATGCTGGCGGTCGTGATTGGGATGACGCGGTGGGGGGCCGCATGGCTGAGGAGGAGAAGAGCGTGAGAGCTCGAAGACCCTCTCCCCTGCCCTCTCCCGCAAGCGGGAGAGGGAGTCATTCGCGCGCTACGGCGAGTCGAGCGATCTTCTCCTCGTTGGCGCTGGTCGCGCTGCTGGTGGCGGTGCTCGTGCCGATGGCGGCGCTGTTGCTCTACGGGCTCACCGAGCGCTGGGACCGGCATTGGTGGCCGGAAGTTCCGACCCTGCGCTGGATCGCCGAGGCCGCCCTCGATCCCCGCGTCCAAGGCGCCGTGTTGCGGACCGCCCTGCTCGCGCTGGCGAGCGCGCTACTGGCCCTGGTGTGCGGCGCACTCGCGACCATCCCCGCCGCGCTCGCGCTTCAGTTGGACGACGGTCCCTCCGCGCGGCGCCTGCGTCGTCTGCTGGACCTGCTCGCGCTGCTGCCCTTCGCGATCGCGCCCGTCGTGATCGCGATCAGCGCACTGGAGCTCTTCGTCGGCCGCTGGGGCGGGTGGCTGCCCTTGCCGCTGGTCTACGTCACGGTCGTCGCGCCGACGCTGTTTCCGCTCATCCACAAGACGCTGCAAACGGCGCTCGCGCAACTCAACGCCGCCGTGCTGATCGAGGCCGGCCGCACGCTGGGCGCGAGCGATGCGCACACGCTGCGCCGCGTGCTGCTGCCGATGCTGGCGCCGGCGCTGCTCGCCGCCTTCCTGCTCGCCTGGGTCACGGCGGCGATGGAGTTCGCGATCGCCAATCTGCTGCTCGGCGGCCAGATGGAGCTGCTGCAACCGCTGATGAACAGCCTGCGCAACGTCAACGGCCACCAGGCTGCGGCGCTGATGGTGCTCGCCTTCGCCGGCGTGGGCGCGATCGTCGCGCTGGCCGCTCGGCTCACGCGGCGCTGGACCGCGCCATCCCCTTGATCCGCATTCGACGATGACATCGATTCCCGCTTCGCCTCCACCCCAGTCGCCATCTCCCTCCGCCACGCCTCCCCAACTGTCGGTGCAGGGCGCGAAGCTGTCGCTCGGCGGCCGGCCGGTGCTGCGCGACATCGATCTCACGCTCGCGCGCGGCGAGGTCGTCGCGCTGCTCGGCGCCTCGGGCTGCGGCAAGACGACCCTGCTGCGTTCCATTGCCGGCCTGCAGGCGCTGGACGCCGGGCGCATCGCGCTGAGCGGTCAGGACGTCAGCGTCCTGCCCGCGCGCCAGCGCGACATCGGCATGGTGTTCCAGCATTACGCGCTGTTCCCCAACCTGTCGGTGCGCGAGAACATCCGCTTCGGCCCGCTCGCGCGCGGCGAGGAGCCCGCCAAGGCGGACGAACGCGCGGACGAGCTGCTCGCGCTGATCGACCTCCAGGCGCAAGCGGACCGGCTGCCGCAAGCGCTGTCCGGCGGTCAACGCCAACGCGTCGCCCTGGCGCGCGCGCTGGCGACGCGTCCGACGCTGCTGCTGATGGACGAACCCTTCTCCGCGCTGGACGAGCACTTCCGCTTGCCGCTGCGGCGACAGTTCCGGCAGCTGCAACGCGAGCTTGGCCAGAGCTGCGTGATCGTGACGCACGATCGCGAAGAGGCCTTCGAGCTGGCGGATCGGGTGGCGGTGATGTTCGACGGCGTCATCGCGCAATGCGCGTCGCCGCGCGAGCTGCGGCGCGCGCCGGCGAATCTCCGCGTCGCGGATTTCCTCGGCATGTTCAACCGGCTGGATGCGACCGCGCTGGACGGCGCTTGGCGTCGCGACACGGGGCACTGGATCGCGCCGGTCGAGGCGCTGACGGTGGCTGATGCGATCCGACCGGGCGCGGCCGATGCGCTGCGCTTCAGCGGCTCGCTGAGGGCGAGCTACCCCGGTCAGCAGCGCGTGGCCTGGGAACTTGACGGCCCTGGGGGCCAGGTCTTGACGCTGTGGCGCCGGCATGAGGAGGCCGAGGTCGCGCCAGGGACCGTGCTCACGCTGGAGATCGCCGAGCCGGCGCTGAGGTGGCTGGCGGAGTGAGATCCGGCACGGACGGCGCGGCGTGTCTACACTGCGCGGCCCTTTGTCAGCTACCGCAAACCGCGCAGGAGCCCCGCACCGCCATGTACAGCGCCGCATTCATGTGGGAGCCCGGCACCTACGACGCCGAGTTCGACGAGCTCAATCAGCTGATCGAGGACGCGGCCAACGCCATTCCCGGTTTTCTCGGCGTCGAGAACTGGAGCAGCGAGGACGGCACGCGCAAGAACGCGGTGTACTGGTGGCGCGACCTGGAAAGTCTGCAAGCGCTGGTCCGGCATCCCAAGCACATCGAGGCCAAGCGCCGCTATGCGCAGTGGTACCAGGGCTATCACGTGGTGATCTCGCAGGTCGTGAAAGCCTATGGGGACAAGGCTTTCGAGCACGTGACGGCGGGCTGAGGCTCGCGGGTTAGACGCCTGCCGTCTGATCCTCCGGCGCGCTCCCATCGAAATCAAACAGCTGATCCTTCGCCGGTCTCGCCTGCCGGCGCTGCACCTTGTGCCTCGCGCTGATCGGCAGCCCGGTCTTGGCGTCGATCATCGCCAGCTCCACCGGTTCACCGGTCTCGGTGTCGATGAGCCGCACCGGCGGGCGCTTCGGGATCGCATGCTTGTTGCCCCAGTCCAGCAGCGCCAGCATCACCGGCCGCAAGTCCCGGCCGCGCGGCGTCAGCACGTACTCGAAGCGCGGCGGCTTGTCGCTGTAGGGCCGCTTGTCCAGCAGGCCGCGCTCGACCAGCTCCGCCAGCCGCCGCGTCAGCGTGTTGGACGCGATGCCCAGCTCCGCCACGAACTCGTCGAAACGGTGATGCCCGTAGAAGACCTCGCGCAGGATGAGCACGCTCCAGCTGTCGCCCAGCGTGTCCGCCGCCCGCGCCAGCGGGCAAGGCATGTCCTCGAAGCTCGTGCGGCGCATCGCGGCCTCCCTGATTCAGATCCGCCGATTGTCACTGACTTCCATCATGGAAGTTATTTGACGAATCTGGAACGATCCATTTCACTCCCAGTCACTTCCATCATGGAAGTGACATTCCTATAGTCCGCTCCACTTCCCGCCCGCCGCGGCGGCATCCGTCGTTGGAGCCCTCATGACCACCTCGCCCACGCCTTCCGCCCCGCCCGCTTCCTCCGATCCTTCGGCGTCATCATCCGCGTCGACCGCGTCGCCTGCGGTCAAGCCGCGCCGCTCGCTCGGACGCACGACGCTGCAGTGGGCCGTGCTGGTCGCGGTCGGCCTGGGCGCCTCGGCCTACGGCGCGCGCTGGTGGACCTCGGGCCGCTTCCATCAGGAGACCGAGGACGCCTACGTCGGCGGCGACGTCACCGTGATCGGCGCCAAGGTCAACGGCTATATCACCGCGCTGCCGGTCGCGGACAACCAGTTCGTCCACGCGGGCGACCTGCTCGCCCGCATCGATGTGCGGGACTACGAAGCCGCGCTCAACCGCGCCGCCGGCGCCGTCGAGGCGCAGCAAGCGGCCGTCGAGAACCTGAAGGCCTCGGCCGCGCTGCAGCAGGCGCTGATCGCGCGCGCCCGCGCCGGCATCGACGCGGCATCCGCCGAGGAGCGCCGAGCCCATGACGACTACCTTCGACATCAGGATCTGGTGAGCCGCTCCGCCGTGTCGGTGGAAAGCAGCCAGCGCGCCGAGGCGTCCTATCGCACCGCGCAGGCCGGACTGGCCCGCGCCCGTGCCGAGGAGCAAGCAGCCGAACGCCAGCTCGACGTCATCGCGACACAGCGCCAGCAGGTGCTGGCCGCGCTCGCGCAGGCGCGCGCCGAACAGGACATCGCGAGGCTCAACGTCGGCTACACGGAGCTGCGCGCGCCGCGTGACGGCTACGTCGGCAACCGCAAGGCGCGTCTCGGCACCTACGTCAGCGCGGGCACGCCGCTGCTGTCCATCGTGCCGGCGCAAGGACTCTGGATCGATGCCAACTTCAAGGAAGACCAGCTCGCCCGCATGAAGACGGGGCAGCCGGTCACCGTGCGCGCCGATGCCTGGCCCGATCAAGTGATGCACGGCCGGCTGGGCAGCCTCGCGCCCGCGACCGGTGCGCAGTTCAGCGTGTTGCCGGCGGAGAACGCCACCGGCAACTTCACCAAGATCGTCCAGCGTGTGCCGGTGCGGATCGAGCTCGATCCCGCGGATGCGCAACTGGGCCGCCTGAGGCCCGGGCTCTCCGTCGTGGTCCAGGTCGACACCGCAGCCAACGCGCAGGCCAAGGCGCAAGCCAGGTCGCCCGCCACCACCACCGCGAGCTCGCAATGAGCGGCGCCGTCGCGCCGGCCGCGGTCTCGGGCGCCACGGCCAGCTCCGCGCGCCCACGCGCACGCCCGAGCTTCTGGTCCTCCGAGGTGATCCCCGTCGACCAACTGACAACGCGAGAGAAGGTGCTGGCCTTCGCGACCATGTGCCTGGGCATGTTCATCGCGCTGCTGGACATCCAGATCGTGTCGGCCTCGCTGCGTGACATCGGCGGCGGACTCTCGGCCGGCGCCGACGACACGACCTGGGTCCAGACCGCCTACCTGATCGCGGAGATCATCGTCATCCCGCTGTCGGGCTGGCTCGCGAGCGTGTTCTCGACGCGCTGGCTGTTCTCGATCTCGGCGCTGGGCTTCACGCTGACCAGCCTGCTGTGCGCGCTGGCCTGGAACATCCAGAGCATGATCGCCTTCCGCGCGCTGCAGGGCTTTCTCGGCGGATCCATGATCCCGATGGTCTTCACCACCGCCTTCATGTACTTCAGCGGCAAGCAGCGCGTGGTGGCCGCGTCCACCATCGGCGCCATCGCGTCGCTGGCGCCGACGCTGGGGCCCGTCGTCGGCGGCTGGATCACCGACCTGCTGTCGTGGCCCTGGCTCTTCTACATCAACCTGGTGCCGGGTCTGGTCGTCACCGTGGTGGTGCCGCTGATGGTGCGCGTGGACAAGCCCGATCTGTCGCTGCTGCGCGGCGCGGACTACCTGTCCATGGTGCTGCTCGCGGTCTTCCTGGGCTGTCTGGAGTACACGCTCGAGGAAGGCCCGCGATGGAACTGGTTCGGCGACGCGACCATCGTCGCCACCGCGTGGATCGCGGGGCTGACGGGAATCGCCTTCATCGCCCGCAGCCTGAGCGCCGCGCGGCCCATCGTCGATCTGCGCGCGCTCAAGGAGCGCAGCTTCGCGCTGGGCTGCCTGTTCTCCTTCGTCACCGGCATCGGCATCTTCGCGACCATCTATCTGACGCCGCTCTTCCTGGGCCGCGTGCGCGGCTATGGGGCGCTGGACATCGGATTGGCGGTGTTCTCCACCGGCGTGTTCCAGGTGATGAGCATTCCGCTCTACGCCTTCCTCGCCAGCCGCTTCGATCTGCGCTGGATCCTGACCGCGGGGCTGGTGCTGTTCGCGGTCTCGATGTGGGACTTCGCGCCGATCACGCACGACTGGGGAGCGCGCGAGCTGCTGCTGCCGCAGGCGCTGCGCGGCATGGGCCAGCAGCTGTGCGTGCCACCCGTGGTGACGCTGGCGCTAGGGGCGCTGCCGCCGGCGCGATTGAAGCTGGCATCGGGGCTATTCAACCTGATGCGCAACCTGGGCGGCGCGATCGGCATCGCGGCCTGCGCGACCATCCTCAACGACCGCACCAACCTGCACTTCCTGCGGCTGGCCGAGCATCTGGACGCGCGCAACGCGGGACTGGACGGCCTGATGGCCTCGGTGCCTGGCGCGTCGGCCGGCTTCGGCGAGGCGTCGACCGCGACGTTGCGTCAGCTGTGGTCGCTGACCTATCGCGAGGCGCTGACGATGACCTTCTCCGACGCCTTCCTGATCGTGATGGCGTGCTTCCTCGTGGCGCTGATCTTCGTGCCGATGCTGCGCAAGGTCACGCCGCCGCCCGCCCCGTCCGCCGACGCCCATTGAGCGCCCGCACTCCGCTTTCGAGGATCCTCATCATGTCGACGTCTCTATCAACGTTCTTGTTCTCGCCGTCGTCGTCGGGGGCGTCTCCGCTCTCGCCATCGATCGCTCCGCGGGTCATGCGTCTGTCGCCGTTGTTGGTGGTCGCGCTGCTCGCCGCCTGCGCGCATGCGCCGGAGCCGCCGCCCCAGCTGCCCGCGATGAACGAACGCTTCGCCAATCACGCGCTGCTGGCGCAGCATCGCGGCGACACCGGCGCACCGGCGCTCAGCGACTGGTGGCTGGGCTTCGAGGATCCCGTGCTGACCAGCATCGCACGGAGGGCGCTGGATCAGAACCTGGATCTGGCGGCGGCGATCGCGCGCGTCGAGCAATCGCGCGCGGTTGCGCGGGCCGCCGGGGCGCAGCGCTTGCCGCAGATCGCAGCGCAGGGTCAGGTCGCGCGCGAGCGTCAATCGCTGCTGAGCCCCGAGGGCAAGCTGGCGAACGCGTTCCCCGGCTACCAGCGGGATCTGACGCTGCAGTCGTTGGGCGTCGGCGCGAGCTGGGAGGCGGACCTTGCCGGCGGACTTCGGAGCGGGGAGGCTGCGGCGGTCGCCGAGTGGCAGGCGGCGGAGGCCGGACGGCTGGGGGTGCAGGTCAGCGTCGCGGCCGAGGCGGCCGATGCCTACTTCCGGGCGCGCGGGGCGCAGGCGCGCATCGCGGTGGCGGAGTCGCATCTGCGGACGCAGGCGCGCTTGCTGGAGCTGATCCAGGCCCGCTTCCAGGGTGGACTCGCGACGCAGCGCGAAGTGGCGGAGGCGCAGGCCTTGCTGCTGCAGGCGCGCGGGACTTTGCCGCCGCTGCGGGCCGAACTCGCGAGGCAACTGCATCGTCTCGACGTGTTGATGGGGGAGCAGGCGGGGACGGTTGCGCCGTCGCTGGTGGTGATGGGGGCGAGCGCCTCGCGTGAGCGCTCGTATGCGTATCGAGTGCCGACCTTGCCCGCCGACATCGGGCCCGCCGAGCTGATGCGCCGTCGTCCCGATGTGATCGCGGCGGAACGTCAGCTCGACGCCGCGCAGGCGCGCATCGGCGTGGCGACGGCCGAGTACTACCCGCGGGTCACGCTGGGCGGGGTGCTGGGGGCGGAGAGCTTGAATGGACGGATGCTCACGTCGGCGGCGTTCCAGCCGCAGGCATTCCTGGGACTGCATTGGCGACTGTTCGACTTCGGGCGGGTGGATGCGGAAGTGGCTCAGGCCAAGGGCGCGAGGGCGGAGGCGCTGGCGCAGGTGAAGCTGCGGATGCTGCGGGCAGGGGAGGATGTGGAGAACGCTGTCGTGATGTTGACGCAGCTGGAGGCGCAGAGAGGGGATCTGGAGGAGGAGGTGCGTGCGCATCAGATGGCGCGGGATGCGGCCGAGGATGCGTACAAGGGCGGCGCGGCCAGCTTGATCGAGGTGCTGCAGGAGGACCGGTTGCTGCTCGCGTCACGGGATCAGCTGGCGCAGCTGCAGGCGGACCACGCGCGGGCGGCGGTGGCGACGTTCAGGGCCTTGGGGGGTGGGTGGGCGCGACCGGGGTGACTCGCGCAGCGACCGAGGCTGCCGGCAGCGACGCTCGGTGCGGGTCTGTCAGTAAATTCGTGTGTGAGGCATAGCATGTCGATAAGGAGCATGAATGCCACGCAAGACGAAGACGAATTCAGGTGCAGACAAGGCAGCGCAGCCGCAGTTCTCGGCTGAGGCGCTT
>NZ_JBCNLU010000062.1:0-13600 GCF_039595295.1 Roseateles sp.
TGGAGCAGGTGAGCGAGGAAGTCGCCACCGCCATGCGAGCGAAGTTCGTGGTCGGCAGCGTGGAGCGGTTCGAGTCCGCTGAGCGGGTGAAGTTCAGCGCCGTGAGCAAGTCCGGCGGTTACCCGGACGACGGGCTGGACGAGGACAACACCTTCGCGAAGTGGTCGCCCTCGGCCAGTTGCGAGATCCTGATCACCAACCCCGCGTTGCACGGCAAGTTCACCCCGGGGCAGAAGTTCTACGTGGACTTCACGCCGGCCGCCGGCTGACCTGCCGCACCGCCGCGACCCGCAGGGCACCGCGCGCAACGCCGGGGCGCACTGTCATGCCAAGGGTTAGGTGCAGCTGATGTTCACTCCGCCCTCGATCTGGACGTCGACCCAAGCGCCAGATAGGTTGTAGATCACGACATCGTTGACCTTGGGGCCGACTCCCGCCACGGTGTTTACCGATTGCGACTTGCGGGTGCCGAAGTCGTTGTGAGACCAGGTGAACGAGATGGAGCAGTTGTAGCTGCGGTCATCCGGGTTACTCGCGATGATCAATACGCCGCTTTTTTGCACGGCTACGCGGGTGGAAGGTGCAGCGAGTACAGGGAGTGCCGCTAACAACATACCTGCGGCGACAAGACGGACAGGGCTCATTTTGAACTCCTGAAAAGAAACACAAGGACACGCGCCGCACGTGGGCGCGGGCGGTGAATCACTTCTTGGGATCGCTTTTGATGGTGGCCTCGGGGCACTTCACTTTCTTCTCCTTGCAGTCGCAGTAGGGAGCGGAACCCGCCGGACAGGTTTTGGTGTCCACCACCTTCCCGTCGCACGTGCAAGTCGTTGGCTGGTCCTTTGAGACCGCGGGAAGTGAGGCCGAAAGGAGAACGCCGAAAGTCAACGCAGTGAATCGTCCAAACATCAGATCCTCCGACTCGCCGCCGCAATCAGGATGTTGCGCCGGCCGGCGGCATCCGCTCAGCGCACTGGAGTTTGCTGCGTGCGGTGATCACGGCACATCCACAAGTCTGATGAGCGCCGCAATGGCAGTTGGTGGCGTGGGTGCGGGCCGCTATTGCTTCAACGCGTGGGATCCGCTTATCGGGATCGACGCAATTTGGTGGGATCCAAGGGAAGGGTCTTCAAATCCGCGTGAGGCGCTGGAGCGAAACGATACTTTTGGGCGCCAATAGCCTAGCCAATTCGCCACGCTGCTGGCCTTCGCGGCGTTCACGCGATCGCCCTTGCCGCCGCCCCCTCACATGCGCCCGCCTGACGGGGACCAAGATTTAACCCGCGCACCATGCAGAACGAACAAGGCCCGCCCGGCACATGCCGGCGGGCCTTGTCGCTCTTGCCTCCGACGAGGGGAATCAGACCGCGGTGTCAGGATCGTCTGGGGCCTCGTGCCTCAAACGCCGGAACCTTTGACGGTCTTGGCGTCAAGCTCGGCGCCCCCGTGGGGCCGCAGTTTCTCGGGCGGGTTCCTTTGGAGCATCTGGTGTTCCGTATTCGTCCTTAAGCACAGACATGCCGCGGAAGGCCCTGTCAGTTTCGGCTAGCGCTTGGTCGACCGGAATGCCATAGAGCTTTGCGCGTCGCTCCACGGTCTCTCGCACTGTGGACAACGCTTCCGCCACGACTTCCTTGTGATGCTCGGTCATCCCCGGAATTGACCTTGTGAAGTCGAGGCGGATGCGCCCAGCGCTCCAGCGCGCAAGTTCCCCAATATCTCGACACCGCTCCACCAAGAGCTCTCTCGACCCGTGTTGCCCCATCTGCTCGACTTGCATTGCAAGCATCAGAAGGTCGCCCCGAATCTGGATCGTTTCCGCGATCAGGTCCCAGATGAGGTGGTCCTTCAACGTTAGGTCCAGCGTGTTGATCTCAGAGCGCAACTGCGTCGTGTAGGACTCCGATATACGAGCCACGATCTCTGCGTTCATGCTGCGGCCAGCCTGCTTGGCGAACTCTGCAATGCGCTCGCGCATGCCTTCTGGCAGTCGTAGAACGAACTTGTCAGCTGCGTCCGACGGGTAGGGCTTCTTGTCCATGTTCTTCCCAGTGTAGGCGGCGGGAATGCTAACGGCGTGGTTGCGCCACGAATGTGCTTGCGTTAAATGATGGCGAGTCGCTATCATTCTGGTGTGGCGACTCGCCATCATGGCGGCGGCATCCGGCATGTCTGAGCCCTTTGGGCTCTCTCGTGAACCTTCAAGGCGGGCCATGCCGGGCTCGAACGAGAGAGCCCAAAGGGCTTTTTTCCATCCGGAGGACCGACATGTCGAACAGCACCCGGCGAAAGCAGGCCAAGCGCCGCCCGGCGCCGATCTTCACCACCGCCCAGATCGCCGAGATCGAGACGAGGGCACTGCGTGACCTCGCCGCCATCGAGGCGGTGACCGCGGCGCTGCAGCGCTCGAAGCCGCTCCGGCGCCCCCTGACTTCCCAACCAGCCTGAAAGGCGATCATGAACGAGTCCACGATCATCAAACCCACCATCGGGCGGCGCGTCAGGTTCTGGCCGCCGAAGGACGCTGCCAAGGCCAGCTTCGCCTATGCCGATCCGAAGCAGCCCTGCGACGCCGGCATCGCCTACGTCCACAGCGACAAGATGATCAACATCACTGTCGCGGATCAGAACGGCAACACGCACGCGCGTACGTCCGTGCCGCTGATCCAGGCCGGCGAGGCGAAGGCTTACGGCGACGGCGCGAGCGCTACTGGCGCTGCGCCGCTGCCCGACGGATCGCCCCTGGCCGATCGGCGGGCCTGGCCCATGTCGCGCGGCGATTACTTCCACCTCTTGAGCGCCGTCGCCGCGCGCCAGCAGATCACTGCCTGGTTGGACGCTTCCACGGCGTCCTTGTCCAGCTGTTCCACGATCGCCGCGAACAGTGAGCGCAGCTTTGTTTTGGCCCACCGACTGTGGTTCTTCATCTGTTCCTTCTCTGCGCCCTCATGGGGGCGCCTGCTCGTGAGGCCTCTGCAAGGCCGACTCCCCCTGGCGGGGGCGGATCGGGTTGGGCGTCCCCATGAGGCCGTTGGCTTCAACCGTTTCTCAACAGCAGCGATGGGAGTCGCAACCATGGATCGCAGTTTCATCCTCACCAACACGAAAGCTCAAGACACGTCTGGAAAGGTGCCGACAGGACCAGCTGGCTTAGATGTCGTGACGGAGCTGCCGCCGCTGCAGCTCGCGGATCCGCAGTTCATCCGGCATTGCAGTTGGGACGGTGCGCTGCGCTACGCAGTGCAGCGATCCGGTGCTGACGACTACGAGGTCGCCGACGACATCCCGGTGAGCCACGGCTACATGTCCAAGATCCTGAAGGGCACCGCGGGGCTGCATGGCCAGAAGCTGGTGACCTTCATGCGGCGCACGCGGTCGCTGGCTCCCCTGCAATGGATCGCCGAGCAGATCGGCGCGGAGGTCGTGCTGCGCGATCGCCGAGCGGCTGAGGTCGCCGAGCTTCGCGCGCGGATTTCCCAGCTCCAAGGAGAACGGGCATGAACGTCACCTATCGCACTACCGCTGACGATGGCCAGCTGAACTTGGTGGCCACAGGCGAGATCCCCTTCGTGCCGCCCGTCGGGATGCACATCCGCGTCTTTGATGGCGCCGAACTCGAGAAGGTGGCTTTCGTCAGTTGGTCGGCGACAAGCCCCGATTCATTGGACGTCTGGTTCGACGACGACGTTGCGCCGGAAGACCTTGCGATGTTCATCCAGCAGGGATGGAAGGTTGAGACGTATCCGGCCAACGGTGACGCCGCCTCCGACCAAGTAGAGGGCGGCAACGCTGAGCCAGTGGCCGTTCCAAGGATGGCAGCCTGAACGTCCCAACAAGGAGAGACGACATGAACCCTTTGAAGAGAATCGAGTGGCCGCAGCGGCCGAGTGAATTGAAGCAGGGCGTGAGAGCGGTCGCAACCGCCGACGCCATGAACGATGAGGAGGGCGGCACTGGCCGTGCGCACCCATGGGCCGAGTACTCGCACCAATCTGCCGCCTGGCTGCACAGTAATCCGACTGCGAGTAGCGAGGAGATCGAAGCGGCCAACCGGGCTATCGCGGCGCAGCTGGGGCTGTAATGCGTGAGTACTCGAAGATCGCTCCGACGTTCTGGACCGGCAAGACCGGCAAGGCGATCAAGCTGCGTGGCATGGAGGCCGTCGTGATGGCGACCTACCTCATGTCCTCCCCTCACTCCAACATGCTCGGCCTGTTCTACCAGCCCTTGCTGTACGCCGCTCACGAAACTGGGTTGGGCATCGAAGGGGCTTCGAAGGGGCTTCGAGGGTGCATTGAAGCGGAGTTCTGCTCCTTCGATGAGGCTTCAGAGATGGTGTGGGTGCACGAAATGGCCCTCTACCAGATCGCGGAGTCCCTTTCTGAAGCAGACAAACGCTGCAAGGGCATCCAACGCGACTACGACGCCCTGCCAGATTGCCCCTTCCTCGCGCCTTTCTTCGACCGCTATCAGAGGGCGTTCCACCTGGTCTGCCGCCGCGGCGGAGACGTGTCTGCTGGCCCTTCAGAGCAAGCCCCTTCGAAGCCCCTTCGATGCCAGGAGCAGGAGCAGGAGCAGGAGCAGGAGCAGGAATGTGGAGTGTCCGGCGTTTCGAGTCACCCCCTTCGCTCGACATCTGTCCAGTCCGCAGGAGAGCTTCAACCCGGCTTCATCGCGTTCTGGAGCGCTTGGCCGAAGTCGACGCGAAAAGGCGGGAAGTCGGACTGCCACAAGGTGTGGAAGAAGCGTCAGTGCGAGCCCTTCGCCGAGCAGATCGTCGCCCACGTCGAGTTCATGAAGACCTCGGATGACTGGCGGAAGGAGGGCGGCAACTACATCCCGGCTCCGCTCGTCTACCTCAACAACGGACGATGGGACGGGGCCGAGATCGACGCGTCTAACGACCGCAGCTACGCCCCGCTCCAGCACGCGATATGAAGGGCCTCACCCAGCTCATCGAGACTCGTCGCCGCGGCTTCAAGCCGGCGCACGTTGTCATTCAAGACGACGACTTCGATCCGCTCATGCCCCACTGGATGCAGGTCGAAGCGCGCGATATCCCGGAGCGTACGGACCTCCGAGCGGTCGTCGGATGTTGGGTGACGGTAAACGGACGTGATGTGGAGCAGGTGAAGCGGTGGGCCACCGCTGCAATGGCGGCGGGGGCGTCGACAGTGATCGCCGCCGCGTTCCATCGCGTTGGCTCGCGAGCGGAGCCTAGCTGCTTCGATGTGTTGCGGCTCCACGGGGAGGATCTGTGCACTACAACCTGATTCCCGACGACATCGATTGGGAAGCCTACCGTCGCGAGACCGAGGCATCTGCGCACGTGCTTCCGGCCAGCGCCTTCCTGGCATCTCTCATAGAGAGCATCGGGAAGCCGACGAAGAAGAAGGCCGTGGCCTACCTGCCATGGCACAAGACTCACAAGCTGATCCAGTTCCGCGGAGGCGAGGTCAGCCTCTGGGCCGGCGTGAACGGACACGGAAAGTCGATGGTGCTGGGGGAAGTGATCACGTCGATGCTGGTGCAGTCATGGAAGGCGGCCATTGCGAGCTTCGAGATGAAGCCTGAGGCGTCTCTGAATCGCATGGTCCAGCAGTTCGCCGGCCTGGACACTGACCCTGAGGACGTCCCAGCCGAACTTGTGGAGGCTACTCGCGACGTCTACGAGCAGTTCCAGGCGCTTTGCGATGAAAGGCTCTGGTTCTACGACCAGCAGGGGACCGTCGACGTGGACCGCGTTGTCTCCGTGACGCGCTACTGCTTCCGCGAGCTTGGCATCAAGCACATGGTCATCGACTCACTGATGAAGTGCGTGAAAAACGACGACGACTACAACGGCCAGAAGGTCCTGGTCGATGAGCTCTGCGCGCTGGCCCGAGATTACGACGCACATGTCCACCTCGTGCATCACATGCGAAAGGGCGACAAGGAGACGACCGAACCCGACAAGTCTGACGTGAAGGGGGCCGGCTCCATCGTGGACCAGGTCGACAACCTATTGATCGTCTGGCGTAACAAGCAGAAGGAGTTCGATGCGGAGCGCGGAAAGCTCGTCCTGCCAGACACCGCGGACACGTTCCTCATCTGCCGCAAGCAGCGCAACGGCACTGGCTGGGAGGGAGCCTTCAAGCTCTTCTTCGACAAGGTGTCGAAGCAGTACACCGCCAGCCCTGACTCGTTCCTTGACATGTCCGCATGGCCGCACTCTGAGCTGAATCGTCGATAGGAGACACACGTGAGCGTCAAACCGTAAGCGTCCCGCGAAGTCAGATTGATGCCGGACGGTACAAGGCGCCAGGCGCCCACCATTCCTCAAGTGCTGTCTGAGCTGCTTGCGAGTGCGGCGATGCTTCGCAGAACGCGAGGAGGTCAAGAACCTTGATGACCACCTGCTGCTGATCGGCGCTCAGCGATGAGAGCTGGCCGCGATCTGGTGGCCTTAGGTTCTGGATGAGGGCATCGGTCACATCACTGCCAATGGCGTGATGCTTAGCGGCATGTGCGAGCAAATGGGGCAGGTAGTGACGCCAAGAGGCGCTGTCCAGGTGAGGGAGGCCCAAACGGAACTCACGCAAGTAGTCATCGGTGATTGCATCCGCTAGCGCCGAGTAGGAGGGCTGGTCGGTGTGGTCGTCAACGGCATCGCCTGCGCGCAGGCTCATCGGTGGCGTGGACATCGCCTCGGCTTTGAACGCGGCGAATGTCGAAGTGATGAGTTCTTCCAATTGGTCCATCAGATGTCTTGCGCTGCCTACCCGGCCTCAATTGTGTTGCGTTTCCACCGATGAGGCAGTAGGCCGTCGAGGTCCCTGTTCTACTGAGTCGGTAGCCGCGTCAGCACATCGTGCAGGTAAGCGTAGGGGTCATGCCGGTTTAACTTCTCGGTTTGGCTGAGGCTCATGATGGCCGCAAGCAGACGCGGGCCAAGCTGGAAGCGCTCAAGCCGCTGAAGGAGCTCAAGAAGGAGGCGCAGGCCGCCTTCAACCGCTACATCCGACTGCGGGACCGGCGGGCTGGCCATGGCTGCATCTGCTGTGGCGCGCCCCTGGAGTGGGAGAGCAGCATGCCGGGAGGCACGAAGCGGGACCAGTTCCGCGCCGGCATGGTGGCGCGCTGGGGCGAGGCGGTCGTCGCGGACCTCGAGGGTCCTCACCCCACGCCGCACCTCAAGCACGACGACTACCGCCAGATCCGGGACACCTACAAGCTCAAGGCCCGCGCGCTGGAGAAGGAAGCGGCCAACGACTCCACCCCGTTCAAGCAGATTGCTTGAGCGTCTCCGTAGCATGCCCACGCCATGCGCACCTTGATGCGGGGAGGAGCGAATGGCGCGAGTGCGTAGGAAGCCGGTGCATGTGCTCGCTGGACAGCTGGAGCTGTTCGGCGACTTCGTTGCGCCTGTGCAGCCGGCGGCCAATGAGCCGATCTACCAGCGCCTGGCCCTCGTGCCCGCGGCGACGGTCGACCTGCCGCCGCCCCTGGACCTCACCGACGAGGACCTGGAGGACGCCGAGATCGACGTCGGCCCGCCGGCCTTCACCCACACCCTGGTGCGCGCCGCCGACTGCCAGACCCCGAAGGGACTGGGCCCGGCCAGCGTCTTCTGCCTGGGCGCCGGGGCCGCGCTCGCCAAGCGCCATGGCCGCAGCCGCATGCAGCAGAGCGACACCCCGGTCCACCGGGTGATCGTCCGGGAAGACGGCCGCCTCATCCACCAGTCCATCCGGGTCCAAGAGACCGACGAGTGGAAGGAGAAGGAGGAGCGCCGCCGCGCCCGCCAGAAGCCGCCCAAGCCGCCGAAGCAGAAGTTCAAGACCAAGGGGAGCCGCGTGTGGGCCGACGCTCGAAGCTGACAGACGCCCAGTGGGCAGACATCGAACGGAGGATGCTGGAAGGGGAGGCGGTACGAGCGCTGGCCCGAGAGTTCCAGGTCTCCGAGGCGGCCATTCGCGCGCGCAAATCTACGCAGGTTGAGCAGATCAAAACCGTTGCAAATCAGATAGTTGCAACGGAGCGCGCAATTCAGGCACTCCCGATTCCTGCGCAGATAACTGCGCATAGCCTCGCAGCGAAGTTGCGGGCCATCAGCGACAACCTCGCCAGCGCAGCCCACTACGGCGCGGCGACCGCGCATCGCCTCAACGCCCTGGCCAACTCCGAGGTGGCGAAGATCGATGACGCGGACCCGCTGAAGTCCGGGGATAGCCTGAAGGGCGTCATGGTGCTGAGCCGGCTCGCCAACGACTCGGCGTCGATCGCGCTGAACCTGCTGGCCGCCAACAAGGAATCGGTCCAGAAGATGAACGAGGACGCGCCGCCGCCCCCGACCGTCGATGCGTCAAAGCTCTCCGACGCGGCCCTGGCCGAACTGATGAACGCCCGTGCTGCGGCTCAATGACGAGGACTGGCTCGCCATCGAGCGCGAGCACTGCCGGCGCCGCCTGGGCAACTTCATCCGCCGCGCGTGGCCGGTGCTGGAGCCAGGTCAGCCCTACATCCACGGCTGGCACATGGACGCCATCAGCGAGCACCTGGAGGCGATCACCACGGGGCAGATCAAGAGGCTGCTGATCAACATCCCACCGGGCACCATGAAGTCGATGGCGACCGCGGTGTTCTGGCCGGCCTGGGAGTGGGGCCCGCGAGGCATGCCGTCCATGCGCTTCATCGGCGCGTCGCACGAGGAGAAGCTGGCCATCCGCGACAACGTGAAGATGCGCCGCCTGATCCAGTCCGACTGGTTCCAGGCGCTGTGGCCGATCACGATGGCCGGCGACCAGAACGCCAAGACCTATTTCGAGAACGACAAGACCGGATGGCGGCAGGCCTGCCCGGTCGGTTCCATGACCGGCCGCCGCGGCGACCGCGTGCTCTGGGACGACCCGCACAGCGTCGAGGACGCCCACAGCGAGGCGGCGCTCGAAGAGGCGAACCGTATCTTCCGCGAGACCCTGCCGACCCGCCTCAACAACCCGAAGGACTCGGCCATCCTCATCGTGATGCAGCGCCTGAGCGTCAAGGACGTCTCCGGGGTCATCACGTCCGAGGACATGGGCTATGAGCACCTGTGCCTTCCCATGGAGTACGAGGGCCCGCGCAAGATCACCAGCATCGGCTTCCTGGACCCGCGCAAGGAGAAGGGCGAGCTACTGTTCCCGGAGCGCTTCCCGCGCGAGGTGGTGGAGCGGGACAAGAAGATCATGGGCCCGTACGCGGTGGCTGGCCAGCTGCAGCAGCGCCCGAGCCCGGCGCAGGGTGGCGAGTTCCAGCCCGACATGCTCCAGATCGTGGACGCCATCCCTGCGGGCCCGGTGCGCTGGTGCCGCGGATGGGACCTGGCCGCAACCGAGGGCGCAGGCGACTACACCGTCGGCGCCAAGGTCGGCGCGCTGGCAGATGGCCGATTCATCGTGGCCGGTGTCGTCCGCGAGCAGTTCGCAACTCACAAGCGGGACCAGCTCATCAAGGCGACCTCCAGCGCCGACGGCTGGACGGTGAAGCAGTCGCTGCCGCAGGACCCCGGCCAGGCCGGCAAGGGACAGGCGACGGCCTTCGTGAGCATGCTGGCTGGCCATGACGTGCACACGAGCCTGGAGAGCGGCGACAAGGTCGTCCGCGCCCGCCCGCTGGCCAGCCAGGTCAACGTCGGCAATGTGCTGCTCCTGCGCGGCCCGTGGAACGAAGCGTTCAAGGAGGAGCTCCGCCTGTTCCCGAACGGGCTGCACGACGACCAGGTGGACGCATCGGCGCGCGGCTTCAATCAGTTGCTTCATGCGCCGGTCGGGATCTTCACCTGACGTGCGCCATCATGGTCTGGCTTCGATGTGAGTCTTCTCGCCAACGATCACGAGTACGCCGCTGCCTTCATGAATGGTGCCAAACCTAGCAATGCGCTCAGCGATGGCTGGGTCGCTCTCCACGTCAAGTAGCCACTGCTCTACCGCCCTAAGAACGTCGTTGCAGAAGCTCGCTACATCGAGGTTTAGCACCTCGTTGAAGCGGCTGCAGTGACTCCCGCCGGTGCCGTCTGGCGAGGCAGTGAAGAAGAATCGTTCGAGTGCCTGCTTCGCCGATTGCTCCGACGTTGAAAACTCTCCTTGGTGCAAGTACGCGCACCGTAGCGCGTAGCAGTCGAGTGCTGTCATGTAGACAGTCGTGAAGCCGATCGCGTCGATGCTCCGTGTGTAGGTCGGCAACAGGTATCGGTCGTACCAGACGCTGTATCTCTCCTTGCTGCTGCGCATCTCGGGCGACGTTGCCTTCTGGCATATGTCAGGAAAGGTCAAGGCCAAAGCGAGTGCGGCGTACCAGTTCTTGTCCGCCAGTGCTTGGCGAGTGGCGTCGATCAAATGTCTCATGTCTGCTCCCTTGGAGCGATCGATTCTGCCTTCCTAGCATCCGGCCGCATGGCCGAGATCACCACCAACAGCTACGACGTCGCCCGCGCGCGAGCCGAATACCTCATGCAGTTCGGCGCGGGGCTCGATGCCAAGCGCCCTTCGGCGTGGACCGAGTACGGCTACAAGACACAGCTCGACTTCGATGACTTCCGTCAGGCCTATGAGCGTGGTGGGGCAGGGCATGGGGCGGTGCAGAAGCTGCTGGCGCGCTGCTGGTCGGAGTGGCCCCGCATCAAGAAGCCGGAGGCGGACGACGAGACGCCATGGGAGAAGCAAGTCGCTGCGCTGATCACCGGCATTAAGGGCTGGCAGAAGTTCCAGGGCTTCGACCGCCGCAACCTGATCGGGCGCTATGCCGCGCTGATCTACCGCGTCGCAGACGGCAAGGCCTTGCGCGAACCGTTGGTCAAGGCCACGAAGCTGGTCGACATCGTTCCGCTCTTCGAAGACCAGATCAAGGTGACGGAGTGGTTCTCGGACACCAATGACACCGAGAACTACGGCAAGCCCCGGATGTTCCAGTACCGGACCCGCAGCCCCTCGTCGGTCGGTGATCGAGAGGCGAAGCCGCAGGACTGGGTCGACGTCCACCCGAGCCGCGTCCAGATCCTGGCCGAGGGCTCTGACAGTGACGACTTCTACGAGGGCGTGCCGCTGCTCAAGGCGGGCTTCAATTCGCTGGTCGACATTGAGAAGCTCAGCGGCGGCGGCGCCGAGTCGGCGCTGAAGAACAGCGCGCGGACGATCAAGTTCGAGTACGACGCCGCCGCGGCCCCGCAAGCCATCACGTCCAACCCGGACGGCACGCCGGGCACCAAGACCGTCCGGGAGGTGCACGAGGAGCAGACCCGCAAGCTCAACCGGAGCCAGGACAGCGCAATCGTGATCCAGGGCGGCAAGGCCGACACGCTGCAGACGCAGGTGGCGAACCTGGGTCCGCAGTTCGAGATCGCGGCCAACCTGTTCTCCGCCTCGGTGGGCATCCCCTTCACGATCCTGTTCGGCCAGCAGACCGGCCGGCTGGCCAGCGACGAGGACCAGAAGGAGATGAACGCCCGGGCCGCCGCGCGCCAGCGCAACGAGCTCACCCCCATGCTGACCGAGTTCGTGCGACGCATGCAGGACTGCAACGTGATCGAGGCCGGAGAGTTCGAGATCGAGTGGCCCGACCTCGGCGCCCCGACCGACGAGCAGAAGATCGACAAGGCGGCCAAGATGGCGGTCATGAACAAGACCACCTTCGATGGTGGCGGGACGACGCCGATCTTCGACGAGAACGAGATCCGCAAGGCCGCTGGGTACGAGGAGCGCGACGAAGGGCAGGGCGACGGGTTCAAGGAAGAGACGCCGCCGGCAGAGCCACTCGCTGACCCGCTGGCAAAGCCTGGCACCAAGCCCGCGACGCCGCCCAAGGCTGACCCGGCGGCGAAGTGAACCGCCGCCCGCGCAACCCCATCATCCCGGGCACGCTGACCGAGCGCACCGGGACGCTACCCATCCTGCGGCGCGCCGTGCGGGAGATCAACCGGCGCTTCGATGGGCTCGAGCAGCAGGTGCTGGAGGTCTTCGGGCGGATCCGCACCTACAGCCTGAACGACGCCGCGCGCGCGGTGCTGTACGCGCTGACGCCGGACGAGATGGCGGCCCTCAACGGCGAGCTGCAGGCGGCCCTCGACTACTGGATCGCCACCGGTCGCGAGCGGGCGCAATCCTTCTGGTGGTCGGCATTCGTCAGCGAGGCGAGCCAGCTCGGTACCGCGCAGACTGCGGCGAACCTGACCAACCTGTCCGAGGCTTACGCCGCGGGCAGAAGCCTGGCGACGATCCTGTTCTCGGAGCCCTACCGCAACCGGGTGGGCCTGGCGCAGGTCAAGAGCTACGAGCATTGGACCGGCCAGAGCGCGGCCATCCGCTCGGAACTGGCCCAGATCATCGGCAGCGCGGTCGCGGACGGGCGCAACCCGAAGGACGTGACCACGTTCATCAGCGAGCGCCTAGACGTCTCCCGGTCCAAGGCCAAGGCCTTCGCGCAGACGGACATTACCGACTCACTGCGCCAGGCGCGCTGGGCCGAGAGCGACGCCGCGACCGAGGAGTTCGGCCTGAACATCGCCGAGCTCTGGACGTCGGCCCTGCTGCCCACCACCCGCCCATGGCACGCCAGCCGGCACGGCGAGGTCTACACCACCGCCCAGGTACGCGAGTTCTACAGCCAGCGCGGCAACCGGTACCAGTGCCATTGCTCGCAGACCGAGTGCCTGCTCGATGGCGACGGCAAGCCAATCCTCACGGACAGGCTCAAGGCTGCGATGGCGAAGGAGAAGAAGGACTGGAAGCCTTCTCCTTAGCAAGTACCCTAGCGATAACCAAGCCGTTCCTAGTCAGGCCCGATGCATCGATGAGGGTGGCTTTGTTCATGGCGCCCCATGCCTTTGAGGTGTACGGTGTGGCTCCAGTGATGATCGATTCAATCGCTTTCTTCAGCGCTGCCTCGTCCATTTCTGCGGCTTTCTCCGGGCCAATCCGGTCGATGGCGTACCGAATGGCTCCAATGCCGTCGGCGAGATCGCGATGGTGCGAGGGAGCTTGAGTGCGCTCGTGGGCATGCTCATGAAAGGCTCCGCGGAAGACAGAAGCAGTTGCGAGGTCGGATAGGGATCGAAGCGATTCACTTAGGGCCTCCACCTTCGCCACGGATGCCGGCCGAGCTGGTGAATCGGCGGGAAGCTCCGCCACCTTCGCGGCCTCATCAGCGAGTTGAGTGCCAGTCCTTGCAACGACCGCCTGGACGTCAGCCGCAAACTTTATGCCGGCAAAGCTCTCCACCTTGCCGTTGCGCGCAAGTTTGGCGAGAGACAGGATCAGCCGCCCTAGGTGCTTGCGATACATGATGAGGAACGTGAGGCAGGAGAGCGGCCATAGCGCTCCGGCCTTAACGAACTCAATGACAACCGACGCTGCCGTCAATGCTTCCTTCCACTCGAACACCTGCTCTGCTGGCATGGCTGATCCTCCTGGGGCGCGATCGTATCGCCTCCATAGCATCCGCCGATGCCCCGTCATGCCCAGGGGATCGCCGGAGGCGCGGCAGTCGATGAGGACTCTCTGATGAAACGATCGATCTCGATGATTCTGGTTGCGGCCCTGGCCTTCGGTGCCGCCGCGATGGCGGTGGCGGGCCCGGCCCCGGT
>NZ_JBCNLU010000063.1:0-12712 GCF_039595295.1 Roseateles sp.
GCTGGTCCAGGGGCATCTGCTCTCGATCGCCGCGGGGCGCAGCGTCCAGGCCTATGCCCTGATGGCGGCGTCCGCCGCGATCGGTCTGGCCATCGGTCATGAGATCGCGCGGCGCTGGGCGAGTCGCCTCCCGCCGCTGCCCGGATCGGCCCTCGCCTGGGCGGGCATTGGCGCCTCGCTGGCGCTGGCCTCCGCGCATTGGAACGACCTGCCCGAGTTTTTCGGCGCCTACATGGCGTATCCGCTGGTCCACAACTTCGGCGCTCGCGAGGCGGTTCGTGGCACGGTCTGCGCGCTGATGCTGATGCCGGCGGCCGTCTTCGCGGGTATGGCTCGCGCGCTGTCGACGCGCGGCGCGTCGTCTCCCGCCGGAACCGCAACCGGCATCGCGCTGCATGCGGCCGGCGGTGCCGTCGGCGCGCTGGCCGCAGGTCTGTGGCTGCTGCCCGCCTTCGGCGGCATCCTGGGCGCGCAGGTGCTGACGCTCATCGCCGTCGCCGCCGCGGTGGCGACCGCGCTGCTCCTCCTTGCCGGCCCCGAGACGGCCGGTCTGCGGCCTTGGCGCCTCCCGACGCTCGGCGCCTCGCTGGCGGCCGGGTTGCTGGCCTGGGCCTGCGGCGGATGGCCGCTCGATCCGGCCCAGCAAGGGGCGGCCGCGCATGCCTTCTTCGTCCGCCAGGACTGGGGACGCACCATCGACAGCGCCGAGCGCTTCGGCGATGGTCTGTCGACGGTGACCGTCTCCGCCGGGGAACGGCCCGTCAAGCAGCTGCTCGTCAACGGCCGGTTCCGCGGCAACGATCAATGGACAGGCGAGACCCAGACGCAGACGGCGTTCACCTTGGCGGCGCTGCTTCATCAGGATCGCCGGGGATCCGCGCTCGCGGTCGGCTACGGCACCGGACTGACGGCGCGCATCCTGAAGGACGCGGGCTTCCAGCGTCTGGACCTGGCCGACGCCGATACGTCCGCCGTCGCGCTGGCCGACCGGCACTTCGATTCGCTGAACCGCGGCGTGTCGCGTTTGCCGGGCGTGACGATGAGCGACCTCAGCGCGCGAGGCGCGCTCCGGGCGGCGTCCAAGGCAGGCACCGCTTACGACCTGATCCTGGTCGACGAGCCGGCGCTCTGGTTCGCGGGCGCCGCCGACGCCTTCAACCGCGAGTTCTATCAGCTCGCGCTGCGCCGCCTCTCCGCGCAGGGCGTGCTGGCGCAGCGGATCTCGCTCTCCCGGCAGGCGCCGTCGGAGCTGCTGGCGATCATCGCGACGCTGCGCGAGAGCTTCCCCCAGGTCTCGCTGTACGCGATGGGCAGCCAGGGGCTGCTGGTCGCGACCGCGGACCGCGAGCGGGCCTTGCCGATGACGGCGGCCTTGGCACGGCTGGAGCGGGAGAGCACCCTCGCGCCCGTCCTCGCGGCGCTGGGCCGCTCGCCGCTGACCTTGCCCAACGATCGGCTGCTCGGACCCGCGGGTGTCGACGTGTTCCTTCATGACACCGGTCTGCCGCCGGTGTTCTGGGCGAGCACCGACGACAACCTGCACCTGGAGTTCGGCACCCCCAGGGGCAACGTGCTTGACGCGGACGAGTCGCTGAAGGGCAATCTGAAAGTGTTGGAACGCTATCGCGGCGTGCAGGGCGCGTCGCGCGAGGAAACGCGATGAATCTGAAGATGCGCATCAAGGCCGCCGGCATCCATGCGGCGAGCAGTCTGGTCGTGGCCGCGCTGGCCGCGCTGCTGGTGTTCGGGGTCTGGTACCCGGGCGACTACATGGAGATCTCGGGCGGGCGGTCGCTGTTCCTGCTGATCGTCTCCGTCGACGTGATCCTCGGGCCCTGTCTGACCTTCGCGATCTTCGACCTGTCCAAGGGATGGAAGGTGCTGCGACGCGACCTCGCGGTGATCGTGGTGCTCCAGCTGGCGGCGATCGGCTACGGCGTGCATACCATGGCGCTGGCCCGACCGGTGCTGCTGTCGCTGGAGGGAAGCCGCTTCCGCGTGGTGCCGGCCTACACCGTCGTGACCGACGAGCTCGTCCGCGCGCCCGAGGGGCTGCGCGCATTGTCGTGGACCGGCCCGCGGCTGATCTTCGCGCGCCAACCGGTCGGCGACGAGGTGATGGACGCGGTCACGCTGGGCCTGGCCGGACAGGACCTGTCGATGCGGCCGCGCTTCTGGCAGACCTGGGGCGCCGCCGGGCGGGAGGCCGCGCTGAAGGCGGGCAAGCCGCTCGACAAGGCGCTGAAGGCGACGCCCTCCGACGCGGTGCAGGCCGCCGCCGCGCGCACCGGACTGCCGATGGAGCGCCTGCTCTACATGCCCATGCTCGCTCGCGCGAACGGCTGGTCCGTGCTGATCGACAAGAGCACCGGCGATCCGGTCGGCTTCGCACCCTTGGATGGTTTCTGAGCGGGCTGCCGGAAAGCCGGGTCCAGGGCGTTAGAGTTCCGCCCTGTCCCCACGACCCGGACCGTTCATGACGCCCGCGACGACGCCCGCCGCCCATTTCCGCTCCGCCTCCGCCGACCACGCCGTCGGCTCCGAGGCCGAGCCGCATCGCCAGTGGCTCACCTTGCTGGGCCTGCTCATCGGCGTCACCCTGGCGCCGCTGATCGCCTACAACCAGACGCCGTCCGCGACGCTCTACAACCAGCTCGCCGCCTTTGCCGGCCTCGGGCTGATCGTGGCGGGGCTGGCATGGGGGCGCTCGTTGCTGCCGGGCTGGCGCGTGGACGGGTTGTCCTTGGCGCTGTTGCTGATGACGGGCGTTTCGCTTGCGGCGCCGGCGACGAATGAGCTGCCCTGGTCGATGGCCCTGACCAGCGCCGCCATGCTGCTTGGCGCGCTGGTGGCGGTGCAGACGGGGCGCGCCGTCGCGCCCGGACTGCGCGAGGGAATGATCACGCTGTTCAGCGTCGCGGTCGTGGGCGCCGGATTGCTCAGCGTCATCGTCTGCATCGTGCAGATGTTCTTCCCCGGGCTGGCCGATGGCGTCCTGATCGCGCGATCAGGCGTGGTCGGCAGTGCCGTCGGCAACATGCGACAACCCAATCACCTGGCCAGTTTGCTCATGTGGGCCTGCGTCGGCGCGGTGTGGCTGGAGCAAGGCGGATGGTTGGCCAGACGGCTCGGCAGCGCGACGGCCGGCACGATCGCGCTGTACGTCATGCTGTTCCTGTTCGTGTTCTGCGTCCTGCTCAGCGGGTCCCGCACCGGCTGGCTCGGTGTCGGGCTGCTGGTGCTGTGGGGCGCCCTCGACTGGCGCTTGAAGCCGCGCGTGCGGATCGCGCTGGGCGCTACCGCGTTGATGTTCGTGGTCGCCTGGGGCCTGCTGGACCTGTACGCCGCCAGCGGTCAGCATGCTTTCCGCGCGCAGTCGCGGCTCTCCGGCGAAGGCGCCGGATCCCCGTCACGCATCGCTATCCTCAAGAACGCCGTCGCGCTGCTGGTGCAGAACCCGCTGACCGGTTCGGGCTGGGGCGACTTCAACCTCGCGTGGACGATGACGCCGTTCCCGGATCGGCCGGTCGCGTTCTTCGACCACACCCACAACCTCGAGATGCAGCTGCTCGTCGAGATGGGGCTGCCGCTGGGCCTGCTCACGCTGGGGCTGCTCGCCTGGGGGCTGACCAACTTTCTTTGGCACGCGGTCCGAGGCGGCCCCGCCAGCCATTGCATCGGCATGTTCGTCGTCATGATCGGCCTGCACAGCCAGTTCGAGTACCCGCTCTGGTACGCCTACTTCCTGCTGCCGGCCGCACTGGCCTACGGGCTGAGCCTGGCGGGTGCGCCGACGCCGGCGGTAGCGCCGCGTCGGCGCCTCGAGCTGACGGTCGTGGGATTGGCCGCCACGCTGCTGGTGCCGCTGGTGGTCGTCGACTATCTGCGCATCGTGCACATCTACGCGCCGCCGGCTGGCGCGGCCCCGCTGGATCAGCGCATCGCGCAAGGGCAGCGTTCGCCGCTGTTCGCGCTCCAGGCCGATTACGCCGAGGCGACGGTGAGCTCGCCGGGTCCGGTCGCGCTCGCCGCGGCGCAGCGCACCGGCCATCACCTGATCGATTCGCGGCTCATGATGGCCTGGGCCAAGTCGCTGAACGCGGTGGGCGAGACCGACAAGGCCCGCTACCTGGTGCAGCGGATGAAGGAGTTCCACAAGCCCGATGTGGACGAATGGCTGGAGGAATGCGAGGTCCTGGCCGAGGTCGGCGCCGCGGTGACGCCCTTCCAGTGCGAGCCCCCGACGCGCGAGTACAGCTTCCGCGAAATGCGGGAGCCGGTCGCGCCGCGCTGAGGCGAATGGAGCGCTGATGCAGGCCGAGGTGCTGCCGTGCTGAGCGCGACGCGCTCAGATCTCGGCGTGCCAGTCGCCGGATTTGCCGCCGTGCTTCTCCAGCACGCGGATCTGCTCCATCACCATGCCGCGGTCCGCGGCCTTGCACATGTCGTAGACGGTGAGCAGGCCGACTTGAACCGCGGTCAGCGCCTCCATCTCGACGCCGGTGCGGCCCAGGGTCTCGACCTGCGCGGTGCAGACCACCGCATGCGCGGCGGCGTCGAGCTCGAAGTCGATCGCCACGCGCGTGATGGGCAGCGGATGGCAGAGCGGGATCAGATCGGAAGTTCGCTTCGCGGCCTGGATGGCGGCAATGCGCGCCACGCCGAGCACGTCGCCCTTCTTGGCGGTGCCGTCGCGCACCAGCGCGAAGGTCTCGGCCTTCATGCGGATTCGCCCGCTGGCGCGCGCGACGCGATGCGTGACATCCTTGCCGGCAACGTCCACCATGTGGGCTTGGCCCTCGGCGTCAAAATGGGTCAATGGCGTGCTCATGCAGCGGCAACAATCGCGAAACCGGAGAGCCGCCATGATAGTTCGTGGCCTTGGAGTGAGTTCCCTTGAAGCGACTGAAATCAACGATCAGCCCCAAGCGCTGCCTCGCGGCGCTCCTGAGCGCGATGGTGCTCGGCCAGAGCGCGCTCGCGCAGGTGAACCTGCCGGCGCTGGGCGACTCGGTCTCGGCCGACGTGAGCATCGGGGCCGAGAAGAAGCTCGGCGACTCGGTGATGCGGCAGATTCGCGTGGACCCCGATTACATCGATGATCCGCTGCTGCTCGAGTACCTGACCAACACCTTCCAGCCGCTGGTCGGCGCGGCGCGCCGGCTCGGCAACATCAGCGACGACACCAACGACCGATTCGCCTGGGAGGCCTTCCTGGTGCGCGACAAGTCGGTCAACGCCTTCGCGCTGCCCGGCGGCTACATCGGCGTCCACCTGGGCCTGATCGCGATGACCGGCGCGCGCGACGAGCTCGCCTCGGTGCTGGGGCACGAGCTTTCTCACGTCACGCAGCGCCACATCGCGCGCAGCATCATCGGCGACTCGCGCACCAGCATGCTCGCGACCGTGGGTCTATTGCTGGGCGTGCTGGCCGCGGCGCGCAGTCGCAGCACCGACGGCGTGCAGGCCGCGATCGTCGGCAGCCAGGCCGCGGCCGCGCAGGCGCAGCTGAATTTCTCCCGCGACATGGAGCGCGAGGCCGACCGCGTCGGCTTCCAGGTCATGACGCAGGCCGGCTATCAGCCCGGCGGCATGGCCAGCATGTTCGAGCGCATGGAGCAGGCCTACCACCTGATGGACTCGGGCCAGTACCCCTATCTGCGCAGCCACCCGTTGACCAGCGAGCGCATCGGCGAGGCGCGCGCGCGTCTGGGCACGGCCGGCATGGTGAAGGTCGTGGGCACGACGGAGCATCTGCTGATGGCGGCGCGCTCCAAGGTCCTGATGGATCCGCGCACCGACGCTTGGCGCGTGCTGCAGAACCTGGACAAGGGCGCGCGCGAGAACCAGAAGACCGATCAGCTGGCCTCGTATTACGCGAGCGCGCTGGCCTCGATCAAGCTGCGCGATTTCTCGCGCGCGGAGGCGGCGCTGAAGACGGCGGATGCGCTGGATGGGCTCCTCGGCGCGGAGCCCGGCGCCAAGCGTCTGCTGGTCTACGCGCATGCGGAACTGGAGCTTGCGCGCGGCAAGGCCGAGGCCGGATTCGCCGCGCTGGAGCCGCTCAAGGGCGAACGCTCGCGGCCGATGCTGATGATCCGGGCCGATCTCGCGCAGGCAGACCCGCGCGCGGAGGTCAAGCGCGAAGCGGCCGATGCGCTGCAGACGCATCTCAGCTTGCACGGGCAGGACGCGCTGGGCTGGCAGGAAATCGGCACGCTGTGGCAGCAACTCGGTCAGCCGCTGCGGGCCGTGCGCGCGCAAGGCGAGTCCCGCGCTGCGCTGGGCGACATCAACGGCGCGATTGACCGGCTGCGCTCGGCGGCGCGCCAGTCGCGCGGACGGGATTCGGACCAGATCGAGGCGTCGGTGATCGATGCGCGTCTGCGCACGCTGGTCTATGAGCAGCGGCAGCTGCTCGCCGAGATGTACCCGCGCGGCGTGCCGCCGGGCGCGGAGCCTTAACCCCTGAGCGGGCTTACTCGGTGTCGGGGAAGAGGCGCTCGATCAGCACGTCGATCGCCATCCCGCAGAGCGAGTAGATCAGCGAACCGATCAACGCCGCCGCGAAGCCCGCGACGGTGAACCCATCCAGTACCGTCGCCGTCGCCCAGAACAGCAGCGCGTTGATGACGAACAGGAAGAGGCCCAGGGTCAGCAGCGTCACGGGCAGCGTGAGCAGGACCAGGATGGGTCGCAGGATGGTGTTGAACAGGCCCAGGACGAAGGCCGCGATCAGCGCGGTGCCGAAGCCCTTCACCTGCACACCGGGGTAGAGATGAGCCACCAGCAGCAGCGCGGCGGCCAGCAGCATCCAGCGGGTCAGCGTTTTCATGCCGCCAGCATAGCGGCAGTGTGCAGCAGAGAAAACCGAAGTTGCATTAATTGATTCAACAGGATAATCCGCAGTCTCCGAAAGGGGAGTAGCCACGTGGCGCGAGCCACGGCGGACGTCCGTCAATACGTTGCCGATTCGGCAGCCGGGCCCCGCACCTGATCGCAGCGTTCACCGGACGCGGCGGCCAGCCTTGCAAGACCTTTCGGCCTCACCGCGAAGCCGCCCTCCGGGTCTCCGACCAGAGGGGCGATCCCGCGTTGTCGTTGGCCGCGGTCGGGCGCATGCTCGATCCGATCTTGCAAGGAGTGCGCATGAGCACCATCGTTCCCGTCTGGCTCTGGGTGGCCTTCATCGGCATTGTCCTGGTGTCGTTGTTCCTGGACTTCGTCGTCCTTCGCAAGCAGGGCGCGCACGAAGTGGGCGTCAAGGAGGCGATCAACTGGTCGCTGGTCTGGGTGGCGCTGAGCGTCGCCTTCATGGGTCTGCTGTGGTGGGCCGTGAAGGACGGGACCGGCAACACCGAACTCGCCAACACCAAGGCGCTCGAGTTCATCACCGGCTATCTCATCGAGAAATCGCTGGCGGTCGACAACATCTTTGTCTTCCTGATGATCTTCACCTACTTCGCGGTGCCGGCGGCCTACCAGAAGCGGGTGTTGATGATGGGCATCATCGGCGCCATCGTGTTGCGCACGGTGATGATCCTGGTGGGCGGCTGGCTGATCGCGCAGTTCCACTGGGTGCTGTACCTCTTCGGCGCCTTTCTGCTGATCACCGGCATCAAGATGTGGTGGGCGGCCGGCAAGGAACCGGACCTCGAGGACAACCCCGCGCTGAAGCTGCTGCGCAAGGTGCTCCCGGTCAGCAAGAACTTCGACGGCGAACGCTTCTTCACGATGGAGAACGGCAAGCGCATCGCCACGCCGATGCTGCTGGTGATCGCGCTGGTGGGCATGACGGACGTGATCTTCGCGGTCGACTCGATCCCGGCGATCTTCGCCATCACCTCGGATCCCTTCATCGTGCTGAGCTCCAACATCTTCGCCATCCTGGGCCTGCGCGCGATGTACTTCCTGCTGGCGGCGATGGCGTCCAAGTTCCATCTGCTGAGCTACGGCCTGGCGGTGGTGCTGGTATTCATCGGCACGAAGATGATGCTGATCGACGTGATCAAGATCCCGGTGCTGGTGTCGCTGGGCGTGGTGGTGGTGATCCTGGCGGCGACCATGGTCCTGAGCCTGCACACCGCGCCGCGTCTGCCGGAGCACAAGCCGGACGAGCCCCAGGCGCTGAACTGATCCCGCGCTGACCTGACCCCTTGCAACCCCCGCGACGCCCTGGCGTCGGCGGGGGTTTCTCTTTCCGGAACAGCAACATTCGCGTCGCGTGTTCGCCACGCGGTATCCCATGACATCGAGCAAATCTTTGACACAGTCAAATGAGAATGCTTAGCATTTGCGGCCTTTGAGTTCGGGAGGTCCCTTGGGACGCCGGACTCGACCCCGCCACCGCCAGCCAGTCGCGAACAGGGAGGGCCCCATCACCGTGCGCCGTGAAGCGTCGGGGCAGGGCCGACATCGCGCAGCCAGCCGAGCCGACATCCACGACAAGAACTTCCCCTCGGAGCTCGATTCCCCATGTCCCGCTACATCAAGAGCCGCAAGCATGCGGTGGCCCCGCTGGCAGCCCTGGCCGCCTCGCTGACCTTCCCGATCGCCCACGCCGCGGATGCCGCCGACGCCGCCCCGGCCGACGCCACCACCGCCACCGCTTCCGCGTCAGGCGCGCCCTACCTGCCCCAGGTCAAGGTGGAGGGCAAGGCCCAGTCCGACTACAAGGCCGACAAGAGCGCCTCGTCCAAGCTGACCCAGCCGCTGCTGGAGACGCCCAAGACCATCTCGGTCATCAAGAAGGAAGTCCTGCGCGAGCAAGGCGCCGTCTCCCTGACCGACGCGCTGCAGAACACCCCGGGCATCACAATGCAGCTGGGCGAGAACGGCAACACCTCCGCCGGCGACACCTTCCAGATGCGCGGCTTCAGCGCCAGCACCTCGACCTTCGTCGACGGCATCCGCGACCTGGGCGCGGTCACCCGCGACGTGTTCAACCTGGAGCAGATCGAAGTCGTGAAGGGCCCCGCCGGTGCCGACACCGGCCGCGGCGCCTCCGCCGGCTACATCAATCTGATCACCAAACTGCCCCAGATCGACAATGCGATCGACGGCACGATCAGCGTCGGCGACGCCAGCCGCAAGCGCGCGTCCGTCGACGTCAACCAGAAGGTGACCGACCACACCGCCGTGCGTCTGAACGCCGTGTGGCAGGACAACGGCGTGCCTGGCCGCGCCGCCATCGAGCGCAAGACCTACGGCATCGCCCCGTCGATCGCCTTCGGTCTGAACACGCCCACGCGCTTCTTCCTGTACTCGCAGCACGTGCGCCAGGACGGCCGTCCGGACGGCGGCCTGCCGGCCATCGGGTGGCCCGCGTACTCGGTGGCCACGCCCGCCGCCACCGCGTCGCAGCTGGACAAGGACCGCGCCGCCGCGCTGCTGGTCGCCCCCAAGGTCGACCGCGACAACTACTACGGCAGCCTCGGCGACAAGGAGAAGGTCAAGGCCGACATGGTCACCGCCAAGCTGGAGATGGACCTGGGCGGCGACACCACCGTGCGCAACATCTCGCGCTACGGCCGCACCCACATGGATCGCATCCTGACCGGCATCATCGGCATCACCGCCGTCGATCCGACCAACCGCGACACCTGGATCATCGCCCGCTCGCGCCAGGGCGTGGACCAGACCAACGAGATTCTGGCCAACCAGACCAGCCTGAACACCAGCTTCCTGACCGGCGGCCTCAAGCATGACCTGAGCACCGGCATCGAGCTCATGTACGAGCGTCAGGACACGCTGAACTTCACCACCACCGGCACCATCCCGGCGGCCAACCTGTACAACCCGAATCCGAACGATGCGCTGCCGATGCCGGTGCGCAACGGTTCGGGCAACGAGGGCAGCACCAGCACGCAGGCGATTTATGCGCTGGACACGCTGTCGGTGACCGACGCGCTCAAGCTCACGCTGGGTCTGCGCACCGAGCACTACAACGTCCGCACGACCACGACCGCCCTGGCCACCACCGGCACCGGGCTGACCGCGACCAAGTTCAACGCCGGCAAGTGGATCACCAGCTGGAACGCCGCCGCGCTGTACAAGCTGGCTGAGAACGGCACCGTCTACATTGCCGCCGCCAACTCGCTGACGCCTCCGGGCAGCGCCAACTTCGTGCTGTCGGCGACCGGTCAGCAAGCGGGCACCGCCGATGCGCAGGAGACGACGAACTACGAAGCCGGCACCAAGTGGGACCTGCTGAACAAGCGCCTGAACGTGACCGCCGCGCTGTACCGCAGCGAGAACGATGGCGTGGTCAGCGTCGATCCGGTGACCAACCTGTCGACGCAAGGCGGCAAGGTGAGGGTGCAGGGTATCGAGCTGGCGGCAGTCGGTCAGCTGACCAACTTCTGGCAGGTCACTGCCGGCGTGCAGACCATGGATGCCAAGGCGCTGAACCAGCGCTCGGCCTCCACCGCGACCAACCCGAACCAGGTCGTCACCGACGGCGTGCGTTGGACGCCGAAGTGGTCCGCCACCGTCTGGACCTCGTACCAGTGGAATGACCTGACCGTCGCCGGCGGCGTGCGCCACATCGCCGACCAGAAGCGCGTCGTGACCGTCGCCCAGCCGGCCTCCACCGGTCTGGCCGCCCTGCCCGCGTACACCGTGGTCGACCTGATGGGTGCTTATCGCATCAACAAGAACCTGACGATGCAGCTGAACGTCACCAACCTGTTCGACAAGGACTACATGTCCTCGCTGAACAACGGCGGCGGTCGTCTGGTGCTGGGCGCTCCGCGTGCCGTGACGCTGATGGCCAACATCGGCTTCTGACCGAAACAGCGCCCGTTTGAGGTAGCGTATCGGCCGGCCCGCCCCCGTCCTAGCGGGGGCGGGCCGACGTCCATTCAAGCCAGGTGATTCCCGCAGATTCGAATCGATCCGGACATGCTTCTCCACATTCCCGAAGTGCTCAGCAAGCAGGACGTGCGCGAGATGCGCCAGCTGCTGGACGCCGCCGACTGGACCGACGGCCGCGCCACCGTCGGCGAGCAGGGCGCCAAGGTCAAGCGCAACCGCCAGCTGCCGGTCGACCATCCGGCGGCGATCCGTGTCGGCGCGCACATCAAGCAGGTGCTGGCGCGGCATCCGCTGTTCGTGTCGGCGGCGCTGCCGCTGCGCACGCTGTCGCCGCTGTTCAACCGCTACGAGGGCGGCGAGCATTACGGCTTCCATGTCGACGGCGCGATCATGCGGCAGCAAGGGACCGAGCAGCCGCTGCGCAGCGACGTGTCCTCCACGCTCTTCCTGAGCGAGCCCGATGAGTACGAGGGCGGCGAGCTCGAGGTCGTCGACACCTACGGCACGCACGAGGTGAAGCTGCCCGCCGGTGATCTGATCGTCTACGCCTCCACCAGCCTGCATCGCGTGATGCCCGTGACGAGCGGCGCCCGCGTGTGCTCCTTCTTCTGGACGCAGAGCATGATCCGCCAGGACTGGCAGCGTTCGATGCTGTTCGAGCTGGACCAGACCATCCAGAAGCTGCGCGCGCGGCTGGGCGACGACCCCGAGACCACGATGCTCACCGGCCACTATCACAACCTGCTGAGGCTCTGGGCCGAGACATGAGCACAGACAAGAAATCCGGCGCGCGCGCCGCGTGGCTCAAGCAGCTGCATCAATGGCACTGGATCAGCTCGGCGATGTGCCTGATCGGGATGATCCTGTTCGCGGTCACTGGCTTCACGCTGAATCACGCCTCCGACATCGAGGCCAAGCCCGTCGTCGCCAGCCGCAATGAGCAACTGCCCGATCCCCTGGCGAGCGCGCTCCGCCCCGCGTCCGACAAGGAAGCCGATCACAAGGCCCCGGTGCCCGCGCCGGTGCGCGAGTGGCTGGCCAAGACCCTGGACCGTCCGGTCGACGGCCGCGATGCGGAGTGGAGCCGCGACGAGATCTATCTGGCGATGCCCCGCCCCGGCGGCGACGCCTGGATCCGCATCGCCCGCGACAGCGGCGAGGTCGAGTACGAAGACACCTCGCGCGGCTGGATCTCCTATCTCAACGACCTGCACAAGGGCCGCAACGCCGGCACGGCCTGGAGCTGGTTCATCGACCTCTTCGCGCTGGCCTGCCTGATCTTCTCGATCACCGGGCTGCTGATCCTGAAGTTCCACGCGGTCAGCCGGCCCAGCACCTGGCCGCTGGTCGGCCTGGGTCTGGTGATCCCGGCGCTGCTGGCCTTGCTGCTCATCCATTGAGCGCGCGGATCACGCCGTCACGCCCTTACGACGCCCTCACGCCGACCACCCGTTTCCGTCTTTGCAGTCCCCGTTCATTCCGCTCCGAGCCGCCGCCAGGACTTCTTCGACCCTCAACCGAGATCCGATCATGAATCGCTCCCTCCGTCGTCCCTTCACGCCCACTCTGCTCGCGCTCGGCGCGCTGGGCACGCTGGGCGTGGGCTCCTCCGCCTGGGCCGCGAGCGTGCAGCTCAAGCTCGAGCTGCCGCGCCTGAACGTTGCCGAGTACCACCGTCCCTACGTCGCCGTGTGGGTCGAGAAGGCCGGCGAATCCGGTCCGGCCGTCGCGCAGCTGGCGGTCTGGTACGACATCAAGAAGAACAACAACGCCGGCACCAAGTGGGTGAAGGACATGCGCCAGTGGTGGCGCCAGGGCGGCCGCGCGCTGACGCTGCCGGCCGACGGCGTGTCCGCCGCCACGCGCGCCCCCGGCGAGCATGCGATCACGCTGGACA
>NZ_JBCNLU010000064.1:0-12600 GCF_039595295.1 Roseateles sp.
ACCTCGGGCTCGAAACGCAGCGAGGCGTCGTTGAGCTTGAGCTTCTCCAGCGCATCGCGCAACTGGTCGTACTCGCTGGCTTCGGTCGGATACAGACCGGCGAAGACCTGCGGCTGGATTTCCTTGAAGCCGGGCAGCGCCGTTTCCGCGGGGCCCAGGTTGTTCGGGAGCTTCTTCTCCAGCGTGATGGTGTCGCCCACCTTCGCCGCCGCCAGCTCCTTGATGCCGGCGATGATGAAGCCGACCTCGCCGGCGTTCAGCTGGGGACGGTTCTCGGACTTGGGCGTGAACACGCCCAGGTGCTCGGCCGGATAGACGGCGTTCGTCGCCATCATGCGGATCCGCTCGCCCTTCTTCAGCGTGCCGTCGACGACGCGCACCAGCATCACCACACCGACGTAGTTGTCGAACCAGGAGTCGATGATCATGGCGCGCAGCGGGGCCTCGACCACGCCTTTGGGCGGAGGCATGCGGGCGATGACGGCTTCAAGAATTTCGTCGATGCCCATGCCGGTCTTTGCCGAGCATGGGATCGCGTCGGTGGCGTCGATGCCGATGACGTCTTCGATCTCGGCCTTGGCGCCGTCCGGGTTGGCCTGCGGCAGGTCCATCTTGTTCAGGACCGGGATCACCTCGACGCCGAGCTCCAGCGCCGTGTAGCAGTTGGCCACGGTCTGCGCCTCGACGCCCTGGCTGGCGTCCACCACCAGCAGCGCGCCCTCGCAGGCGGACAGCGAGCGGCTGACCTCATACGAGAAGTCCACGTGTCCGGGCGTGTCGATCAGGTTGAGGTTGTAGACCTGACCGTCCTTCGCCTTGTATTGCAGCGCGGCGGTCTGCGCCTTGATCGTGATGCCGCGCTCGCGCTCGATGTCCATCGAGTCCAGCACCTGCGCTTCCATCTCCCGGTCCGACAAGCCGCCGCACCGCTGGATGATCCGGTCGGCCAGGGTGCTCTTGCCGTGGTCGATGTGGGCAATGATCGAGAAATTGCGGATGTGGTTCATGGACTCGGGGTGGGACCGCGCATTCGTCCGCGTGTCCAGCCGCGCTCGATCGGAGCACCCTGAATCACGTCGCGGTCGACCGGTCGAGGCAGTGAAGCACGGCCCTTCTCAGAGCCGGAACTGGACATAAAAAAAAGGCACGTCGAATTGGTGACGCGCCTTCCAACAAAACGTATGGCAACTGCTTGTTGGGCTTTCATTGTAGCCAAAAGCCCCGCCCTGGAAACCGCATGGATGCGAGCTTCGCGGTCGTTGCCCTTCGCCAACAGCGATTTTGTACACAGGTTATCCACAAAAAGCTGAGGACATCCTGTGGATCGCTGAAGCCCGCCAGAGCGGTGTTCCGATTCACCGTCGGAACGGCGACAAAAGCCAGCTGACGCGGCTCGATTGTAGCGGAGCAAGGCACCAATCCCCCGCCTTGGTCACATCCGTGAGCAAGCACCAACCGACGCTAAATTTCTCGTCCGGCTTCCTAACGCGGCCGGGATTCCGCATCGCGGAAAGCCCCAGGCCAGCGCTGGGTTGACCGGGCAGCCTGGGCCCCCAGCCGCCGTTCACCCCTTGCCGGGCTTGAGCACGACGTAGGTCGCCACGTCGCCGCGGCGCACCAGCATCTGCAGGCTCTTGCCCTTCTCGAGCTTGGCCAGCACCGCCTGGAACTGCTTGACCGTCTTCACGTCGACGTTGTTGGCGCTCAGGATGACGTCGCCCACCTTCAGCCCGGCGCGCGCGGCGGGCCCTTCTGCGGTGTCAATCTTCAGGCCGCCGTCGACCTTCAATTCCTTGCGCTGGGCGTCGCTCAACTCGCTGACGCTCAGACCCCAGGCCTGCGCACCGCCGGCAGCGGGCGCCTCGGCTTCCGGCGTGGCGGGGTTGCGGTCATCCGGCAGCGCCTGCATGGTCGCGGTCAGCTCCTTGTAGGTGCCTTTGCGGAACACGGTCACCTGCACCTTGGCGCCGGGCTTCGCCGCGGCCGCCAGGCGGCGCAGGTCGACGGCCTTCTCCACCGGCTTGCCGTCGAACTTGGTGATCACGTCGCCGAGCTGCACCCCCGCCTTGTCGCCGGGACCGGCCGGCGTGATGCGGGTGATGAGCGCGCCCTGCGGCTTGCCCAAGCCGATGGCCTCAGCCACTTCCTTGCTGACGTCGTCCGGATAGACGCCCAGCATGCCACGCGTGACGCGGCCGCTGGCGCGCAGCTCGTCGGCCACCCGCATCGCCTCATCGATCGGGATCGCGAACGAGATCCCCATGAAGCCGCCCGACTGGCTGTAGATCTGCGAGTTGATCCCCACCACCTCGCCGCGCAGATTGAGCAGCGGTCCACCCGAGTTGCCGGGGTTGATGGCCACGTCGGTCTGGATCAACGGCAGCAGGTCGCCGGTGTCGCGCGCCTTCGCGCTGACGATGCCGGCCGTGACCGTGTTGTCGAAGCCGAAGGGCGAGCCGATGGCCATCACCCATTCGCCGACCTTGAGCTTGCTGACGTCACCCATGCGCAGCAGCGGCAGATTCTTCGCGTCGATCTTGAGGACCGCGACATCGGTGCGGCGGTCCAGGCCGACCACCTTGGCCTTGAACTCGCGCTTGTCGGTCAGCGTGACGGTGACCTCGTCAGCCTCGTCGACGACGTGCGCATTGGTCATCACGTAGCCGTCGGCCGCGATCACGAAGCCCGATCCCAGACCGCGACGCTGCGGGGAATCGTCATCGTCCTCGTCGTCCGGCGCGGGATTGGGCGCCGGCGTGCCGCGTCGCTGCTGTGGAGGGACGGGAATGCCGAAGCGGCGCAGCAGCTCGCGCATCTGCTCGTCGACTTGCGCGTTGGCGGCCTTCACCTTCTCGGACGTCCGGATGTTCACCACGGCCGGGCCGGCTTGCTCGACCAGCGCGCTGAAGTCCGGCAGCGCCGCGACCATCTGCGGCGCCGTCACCGGCATCGCCGGCTGTGCGACCACGGACTGCGCGAACGCCGGCAGCGACGCGCCCAGGACGGCCGCGCCAGCGACCGTCAGCGCAAGAAATCGATGAGAGCGGAAACGCTGGCGATCGAGGCGATGAAGATTGGGCATGAACACTCGCGAGAGGCGATGCAGGAAGACAAGGCTCACATCATGCCCGGATTTGATCGGCGTGCATGACGCCAGCCTTAGGCCAAGAAGAGGTGCAGCCGCAGCGATGTCCAGGTCGATCCGAGCCCTCGTCGCGACAGCGCCAACCACCCACGCGCGCGGTGGCCGAGCGGTCGGCCCTCCTCGTCGCGGGCACGCAGACGCACCAGCATCCAGTGCTCGGTATCGATGAACACTTCGGGGACGACGGCAAGCGGCTCGCCCGCGCGTTCCCACCACCAGAGCGCGCCGTCGAAGCGCAAGACCTCGGCGACCGCGGGCCGCGTCGGCAGCCACCAGCCGAGCATCGCGAACGCGCTCACGCCCGCCATCGCGGCCAGGCCGACCTCGTCCGACCACGCCTGAGGGAAGTCAGCCAGGTGAACGATCACCGCGGCCATCACGGCTGCGAGCCCCGCGCCGGCGAGCGCGCGCGAGAACCGCTGCCAGCGAGGATCCCTCGCGCATGAAAAACGCCGGGCGATGGCCCGGCGTGTCGAGGATCGATCCGGCGTCATGCGTCGCCGTCCGATGCGGACTGAAACTCAGACCCGCTTGAAGATCAGGGTGCCGTTCGTACCGCCGAAACCGAAGTTGTTCTTCGCGGCGTACTCGATCGGCATCTTCCGCGCCTCGTTGGCGCAGTAGTCCAGGTCGCAGTCGGGATCCTGGTTGAAGATGTTGATCGTCGGCGGAACGACCTGATCATGCAGCGCCTTGACGGTGAAGACGGACTCGATGCCGCCCGCGCCGCCCAGCAGGTGACCGGTCATCGACTTGGTCGATGACACGACCAGGCCGCTCTTGGCGTAATCGCCGAAGGCCGCCTTGATCGCGTTGGTCTCGTTCGCGTCGCCCAGCGGGGTCGACGTGCCGTGCGCGTTCATGTACTGGATCTGGTCCGCGTTCAATCCGGCGTTGCGCAGCGCGGCGCGCATCGAGCGCGTCGGACCTTCCACGTCGGGCGCGGTCATGTGATAAGCGTCGGCGCTCATGCCAAAGCCCACCAGCTCGGCGTAGATCTTGGCGCCGCGCTTCTTGGCGTGTTCGTACTCTTCGAGCACCAGCACGCCGGCGCCCTCGCCCAGCACGAAGCCGTCGCGGTCCTTGTCCCAGGGCCGCGACGCGGTCTTGGGATCGTCGTTGCGGGTCGACAGGGCGCGGGCCGCGGCGAAACCGCCGACGCCCAGCGGGCTCACCGTCGATTCCGAACCGCCCGCCACCATGATGTCGGCGTCGCCCGCCTCGATCATGCGACCGGCGGTGCCGATGCTGTGCAGTCCCGTCGTGCAGGCCGTGACGATCGCCAGGTTCGGCCCCTTGAAGCCGCACTGGATCGACACGTGGCCGGAGATCATGTTGATGATCGAGGCCGGCACGAAGAACGGACTGATGCGGCGGGGGCCGCGGTTGGTCAGTTCCTCATGCGTCTGCTCGATCATCGGGAGGCCGCCGATGCCGGAGCCGACGAGCACGCCGATGCGTTCCGCCAGTTCCGGGCTCAGCGCGTCGCCCGTGGGCAGCCCCGCGTCGCGGATCGCCTGCAGCGAAGCGGCCAGCCCGTAATGGATGAACGTATCCATGTGGCGGGCTTCCTTCGCGGGGATGTAGTCATCCACCTTGAAGTCCTTGACCTCGCCAGCGAAGTGGCAGGCCAGGTTGCTGGCATCGAAACGGGTGATGGTGTCGATGCCGGACTTTCCGGCCACGATGTTGGCCCAGCCCTGCTCGACCGTGTTGCCCACGGGCGAGATCAGGCCGAGACCGGTGACGACGACGCGACGACGGCTCATGCTGCTTGCTTACGCCTTCTGGTGCTTGACGGCGTAGTCGATCGCGAGCTGGACGGTCGTGATCTTCTCGGCCTCTTCGTCCGGGATCTCGATGCCGAACTCGTCTTCGAGGGCCATCACCAGTTCCACGGTGTCCAGAGAATCGGCGCCCAGATCGGCCACGAAGGCCTTCTCATTGGTCACATCGGCTTCGGGCACGCCGAGTTGCTCGGCGATGATTTTCTTGACACGTGCTTCGATATCGCTCATGACTCCTCCAGGAGGGGTTTGCTAGAACAACCCGGGATTCTAAGGCCTTAGAGTGGCGCCCCTAGACGGACCTCCCGAGGCGCGCCCTCCACGAGGGGATACGGCGCGCGCTCGCACTCTATCAGCCCCACACCGGCCGGGTGAATCCGGTGGGTGGGCCGCCCGCGGACCGTCCGCGGCCGGTGCTCCACCTCAATTCATGTACATGCCGCCGTTGACGTGCAGCTCGACGCCGGTGATGTAGCTCGCCTCGGGCGAGGCCAGGAAGGCCACGGCATGGGCGATCTCGTCCGGGTCGCCCAGGCGGCCGGCGGGGATCTGCGCCAGCAGCGCGGTCTTCTGCGCCTCGGGCAGCACGTCCGTCATGTCGGTGGCGATGAAGCCCGGCGCCACGCAGTTCACCGTGACCGAGCGGCTGCCCAGCTCACGAGCCAGGGCACGCGTCATGCCCGCGACGCCGGCCTTGGCGGCGGCGTAGTTCGCCTGACCCGCGTTGCCGGACGCGCCCACCACCGAGGTGATGTTGACGATGCGGCCGTAGCGCTGCTTCATCATCGGACGCATCACCGCGCGGCTGGCGCGGAACACGGCCTTCAGATTCGTATCCAGGACGGCGTCCCAATCCTCGTCCTTCATCCGCATGGACAGCATGTCCTTGGTGATGCCGGCGTTGTTGACCAGGACCTGGATGCCGCCGTCCTGCTTGACGATGGCGTCGATCAGCGCGTCGACGGCCTCGCCGTCGTTGACGTTGAGCACCGCGCCGCGGCCGCCGTGCGGCTGCAGCGCTTCGCTGATGGCCTGGGCGCCGGCTTCGCTGGTGGCGGTGCCGATGACGACGAAGCCCTTCTTGGCCAGGGTCAGCGCGATCGCGCGGCCGATGCCGCGGCTGGCGCCGGTCACCAGGGCCACTTGCTTGTTGTCGGACATGAGAATTCCTTGAATGCGGAGTTCGTTCGAGAGATCGTTCGAATCAGGTCTGAACGCGGGTCGCGCCGGGCCTCAGCCCAGCAGCGCGCGGGCCTCGGCCAGCGAGGCCGGATCCAGCACGGTCGCGCTGACGAGCTCGCCGTCGATGCGCTTGGCCATGCCGGCCAGCACCTTGCCCGGGCCGCATTCCAGAAGGGTCGTCAGGCCGCGCGCCTTGAGCGCCTGCACCACCTCGACCCAGCGCACCGGGCCGAAGGCCTGGCGATAGAGCGCGTCGCGCAGCGCCTGGGCGTCGTCGGTCACGGCGACGTCAATGTTGTTGATCACCGGGAACGCAGCCGGCTGGAACTGCACCGCGGCCAGCTTCTCGCGCAGGCGGTCGGCGGCGGGCTTCATCAGGCTGCTGTGGAAGGGGGCGGACACCGGCAGCGGCAGCGCGCGCTTGGCGCCCGCGGCCTTCAGCGCCTCGTTGGCCTTCTCGATGCCGGCCTTGCTGCCCGCGATCACGGTCTGCTTGGGATCGTTGAAGTTCACGGCCTCGACGACCTCGCCGGTCTCGGCGGCCACGCTGGCGCAGACCTCGCGCACCACCGAAGCGTCCAGGCCCAGGATGGCCGACATCGCGCCCGTGCCCACCGGCACGGCGTCCTGCATGGCCTGCGCGCGGAAGCGCACCAGCGGCAGCGCGTCGGACAGGCTCAGCGCGCCGGCGGCGACCAGCGCGGTGTACTCGCCCAGCGAGTGGCCGGCCGCAGCGACGGGCGCCAGGCCGGTTTCGGCGATCCACGCGCGGTAGCAAGCCACGCCCGCGGTCAGCATGACCGGCTGGGTGTTGGTGGTCAGATCCAGCTGCTCCTTGGGACCGTTCTTGATCAGCGCGCCGACGTCCTCGCCCAGCGCGGCCGAAGCTTCGGCCAGCGTGCGGGCGACTTCCGGATGATCGCCCCAGGCGTCCAGCATGCCCACCGATTGCGAGCCCTGGCCGGGGAAGACGAATGCGAAGTTCTTGCTCATGGCGGTTGAAATCCCAGACTGTCTATTCAATGGTTGGAGCGCGCATGACAGCGCGGCACGCCGGTGCCGCCGCGTCGAGCGCGCGAGCCCCAGCCGACTCGGGTCGGCCCGGGCGGGCGTCGGGGGTCAGAAGTCCAGCAGGACCGCGCCCCAGGTGAATCCACCGCCGACGCCTTCCAGCATCACCGTGTCGCCGGCCTTGATCTTGCCGGAGCGCACCGCGGCGTCCAGTGCCAGCGGGATCGACGCGGCCGAGGTGTTGCCGTGCTCGTCGACGGTCACGATCAGCTTGTCCAGGGACATCTTCAGCTTCTTGGCCGTGCCCTGCATGATGCGGATGTTGGCCTGGTGCGGGATCAGCCAGTCGATGTCGGACTCGCTGCGGCCGGCCTTCTCGAGCACCGCCCGCGCGACCTTGTCCAGCACGCCGACAGCGAGCTTGAACACGGCCTGTCCGTCCATCTTCAGCAGCGGGTGACCCAGCACCGCGCCGCCGGACACGGTGCCCGGGGTGCAGAGGATGTCGACATGGCGGCCGTCGGCGTGGAGTTCGCTGGCCAAGATGCCGGGCGTGTCGCTGGCGCCGAGCACCACCGCGCCGGCACCGTCGCCGAACAGCACGCAGGTCGTGCGGTCCTTGAAGTCCAGGATGCGCGAGAACACTTCCGCGCCCACGACCAGCGCCTTGCTGGCGGCGCCGCTCTTGATCATCGAATCGGCCACGGTCAGCGCGTAGACGAAGCCCGAGCACACGGCTTGCACGTCGAAGGCGGCGCAGCCATGGATGCCCAGCTTGTTCTGCAGCAGGCAGGCGGTGGACGGGAAGACCATGTCCGGCGTGGACGTGGCGACGATGATCAGATCGATCTCGTCGGGGCGGACGCCGGCGGCCTCCAGCGCGGCCAGCGAAGCTGGGAGCGCCAAGTCGCTGGACGTGACGTCTGGCGCGGCGAAATGGCGGGCGTGGATGCCGGTGCGCTCCACGATCCAGTCGTGCGAGGTCTCGATCCCGTCACGGGCGAGGCGCTCGGCCAGATCCTGATTGGAGACGCGGGGTCCGGGAAGATGGCTGCCCGTACCGAGAATGCGGGCGTAGCGCGGGGAAGCAGTGGTCATGCAGCTTGGGCGGCGGAAGTCGCCTTGTCTCCAGCATCGCCGCCCTCCTCATTGGCAGGCGCGGGGAGCGCCTGCAGCGTCGCGACGATGCGATCGTGAACCCGGTCTAGGAGCCGGTTGCGGGCCGCATCATACGCCCGGTTCAAAGCCTGCTCGAAAGCGAATGCATCGGCCGATCCGTGGCTCTTGAAGACCAGGCCGCGCAGGCCCAGCAGCGCCGCGCCGTTGAAGCGGCGGTGGTCGACGCGGTCCTTGAAGCGCTGCAGCACCGGCATGGCCAACAGCGCGATCAGCTTGGTGCCGGCGTTGCGGGTGAACTCGGCCTTGATGAAGCTGGAGATCATGCTCGCCAGCCCCTCGGCGGTCTTGAGCGCCACGTTGCCGACGAAGCCGTCGCAGACCACGACGTCGGTCGTGCCCTTGAAGATGTCGTTGCCCTCCACGTTGCCGTGGAAGTTGATCTGATCGTGGGCGGCGACCTCGCGCAGCAGCTCGCCGGCGCGTTTGATGGTCTCGTTGCCCTTGATCATTTCCTCGCCGATGTTGAGCAGGCCGACGCTGGGGTTGTCCTTGCCGTCGACCGCCGACACCAGTGCGCTGCCCATCACCGCGAATTGCAGCAGGTGTTCCGGGCCGCAGTCGACGTTGGCACCCAGGTCCAGCACCGTCGTGAAGCCGCCGATCTGGTTGGGCATCACCGTGGCGATGGCGGGGCGGTCGATGCCCTCCAGCGTCTTGAGCAGATATTTCGCGACCGCCATCAGCGCGCCGGTGTTGCCGGCCGACACGCAGGCCTGCGCCTGGATCGCGGAGCCGTCCTTGCCGGCCTTGAGCTGCTGGAGCGCGACCCGCATCGACGAGTCCTTCTTGCGGCGCAGCGCGACCTCGATCGGATCGTCCATGCTGACGACCTCGCTGGCGGGCACGATGCGGGCGCGCGGCCAGGACGCGGCTTCCTTGAGCGCCTCGGGCTGACCGACGAGCAGCAGCTCCGCCTGCGGATGCGCGGCCAGGAAGGCCTTGCAGGCCGGGAGCGTCACGGACGGGCCGTGGTCGCCGCCCATGCAGTCCACCGCCAGACGGAGGGGCTCGGCGGAGGGCGAAGAGCTGGAGGCGGGAATTGCGGACATCGAAAGCTGGAAAGTGGCGCCGACCAGGCCGACTGTAGCGAGCGTGCAAGAAACATGCGCGACAGCCGGCCATTCGGCCAAGCCGCCGACCTTACGCGAGCCGCCCCAGGGGGACAAGCGAGGGCACCCGCGGTGGCCGGGCGTCGATCGGGGTCAGCGGAAGAAGAGGAAAAGGAAGAAGGAGCGGAAGAGGGAACGAAAAGAGGATCGATCTGCCGCATCGGGACGAACGAAAGCCCGGCAACGCTATTCGCGGAGCCGGGCTTGCATCATTCGATGGGGACCAGGCGGGGCACCGTCGGCGCCCTGCGCGGCCGGATCGACCAGTCGATCAGGCGGCGTCGGCCTTGGTCTTCAGCACCTTGCGGCCACGGTAGAAGCCGTTGGGGCTGATGTGGTGACGCAGATGCACTTCGCCGGTGGTCGGCTCGATCGCGGTGCCCGGCGTGGTCAGGGCATTGTGCGAGCGGTGCATGCCGCGCTTCGACGGGGACTTCTTGTTTTGCTGAACGGCCATGTTGATTCTCCTGAAGGCTTCGGCTTCGTGGGCTACGGTGAAGTCGAGGCTTGCTCGGGCTCTCGAGAGAACTCGAGCTGTGCCGCGGATCCGTGTTCCGCTACCGACGCCTCGGTCCCGGCCTGTTGCCTGATGACGATTCGACTGAATCGCCGATGCGAGCCGGGAAAGCCCGAGACTATAGCACAAGCCCCTCAGGCTTTACCACCCGTTCCCTTCTTCAATGCGGCGAGCGCGGCGAAGGGGTTCGGACGGGCCTCCCCCTCCTCGGCCGCCTCGTCCTCTTCGACGTTGGCATGCGGCAGCGGCTCGGGGCATTCCTCGTGGCGCGGCACCACGGGCAGCTCCAGCAGCAGCTCGTCCTCGACCAGCTCGCGCAGGTTGAGGTGGCGGGCCAGCGCCAGCACGTCGTCGTCGCTGTCCATGTCCAGCTCGGCGGCCTGATCCTCGTCCTTGACGAAGCGGAACCAGCGCGACACGGTCAGGTGTTCCTCCACCGGCTTGAGGCAGCGCTGGCAGGTCAGCGAGACCTGCGCCTCGGCGGACAGCTCCAGCCAGACCTGCGCGGCGCCGCCCTTGGGCGTGCGCAGCTCGCCGCGGGTGGACCAGGTGACGGCCGGCCAGTGAGCCGGGTCGGATTCGGGCGCGGCCGACTCGGCCAGGCGCGGCAAGGCGGTGGCGGGCCACTCGCCCTCGAGCGAGGCGCCCTCGCGGGCGAAGGCCTCGACGTCGAGCTTCAAGGGATCGAAGGAACGCGGTTTCATGGGGCGCAAGTGTACGAGCCCGATGGGAGAATCGCGCCCCATGACCGCCCCGCCCCGCCCGTTGATCCTGGGCTCCACCTCCCGCTACCGGCGCGAGCTGCTGGAGCGCCTGCGCGCGCCCTTCGAGACCGCCGCGCCCGATGTCGACGAGACACCCCATGCCGGCGAGACGCCCGAGGCGCTCGCCCGCCGGCTGGCGCTGGCCAAGGCCCGCGCGGTCGCCGCACGTTTCCCCGAGGCGCTGGTGATCGGCTCCGATCAGGTCGCCGATCTCGACGGGCAGCCCATCGGCAAGCCCGGCACGCATGAGCGCGCCGTCGAGCAGCTACGCGCGATGCGCGGCCGCACGGTGGTGTTCCAGACGGCACTGGCCGTGGTCTGCCAGGCCACGGGATTCGTCGCCGAGGATCTGGCGCCGGTGCGCGTGCGCTTCCGCGACCTCAGCGACGCCGATATCGAGCGCTATCTGCGCGCCGAGCAACCCTATGACTGCGCCGGCAGCGCCAAGGCCGAGGGCCTGGGCATTGCGCTGCTTGACGCGATCGACTCCGACGATCCGACGGCGCTCATCGGCCTGCCGCTGATCCGCACCGCCGCGCTGCTGCGCCGAGGCGGACTCGACGTGCTGTCGCTGCTGACCTGATTTCCCAGGGCAGGCGCCGGACGCTCAGACCCGCCCCTTCATTTCTCTCGTTGACTGCCACCCCAATGACCCGCGGCCGCCTCTATCTCGTTCCCAACACCCTCGACTTCGGCATGGACGGCCAGGAGGTCGATCTGCGCGAGGTGCTGCCCGATGCGGTGCTCGCGCGCGCCGCATCGATCACGCACTGGGCGGCCGAGAATGCCAAGACCACGCGCGCCTTCCTGAAGCGCGTGGGCGCGATCCACCCCCTGGCGTTGCCGCTACAGGAGCAGCGCATCGAGGAACTGCCTCGCCCGCCCAAGGGCCGAGGCCCGGCGGCCAACGCCGCCATCGCCTCCTCCAGCGAGGAGAAGCTGTGGCTGGCGCTGCTGACGCCCGCGCTGGACCACGGCCAGGACATCGGGCTGATCTCCGAGGCAGGCATGCCCGCCGTCGCCGATCCAGGCGCCAAGCTGGTCGCCGCCGCGCATGCGGCAGGCATCGAGGTGGTGCCGCTGACCGGGCCGAGCTCGCTGCTGATGGCGCTTGCGGCCAGCGGCCTGAACGGCCAGAGCTTCGCCTTCGTCGGCTATCTGCCGCTGGAGGCGGCCGAGCGCAGCGCTCGCATCAAGGCGCTGGACGCCTTCTCCGCCCGCGAGCAGCAGACCCAGCTCATGATCGAGACGCCCTATCGCAACGGCGCGCTGCTGCAGGCGCTGCTGGCGACGCTCAAGCCGGGCACCCTGCTGTCGGTCAGCTGCGGGCTGAGCCTGAAGAACGCCTGGACGCATTCGGCCACGGTCGCGCAATGGCGCCAGGCGCCGAAGGCGCTGCCGGACAAGGTGCCGGCCGTGTTCGCGATCCTCGGCGCGCGCTGAGCCCGCCCGAAGGCGCCCTCGCCACAGGCCCCACGGCGCCGGACGGGCCGGAGAGCCAGAGAGCCGGGAAGCCAGGCGAGCCAGAAAGCACAACGGCCAGCAGATGCTGGCCGTTTCGCTGGCTTCACGACGCCGGACTCGGCGTCGATCGGCTCAGATCAGGACTCGCTGTCCGCCGTGATCGGCGGCTTCTTGGCGCCGAACAGCGCCGCGACCTTCTTCTTCGGCTTGATGTTGGCCGAGATGCCACCGCGGGCGGCCGATGCCTGCCCCTTCTCCCAGGCGGCGGCTTCCGAGCGCTCGTTCGACTCGTAGGGCTTGTCGAACAGCGGGTCGTAGGCGGCTTGACGCTGCGGTGCGCGATAAGGGGCCGACGAGCCATAGGCCTCGTCGCGACGATCCTCGCGCTCGCGACGGAAGTCGCGGCGCTCACCGCTGCCTTCGGTGCGCTCTCCACGGTCAC
>NZ_JBCNLU010000065.1:0-12232 GCF_039595295.1 Roseateles sp.
GCTCCTCAACTTTGCGGACAAGCTGACTTCGAACCACCAGCCATTCACGCCAGCACGCAGGCTTGCCTGATCGACTTCCGGCGCCCGACCGACCTTCACCGGCGGGTCGACGCGTCGAGTCGATCGGATCCCTTCGCTTCCACTTCAAGGAGACACGCATGCGACTGGCTGGATTCAAAGTCGAGAACTTCAAGAGCATCGGCCCGCAAGGCTGCCTGATCCGGATCGACGAGATCGTCGTGCTGATCGGCCGCAACAACGTGGGCAAGTCCACCATCCTCGACGCCTACGAGGCCCTGGCCTCCAGCGGCAAGGAGCTGCCCGAGAGCCATTTCCACAACCGCATCACCGCCCTGCCCATTACCATCACCGGCTACTTCAACGAGATCACACCCGAGGACGAGGAGGTCATCGGCAAGGGCTGGCGCCATGCGCATGCCGAGTTCGGCGAGTGCGTCGCCTTCCGCTACGTCTGGAAAAACCCCGACGAGCGCGCGCGCAAGCAGTCCTTCCAGCCGGAATCGGCCACCTTCGTCGACGGAGGGCTGGGCGGCTGGGACTCGATGATCATGAGCCGCATCCCGCAGCCCGTGCGCATCCGCCCCAACGATCCGATGGACACGACGCAGGCCAAGCTGCTGGCCATGCTCAAGGACCACGTCAAGCAGAGCCTCAAGGCGGACTCGGCCCAGACCCAGGCGGCCTTCGATCAGATCGAGCAGCTGGCGCAGCAGATCTTCGTCGGCGCCAAGCAGTCCTTCGACGAGATCTCCGCGCGGATCACCACCCATGTGGCGCGGGTCTTCCCCGGCACGACCATCGAGCTGGTACCGCGCTCCAAGGACGCGATCGACGAGAAGCTGATCGCCGCCGACTCCTTCCTGCAGGTGACGCAGGGCACGAGCTCCCCGCTCGATCAACAGGGCACGGGGCTGCAGCGCGCGCTGCTGTGGTCGACGCTGACGGTGATGTCGGGCGGCGCGAAGCGCAAGGCGGCGGACACGGTGGCGCCGCGCATCCTGCTGATCGACGAGCCCGAGGCCTTCCTGCATCCGCCCACCATCCGCGACGCGCGGGAGGCGCTCTATGCCTTCGCCCTGGACAACCCGGACTGGCAGGTCATCGCGACCACGCACTCGCCGATCTTCATCGACCTGTCCAAGGACCACACGACCATCATCCGGGTCGAGAACCGGCCCGGTGGCGTGGAGCACGTGGTCTCCACGGACAAGGTTTCCTTCGACGCGCAGGAGCGCGAGCGGCTGCAAATGGTCCGGGCCTGCAATCCGGTGGTCAACGAGTTCTTCTTTTACGACGACATCGTGCTGGTGGAAGGCCCCACCGAGCAGGTCGCGCTGACCCATGTGGCGCGCGTGCTCGGGCGCAAGCTGCACGTCATCAACTGCCTGGGCAAGGCCAACCTGCCGATGTTCGCGCGGGTGCTGAATCACTTTCGCGTGCCGTATCGCGTGATCCACGATGCCGACACGCCGTTCGTGAAGACCAAGCGCGGCATGCAGCGCGGCGCGATGTGGACGCTCAACGCGAGCATCCGCGAGGCGGCGAGCGCCGCGTCGCTGGGCCGGGTCTACACGCAGTTCCCGCACTTCGAGGGCGAGTACTTCGGCGAAGAGCTGAAGTCGGGCAAGGTGGACCGGGTGCTGGCGGCGCTCGCCGATCCGGCCTCCGACGACTGCCAGCGCGTGATCGCGGCCTACACCGCGATCCTCGACGACGACACGATGATGGAGACGACGACGCTCGCCGCCTTTGAGCGCAAGCGCGATCTCTACGTCACCACGCAGGGGCTGGTGAACGATCCGCGCTGGACGGCGCCGGAGAAGGAGAACGGCACCCAGGACTGACGAGAGCGAATGGCCCGGGCTCGCAGGCGGATCGCCGCGAGCCCGGGACGCATCACTTGCGCTTGGCCTCCGCGCGGGAACTGGCACCCGCGACCGCATCGGCGAGCAGCGCCCGCCGCGCCGCCTCGGCCTTGGCCTGCCGCTCCGCCGCTTGCTCGCGCGCGACCCGCTGCTCGCGGGCGGCGATCTGGATCTCCGCGTTCACGTCGTTGAAGGCGCTGGCGTTGGACACCAGCAGCAGCGCCGACAGGACGGCCACCACGACCAGCAGCGCCGGCCCGATGACCGGATAGCGGGGCCAGGCCGAGTACGCGTAGCAGGCCGACGCCGGTGCGGCGCCGCTCGTTTCCGTCGCGCACGCCAGGCCGGGAACGCCGGTCGCGCAAGGCGCGGGCGTGTGAGCAAAGGGGATGTCGGGCTCGTTCATGGTCGCTCCTTCTGCATCGATGTTGGTCACTGTAGATGCCCAGCAGGCGCGATCCAAACGCTATATCCTTGCCTCCTTGTGCAGCCATTCTTTCCAGCAAGGAGCCCTCCCCCCATGCGCCCGCCCCGCCTTCCGCTCCAGTACCTGGCGGCGTTTCGCGCCGCCGCGCTGCATCAGAACCTGCGCGCCGCGTCCGAGGAGCTGAACCTGACCCACAGCGCGGTCAGCCAGCAGATCCGCGCGCTGGAGTTGCAGCTCGGCTTTCCGGTCTTCGATCGTCAGGGGCGGCGGGTGGTGCTCAACGCCGCCGGCACCGCGTTGCTGCGCGGCGTCGAGCGCGCCTATCAGGAGCTCGACCAGGGCTTGCGCGCCGCGACCGCCGCGCACGGCGTCGAGCAGCGCAGCCTGCGCGTGACCGTGCTGCCTTCCTTCGCGCAGCGCTGGCTGTTGCCGCGACTGGGCCGCTGGCATGCGCAGCACCCCGAGGTCACGCTGGAGATCGAGGCCACGCCACGCTTGGTCGATCTGGAGCGCGAGGGCTTCGACATCGCGATGCGTCAGGGCCTGGGGCCGTGGCCGGGCGTGGAGAGCGAGCCGTTCTTCGATCTGTCCATGTTGCCGGTGGCCTCGCCGGCGCTGGCGCATCAGCTGATCGGGCAACCGCTGGAGGCGCTCGCGCAGGCGCCGTTGCTGGGCGATCCGGGCCAGTGGGAAACCTGGTTCGAGCAGGCCGGATTGCGGCGCCAGGTCGTGCCGGTCGCGATCTTCAACGACTTCGGCATCCTGCTGCAGGCGGCGGAGCAAGGCATCGGGGTCGGCCTGACGCGCGAGTTGCTGGCGGCGGATGCGCTGCTGGACGGCCGGCTGGTGCGCGTCGCGCCGCGGCAAGCCATGCTGAAGGAGCCTCAGCGCTATCACATCGTCTATCGGCCCGGCACGCGCGACGAGCCCGCCGTCAGCGCTTTCATCGCCTGGCTGCGCGAGGAGACCGCGCAATCCCGCGCGGCCCTGGACGGCGCGACGACCTGCCTGTCGACGGGGAAAGTCGCCGCGGCCCGCGGCGACGCGCTCACGACGACAGGAACAGTTCCTGCAGATCGCTGAGGAAGTCGAAGCCCTTGGGCGTCGCCCGGATCACCGCCGGATCCGCGTCCAGCAGGCCCTTCTCGCGGCCCTGCGCCATCGCCTTGGCGATCGAGGACGGCGGCAGCCCGGTGCGCTCCAGGAAGCTCTGCATCGTCACGCCCTCGCGCAGGCGCAGCGCATTGAGCATGAACTCGAAGGGCAGCTCGTTGCGCGCGACTTCGTTCTCGTTGGACACGGCCTGACCCTCGGCCGCCTTCTGCATGAAGGTGGCCGGATCACGCCAACGCACCTGGCGCAGGATGCGGTGGGCGAAGCTCAGCTTGGTGTGCGCGCCCGCGCCGATGCCCAGGTAATCGCCGAACTGCCAGTAGTTGGTGTTGTGCGTGCAGCGATGGCCCTCGCGCGCATAGGCCGAGACCTCGTAGCGCGACATGCCGCGCTCGCCGGTGCGGGCGGTGATCAGGTCCAGCATCTCGCTGGCCAGATCGGGATCGGGCAGATGTTCCGGCGGCGCGTTGGCGAAGCGGGTGTTGGGCTCGATGGTCAGGTGATAGACCGACAGGTGCGGCGGCGCGTAGGACAGCGCGATCGCCAGGTCCTGGTCGAGCTCCTCCAGCGTCTGCTCCGGCAGCGCGTACATGAGGTCGATGTTGAAGGTGCCGAACGCGCGCGCCGCCTCGTCGATCGCCGCTCGCGCCTGCGTGCCGCTGTGGATGCGGCCCAGCGCGTGCAGCTTGGCGTCGTCGAAGCTCTGCACCCCGATGGACAGCCGCGTCACGCCCGCCTGCGCGAAGCCGGCGAAGCGGTCCTTCTCGAAGGTGCCGGGGTTGGCCTCCATCGTGATCTCGCAGCCCGGCTCCAGCGGCAGGCGCGCGCGCAGGTCGGAGATCAGCTCGGCGATCTGCTCCGGCGCGAACAGGCTGGGTGTGCCGCCGCCGATGAAGATGGACACGACCGGGCGGCCCCAGATCAAGGGGAGCGCCGCCTCCAGGTCCGAGCGCAGCGCGGCGAGGTATTGCCGCGCGGTGTCCACGTCGAGCTCACGCCCGTTGCGATATTCGTGCGAGTTGAAATCGCAGTACGGGCATTTGCGCAGGCACCAGGGCAGGTGCACGTACAGCGACAGCGGCGGCAGCGCCGACAGCGTCAGCGTGCCGGGCCGCATCATGCGGATGATGTCAGCCAAGATGCCAGCTTTCGCGCATCTGGCGCAGCAGCTCTTGCGAGGCCAGCGCGCGATGGCTCAATCGGTTCTTCACGTCCGCGCCCAGCGTCGCGACGCTCTTCCCGAGTTCGGGAATCAACAGCAGCGGGTCGTAGCCGAAGCCGCCTTCGCCCTCTTCCGCCTGCAGGATCTCGCCCTGCCAGCGGCCCAGCGCGATCAGCGGCTCGGGATCGTCGGCCGAGCGCACCGCCACCAGCGCGCAGACGAAGCGCGCGCGGCGATCCTCGATGCCATCGAGCTTCTCGAGCAGCACGCGGTTGTTCTCGGCATCGCTCTTCTCGCGGCCGAACAGCGTCGCGTAGCGCGCCGACAGCACGCCCGGCATGCCGCCCAGCGCGTCCACCGCCAGGCCCGAGTCGTCGGCCAGCGCCGGCAAGCCGCTGGCCTTGGCCGCGTGGCGCGCCTTGGTCAGCGCGTTCTCGACGAAGGTATGAAACGGTTCTTCCGCTTCCGGAATGCCCAGGCTGCCCTGCGTGACGAGCTCGATCGCCAGCGGCTGGAACAGCGCCTGCAGTTCCTTCAGCTTCTTCGCGTTGTTGGAGGCCAGGACCAACTTCATCGCTTGCTCCACTCCTTGAAGATCGTTCGGGACCCCGGTGCGGGCCCCTTCCGGTTTACTTGAGACCCAGGGCCTCGCGCTGCGCGACGAGCAGCTCGCGGATGCCCTTCTCGGCCAGGTTCAGCAGCACGTCGACTTCGGCGCGGGTGAAGGCCACGCCTTCGGCGGTGCCCTGCAGCTCGACGAAGTGTCCCGCGCCGGTCATGACCACGTTCATGTCGGTGTCGCAGGCGGAGTCCTCGACGTACTCCAGGTCCAGCAGCGCCTGGCCGTCCAGGATGCCCACGGAGATTGCGGCCACCGCGTCCTTCAGCGGGGACGCGGCGATCTTGCCCTGCGACAACAGCCAGTTCACCGCGTCGTGCGCGGCCACGTAGGCGCCGGTGATCGCCGCGGTGCGGGTGCCGCCGTCGGCCTGGATCACGTCGCAGTCGATCTGGATGGTGCGCTCGCCCAGCTTGGACAGGTCGAAGACGGCGCGCAGCGCGCGGCCGATCAGGCGCTGGATCTCCTGCGTGCGGCCGGTCTGCTTGCCGCGGGCGGCCTCGCGGTCGCTGCGGGTGTGCGTGGCGCGGGGCAGCATGCCGTACTCGGCGGTGACCCAGCCTTCGCCGCTGCCCTTCTTGTGCGGGGGCACCTTCTCCTCGACCGAGGCGGTGCACAACACCTTGGTGTCGCCGAACTCGATCAGCACGGCGCCCTCGGCGTGACGGGTGTAGTGGCGGGTGATGCGCACCGGACGCAGAGCGTCGGCCGCGCGCCCCTGCGGGCGGGAGGCGATGGCGGTCATGGATTCTTCCTTCAGGTGGGTTTCTTGCCGGCGCGGCGGATCGCGTCCTGGATCTCGCGCACGGCTGAATCGATTTCGGCTTCGTCCAATTGCACGTCGGAACCGGCCGCGCCCTGGATGGTCGAGGCGAAGCCCTCGTCGTCCAGGTCCTGGGTGGAGATCGAGTCGGGGGCGTCGCCCTCGCCTTCCCACTCCACCGCCAAGGCGGTGACGTTGTCGCTGCGCGCGCCGGCCTGACGCAGCGCCTGCTCGACGAGCTCGGGCACCGCGTCCGCGACGCTGCGGCTGTCGGAGAGATGACGCAGGATGTCCACGTCGGAGACCGAGCTCCATAGCCCGTCCGAGCACAGCAGCATGCGATCGCCGTTCTGCAGCAGCACCGGGCCGTTGACGTCGATCATCGGCTTGCCCGGGCTGCCCAGGCAGGTGAACAGCACATGGCGGTTGAAGCGCTCGGCGCCTGCCGCATGGCGGCCCAGCGCCTCCTGCAGCTCGCTGTAGGAATGGTCGCGGGTGCGGGCGATGAGTTCGGACTCGCGCAGCAGGTACATGCGCGAGTCGCCGCAGTGCGCCCACCACAGCTGGCCCTGCTGCATCAGCCCGACGACGATGGTCGTGCGCGGCGTGTCGCTCATGCCGCGCTGCGCGGCGTAGGCGATCAGCTGCTGATGCGCGAGCAGCACAGCGGTCTCGAGGAACTGCGCCGGCTCCTTGAGGATGGGATGCGCGTCACGCTGGAACAGCGCCGCGACGTTCTGCAGCGCCATGTGCGCGGCGACCTCGCCCTCGGGGTGGCCGCCCATGCCGTCGGCAAGCGCGAACAGACCGGACTCGCGGGTATAGCAATACCCCATGCGGTCCTCGTTCTTCTCGCGGCCGCCGCGGCGGCTCACCTGATAGACGGAGAACTTCACGCCTTGGCCCCGGTCTTCAGGTTCTCCAGCTGCAGCTTCAGGCGCTCACTGAAGCTGAGCTTCGTGTAGCGGCGTTCGGTCTCGCGCGAGAGTTCCTTCTGCAGCGCGAAGACGCTTTGCGGACGGGTCAGCGGATCCAGCGACATGCACCATTCGGTCACTTCGAGCAGGTTGTCCGAGTACACGTTGCGCAGGCGCGAGAGCGACAGGCCGAGCCGGTCCTTCTCCAGACGCTGGGGGGCGTCATTAGGCGGGTAGCCCTGCATGCAGGCGTAGATGCAGGCGCCGATGGCGTAGATGTCGGTCCACGGACCCAGCGAGCCGTCGCGGCGGTACATCTCGGGCGCGGCGAAGCCGGGCGTGTACATCGGCCGGATGAAGTTGCCTTCCTTGGACAGCACTTCGCGCGCCGCGCCGAAATCGAGCAGCACCGCCTTGTTGTCGTTGGTGATGAAAATATTCGCGGGCTTGATGTCCAGGTGCAGCATCTTGTGCTGATGCACGATGCGCAGGCCCTTGAGAATCTCGTCGAACAGCGATCGGATGGTCGATTCGCGGAAGACTTTGTCGCGCTTCAAATCGCGCGCGGTCACGATGAAATCCTGCAGCGTGTCGCCCTGCAGGTAATTCATGACCATATAGACGGTCTCGTTTTCGCGCAGGAAATTCAGCACCGAGACCACGCTGGGGTGCGAAATCTGGGCGAGCGAACGCCCCTCCTCGAAGAAGCTACGCAGACCGAGCCGGTACAACGGTTGCTTCTCGGGCTTGACGCGCGGCGTGAGTTCGCCGGGGGACCGTTCGGCCAGGGACGAGGGGAGGTATTCCTTCAGCGCCACCAAATGATGGTCGGGGTCTTCGGCCAAATACACGACGCCGAATCCGCCCGCAGCCAGCTTTTTGATGATCTGATAGCCCCCCACGACGGTGCCTGCGGGCAAGGGCGCCGGTTTGGGCTTTGACATAATCGCGGTTCGATTTCTCTACCGATAGCTGATGCCAGTTTACAGCATGACCGGTTATGCCAGCGCCACGGCACAACCTTCGAACTCCGGCGAAACCCCTAACCCAGCCACCGCTTCGGCGGTGACGGTGGAGGCCCGGTCGGTGAACGGCCGCTTCCTGGATCTGAGCTTCCGCATGCCGGACGAGCTCCGGGCGCTGGAGCCCGCGCTGCGCGACCTGATCACCGGTCAGGTCAAGCGCGGGAAGATGGAGCTGCGCATCAGTACCCATCGCGAGACCGACAACGCCTGGCCGAACCCGCAGCCGGAGCAGCTCAACCGGCTGGCGCGGCTGGAATCGCAGGTGCAATCCTGGCTGCCGAAGGCGCAGGGCTTGAGCGTCCAGGAGGCCTTGAACTGGTGCAAGACCGGTGCGACGACCAGCACCGCCGCGGAGGAGACCGTGCTGGACGCGGCCCGCGCCTGCATCAAGGGATTCCTGGAAGCGCGGGAGCGCGAAGGTGGCAAGCTGGTGACGATGCTCAAGCAGCGCGTCGCCACTTTGCGGGACCTCGCCACACAAGCCGAGCCGCTGATTCCGGCAGCGGTGCAGCGCCAGCGGGAGCGATTCCTGGAGCGCTGGCAGGAAGCGCTGAGCGCTTCGGGCGCCGCACAGACCATCTCCGAGCAGACGCTGCAGGAACGCGCCGTCAACGAGGCCGCGGCCTACGCGCTGCGCATCGACGTGGCGGAGGAGCTGACCCGGCTGCGCGCGCATCTGGACGAGGTTGAACGCCTGCTCAAGAAGGGCGGCGACATCGGCAAGCGGCTGGACTTCCTGATGCAGGAGCTGCATCGCGAGGCCAACACGCTGGGCTCCAAGGCGGTCGCGATCGAGCTGACCAACATCTCGGTCGAGATGAAAGTCGCGATCGAGCAGATGAAGGAGCAGGTGCAGAACATCGAGTGAGCATCGCATCCGATTCGCTGATCGATTGACATCGATCAAGCACGGCACTGGCATTTGAGCGTGCATTGATGGAAGGTCGACACCCCCTCCTCAACCTCGTTCGCAGACATGAAGTCCGAAGTGATTCACCTGTTGACCGCCACCTTCGAAGACCACGCACAACAAACCGAAGCCGGTGTCGCCTATTGGTTTGCCAGGGATCTCCAACGTCTGCTGGGCTACGCCGAGTGGCGCAACTTCACCGCGGTGCTATCGAAAGCTCGCATGGCTTGCGAGGTGTCCGGCCATCAGGTGGCGGACCATTTTGTTGACGTCAACAAAATGGTCGAACTGGGGTCCGGTGCGGAGCGCGAGATCGATGATGTGATGCTCACTCGTTTCGCCAGCTACTTGATCGCGCAGAACGGAGACCCTGGCAAACGCGAGATCGCCTTCGCACAGACCTACTTCGCCGTGCAAACGCGCAAGGCAGAGCTGATCGAACAGCGTCTGCTCGAGTCGGAACGAATCTCGGCTCGACGCAAGCTCAGCATGACGGAGAAGGAATTGTCGCAAGTCATCTATGAGCAGGCGGGCGGAAACGAGGACTTTGCGCTGATTCGAAGCAAGGGCGATCGAGCCCTGTTCAACAAGTCGACCCAAGCCATGAAAGCGGCCTGGGGAGTGCCAGAGGGGCGCCCCCTCGCGGACTTTGCGCCGACGATCGTGCTCAAGGCCAAGGACTTTGCGACCGAGATCACCATCTTCAATAGCAGATCTCAGCGCCTCTCTTCGGAACACGCCATCTCTGAAGAGCACATCACCAACAACGATGCCGTCCGCCGTACGCTCGTCGAGCGCGGCATTCATCCCGAAGCGCTGCCTGCGGCAGAGGATGTCAAACGGGTCGAGCGGCGACTTGCCGCTGAGAACCGCAAAGCGCTCAAAGCCTCGGATTCTCTTGATAGCTGACGGGGACTTGGCTTTCACGAGCGTGATGAAGATCGCTCCTGGCCTCTCAGCCATGGGGGCAGCGGCCATCGCTCCGCGTAAAATCTTCCGATGGAATACCCGGGCAATCTCTTCGTCGTCGCCGCGCCGAGCGGCGCCGGCAAATCCAGCCTCGTCAAGGCGCTGCTGGAACTGGACGCCAAACTGAGCGTCTCCGTCTCGCACACCTCGCGCGACCCGCGCGGCCAGGAACAACATGGCCGCGAATATCTCTTCGTGAGCCAGGCGGAGTTCCGCGCGATGGTCGATCGCGCCGAGTTCTTCGAGTGGGCCGAGGTCCACGGCAACCTCTACGGCACCTCCCGCGCCGCGATCGAGGCGCGCCTGGCCCATGGCGAGGACGTGGTCCTGGAGATCGACTACCAGGGCGCGCTGCAGATCAAGCAGCTGTTCCCGCACGCGGTGCTGATCTTCATCCTCCCCCCCAGCTGGGACGAGCTCAAGCAGCGCCTGATCCGCCGCGGCGACACCGCCGAGGACGTCATCGCCAAGCGCATGACCGCCGCCCGCAACGAGGTCGCGCAGGCGAAACACTTCGATTTCGTGGTGATCAATGCCGTGTTCGAGACCGCGCTTTTCGACTTGAAAGCCATCGTCCAGGCACAACGGCTAAAATACGCGACCCAGCGCCGCAACCGGTCCACCGTGTTCCGTGCGCTCGACCTCATCGAGTAACCGCTTCTGCAGGAAACCAGCATGGCCCGCATCACCGTCGAAGACTGCCTGACCAAGATCCCGAACCGTTTCCAGCTGGTGCTCGCCGCGACCTATCGCGCCCGCATGCTGAGCCAGGGCCACGCCCCGAAGCTGGAATCCAAGAACAAGCCCGGCGTGACCGCGCTGCGCGAAGTCGCCAATGGCGACGTCGGCGTGGAAATGCTGCGCCGCGTCCCGGTCTGATCCCCCGCTGATCGCTTGATCGAAACGCCCCGCTCTGCGGGGCGTTTTCCTTTGGGCGTCGGATTCGCCCCGGCGATCCGCGCGCCGAGGCGCTCAGCGATCGCGCCAGAATGCGGTGTCGATGAGGACCTCGTTCCCGCTCTTCTCGTTGATGACCCAGAACTGCCTGCCGTCCGGCGCGATGCGGTGGACCTCGCCCACCAGCCGCCCCGCCACCACGCGCAGGCCCTTGGCGTTGAACGGGAAATCCGGCGCCTTGGCCAGCTGGATCAAGGGTGTCGGCTCGCGCGGATCGGCCGCCAGCCGCATCCGGTGGACGATGGGCGCCAGCACCGGGTTCGTCAGGTCGGCCGAGGACAGGTAGATCACGACCTTGGCCTGCGCCCGGCTCAGCGCCACGTTGAGCAGCCGCCGCGCCTCCTCCGTCTGCAGAAACGCCTGCGTGCCGTCGGCCGGATCGAAGAACACCACCGGCGCCTCGCTGCCCTGCGCGCGGTGCACGGTGCTGACCTTCACCCGCTCGTCCACGCCCTGAGCAGACAGCCGCTGCCGGATCAGCGCCCGCTGCGCGCGGAACGGCGTCAGCACGATCAACTCCTCCGGCTGCCACTGCCCATCGGCCAACGCCTGCGCGACGGTGGCGGCGATCGCATCGGCCGACTCTCGCCTCACCGGGCCGCGGTCCTTGGCCGACCAGCCGCCCTCGCGCGTCACGCGATGCACCCTCACATGGACGTCCGCCGGGATGTCGCCGAGCGCCCTCGCCCGCGCCGCGCGCCAGGCCTCGGAGGCCGAGGCATCGGCGGCGACGCGCAGCGCGCCGTCGTAGAACAGGTCGCTGACCAGATCGCCGATGGGCGCGGCCATGCGGGATTGCTCATCGAGCATCGCCACCGCGGCCTTCACCGGATCGTCCGCGCGCCCTTTGGGCATCGCCGCGAAGGGCGAGCGCCCCAGCCACAGCGTGGCGCCGCGATCCTCGCTGCGCAGCACCGGCGAGAGCTGCTGCGGATCGCCCGCGAAGAGTCGCGCCCGGCCCAGCGGCATCAGCGCGAGCGCATGCGCCAGGCTGACCTGACTGGCTTCGTCGAACACGATCAGATCGAAGGGCGGCGTCCAGCCCAGCTCCATGCCCTCGAGGCTACGGCTCTCGAGCCCCTCGCCTTCGGAGAACTCGCGCAGCGCCTTCAGCGTGAAGGCGGCCCGGGTCGTGGTCATCGCGACCAACCGGCACTCCCGCAGCGACTGCGGCGACGACACGCCCGAGGGCGGCAGCAGATGCTCGCGCCCCGCGTAGGCATCGACATCGAAGCGCGAGCCGAGGCGGCGCACCGCGCCGCGCAGATGCTCGCGCCGCCCCTTCTGCAGCGCCTTGTCGACGGCCAGCGTCGCCAGATCGACCGCGTGATTCGTCGTCGAGAGCAGCAGCACGCGGGCTTGGGGCTGGCGGTCGAGGTACTCGGCGAGCATCACACCCAGCGTCGTCGTCTTGCCGGTGCCCGGCGGCCCCCAGAGGAAGGCGTTGTCGTGCGCCACCAGCGCCAGCGCCGCGCGCTGCGCCG
>NZ_JBCNLU010000066.1:0-12022 GCF_039595295.1 Roseateles sp.
GCCGGCACCAAGTGGGTGAAGGACATGCGCCAGTGGTGGCGCCAGGGCGGCCGCGCGCTGACGCTGCCGGCCGACGGCGTGTCCGCCGCCACGCGCGCCCCCGGCGAGCATGCGATCACGCTGGACAGCAGCGCCGCGCTCAACGCGCTGCCCCCGGGCAAGTACGAACTGGTGGTCGAGTCCAGCCGCGAAGCCGGCGGCCGTGAAGTGCAGCGCCTGCCGCTGACCTGGCCGGTGAAGGCCGCGCAGACCGTCAAGGTGCAGGGCGAGCATGAGCTCGGCGCCCTGGAACTGAGCGCCAAGCCCTGATCGCCCGCCACGCCACGTCAAGGAGCAACCCCATGAGCATCGACAAGATCTCCCTGAACGCCACCACCGCCGCGTCCGTCCGCGCGACGGCCTTCCCGATGAAGCGTCTGGCGCCGCTGGCGCTGGCCCTGGCCGCGCTGCTGCCGCTGAGCGCGCAGGCCCACATGACTTGGCTGCTGCCCAATAAGGCGGCCTTCGACGGCAAGGAGCCGGTCGCGTCTTTCGACGCCGCGGTGTCCGAGGACCTCTTCAACTTCGAGCGCGCGCTCAAGATCGAGACGCTGCGCGTGACCGGTCCGGACGGCAAGCTGGTCGAGGCCGAGAACCGCAGCGCCGCGCGTCACCGCGAGAGCTTCGACGTCAAGCTGACGCAGGACGGCACCTATCGCGTGAGCAACGTCAGCGCCTCGGTGATGGGCTCGTACAAGCTGGGCGGCGAGACCAAGCGCTTCCGCGGGACGATGGAGTCGCTGGCCAAGGACGTGCCGGCCGGCGCCGAGATCACCGGCCTGACGGTGATGTCCAATCGCCAGCAGACCTTCGTCAGCAAGGATGAGCCGGGCAAGGTCGCGTTCGCGCCGGAAGGCGACGGCCTGGAGCTGCTGCCGCTAGGCCCGGTCACCGACCTGAGCCATGGCGACAAGACCAAGTTCCGCCTGGTGCTGGACGGCAAGCCGTCCGCCGGCACGCAGATCAAGCTGCTGCGCGAAGGCAACCGCTACCGCTACAAGATGGGCGAGGTCGATCTGAAGACGGACGCCAACGGCGAGTTCACCGTCGAATGGACCGAGCCGGGCCGCTACTTCGTGGGCGCCGCCAGCGGCCCCGCGCGCGGTCCCGACGCGCCGGCCGGCACGCGTGAAGCGCCGGTCAAGCGCGCCAGCGTCAGCGCGACCTTCGAAGTCCTGCCCAAGTGAGCGGATGCTGAACGTGGACGGCGGCCCGAACGCGGGCTCCGCGCCGACGATCGCGACGGGCGCGGCGGTTGGCCAGCACGAGGCGCTCGAGCCCCGCGTGCTGGTGCCGCTGCGCATCGTCGGCGAGCCGCCGGCGCTGGGCCAGCCGGTGCATGCGCTGAGCGGCGAGACGATGGGCACGACCTGGGCGGTGCGCTTCATCGGACCGGCGGGGCTGCGCACCGGCGCGATCGAGGACGCCGTCGTTCACGTCTGCGACGAGGTCATCGCGCAGATGAGCGGCTGGATCGAGGAGTCCGATCTGAGCCGCTTCAATCGCGCGGCGGCGGGCACGACCCAGCCGCTGCCCAACGGATTCGCGACGGTGCTGGAGGCGGCGCTGCGCATCGCCGCGGCCAGCGGCGGCGCCTACGACCCGACCGCCGGCGCGCTGGTCGCGCTGTGGGGCTTCGGTCCCTCGGGTGCGACCGCGATCGCGCCGCGTCACGACGCGCCCGGCTTCCGGCCCCCCACGGCTGAGGCCTGCGCCGATGCGCATTGCGGCTGGGCCTCGCTGGACTGGGATGAGCAGCGTCATCGCCTCACGCAGCCGGGCGGCGCGACGCTGGACCTGTCCGCGATCGCGAAGGGCTATGCGGTCGACCGTGTGTCGGCGCTGCTGATCAAGCTCGGCCTTCCGGATCACCTGGTCGAGATCGGCGGCGAGCTGCGCGGCGCTGGGCTGAAGCCGGACGGCCAGCCCTGGTGGGTGGACATCGAGCCGCCCGAGTCGGATTGCGGACTGGCTCCGCTGCGGTTGGCGCTGCACGGCCTGTCGGTCGCGACCTCGGGCGACTACCGCAAGTGCTTCGCCGATGCCGACGGGAAACGGCGCTCCCACACCCTCGACCCGCGCACGCGGCGTCCGGTGGAGCACGGTCTGGCTTCGGTCACCGTCGTGCACGAGAGCGCGATGTGGGCGGACGGCTGGTCGACCGCGCTGATGGTGCTGGGGCCGGACGAGGGTCTGGCCTTGGCGGATCGGCTCGGTCTCGCGGCGCTTCTTGTGAGGCGGGTCGAGTCGCCGGCGGCGCATGGCGAGCGTCCGGCGAGGGTGATCTATGAAGAGCGCTTCTCGGCGGCGATGCAAGAGTTGATGGTGTGATGGTGATGTCTCGACCCGCGATGGCGCTGCTGCTGATCGCGCTCTATCTATTGATGTGCGGCGCCGTGTGGGCGCGCCAGCGTCGCCGGCTGCGACAGGCGGCCGAGGAAGCCGCCGCGCTGCTGCCCGCCGCCGATGCCGGTCCGCCGGTGCTGGTGCTGCATGCCAGCCAGACCGGTCAGGCCGAGGAGATCGCCTGGCAGACGGCACGCTCGCTGCACCTGGCCGGGATGCCGGTGCGGGTCGCGGCGCTGGGCGAGATCGACCGCGCCGCGCTGATGAGCGCGCGGCATGCGCTGTTCATCGCCAGCACCCATGGCGAAGGCGACGCGCCCGACAGCGCCGCCGCCTTCGCGAGCGATCTGATGGCGGCATCGACATCGGCACCGGGACCATCGTCGTCGAGCGCGGCAGCTTCAGACGCGGTCGGTGCCGAGGACCGAGATGGTGCGATCGAGCTATCCGGCCTGCAGATCGGCGTGCTCGCGCTGGGCGATTCGACCTACTCGCACTTCTGCGGCTTCGGGCGCGCGCTCGACGCGTGGCTGCGCGAGCGCGGCGCTCATCCGATGTTCGAGCGCATCGATGTCGATCGCTCCGACCCTCAGGCCCTCGAGCACTGGCGGCAACGGCTGAGCCATTTCGCCGGCACGGCCGACCTTGCCGAATGGGAGGCGCCGGTCTTCACCGAATGGCGGCTGAGTGCGCGCCGGCATCTGAATCCGGGCAGCCAGGGCGGCCCGGTGTTTCACCTCGAACTGGTGCCGGCGGACGGCAGCCCGCTGCCGAGCTGGGAAGCCGGCGATCTGGTGCAGGTCGAGATCGCCTCGATGGCGCGCGAGGCCGAAGGCCGCGCCGATCACGTCGATGGCACCGATGACGACGCGCATCGACCGCGCGAGTACACGATCTCCTCGCTCCCGTCCGACGGACGCGTCGAGCTGATGGTGCGTCGCACGACGCGCGAGGACGGCTCACCGGGACTCGCCTCGGGCCTGCTGACCGAGCGCCTGCCGCTGGATGGACGCGTCGCGCTGCGACTGCGCGCGCACGCGAGCTTCCGCATCGGCGCGAACGTCGACCGTCCGCTGATCCTCATCGGCAACGGGACCGGGCTGGCCGGACTGCGCGCGCATCTGAAGGCACGTGCTGTCGCGATGAGCGCGACGAACGCCGCCCTCGCGCCGGCCTGGCTGCTCTTCGGCGAACGGCAATCGGCGCACGACGCGCATTACCGCGATGAGATCGAGACCTGGCAACGCGACGGCCTGATCGCTCACGCAGATTGGGCCTTCTCGCGCGATCAGACGGAGCGCGTCCATGTGCAGCATCTGCTCGCGCGTCACGCGTCGCGGCTGCGCGAGTGGATCGCCGATGACGCCGCGCTCTACGTCTGCGGCAGCCTGCAAGGGATGGCCGGCGCGGTCGATGCGGTGCTCAGGGAAACCCTCGGTGAGGCCGAGGTCGACGCCCTGATCCGGCACGGCCGATACCGACGCGACGTCTACTGATCACGGTCGCCGTCACCTCGCTCGACGCGTCGATCGCGGTCGATCTCGCGTCCGATCACGCTGCCGATCGAGTCCTGCGTGACGCATCGCCGCTGTGAGGCGGATGAGGCCCATCACCACGACGAACGCGTCGAGCGCGCGTCGACGGCTCCTTCAAACCCGCTGACTGATGCGCGCCTGCGACAAAGCGGGGGTTCGGCGTTGACTTCCGGGATGTTTTCACTCTCGTGGAGCCTTCTCAATGAAGAAGGTGCGCAGTACCATTGCCCGCGCAGGGTGCCAACGAGTACCGAAGGCGTCAGACCTTCACCAGTGCCCCGCACATCAACAACCCTTGATGGAGAGAATCGAAATGGCAACTGCGAAGAAGGCCGCGCCCGCCAAGAAGGCGGCGGCTCCTGCGAAGAAGGCGGCCCCGGCAAAGAAGGCCGCCGCTCCGGCGAAGAAGGCGGCGGCACCGGCGAAGAAGGCCGCGCCGGCGAAGAAGGCGGCGGCTCCTGCGAAGAAGGCCGCCGCTCCCGCGAAGAAGCGCACGCCCAACGCCGCCTTCATGAAGGCCCTGACCCCCAGCCCTGCGCTGGCCGCGATCGTCGGCGACAAGCCGCTGCCGCGCACCGACGTGGTGAAGAAGGTCTGGGAATACATCAAGAAGCACAAGCTTCAGGACGAGGCGCAGAAGCGCGTCATCAACGCCGACGCCAAGCTGAAGGACATCTTCGGCAAGGCCAAGGCCGACATGTTCGAGATGACCCGGCTCATCAACAGCCACCTGAAGGATTGATCGCGGCGGGCCCACCGGCCCGCTTCGCGCTCAGGACAAGGCCCGCCACGCGCGGGCTTTTTTGCGTCCGTGATCACGGACGCCGCCGCGGTGATGCGTCCGCGATCGCGGACGGCGACGGTCAGAGCCGCTCGAGCGCCGCGCGCAGCTGGCGCACGTCGATGGGCTTGAGCCAGTAATCCTTGAAGCCCGCGTCGCGCGCGCGCTGGCGCTGGTCGTCCATCACGTCGGCGGACAGCGCGATGCAACGCAGCGGAGCGAGCCGCTCGTCGGCGCGCAGCTTCGCCATCAGCTGCAGGCCGTTCATGTCGGGCAGGTTCATGTCCATCAGCACCAGCGTGGGCATCACGCGGGGCAGCATCTCGAGTGCCTGCGCGCCGGTCTCGGCGACATGCAGCGTCCAGTCGGGCATGAGGCGGAACACCTCTTCCATCAGCACGATGTTGATGCGGTCGTCCTCGACATAGAGGACGTGGCGGGACGAATCGGCGGTGGACGACATGGCGGACGGCGGCTGGGGAGAGCGCACGATACCAGCGAAATCCGCGCGATGTCAGCGTTGTCCCTGCCGCCGTCGGCGACTCCGGCGCCGCCCGCGCGCCAGACGTTCGACACGGACACGCAGCGTGCGCCAGCGCGCCGATCCGTATCAATTCGTGCGAACTGTGATGGTGCCGTGACAAAAACCACGGGCCGCGACACCCCTGGCTGAGGGGGACGGGGAGGGTCGCGTGGGATCCGCTTCCTACACTGGCGGCACGTTCCGAAACATCCGCAATGGATGCTCACGAGAACGACACCGGCAAAGCCTGACCCCTTCGAACAGGCGCCCGGACAACAGAGAAACGACATGTCGTTGGTGGCCACGCTCGCGTTGGCTGCGTCCACCGTGACGCTGCCGAACTGCTCCTGGGACAAGCCCGGGGTGAATCCCTTCATGGGCGATCTGGTCGCGGCCGTCGATCGCTACAAGGACATCCCGGCGGCGACCCGCGAGAAGCTCAAAGCCCGCATGCAGACGCGCCAGTACGACGAGATCGTCGACATCCATCGCGACAGCATCGTCGGCCGCTACGACTACGGCAGCGACATCCGCGACATGCACTTCGGCGCCGGCTCCGTCTGCAAGACGGTCACGCGCACGAAGTGGACCGAGCAGACGCTGGAGCGTGGTCTGGTCTATTGCGAGGACGGCCAGTGCATCCTCGTGCCGACCGTGTGCCGCAACGTCAGCCGCATCACGCGCGGCCCGCTCAAGCCCGCGGCCGCGGGCGGCGCGCCGACGGCCAAGCAGGAAGACGGTCCGCTGATGTTCGAGCCCCCGGGCGCGGGTGCGCCGGACGCGGGCGCCGGTGATCCGGGCAGCTTCGCGCGCACGGCGGGCGTCCCCACGGCCAGCTCCGGTGAGAGCCTCATCACCGCGCCCAACCCGAGCACGGGCGGCGGTGGCGGTGTCGTCGGACCGGGTCCGAGCGTCGGTGGCCCCGGCATCGTCACGCTGCCCCAGGTGCCGCAAGGCGGCGGTGGCGGCGTCATCATCCCGCCGGTCACCGGCGTGCCGGAACCGCAGACTTGGCTGATGTTCATCGCCGGTCTGGGGGCCTTGGCCGTCGCGGTCCGGCGTCGCCGCGTGACGCGCTGATCGTCGCGCCCGCCGCGTGCGGGTCTGAACGCTTGCGCCTCAGCCGCGCGCGAGCAACGGCTTCAGATAGCGACCGGTGAAGCTGGCCTCGCAGGCCGCGACGTCCTCGGGCGTGCCCGCCACCAGCAGCTGACCGCCGCCGGAGCCGCCCTCCGGTCCCATGTCGATCAGCCAGTCCGCCGTTTTGATGACGTCCAGGTTGTGCTCGATGATCACGATGGTGTTGCCCGCGTCGCGCAGCTGGTGCAGGACCTTGAGCAGCAGGGCGATGTCTGCGAAGTGCAGGCCGGTCGTCGGTTCATCCAGGATGTACAGGGTGCGACCGGTGTCGCGCTTGGACAGCTCCAGCGCCAGCTTGACCCGCTGCGCCTCGCCGCCCGACAGCGTCGTCGCGCTCTGCCCCAGCTTCACGTAGCCCAGGCCCACGTCCATCAGTGTCTGCAGCTTGCGCGCCAGCGTCGGCACCGCGCTGAAGAAGGCCAACGCGTCCTCCACCGTCAGCCCCAGCACCTCCGAGATGTTCTTGCCCTTGTAGAGCACCTCCAGCGTCTCGCGGTTGTAGCGCTTGCCGCCGCAGGTGTCGCAGGGGACGTAGACGTCGGGCAGGAAGTGCATCTCCACCTTGAGCACGCCGTCGCCCTGGCAGGACTCGCAGCGGCCGCCGGCCACGTTGAAGCTGAAGCGGCCCGCGCCGTAGCCGCGCTCGCGCGCGGTGGGCATCTCGGCGAAGAGCTCGCGGATCGGCGTGAACAGACCCGTGTAGGTCGCCGGGTTGGAACGCGGCGTGCGGCCGATGGGCGATTGGTCGACGTTGATGACCTTGTCGAAGGCGTCCATGCCGTCGATCTCGTCGTGCTCGGCCGGCTCGGCATGGCTCTGATAGAGCTTGCGCGCGACGGCGGCGTACAGCGTGTCGTTCACCAGCGTGCTCTTGCCGGAGCCCGACACCCCGGTCACGCAGGTCAGCAGCCCGACCGGGAACTCGACGGTCACGCCCTTGAGGTTGTTGCCGCGCGCGTTGACGATCTTGAGCGTGCGCGGATCGGCGCTGTCGCTCAGCGCATGGCGCTGCTTCGGGACCTCGATGCGCTCGACGCCGCTCAGATAGCGGCCGGTCGAGGACTCGAGGTTGGCCGCGACCTCGTCCGGCGTGCCCTGCGCCATGATGCGGCCGCCGTGCACGCCCGCGCCCGGTCCCAGGTCCAGCACGTGGTCGGCGGCGCGGATCGCGTCCTCGTCGTGCTCCACGACCAGCACCGAGTTGCCCAGGTCGCGCAGCCGCCTCAGCGTCGCGATCAGCCGGTCGTTGTCGCGCTGATGCAGCCCGATGCTGGGCTCGTCCAGCACGTACATCACGCCGGTCAGGCCCGAGCCGATCTGCGAGGCCAGCCGGATGCGCTGCGCCTCGCCGCCCGACAGCGTGTCGGCACTGCGGTCCAGGCTCAGGTAGTTGAGGCCGACGTCGTTCAGGAAGTGCAGGCGCGAGGCGATCTCACGAATCACCTTGTCGGCGATCTCCGCTTTCGCGCCCTTGAGCTTCAGCCTCTCGAAGTACTGCAGCGCCTCGCGCAGCGTGGCGTGCTCGACTTCATAGATGGGCTTGCCGCGCTCACCGTCGGCGGCGTCGGCCGGTTGCAGCAGCACGTTGCGCGCCTCGCGGCGCAGGCGCGAGCCCTCGCACTGGGTGCAGGGCTTGGCGCTCTGGTAACGGGAGAGCTCCTCCCGCACCGCCGACGAATCCGTCTCGCGGAAGCGTCGCGTGAGGTTGGGGAGGATGCCTTCGAACGGATGCGAGCGCTTGACGCTGCGCTTGCGGCCGTTGGCGCCCTCGGCCTCGTAGGTGAAGCTGATCTCCTCCTCGCCGGAGCCCTGCAGCAGCACGGTGCGCGCCTGCTCGGGCAGCTCCTCAAAGGGGAGTTCGATGTCGAAGTGGTAATGCTTGGCGACCGACTCCAGCATCGAGAACGTGTACGCGTTGCGGCGGTCCCAGCCCTTGACCGCGCCGCTGGCCAGGCTCAGCGTCGGGAAGGCGACCACGCGCTCCGGATCGAAGACGGTGACCAGGCCCAGGCCCTCGCACGCGGGACAGGCGCCCACGGGCGAGTTGAACGAGAACAGCCGCGGCTCCAGTTCCGGCAGTGAGTAGCTGCAGATCGGGCAGGCGAACTTGCTGGAGTAGACGGTCTCCGTCTCGCGGTCCATGTCCAGCACCAGCGCGCGGCCCTCGGCCAGGCGCAGCGCGGCCTCGAAGCTCTCGGCCAGGCGCTGGCGCAGCGTGTCGGCGCTGTCGTGGCGCAGCTTGACGCGGTCCACGACCACGTCGATGTCGTGCTTCTCGGCCTTCTTCAGCGCGGGCAGGTCCGGCACTTCGACGGTCTTGCCGTCGACGCGGAAGCGCACGTAGCCCTGGGCCTGCAGGTCCTGGAAGAGCTCGATGAACTCGCCCTTGCGGTCGCGCACGACCGGCGCCAGCACCATCAGCCGCGACTCGTCCGGCATGGCCAGCACGGCGTCCACCATCTGGCCCACGCTCTGCGCTTCCAGCGGCAGGTGATGGTCGGGACAGAACGGCGTGCCGGCGCGGGCGTAGAGCAGGCGCAGGTAGTCGTGGATCTCGGTGACCGTGCCGACGGTGGAGCGCGGGTTGTGGCTGGTGGCCTTCTGCTCGATGGAGATCGCCGGGGACAGGCCCTCGATGACGTCGACCTCGGGCTTGTCCATCAGCTGCAGGAACTGGCGCGCGTAGGCGGACAGGCTCTCGACGTAGCGGCGCTGACCTTCGGCGTACAGGGTGTCGAACGCCAGCGAGGACTTGCCCGAGCCCGACAGCCCGGTGATGACGACCAGCTGGTTGCGGGGGAGGTCGACGTCGATGTTCTTGAGGTTGTGGGTGCGCGCGCCGCGCACGCGGATCATGGGCTGCTCGGCCGCGGCCCGGCCGATCGCCTGGCCCAGATAGGTCCCGGACGCGCTGGGAGCGGCGTCGAGGGCGGAGGCGTCGGGGGGCGGAACTTTCGTGGACATGGGGCCGGGAGACAGCTGGAGGCGAACTCGCCATGATAGGGCCCCGGCACTTTTCGCGCCCATTTCTCCCGACACCCCATGGCAGGGGGATCGCCGGGATCGTGGGCGGGGGAATCCTGAAATCCTGCTCGGGAGGGCCCTCTTGAGGATGAGGCATCCGCGCCCTCGAGGTGCAGAATCTTGGCCCATCCTTCCCGTCCCGCGCGGTCCCCCTCATTTCCCCCGCCAGATCCCTTTGATCAAGCTCAAAGCCCCTTCGCTGTCGCTGCGCAGCGTGATCCTGCTCGCGGTGGTGATCGGAATCGCGGCGCCGGCGCTGGTGCTGCTCCTGTTCAGCGACGCGCTGATCAAGCGCAGTCTGGAGCCGGTGCTGGAGGGCCAGCGCGCCGCCGTCATCACGCTGGCCGCCAACGGCCTGGCCGAGCCGCTGTGGACCGTCGACGGCCCGGCGGTGGACCGGGCGCTGGACCAACTGCTGTCCGACGTGAACGTCTGCGGCGTGGAGCTCAGCGAGGAACGCCCCGAGACCCCCGACATCGTCCGTGCCAAGTGCAGCCCGGAATGGCCGACGGTGACCCTGGCCGCGATGATCCGCCGCGACGGTCAGGTGCTGGGCAGCCTGCGGGTGCACTTCGACGACGCCGCCCAGCAGCGCATGCTGGACGAGGGCCGGCGCCAGACCGCGTCCATCGTCGCGGCGCAGGTGCTGGTGGGCGTGGTGGTGGTGCTGCTGGTCTTCTACCTGCGCATGGTCCGCCCGATCGACCGGCTCAAGCGTCTGGCCAGCGCGATCGCGCAACGTCAGCCGGTGCCTCGTCTGCGCTGGAACCGCAAGGACGAGCTGGGTCAGCTGGGCGTGCATCTGGACGAGATGGGTCAGCAGATCGCCGGCCTGCTCGCCGACATGGAAAGCAAGAACGCCCAGCTGCATCAGCTGGCGATGTACGACCACCTGACCGGCCTGCCCAACCGCACGCTGTTCCGCGAGGTTTTCATGCATGAGGCGGCGGTGGCGCGGCGCGACCAGACCCACTTGGCGCTGCTGTTCGTCGACCTGGACCGCTTCAAGGCGATCAACGATTCGCTGGGCCACGCGGCCGGCGACCGCATGCTGCTGCAAGCCAGCGAGCGCCTGCGCCAGGCGGTGCGCGAGTCCGACCTCGCCTGCCGCGTCAGCGGCGACGAATTCCTGCTGCTGATGCGCGATTCCAGCGAGCACGTCGCCCACGCGGCCCAGCGCCTGATCGAGGCCCTGAACGCGCCGCTGCAGCTGGAGGGCGGCGTGGCGAGCGTCTCCGCGAGCGTGGGCATCGCGCTCTACCCGCGCGACGGCGAGGACTTCGACACCCTCGTGCGTCACGCCGACCTGGCGATGTACCGGGCCAAGCAGATGGGGCGCTCGCGCTACAGCTTCTTCCAGCAGGACATGGATGCGGCGGCGGTCGAGCGGCTGGAGCTGGAACGGGAGCTCGCTCTGGCGCTGGAGCGCGACGAACTGCTGTTGCATTACCAAGCCGTGGTCGACGCTCGCAGCGGCGAGTGGCGCGCGCTGGAGGCGCTCGTGCGCTGGCAGCATCCGCAGCGCGGGCTGGTCATGCCGGGCCAGTTCATCGAGCTGGCCGAGGAGACCGGGCAGATCCTGGACCTGGGCTGGTGCACGATCGAGCAGGCCTGCGGGCAGCTGGCGCGCTGGAAGCAGGTCGGCCGCCATCCGGGGCCGATCGCGATCAACCTGTCGGCGCTGCAGTTCCGGGAGCCGCGACTGGCCGAGCGCATCGCCGAGATCATGGCCCGCCACGGCGTCGGCCCGGGCGAGCTCGCCATCGAGCTGACCGAGAGCACCCTGCTGACCGACACGGAGACCGTGGTGCAGACGCTGACGCGGCTCAAGGAGCTGGGGCTGACGCTGTCGGTGGACGACTTCGGGACCGGTTATTCGTCGCTGGCCTATCTGAAGCTGCTGCGGCCGGCGCGTCTGAAGATCGACCGGGCCTTCGTCCGCGACCTGCCGGCCAGCGCCGACGACCGCGCGCTGGTGCAGGCCATGATGGGCATGGCCCAGGCGCTGGGCATCGACGTGGTGGCCGAGGGCGTCGAGACCGAGGCGCAGCGCGACGCGCTGCTGGAGCTGGGCTGCTGGCAGCAGCAGGGCTATCTGTATTGCCGGCCGCAGCCGGCTCAGGCGCTGGAGCCGCGACTCGGCCCCTGGCCGCAGGCCTGATCCCTTCAGCTCATGGGGCGGGTCATGCCCCTGTCATCGTCGGAGGCGGGGGCACCCCCTAACTTCCATCCATGCCCGGCAAAGGCATTTCGGCGCGTGTTTGCGGCAGTTCGTCGCCTGGCCGTGGCGACGGCGGAACCGTCGGCGCAAAGTCCAGCCTGTCACGAATCCAGTACAGGACCACACGCCGCAAGGGAGACCGCCATGAACGACGCCGCCAAGACCTTCATCACCGCACTCGCCGCCGTGGCCAGTGCCGCCGTCATCGCGCTGTGCCTGGCCGATGGCAGCGAGGCGGTGCGGCATCTCCCCGCGGGCGGACAACACTGGGCCGAGCAGACCATGCCGGGACCTCAGGCCGATCAGGCCAGCAAGCCACGGGGCTGACATGACCCGTGCGCCTGCGCTCCGATAGACGCCACGCTTCCCCCCCGGCATTTCACGAAGCCCGCCCGACCAGCGGGCTTCTTTTT
>NZ_JBCNLU010000067.1:0-12020 GCF_039595295.1 Roseateles sp.
GCTTGTCCAGCGAGAGCTTGACGATGTCCTGCCGCGCGATCGAGACCGTCTCCTTCGCGCTGATCAGCGACAGCGCCTCCGGTCCGATCTCGATGGCCTCCCACACGCTGCGCGCGGACACGGCCCATAGCGACAAGCCGATCAGCGGTACGGACACGCCCAGCACGACCAGCACGGAATGTCCGCGCCACAGCGCGTAGATGACGAAGGCGACGATGGGCAGCAGCAGGCGGATCGCCATGGCTTTCTGGCTGCGACCCGAGGGCGTCGCGGAGATTCGATGGGTCATTGCAGAGGAGACGTCAGGCAAGACTCCGCATTACAACGTAATTCGATCGGGCCTTCCCCGCCCCGCCGCCACGCTGAATCGCGACCCGCAGATCCAAATCGCGCCGTGCTGCGTACAACAACCCGGGCGCGGCCGACCGGCCCTGCTCATCCCCCAACCCCGAGGAGCTGCGATGAACACGAAGTCCCCCCGCTCGAAGTCCTGGCTGACGCTGTTGGCACCCGTGGCGCCGGTCGTCCTGCTGGGCGCGTGCGCCATGTCCGGCAACTCGGGCGGGACCGCCCAGCCGCCCTTCTCTCAGGCGGGCCTGCCCGCCGCGGTGCAGGTGCCCGACGGGCACAAGGTGGTGATGGAGACCGTGGGCGTGGGCAAGATCACCTATGAATGCCGCGCCAAGAAGGACGCCGCGGGACAGTTCGAATGGGCCTTCGTCGGACCTGACGCGATGCTCATGGACCGCCAGCGGCAGACCGTGGGCAAGTACTACGGCCCGCCCGCGACCTGGGAATCGCGCGATGGCTCCAAGCTCACCGGCACGCAGGTCGCGGTCGCCCCCGCCATGGCGGGCAACATTCCGCTTCAACTGGTCAAGGCCAACCCGGCCATGGGCACCGGCGCCATGCAGGGCGTCAGCCACATTCAGCGTGTCGCCACGCAAGGCGGCGTCGCGCCGCAAGCGCCCTGCGACGCCGCGGCCATGGGACAGAAGCAGGTCGTGAACTATCAAGCCGACTACATCTTCTGGGCCCCGGTCGCGATGCGCTGAACGCCGGTCCGAGGGCCCTCCCCTGGTGGCGCTTCACAGCGTGTTGAGGAAGGCCTCCAGGTCCTTCATGTCCTGCAGGCTCAGCCTCAGCGGCTTGATCAGCGGCGACGGCGGCGGGATCTCCGCCTGCTTGGGATGGCCCTTGGGTGGCTGCGGCATGCCCGTGTTGTAGAGCTCCAGCACGCCATGCAGATTCGGCGTGATGCCTTGATGGAAATACGGCGCGGTCTTGCCGATGCCGCGCAGCGACGGCGTGCGGAACGCGCCGAGGTCCTCCGCCTTGCCCGTCACCACGATGCGCCCGCGATCCTCCTGCCGGCGGCCGATGAAGCTCATGCCGATCTGGTGGAACTCGTGCTGCGTCAGCTGCGGCCCGCTGTGGCAATTCATGCAGCGCGCCTGCGTGCGGAACAGATGCAGCCCGCGCAGCTCCTGCTCGCTGAAGACCTCGCGCTTGCCCTCGATGAAATCGTCGTAGCGCGAGCGTGGCGCCTCGATGCGGCGCTCGAAGGCGGCCAGCGCCTGCCCCAGCCGCTGCAGCGTCACGCCGCCCTCGCCGAAGACCGCGTCGAAGCGCTTGGCGTAGTCGGTCTCGTCGCGTAAGCGCTTCTGCAGCACGTCCAGATCCATCGCCATCTCGATGGGATTGGCGATCGGCAGCAGCGCCTGCGATTCGAGATCGGCTGCCCGCCCGTCCCACATCAGCTTGGGCGCGAAGGCGATGCCGAAGAGATGCGGCGTGTGACGCGGGCCGATCGCGCCGCCGTGGCCCAGCGGCAGCCGGCGCGCATCGGCGAAGCCCAGGTGTGGCAGGTGGCAGCTCGCGCAGCTCACATCGCGATCACGCGAGAGCCGGCGATCGAAGAACAGCTGCTCGCCCAGCGCGACCAGCTCGGCCTTCTGAGCCGGGAGCGGCGGCAGCGGCGATCGCGGCGCGAGCTCCTCCCACTTCACGCCGGCGTCGATGCGCGGCGCCGGCCATTGCGCGATCGAGCCTCGATAGACCGTCGTCACGCAGCGCTTGTAGGCCGCGGTCGCTGCGGCATCCGCCTCGCCCTCCGCGCGCGGGGCCTCGAGCAGGCGCTTGCATGTGGTCAGCGTCTCGGTGGTCTTGGCGCGAGTCCCCTCGCCCGCCACCGACGTCTGTGCGCCGCAGGTCGACGCCACGAATGCGGCCGCCCAGGCGGCCCTCCGAATCCATCGCATGGTCTTGATCCTCAGAAGTCGTAACCGGCTTCGAGCGCCACGGTGCGGCCGCGCTCATACGACGCATAGGTGCTGGCCACCGTCGTCATGTTCTTGCGATTGGTGATGTTCTCGATCGTCAGCTTGATCGAGAGCCGCTGATCCGCGCGGATGCGCGGCTCCCACTGGATCACCGTGTCCACCGCGAAGGAGCGCGGCAGCGACACGCGCTCATACATGTCCACCGACGCGCCCTGATAGGTCGTGGTGCCGGTCTTGAGCATCTGCTGGTAGCTGCCGCGCAGGCGCAGCATGTTGCTCACCGTCAGCTGGCGCGAGGGCATGGTGCTGATCGCGCCCACGCGCAGCGTCCACGGGCGGTTGTAGTTGTCGGCGGGCCGGTCCGAGTAATGGATGAAGCGGCCGTCGTACTGGATGATGCTGTCGTCCAGCGCAGTGGCGCCGAAGGGATCCGCATAGCTCGCGACGTTGGAGCGGGTGTCGCTCTTGTTGACCGCCAACCACATGCGCGTCACCACCGGGCCGGTCTTGAAGGCCTGCGCGTTGGACCAGCTCAGCGTCCAGTCCTTGGTCGTGCTGCGGCCGTCGTTGGTGTAGACGTAGCACTGGCTGGCGTTGCACTCGGTCTGCTTGGTGATCGTGCGCTTGACCACCTGATCCTTGCCCTCGCGATGCGTGAAGCGCAGCGTCAGCGGGCCGTTCATCCAGGCCGGCTCCACCGTGACGCCGGCGCTGAGCTCGTCGTCATGCGGCGTCTTCATGGACTCCAGCCGGTTGGCCGGCTTGGACTGCTCGGGTGCGCCCCAGGTCAGCGTGCCGTTGCGGGTCTGCACCGCCAGCAGCGTGTTGATCTTCTCCTGCAGCGCGTAGGCGAAGAGGCTGCGGCCGTAGTAGCGGTTCGCGCCGACGTCCAGCGCCAGTGCGTCCTGCGGCGCCCAGGTCAGCGCCAGACGCGGCGACGTGTTGGTCGTCTGGGTCAGCGATTCGTGGTCCGCGCGCAGGCCGGCGCGCAGGGTGAATTGGCGCCACGAGGCCTCGTCCTCGACGAACGCGGACCAGGCGTCGGACTGCATGTCGAAGCGGCCGGCCTGATAGGTCTGCAGGCGCCGGAAGTACTGGCCCTTGCCCTGCTTCAGCGTCGGCGTGGCGGAGCAGGCCTCGGTGTCCACGCTGCCGTCGGCGAACTGGCAGCGCGAGATCGCGCCCGTGGTCGGCAGGTCCGCGACGGTCAGGTAGTAGAAGTGATCCCGCATGCGCTCGTAGCTCGCGTCCTGCCGGCGCAGCTCCAGGCCGGCGACGACGCGATGCGTGGTGCTGCCCAGCGTCGTCTTCTTCAAGGCCGACTTCAGCTTGTAGCCGACGGTGCGCAGCTTCTGATCGACGTCGCCGCGCGCGCCCTCGCCGCTGGTGGGATTGGTGCCGTTGTCCGGGTCGCCCCAGTTCTTGTCGGTGGACCAGCGCCATTGGCGATAGACGTCCGCGTCGCTGCGGCGCGACTGCTCGTTCGTCCCAAAGGACAGCTGATGCGTGACCGTGCCGAAGTCGAAGGCCGTCTCCCAGCGGCCCGCCAGGTTCAGGCCGCCGGTGCGGATCGTGTAGTCGCTGTCGCGGTAGTTCTCCATGAAGTAGGTGTTGTCGGAGGGCGCGTAGACCAGCGACAGATCGGCCTTGTGCACGCCGCCCGCGGGCGCGTAATCGGTCTTGAGCACCAGCATGTCCTGCGTGCGGCGCTGCGTGACCTCGCGGCTCTCGCTGGTGCCGGCGTTGGTCGAGCTGAAGCGCTTGAGTGGGATGTCGGATTCGCGCCGGGTGACGCTGGCCAGCACGCCCCATTCCGCCGAGGGACGACCCTCGACGGTGGCCTTGTAGGTCCGCTTCTGGAAGCGCGGCTGCAGGTCGGCGGTGGAGGAGTTCTCGAACTCGTCCAGGCGCGCGGGGTCGATGAACACGTGGGTCCAGGCCGACGAGGTGTAGCCCACCGACACGTTGCCGCCGAGCTTCTTGCGCGCGTTGCAGATGCGCGCCTCCACCACGCCGCCGGTGAAGCGGCCGTACTCGGCGGAGACGTTGGCGTCGCGCACGCCGACCTCGCACAGGATGCTGCTGTCGATCGCCAGCGACTGCGACGCGCCCGGAATCATGTCGACGCTGGTGGTCGTGACCTTGTTGCCGGGGTCCAGGTCGTTCATCAAGGACACGCCGTCCAGCAGGATCTCGTTCTGATACGGCTTGGAGCCGTGGATGGAGATCTCCGCCGGGGCGATCTCGCCGCCGGTGTAGGACGAGAGCTGACTTTCGTCGAACTGCACATTGGGATTGATCTTGAGCTGGCTGGTGAAGTCGCCGTTGACCGCGGCAAGCGTGCGCAGCATGGTCTTGTCCAGCGTGTTCACCGTGCCGGGCGCGGCGCCGCTGACGGCCACCATCGGCAGCGCGCGCGTGGCCGCGGCCGAGGGCTGGTCCGTGAGCGCGATGCCCTTGGCGCCTGGTTTGGCGGCGGCCGCGCCGCGCGCGGGATCGGCGCGACGCCGGATCAGGTAGCCGCCGGACGGCGTGGGCACGGCTTCGAGCTCGGTGTCGGCCAGCAGCGCGGCGAAGCCGGCTTTCAGCTCATAGCGGCCGACCAGTCCGCGCGACTTCAGTCCGCCCAGCTGCGCCGCGTCGAAGACCAGCACCACGCCCGCCTCCGCCGCATAGCGGCTCAGCGCCTGGCTGAGCGGCGACGGGGCGATGTCGTACTGGCGGGCCTCGGCGGACGAGGTGCCCGCCGAGGTGGCCGCCGCAGCGGCGCCGGACGACGATGCGGCCGGTGTCGCGGCTCGCGCGGCCTGCACGGACAGCACGACGGCCGCGCCCAGCAGCGCGACGACGAGCGGGCGGATACGAACGGTGGCGGGCGGGGACGGCAGGCAGGACGCGGACGCGATCGGACGACGAGGATTCATGGTGTTGGTGAATCGTTGACCCCGGTGGGCCGGACGAGCCGCGCAAAAGGACAATGCCCGCCGTCACGGGCGGGCGATAAACGCACGGCTTGCAAGTCGCGCTTGTCGCGGAGTCGCGCGGGGCGCGCTCAGCGCGCGCTCAGGTGCCAGGCCTTGCCTCGCGGCTCCAGGCGCAGGCGGTGCTGCTCGGCCAGGGTGGCCAGCGAGCGGCGCGGATCGCGCGCCAGGAAGCTGCCCGACACGCGCAGCGCGCCGATGGCGGGATCGCAGCTCAGGGGGACGCCGGACTGGATCTGCAGCGCCTGGAGGAACTCCGCCAGCGGCTGATCCATGGCCTGCACGACGCCGCGAGTCCAGGCGTCCTCGCTGCCATCGGCGGTGACGGGGATGCCGGGCACCTGCGCGCTGAAGCGCAGCCGCTGCCCTTCGGACACGCGCAGCGGGAACTTGGAGCCGGTGCTCAGCACCTCGACCGCGTGTTCCTGCACGGCGACCAGCGTGTCGCGCGCCGATTGCACGACGGTGAAGCGCGTGCCCATCGGCCGAATCCAGCCGTCGCGCGCGAGCACACGCAGCGGCCGCCCCTGCGAATCAACGCCGGTGCTCAGCCGCATGGCGCCTTGCGCGAGATGCAGCGTGCGCTCGCGGCGTCCGTAGGCGATGCCGACGCGGGTCTGCGGTCCCAGCAGCAGCTGTCCGCCGTCAGGGAGATGGAGTTCGCGCTGCTCGCCAGCGGCGGTGGCGACCCAATCGATCGGCACCGGCGCGAGCCACGGCATCACCGCGTAAGCGCCCGCCGCCAGCCCCACCACGCCCACGCCGGCGAGCACGCCGCGCCGCGTCGTGAGGCGCGAGTGGCCGACGCGCTCCAGCGCCGCCGAGCCGCGTTGCGGCGCCTGACCGAGCAGATCCTTCAAGCGCTCGACGCGCTGCCACGCATCGCGATGCTCGACGGCCTGGTCGTACCAGACCTGCCAGGCGGCGCGGTCGTCGGCGGTGCATTGGCCGTCGCCCAGCCGGACGTACCAGTCCGCGGCGGCGCGCAGCGAGTCGTGGTTCACAGCAGCAGCAGACACTGGAACACCGCCTTCTGCAGGTATTTCTTGACGCTGCTGACGCTCACGCCCAGGTGCTCAGCGATGCGCGCCTGATCCCAGCCCTCGAGCTGCGCGAGCAGGAAGGCCTGACGCGGCTTGGTGCCCAGGCCGTCGAGCATCTTGTCGAGCGTGAGCAGGGTTTCGACGATCAGCGCGTGGTCCTCGGGCGAGGGGTGGAACTCCAGCGGCAGGGCCGCGAGCTCCTCGAGATAGGCGCGTTCCAGGTCTTGCCGGCGGAAGTGGTCGACCAGAAGGCCGCGGGCGATGGTCGCGAGATAGGGGCGCGGTTGCGCGATGGGGGGCGGCTTGTCGCCGGCCTGGAGCAGGCGCAGAAAGGTGTCGTGGGCGAAGTCGGCGGCGCGGTCCGAGCCCTCGCCCAGACGACGGCGCAGCCACTGCGTCAGCCAGGAGCGGTGCTCCCGGTACAGGCCTTCATGCGTGAGCTCCACTCCCTCTCTCCTGCCTCTCGGGCCCGATGCGGCCCGCGTTCCCCAAAACGACGTCGACGACGAAAACGGCGGCCCGAAGGGTAGCGCCAAAAAGCGATGACGAGACCGCTGGCTGATGACAACGAGGCAGTGGCGGGGCCGAGTACGGCGCGGATTCTACGGGAGTTGTTGGGAATTGTTCTCAACGAGGAGTTGAGCGGCTCGTCTAGGCGGCGCAGTGATTCGCGTCCTTGGAGCTGCTTTCGTTGAGCCTGGGACTGGAGAGCACCACGCGCTCGCCGTCGGAGGTCCAGGAGATCTTGAAGGTGGCGGAGGAGCCGTTCGGGTACTTGATGTCCACCTTCTTGAAGCTCGAGAGACCGCCGATCGCCCCGCCATAGGTGGTCATGAAGGCGTCCGATGCGGCCTGGTAGTCCTCCCGGCTGTCCGACAGGAGCGTCACGCCCGGCGTGACGACCTGGGGGCATTGCGCCAGTTTGGTCTGACTGCCCGACGAGCCGTCCCAATCCTCCGAGCAGCCCGCCACCGCGAGCGATAGAACAGAAACGGAAAGGATCTCTCGCAGCACGGCCACTCCCTCTTGACGGTGATTTTGTCGAGCAGGGAATCTACATCAGGGTCGCGAGGAGACGGCCCCTCCTGAATGGGGAAGGGTTTCCACGGCGAAGCGTCCTCCCCCCGTCACGCACAACAACAGCAGTCCCCCCGCGATGCTCAGGTTCTTGAAGAACCCGATCTCGGCGAGGAATCGCTCGCTGCCTGACAGCTGCCAGAAGTGATGCCCGAGCAGCGCGGTGGCCACGCAGTACACCGCCATCAGCGCCGCGAGCGGTCGCGTGAACAGCCCCAGCGCGATGGCCAAGCCAGCGCCGACCTCCACCACGATCGCCACCACCGTCGCCAGCGGCGGCTGCGGCACGCCCATCTGGCGGAACAGCGCCACCGTGTCGCCGTAGCCGGTCAGCTTGTCCCAGCCGAAGATCAGGAACAGCAGCATCAGCAGCACGCGCGCCACCAGGATCGTCAGATCCTGCAAGCGCGAGAACGAAGCCGGATCGACACCGACACGCGTGTCGAAGGGAGGCTGGCGCGAAGAAGAAGCGCGGGAGTTCATGTCGAGTCATTGAGAGCGAAGCACAGCCGCGATTGGCGGCGTGGCGGTGGGCGGCGTGGCCGGGATCGGCGACGACCAGACAAGCACGGGGCGGAGCCGCATGCTCATTCCCACAAGTTGGTGGCGGCCAGATCGAGGATCTCGTCGCCCTGGCCGTTCATCACCGCCTTGAGCATGTAGAGCGAGAAGCCTTTGGCCATCTCCACCGTGATGGCCGGCGGCATGGCCAGCTCGTTGCGCGCCACCACCGCGTCCACCAGCGCCGGCCCGTCATGCGCGAGCGCCTCGGCGATGACGCTCTCCACCTTCGCCGGATCCTCCAGCCGGATCGCGTGCACGCCCGCCGCGCGCGCGATCGCGGCGAAGTCGGGGTTGTCCAGTCGCGTCCCCGTGCCCAGCACGCCGGTCGCCTTCTGCTCCATCTCGACGAAGCCGAGCGCGCCGTTGTTGAAGACCACGACCTTCACCGGCAGCCCCAGCTGTGCCAGGCTGAGGAAGTCCCCCATCAGCATCGAGAAGCCGCCGTCGCCCGACATCGAGATGACCTGCCGCCCCGGGAAGGCCGCCTGCGCGCCGATCGCCTGCGCCATCGCATTGGCCATCGAGCCATGCCAGAACGAGCCGATCAGCCGGCGCTTGCCGTTCATCGCGAGGTATCGCGCGCCCCACACGGTCGGCAGCCCGACGTCGCAGGTGAAGACCGCGTCATCCGATGCCGCGTCGCTGATCGCCTTGGCCACCTGCTGCGGATGGATCACGCGGGCGGCCGGGCCGGCGACGGCAAGACTGTCCAGTTGCCGCCGCGCCTTGCGGTAGTGCTCGACGCTGCGGCGCAGATGGCGGTCGTCGCTCGACGATTCGAGCAAGGGCAGCAACGCGCGCAGCGTCGCGCCGACATCGCCGATCAGGCCCAGGTCCAGCCCCACGCGACGGCCGAGCTGCGCGGCGCGGAGGTCGATCTGCACGATCTTCACCGCCCGGTCCGACGGGTAGAACTGCCGATATGGGAAGTCCGTCCCCAGCATCAGCAGCAGATCGCAGTCCTGCATCGCGTGATGCCCCGACGTGAACCCGATCAGCCCCGTCATGCCGACGTCGAAGGGGTTGTCGTACGCCACATGCTCCTTGCCGCGCAGCGCGTGCACGATGGGCGCCTTCAATCGATCGGCGGTCTCGACCAGCGCCGCATGCGCGCCGGCGCAGCCCGAGCCGCACAGCAGCGTCACGCGCTCCGCCTCGTTGAGCATCGCGGCGAGTCGCGTCAAATCCTGCGGCGACGGCGTCACCACCGGCGTCGGCGTGACCAGGCTGCGCGTCGCATGCGCGTCCTTGGCGGCGGGCTGCAGGGCCACGTCGCCGGGGATCACCAACACCGACACGCCGCGCTTGCCCACCGCCTCGCGCAGCGCGATCTCCAACACGCGCGGCAGCTGCTGCGCGTCGGAGACCAGCTCCGCGTAATGCGCGCATTCGCGGAACAGGCTCTCCGGATGCGTGGCCTGGAAGTAGTCGGTGCCGATCTCCGCCGACGGGATGTGCGCGGCGATCGCCAGCACCGGCACGCGCGAGCGGTGGCAGTCGAACAGCCCGTTGATCAGGTGAAGATTGCCCGGCCCGCAGCTGCCGGCGCAGACCGCGATGTCGCCGGTCAGATGCGCCTCGGCGCCGGCGGCGAAGGCGGCGACTTCCTCGTGGCGGACATGGATCCACTCGATGCCGCCGTGGCGGCGCAGCGCCTCGGTCAGACCGTTGAGGCTGTCGCCCACGATCCCGAAGATCCGCTTCACCCCGGCCGCGGCCAGGGTCTCGACCAGTTGATCGGCGACTGTCTTCATCGTTCACATCCTCTTGCGCGTGGCGCGTTGCGGCAGCGACGCTGCCGTGGTTTCGATAGCGGAAAGATAGGCAGCGCGCCCTCGCTCTGGAAGCTGCGCGCTCGGCATATGGGCTCGTACGCCGCGTATGAGGGTCAGGCCTTGACCAGCGCCGCATCGGCGATCGCCGAGCTGCTCGGCGCGTCGCCTGACGCTTCGGGCGATACCTCGCGTGGCGTCTCGCGTGGCGCTTCTCGATCTCGGAGCGCCATGTCCGGGTCCCGCGCCAACAGCTCGCCGATGTAATCGATGACCACGCGCGTGCGCGGCGGCAGGCTGCGCTTGGACGGGTAGACCGCGTAAAGCGGAAAACGCCGCGTCGGATAGTCCGGCATCAGCTGCCGCAAGCGCCCCGCGCGGATGTCCTCGGCCACCAGCAGGTGTGAGATGTGCGCGATGCCCTGCCCCGCCAGCGCCGCCTGATGCGCCGCCACCGCGTTGTTCGTGTGGACCCGACCGCACACCGCCGTCGCCAGTTCACCGCCCTGACCGCTCGGCACGCGCGGCCCGGCCGCATCGTCGAACCACCACACCTTGTCGTGGGCGCGGCGGTGATAAACGATGCAGGCGTGCCGCTCTAGCTCGCTCGGATGTCGGGGTTCCCCGTGGCGATCGAGGTACTCGGGCGAGGCCACCACATGGGCCAGCGCCCACCCGACCTGCCGCGCCACCATCGAGCAGTCGACCAGCGGCCCCAGCCGGATCTCCAGATCCAGCCCTTCCTCGATCAGGTGGCTCGCGCCGTCGCGCAGCACCAGGTCGATGCTGAGCTCGTCATGCCGGTCCATCAGCGGCGCCAGACGCGCGCCCAGGTACACGCCCAGTGGCGTAGGCACCGCGACGCGCACCGTGCCGACGGCCTTGCCGCGACGCGCGCCCACCGCGTGCTGCAGTCTGTCGGCCTCGTCCACCAGACGCTGCGCGGCGCCCAGGAACTCGCGGCCCTCGTCGGTCAGCGTCACCGCCTGCGTGCTGCGCTGGACCAAGCGCGTGCCCAAATGCTCTTCGAGCGCGCTGACCTGGCGCGAGATCGCCGGCTGGGTGACGCCGCGCTCATGGGCGACGGCGGAGAAGGAGCCCGTCTGCGCGACCCGCAGGAACGACTTGAGCGAGGCGATCAGATCCATGGCGACAGAGCGGCGGCGAGCGACGGCATTGGCGATTGAGACGCACCGAGGCTAGCGCGACCGCCCGCGATGCGCGCCCGGCGTTGGGCATACGCCGTTCGGGAGAGGACGCGCCGCCCTCTCCCATTCGGGATTCATACGCCGCGGCATAGCGGATATGAGCGCCGACGGCGTTCCACGACGGGGCCTCGATTTCTAGAGTCCGCATCAGCGATCGACGCCGGCCCCAAGGCCCCGCGCCCACTCCGGCCGATCTCCTCGACCTTCCCAACCTCTCCCTGACTCCCACAAGGACTCGACATGACGAAGCTGATGCGCAACTACGTGAACGGCGAATGGATCACCACCGGCCGCACCTTCCCGACCATTCATCCGGTCGACGGCACCCATGTCGCCGACGTGTCCGAGGCCGACAAGGACACCGTCGATCAAGCCGTGAAGGCCGCCCGCGCCGCGATGAACGGCGCCTGGGGCCGCCTGTCCGCCGCCGAGCGCTCGGACCTGCTGCACAAGGTCGCCGACGGCATCGAGGCCCGCTTCGACGAATTCCTCGAGGCCGAGGTCGCGGACACCGGCCACTCCTACCCGCATGCCCGCGCCATCGACATCCCGCGCGGCGCGGCCAATTTCCGCATCTTCGCGGACCTGATCAAGGCCTATCCCAACGAGGCCTACGAGATGACCGCGCCCGACGGCGGCGCCGTCCTCAACTACTCGCATCGCCGGCCGCTGGGCGTGGTCGCGGTGATCGCGCCCTGGGACCTGCCGCTCCTGCTGCTCAGCTGGAAGATTGCTCCGGCCATGGCCGCCGGCAACGCTGTCATCGCCAAGCCCTCGGAGGAGACGCCTGCCACCGCCACCCTGCTGGCCGAGGTGATGGCCGAGGCCGGCGTGCCGCCCGGCGCCTTCAACCTGATCCACGGCTTCGGCCCCAACTCGGCGGGCGAGTTCCTGACCACCCACCCCGGCATCGACGGCATCACCTTCACCGGTGAAAGCCACACCGGCACCATCATCATGAAAGCCGCGGCGGAGCGGGTGAAGCCCGTGTCCTTCGAGCTCGGCGGCAAGAACCCCGGCATCGTCTTCGCCGATTGCGACTTCGACGCGGCGGTGGACGGCATCGCCAAGGCGACCTTCTCCAACGGTGGCC
>NZ_JBCNLU010000068.1:0-11896 GCF_039595295.1 Roseateles sp.
CGCGCGAAGCCTTCAGAAAGCAAACAGGGCCGCCCTCGGCGACCCTGGTTTGCGGGATCAAGTTTCCGCGTGTGCGGCAAATGACCGGGCGCGTGAGAGGGTTTCCCCCGTCAGCCCGGCGTCACCGGGCCGTCAACGCGGAACGATCAATCTGGGATCGCTCGACGATCACAGGCCGGCCGCTGCACGCAGCGCCTGCGCTTTGTCGGTGCGCTCCCACGAGAACTCCGGCTCTTCACGGCCGAAGTGACCGTAAGCGGCGGTCTTGGCGTAGATCGGACGCAGCAGATCCAGCATCTGGATGATGCCCTTGGGACGCAGGTCGAAATGCTCGCGGACCAGGGCTTCGATCTTCTCGTCGGCGATCACGCCCGTGCCTTCGGTGTAGACCGTGATGTTCATCGGGCGCGCCACGCCGATGGCGTAGGCGACCTGGATCTGGCACTGCTTGGCCAGACCCGCCGCGACGATGTTCTTCGCCACGTAGCGCGCCGCGTAGGCGGCCGAGCGGTCGACCTTCGTCGGATCCTTGCCCGAGAACGCGCCGCCGCCGTGCGGGCAGGCGCCGCCGTAGGTGTCGACGATGATCTTGCGGCCGGTCAGGCCGCAGTCGCCCTGCGGGCCGCCGATGACGAAGCGGCCGGTCGGGTTGACCAGGTACTTCGTGTCCTGCAGCCACGCCTTCGGCAGCACCGGCTTGATGATTTCCTCGATGACGGCCTCGTAGAACTCGGGCTTCATCTTGTCGCCCAGCGACATCTCCGGCGCATGCTGCGTCGACAGCACGACCGTGTCGATGCTGTGCGGCTTGCCGTCGACGTAGCGCATCGTCACCTGGCTCTTCGCGTCGGGACGCAGGAACGGCAGACGGCCGTCCTTGCGCAGCTGGGCTTGGCGCTCGACCAGACGGTGGGCGTAATAGATCGGGGCCGGCATCAGCTCCGGCGTCTCGTCGCAGGCGTAGCCGAACATCAGGCCCTGGTCGCCGGCGCCGGTGTTCAGGTGGTCGTCCGACGCCTGATCCACGCCTTGCGCGATGTCGTTGCTCTGCTTGTCGTAGGCGACCAGCACGGCGCAACCCTTGTAGTCGATGCCGTACTCGGTGTTGTCGTAGCCGATGCGCTTGATCGTGTCGCGGGCGACCTGGATGTAGTCGACGTGGGCGTTCGTCGTGATCTCGCCGGCCAGCACCACCAGACCGGTGTTGCACAGCGTCTCGGCGGCCACGCGCGAGCGCGGGTCCTGCTCAAGGATCGCGTCGAGGATGGCGTCGGAAATCTGGTCGGCCACCTTGTCCGGGTGACCTTCGGAGACGGATTCCGAGGTGAAGAGGAAATCGCTCGCCAATTTAAACTCCTGTGGTTCTACGGGCGTTGCCGTGTCTGGGAGTCAGGCGGCGAACGCTTTAGCGGGATTTATGAGTCGCCCCGCAAGTTGTCCAAATTAACTCGGCGACAGGGGCGCATTATAGGAACAGACAGCCTGGGAAGGGCGGCGGACGGTTGATGGGAACACTCGCGACATATGCATTGATCGGCTTGCTGTGGCTTCTGCACTGGTTGCCGTTGCGCTGGCTGGCCGCGCTGGGATGGGGCCTGGGCGGCCTGCTGCACCGCGTGGCGGGCTCGCGCCGGCGCGTGGCGCTGCGCAACGTGGAGCTCTGCTTCCCCGACAAGCCGCCGGCCGAGCGTGAAGCCCTGGTGCGCGAGCACTTCGGCTGGCTGGGCCGCTCGCTGCTGGAGCGCGGGCTGCTCTGGTACGCCTCGGACAAGCGCCTGCTGCGCCTGATGCGCATCGAGGGCAACATCAAGCTCTCCGAGCAGGTGGACCGCCCGGTGATGTGGCTGATGCCGCACTTCGTGGGCCTGGACTGGATCGGCCCGGCGCTGATGCTCAACCAGTCCCGCCCCGGCGCCAGCATCTATCAGCGTCAGAGCAACAAGATCTTCGACGAGGCGCTGCGCAAGGCGCGCTCGCGCTTCGGCACGACCAAGCTGGTCGACCGCCACGACGGCGTGCGCAGCGTGCTGCGCTGCATCCGGGACGGGTACTCGTTCCTGAATCTGCCGGACATGGACTTCGGGCCCAAGGACTCGGCTTTCGTCCCCTTCTTCGGCGTGCCGGCCAACACGCTGCTGGCGCCGGCCAAGATCGCGCAGACCATGAAGATGGTGGTGCAGCCGGTGATCGTCACCATGCTGCCCAAGGGCGAGGGCATCGTGGTCCACGCCCACGAGCCGCTGGAAAACTACCCCAGCGGCGACCTGGAAGCCGACGCGCTGCATTTCCATCACTGGCTGGAGGCGCGCATCCGTGAGAATCCGGCCCAGTACTTCTGGGTCCACAAGCGATTCAAGACCCGACCGGAGGGCGAGCCCTCCCTGTATTCCCGATAATCCGACCCCATGAAACTGCGCTTCACCAAGATGCATGGCGCCGGCAACGACTTCGTCGTGCTGGACGCGACGCGTCACCCGATGTCGCTGACGTCGGAGCAACTGCGCCGCGTCGCCGACCGCCGCTTCGGCGTGGGCTGCGACCAGGTGCTGGTGATCGAGGGCTCGCCCGCCCCTGGCGTGGACTTCGGCTATCGCATCTTCAATGCCGACGGCAGCGAGGTGGAGCAGTGCGGCAACGGCTCGCGCTGCTTCGTGCGCTACGTCGTCGACAAGGGCCTGACCGACAAGCGCAGCATCCGCGTGCAGACCGTCAACGCGCTGCTGGAGCTGCGTCTGCAGGACGACGGCCGCGTCACCGTGGACATGGGCGCGCCGATCTTCGGTCTGAAGGACATCCCCTTCGACGCCGCAGGCGTCAGCCCTCGGCTCGAGAATGGCTTCGAGCTCTGGCCGCTGGAGCTGGGCGACGGCATCACCGCCGACGTGGCGGTGCTCTCGATGGGCAACCCGCATGCGGTGCAGCGCGTCCAGGACGTGGACCACGCCCCGGTGGGCATCGTGGGCCCGCTGGTGGAGGCCCATGAGCGCTTCCCGCGCAAGGTCAACGCCGGCTTCCTGCAGGTGCTGAGCCGCTCGGAAGTGAAGCTGCGCGTCTTCGAGCGCGGCAGCGGCGAGACCCTGGCCTGCGGCACCGGCGCCTGCGCGGCGGTGGTCGCGGGGATCCGGCTGGGCTGGCTGGATCCGGTGGTGGAGGTGCACGCCCGCGGGGGCGACCTGCGCATCGAATGGACGGGCATGGTCCCGGGCGGCGAGGGCCTGGGCGCCCACGTCTACATGACCGGTCCGGCCCAGACCGTATTTGAAGGAGAGATCGAACTGTGAGCGGCATCGAAGGCATCACCGAACAAGACATCGCCGATTACCTGGCGAATGACCCGGCGTTCTTCGAACGTCACGCCGAGCTGCTGGCCAACGTGCGGATCTCCCATCCGCATGGTCAGCGCGCGGTCTCGCTGCAGGAGCGCCAGGCGGAGCTGCTGCGCGACAAGATCCGCGGCCTGGAGCACAAGATCGTCGAGATGATCCGCAACGGGCAGGAGAACGTCGCGATCTCCGACCGGCTGCATCGCTGGACCTTGGCGCTGATGCTGACGCGCGACGACAGCCAGCTCCCGGAAGTCCTGCTGCGCGAGCTGCGCCATCAGTTCCTGATCCCGCAGGCCGGCCTGCGCCTGTGGAACGTGGACCCGGGCCATGCGCTGGCCTCGTTCGCGTCCGAGGTCAGCACCGATGTGAAGACCTTCGTGGGCAGCCTGAACCAGCCGTACTGCGGCATCAATTCGGGCTTCGAGGCGGCGCGCTGGCTGGAGGACGACGTGGCCTCGCTGGCGCTGGTGCCGCTGACGGCGGGCGCGCCCAGCCAGGCCTTCGGCCTGCTGGTGCTGGGCTCGCCGGACCCGACGCGCTACACCGCCGAGATGGGCACCGAGTTCCTGGCCCGTGTCGGCGAGATCGCGAGCGCCGCGCTGTCGCGTCTGCTGGACGCCGATCCGCATGCCGCAGTCCTCGCTGACTGACGAGCAGCAGCGCTACCTGGACTTCCTGCGCGTGCAACGCCGGCTGGCGGAGCGCACGCTGATCCTCTACACGGACGCGCTGGGGCGTCTGACCGCGTTCGCCGCGGCCGAGGACCTGGACCTGATGCGCCTGACCACGCATCAGGCGCGGCGCTTCCTGGCCAAGATGCACGGCGAGCGGCTCGGGCCGCGCAGCCTGGCGCTGATCCTGTCGGCCTGGCGGGGCTGGTACCGCTGGCTGGGCCAGGACGGCAAGGTCGACGCCAATCCCATCACCGACCTGCGCGCGCCCAAGCAGGGCAAGCCGCTGCCCAAGGCGCTGGGGGTCGACGACGCGGTGCGTCTGGCCGAGCACCACCAGGACCAGGATCCGGTGGCCGAAACCCTGATCGCCTGCATCGTGGAGCTGCTCTACGGCAGCGGGCTGCGGGTGTCGGAGCTGGTCGGGCTGGATGTCCGCTTTCATCCGCAATCGGCCGGCTGGATCGTGCCCGAGGACGGCGAGGCGCAGGTGCTGGGCAAGGGATCCAAGCGCCGCGCGGTGCCGCTGGGCGGACCGGCACTGGAGGCGATCCGTCGGTGGCTGGTGCAGCGCCCGCAGTGGGCGGCGGACGACGAACCCGCCTTGCTGGTCGGCCCGCGCGGCCGCCGGATGACGGCGGACCAGGTGCGCAAGCGGCTCAAGCAACGCGCGATCGCCGCCGGCATGCCCACGCACGTGCATCCGCACATGCTGCGCCATTCTTTCGCGTCGCATCTGCTGCAAAGCAGCGGCGACCTGCGCGGGGTCCAGGAGTTGCTGGGCCACGCCAACATCAGCACGACGCAGATCTACACGCGGCTGGACTTCCAGCATCTCGCCAAGGTCTATGACGCGGCGCATCCGCGCGCCAAGAAGAAATAACCGATTTGTCTCCGATGGCCCGACTTTCCAAAACCACCTCGTCCGCTTCCCGCGCCCCAGCCACCGCCACCGCGTCCTCCCCCTTCCCGTCGCGTCCGTTGCTGCTGTGCTCCGCGCTGCTGGCCGCGGGCGCCGCGCAGGCGCAGTCCTCGAGCTCGACGACGAGCGGCGCGGGCAATGCGCCGCTACCGGTGGTCAACCAGTCGGTGGCGCAGCCGGCGCTGGTGACGGTGCGTTCGGACGATCGGCAGGTCTTCACCGCGACGGACAGCCGCCCGGCGGCCTTCGAGGCCAACTGGACGCCGATCAAGATGCCCACGGGGCAGAAGACGGCGCTGCTGGGCGTGAGCTACATGGTCGCGATCAACGAGGACTGGGGCCTGGGCCCGGCCGCCTACGGCGCGGCCAAGGGCGAATTCGGCGGCCTGTTCACCGTCGGCTTCAACCTGCAGCGGCGCTTCCGCATCGCGCAGGACTGGCACGTGGCGGCCAGCTTGTATGCGGGCGCCGGCGGCGGCGTGAGCTCGGACAAGGTCCGTCCCGGCGGCGGTCTGATGATCCGGCCGGAGCTGTCGGTGCGGCGCGAGTTCGGCAACTGGTATCTGGGCGCGGGTGTCGCGCACACGGCCTTCCCGAACGGCAGCGGCAACATCAAGGACACCGGCGTGATGCTGACGCTGGGCCGCATGGACCGCTTCCTGAGCTTCGACCCCAGCCTGTCTGGCCGGGACGGGCGCACGGGCGACCGCACGGGCATGGGCTTCGACGAGATCGCGCTGAGCGCGGGCGTGGAGAAGCCGCGCAGCGGCAGCCGCACGCGCGGCGGCGTTCCATTGACCGGACGCAAAGCGAAGGCCGGCGCGGACCTGCGCCAGTACTTCGGCAACGGCTCGTCGTGGTGGGGGCTGGAGGCCTCCGGCGCCGCGTCGGGCGGTCATGACGGCTACATGGAGATCCTGGCCAACGCGGGTCAGGACTGGGGCATCGGCAGCGAGCGTTTCCGTGTCGGCGGCCAGGTGTCGGTCGGTCTGGGCGGCGGCGGCGACATGGACACGGGCGGCGGCTGGCTGGTCCGCGTCGGGCCGACGATGCGCTGGATCACGCCGTGGGGCCCGACGCTGCGCCTGGACGCGGGCTACATGAAGGCGCCGTGGGGGAACTACGACTCCTTCCAGGTGCGGGGCTCGCTGGCGTTGCCGCTGGAGAAGGTCTCGCGCATGCTGAGCAGCCCCCCGTTGGAGTCGGGCACGATCCGCGCGCAGAGCTGGTACATCGCGATGCCGCACTTCAAGGAGTTCGTCTTCAAGGACGGCACGCGCGAGGGCGTGACGGGTCTGGGTCTGGGCATGACGCGCGACTTCGGCGGCCCGTGGTACGGGACGGCGCAGGCGGGCAGCGCGGCGCTGGGCAAGGCGGGCGCGTTCTCCTACGGCATGTTCGGCTTGGGCGCTCATTCGCCGAAGTGGAGCGGCGTGCGCGTGGGCGCGGAGGCGCTGGTCGGCGCGGCGGGTGGCGGCGGCGTGTCCGTCGGCGGCGGCGCGGTGACGCAGGGCGAACTCTGGGCGCAGTGGGAAGGGACCGGGCAGTCCGACCGACTGCGGGTCAAGCTGGGCGTGGGCCAGTGGAAGGCGCTGGGCGGCGACAAGCACTCGACGCCGATGGTCAGCCTGAACATCGGCTGGGCTTTCGGGACGCTGGGGCCTGCGGCGAAGCGCTGACAAGACCTGGCTCCAAAGCGAAGGAACTCCGTTCATGAAGTCAATCCGTCTCCGCGAGGGCAAGGACCGCTCGCTGCTGCGCCGGCATCCGTGGGTGTTCGAGGGCTCGATCCAGAAGGGCAAGGCCGATCCGGGCGAGACCGTGCGCGTCGAGTCCTCCACCGGCGACTTCCTCTGCTGGGCCTCCTTCAGCCCGGAGTCCAAGATCCGCGCGCGGGCCTGGACCTTCGATGAGAAGGAGCGCATCGACGAGGCCTTCTTCAAACGCCGCATCGAGGCCGCGCTCGCGCTGCGCGCCCGCATGCCGATCGCGTCCAACGCGGTGCGCCTGATCCATGGCGAGGCCGACGGCCTGCCCGGTCTGATCGTCGACCGCTACGACGACGTGCTCAGCGCGCAGTTCCTGTCCGCCGGCGCCGAGCGCTGGAAGCAGACCATCGCCGATCTGCTGCTTGCCGCCACCGGCCTGTCGCGGCTGTACGAGCGCTCCGACGCCAACGTGCGGCCGCTCGAGGGCCTGGCCCCTGTGACCGGCTGGCTGCGCGGCGACGGCGGCACCGAGATCGTCATCGCCGAGAACGACTGGAAGCTCAGCCTCGACGTGGCCGAGGGCCACAAGACCGGCTACTACCTGGATCAGCGCGACAACCGCAAGAAGTTCGCCGAGGTCGTGCGCCATTACGGCTGCCAGTCGGTGCTGAACTGCTTCAGTTACACGGGCGGCTTCTCCGTCGCGGCGCTGGCCGGCGGCGCGACCGAGGTCATCAGCGTGGACTCGTCCGGCCCCGCACTGGCCCGCGCGACGGCGCACGTGGCGCTCAACGGCTACGACGCGGCGCGTCACACGTCGCTCGACGCCGACGTCAACCACACGCTGCGCGACCTGCTCAAGCAGGGCCGCCAGTTCGACGCCATCGTGCTGGACCCGCCGAAGTTCGCGCCGACGGCTGCGCATGCGGACCGCGCGTCGCGGGCCTACAAGGACATCAACCGGCTGGGGCTGATGCTGCTCAAGCCGGGCGGCTTGCTGTTCACCTTCTCGTGCTCGGGCGGCATCGGCCCGGAGCTGTTCCACAAGATCGTGGCGGGCGCCGGCATGGACGCCGGCGTTGACGGCCTGATCCTGGACCGCGTCGGCGCCACGCCCGACCATCCGCAGACGCTCTACTTCCCCGAGGGCGAGTACCTCAAGGGCCTGCTGATCCTCAAGCGCTGAACCCTCGCGCTCCCTCTGCCTCTTACTCCCTCTCCCGCTTGCGGGAGAGGGCAGGGGAGAGGGTCTTCTGAGGGACGCCTCACCCCCTCGCCGCCGGCAGGCTCAACCGCGGTTCAAACTTGGCCCGTTTCACGCCGAAGAACGCCTTCACATTCCGGACATTGGCCTGCTGCGTGAACAGCCGTTGCACCAGCGCGTGATAAGCCGGCATGTCCGGCACCTGCAGCACCAGAACGAAGTCCGGCCCCGGCGCGACTCGCCAGCACTGCTGAACCTCGGGCGCCGCGACGGCGATGGCCTCGAAAGCATCCAGGTGCTCCGCGCCCTGTCGATCGAGCGTGATCTCGACCAACGCCGACAAACCCGCGCCGAGCTTGTCCGGCGACAGGATGGCGACCCGCTTCTCGATGATGCCGACCTCGACCAGCCGCCGCACACGGCGCAGGCAAGTGGCCGGCGAGACATGCGCTCGCTCTGCCAGCGCCTGGTTGGACAGCGAGGCGTCTTGCTGGAGCAGGTCCAGCACCCGCAAGTCGATGGGGTCCAATGCGATAGAAGATTCCATCAGAGTCTCAATGTTGAAAGAATTCGCCATCCAGCGAATCCGATGGTGAATTCTTTCATCATTGGCTCAATATCGAAAGCATCCGCCTCGTCGAGATGCCTAGCATTCCGCCATTCGCAATATCAACCGGACCCCGGGGAGCAACATCATGTGCGGCATCGTTGGCGCAGTCAGCCAGAAAGACATCGTTCCTATCCTGATCGAGGGCCTGAAGCGGCTCGAGTACCGCGGCTACGACTCGTGCGGCGTCGCGGTGCATCAGGACGGTCAGCTGCGCCGGGCGCGCAGCACCTCGCGGGTGTCGGAGCTGCAGACCCTGGCCGCGCAAGACGGCGTGGCGGCGGGCACCGGCATCGCGCACACGCGCTGGGCGACGCACGGCGCGCCGGCGGTGCACAACGCGCATCCGCATTTCTCGCACGGCCCTGGCCCCGACGCGCATCTGCAACCCGGTCGCGTCGCGCTTGTCCACAACGGGATCATCGAGAACCACGATGAACTGCGCGCCGAGCTGAAAGCGCGTGGCTACGTCTTCCACAGCCAGACCGACACCGAAGTCATCGCGCACCTGGTCGATCTGCATTACCACGGCGACCTGCTGGAGGCGGTGCAGGCCGCGATCCCGCAGCTGCGCGGCGCCTACGCGATCGCGGTGTTCCATCGCGACGAGCCGAATCGCGTGATCGGCGCCCGCGAGGGCTCGCCGCTGGTGCTGGGCGTGGGCCGCGACGACTATGCGGGCGCGCATTTCCTGGCCTCGGACGCGATGGCGCTGGCGGGGGTGACGGATCAGATCGTCTATCTGGAAGAGGGCGACGTCGTCGATCTGCAGCTGGGCCGCTACTGGATCAGCCGGGTGGACGCGGCGACGGGCCGCTTCCAGAACGTCGAGCGCGAGGTCAAGACGGTGCACGCGCACAGCGGCGCGGCGGAGCTGGGCCCGTATCGGCATTACATGCAGAAGGAGATCTTCGAGCAGCCGGTGGCGATCGCCAACACGCTGGACGCGGTGACGGGCATCAGCCCGGAGCTGTTCGGCGACGGCGCCTACCGCGTGTTCAAGGAGATCGACTCGGTACTGATCCTGGCCTGCGGGACCAGCTATTACGCGGGCTCGACGGCGAAGTACTGGCTCGAGAGCATTGCCAAGATTCCGACCAGCGTGGAGATCGCGAGCGAGTACCGCTATCGCGACAGCGTGCCGAATCCGCGCACGCTGGTGGTGACGATCAGCCAGAGCGGCGAGACAGCGGACACGCTGGCGGCGCTCAAGCATGCGCGCTCGCTGGGGATGAAGCACACGCTGACGGTGTGCAACGTGTCGACGAGCGCGATGGTGCGGGAGTGCGAGCTGGCCTACATCACGCGGGCGGGCGCGGAGATCGGCGTGGCGTCGACGAAGGCCTTCACGACGCAGCTGGTGGGCTTGTTCCTGCTGACGCTGGCGCTGGCGCAGACGCGTGGGCATCTGTCGGACGAGCAGGAAGCGGAGCACCTGAAGGCGCTGCGCCACCTGCCGGTGGCGGTGCAGGCGGTGTTGGCGCTGGAGCCGCAGGTCATCGCGTGGAGCGAGGACTTCGCGCGCAAGGAGAACGCGCTGTTCCTGGGTCGCGGCCTGCATTACCCGATCGCGCTGGAGGGCGCGCTGAAGCTCAAGGAGATCAGCTACATCCACGCGGAGGCGTATCCGGCGGGTGAGCTCAAGCACGGTCCGTTGGCGCTGGTGACGGCGCAGATGCCGGTCGTGACGGTGGCGCCGAATGACACGCTGCTGGAGAAGCTCAAGAGCAACATGCAGGAAGTGCGGGCGCGCGGCGGAGAGCTGTTCGTCTTCGCGGACGGGGATACGAAGATCGAGAGCGAGCCGGGGCTCCACGTCATCCGGATGCCGGAGCATTACGGCGCGCTGAGCCCCATCCTCCATACCGTGCCGCTGCAGTTGCTGGCGTATCACACGGCGTGTGCGCGGGGGACGGATGTGGATAAGCCGCGGAATTTGGCGAAGAGCGTCACCGTGGAGTGAGCCTGATTCACGTGAATCGGGTCAGTGTTCCGTGCCATTAAAGTCCGAGACATGCCATTAATGTCTGAGACGTGCCATTAGAGTCTGAGACACGGTAAGCCACGACCTTCCAGCAACTAGCGATCTTGGCCATCGCAACGCGTTCGACTTAGGAGCGGTCCCGCGCGATCATGTCTTCGAGCTTCTGCTCGCCCGCAGGGCGGCTCGATACGAGTGCTGCCGGATGCTCGCCGACGCGCCAGACGGCGCATTCGGCGCTCCTCGCTCAAGCCACCAGCTTCAACAGCTGCGGTTCGTTGCGCACCTGTAGACACCAACGGGCCACCGACGAAAGTTCGGCCGATCGGTCCGTTAGTTCGCGCACCTTGCGCCGCACCTCCAACAGCTTGGCCTTCGCCGCCGGATTCTTGCCCGCCGAGCACTTGGCTTTCGCGGCCAGGAAGTCTTCGATCAAGGCATCGACCTTCTGCCAAACGCTCCGGCGGGCCTCCGCAAGCGGCACGTGCTCGTTGAGCTTCAGGCGCATCACGGTTTCGGTCACGCGCTCCTGCTCCCACTGCGAACTGCCAGGCATCGGGATGAGCTTGCCCTCTTCATCGAAAGCGATGAGCGAGACGTCGTCGTCGTCGATGGGATCTAGCAGGTAGGGCGCCTCAGACTCCTCGCAGCGCGCGCCAAACGTCGAACAAAGTGAGCCCTGCTGCAAGGGGAACCAGCCGCCCTTCTTGCGATTGCCAACGTTGCCGCAGACCCGAAAGTTCATGTAGTCGAACGCAAGCCACCAGTACCCATCACGCTCAGTACCGTCAATGGCCTTGGCGTCCTTCTTAGGTCGAAAGTGCTCCACGTCGTAGTGCGAGTAGAGGTCGCGGACATCCGAGAACCAACACTTACCGCCCGACAGCGCCAGCAGCCGCAGCGGAAAATATCCGCCAAAACCTTGTTTTTTCTGTGCTAGGAGCGAAACTTGCTTGGCATCATGAGTTCGATCGATCTTCGATGCCGGTTTGGTTGCAATGTTCTTCCTGGCCGTTTTTCGCCGAAAGGCGATGTGAGGGATTTGTATGGCTTACGCTCCCATCCTTGATCCTGCTTCTTACAGTAGCGAGACGGAGCCGCGACGCCAACTTGCGCTGGCTGCTGCTGGATTGCTGCAACGCTTGGCCAGCGATATCGACACCTTCAAGGAAGCGGTCGCTGTGACCGTGCCAGGTCGAACACGTCTCCATGATGTCGAGCAGGTACGGGAGCTTCTGGAAGAGAAGGTGCTGTCCTTCCAGCTCGCCAGCTCCAGGCTGTTGCGGATCAGGTGCACGATGCAGGTCTGCAGCGTCGTGGCCGGAAACACCGCTTCCAGCGCCTCGGGCATGAGGTCGGGCGAGACGTCCACCGAGTACATCTCGGCGAGAAATCCCTGGATCTCGCGCACCGTCATGCCGCGCGCGTACATCGCGATGATCTTGTCGTCGAAGCCCGTGAAACGCCGCTCGTGCT
>NZ_JBCNLU010000069.1:0-11883 GCF_039595295.1 Roseateles sp.
CGATGAACCAGTTCGCCATCCTCTACGAGGATCGCTTCAAGAAACTGACCCCGTAACATCGCCAACCCGCTTCACGAACTCAGTGAAGGTCCAATGAGCCTCACACACAGAAATTCGGACAGGCCCGAGGGACCGTGAAGTCGAGAACTTGATGAGAAAACACCTCGTTGCCAGCCGCATCGATCTGCCTCACCTCTCCAACTCTGTACTGCCCAGGCAGCAGGTCCAACGGGAGTTCCGACTTTCCGATGACCACTTCAGGCCGTGAACCAAGGTCTCCGCCAAAGAGCGACATCACGACCCCACCATCATCCTCCAAGCCTTCAATCGTGATCACTGGATGCTTTGCAACAAGGCCAGCGTCATTCATCAACTCCGAAGACTTCAGCCCAATGGTCAGCGGCATCGCATGCGTATCGAGCACGAAAGAGAACGTCGAGATTCCGCTCTCGGTGGTTGTTGTCACCATCTGCTTGGTCCACACGATCTTCTGACCGTCTTCTCCAAACTCGCTGGCAGCGATCTCGGAGCCGGAACCTTGCTTCCAAGACGCGCCCTCGTCGACGCTATACATCCAGGTTGCGCCGTCCTTGATACCGGCCAGCGTCACTGTGGCGTCTTTGGTAATGCCGTCGTGCAGATGGCGGTCTTCGGACACCCACTTTCCCAATGCATCGTCATAGAGCTCGCGCGCCGTATCGTTCTTGAGCGCTGCCATTGGTGCTCCGGTGTCCAGGGTGTATTGCAGATTGGTCGCGCTGCTCTCATTGCCGGCGCGGTCCAGTTGAACAACTTTCACCTCGTGCTTCCCCTCGAATCGCGACGCAGGGACCTCCTCCCCCTCGCCTTGGTGCCAGGTCTTGCCCCCATCCTCGCTGTAGCGCCAGCTCGCGCCCTCCTCCAAGCCTGAGACGGTGATCGTGCCGTCGCTGGTGATGTTGTCGCCGGCTTCACCGGTGTCGTTCTTCAGCGCCAGCTCGGGCTTCGCGGGGGGCGTGGTGTCCGGCGGCGGCGCTTCGGGCTTGGGCTGCTCGGGCGCAGGATCGACCGGATTGGGCGTCGGGGGCGCCGTCGGCTCGGTCGGCGGCGTGACGACGGGGGGCGTGACCTTCGGCGGCGTGACGTCGGGCTTGGGGTCCGGCTGCTGCGAGACCGGCTCAATCGCGTCCACAGGCTTGGGCTGGTCGGGGGTCGTGGGCTCGCTGGTAGAAGGCGTTTCCGGCTTCGTCTCCGGCGGCGTGACGTCGGGCTTGGGGTCAGACTTCGGTTGCTCCGGCATCGGCTCGACCGGATCAACCGGCTTGGGCTGTTCCGGGTTGGATTCAACGGGCTTGGGTTGCTCCGGCGTCGGCTCCGCCGGCTTCGGTTCAGCAGGTTTCGGCTCCACTGGCTTGGGCTCTTCCGGCTTGGGCTCCTGCGGCTTCGGAGCGTCGGGCTTGGGCTGCTGAGGGATCACCGGATCCGGCAGTTGCTGAATGGGCGGCGTGAGCGTCGAATCCTTTCCACCACCGCCGCCAGCCGCGGCAGCCACCACGCCGAGCAGCCCCAAGCCGCCCAGCGCCGTCAGCCCTAGCGAGCCCATGCCCGAGGGCGCCGTGCCCGCCTCCACCACCGTCGAATCGGCCACCGCCGCATCCGCGCCGCCGGCAGCTTCGGCGTTCTCGCCAGAGTCGGAAACCTCCTCCTCCGGCCTGCGCTTGTGAGCCGCCGCGGCATTCGCCGCGCGCATCTCGTCGGAACCCTTGTGGCCGTGCGTCATCTCGGACTGCACGGGTCGCTGAAGTTTGGAATCGGCCATCTGCTGTGCTTTCGGTTGAAGAAAAAGTCGCGAGTCTTGCTAGCACCGCCCCGCGAGGCACTAGCTCGCTTCCATTCAATATTGCGCATCCAATCACCCGAGTCGGTCAGTCGACCCACCTCGATACGTCAGGATTCGCCTTCCAGCGCAGTCAGACGCGAAAGATTACCGCAGGCCACCAGCCCGCCGCGCCGGAGCACCAGCACCCGATCCGCCTTTGCCAGCGTCTGCCGCCGATGCGCGATGGACAGACAGGTCCGCCCCATCCCCCCGATCGCGCGCATCACCTGCGCTTCGTGCAGCGCGTCCAGATGGCTGGTGGCCTCGTCGAGCAGCAGGATCGGCGTCTTCCGATAGAAGGCCCGCGCCAGCAGGAGGCGTTGCCGCTCGCCACCGGACAGCGACTGCCCCATGTCGCCGACGAAGCTGTCGTAGCCCAGCGGGAATCGCTGGATCGCCGCATGCACCGCGGCGCTGCGGGCGGCGGACTCGACGTGCTCGCGCTGCGCATCGGGCGAATGGAAGGCGATGTTCTCCGCGACCGTGCCGGCGAACAGCACATCGTCCTGCTGCACCGACGCGCACATCTCCCGCACCTCACGCAGCCCCAAGCGGGCGATCGGCTCGCCGCCGACCAGGATCTCGCCCTCCGTCGGCTGAGCAAATCCCAACAGCAAACGCATCAGCGTGGACTTGCCGCAGCCCGACTCTCCGGTGATGGCGACATGCTCGCCCGCCTCGACGCGGAAGGAGCAATGGCGGATCAGCCAGCCCGATTCCGCCGACGGCCGGAAACCGACATCGCGAAACTCGATCGTCGCGGGCAGCCCGTCGGCGCCGCCGGGGCGCGACCCGGCCGCGTGTTCCGGCGCCTGATCGACGACGTCCTGCATCCGCGCCGCATGCGCCTTCAGCTGGCTCATCCGCAGCACCGCCTCCAGCGCCTTCATCGAGCGCGCCGCGAAGTGCCCGCGGTACATCGTGAAGGCGAACAGCGCGCCCACCGTCAGCTGCTGCGCGAGCACCGCCTTCGCCCCCAGGAAGAGCACCAGGATGAGCTCCAGTGCCGTCAGATAGCCCTTGGCGCCCTCGACCGCCGCGTTGATCCGCTCGGCGCGGTAACGCTGCGCATGCGCGCGCGCGAACAGCCGCAGCCAATGGCCGCGTCTATCCTCCTCGCGATTGGCCGCCTTGATCGCGCGAATCCCGCGCACGCTCTCGACGACATGCGCCTGCTCGCGCCCCTCCTCGGCGGCGCGCCGGTTCTCCGCGTCGGAAACGGCCAAGTTGGCAAGCCCCTTGAGCGCGACCTGAAGCGCGCAGCCCGCGATCACGCAGGCGCTCAAGCCCGGGCTGTAGGCCAGCATCAGACCCAGCGCCAAGCCCATCAGGATCAGATCCGCCGCCGTGACGAAGACCAGCGCGGACACGGTCTGGCTGATGGTCTTGGCGGAGGCAAAGCCGGCGAGGACCTCGCCCAGCGGCCGCGCTTCGAAGTAGCGGCACGGCAGGCGCATCAGATGCGACAGAGTCCCGAGGATCCAGCGCTCGTTGGCCAGATGCATGAAGCGCAGCGCGGCCCAATCGCGCAGCAGCCCGATCGCCGCCTTCAGGGTCGCGACGAGCGCGAAGGCCAGCGCCAGCGTCGTCAGCAGATCGGCGTCGCCGGTAGCCACCACGCCGTCCACCACCCATTGCTGGAGCAAGGGCGCGGCCATGGCCAGCAGCTCCACACCCAGCGACACCGCCGCCAGCTGCACCACCGCCGTCCGCACGCCAGGCGATTCCCAGAACTGCCGGAGCACCGGGAAGCGGCGCGCGGGTGGTCGACGTTCGAAGTCCTCGGCCGGCACGAGCTCCAGCGCCACGCCCGTGAAGGCGCTGGAGAGTTCCTCCCACGACAGACGCCGCTGCCCCACCGCCGGATCGTTGACGACCGCATGCGCCGCGCCGGCACCGACGTGAACGTCGACCAGCACGACGAAATGCGTGAACGCCCAGTGCAGGATGCAGGGCGCGCGCAACTGCCGAAGCTCGTCGAGCTCGACGCGGACGGGGTTCGGGACCATCCGGAAGCTCGCTGCCAAGGAAGCGAGCCCCTCGATCGACAAGCCGCGCATCGATCCGCCGAAAGCCCGACGGAGCTCCTCCAGTTCGGTGCCGCGCCCGTGGTGGCGCAGGATCATTGCGAGGCAAGCCAGACCGCATTCGGCCGTCTCGACCTGTCGCACTACGGGCACCCGTCTCTTGCGCCGGAACATGAGGCCCTCAGCGACGCGCCATCGCGAACAGCGGCTCGAATATCCATTCGAAGACGGTGCGCGAGTCGGTGACGATGTGCGCCTCGAACTGCATGTCCGGCAGGATGCGGCGCGCCTGCCCGTAGGCGTCGAGGGTCTGGCGATCGAGGTCGATCAGGACCTCGTACATCGGGTCGCGCTGTCGACCGTCCTCGGTGGCGGGATCCGAGGAGGACACCGTCGCCGCATTGAAGCTGGCGACGCGCCCGAGCTGGTGCCCGAACTTGGACGACGGGAAGGCCAGGAAGCTCAGCTGGACCTGCTGCCCCACGCGCAGAAATCCCATCGCCGCCGAAGGCACCAGCGCTTTCGCTTGCAGGCGGGCATTCGTCGGGATCAGCGCGAGCAAGGCGGCGCCCTGCCCCACCGCCTGTCCAGGCGCGGCCTGGATCGCGGTCGCGGTGCCGGAGATCGGCGCCAGCAGCCGCGTGCCCAAGCGCAGCTGCATCTCGCCCAGCTGTCGACGCATGGCCGAGAGCTCGCCCTCCAGCCGTTGGCGCTCGATCTGCGCCTGGGCGCCGAGCAGCTCGATCTCCCCTTGCAGCGCCAGCGCGTTGGATTCGTTGGCGCTGGCCTCACGGTCCAGTTGCAGCACGCGCGAGCGCTGATTCAGCCATTCGTCCTGCTTCTGATTGCGCTGGACCGCCGAGATGAAGCCCTCCGCAGCCAGCCGCTCGTTCACGCCAGCCGTCTGAGCGAGCAGCCGTTCCCGTTCTGCCTCGATGGCGCGCTGCGCCGCCAGCTGCCGCCCCTGCGCCTGGCGATCGCGAAGTTGCCGTGTCTTCTGCCCGCGCTGCAGCGCGAAGGCGTCAGCGGTCGTCTCGATCTGGCGCTCGGCGAGCTGCATCTGCCGTTGGAGCGCCGCCAGACCGGAGCGATCCGCGGCGCCCTCCGCGGCGGTGCGCTCCGCCGACAGCGTCAGCAGCGAGTCGCCGGCCCGCACGGCCTGCCCCTCGCGCGGCGGCCCGTCGACGACGATGCCGGCGCCTTGCGCCACGATTCGCACCGTCGAGCCATGCGGCGAGATGCGGCCGACGACCTTCACGCGGCGCTTGGTCTCCCAGACGAAGAGCGAGCCGATGAGCACGGCGATGCAGCCCAGTGCAAGCAATGTCAGCGCCAGATGCTGGCGGTCCGACTCCACGCGCAGCCCCAGAGTCTGGGCCCGCCGCGTCGGGTCAGGTCGGCGGGCTTCGGGGCGGAACAGGCTCATGCATGGACTCCCGACGCCTCTATGCGCAGGCGCTGCGGCGCGTGCAGCGACTCCGTGCTCATCCATTCACGCACCCAGCTCGACAACGGCGCCGCATCCCCGCTCAGCGACGCGCCGATCGCGTCCTGCAAGCTCGCATGGAGCGCCCATTGCTCGCGCGCAAGACGCCGGAAGAAGTGCTTCAGGCAGCCCTCGCTGCGCCGGCCCTTGAGCAGATGGAAGCTCTGCCGGATGAGGTTGAGCAGGTCGAAGGTCAGCGCAAGACGATCGCCCGCGGCGACGCAGCGCCCGAGCGCATCGACGGCGTTCTGGAGCTGGAACGCCAGATAGGCGCGCGACGCGGGCGCGGGCGGCGCCTCCAGCAGCTCCAGCGCCATTTCCCGCAGCGCGGCGAGCTCGTCGGAATCGCCCATCAAGTCGCGGCCATGCAGCAGCAGCTCCGCCAAGCCATGCAGGTTGAGCCGCTGCTCCGCATGCAACCGGCGCAGGACGGTGCCGGTGGACTCGATGAAGACCTCGGCCTTCAGCCCGTCGATCCGCTCCAGCCGCACGGCGCGCTGGAAGTCCGGCGTGTCGGGCTTGATCACCATCAGGTCCATGTCCAGATACCGGGGGGCGGTCAGGATGCTGCCCGCCACGAGCACGGAGCAGGCGCCGGGCAGGTCGTCCGCGACGGCGCGCAAGGCCGCGATCAGCGGGCGCTTGCGTTCCGGCGGCAGGCGCAACTGTCCGACGCCGCGCATGACGGCCGAGGCCGCCTCTTCGGAAGGGTCGTCGCCAGCCTCAATCATCGTGAGCTCCACCGGCACTGTCGAGCTTCCGTCGCTCTTGTCGAATCAAGCGCCAGCGGCAGTTTCTCGACTCGTATCGCTGTGTTTCGTCGTAGTAATCGCGAGTCGCCACGGAGCTGAATCGAGCGACGAATGAGAGCGTCCCGTCCGCATGCAAGGCCCACGACCTCGCCCCCATGAAGACATAGGCCCGCCTGAGCGTTCCATGCGTTTGATCGGTGTATGGCGGATCATCCTTCGACAGCAGCAACGGCAGATTCGAAGTCCATTCGAGCCGGGTTGCGATCTCCTCCGGCGTCAACCGGGAATGACCGAGCAGCAGGATGGCCTCCTCGATATCAGCCACGGCCCGATACGCCGCATGCCGGGTCTGCCAGTCCGGGATCGCCGCGACATTCAGACCCAACTCAACCTTGCTGGTATAGCCGCTCGTGCGAGGAGCACCGACGGAGGTCGACCCACAGCCGGCAAGACCCAGGACGGTCGCCAGGCCGCCGGCGGAGGTCAGAAGACGACGGCGCGATGGCGTGAACGGATGCCGCATCAATGCCGCACTCCTGCCTTCGCGCCGGCCTCGTCGTAGGACGCCTGGCCGAGATTCTTGACGGCCGTGTAATAAACATCCGCCACCAGGTCCGCATACCAGCGCGGCTTCCCCGCATCGATGAAGGCATCGTGCACTTCCTTTCGGAAGATCAGATCGGCAAAGTCCTTTCCGATCTGGTCGGCGTATCCCCGGTCATGGCGACGGCAGATCGCCACCAGATCCACATTCCCGATGCGATCCGGAACGATCCAGTCCGTCGATTTGTTTCCGCAACCAGCACCCGCCGGCAAACCATCCCTGCGCAATCCCGTCTGCGGATCAAACCCGGTATCCATTCCGATCAAGCCGAACAACCCGGCCGTGATCGCCGCCATCAACGACCCATCGGGATTCGCCGGAAGATTCGTCGGGATCTCCACCAGCATCTCCCGATGCAGCGCATCCCCATACCCTCGGCTCATCAAATCGCCGAAGGCCTCCCCCATGAAATCCTCGTCGCCATATTCCCGGCCATTCATCCAGCCGAGGACGTCATTCAATCCCTCATCCCGCCATTGCTCGAAGGGATCAGAACTGAATCCCCCGCAGACGATCTTCATTTCATGCCGTTCCAACACCCGCATCACCCACCTCGTCACATCAAAAGCGAAGACGCGAATCTACGGACGACATTTATCGATGTCGCTAGGGTTGTTTCCCTAGCATATGAAAGCCAACTCAAACAAGTGGGGCGGAATATTCAGATCATCGGAACTTCATTGCCGAAATGAAAATGGCCCGCCAAGGCGGGCCATCGACCATCGGGGGTATTCGACGGGTCAGCTCTTGCCGGTCGAGCCGAAACCGCCTTCGCCGCGGGAGGACGCGTCGAAATCCTCGACGACGCGGAAGCTGGGCTGCACGACCGGCACGATGACCATTTGCGCGATGCGCTCCATCGGCTGGATGGTGAAGACGTCCTTGCCGCGATTCCACACGCTGACCATCAACTGGCCCTGGTAATCCGAGTCGATCAGCCCGACCAGGTTGCCCAGCACCACGCCGTGCTTGTGGCCCAGGCCCGAGCGGGGAAGGATCATCGCGGCCAGGCCGGGATCGCCGATGTGGATGGCCAGGCCCGTGGGCACGAGCGTCGTGTCGCCGGGCGACAGCGTGATGGGCGCATCCAGGCAGGCGCGCAGGTCCAGGCCCGCGCTGCCGGTGGTGGCATAGGCGGGGAGTTGCTCGGCCATGCGGCGGTCGAGCACCTTCAGATCGATGGTGGTCATGAGGTCAACGGAAAGGGAAATCGAAAGTGATCGCGACGCCCGCGCTTCAAGCGGTATAGGTCGTCAGCCGCTGCGCGATCTCGCGCACCAGCTCGCGGGCCAGGGTCAGCTTGTCCGCGCGGGAGAGCTCGCGCTCGCCGCGGGCATCGACCAGGGTCAGCGCGTTGTCGTCCTGCCCGAAAGTCGCCGGGCCCACGTTGGCCACGATCAGCGGGACGTTCTTGCGCTGGCGCTTCTCGCGCGCATGCTTGATCAGATCCTGGCTCTCGGCCGCGAAGCCCACGCACATCGGCGGATGCGGCAGCGCGGCGACAGTGGCCAGGATGTCGGGGTTCTCCGCCAGGTCCAGCGCCGGCGCCACCGCCTCGCCCGCCTTGGCGTTCTTCTTGATCTTGTGTTCGTGCGTGGTGGCCGGACGCCAGTCCGCCACTGCCGCCGTCGCGACGAAGGCCTGATGCGTCGCCGCCAGCGGAAGCACCGCCTCCAGCATCTGACGGGCGCTCTGCACGTCGATGCGGGTCACGCCCAGCGGCGTGGGCAGATGGACCGGACCGGCGACCAGCGTCACCTCCGCGCCCGCCTCCGCCGCCGCGCGCGCGATGGCGAACCCCATCTTGCCGCTGGAGCGATTGGTGATGCCGCGCACCGGATCGATGGCCTCGTAGGTCGGGCCCGCCGTGATCAGCAGCTTGCGGCCCGCCAGCACCTTGGGCTGGAAATGCGCGATCACGTGTTCCAGCAGCTGCTGCGGCTCGAGCATGCGACCGTCGCCGATCTCGCCGCAGGCCTGGTCGCCGCTGCCCACGCCCAGCACCACCGCGCCGTCCGCCGCGACCTGGCGCAGGTTGCGCTGCGTCGCCGGATGGGCCCACATCTCGCGGTTCATCGCCGGCGCGAGCAGCAGCGCGCAGCGCTGCGCCGGACGCGCCAGCGCGGTCAGCGACATCAACTCGTCGGCACGGCCCTGCGCCAGCTTGGCGATCATGTCGGCGCTCGCGGGCGCGATCAGCATGACGTCGGCCTCGCGGGTCAGGTTGATGTGCGCCATGTTGTTGTCCGGACGCGCATCCCATTGGCTGGTGAACACCGGCCGGTTGGACAGGGCCTGCATCGTGACCGGCGTGATGAAGGCCTCGGCGGCCTCGGTCATCAGGACCTGCACCGTGGCGCCGGCCTTGACCAGCAAGCGCGTCAGCTCGGCGATCTTGTAGCAGGCGATGCCGCCGGACAGGCCCAGCAGGATGTGCCGGCCGGCGAGGGAATTGGATTCGGACATGGGGCGGAACTCTACCAGCGCCCCCCGCACCGCCTCGGCCAGATGGCCTTGCGACGGGCGCGGGTGCTGACCTTGGTCATGACCTGACCCCGGATGCCGGGCGCCAGGTCAGCCCTTGCGCTTGAACACCAGATCCCAGACGCCGTGGCCCAGCTTCAGGCCGCGGTTCTCGAACTTGGTCAGCGGGCGATAGGCCGGCTTGTCCGAGTAGCCGTCCGCCCGCGTGGACGTGTTCACCAGGTCCGGATCGGCGCTCAGCACTTCCAGCATCTGCTGGGCATAGGGTTCCCAGTCCGTGGCCAGGTGCAGGTAGCCGCCGGGCGCCAGGTGCTTGACCAGCTTGGCGACGAAGGGCGACTGCACCAGGCGGCGCTTGTTGTGGCGCTTCTTGTGCCAGGGGTCCGGGAAGTAGATGTGCACGCCGGCCAGCGAGCCCGGCGCGATCATCGCGTCCAGCACCTCGACGGCGTCGTGCTGGAAGATGCGAATGTTGGGAATGTCCTGCTCGCCGATCAGCTTGAGCAGTGCGCCCACGCCCGGCTCATGCACCTCGCAGCCGATGAAGTCGTGGTCGGGCAGCGTGCGGGCGATCTGGGCGGTCGGGCCGCCCATGCCGAAACCGATCTCGAAGACGACCGGCGCCTGGCGACCGAAGGTGCGCGCGTAGTCCAGCGGCTCGGGCTTGAACGGGAGCACGAATTGCGGGCCGAGCTCCGCCAGCGCCTTGATCTGACCGGTGCCCATGCGGCCGGCGCGCACGACGAAGCTGCGGATGCGCGACTTCGGATGCGGGTGGCCGTCCGCGTCGGATTCGGCCAGGGGCTCGTCGTGGGGAGGCGTGGGCAGGGACATGGCGCTCAGCCGCTTCGGGCTGCGATCGAAAACAAGGGGCGGGAGTTTACCGGGCCGCGCGCGGACGCCGCGCTCAGGCCACCAGCCGCGGCGGTCCGGGCGGGTGCGGCGGGATCTGCAGCGCGAAGCCGCCGGCGCGCTTGCGCATGGCCGCCGGATCCACCTGCGGCGCCTGCGCCGGCCAGTCGAAGAATTGCTGGATCTCGGCGCGGCGGGCCAGCGTGTCGGCCATGCCCAGGGTGATCAGCTCGTTGGTGTACTCGGGCTCGAAGAGCAGATAGCTGACCAGGGCCGAGCCGCTGGCCGTCGCGCCCTCGCCCTGCACGCCAACGCCTCGCAGCAGACCGCGGATGGCCGGCGGCAGCGCGCCTTGGTGCTCGGCGGCCAGACTGTCCAGTGGACGGCTGGGCGCTATGACCAGCGCCTCCAGCGGCTTGAGCGGGGTGTTGGCGAGCGCCTCGCTGGGCAGCAGCGACAGCGTGCTGTTGATGCGCTTGAGCCGCTCGATGTCCACCGCCAGCGAGTCCAGGAAGATGTTGGACATCGCATGGCCGGCGATCTGGGCCAGGCTGGGGTGACCGGTGTTGCCGTGGGTGTGGTTGCCCTCGCCGCCGCTCTCGTGCATGCGGCCGGCGCCGATGATGAGCACCTTGTCCGCGCCCAGATGCACGGCCGGCGAGATCGGCGCCGTCTGCCGCATCGAGCCGTCGCCGAACCATTCGACCTGGCCGCCGAGCTCCAGCGGCTCGGCCGGGAAGATGAAGGGGATGGCGGAGGACGCGATCAGGTGCTCGATCGAGAGCCGCGGCGCGCGCACGGCCAGCCGTTGCGTCCGGATCCAGGGATCGATCTGCTGATGGGTCTGATAGAAGGTGACGTGGTGGCCCGAGCTGTAGCTGGAGCCGGTCACCGCGAGCGCATCCAGATGACCCTGGGCGAGCATGTCGTCCAGCCGGTCGATCTGGATCCACTTGGCCAGCAGACCGCGCAGGGGCGTGTTGTCGAGCAGGCTGCGCGGTCGTGTGCGGCGCCAGCGGTTGAGCGCCCAGCCCAGGCTGATCATCGACAGCCACTTGGCGCCGGTGCGGATGACGCCGAAGGAATCGGCGGCATAGACCTGGTCGACGTGGATGTTCTGCCAGATGTACATCAGACCGTCGACCGCGGAGCAGAAGTCGTCCGCCTGGCAAGCCAGCGTGGCCGCGTTGATGGAGCCTGCCGAGGTGCCGGCGATCACTTGGAAGGGGTTGTCGCCGGTGGTGCAGGCGTCGCGGCGCAGCTGGGCGATGGCGGCCAGCACGCCGACCTGGTAGGCGGCGCGCGCGCCTCCTCCGGTGAGGATCAGGCCGGTCTTGGGCTTGGCGTCCAGCATGGACGGGAGCTTACGCCGGAGCCGCCCGGCGGGTGTCACAGGTTCACCCGTCAAATGGGGGATGGCGGAAGGGATGCGGGCGCTCAGCGCCGTCGGGCGCCGCGTCGCGTCGCCGCGTCGGCGGGCGGCGCGATGTCGAGCCAGACGGGGGCCTCGAAGGGCAAGTCTTGCTCGGCGTATCCGGCGCCAGCCACTTCAGCGGCCCAGAGCTCGGGCGCCTTGCGTCTTGCGTGCGAGATGTACTCTCGCGCCTCATCGGCGTCGTATCCGTAATCGGGAGCGGCGTCGATCAGGTTGTAGGTCGCCGCCAGGGCTGCATGGGTTCTGGACCGTGACAGATCCATCGCCTGGTTGCCGGCGAAGCCGAGGCCATACGGCGCGATGTCGAAGGCCGGAGAGAGCCTCCAGGCCCCGTCGACGAACAGCAGGCCGGTGTTGCGCGGATGGTCGTCGCCGTTGGCCAGCA
>NZ_JBCNLU010000070.1:0-11797 GCF_039595295.1 Roseateles sp.
AGCTCGGGCTTGACCAGGTTCAGGATCTCGGCGTGCGGCACCGCGGTGGCGGCGACGGTCAGCTTCTCGGCGGACGCGGCGCCCGCGGCGGCCAGCGACAGGGCGGCGATGGTGACGGCAAACAGCTTCTTCATGGGGACGGAACTCCTTTTTTCGGGAACGGACCCGGGTGGGGTCAGGTGTTGCGGATCAGCGATGCGAGACTTTTCGGACCAGCCAGTCGCCGAAGGACTGGAGCAACTGCACCAGCACCAGCAGCGCGACGACGGTGACGACCATCACCTCGGTCTGGAAGCGCTGGTAGCCGAAGCGGATGGCCAGGTCGCCCAGGCCGCCGCCGCCGATGACGCCGGACATGGCCGTGTAGCCGACCAGCGTGATCGCGGTGACGGTGAGCGCCGAGACGATGCCGGGCAGCGCCTCGGGCAGGAGCGCCTGCGTGACGATCTGGCGCGTGGTGGCGCCCATGGCCTGACCGGCTTCGACGATGCCGTGGTCGACGCCGCGCAGCGCGGTCTCGACCAGGCGCGCCAGGAAGGGCGTCGCGCCGACGACCAGCGGCGGGATCGCGCCGGCCACGCCCAGCGAGGTGCCGGTGATCAGCAGCGTGAACGGGATCAGCACGATCAGCAGGATGACGAAGGGCAGCGAGCGCAGCACGTTGACGACGAACGAGAGCAGCCCGTAGACCTTGGGCGAGGACACCAGACGGCCGCGGTCGAACAGATACAGCGCGATGCCCAGCGGCAGGCCCAGCAGCGCGGTGAACAGCAGCGAGCCGCCCAGCATCAGCAGCGTGTCGCCGCCGGCCAGGAAGATCTCGGTCCAGTCGATGGCCTGGAGCGTTTCCAGCCAGGTCGGTGCGGTGGCGAGGCTCATGCGCGCAGCTCCTCGACCTGCACGCCGCGATCGGCCAGCAGCTTGCGGGCGGCCGGCAGGTCGCCGCCGCTGATGGCGATGGTCAGTTGCCCGTAGGGCTGGCGCTTGATGCGGTCGATGCGGCCGGCCAGGATGCCGAAGTCCAGGTTGGCGTGACGGGCGACCTCGCCGAGCAGCGGCTCGTAGGTGCGCTCGCCGAAGAAGGTCAGGCGCCAGAGCGCGCCGGCCACGTGCGCGTAGTCGTCGCGCTGCGTGCCCTCGTCGACGTGCTCCGAGGCCAGGACGAAGCGCCTGGCGGTGTCCGAGCGCGGATGCAGGAAGACTTGCGCGACCGGGCCGAGCTCGACGATGCGGCCGCTCTCGAGCACCGCGACGCGGTCGCAGACGCGGCGCACCACGTCCATCTCGTGGGTGATCAGGACGATGCTGAGCTGGAGCTCCTGGTTGAGTTCGGCCAGCAGGTCGAGGATGGAGCGGGTGGTCTCGGGGTCGAGGGCGCTGGTGGCCTCGTCGCAGAGCAGGACGCGGGGCTCCAGGGCCAACGCGCGGGCGATGCCGACGCGCTGCTTCTGGCCGCCGGAGAGCTGCGAGGGGTACTTGTCCGCTTGGTCGGCAAGGCCGACGCGGGCCAGCAGTTCTTGGACGCGCGGCGCGATGCGGGCGGCATCCCAGCCGGCGATGCGCAGCGGCCAGGCGACGTTCTGCGCGACGGTGCGGGAGCTCAGCAGATTGAAGTGCTGGAAGATCATCGCGATCTTCTGGCGGGCGGCGCGGAGTTCGGAGGCGCTGAGCGCCTGCAGGTCCTGACCGTCGACCAAGACGCGGCCGCTGTCGGGACGCTCCAGCAGGTTGATCACCCGCAGCAGCGTGCTCTTGCCGGCGCCCGAGGCGCCGATGATGCCGAACACCTCTCCGGCTTCGACGCGCAGGTCCACGCCCTGCAACGCGGGGATGCGGCGACCGTCGACGTCATAGGACTTGTGGAGTTGTTCGAGCTGGATCACGGACGATGAAGGACGCTGGGGGCAGAAGCCAGCATGCGTCTCTTTTGGGCGGCTGTCGCCGAAAAGCCGTGATCCTTGGGGATTACCCGGAATTTGGCAAGCATTGAATGCTTATATGCATATGCCGGCGTGGGAAATCTGCCGATTTCGAATATGGAGAAGCCGCGGTTCGCCTCGACCGGGCGAGCTCCGCGCATCGGTGCGCATCGGTGCGCAGCGCGGCGCCGTTGCCGGCGCCGGCCTCAGTTCGGCAGCGGCAGAGAGGCGAGCTCCCGGATCAGCTCCGCGATGTTGTTGCGTAGCGCCGATTCGGTGGCGATACGCAGCTGCTCGGCGGGATTCAGGCTGTCGTCGATGCCGGCCTTCTGCGTGGTGCGCAGCACTCGCTGATAGATGACGTTGCCGCCACCGGCGGCGCGCTCGGTCAGCGTGTAGCGGACGGAGATGGCGACCTCGGGGGCGACCGGCACGTTGGGCTGGGCCAACGCCAGCATCTCGACCTTGAGCTGATAGCGGCCGGAGTCCGGCACGTCCGGCATCAGGCCCAGGCGCCGAAGCGACTCTTGATAGGTCTGGTTCAGCGTCATTGCGTTGATGCGGCTGCCCCACCAGCGCGAGGTTTCCTCGCCGCCCTGGACGGGCAGCAGGTCGATGTTGCGGCGCAGCTGCGGGCTCAGCCAGGAGCGCAGCTGCAGCGAGTCCATGTCCGTCAGCGACGATTCCAGCGGCCGCGCCGGCGAGCCGCAGCCCGCGAGCGCCGCGCAGGCGCAAGCCGCGGCGGCCAGCAGGGCCAGCGATGCCCGCTGCGGGCGGCGGATGGACGGGGCGGGGCGACGGTCGATCATGGCGGGCATCTTGCCTCCCTGAGCGCCGGGGCGATCCCCGGAAGTGGACCGGAATCGAGGGTCAGAGCCGCACCGGGCCGGCCGCCTGCGGGCGCCGCCGGTCGGTGTGGGTGTTCACAGGCGCCGGTGCTGCAGGGCCGGCAGCTGCTCGCGGACCTGCGCGATGCGCGCCGGATCGAGCTTTGCGATCGCCAGCCCCTCGCCTTCGGGTACGCAGGCCAGCACCTCGCCCCAGGGGTCGACAACCATGCTGTGACCCCAGGTGCGGCGGCCGTTCTCATGGGTGCCGCCCTGGGCGGCGGCGATGACGTAGGCCTGGTTCTCGACCGCGCGGGCGCGCAGCAGCAGCTCCCAATGCGCCTGGCCGGTGGTGAAGGTGAACGCCGCCGGCACGCTGATCAGGTCCAGCGGACCGCCCGCGCCGAAGCTCATCGCGCGGAACAGCTCCGGGAATCGCAGGTCGTAGCAGATGGACAGACCGGTGTGCAGCCTCGGGCCGCCCGGCAGCGTCGCGGTAAAGGTACTGGGGGCCCCGCCCGGCTCCAGCACGCGCGCCTCGTCGTAGCGCTCGCGGCCGTTGTCGTAGCAGAACAGGTGGAGCTTGTCGTAGCGCGCCGCCATCGAGCCGTCCGGCGCGAAGACGCAGGTGGTGTTGCGCACCCGCTCGGCGGGCACAGCGCCGCCTTCGAGCGCCAACGGCAGCGTGCCGCCCAGCACCCAGACGCCGTGCTCGCGCGCGGCGCGGCTGAGCAGGCCCTGGATGGGCGCGTCGAAGTCGCCGGGCTGCTCGGCGAAGGCCAGCTTGTCGGTGTCCTTGTGGCCCATCAGGCAGAAGTACTCGGGCAGCGACACCAGCTGCGCGCCCTGACGCGCCGCCTCGGCGATCCAGTGGCGGGCGCGCTCGAGGTTCTCCTCGAGCCGCGTGCTCGACACCATCTGGATTGCTGCGATCGTGACGGGCGAGGCGGAGGATGTCGTGGTCGTGCTCATTGGACGGACTCCCCTTGGGCGGTGCTGCCGCTGTTGTAGCTGCCTTGCGGCTGCGAGCGGCGCTGCAGTTGCTCGATGCGCGGATCGCTCCAGCTGCCGGTGACGCGGAATTCCTCGGTGTTGGCCGCCGCCAGCGGCTTGCGCAGCAGCCATTGGGCCAGGAAGGCGCCCAGGCCGATGGCCGGGTTTACCGCCGCGTAGGCCAGCGCCGCGCCGCCGGCATTGATCTCGGGCAGGACCAGCACGTGCAGGTCCTGCGTCTCGGCCGCCAGATCGGCGCTGCCTTCCATCAGCACCGCCGCCTGCAGTCCCTTCATGCGCAGGTTGTCGCTGCGCGCCACGCCCTTGGTGATGCGGATGTCGCCGGTGACGTTGTCGAAAGCGAAGCCCTCGGAGAACACGTCCCGGAAGTCCAGCATCAGCCGGCGCGGAATGGATTGCAGGCTCAGCACGCCCAGCAGCCGACCGACGCCGGGCTCGGCCTTCAGGAACTGACCGGACTCGACGGCGATGTTGAGATTGCCGCTCATGCTGGGGTAGTCCGGCGACAGCGGCGAGCCCTGCCAGGACACCTTGCCCACGACCTGTCCCTTGCCCCCGCGCAAGACCTGGCCCTGGCCCAGCCGCTCGGCCAGCTTGCCGCCGTCGGCGATGTCCAGCTTCCAGTCCAGATCGGTGCGGCGCTGTGCGCGGCCCGGCTCCGGCGCCCACTGGCCCGAGGCCGACAGCGTCGCGTCCGGTCCCTTGAGCAGCAGCCGGTTGAGCTTCCATTCGCGGGCGTCGCCCTGCTGGCGCGCGTCGATCTCCAGCCGGCCCAGGTGCTTGCCGCGCAGCTCGAAATCCTCGACCACGATGTCCAGCGCCGGCACCGAGCGGGGCTGCTTGTCCAGCAGCTGGTCGACGGTGTCGGCGTCGCTCTTGGGCACGGACAGCCGCGACAGCCGCGCATAGATGCGGCCGGGCTGGTTGGGCTTGGCGGTGCGCAGCTCGATGAGGCCGCTGAGCTGCTCCGCATCGACCGAGGCCCGCCAGCCGGCGCCCGCATCGCGCGACAGCGCCGCGGTGACGCGGTTCAGCGTGCGTCCGGCCGCCTGCAGGGTCTGCGCCTTGATCGTCAGCTGACTCGGCGCGTAGCCGTCGTCGGCGCTGCTCTCCAGGTCCGCGTCCTTGTTGCCGGTCAGCGTCGGCAGCGCGGTCTGCCAGGCGTCGGCATTGAACTGGTCGAAGCTGGCGCGCGCGACCACGCCTTGCGCGGGCAGCTCGGGCAGCTTCTCGCGGATGCCGATGGCGCCGCGCAGCACCTTGGGCTCATGGGTGACGTCGCGCTGATAGAGCGCCGACAGCGGGCCGACCTCGGCGCGCAGCTCCTCGCGCACGGTGCCGGCGGGCGCGGCCATGACGCGGGTGGTCACGCGCAGCGGCCAGGATTCCTCGGCCGTCTTGCGCATCGGCGCGGGCAGGTCGACGGCGATGCCTTGCATCGCGCTGCTCACCGTCACCTCGGTCTGGCCCTTGACGATGCCCAGCTCGAAGCGCACCGGCGTCTGGCCGCTCATGACCGCGGCGGGGCGTGTCAGGCCCAACTCCGGCGCGTTGCGCAGCGCTTCCGCCGTCACCGTGCCCTGCGCGACGAAGCGCATGTTGCCGTCGGGCAGGCTGCCGCCCTCGAAGCTGGCATCGCCGCCCAGCACCCGGGCCTGGCCGCCGCGCACCTGCACGCCCTTGTCGTCGAAATCCACCCGCGCCTTGGCCTGGGCCAGCATCGGCGTGTCCGGCCGCAGTCGCACGTCGTTGCCGGTCAGCGTGACCTGGCCCTTGACGGTCGAGCTGTCGATGTTCATCAAGGGCAGCCGCAGATTGAGCTTGAGCGCCATCGGCCCGGTGGCCGTGGTGTTGTCCAGCACATGGCCGACCAGCCCGGACACCGGCGAGGCGCGCACGTAGCGCAGGCCGTCGGCCAGCGCGCCGCGGGCCTGGCCGTCGATCTCCAGCACGGGCGAGTGGTGGTACAGGTCGGCCACCAGGCCCTGGACGTTGACCAGATCCACGCCCATCAGCTTGGCCTTGCCGTTGCGGATGGCCATGGCGGCGCGGTCGAAGACCAGCTCGGCATTGAGCTGCTCCATCGCCGGCCAGGGCGAGATGAAGGCGGGCTGGTCGTTCTCGGCCGGGTGACTCGGCACGTAGGCCAGGGTCAGGTCGCGCACCTGGCCGGCGACGCGGAACTGACCCTTGCTGCGCGGCTGGTCGAAGGGGAATTCATCCACCGGCCCCTGGAAGCGGACCTGGATCTTGTGGACCGAGCCGTCGCGGATGGCGTCGCGCACATAGCGGCGCGCGTCGGCGCCCATGGTCATGGGCAGGTAGCGCAGCACGCGCGGGGCGCGGATCTCCTCGACCCGGCCGGTCAGGTCCAGCCGGCCCGAGTCGTTCGGATGCTTGCCGTCGCCGCTCTGCCAGGAGCCTTCGATCTCGGCGTTCAGGTCCTCGTTGACCAGACGCACGCCGCTGAACTGCACCGACCACTGGGTGCGCGGGACCGCCGCCGCGGCCGAAACGGCCGAAGCGGCGGTCCCGGCGGAGGATGTCTTGGCGACCATCTGCACCGCGGTCGTCGAGGCCACGGCGAGCGGATTGACGATGGGCGTCGTGGCCGGCGCGCGCTTGCCAGCCGGCATCACGACCGGCGCGGCGGGGCGCTGCGCCCGCCAGCTGAGCGTCGCGTCGGCCTGCTTGAGCGGCACCATCGCTTCCTCGAAGACGCCCGGCAGGGTCACCTGGCCGTTGCGGATCGCCAGCGTGGCGCTGCCGCCTTGCTCGGTCGCGTCGAATTGCAGGTCCGCGCCGGCGATGCCCGGTCGGCCGGTGGACGGCGAGGACGCCGCCGAGGCGGGGGCGGCGGGTGAGGCAGGCGCGTCCGGCGCCGCGGCGCTCAGCTGCAGACCCTGCAGACGGCCGCGCGCGCGGTAGACGCGCGGCGCGTCGATCGGGCCTTCCCAATGCAGTTGCAGCGCGTTCATCAGGCCGGCGGGGTTCATGTCCGCGATCAGCGCACGCTGCGACTCGGCCAGCGGCAGTCGCGCAAGAATCTGCGCGCCCAGCGCCAGATCCAGCTGCTGCGCATTGAAATCACCTCCGATGAACGCGCCGGTCTTGGCGTCTCGCTTGAGCTCCAGCGCCCAGTCCGAACGGGGCCAGTCCAGCCCGTCGCCGCCCCTGAAGCCAAGCTGCCTGGCTTCCAGCGACACCGACTGCGGCGACTGTTTCAGGATCAGCCGGCCGGCGATCTGCGCCAGCTCCAGCTCCGGCAGGCCGGGCGCGACGCGCAGCTGCACCGAGCGCAAGCCCATGTCCAGGGTCAGGCTGCGCGGCTGCCCCTTGTCCAGATCCAGCCAGGCGCGCAGCGCGCCGTCGCCTTCGGTCAGCTCGAAGGGGAGGTCCACATAGCGGCGCAGCTCGCGCACATCGGTGCGGGGCAGGTCGCCGTAGAGCTGTCCGCTCCAATGCTGGAGCGCGCCGGGGCGCTCCAGCAGCGACTGGGTGAACTCGCCGCGCAGGGTGAAGCGCTCGCCCCAGCCGACGGGCGGGGTGGCGTCCAGGCGCAGGCGGTGGCGGCGCAGGCCGTTGCGCAGCACCAGGTTGAGATCGAAGAGCTCCAGCGGCGGCGCGGCGCGCAGCTCGTCCACCCAGCGGATGCGGCCGTGGAGGATGACGAACTCGTGCTGCTCGAAGAACCAGTCGGTGGCGGCTTCGGAGGTCGGGGTGTCGCCGGCGCCGTCGACGCTCAGGCCGGCGACGAAGACGCGGCCCTGCGCGTCGCGGCGCAGCAGCAGCTCGGGGCTGTCCAGCAGCAGCTGGGAGAAACGCAGCTCGAAAGCGAGCAGCGATCGGGGGGAGACCGCCGCGCTCACGCGGGGAAGCCGCAGCGCGTCGCGGCCGTTGGCGTCGACGACGCGGACGTCGCGCAGGTCCAGCGTGGGGATCCAGCCGGAGGAATTGGCGCTGATGCCGCCGATCCTCACGGGTACCCCCAATGCCTTGGTGGCTTGTCTTTCGAGCTCCGGTCGCCAGTCGTCGATGTGCGGCAGAATCGCCCAGTGCAACGCCAGCCAGGCCGCCATCAGCAGGGTGACAAGCCCCAGAAGAGGGATGCCGAGCCAGAGGGCGCAGCGTGTCCACAAGCGTCGCGTCGCGACCGCGGAACCGGAGTCAGGGCTGGTGGCGGACGAAGACATGTAAGAGCAGACGGCGGACGCCGAATCTAGCACAGGCATTTTCAGGCCAAAGCCAGCGAGAGCTTTCTTTACCGATGGATTCAGTTGCCCAGGCAAGCGCCGTCCCGGCGGGCCTTCCGGCCCCTGCCGCGACGGCGGACCACAGCCGATTCGTTCAGCGCATCCGGCGCCGCTATGAGGCGGAGCTGGCGCTGCTGCCGCCCGGCCTTCCCGATGACGTGACGATGCGCGCGCTGGTCGAGCGCTTCCGGCAAGAGGGACGCCCGTTGCCCGCCGCGCTGCGCGTCATGCGCCACCTGGTGATGGAGCGGCTGGCGGTGCTGGACGTCGAGCAGGGCGCCGCGATGACCGACGTCACCCAGGCCATGACGCATCTGGCCGAGGTCGCGCTGGACATCGGCCTGGCGCATTGCCGCGCCGAGCTCGACGCCCAATACGGCGTCCCGCGCGATGCGGCCGGCCAGGCGATCGACTTCTGGGTCGTGGGCATGGGCAAGCTGGGCGGACGCGAGCTCAACGTGTCGTCCGACATCGACCTGATCTATGTCTACGAGGACGACGGCCAGACCGACGGCGTCGAGGGCGGCCGCCAGCGCATCTCCGCGCACGAGTACTTCGCCCATCTGTCGCGCCGCTTGTCCACGCTGATCGGCGACGTGACCGAGGACGGGCAGGTCTTCCGCGTCGACCTGGCGCTGCGGCCCAACGGCAACTCCGGCCCGCCCGCGGTCAGCATGGGCATGCTGGAGGAGTATTTCCTGGTCCAGGGCCGCGAGTGGGAACGCTTCGCCTGGCTCAAGAGCCGGGTGATCGCGCCGCGCGCCAGCGTCAAGAGCGGCCGCGCGCTGCAATTGCGCAGCCTGGTGACGCCCTTCGTCTACCGGCGCTATTTGGATTACGGCGTCTTCGAGGGCCTGCGGCAGCTGCACCGCAAGATCCGCGACGAGGCCCAGCGCCGCGCCGCCGGCCGGCCCGAACGGGCCAACGACGTCAAGCTGTCGCGCGGCGGCATCCGCGAGATCGAGTTCATCGTCCAGCTGCTGCAGGTGGTGCGCGGCGGACAGTTCCCCGAGATCCGCACCCGTTCGACGCTCAAGGCGCTGACGCGGCTGGCCGCGCGCGGGCTGATGAAGCCGGAGACGGCGACCGCGCTGGCCCAGGGCTACGACTTCCTGCGCCGGGTCGAGCACCGCATTCAATATCTGGACGATCAGCAGACGCATTGCCTGCCCGCGGCCGACGAGGACATCGGCTGGATCGCGCGCAGCCTCTGCCTGACCTGCAACAGCCATGCCTGTCCGCTGCTGGACAAACTGATGGAGGTGCGCGAGCTCGTCGCCACCGAGTTCGACGCGCTGCTGCATGACGGCGTCGCGCCGAGCAACGGCGGCTGCAAGAACGGCATGTGCGGCGGACCTCCTTTGCCCATCGACAGCGAGGACTTCCTGGAGAAGCTGCAGCCCGAGCTCGCCGTCAGCGTGCGGCGTTGGGCGCAGCAGCCGCGCGTGCAGAACCTGCGCGAGGAATCGCGGCTGCGGCTGGCCAAGCTGGTCGGCCGCGCGGCGCTGGCGGTGCGCCAGGGGGAGTGCACGCTGGAGGCGGCGCAACGCTTCGTCGATTGGATCGAGCCGCTGCTGCGCCGCGAGAGCTACCTGGCGCTGCTGGTCGAACGTCCGCCGGTGCAGGGCCGATTGCTGCGGCTGCTGGGGCTGGCACGTTGGCCGATGCGCTATCTGATGCAGCATCCCGGCGTGATCGACGAGCTGGCGGATGCCCGCCTGCTGCACGAGCGCTTCGACGGTCCCGCGTTCATCCAGGATCTGCAGGCCCGGCACGACGCCTGGGCCGAGCACGGCGAGGCGAGCGAGGACGCGCTGCTGGACAGCGTGCGCCGCGCGCATCACGCCGAGGTCTTCCGCACGCTGGTGCGTGACGTCGAGGGCCAGATCAGCGTCGAGCAGGTGGCCGACGAGCTGTCGTTGCTCGCCGATGCCACGCTGCAATGCGTGATCGACTGGGCCTGGGCGCGGCTCAAGCAGAAACACCGCGACGCCCCGCGTCTGGCGGTGATCGCTTACGGCAAGCTGGGCGGCAAGGAACTGGGCTACGGCAGCGACCTGGACCTGGTCTTCCTCTTCGACGACGAGGACGAGAACGCGTCCGAGATCTATGGCGCCTTCGTCCGCAAGCTCATCACCTGGCTGACCATCCGCACCGCGGCGGGCGAGCTCTTCGACATCGACACGGCGCTGCGGCCCAACGGCAACTCGGGCCTGCTGGTCACGTCGCTCAGTTCCTTCGAGAACTACCAGGGCGGCCGCGGCAGCAACACCGCATGGACCTGGGAGCACCAGGCGATCACGCGAGCGCGCTTCTGCGCGGGCGACGCGTCCCTGGCCGAGCGCTTCGAGGCGACGCGGCGCGCGGTGCTGACCTCGCCGCGCGATCCGGTGGCGCTGCGCGACGAGGTGGTCGCCATGCGCGAGAAGCTGCGTGCGGCGCGGCCGGTGAAAGCCGGTCTCTTCGATGTGAAGCACAGTCCCGGCGGCATGGTCGACGCCGAGTTCACGCTGCAATACCTGATCCTGGCGCATGCCGGCGATCACCCGGATCTGCTGGCCAACGCCGGCAACATCGCGCTGCTGCAACGCGCCGAGGCCCACGGCCTGCTGCCGGCCGACGTGGGCCGCGCGGCGGCGGACGCCTACCGCGAGCTGCGCCGGGTGCAGCACCGGGCGCGTCTCAACGAGCAGTCAACGGCGCTGGATGCCGAGGCCGCCGCGGCGCTGCAGCCGCAGCGCGACGTGGTGCTGGCGCTGTGGCGCGCCGTCTTCGGCTGACGCTGACGGGCGCGTCGGATGCGAGGACGCGCATGGATGCTGGTGGCGCTGCTGCTGGCGACCGGCTCGCTGCTGGTTTGGGTGCAGCCGCCCGGCGTGCAGGCGGCGTTGCAATGGCGCCCTGAACTCGCCTGGCGGGAGCCGTGGAGAGCCTTCAGCGCCGCGCTGCTGCATCTGAGCCCTCAGCATCTGATCGCGAATCTGGCGGGCTGCGCGGTGGTCGGTTTGCTGGGCCTGGCCGCGCGCCTGACCTGGCGCGAGGCGCTGGCCTGGTTGCTGGCTTGGCCGCTGACGCAGTTCGGTCTGCTGATCGAGCCTCAACTGGAACGATTCGGCGGCCTGTCCGGCGTGCTGCACGCGGGCGTGGCCGTCGCGGTGATCGCGATGCTGCGCGCGCGCGCGGCGCATGGGCGGGAGCGGGTGATCGGTCTGGTGGTCGGCATCGGCCTGCTGGCCAAGGTGACGGCGGAGCGGCCCTTGTCGGGCCCGCCGCTGCGTCACTGGGACGGCTGGAACATCGCGATCGCGCCGCTGGCGCATCTGACGGGCCTGATCGCCGGCGTGGTGGCGAGCGCGGTGATCGCGCTGGCGTGTGCGTTGGCCGCGCGAGGCGTACGAGAACGACAGCGCCGCCGGGCATGATCCGCCGCCATGGAACGCAAGCAGCAACTCGACGGAACGGCGGTGCTCATCCTGCTCGGATGCTGCCTGCTGTGGGGCCTGAACCAGGTCGCGGCCAAGGCGGCGCTGACGGAGATCGGCCCGCTGTGGCAAGCCGCGCTGCGCTCGGGCGTGGCGGGACTGCTGGTGTGGGGCTTCGCGGCCGCGCGCGGCATCGCGCTGTTCGGCCGTGACGGCAGCCTGAAGGGCGGGCTGCTCGCGGGCCTGCTCTTCGCGGCCGAGTTCGCCTGCATCTTCCTCGGGCTGCAATACACGACGGCCTCGCGGATGGTGGTCTTCATCTACCTCGCGCCCTTCGTGGTGGCGCTGGGGATGCCGCTGAT
>NZ_JBCNLU010000071.1:0-10665 GCF_039595295.1 Roseateles sp.
CGCTGCAATGCCGCCGCTGCTTAAGGCAGAGAACCGGCGGTCGGAAGAGGCTGAGGGCAGCCGTGCCGCTGTGCCTAACCGAGGAAGCTCTCGATGGGCGCAGCCGGCACGAGACACTGCAACGGGAACACTCTCCAGGGTTGTTCCGGATTCATCTGGGGGAGCCGATTAAGGAGTGCATCCCGCGCTTCGGTTTTCACCTGGTCGCGCCAATCAAGCACCTGGCCCCATGTGGAGGCGCCGGTCATATTCAGCTTGCCGCGGGCCACTGCGGCGGACCGCCAGTAGACCTCCGGAAATAGCCTGTTGTACGCCGCGATGTTGTACAGCCACGAGGCTCCTCGCACCGTGCGGGCTGAGGGGTGGTACCTCTGGATGTGCTCGAACATGGCACGAAGTTCGTCCCGCCGGCGCCCGACTTCTGAGCGCCCCAGCGGGCTGACTCTCGGCTCCTTGTTAGGGTCCCGGAAGTGAATGCGAACCGCTCCATACGAGTCCGGAGGCTGGAAACTGAAGCAGCCGAATGCAGTGGAGGGCGGTGGCTGCAAGGGGCACGTTCTCTGGAACTCCAGGGCCCATGCAACGTTGTCGCTCAAGCGAGATGGTGGCTGCAGCCCCCTCACGAAGCGGTGCCACATGCCTGCGTCCTCCTCCTCTTCCAGGCCAAACCGTCTCCGTAGGTTGGTGCAAACACAGACAGCCTCCTGCAGCCCGGTACCGGTCAGCGTTGCATAGGCGGAAGCAAATCGGAGTTGGAGGTCGAGATAGTCCTGCGTGGCTGGTCTCATGGCGCCCATGCGAGTGTCAACCTGGCCATCCTAGTTCTTGAGCACGCTCAGGGCGATGTCCGCTTTCGCTGCAAAGCCGCCCCAACGTGCTCAGCCTCCAATCGCATCCTGCTCCCTCCTCAACCAATGGCCCCGCCATTCATGAATGGCCCGACACGAGCCTGTATCGCCAGACGCAGCCTCGCGTAATCCAGCCCTTTCGGCTTTCGCATGAGCCCTTCCGGGAGGCCTGCATGGACCGCTCCGCACAGAAGCGCCAAGTGCTCCGATCCTTCGGATCCGTGTATCGCATCGGGCGAAATGACGACATGCAACGCCAGCAATGAACCGCCGTCCTCCATACGCGTGAGCCGACTCGGACGCAGCTCTCTCAAAAGAGCGTCGGACGCCATGATCACGACCGTGACCTGCACGTTCACGCCGCCCGAGATCCGCAGCGCCGCCCAGGTTGGCATTGAGCCAGTCTTCCATCCACAGCTGGCAGTCATTCCAGGTGCTGGGCAGTCCTTCGTCTTGAATCGACGTGACGCGGAAGCGCATTCGCCGCCCTCTGTCTCAACGTGCCCGGTCTGTCTGAGAGCACACCCTCATTCAGCCGCCGCCCCCTCACCCTCCCCCTCCACAAACCGCCCCGGCTCCGTCGTCCGCAGAATCTCATTCAGCACGGACGTTGCGTAGTTCCCGGCGGGCAGAGAGAAGGTCAGCACCAGCTGATCCGCCTGCGGCCATTCCCACGTCATGTCCTGCGGACTGGCCACCAGCGAGCGGCGCTCCTGATCCAGGCCGGCGTGCTCCATCCCGTCGCACAAAGTGGCATGACGCTCGGACACGCCGTTCTCCAGCGCCTGCGTTTGATCGGTGGTGCTCACTCGGCCGCGGCCCCAAAGCGGTCCGGTGGGACGACCGGGCTCGTCCATCACGTCCCCAGGCAAGACCTGGCCCCAGAGCCCTTGCTGAATCCGCAGCGCGAGCACCTCGTTGAAGACGAACGACCGCACCGCCGACAGGTAGATGCCCTTCTTCTTCGGGTTGCGCACGCGGATCTCGCGCGCCAGCATGGCTCGGCCTTGCTCGACATTCCCTCCGTCATGGCCGAAGCGCTGAGCACCGAAGTAGTTGGGCACGCCTTGCGAGGCCACCGCCCGGAGATTCGCTTCGATCGCGTCGCGATCGCCGATCACATCCCGCAGCACGATGCGGAACCGGTTGCCCTGCAGGTCACCGGGGCGCAGCTTCTTCACGTGGCGGGTCTGGCTCAGCACCTTGAACTCCGGGTGCTGGAGCTGCGTCAGGTCGGGCGTCTCGCCCTTGGGCAGATAGATGCTGAACCACTGGCGGGTGATGGCGTAGCGGTCCTTGAGGCCCGCATAGCCCACGTCCCGGTCCTGCACGCCCGCCGCCTCGGCCAGCTGCTGCGCGACGTAAGCGGTGTTGGCGCCGTTCTTCTCGATGTCCAGCCAGATGTGCTCGCCCTCGCCGGAGGGAAGTTGCAGCGGCAGCTCGGTGACGACGAAGTCCTCGTTCTGGAGCTTCAAGGTGGCGCTGGCGCCGGTGGCCGGATAGGCGTTGGGCCACTGCGGCAAGGTCGTGTATGGAGAGTCGGTCATGAGCGGCCTGACGGCACCAGCTGAAAGAGGAGGAGGCTGACTGGCCGCACCCGGAGGTCGGCCGGCCCAGCCCGCGATTTTCGCTCTAACACCGGAGTGGCGTCGTCGGTCAACATCGGCGCGTTCACCGCGCGCCCGCGCTACCGCACCAGCGCCTTTGCGATCTGCCCCAAGGTCTTGAGCGCGCCCTCGACCTGCGCGTTGTCGGGATGCCCGAAGTTGAGCCGCAGGTGGTGCGTGAACCGCCGATCGGCCGAGAACAGATGCCCCGGCGCGATGCTGATGTCATGCGAGAGGGCCACCCGGTGCAGCTCCAGCGCGTCGATCCGCGCGGGCAGCTCGACCCAGACGCAGTAGCCGCCCTCCGGCTGGGTCACGCGGGTGCCTGACGGGAAGCACTTGGCGATGCACCTCAGCATGGCCTGCCGGTTCGTGACGAGCGCTTGCCGGAGCTGCCGCAGATGCCGGTCGTAGCCGCCGCGCCGGAGGTACTCGCTCAGGCCTTCCTGCATCGGTACCGGGGTGGCCAATGAGCTCATGAGCTTGCGCCGGCTGACGTCTCGCGCGAACCGCCCGGCCGCCGCCCAGCCCACGCGGAAACCCGGCGCCAGCGACTTCGAGAACGAGCTGCAATGCAGTACCAGGCCGGATTTGTCCCAGCCCTTCGCGGGCCGGGGGCGAGCGCCGAAGTAGAGCTCGGCGTAGACGTCGTCCTCGATCAGCGGGATCTCGCGCTCGGCGAGCAGCGCGACCAGCGCCGCCTTCGCGGCATCGGGCATCAGGCTGCCCAAGGGGTTCTGGAAGTTCGGCATCAGCCAGCACGCCTTGACCGGATGGCGATCGAGGACGGCCGCCAGCGCCGCCACGTCCACGCCGGTGCGCGCATGCGTCGCCACCTCGACGGCCTTGAGCCCGCGTCGCTCCAGCGCCTGCAGGGCGCCATAAAAGGTCGGCGACTCGATGGCGACGAGGTCGCCCGGCTTCGTGACCGCCTCGAGACAAAGATTCAAAGCCTCCATCGCGCCGTTGGTCACGACGATCTCGTCCGCATCGACCTTGCAGCCGGCGCCCAGGTAGCGCAGGCCGATCTGGCGCCGCAGCTCCGCGCTGCCGGGCGACAAATCCTCGACCGTGCGCCACGGATCCAGCCCGCGCGCGGCCTTGCCCAGCGACAGCGCCAGCTTGTCCAGCGGGAACAGCGTCGGACTCGGAAACGCCGAGCCCAGCGGCACGACAGCCCGGTTGCGCGCCAGCCCGAGCACCTGGAACACCAGCTCCGACACCTCGACGTCGCGTTCCTCGGCGAGCGGGTCCGACGCGTGGGGCTCAGGGTGAGGAATCGCCGCCTGGCTGACGAAGTAACCGGACCGCGGGCGCGCCTCGATCAGGCCGCGGGCCTCGAGCAGGTAGTAGGCCTCGAAGACGGTGGACGGGCTGACGCTGCGGTCCTTGCTGGCTTCGCGGACGGAAGGCAGCCGGTCGCCGGGGCGCAACTGCCCGGAGGCGATGGAGGCCGCCAAGTCATCGGCAAGGACTTCGTAGCGCTTCATGAAGACGGGGCTGATATGGCTCGCTGCGTGGAAGATCGCACTGTATTGGCAACAGCCCGGCCACTGCGAATTCCCTCTCAGCCGCCCATCTGATCTGGTATTTTTCCAGGAATCTGAATCTGTACTTCCCAAGCGGAGGGGAGCACAGTGCCAATCAGCGTCTTGAGGACTTGCATCCCAAGATGGCTGCCGTCAAGGGAAAGTCTGGAACATCGACATCATGGAATGGGTCCCCACCGTCTTCATCATCTTCAAGCTCGGCGTGCTGGCCATCGGCATGTTCTATGCCATCAAGTGGCATTACGACAAAGCCAGGCAGGAGAACGGGACGGAGAAGCAGCGGGCAGTGCTCCGCGCGGCCGGGACGGTGATCGTCGTCTTCGTGGTCCTGCTCACCTTGCTGCTGTTGCTGACCTTCGGGCTGGGCTCGGTGTTGGGCATCGATTTGGGCTTCTCCTGATGCGCGGGCGCGCCTGCACGGCGGATTGAAGTCCCGCACCGCCGAGGCCGGCGCGCTCCGTTCATCCGCCCCGGATGCATCTCACGCCGTGCGGATGTGGCTTCGTCTCCTGGCGCTCGTAAGACGCGGTGTCCATGACGACACTGACTCCATCGACACAGCAAACGCCTTCAGGAGAACGACATGACCACCACCCGCTTCAACATGCAATCCGCCACCAGCACCACCATCAAGGCCGTCGCCTTCGGCGCGATTGCTTCTCTGGCCGTGCTCTTCGGCATCGCCCACGCCCAGGGCCAACGCGAGATTCGCGCCTCCATCGTCACGCTGGATCCGGTGGTCATCACCGTCAAGCGCGAGCAGCTGCCCACGGTCTACGTGACCGGCCGCCGCGACACGTCCTCGGACAGCGTTCAGATCGCTTCGGCGCAGTGAGCCTGACCGGCTTCGCTGTCTCGATGGAGCGATCCATCGGCTGACGCCAGATCGATCGCTCAAGCAAACGCCCGGCTCATGCCGGGCGTTTGCGTTTATTGGGGGGATCGGAGGTGGATGTCTGCGTCAGGCTGGTAGCGGCCTACGCAGCACTCCATTTGAGTGTTGGCCCCAAGGCAAGCTCTGCCAATCGCGGCGGAGATCTCCAAGGTGACCTTGCCCGGTGCGACGCATTGCCGGTCATAGCCGCCGACCACGTCCCCGTCCTTGAGCAGCGCCGCATGAGAGACAAGAGAGGATGGAGCCGGGGCCGAATCATAGGGATACGATGCCGCCATGCATCCTCGACAAGCCTTCCAACGAGTCTTCTCCAAGGGCATGGGTCGCTTCGTGTCTGCCGTGGCGATTGCCGCATGCGCGACGGGCTGTGTTTATATGCCCGGGGAACCCTATGTGTCCAAGTTGTCCCTGGGCTTGAACGTCCCTGCCATCTCAGATGCCACGGTCCGGGCTCGCGCCGAGGCAGCCCTACGCGACATCGAGCGCACCTTGCGCGTCTTCGCCGATGGCCGGATCGACCGCGAGGAGGCGCAACGCCAGCTCGGGTGGCGTGCGGGCACGCCGTTGCAATTGCCACCGGAGCGGCACGACAGGGCTTCAGCCGGCGATGTGGTGTTGAAGCGCTGGCCGATGGTGTTCATGAAGGCCGAGGACTGGGCGGCGCCGGACGCGTCGACCGTTTCATTCACCGCATTGTTCAGCGACAGCAATCCCACCCGCGAAATGCGGGAGCGGCAGACCTACCGGTTCGACGGACAGCGCTGGAATCTGGTTGAGCAGCAGCGGTCGAACCAAACAACGCCATGAGGACTAGCGGACTCTGATCGGGCTGCTGAACCGAGCGCCGCTCCTGCCCAAACCTTGGTAGGGGTCAGCCAAACCTAGCTCCGATGGTGAGGCCGTGTCGAAGCTGGTGTGATGCGTCAACTCCTCTGAACGCCCGCCATGCTCCGCACGCCCCTATCGATTGACGCGGTCTCCATGCCCCGTCAACCTGCGAATCGCGCATCGCTCTCGAAGCTCTACCTGTGCCGCGGCCTGCTCGCGCTGTTGTGGGCGGCCGCCTTCGCCCGGGTACACGCGACCTTGGGCCCCGCGGCGACGGCATTGCTCGTGAGCTATCCGCTGATCGACGCCGTCTCATCGCTGATCGACTATCGCGCATTGAAGCGCGACACGGAGCGCCGCATCACCGCCTTCAATGCGGCGCTGAGCACGCTTGCGGCGATCGCCACTGTCGCAGCTTCAGCGTACGGGCCCGCCGCCGTGCTCGCCGCCTTCGGCGTCTGGGCCGCCATCGCCGGTGCGGCCCAGTTCGCGCTGGGCATTCGCAGGCGCGGCCAGGAACTCGGCCAGCAGTGGCCGATGCTCATCTCCGGTGGCCTGTCCTTTCTCGTCGGCATCACGTACTGCATCCAGGCCACAGGGCCCATGCCGTCCCTGGTCGTGCTGTCGGTCTATGCGACCGGAGGCGGTGGCTTCTTCGTCATCCAGGCGGGACTGCTGGCATGGCGCTCGCGCCGCCAGCGCGGGTCCCGATACCTCGTTCGTTGATCGCCGGACCGCCGGCTCGACTGCAGAACCCTTTCAGCCACCCATGCATCTCCACGTCGGAGCAATCCAAGGACACCCCATGCACAAGCAACCCATATCGACATCCGATGCACCGACTGCCATCGGCATCTACTCCCAAGCGGTTCGCGCTGGCAACACCCTCTGGCTGTCGGGCCAACTCCCCTTGGATCCGCGGACCAACAAGATGGTCGACGGGAATGCCGAGTCGCAGATCCGGCAGGTCTTCGAGAACCTCCGCGCGGTTGTCACGGCAGCCGGCGCGACCTTCGACGACGTCGTGAAGGTCAATGTCTACCTGACCGACCTTGCCCATTCCGCGCTCCTCAACACCGTCATGTCGGAGTACTTCCAGAAGCCTTATCCCGCGCGCGGCACGGTCGGCGTGGCGGCACTCGCCGGCGGGGCGCTGGTGGAGGTCGAGTGCGTCGTCGCGCTGTGAGGCTCCGGATCCAGAAATGAAGAACGATGTTGAGAGCACGTCCACGGATGCAGCCGGGGACGATGCGCGAATCACGCGGGCCGCGTCTGAACTCTGGCGGCTTCCTGCGACCGAGCTTGCGCAGCTGGTGCGGCTGCGTAAGGTCTCCGCTCGGGAGGCCGCGGCGGATGCGCTGAAGCGACTGGACGAGGTCAATCCGCGAATCAACGCGGTGGTGGCGCATCGCCCCGAAGAGGTGCTCGCGCAGGCAGATGAGCTGGATCGCAGGATCGGACGCGGCGAGGACGTGGGGCCGTTGGCCGGCGTTCCGGTGACGGTCAAGATCAATGTCGACATGGCGGGCTTCCCGACGACGAACGGGACCCACCTTCAGAAGGACTTCGTTGCCAGGGTGAACAGTCCCGCGGTCGAGAACCTGGTGCGTGCAGGCGCGGTGCTGCTGGGACGCAGCAACGCGCCGACCTTCGCGCTGCGCTGGTTCACGAGCAATTCGCTCGACGGCTCTACCCGCAATCCGCGCAGTTCCGCGCTGACCCCTGGCGGCTCGTCGGGCGGTGGTGCCGCCGCCGTCGCCGCCGGCATCGGACAGCTCGCCGTCGGCACGGACATCGGCGGATCGCTGCGCTATCCGGCCTACGCCTGCGGCATTCATGGCTTACGGCCCACGCTCGGGCGGGTTCCCGCCTACAACGCCTCCTCTCCTGAGCGCCCCATCGGCCCGCAGATGATGTCGTCCACGGGACTGATGGCCCGAACGATCGACGACCTTCGGGTCGGCCTCGCGGCCATGGCGGCGCCCGATCTGCGCGATCCCTGGTGGGTGCCGGTGCCCCTCGAGGGGCCCGAGACGCCAAGGGTTGCGGCGATGTGCCTTCGCCCCGGGGGAATGGAGATAGACAGGCACGTCGAAACGGCCCTGCGGGACGCGGCACGACGCCTCTCTGACGCCGGGTGGACCGTGACGGAGATCGACGATGTGCCGCTCATGCGAGAGGCGGCTGACGTGCAGATGCAGCTGTGGCTTGGCGACGGCTTCGCCAAGCTCGTCGATGCCGCTCAGCGCGACGGCGATACGGCCGCGCTCGCCGTGGTCAATGCGGTCAGGGGCATGGCCGAGGCGCTGCCCGGCGATATCGTCAGCCGCGCGTTGGTGATGCGCACCACCGTGCAACGAGCTTGGCGGCGGTTCTTCACCGAATATCCGGTACTGCTCCTGCCGGTCTCTGGCGAGTTGCCTTTCCAGGACGGACTCGATCTGCAGGGACAGGCCGGTTTCGAGCGCGTGTGGCGAGCTCAACTGCCCATGAGAGCGCCGCCGGCACTGGGCCTGCCTGGGCTTGCCGTCTCCACCGACCTGGTCGGCGCGGTACCGGTCGGCGTGCAGATTCTCGCCAGTCACTACCGGGAAGATCTGTGCCTCCTGGCCGGCAAGGCCATTGAGGCTCGCGGAACGCCGGCATCTCCCATTGATCCGATCGTTTGAGCGTAGGCCGATGCCTGCAGTTCAACCCTCGTGACATGCAGCCTGTCGCCGAGCGGTGGGGGCCGGTTTCTGGATTGGGCAGAGTGCCGCCACGATCAATTCACCGCGCAGTCTCTGCGTCGCACCATGGACCTTTCCGGAATGAAACCAGGAACAGCTGTATCGCCGACGAGCTCTGCGCCGTGGCTTCAGCGATTCGGCGCATCAACCGCAGGCGCCTGGCTCGCCGCCCTGCTGTTCATTGCCATCCCATTCATCGCAGCGAATATCTGCACGATGCTCCTCCTGCCCGATCCGGGCCTGCGAGAGTGGCGCAATCTGATCAAGGCATTGGTCCTCGTCGCCGCGTACTGGGCTTACGTCCGGTTCTGGGAACGACGACCCGCGCGGGAGCTTTCCATTTCAGGCGCTGGCGTCGAGCTGCTCGCCGGTCTGCTGCTGGGGGGCCTGCTCTTCACTGGCGTGGTGGCGATCCTGACGGTCTTGGGCGCGTACTCGCTGGAAGCCGTTGGGACGTTCGACGACCTTCGCGCCGTGCTCGTGAGCATGGCGCCGAAGCTGGTTGCCGGTGCGCTGGTCGAGGAACTGCTGTTCCGACTCATCCTGCTGCGCTTGCTCGAGCGTTCCTTTGGCGCCGCTTGGGCACTGGCGATTTCCAGCCTTCTCTTTGGTCTGGCCCACTTGGGCAATGAGGGCGCCACGCCGCTGATCGGCATCCTGCTCGGGCTGGAACTCGGTCTGCTGTTTGGAGCGGCCTACCTGCTGACTCGTCGAATCTGGATGTGCGCCGCACTGCATTTCGCCTGGAACTTCGTGCAGGGTGCCGTGTTCTCGATCGCGGTCTCCGGTCACACCGGGGAGTCATGGCTCCACGGCACATTGACTGGCCCGGCTTGGTTGACCGGCGGTGCCTTTGGCGCTGAAGGCTCCGTGGTGGCGGTCGCCCTCTGCCTGGTCATGACAGGGGTCTTGCTGAACCTCGCGCATCGGCGCGGTCGATTCAACGGCGCGGCGGGTTAGACCTCAGCCCACGACCTCTCCATCACCGCAAACGCACGCCGCATTCCCATTCGCCGCCAGCGGCTGATCTCCCTTGCACCGATAGCAATAGGTCCGACCGCAGGCGGTGCAGAACGAGACGTTCTCGAATCGATAGCTCTCCCCGCATCCGCGGCCGAACTCCTGGTCCGAGAAGTAGGCGTCCAGCCAGTCACGACGCTGCGCGGCATTCGCGGCATCCAAGAATTCCTGCAGCACGCTGGAGAAGCCTTCATTGCGGGCGCCGCCGCTGTGAGCCCAACACCGCAAGGCAATGAGGCGATAGCCGCCAGGCAGCGATGAGGCGGGACGGCCTGCTTCGTGCCACGCCGCGGCCGATGACTCGTATCGTTCTCGAGGTGTCATGGCGACTCCCGCAGTACAGGAAGTCAGCTTACCCCCGACCCCGCCCGCACCCGCGCATAGACACACGTATCGCGCGTCCCGCCCTCCGGTGTCACGCGCTCATTCCGCATCACGCCTTCGAGCACCATTCCAACCGACTCGCACACGGCCCGGCTACCGGCGTTCCGATCATCCGGCAGCGCATACACCCGCTGCGCGCCGAGCGCCTCGAAGGCATAGCGCACCAGCTCACCCGCAGCCTCGGCCATGTAGCCCTGACGCTGACGACTCGTCCTGCACCAGAAACCCAGCTCGAACTTCGGCACCGACCAATTGATCGAGTGCAGGCTCACCGCCGCCAGCAAGTCATCCTCGCGGTCGAACACCAGATACACCAGCTCCGCCCGCTTGATGAAGGCCGCCGCGCTCTCCCGGCAGAAGGTCTCCGAGGCCGACACCGTCGGCTCAGCCATTGCCCAGGGCAACGAAGCCGGCCAGGCCCGCAAATCAGCCAGTGTTTCCACGACAGCCTCGTGAACCCGCTCGCCATCGCCAGACCGCGGCACGCGCAGCGTCAAGCGATCGGTGTGCAGCTCCCGCTCGACATTGCGAAGAATCGGATCGATCGCCACGGCGCTACACCGCCCAACCCTGCAACGCCGTCTGCAGCTCTTCCCACGCCTGCGCGCTGAACCGTTCCTTCCCGATCACCGCGAGCCTCACCTTGGGCTGCGCCTGCCACTTGATCACCAGGATCCGCTTGTCCAGCGAGAGCTTGACGATGTCCTGCCGCGCGATCGAGACCGTCTCCTTCGCGCTGATCAGCGACAGCGCCTCCGGTCCGATCTCGATGGCCTCCCACACGCTGCGCGCGGACACGGCCCA
>NZ_JBCNLU010000072.1:0-10385 GCF_039595295.1 Roseateles sp.
GCGTCTTCCGCGATCTTCTTCTTGATCGCGGCGAACAGGATGCGCTCTTCCTCGCTGCCCGGGTTGGCCAGCACCGACAGGTCCTTCTCGGCCTTCTGGCCCAGGTGCATCAGCAGCGTCGCGTCGCCACCGTCGTCCAGGATCATGTTCGGGCCTTCGCCGGGCGTGCCCTTGGGGCCGAACTCGAAGATGCGGTGGGTGTAGTCCCAGTAGTCTTCCAGCGTCTCGCCCTTGTAGGCGAAGACGGGCGTGCCGGTGGCGACCAGCGCGGCGGCGGCGTGGTCCTGCGTCGAGAAGATGTTGCAAGAGGCCCAGCGCACCTCGGCGCCCAGCGCTTGCAGCGTCTCGACCAGCACCGCCGTCTGGATCGTCATGTGCAGCGAGCCGGTGATGCGCGCGCCCTTGAGCGGCTGGGCCGCGGCGTACTCCTGACGGATGGCCATCAGCGCGGGCATCTCGCTCTCGGCGATCTTGATTTCCTTGCGGCCCCAATCGGCCAGCGACAGGTCTTTGATCAGGTACTGGTCTTGGGCCAGCGGCTTCGTTTGGGCGTTCATGCGGACTCCTGCGAGGAAGGGCCGTCGACGCCTGAAGCGGATGCGAGTGAATGACTGAGGCGGTTGATGCCGCTCGGTCCTCACCCGGCCTGCGAAGGGTCGACGGGTGAGCGCGGTTGCCATGGCCGCGGGCATGTCGCCGCGCGGCGGTTCCGAGCCTGGCCTCGATGGGGTGGGAGGTCGCAACGCTCCTCGGAACAGGGCGCGATTGTAGGGCCACAATCGCGCCCCATGCGAACGATGACCCCGCTGGCCGCTTGTCCCCGCGCCGCCTGGCGCCCGATCCGCGGCGTGCTGACCGACATCGACGACACGTTGACGGGCGAGTCCGGCATCACTTCGGCGGGCCTGGACGCGCTGCATGGTCTGAGCGCCGCCGGCATCCCCGTGATCGCGATCACCGGCCGCCCCTCAGGCTGGAGCGAGCCCTTCGCGCTGGCCTGGCCGGTGCGCGGCATCGTGGCGGAGAACGGCGGGGTGCTGCTGCATCGCGAGGCGGCCAAGGGTGGCGACGCATTGCGGATCGAGTTCGCGCAGGACGACGCGACGCGCGCGGCCAACTTCGCGAGGCTCCAGGCCTGCGCGAGCGAGATCGTGGCCACAGTGCCGGGCGCGACCCTGGCGCGCGACAGCGCCGGCCGGCTCACCGACATCGCCATCGATCACTCGGAGTTCTCGACGCTGAACGACGAGGCCATCGCCGCCGTCTGCGACCGGATGCGCGCCCATGGGTTGACCGCGACGGTCAGCTCCATCCATGTGAACGGCTGGATCGGCGACCACAGCAAGTGGAGCGCCGCGCATTGGGCGGTGAAGCGACTGACCGGCGCGGAATTCGACCCAGGCGAGTGGGTCTACGTCGGCGACTCGACGAATGATCAGCTGATGTTCGAGCGGGTGCCGCTGTCGGTGGGCGTCGCCAACATCGCGCGCTTCCTGCCGATGCTGGATCACCCTCCGGCATACGTGACCGTGGCGGAGCGGGGCGACGGCTTCGCCGAGGTGGCGCGGGCGCTGCTGGCGGCGAGGGCCGCCTGATCGGCCGGTTCGGAGGAGGCGGTCGACGATGAGGCCGATGGCAGGGGTGCCTCGTCGACGACGGGCGTGTGCGAGCGGGGCTGGCGCCCCTCCACCGGATCCCAGGCATGGCGGCCGACCAGGGCCGAGATGCCCGGCCAGTCGTGACCGCGGGGCAGCACGCGCGTCAGCGTCGCATGGCTGACGCGGCCGCCCAGGGCGACCAGCCGCTGCGCGACTTCGATCCGCCGGCGGCGGATGCGCGGCAGCAGCCAGCGATTGGTGGGGCGTTCACGCAAGACGCTGGGGTGGGGCATGCAGCGGTGCTCAGCCATCAGCAGATGGCGCAGCAGCACGTCCAGCGACGCCAGCGGCAGGCGCCGCCAGTCGACGCTCAGCCGGGCAAGCGCGAAGCGCAGATTGGCCTGCGCGTCGGAGCGCGGGGCGTGCGAGCGGTTCTGGCCGGTCATGAACATCGAGACCTCCGGGCATCGGGCGGCGCGTCGCGCCGTGATCGGCAAGCGAAGCGCCTGTCCCTGATGTCGGCCATCCTGCGCGGGATCTGAACCCGGGGCTGTCCCCGAAAACGTCACCAAACGCAAGCCCGGTGCAAACCCCGCGCCCCCAAAGCGAAGGGCCGCACGAGGCGGCCCTTCAGGGGGATCGAGAGATCGGTGAGCGCAGACTGGGCGTCAGGACACCGCGTCCGGATGTCGCGTCTTCCAGGCCCGCAGATCCTGGCGGTACTGGTCCATCGCCAGATCGTGCAGGTCGAAGATGCAAGGATCGCAGCCGTTGCCGCAGCAGGCGTTGATGTCGGGCGCCTCGGGCGGCACCGGCATCGGATCGGGCACGGCGCTGCCCGTCGCACCAGCATCGCTGGGCGAATCGGACAAGGCGACCTGCGGGGCCGTGTCGGTCGGGGCGGTCGTCATGCAGCCTCGGCGGCCGGAAGTTCCGGCGCCTGCGGGAGGCGTCCCTCAGGAGCGTATCCCGCGCGCGGGCTCAGCGGCGGACCGGGGGACGGCCTTGCGGAGGGCCGCCCGCTGTGCGGTTCAGGTGACGGAAGGTGATGCGGCCCTTGGTCAGGTCGTAGGGCGACATCTCCAGCGACACCGCGTCGCCAGCCAGGATGCGGATGTGATGCTTGCGCATCTTGCCGCCGGTGTAGGCAATGACCTGATGCCCGTTCTCGAGCGTCACGCGGAAGCGCGAGTCGGGCAGGATTTCATTGACCACGCCCTGCATTTCAATCAGTTCTTCCTTGGCCATGGAGGGGTGTTCCTTTCTTGAATGGAGGGGTCGGATGGGCGGCCGCTCAATGCGCGCGCGCCCAGGCGGTGCCTTCGTTCTCAGCGTAACGCAGCGCGGCGCCGCGATTCGGAAAACTCGGCACGAATCGCATGACGCGATCGATGCTGGACATGCCGCGGCCCGAACGGATCGAGACCGAGGCGGTAAAACCGCCGTCGGCATGGGGTTTGGTCATGGGTGAGACAAGGAAACGCCCCACCTCAATGCTTTTTGTTGGCATGTTTGTCATGAGGTGTGCGCCTTGACAGGTCCACGTGCCGAGCCGTTTCGGGCTCCAGCGCGTGGACGGTCGCAAATTGCGTAACCGTCTTGGCGCGGTTTGGGAAAGTTGGACGAAGCTGGAAACAGCTTCGCCGACGAGTCGCCGATGGATATCAGCCGGCGAGAAACGCTCAAGGCACGAACCGGAGGTTGATGCTGTAGCGAGCCGCACGCGTGAGATGGGTCCGGAGAATTGCAACGTCGGACCGGCGGGGCTGCAGATGAAGACCGCAGGGAATGGTCTTGCGCGAATCAAGCGTCGGAATGTAGCACAGCCTGGCAATCGGCGCACCAGGGTGTAAATCCGGGATCAGGGACATCCGTGACATCTGGCGACACAGTGTGTCCATACTGCCCGTCCTTGCCGCGAAATACCCACCGGAACGAAGTACAGGGACGCGGCGATCGGGACAAGCACAGGGAGTTCCCATGGACGTACGACTGACCATCGAACGTTTGCCCAAGCTGCGCGTCATGCGGGTGGACCGCGTGATCCTCGACGGGCCGCGGCGCAATGCCGCGGTCGTGCTGTTCGAGCGAGGCGAAGCGCTGACCGACATCGTGCTCACCGTCTACGTCAGCGACGCGGAGGACCCGCAGGCGCAAATCGCCGTGCGAAGACACCTGGATCCGGACGGCCGACAGCCGGGCTGGCGCGTCCAGTCCTTCGGCCACGGCGGCTGAGCGCACCGCGCCCGGCGTGCTGCGCCCCCCGCGTTGCCGTGGCGCGACGCTGCGCGGCGCCGGCCCCGCCCTGAACTAACGCGACCGACTTTCGCCGGGCCTCATCCGGCGCGACTACCATCGCCCCCGACATGTCGGCCGGGGAGGGCACGATGCACAGTCTTGGCACGCCGGCATGACGGCGGGGCATTGGCAGCCGGCCGGCAAGGGCCGGCGTCGGATCGGGTGGGGCGCGGCGCTGCTGGTGCAGGCCGTGGCGCTGGGCGTGTGGTGGACGGGCTTCGGCAAGGTGCTGCCCGCGCATCGGGAAGAGGCGCGGACGATGACGGTGCGGCTGGTGACGGCCAAGTCCCGGATCGCGCCGGGCGAGCCGCCCGATCTGCGGCCGCCGCCGCCCGTGGGCAAGCGTCCCGCGCTGCCGGCGCCAATCCTGGTGGCGGCGCCCGAGGTCAGCATCACCGCGGCCCCTCCGACCACATCCCTCCAGACCGTGGCCGCGTCGGCGTCCGCGGCCTCGTCGCCGGCTCCGCTGGGATCCGGCCGAACGACGCTCAACCTGGCGCTGCCGAAGGGTGGCGCCGCGTCGGACGCCCGGCTGCACATGGCCGAACAGATCCGCAACGATCCGCGCTCCCACAGCGAGCGCCGCTCGGTTGAGTGGGCCGTCGCGGATGCCGCGGGCACGCTGCCCGTGGAGGTGGGCGAGTCCACCAGCGGTTCGGGCTCCAAGATCGTCCACCAGGGCAGCAAGTGCGTACGCGTCTACGAGAACCGCGTCGCGGCGCTGCATCCGACCGACGACCGCCTCAAGGACGCGCCGTCGATGGCGGGGAAGTGCTTCAGCAAGTGAGCGACGGCGGCCTGACGCCGCCCGCACGCCGCACTGGCCTCAGCTCGCCCGCAAGATCTGCTCGATGTCCGTGCGCGGCGGCGTGCCGAACAGTCGTCGATACTCGCGGCTGAACTGGGATGCGCTTTCGTAGCCGACCTGGTGCGCGGCGGCGGCCGCGTCCAGCCCGCTCGCCAGCATCAGGCGCCGCGCGTGCTGCAGCCGCAGCTGCTTCTGGTACTGCATCGGCGACATGCTCGTCAGCTGCTTGAAGCGCTGATGCAGCGTGGACGCGCTCATGTGCGCGACCTCGGCCAGCTCGTCGATGCTGATGGCCTCGTGGAAGCGACGATTCAACTCGTCGATCGCGCGGGACAGGCGGCGCGTCGCGCTGTCCTGCTGCGCCAGCGCGCGCAGGCGCGGGCCCAGCGGGCCCGTCAGCACCCGATAGAAGATCTCCCGCTGCAGCAGCGGCCCCAGCACGCGCTGGTCCTGCGGGTTGTCCAGCAACTGCATCAGCCGCAGCGCGGCGCTCAGCAGCGACTCCGACACCGGTGCCACGTTCAGCCCCGATTGCGCCTGGGCGGGCGCGTCGCTGCTCGCGGGACCGACCTCCAGCATCAGCTCCGCCAGCGTCTGGGTGTCGCAGCTGACGCGCACGCACAGATAGGGCTTCTCCGGCGTGGCGTCGATCACCTGGCCCTTGGGCAGCATCGTCATCGACACGAGCAAGAAATGCAGCGGGTCGTAATACAGCGTCTCGTTGCCCAGCTCGACCTTCTTGCGACCCTGCAGCACGATCACCAGGCCGGGCTCGTACAGCGCCGGGGCGGTGCGCGGGGCGGTGCAACTGGCCTTGATCAGCTGCAGGCAGGAGAGCTCGGTCGGGCGCGAGCCGTCGCCGTCGATGTGGCGCAAGGTCAGGTCCACCATCTGCGCGCGCAGGGCCTGCAGCGCGTCGGGGAATCCTTCGGCCAAGGGGATGGGGGTGGGGGCAACCATGCGGCCGATTGTGCAAGCGCCTCGCGCGCGCCGCCAGCGCGCGAGGGCCTTGGCATCAGGCTTCCGGACGATTGGGCAAGGACGGGCGAGGTTTGCGCTGGTCCCGGCAGGGGGGAATTTCTACAGTGATGGACATCGCGACACCGACAGGTCGTCGGGCGCCGCGACCGCATCACATCAGAAGGAGTGCCCACCATGACCATCATGTCCAAGGAACCCCTCAACAACCTGCCCCAACTGCCGCGCCGCCGCCTCGGCGCCCATGGGCCCGAGGTCTCGGCGCTCGGGCTCGGGTGCATGGGAATGTCCGATTTCTACGGGCCCGCGGATGAGGCCACGTCCATGGCAGTGCTGCACCGCGCGTTGGACTTGGGGATGAACTTCCTCGACACCTCCGACATCTACGGGAACGGAGCGAACGAGCGCCTGCTGTCCGGGCTGCTGGCGAATCGGCGACGCGAGGTCGTGCTGGCGACCAAATTCGGCATCGTCAGGAACGCCGACGGACTGTCGGCGGGCGTGAACGGGACGCCCGCCCATGTCCATGCCTCCTGCGACGCCAGCCTGCGGCGATTGGGGGTCAATCACATCGACCTCTACTACCTGCATCGCGTCGACAAGGCCGTGCCCATCGAGGACACCGTCGGCGCCATGGCGGAACTGGTCCGCGCCGGAAAGGTCCGGCACATCGGGCTGTCCGAGGCGTCGGCCGAGACGATCCGGCGCGCTCACAAGGTGCATCCAATCGCGGCCGTGCAGTCGGAGTACTCGCTGTGGACGCGTGATGTGGAGGCCGAAGTCCTGCCCACTTGCCGTGAGCTCGGCATCGCGCTGGTGCCCTACAGCCCGCTGGGACGCGGATTCCTCACCGGGGCCATTCGCAGCGCCGATCAGCTCGCCGCCAACGACTGGCGACGCGTGAATCCGCGCTTCCAGGACGGGCATCTGGCGCAGAACCTCGCGCTGGCCGACGCCATCGTCGAGCTGGCCCGCGACCACGGGCTCGCGCCGGCACAGCTCGCGCTGGCCTGGCTGCTGGATCGGGGGCCGGATGTGGTGCCGATTCCGGGGACGCGGTCCATCGCTCGGTTGGAAGAGAACGCCATGGCCGCGCGGGTGAGGCTCAGCGACGTCCTTCGGGAAGAACTCCAAGCCGTCGTCGACAACAACCCCGTCGCGGGTCAGCGCTACCCGGAAGTCTCCATGGCGCTCGTGAACGCCTGACCTTCTTGTCGTTACAGCCCGCCGGGATTTCGCCAAACTTCCCATCACTCGCTGAGACCGAGGAAGGTCGTCATGTCGAAATACGCTTCGTCCAATGCGTTGCGGAATGCGACGTCGCGCGGACGCTTTTCGATGAAGCCCAGATCGGGGATGAGACGGCCCTCCTGCACCTTCAAGTTGGCCCAGCCGATCACCCGCTCGCCCCAGAGCAGCGGCAGCGCGTAATGACCCATGGTCCGCTTCGCTGCAGGCGTATAGGCCTCGAAGCGATAAGCCCAACCCCATAGCCGCTCAAAGCGGCGGCGGTCCCAGACCAGCGGGTCGAAGGGGGCCAGGAAACGGACGCGATCGGGCTCGACCTTGTGCGCGCGAGAGGCCGGGTTCTCGTCCGCCGGCCAGTACCAGGTCTCGCCGTCCACCTTGGCATGCGCCCAGCGCGACTTCGCCTCCTTCAGCACCGCCCGCGCCTCCACCTTCAGATGCGGCGCGCCGTAGCCCAGCAAGCTCGTCAGATAGCCCAGGCTGGGCGACGGGAGCGGCGCGTAGAGCGACACGATCATGTCCAGCAAGGCCGCCGCGCGTGCGTGGCGCGCCTCCGGACTGTCGTCCTGGACCAGGTGATCGATGGCTTCGTACACGCGCGTGCCGGAGTCGCGTCGCGCGACACGCAGCAAGCCCCGGTAATGCATGCCGTCCAGCAAGTGCGTGCTGGCGTTGAGCTCGCCACCCCAGTAGCTCTCGACGCGGCCATGGCTGAAGGCCTTCAACACATCCTGCGGATGCGTGCGGCCGCGTGAGCGGATGAAGGCCAGCACCTCGGCGGCGCGCGCGTGCATGGCCTCGTCCCAGGCGCGGGTCGCGACGCGGGGATGCAGCAGCGCCAGGATCTCGCGCGGAAGGAAACCGTAGTTGACGAGGCAATCCTCCTCGAGCGCCAGTCGCGCGTAGCGCGCCTCCAGCTGACCCGCGCGGTAATCCTTCACCCGGTGCATCAGGATCAGATCCTGTGCCCGGGCCGGCGCGCGGATCGGATCCGCCTGCACGAAGCCCAGTCGCTGGATCGCGCGCAGCAAGGTCGTCGGCTTGAAGAAGGTGCGGGCGATGGCGTGACGCCTCAGCGCGTCGTGGTCGATCACGGGCATTCGACAGGGCTCGGATGAAAAGCCGAAACGCTAACCGCGTCCGGCGTCGGGTTCTGGCAGCAGCGCCGCGCCCAGGCGCATGACGTCACAGCGGCGCGAAGCCGCTCGGCGCCTGCTCGACCGTGTCCATCTGCATCTCGAAGCTGAAGAAGCGGTTGCGGCCGCGCGACTTGGCCGTGTACAGCGCGTCGTCGGAGCGCCGCAGCAACCCCTCGACCGTCGTGTCCTCGCCGGGGACGCAGGTGGTGATGCCGCCCGAGAGCGTGACGTAGGACTCGACCGAGTCCGGGTGCAGCATGTTGCAGTTGCGCAGCGTGCGCATCACCGCCCGCGCGAAAGTCATCGCGCCGGAGCGCGGCGTCCCGGGCAGGATGAGCGCGAACTCCTCGCCGCCGTAACGCGCGGCACAGTCGCGCGGTCGCCGGCAGGTCTCCTTGAGCAACTGCGCGACACGCTGCAGGCAGGCGTCGCCCGCCAAGTGACCGTAGCTGTCGTTGTAGCGCTTGAAGTGGTCGATGTCGCACAGCACCAGCGTCAGCGGCTGCTGGTCACGGCGCGCGCAGGCGATCTCCTGCGCCAGCCGTGCGTCGAAGGCGCGTCGGTTCATCAAGCGCGTGAGCGCGTCCTCGCCGGAGAGCTTCTCCAGCCGCTCGTTGCTGTGCCGCAGCTCGTCCGAGACTTCCTGCAGCCGCGACTGCATGCGGCGCAGCCGCTGCATCGCGCGCAGCTTGGCTTGCAGCACCGTGTTGGAGACGGGCTTGACCAGGTAATCGTCGCCGCCGGATTCGATGCCCTGCCAGAGGTCCTGATCCTGATCGCGACTGGAGAGAAAGATGATCGGCGTCCAGCCGCCGTTCTCGTGCGCGCGCATCTGGCTCGCGACCCAGTAGCCGTCGTGATCGGGCATCTCGACATCGAGGAGCACCAGGTCCGGGTGTTGGCCGTCGAACTGCGCCAGCGCGCTGTCGCCGCAGTCCGCCTCCAGGGTCAGATGACCGATCGCCTCGAGCTGGCTGCACAGGTACTGGCGCGTGCTCGACTGGTCGTCGACGACCAGGATGCGAAGAGGCGGCAGCGAGGCGGACAGATCCATGGCAGGGCTTCATCGAACAGCGACAGCAAGGCGTGCCGGAGCCGATTATGCGAGCCACCCCCCGCCCGCGGGGCTCGGGGTATGCCTCAAGTCGGGGAGGTGCGCGGCGTCCCCGGAGCCGGCGACGCGCGGCGTTGCTCGGCCGTGTCCATCTGCATCTCGTAGCTGAAGAATCGGTTGCGGCCGGTGGACTTCGCGTTGTAGAGCGCGTCGTCGGCGCGGATGATCAGTCCCTCGGCGCTGGTGCTCTCGTCCGGCAGACAGGTGGTGATGCCGCCCGAGAGCGTGATCGCGCTGCCCGTGGGCGAATCCGGATGCGGGATGGCCGCCAGCTCGACGGTCCGCATCAGCGCCCGCGCATAGGTCATGGCGCCCGATCGCGGCGTGTTGGGCAGGATGAGCGCGAATTCCTCGCCGCCGTAGCGGCCCGCGCAGTCGCTCGGACGCCGGCAGGTCTCCTTGAGCAGCTGACCGATGCGTCGCAGGCAGGCGTCGCCGGCCACGTGGCCAGCCGCGTCGTTGTAGCGCTTGAAGTGGTCGACGTCGCACAGCATCAGCGTCAGCGGCTTGCCGTCGCGGCGCGCCTGCTCCAGCTCCTGCTGCAGCCGCGCATCCAGCGCGCGCCGGTTCATCAGGCCGGTGAGCGCGTCCACGCTGGACAGCTCTTCCAACTGCGCATTGGCGGCGCGCAGCTCCTCGGACATCTGCACCAGCCGCGAGCGCATCTGCGCCAGGCGCTGCATCGCGCGCAGTTTGGCGTGCAGGATCATCGCGGACACCGGCTTGACCAGGTAATCGTCGCCGCCGGCCTCGATGCCCTTCCACACGTCCTCGTCCTGCTTGAACTGGGACAGGAAGATGATCGGCGTCCAGCCGCCGGGCTCGGCCGCGCGCATCTCGCGGGCGGTCCAGTAGCCGTCGTGGCCGGGCATCTCGACGTCCAGCAGCACCAGGTCCGGCCGGTAGCGGCGGAACAGCTCCAACGCCCATTCGGCGCTGTCGGCTTCCAGGACGCGGTGACCGCTGCGGTCGAGTTCCGCGGTCAAGGCCACGCGCGTGGCGCTCTGGTCGTCGACGATCAGGATGGTCAGCGGAGTGGGCGTGGACGGCGGGGATTGCATCGGGCCATTCTGCCCGCGCGAAGCCTTCAGAAAGCAAACAGGGCCGCCCTCGGCGACCCTGGTTTGCGGGATCAAGTTTCCGCGTGTGCGGCAAATGACCGGGCGCGTGAGAGGGTTTCCCCCGTCAGCCCGGCGTCACCG
>NZ_JBCNLU010000073.1:0-8879 GCF_039595295.1 Roseateles sp.
TCTCCATCACGACCACGCGGCGTTGCTGACCGGCAGGCGTCTGCGCCAGGCCCGGCAGCTTGAGCAGACCGTCGATGCCGCCGCTGGCCTCGACGCCTTGCGTTGTCGCCAGGATCACGTCGGGCGCCGCGGCGATCGCGGATTCCGGCGCGAGCATCTTGTAGCCTTGCGCGTCGCCCAGCGCGTTCACGCCGCCCGCGTAGACGATCATCGCGTCCGCCCCGGTGCCGCTGCCGGCGATGCGTGCCTGGTTGGCCGCGTTGGACAGGATGAAGAGCACGCGCGGCGCGCGATGGCCGGCGGCCACGCGGGTCACCAGCTGCGTGCTCGCGGCCCATTCCGTCTGCAGGCGCTGCACCAGCGCCGCGGCCTGGGTTTGGCGGCCCAGCAGCTCGCCGAGCAGCTTGGTGCGCTCGATGACGCCCTCGAAACGGTTCTCGGCGCGCATCACATGCAACGGCACCTTGGCCGTTTCCAGCTGACGCAGCACCGCGGGCGGGCCGGCTTCCTCGGTCGCGACGATCATCGTCGGCGCCAGCGAGAGCAGACCCTCCGCCGCCAGCGTGCGCGCATAGCCGACGTTGGGCAGCTTGGTCGCCGCCACCGGGTACAGCGAGGTGCTGTCCACGCCGACCAGCTCGCCCTGGGCGCCCAGTTCATAGATGAGCTCGGTCAGCGCACCGCCGACGCTGATGACGCGGCGCTGCGCGCCCCAAGCCGGACCGACGACCGGCAGCAGCGCAGCGGCCGGCGCGAGCGCGAGCAGATGACGGCGGCTCAGCACGGCACGGCCTCCGGCGCGCCCTCGACCAGGCTCTCCAGCAGGTTGCGCCAGTCGCAGCGCTCGGCCTGGCCGGGCTTGCGCTCGCCAAACATCATCGCGATGGTGCGGCCTTGCGCGTCGAAGAGCTCCAGCGAGCAGACCAGCCCGTCCACGGTGGGCTTGCGCACCAGCCAGGCCGAGGCGATGTGGTCCTCGCGCAGATGCAGGTTGAAGCCCGGGTCCAGCACGTTGATCCAGGGGCCCATCATCGCGACCTTGTGCACCGGGCCGCTGTGGATCTGGATCATCCCGGGGTTGCCGACGAAGACCATGATGGACACGCCTTCCTGGGCCGCGCGGCTGAGCAGTTCCTGCGCGCTGGACGTCGCCAGCGGCTGCGCGAAGCGCGGATCGGCCAAGCGCAGTGCCTGGGTACGGCTCAGCTGGTGGCGCTTGAGCAAGCCGAAGAAATCATGCGTGTCGCGCAGCGAGGCCCATTCCGAGCGGAAGGCCGCCACGTCCACCGTGTCGTCGGCCGGCTCCGCCGGCTCCCGCCAGGCGTCGGCAGTCTCCAGGCCGGGCTGCTGCTCGGCCGACAGGAAGCGCTCGACCAGTGCCTCGTAGGCGGCCTGGTCGCTCTCGGGCTTGAGGAAGATCTTGTGGATCGCGTGGCCGGCGGCGTCGAAGAACTGCAGGCTGCGCTGGATCGCCCCGTCGGACAGGGCCTCGGCGACGGCGAAGCCGTGACGCCAGTGGCTGTAGAAGATGCGCAGGTCGATGGCGCCGGCCAGCACCAGGCCGACCAGGCGCTGCGGACCTTGCGCGCTGGCGTCGGCGTAGACGCCGACCTTCTCGTGCACGCAGGACTCATTGCGGGTCAGCGCCATGACCGGGCCCAGCGGCTCGATCGCGGCGATCAGGTCCTGCCACTCGGCGCGCAGACGGCGCGCGCGCAGCGGCGACTCGCCGTCGTCGAAGGCGCCGACGTGGGCGGCGAGCAGCTCGCCCTCGGAGATGCTCAGGGCGCTGGCGATGTCGCGATGGCGCGCCTTGCGCTCGTGACGGGCGCTGGCGAAAGCCTGTCGCAGCGCGGTGAAGCTGGCGTTCATGTCGGGGTACTCCTGATCAGAAATCGGCGCGCACGGACACCTGGATGGCGCGACCGGGGGCGGTGAAGGCGTCGAGGACCGGACTGTTGGACGCGACGCCCGCGACGTCGGCCCAGCGCCAGTACTTCTTGTCGAAGAGGTTGGTCAAGTAGGCCTGCAGGCGCAGGGTCTTGCTGAAGCGGTACTCGCCGCCCAGGTCGAAGACGTCGTACTTCTTGGGCGCGTAATACGTGGCGGTGCTGATGTCGCCGGCCTTCTTGCCCGAGCTGTGGACCCAGGTCGCATCCATGGACCAAGGGCCCGCGTCGTAGCGCGCGCCCAGCTTGCCGCGCAGCGGCTGCACCGTGTCCAGCGGCGTCTCGACGCCGGCCTGCGTGCCGTGACCGGAGGCGCGGGCGACCGAGGCGTTCAGGCTCAGGCCGGCCATGACGTCCCAGCTGGCGCGGGCTTCGACGCCCTTGATGCGCGCTTCCTGCAGGTTGACGTACTGGAACACCGCCGGATCGGCCGGGGTGAAGCTGCCGCCGACCACGGTCTGCAGGATGAAGTCGCGATAGCGGTTGTCGTAGGCGCTCAGCTGCCAGCGCAGGGTGTCGCCGACGCGGCCGCGCACGCCCAGCTCCCAGCTGTTGCCGTGCTCGGGCTTGAGGTTGGCGTTGCCGATGCTCTTGTAGCCCTGCGCCGGATTGGCGAAGCCGTTGTTGACCTGGTCCGGCGTGGGCGCGCGGAAGGCCTGGCCCCATTGCAGATAGGGCTGGAACTCCGAGGACACGCGCCAGATCGCGCCGATGCGCGGCGTGACCGCGCTGTCGGACAGCGCGACGATGTCGCCGGTGTAGCCCGCCTGCTTGGGTGACAGCTTGTAGCGGTCGTAGCGCAGCGCGGGGATCAGCGTGAAGTCGCCGGCCTCGATCTCGTCCTGCAGGAAGGCGCCGGCCAGCGTGTACTTGGTGTCGGGGAAGGGCTTGCTCGGGAAGGTCTCGCCGGCCGGCGGGACCGTGCCGTCGCGCACGCCTTCGATGGTGTTGCGGCTGATGTCGACGCCGTAGCTCAGGCGCTGGTGGCTCAGCTGGGTCTGCGCTTCGGAGCTCAGACCGATCAGGCGTTCCTTGTAGATGCCCAGGCGGGTGCGGTCGGCGGCGGTGTTGCGGTCCTCGTAGGAGAACTGACGGGTCTCGCTGTCCTGCAGATAGACGTGGGTCTTGGCCTGCTGGATCCACTCGGCGTTGAGGTTGTCGTAGCGGTGCTCCAGGGACACGCGGGTGCGCGCTAGCTTGTCGTGCGCGTCCAGCGCCAGCACGGCGGTCGAGGCCAGCGGCGCGCCGGTGGTCAACGGCGCGGTCACGGCGCTCAGCGCGTTGGAGTCCATCTTGCGCTGGCGGTACTCGACGGCGCCGGTCAAACGGTTGTTGGCGTCGACGCGGTAGGAGAGCTTGGCCAGCGCGCTGTCGGTGTCGATGTCCGCCGGGTTGGGCTTGGTGCGATTGGCGTTGGGCGCGTCGTTGTCGCCGCGGTTCTTGGTCTCGTGGCCGCGACGCACCGAAGCCTGCACCAGGCTGCTCCAGTCGCCCGAGGAGAAGGCGACCGCCGCGTTGGCGTACTTGGCGTCGTCGACGCTGGCGTAGCCGACGCGGGCGGTGCCGGCGAAGGTCTTGCCGTCGACCAGCAGGTCTTCCGGCGACAGGGTGCGCAGGGTCAGCGCGCCCACGAGGCCGTCGCTGCCATAGGAGGTCGAGGTCGGGCCGCGCAGGATCTCGGCGGCGGACAGGGCGGTCAAGTCGACGAAGTCGGCGCGGCCGCTGGAGAAGGGGCCGAAGGAGTAGCTCTGCGGAACGCGGATGCCGTCGATGGTCATCAGCACGCGGTTGCCGTCCAGGCCGCGGATGTTCAGGCCTTCATTGCCGCCCCGGCCGGTCGAGGCGCCGGCCGCGGTGAAGCGCGGCGTGGCAGAGCGCACGTCGACGTCGACCTCATCGGCCAGCAGATCCTTCAGATCGCGCGCGTCGCGGCGCTCGAGTTGCTTGCGATGCTTCACCGTGACCGTGTTGGGCACGGCGTCGACGGCGCGTTCGGTGCGGGTCGCGGAGACGGTCAGCTCGCCGAGTTGGCGGGGCTTGTCGGCGGAGTTTGCTGCGGCGCTGCCCGCGGCGGCGGGCGTCTGCGGCGCCTGGGGCTGAGCCTGGGCTTGGGTTTGGGCTTGAGCGAAAGCGAGCGGGAAACCCAACGAGAGGGCGAGCGCGACGGGCGTGCGGCGCAGAAGCATGGTGACGAGGTCCTTGTCGTTATCGGATCTCGCACGGGCTGGCGCGTCGCGGGCTGGTGCGGCGGGCGTCTGGCGACGCCCCGGTTCTGGTTGTTGTCGGAAGCGGTGACCGGGGCGCGGCCGGAATGGCGTCAGCGCTCGAGTCGTCCAGAAGATGGTCAGGCGGTGGCGGGGGCCGCGAGACGCGGCGATCCGTGCCGGCAGGGGCCGGCCGGAACGGATCGCCGCGCCGGGCGGCGGCTCACTTGGTCAGGATCAGCTTGCCCAGCGAGGTCACGCGCAGGCGGTAGAGACTGCCGGCGTGCTCGATCTCGATCTCGCGCTCATTGCCCAGCAAGGCCTGGCTGCTGATGCGGCGACGCGGGGCGATGGAAGCCGCTTCAACGCGCGGCGAACCTGCGGCAACGCGTGCGCCATCCAGCGCGGCGGCTTGCAGGGCCTCGGTATGGGTGTGGTGATAGGCAGTCATGCGTGGCATCTTAATGAGAACGATTCGCAATAGCAACCTTGAATCGCGCCGATAGCGATTTTTCTTTTCTTGGGCCGGTTCTCCTCTGACGCGAGGGCGGCTGAACCTTGCTGCGAACGCTTCGCATGCAGAGCGTGGGGGTCGGGTCTTGTCCCCACAGGCGGTGTGGGATGGAGACAATGCGCGCCAGTCAACGGATTCCTCGAGGAGAAGAACATGAAGGGCGACGCCAAGGTCATCGAATATCTGAACGCGCAGCTGAAGAACGAGCTCACCGCGATCAACCAGTATTTCCTGCATTACCGGATGCTCAAGAGCTGGGGCTTCGAGAAGCTGGCCAAGCACGAGTACGCCGAGTCCATCGAGGAGATGAAGCACGCCGACAAGCTGATGGACCGCATCCTGATGCTGGAAGGCCTCCCGAACCTGCAGGACCTGGGCAAGCTGTACATCGGCGAGAACGCCGTCGAAGTCCAGCACTGCGACCTGAAGATCGAGATGGGCAGCCATCCGCTGCTCAAGGAAGCGATCGCGTATTGCGAGTCCGTGCGCGATTACGTCTCGCGCGAGGTGCTGGAGGAAATCCTGTCCGACACCGAAGAACACATCGACCACCTGGAGACGCAGATCGAGCTGATCGCCCAGGTTGGTGAACAGAACTGGCTGCAGAGCCAGATGGGCGACGCCAGCTGACCGCCAGCCACGCTCATTTCTTCGAAGCCCCGCCAGCCGGGGCTTTTTTGCGTCCACCGGGCGCTTGACCAGGGCTCCGAGGGTGGGGCGGGAGTGCTTCTCCGACACCGCGAAGGGCTAATTGAGAGGGATTCGCGTTTACGTTAGTATCTCGGTCATCCCAGGTTCGACCTGACCCGCCGACATCCGCCGACGCCATGATCGTTTGTCTCTGCCACCGAGTTTCCGACCGCGACATCCGCCGCACCGTGGCCGAAGGCGTCCACAACTTCGATGTGCTGCAGGACGAGACCCAGGTCGCGTCGGCCTGCGGCGCCTGCCATGACTGCGCCCGCGAAGTCTTCGACGAAGCCTTGCGCGCCTGCGCCGCGGCGCACGGCGTGACCTGCTCGACCCCCGCCCGCGTCATCCCGATCGCGCACGCCGCCTGAACCTTTCAGCTCGCTTGAGGCGCGAACCAAAAGAGAAACCGCAGACCGGATGACCGGTGCTGCGGTTTCTTTCATGGGGAGCGCCTTGAGCGCCGCTCCGGGCGCCGGCGCACTGGGCCGGCGCGGTCGACCCGAGGGTCGGCTTACTTCGCGGCGGAAGCGCCTTCCGCGGGCTTCTCGGCCTTGGCGGCCTTCTTGTGCGCGGCCTTCTTTTCGCCGGCCTTGTGATGCTTGCCCTTGTGCTCGGCCTTGGCATCCGACGCCGGAGCGGCGGCGGTGGCGGGCGCGGCTTGCGTGGTCGGAGCCGCCGGGGTGGCGGCAGGGGTCTGAGCCATCGCGACGCCGGCAATCAGCAGGGCGGGGATCAGGGCCAGGGTCTTGACGGTCTTGAAGGCTTGCATCTGGGTTACTCCAGCGGGTTGAACAAGGTGAGCGAACAACGGCATCGGTTCGCAGTGTGTTGACAGCCGGGATTGGCTTTGCATTGCGTTACGTTGAGCGCACACGGCGCGACCGGGTCAGGTCTTGCGCGCTGTCGGCGCGGGTGGGGCTGATGCAAGATCGCGCGTTGCCAAGAACACGTGGCCATCCGGCCCAGGAGACCTTCATGCCCACGCCCCCCGCCTTCGACTGGACCCGCGGCTACCCCAGCCAACGCAGCCCGCTGTTCGCGCGAAATGTCGTGTCGACCTCGCACCCGCTGGCCGCGCAAGCGGGGCTGCGCATCCTGGCGCAGGGCGGCAACGCGGTGGACGCCGCCATCGCCACGGCCGCCTGCATGACGCTGGTGGAGCCCTGCAGCAACGGGTTGGGCTCGGACGCCTTCGCCATCGTGTGGGACGGGACGTCGCTGCAAGGCCTGAACGCCTCGGGCCACGCGCCGCAGGCCTGGTCGCCCGATTACTTCGATCGCAAGCATGGCGCCGGCCATTCGCTGCCGCTGCGCGGCTGGGACGCGGTGACGGTTCCCGGCGCGGTGGGCGGGTGGGTCGCGCTGAGCGAGCGCTACGGCAAGCTGCCCTTCGCCGACCTGATGGCCCCGGCCATCGAGATCGCCGAGCGCGGCTACGCGGTGCCCATCGTCGTGCAGGGCAAGTGGCGTCTGGCCGCTGGGCTGCCTGATCTGATCTCGCAACCAGGCTTCGCCGAGGCCTTCCTCCCCAGGGGCCGGGCGCCTGAAGTGGGCGAGGTGTTCCGCTTCGCTGCGGCGGCGCGGACGCTGCGCCTGATCGCCGAGACCAAAGGCGAGGCCTTCTATCGCGGCGAGATCGCCGAGGCCACCGCCGCCTTCGCGCGCCAGACCGGCGGCGCGATCACCGCCGCCGACTTCGCCGCCTATGCGCCGGAATGGGTGGACACCCTCTCCATGGACTACGCCGGCCATGCGCTGCACGAGATCCCGCCGAACGGGCAGGGCATCGCGGCGCTGATCGCGCTGGGCATCCTCAAGCATTTCGACGTGGCGGCCATGCCGGTGGACAGCGCGCTCTCGCAGCACGTCCAGATCGAGGCGATGAAGCTGGCCTTCGCCGACACCTACCGCTACGTCAGCGACGCCCGCACGATGCAGGTCCAGGCGTCGGAGCTGCTGGACCCCGCGTACCTGGCCGAGCGCGCCAAGCTCATCGACCTCCGGCGCGCGCAGGACTTCCAGGCCGGCAATCCGGTCAAGGGCGGCACCATCTATCTGACCACCGCCGACGAGAACGGCATGATGGTCAGCTTCATCCAGAGCAACTATCACGGCTTCGGCTCGGGCGTGGTGGTGCCGGGCTACGGTCTGTCGCTGCAAAACCGCGGCCACGGCTTCACCCGCGAGGCGGGCCATGCCAACGTGGTCGCGCCGGGCAAGCGGCCTTTCCACACCATCATCCCGGCCTTCCTGATGAAGGACGGCCAGCCGCAGATGAGCTACGGGGTGATGGGCGCCAACATGCAGCCGCAAGGGCATATGCAGACGCTGGTGCGGATGCTCGACTACCGCCAGCATCCGCAGGCTGCCTGCGACGCGCCGCGCTGGCGCTACAACGCGGGCCTGTCGATCAACGTCGAGGCGTCGATGAATCCCGAGGCCGTCGCCGGCCTGCGCGCAATGGGTCATCAGATCGCCGAGATCAACGACAGCTACCAGGACTTCGGCGCCGGCCAGTTCATCTGGCGCCTCGGCGATCCGGCGGAGGAGGGCTATGTCGCCGCCAGCGATCCGCGTCGGGACGGCGCCGCCGTCGGCTGGTGAGGTCCGCTTCCATCAAGTTCAGGCGAGGATGTCGGAACTTGCCTTGATCCAAGCGAACACGCTGGCCGAACTTTGAACACTAGGCAGGCTTCCGCAACGTGAGTTGGAGGCCTCCATGAGTTCCCTGCTGAAGTTCTCTCTCTTGTCTGCCGCCGCGGCGGCCACCCTGGCGCTGGCCGGGTGTGGCGGTGGCGGCGCGTCGTCAAGCGCCGCGCCGCCGGCTGCCGTCCAGCCCTCACCGGGGGTTCCAGCCGGGTCGGCGCCCGCCTCCGATGCGACGTCGGAACCGCCGGCCGAAGGTCCGCCCGAGGTCGAACCCGCGCCTGAAACGCCGGCCACGCCCCCCTCGGCGCCGCAGCCGACGCCGCCCGCCGAATCCCTGCCGCCGACCACGCCGCCCATCACGCCGACGCCGGCCCCCGCCGCCGTCGTCAACCGCACCGTCCTCGGCGTGCTGGTGTCCACGCCGACGCGCCGCAATCAGCGCTCGGTACAGGAACTGCGCGATGCGCTGTTCTCCAGCCGCAGCCCCAGCGTCCGTTCCTTCTACTGGATCACGTCAGGCGGCCGTTTGAACGTCACCACACGCGAGCTCGTGCCGCCCGGCACCGCCATCGACACCGGCGACGTGATCGAGGTGACCATCCCTGACCCGGTCGGCACCGAATGCACCGGCGACGCCTGGGGCAAGGCGGCGCGCGTCGAGGCGCTCAAGCTCGGCTACGACCAGAAGGCCTACGACACGACCTTCTACATTTCGCCCAAGGTGGCGGACTGCTCGAACGCCGTGGGTAGCGTGGGAACGGTCGGCAAGCCCAACCACGGCTACCGCGTCGTCTACTTCGACAAGACGGATACGCCCGCCTCCGAGCCGCTGCGCCTGCGCACGCTGGCCCACGAGATGGGCCACAACAT
>NZ_JBCNLU010000074.1:0-8638 GCF_039595295.1 Roseateles sp.
CGATCGGGCCCAGTTGTTGGCCGACCAGATCGCGCCGGCCCGCCGCCAGGAAGGTCTGGAGCAGGAACTGCGCCCGCTGCGCGTCCGTGGTGATCGTGCTCATGTCGAAGTTGGGCCGCGACAGCAGGGCCGGCTGGAAGCCCTCGGTGCCCCAGCGCGTGGCGTAGCAGCAGTCATAGTTCTCGCCGCCCAGCACCACGCCCAGGTTGCCGCCAATGCCCCAGCGCGACTTGCTCTCCTGCGTCCGGCGGAAGCCGCCGATGGCGCGCCAGCCCTCGGCCACCTTGTAGGTCGCGTCGATGTAGCCGGCCGTGGACTTGCCGCGCACGTCGGGCATGGTGAACTCGGTCCCCCAGTAGCAGCAGCCGCGATCAGACAGCGAGGCATAGCCCACCGCCTGCTTCTCCTTGAAATGGAAGAGCCCGGTGGTCCATTGCAGCGGCGATTGCGCGTCGTTGGAGCGCAGCACCAGCTCATAGACATTGCTCTTGGACAGCGTCTGCCAGTACTGGGTCGAGTAGTTGTCGTACTGGACCTGGCTCAGGTCGCGGCCCGGCCAGTCGATGCCTTCGGACTGGCCGTTGCGTTGCCAGAAGTCCACCGAACGCCGGCTCATGTTGAACTCGGCGCTGACCGGCCCGAGGTCCGCCTCCACCTTGCCCAGCACGCCCCACAGGTCGTTGCGCATGTCTCCCTGCGCGCCGCGATAAACGAGGCGGCGCAGGTCCAGGTCCTCCGCGCGCAGACCGCTGGCGCTGACCGCGGTGAAGATGTTGGCGCCGGGATAGCCGGTGCCGCGCTCGCGGCCGGTGTCGGCCACCAGACTGAATCGCAGCGCCTCGGTCGGCTCCCAGCGCGCCGACAGCCGCAGCGCGCGGTTGTTCTCAAGCCCTGCCGGCTTGAGCTTGCTCGCCTCGGGATCGGTCGACACATTGGTGAAGCCGTAATCCTTGGTGCTCTGGTAGCCGGCGATGCGGATGGCGGCATCCGTGCCGATGGGCAGGTTCACCGCCGCCTCGGCGCCATGGCCGTCGCGGTTGGAGACCTCGCCTTGCGCGTAGCCGGAGAACTGCCCCAGTCGCGGCTGCGCCGTGATGATGTTGAGCGTGCCTGCCAGCGCGTTGCGACCGTAGAGCGTCCCTTGCGGGCCCTTGTTCACCTCGACGCGTTCCAGGTCGTAGAACATCAGCCCCAGGCCGCGCGGACGCGGGATGTAGACGCCGTTCAGATGCGGCGCCGCGCCGGGGTCGCCCAGCTCGGTGTTGTTGGCCGAACCCACGCCGCGGATGAAGATCTCGACGTTGCCCTCCTGGTTGGCAATGCTCAGACCGGGCACGGCGGCCTGCAGCTGGCGCACCTCGGTGATGCCGTCCTTGCGCAGCTGATCGCCGCTGACCGACTGCACCACGCCCGAGACCTTCTGCGCCGTCTCCAGCCGGCGGTTGGACGTCACGGTCACGGTTTCCAGACGGCCGTCGGAGGACGTCTTGTCGACCGCTTTTTCGGCGGGCTTCTCGGCGGGTTTCTCATCGGCCGGCGCGGTCTGGGCGAACGCGTTGCCGTGGCACGCGGCGATCACCGCGGCCATGACCAGTGTGAGGCCGCCCTGCAGGGCAGGCGATCCGGAGGGTCGGGGCCAGGTCTTGCCCTCGGCCGTGGTCGTGGTCGTGGCCGTCGTGTGGGCGGTGGCGGTGGCGGTGGCGGGTTTCGCTTGTCTCTTTGTCATTGTTGTCCTCTGGCGGGAAGTGCTTATAGGGGATGGCGAGGGGCGCGAGGCCGGTGGAACTACGGGGGAAAACGCCAAGGGCTACGCGGCGAGCGCGCGACCCTCGGCATCGAAAAGGTGGATGCGGTCGGACTGGATGCGCAGCCCGACCGTGTCGCCCGCCTGTGGCGGGCGCGCGTCGGCGGGCAGGCGGATGGCCAGCGGCGCTTGCTCGGCGTCCAGTCGCGCATGCGCGATGACGGTGTCGCCCAGGTGCTCGATGAGCTCGATGCGCGCCGGCAGGCCCTCGCCCGGCGCCACCAGCGCGAGGTCGCCGGCCCGCACGCCCAGCGTGAGCGGCCCGCCGGCGGCGTTCGCTGCCTGCGAGGGCAGCGCGACGCCGGCCTCGAACAGGCGCCTCGCCTCGCGGTCGCCGGCGGAGGGCACACTCAGGAAGTTCATCGTCGGCGTTCCGAGGAAGCCGGCGACGAAACGGCTCGCGGGCCGCTCGAAGAGCGCCAGCGGCGTGCCGACCTGCTCGACCCGGCCGCCGTTGAACACCGCGATGCGGTCGCCCAGCGTCATCGCCTCGACCTGGTCATGGGTCACGTAGATCATGGTGGTGCCGAGCTCGCGATGCAGCCGCGCCAGCTCCAGCCGCATCTGCACGCGCAGCGCCGAGTCCAGGTTGGACAGCGGCTCGTCAAACAGGAACACCGCCGGCCGCCGCACGATCGCGCGACCGATGGCCACGCGCTGGCGCTGGCCGCCGGAAAGCTCGCGCGGCTTGCGCTGCAGCAGATGCGCGATGCGCAGGATCTCCGCCACCTGACCGACCCGCTCGCGCACCGCGGCGCGAGACTGGCCGGCCATCTTCAGCGCGAAGCCCATGTTCTGTTCCACCGTCATGTGCGGGTACAGCGCATAGCTCTGGAACACCATCGCGACGCCGCGCTCCGACGCATCCAGCGCGCTCACATCGCGTCCGCCGATGTGGATCTGTCCCTGGTCGAGGTCCTCCAGCCCGGCGATCAGCCGCAGCATCGTGGACTTGCCGCAGCCGGACGGGCCGACGAACACGGTGAACTCGCCCGCCGGGATGTCCAGGTCGATGCCTTTGAGCACCTCGGCGCCGGCGCCGTAGCGCTTTCGCACGCCGCGAAGCCGCAGTTCAGCCATGGGCGGCCTCCCCCGCAGCGCGCCCGGCGTCGGCCTTCAGATCCGCGATGGTGTCGCGATACCAGTGCGCGCTGTCCTTGAACACGCGTTGCTGGGTCTCGTAATCGACGTGGACCAGGCCGAAGCGCTTGGCATAGCCCGAGTCCCACTCGTAGTTGTCCATGAGGCTCCAGTAGAAGTAGCCGCGGACGTCCACGCCCGCCGCCTTGGCCTGGGCCAGTGCCTCGAGGTGGGCGTGCACGTAGTCGATGCGGGCGGCGTCGCGCACGCGGCCCTCCTGCAACGTGTCGGCGTTGGCCATGCCGTTCTCGGTGATGAAGATGGGCGGCAGCGCGCCGTACTGGTCCTTCAATCCGACCAGCAGCTCGCGCAACCCGTCCGGATGGATCTCCCAGCCCATGTCGGTCTGGCCCAGCGCGTTGGGCGCGGGACGCGGCGAGTCCTCGCGACTGACCCAGATGCGGCTGTAGAAGTTGACGCCCAGGAAGTCCATCGGCGCTTGGATCAGCGCCATGTCGCCGGCGCGGACCTCGGGGTAATGCGCGATGCCGGGATCCTGCGGGTACTCGCCCCGGAAGATCGGATCCATGTACCAGCGCACGAAGCGCGCGTACTCGGTCGCCGCGCCGGCGCGATCGGCGGCGCTGTCGGTGGCCGGCGTCACGCTGGACTGGTTCAGCACGATGCCCAGCGGGCAGCGCGCGCCGCTGGCGCGCATCGCGCTCATCGCCAGGCCGTGCGACAGCAGCAGGTGATGCGAGACCTGGGCCGCCAGTTGCGGATCGCGATCGCCGGGCGCGAACTTGCCGATCTCATGACCCAGCACCGCGGTGCACCAAGGCTCGTTGTGCGTGGCCAGCGAGGCCAGCCGATCGCCCAGCCGGCGCGCCATCGCGTCCGCATAGGTCGCGAAGTGGAAGGCCGTGTCGCGGTTGCCCCATCCGCCCAGGTCCTGCAGCGCCTGCGGCAGGTCCCAGTGATACAGCGTCGCATGCGGCGCGATGCCGTGCTCCAGCAGCGCATCGACCAGGCGGTCGTAGAAGTCCAAGCCCTTGGCGTTGAACGCGCCCTGCCCCTGCGGCTGCACGCGCGGCCAGGCGATGGAGAAGCGGTAGGCGTCGACGCCCAGCTCGCCGATCATCGCGACGTCATCGGCCCAGCGGCGGTAGTGGTCGCAGGCCACGGCGCCGCTCTCGCCGTTGACGGTGCGGCCGGGCTGGCGGGCGAAGGTGTCCCAGATGGAAGGACCGCGACCGTCCACGTCGACCGCGCCCTCGATCTGATAGGCGCTGGTGGCGACGCCCCAGCGGAAGTCGTCGGCGAGCAGCCGGCGCGCGAGGTCGGAGAGACGCGGGGAGTTCAGGGGACGGTCGGTCATGTCGGGCATCGTGGTCATGGCAATCGCAGGTGAGCGGAATGAATCAGGGATCGAGTGAATCGAAAAGGCGTTGAGGCGTTGAGGCGTTGAGGCGTTGAAGCTTTGAGGCGAGGAGCCGATGCGGCATGCGGGCGTCGCGAGGCGTTCCGGCTACTTGACCGCGCCGGCAGTCAGGCCGTCGATGAGCCGGCGCGAGGCCATCACGAACAGGATCAGCAGCGGCAGCACCGCGACCGCCGCGCCGGCGCTCAGCGCGCCCCAAGGCGTCTGACCGCTGCCCTGCAGCGCGCGCAGCGCGAGCGGCACGGTGTACAGGTCCATGTCGCGGATGACGACCAGCGGGCCCATGAAGTTGTTCCACGAGCCGATGAAGGTGATCAGCCCCAGCGTGCCCAGCGCCGGCAGCGTCAGCGGCAGCACGATGCGCCAGAAGATGGCGAACTCGCCGCAGCCGTCCAGCCGCGCGGCCTCGACCAGCTCGCGCGGCACGCTGGCGCCGATGTACTGGCGCATCATGAAGATGCCCAGCGCGCCGCAGGCGGCCGGCACGATCAGAGCCTTGTGCTCGTTGAGCCAGCCCAGCCAGGCCATGGTCAGCACCGTGGGCACCATGCCCAGGAAGCCCGGCAGCAGCAGCGTCGCCACGACCAGCCCGAACAGCCGATCCCGACCCGCGAAGTCCAGCAGCGCAAAGGCGTAACCGGCCAGCGAGCACAGCAGCAGGTTGAGCGCCGTCACCGCGAAGGCGATGTAGAAGCTCCAGCCCAGGTTGCGCCAGAAGTACGGGAGGCGCTCCAGCAGCAGCGCCAGGTTGTCCGGCAGCGCGTCCCCGAACCACAGCGGCGGCGGGACCGAGAGGATCTCCGCATTGCTGTGGGTCGCGAAGACCATCATCAGATAGAAGGGCGCGAACATCAGCAGCGCGCCGGCCAGCACGATGGCGTGGCCGATCAATCGGCTGGCGGGCCAGCGGCGGCGCCGGGCCGGCGCGGGCGACGCGAGCGCCACGGCGGTGGAAGCGAAGGGGGTGGACATCGGGAGCTTTCTTGCGGCGTCAGCGCTGGCGGCCCAGCAGACGGTTGTTGAGCCAGGTCGCGGCGGCGATCAGCAGGAACAGCAGCCAGGCGATGGCCGAGGCGGTGCCGAAGTCCCCGTCGGTGAAGGCGACCGAATACAGGTGCATTGCCACGGTCTTGCCGGCCTGGCCTGAGCCGCCCGTGCCGCCGGTCAGGATGAAGGGCTCCTCGAAGAGCTGCAGGCTGCCGATGATGGCCAGCGTCACCGCGAAGAAGACCATCGGGCGCAGCTGCGGCAGCACGATGTGCAGGAAGGTCTGGCGCGCGCTGACACCGTCGACGCGGGCGGCCTCGAAGAGGTCGCGCGGGATGGTCTGGATGGCCGACAGGTAGAGCACCGTGTTCCAGCCGACGTAGCGCCAGAAGACCACGATGGCGACCATCCAGCGCGTGTGTTCGGGCTGGTCCCAGTCGATGGGCGAGCCCGGGAACAGCGCGCCCAGCAGCGGCAGCTCATGCAGCGCGCGCAGGCCGGCGTTGATCGCGCCGAAGTCCTTGGAGAACAGCGCCGAGAACACCAGCGACACCGCCACGGTCGAAGTGATGAAGGGCAGGAAGTAGAGCCCGATCACACCGTTGCGCCAGCGCCGGAAGGCGGTGTGCAGGTAGTAGGCCAGCGGCAGCGCGACCAGGTGCTGCGGCACGCCGCCGACCACGGCCAGCCACAGCGTGTTGTAGAGCGTGTCGCGCAGGCCGTCGTCGCGGGTCAGCGCGTAGACGTAGTTGTCCAGACCCACCCATTGCATCGCGCCCAGTCCGGCCGCCGCATCCCAGCTGTGCAGCGACAACACCACGGAGAACAGCAGCGGGAACAGGCCGAACGCCGCGAAGAGCAGGAAAAAGGGGCTGATGAAGAGATAGGGCATCCAGCGCCGCGGGATGCGTGGCAGGCGCCAAGGGCCGCGCGCGACGGGCGGCGCCGTCGGCGGGCTGGAGGAGGGGGAGCGGTCGGTCATGTCGGCGGCGAATCGAAAGGTGGGTGCGGTCGTGCGGTCGTGCGGTCGTGCGGTCGTGCGGTCGTTGTGACGTTGTTCGTTGCGGCGTCGGAGGTCGCGGCGCTGGGCGCTCAGGCCGCGACGGGCCGGCGGCGAACGCGGCGTTCAATCGTGGTCTGCGCGTCGGCCAGCGCGGTGTCGACGCCCTTGCGGCGCATCAGCACCTGATCGAGCTCGTTGCGCACGACTTCGTCGGCCACCGCGTCGTAACGGTCCAGCGCCAGGGCCGGCACGCGCCGGGCCATGTCGCGCCACTGCAGGCGCGCCCGCTGTCCGCCGAGGAAGGGAATCGGCTCGGCGAGGAAGGCGTCCTCCTGCGCGGCCAGTTGCACGGGGAAGGCATCCAGCGCGCGGAAGGCCGCCACCTGCTGATCGCGTCCCAGCGAGAGCAGCCGCAGCAGATCCCAGGCCAGCGCCTTCTGGCGCGAGTGCACCGGGATCGCGTAGAAGGAGCCGCCCCAGGCGGCCGCCGCGCCCTCGGGCAGCGGCGCGCTGCGCCAGCGGCCGGCGGTGGCGGGCGCGATCCAGTGCTTCAGATGGCCGCCCAGCCAGGAGCCCATCATCTGCGCCGCGATCGCGTCGCGGCGGAAGCCCTCGGCCCATTCATTGGTCCAGGCGCGCACGCCCGCGTCGATGCCCGCCTCGCGCGCCTGCCGGGCCAGCTCGAAGGCTTGTCGGAAGCGCTCGCCGCGGACCAGGCTGCGGCCTTGCGCGTCGAAGAACACACCCTCCCCGTCCGCCAGTCCGGCGCGGATGCGAATGTCCTTGAGGTCCTGCGCATGAGCGACCAGATAGGCGCCGGTGGCCGCGCGCAGGCGCCGTCCGGCCGCCAGAAAGCTCGCCCACGAGCTTATGAGATCGTTTTCATGAAGGCCCGAACGAGCGAGCAGATCCTCGCGATAGAACAAGGCGCCGGGACCGACGTCGACCGGCAAGGCCTTCACCTCACCCCGCGCGTTGACGCCCGCGCGCCAGGCAAAGCGGGCGATCTCGGACTCGTGGGAACGGGCATTGAAGGGGGCGCGCGACAAGTCCTCCAGCCCGGCCGAATCCAGGAACTTGCCCATGAAATCCATGTCCAGAGCGATCAGATCGGGCAGTGCCGCGCCGGCCGCCAGGGCCGTGGTCATGGCGGTATGGTGGTCCTTGTGGGCCAGCGTCACGATGTTGACCTCCACGCCCGGATGCAGCCGCGCGAAGGACGGCAACGCGAGCTTGAGCGCGCGATCCAGGTCGGGGTAGCTCGCAACGGTGACCCGCACGGATGCGGCTTTGGCCGTGCCCGCGACGGCCGCGCAGGACAGCAGCGTCAGGGCTTCTCGGCGCCTCAGCGATCTCATTGTTTTTCCTGTCGTCGACGCCGCGGAAGCTCCGCGACGCAGCCTTGTCTCAGCGGCTTGAAATCGAATTCATGCAGTCTGCACGCACAGGAATCGCCTTGTCAACGTTGTCAAAGAGGTAACCGCACGAGCCAAGGGAAGACCCTGAGGGACGCGGCGCCGGCTGTCTCGTCCGCGCCGCGAAATCGTTATCATCGGGCGGATCCGACCATCGTCAGGCGCCCGCGGCGCCCTCAGCTCCATGGAATCGAGTGCTTCGAGCCCCGCCCTCCCCCGCGCCAGACCCGAGCCGGCCACCGTGCAGGACGTGGCGCGTCTGGCCGGCGTGTCGCCGGCCACGGTGTCGCGCATCCTCACGGGCTCGGCCCGCGTCGCCGAGGACAAGCGGCGCGCGGTGGAAGCCGCCATCCAGAAACTGAAGTTCCGGCCCAATCTGTCGGCGCGCGGACTGCGCAGCGGGTCGACGCACACCATCGGCGTGCTGACGCAGGAATTGGAGAGCCCCTACTTCGCCAACGCGGCCAAGGGCGTGGATCAGGCGCTGACCGGCAGCGGCTACGCGCCCATCGTGGTGCCCGGGCACTGGAATCCGGAGGAGGAAGCGGAGCGGGTCGCCCTGCTGACCGCGCGCAAGGTCGACGGCCTGATCGTGCTGGGCGGCCGGCTGAGCGACGCGCAGATCGCGGAGCTCGCGCAGCAGCAACCGGTGGCGGTGATCGGCCGGCGCATGAGCGCGCCGGGCGTGATCGCGTTCTATCAGGATCAGGTCGAGGGCGGGCGGCTGGCCACCGAGCATCTGATCGCGCTGGGCCATCGCCGCATCGCTCACATCGCCGGACCGTCCAGCCATGTGGACGCGCAGGAGCGCAAGGCAGGCTTCATGCTGGCGCATCGCCAGGCGGGGCTGAGCGTGGATCCGGCGCTGATCGTCGAAGGCGATTTCATGGAGGGCGGCGGCATCGCGG
>NZ_JBCNLU010000075.1:0-8606 GCF_039595295.1 Roseateles sp.
CTGGTACTCGGCGCTGCTCTCGCCGTAGCTGTCCTTGTAGCGCTGGCAGTCGTCGCTGCTGCAGGCCTTCACCAGCGCGACGATCATCACCAGCACCACCAGCGCGATGATGAAGTTGCGGATGATCTTGCCCTGGTCCATGCCGGACGCGACGTCGCGCGCCAGCGCCGGCATCTGGTCCTCAGGCAGCGAGAAGAAGCGCCGCACCTCGGCGGCCTCGACCGCGCGGCCGTGGCTCCAGGTGACCTCGTTGCCGGTGCGTTCGCTGCTCAGCAGCTCCAGCCGGCCGCCGTTGCGCCACTCGAAGTCGCTGACCAGCGCGCGTTCCTCGCGCTTGACGCGCCAGTAGAACTCGCCCAGGACGTAGGTGACCTTGGCGGTGTAGGTCCACTTCTTCTTGAAAGGCTTGTCCTGGTAGCTGACCGTGCCGCCGCCGGAGACCGACGGCGCGCCGGTGATCGGGCGCACGATGCTCCAGCCGTCCTCCGTGTCGACCAGGAAGCAGAAGCCCTCCAGCCGGTTGAACAGCAGGTACTCGCGCCAGAAGGTCTGCTCGTCCTCGGACGTCTCGGGCAGGTCGCAGCGCTCCATGTAGCCGACGACCTGCCACTCCTTGGGCGTGCCGCCGCTGACGGCGAGCAGCCCGGTCGTGCCCAGCGGGATCTGCGGCGGGCTGCAGTTGGTCTGGCGGTAGGCGGCGAGGTCCGCGCCCGCGCCTTTGGAGATGTCGACCACCGACTGGCACTGGGCGCAGACGATGGATTGCGTGGTCTCGAGCTTGGGCTCCAGCGAGGCGCCGCAGTTGGGGCAGGGGATGGCCTTGGACTGCAGCGTCGCGCCGCTGGCCTCGCGCAGCCCCGTCAGCGACAGGTCGGCCAGCGCCACCGCGCGGCCCACCGACCAACTGGGGCGGGCGGGATCGGCGTACTCGAGCGTGCCGACCTCGTTCTGCGTGTTGCGCAGGTCGACGATGGGATAGCTGGCCTCGAGCCGCGGCGGATGCGGGAGCTCGCCCTGCGCGGCGGCGATGGTGGCGTCGACGATGGACGCGACTTGCCAGGCCGAGCCGGCCAGGAACTGCATGCCGCCGGGCCGCAGCTGCGCCGGATCGGGCGCGCGCTCGCTCAGCGGGGCTTCGAAGCTGACGACGAAGCTGCCGTTGTCCTCGGCCAGCCAGCCGCTGCGGGGCGGCTGGTCGGCGCTGGCGTCGAACAGGATGTGCCACTCGTTCCAGCTGCCGTCGGCATAGGCCATCTGCAGACGGCCCACGACGACGAAGGCCGCGCCCGCATAGCGGCCCGCGGCGCCGAGCTGCAGCGGGGAGTAGTCCTCGAAGAGCTCCGCGCTGGTGCCGATCTTGCGGAGCGTGTCGCCGTCACGCAGCAGCGTGGAGCGGCAATAGCTGCAGACCGCGCTGGCGGAGGCGGCGGAGGCGAACTCGACAGGCGCACCGCAGTTGGGGCAGTGCGCCTGCCAGCGACGCTGGGGAGACGGTGTGGCCAATCAGGTTCCGGAAACGGTCAGGTCAGCGATCAATGAAGCGGCGAAGGGACGGCGGCCCGAGCCTGCGCTCGGGCCCGGTCAGGCTCAGGCCAGCTTCTTCAGCAGCTCGGCCTTCTTGGCGGCGAATTCCTCGTCGGTGAGGATGCCCTTGGCCTTGAGGTCGCCGAGCTTCTCCAGCAGCAGCAGGACCTCGTCCGCGCTCTGGCTGGCGGGCTGCGGTTGCGGGACCGGTTGTTGGCCCGTTTGCTGGCCCGTTTGCGCGGCCGGTGCGGCTTGCGCAGCCGCGTTGGCGCCGGTCAGCCCGGCCTGCAGCTGCTGGGCCATGGTCTGGCCGAGCGCCAGGCCCGCGCCCAGGCCCATCGCGTCGCCGGCGATGCCGGAGCCGCCGCCCGCGCCCACGCCTTCGGCGAGCTTGGGGATGGCTTGCGCGGTCTGGTACTGCATGAACTGGCCCATGTTCTGGCCGATCATGCCCATGCCGATCTTCTGGTCGAGGATCTTCTGCAGCTCCTCGGGCAGCGAGACGTTCTGCAGCGTGACCATCTCGAGCTTGAGGCCGAGCGCGTCGAACGCGGGCTGGGTCGCTTCCTGCAGGGCCTTGGCGAACTCGACCTGGTTGGCGGCCAAGTCCAGGAAGGGGATGCCGGACTGGGCGACCGCGTCGCTGATGTGCTGGAGCATCAGACCGCGCAGCTGGCCGTCGAGCTCGGTGACGGTGTAGCGCTCGCGGGTGCCGGAGATCTCGGTGTGGAACTTCTTCGGATCGACGATGCGATAGCTGTAGTTGCCGAAGGCGCGCAGACGCACGGCACCGAAGTCCTTGTCGCGGATGGTGACGGGCTGCGTGGTGCCCCAGCGCTGGTCGACCTGCTGACGGGTCGAGAAGAAGTAGACGTCGCTCTTGAAGGGGGACTCGAAGAGCTTGTCCCAGTTCTTCAGATACGTGAGGACGGGCAGGGTCTGCGTCGTCAGCTTGTACATGCCGGGTCCGAAGACGTCGGCGACCTTGCCTTCGTTGACGAAGACGGCCATCTGCGATTCGCGCACCGTGAGGGAGCCGCCGTACTGGATCTCGAAGTCCTGCATCGGATACCGGTAGGCCAGGACGCCGTTGTCGTCCTCGGTCCACTGGATGATGTCTATGAACTGTTTCTTGATGAAGTCCATCAGGCCCATGGCGCTGCTCCACGAAATGGCACGGTCCAAGCTGACCGTCGGCGGGGAGTATCCCTCAGCGAACCCCGCGATCAGGTCACCCTCAGGGGGGAGGATGTACGGATGGTCCCAGACAAAACAGGGACTTGGGGCCCCCGGACGGGGTGGGCTCCGGTATCGTGCGACGCCATTCGCAACGAGCGCCGCAGGCGTCAAGGAGGCAGACATGAAAGCAGTGATCGCCGCGGGCCTGATGGCCATGGTCTTGCAGGGCTCGCCTGTCATGGCGGCGGCGCCGTCGTCGCCGCTGGTGGGCGAGTGGGCCTTGGACGTCAGCACCTTGCCGATGCCGCCGGCCGTGCGGCCGAGACGAGTCGCGCTGGCCTTTCAGGAGGCCGCCGAGGGCCGGTGGTCGACGCAGGTCGAGATCATCGACGCGGAGGGCAAGCGGCTGTACTCGGAGTCGACGATCCCGCTGGACGGGACGCCCGGGAAGGCGACCGGGACCTACTTCGTCGACGTGGTCGCGGCGAAGATGCCGTCGCCGAACGTGCTGGTGATGCAGTTCGTCTTCGAGGGCATTCCGCGCTCGACGCGGGTGTTCTCGGTCAGCGCGGACGGCGCGGTGCTCACCGAGACGGAGACCTACTTCCTCAAGGACGGCACGCCCAAGATGAGGACGGCACACTTCACGCGGTCGGCCGCGAAGACCGGCACACCTCGACCAGCAACGCCCTGAGCCAGCGATGACCGGCATCGCGCTCCGTGCGCGGATGCCACATCTGGGAGATGGTGATCGGCTCGGTCTCGACGGGGAGCGGGACGGCGCGCAGCGCGCCGTGCTCGTGGTCCTGAACGAAGTAGGAGGCCGGCACCAGCGCGACCAGGTCGGTCTGCGCCGCGATCGACAGCGCGGCGCGGAAGCTCGGCACGACGACGGCGACCTTGCGCGCGAGCCCTAGCGCCGCGAGTGCCTCATCGACCGGCCCCGCGCGCCGGCCTCGCCGTGAGGTCACCACATGGCCGCAGGCGGCGTAGCGCTCGGCGCTGAGCTCGCCGTCGTCCAGCAGCAGCGGATGCCCTTTGCGCACGGCGGCGACGAAACGGTCGCGATACAGCGTCTGCAGACGCACCTCGGGTCCGGTCTCGCCGAGCACGCCGATGTCCAGATCGATGAGGCCCTCGCGCAGCGGGCGGATGTCCTTGTCGGGCTTGGGCGCGAAGCGCAGGCAGACGCCGGGCGCCTCGGCCGCGGCGCGCTGGACCAGCGCGGGTCCGAAGGCCTCGATGAAGCCGTCGTTGGCGCGCAGCGTGAAGCTGCGTTGGACGGTGCGCAGGTCCCAGCCGGCGCCGGCCGGTTGCAGCACGGCGCGCGCGCCCTGCGCCAGATCGCGGACCTGATCGCGCAGCGCGAGCGCATGCGGCGTGGGCACCATGGTGCGGCCTGCGCGCACCAGCAGCGGATCGCCGGTGGCCTCGCGCAGGCGGGCGAGGGTGCGGCTCATCGCGGACTCGGAGAGCTGCAATCGCTCGGCGGCGCGGGTCACGCTCCCCTCGGCGAGCAGGGCGTCCAGGGCGGTCAGCAGGTTGAGATCGATGTCGTCGGCCATCGGGCGACGCTAGCACGAGGGGACGTGCGGATGGCGCGCCGTGCAAGGTGTCCCTGCGCGCGGCGCTCTGGCCGCGAGCGGGCGCGGCTCCTATGCTGAACGCACCTCCGCCCGAGACCGCAGTTCCGATGTCTGCAGCGCCCCCGATCATGACCGTTTCCGCCGATTCCGCCTCCTCCTCCCACGCGGGTGCGGCCTCCGCGCACGCCGACGCCGACGGCGTTCCGCTCCCGCAGCGCTATGCGGCGGTCGCGGCCATCCTCGGCGCGCTGGTGCTGGTGGTGCTGGACGGCGCGATCGCGAACGTCGCGCTGCCCAACATCGCGCAGCGGCTGAACGCGTCGCCCGCCGACACGGTGTGGGTCGTGACGGCCTATCAGCTGGTGGTGGTGATGTTCCTGCTGCCGGCCTCGGCGCTGGGCGAGAAGCTCGGCTATCGGCGCGTCTTCATGAGCGGCGTCGGGCTGTTCACCGCGGCCTCGGCGCTGTGCGCGATGGCGCCGTCGCTGCCGTGGCTGGTGGCGGGGCGCTGCCTGCAAGGGCTGGGGAGCGCGGCGGTGATGCCGCTCGGGCTGGCGCTGCTGCGCTTCACCTATCCGAAGCGGATGCTGGGCCAGGCCATCGCCTACAACGCGCTCACGGTCGCTGCGGCGTCAGCGGCGGGGCCGGCGGTCGGCGCGGCCATCCTGTCGGTGGCGAGCTGGCCCTGGCTCTTCGCGGTGAACCTGCCGGTGGGGCTGCTGGTGCTGCTGGCCGCGCGCGGACTGCCCCGCACGCCGGGCTCGAATCGACCGCTGGACCTGTGGAGCGTGGCGCTCAACGCGGGGATGTTCGCGACCTTCGTGCTGGCCGGTGATCGGGTGCTGGCGCATCCGGTGGAGGGCGGGGCGCTGCTGATCGCGGCGGTGGTCTGCCTGACGCTGCTGGTGCGGCGCGAGCTGCCGCGCGCGGCGCCGCTGATTCCGCTGGACCTGCTGCGGTCGCCGCCGTTCCGGATGTCGATCATCGCGTCGGTGTGCTGCTTCACGGGGCAGATGGCGAGCTACGTCGCGCTGCCGTTCTACATGCACCACGTGCTGGGGCTGAGCGTGCTGGAGACGGGTCTGCTGATGACGCCGTGGCCGCTGGCCGTGATGGCGGCGGCGCCGATGGCGGGCAGGCTCGCCGACCGGATCTCGACGGCGAGGCTGTGCGCGGCGGGGGCGGGCAGCCTGGCGCTCGGGCTGGCGCTGTGCGCGGCCTGGCCGATGCAGGCGGATGCCAAGCTGCTGCTGGTGGCGTTCACCATGCTCGCGGGGCTGGGGTTCGGGTTCTTCCAGACGCCCAACAACCGGAACATGCTGATGTCCGCGCCCAAGGAGCGGAGCGGGGCGGCGGGGGGCGCGCAGGGCGTGGCGCGGCTGACCGGGCAGACCTTCGGGAGCTTGCTGATGGGCTTGCTCTTCGCGTGGCTACCGGCGGCCAAGGCCTCGCATGTGGGGCTGGGGATGGCGGCGGGGTTTGCTTTGATCGCCGGGCTGGTCAGCCTGGGGCGTGGGGAAACCCAGCACCGCCGGTGATCAGCGCGCCTTGACGATCCCTCGATAGAGCAGGGCGGTCGCGGCCAGGCCGACGGCCGCCGCGCCGCTCATCCAGAGGCCGGGCGCGGCCTTGTCGCCGGTGGTCTGGATCAGCCAGGTGGAGACCAGCGGCGTGAAGCCGCCGAAGATCGCGGTGGCCAGGCTGTAGGCCAGCGAGAAGCCGGTCGTGCGGACCTCCGCCGGCATGATCTCCGTGAGCGCGACGATGGTGGCGGCGTTGTAGCTGGCGTAGAGGAAGGACAGCCACAGCTCGACCGCCAGCATGCGCTCGAAGCTCGGCGCCTGGACCAGCCAGGACATCGCCGGATAGGCCGTCAGCAGCGTCAGCAGGCTGAAGATCACCAGCAGCGGCCAGCGGCCGACGCGGTCGGAGACCGCGCCCATCACCGGAAGCCAGATGAAGTTGGACAGGCCGACGCAGAAGGTCACCAGCAACGCGCTGGTGGCCGACAGGTGCAACACGGACTTGCCGAAGGTCGGCGTGTAGACGGTGATCAGGTAGAAGGACACCGTGGTCATGACCACCAGCATCATCCCGGCGCCCACGAGCGCCCAGTTGCGCAGCATGGACGCGACGATCTCGCCGATGGACGGATGGTGCTTGCGGGCGAGGAAGGACTCGGTTTCCGCGAGCGAGCGACGGATGTGGAAGACGAAGGGCAGGATCAGCGAACCGATCAGGAAGGGGATGCGCCAGGCCCATTCGCTGATCTGTGCGGTGGAGAACCACTGGCTGATGCCATAACCCAGCGCGGCCGCCACCATGATCGCGGCCTGCTGGCTGGCGGATTGCCAGCTCACATAGAAGCCCTTGTTGCCGGGCGTCGCCATTTCCGCGAGATACACCGACACGCCGCCCAGTTCCACGCCCGCGGAGAAGCCTTGGAGCAGTCGGCCGATCAGGACCAGGGTGGGCGCGAGCAGCCCGATCGAGGCATAGGACGGGGTGAAGGCGATGAGGATGGTGCCGCAGGCCATGATGGCCAGGGTGAGGATCAGGCCTTTGCGGCGGCCGATCTTGTCGATGTAGGCGCCGAGGATGACTGCCCCCAGCGGACGCATCAGGAAGCCCGCGCCGAAGGTCACGAAGGTCAGCATCAGCGAGACGTACTCGCTGTCGGTGGGGAAGAAGGTCTGGGCGATGTAGGTGGCGTAGAAGCCGTACAGGAAGAAGTCGAACATCTCCAGAAAGTTGCCGCTGGTGACGCGGAGCACCGCGCCGAGGGCGGCCCGGCGGGGCATCCTGGGCGCAGGGGAAGGCGGGGCGGACGCGGTCAGCACGGTCATGGCAGTCTCCGGAATCGGCATTTATCTTGCGCGGCATCATGCTTTCCCGGCAAAGTTGCGGGAAGTGCAAAGAACGGAACGATTGATGCGCCATGAGAATCAATTTCGACCTGGGTGAGCTGGCGGCTTTCGTCGCCGTGGCGGAGCGGATGAACTTCCGGGCGGCGGCCGAGGCGTTGTTCATCTCGCCCTCGGCGCTGAGCCGCCGAATCGATCGGATCGAGGAGGCGCTGGGCGTGCGGCTGTTTGACCGCACGACGCGGCGGGTGAGCCTGACCGAGGACGGCGAGCAGTTCCTGACGCATGCGAGCGATGCGCTGGCCTCGCTGCAGAACGCGATCTCCGACGTGGGCGACCGGGTGGAGCGGCGGGCCGGCGTCGTGACCGTGGCCTGCATTCCGTCGGTGGCGAATCACCTGTTGCCGGCGGTGCTCGCGCGTTTCGCGAAGCTGCATCCGGCCACGCGGATCAAGATGATGGACCACAGCGCGCCGACGGTGCTGCAGGCGGTGGTGGAGAAACAGGCGGACTTCGGCGTCAACTTCCTCGGCGCGCAGGAGCCCTCGATCGACTTCGCCGCGATTGTGAAGGAGCGTTATGTCCTGGTGGTGCCCGCGCGGCATCCCTTGGCGAAGCTGCGTTCGGTGGGATGGGACGATCTGGTTGACGAACGATTCATCTCGCTGGCGGCGGACAGCGGCAACCGGATGCTGCTGGACAACGCGGTGGCGCAGGCGCGGGCCCGTCCGACGAGCCATGTGGAGGTCAATCATGTCGAGGGCGCGCTGGCCCTGGTCCGCGCCGGGCTCGGCGTGAGCGCGATTCCGCGTCTGGCGCTGACGGGGGGCGCCGCCAGGGAGTTGGTCGGCGTCCCTTTGAGCCGGCCGCAGGTGAGCCGCACGCTGGGATTGATCACGCGCAAGGGACACCGGCTCTCGCCGCAGGCGGACACCCTGGCCAAGCTGCTGACGCAGGAACTCAAGACCGCGGGGGTGGCGCCGGAGGCGGGACGCAAGGGATGAGGGCAGGGGATCGCCGGGCACGATGTCCGCCACTTGATGCGCGCCGCTTGTTGCGCGGCGCTTGTTGCGTGCGGAGCAATGAATGTTCCGAACATTGCACTGGACGCATCAAAGCCGCAGGGTCAAGATGCCGGTTATCGACATCCCGGCATCATTTCATGTCCATCAAATCGCTCTCACTTCGTCGCCGTCTCGTGCTCTCCACCGCGCTCGTCGGCGCGCTTGGCGCGGCGCCCATGGCTCGAGCGCAGGACCGCATCGTCGCGGTGTCCTCGGGCGGCACCGCCGAAGCCTTCAAGACGCTCGCCGCGCGTTATGAGAGGGAGATGCCCGGCCTGCAGGTGGACCGGCAGTTCGGTCCTTCGATGGGAGACACGACGCAGGCGATTCCTGCGCGGCTTGCACGCGGGGAGTCCCTGGATGTGCTGATCATGGTGGGGCCGGCCCTG
>NZ_JBCNLU010000076.1:0-8270 GCF_039595295.1 Roseateles sp.
AGAACAGGAAGTAGCGCTGCGCCATCGGAAGCGCCGTGGCGGGCTCGCAGTGCAGCAACAGGCCGTCGGCGCGCACCGCGTAGGTCTGGGGGTCGACCTCCATTCGCGGGGCATAGGCATTGTGGACCATGTCCTTTTTGCCCACGCCGCGGATGCCCTTCACCGCCACCGCCGTCTTGGCCAGACCGTAGCGGCCCGGCGCGCCGGCCGCGATCGCCGCCTGCGACACGAAGCTCAGCGACGCCCGCGCCAGCGATCCGCCGAAGCTGCCGAACATCGGCCGGTAATGCACCGGCTGCGGCGTGGGGATGGAGGCGTTGGGATCGCCCATCGCGGCCATCGCGATCACCCCGCCCTTGAGGATGAGCGCCGGCTTGACGCCGAAGAAGGCCGGCTTCCAGATCACCAGGTCCGCCCACTTGCCGACCTCGATGCTGCCGACCTCGTGCGACACGCCGTGCGCGATCGCCGGATTGATCGCCAGCTTGGCCACATAGCGCTTCACCCGGCCGTTGTCATGCCGCTCGCTGTCGCCCGGCAGCTGGCCGCGCTGCTGCTTCATCTTGTGCGCGGTCTGCCAGCAGCGCAGGATCACTTCGCCCACCCGGCCCATGGCCTGCGAGTCCGAGCTGAACATGCTGATCGCGCCCAGGTCGTGCAGGATGTCCTCGGCGGCGATGGTCTCCTTGCGGATGCGGCTCTCGGCGAAGGCCAGGTCCTCGGCGATGGCCGGGTCCAGGTGATGGCAGACCATCAGCATGTCGACGTGCTCGTCGAGCGTGTTGATGGTGTACGGGCGCGTCGGGTTGGTCGAGCTCGGCAGCACGTTGGCCTCGCCGACGACCTTGAGGATGTCCGGCGCATGCCCGCCGCCCGCCCCTTCCGTGTGGAAGGTGTGGATGGTGCGGCCCTTGAAGGCGGCCACCGTGTCTTCGACGAAGCCGCTCTCGTTGAGCGTGTCGGTGTGGATCGCGACTTGGGTGTCCGTCAGCTCCGCCACGTCCAGGCAGTTGCTGATGGCCGCCGGCGTCGTGCCCCAGTCCTCATGCAGCTTCAGCCCGATGGCGCCGGCCTCGATCTGCTCGATCAGCCCCTCGGGCCGGCTTGCGTTCCCCTTGCCCAGGAAGCCCAGGTTCATCGGGAAGGCGTCGGCGGCCTGCAGCATGCGTTCGAGGTGCCAGGGGCCCGGCGTGCAGGTGGTGGCGAAGGTGCCGGTGGCGGGACCGGTGCCGCCGCCCAGCATCGTGGTCACGCCGCTGGCCAGCGCCTCCTCGATCTGCTGCGGGCAGATGAAGTGGATGTGCGAGTCGATCGCGCCGGCGGTAACGATGTTGCCCTCGCAGGCGATCACCTCCGTCCCCGGGCCGATGACGATGTCCACGCCGGGTTGCGTGTCCGGGTTGCCGGCCTTGCCGATCGCGACGATGCGGTGGTCCTTCAACCCGATGTCGGCCTTGACGATGCCCCAATGGTCCAGGATCAGCGCGTTGGTCAGGACCGTGTCCACGGCGCCCTGCGCGCGCGTGCGCTGCGACTGCGCCATGCCGTCGCGGATGGTCTTGCCGCCGCCGAACTTCACTTCTTCGCCGTAGCCGCCGGCCTTCAGGGTCAGGTCTTGCTCGACCTCGATCACCAGCGCGGTGTCGGCCAGGCGCAGGCGGTCGCCGACGGTGGGGCCGAACATCTCGGCGTAGGCGCGTTTGCCGATGCGGGCCATCAGAGCGCTCCCTGGATCAGGCCGCGGAATCCCCAGATCTCGCGGGTGCCGCCGACGTCGACCAGCTCGACGGTGCGCTGCTGGCCGGGCTCGAAGCGCACGGCGGTGCCGGACGCGATGTTGAGCCGCATGCCGCGCGCCGCTTCGCGATCGAAGTTCAGCGCGGCGTTGGTCTCGGCGAAGTGGTAGTGCGAGCCCACCTGGATGGGCCGGTCGGCCGCGTTGATCACGGTGAGGGTCACGGTGCGGCGGCCGGGGTTGAGCTCGATCTCGCCCGGGTCGGTCAGGAGCTCGCCGGGGATCATGCGATCACCAGGCGCGTCAGCAGGCCCAGGCCCAGCAAGGCGATCGCGCCGCCGGCCGCGCGCGACCACAGGGGTGCCAGCGCGCGCAGCTTCAGGCCCAGCGCGAGGCCGCCCGCATGCAGCAGCGCCGTCGCGGCGACCATGCCGATCAGAGCCGTGCCGCCGCCGAGCTCGGCGCCATGCGCCAGTCCGTGGAAGACGGCGAAGGCACCGACCAGCGCGGATGCGGCGGCGGCGCTCAGCTTCCAGCGCGTCGCGGCGATCAGGCCAAGCGCGAGCACGGAGGCGGCGACCATGGGCTCGATGCCCGGCAGCGCGGCGCCGACGCCGGCCGCGCCGATCAGCGCGCCGGCCAGGAGCAGGCCCGCGAAGGCGAAGGGCGCGGCCAGCATGCGGCGTCCGGTCTGGGTGAGCGCGCTCCACAGGCCGACGGCCAGCATCGCGGCCAGGTGGTCGAGGCCGGTGAAGGGGTGCAGGAAGCCGGCGGTGAATCCCAGCGAGGCGCCGTGGTCATGGGGCGCATCGCCGGCATGGGCAAAGGCCAGGGCGGGCAGCGCGAGCGCGGCGACAGCGGCGGTGGCGGCGAGCAGACGTCGGGTCATGACGGGTCCTCAGGGAATCGGTTGATGGACGGTGACCAGCTTGGTGCCGTCGGGGAAGGTGGCCTCGACCTGGATGTCGGGGATCATCTCGGGCACGCCGTCCATGACGTCGGCGCGGGTGAGGAGCTCGCGGCCTTCTTTCATCATCTGGGCGACGGTCTTGCCGTCGCGCGCGCCCTCCATCACGGCGGCGCTGATGAAGGCGACCGCCTCCGGATAGTTGAGCTTCAGGCCGCGCGCCTTGCGCCGCTCGGCGAGCAGCGCGGCGGTGAAGATCAGCAGCTTGTCTTTCTCGCGGGGCGTGAGTTCCATGGGGGGACTGCTAGCAAGCACCATGCCGGTGCTGGAGGAAGACCCTCTCCCCTGCCCTCTCCCGCAAGCGGGAGAGGGAGCAAGACAGCGCCGCTCTCCGGCAAGCGGGCGAGGGAGCAAGACAGGCTCCGGCATGTTTCATGCATTTCCCGAGCGCCCCCATGGACACGCCTCTCGCCCCCACCGACGCTCCGCAGCACATCATCAAGCTGCGGCGGGACTACAACGCCTGGGTCGCGCGCGAAACTCTGGAGGACTACGCCCTGCGCTACACGCCGCAGCGCTTCCGCCGCTGGTCGTCCTGGCGCGTCGCCAACACCGCCTTCGGCGCCGCCTCCTTCCTGATCCTCGAAGCCGTCGGCGCCACCCTGCTCCTGCATTACGGCTGGACCAACGCCGCACTCGCCATCCTCGCCACCGGCCTGATCATCTTCCTCGCCGGACTCCCCATCAGCGTCTACGCCGCCCGCCACGGCGTCGACATGGACCTGCTGACCCGCGGCGCCGGCTTCGGCTACATCGGCTCCACGCTGACCTCGCTGATCTACGCCAGCTTCACCTTCATCTTCTTCGCGCTTGAGGCCGCCGTCATGGCCTACGCACTGGAGCTGGCGCTCGACATCCCGCCGCACTGGGGCTACCTGCTCTGCGCGCTGGTCGTGATCCCGCTGGTGACCCACGGCATCTCCGCCATCAGCCGGCTGCAACTCTGGACGCAACCCCTCTGGCTCGCCCTGCTGATCCTGCCCTTCGCCTGGGTCGGCTGGCGCCACCCTGGTGCGTTCGACGGCGTGACGACCCAAGTTGGGTCGCAGTCCGGCACGGCGGGCTTCGACGTGCACGCCTTCGGTGCAGCCCTCACCGTCGGCGTCGCGCTGATCACGCAGATGGGCGAGCAGGCCGATTACCTGCGCTTCATGCCGCGCCAGACCGCGGACAACCGTCGCCGCTGGTGGGCCGCCGTGCTGCTGGGCGGCCCGGGCTGGGTGGTGCTGGGCGTGCTCAAGATGCTGGGCGGCGCGCTGTTGGCCTGGCTGGCGGTCAGCCACGCGGTGCCGCCCGAGCGCGCCGTCGATCCCAACCAGATGTACCTGGCCGCCTACGAGTACATCTTCCCGCAATACGGCTGGGCCGTCGCGATCACGGCGCTGTTCGTGGTCGTCTCGCAGCTCAAGATCAACGTGACCAACGCCTACGCGGGCTCGCTGGCGTGGAGCAATTTCTTCTCGCGCCTGACGCACAGCCATCCGGGCCGCGTCGTCTGGGTCGTGTTCAACACGCTGATCGCCTTCATGCTGATGGAGATGAACGTGTTCGAGGCGCTGGGCCATGTGCTGGGCCTCTACGCCAACATCGCCATCGCCTGGATCATGGCCGTCGTCGCGGACCTGGTGATCAACAAGCCGCTGGGCCTGTCGCCGCCCGGCATCGAGTTCAAGCGCGCCCATCTTTACGACGTGAACCCGGTCGGCGTCGGCGCCATGGCGCTGGCCTCGGTACTGTCGGTCGCGGCCCATCTGGGCGTGATGGGCCCGCTGGCACAGGCCTGGTCCGCGGCGATCGCGATGGTCACCGCGCTGATCGCCGCGCCGCTGATCGCGTGGGCGACGAAAGGGCGCTACTACCTCGCCCGGCCGGCCGCGGAGATCGCGCGCTGTCCCGCGTCGATGGGCGCCGACGTGCTGGACCGCTGCGTGATCTGCGAGCGCGAGTACGAAGGCCCCGACATGGCCCACTGCCCGGCCTATCGCGGCGCCATCTGCTCGCTGTGCTGCACGCTGGACGCGCGCTGCGGCGACCTGTGCAAGCCGCAGGCGAGCCTGGCCGCGCAATGGACCGCCTTGCTGCGCCGCTTGCTGCCTCGCGCGAGCTGGCCCTATCTCGACACCGGCCTGGGCCATTACCTGCTGCTGATGCTGGTGGTGACGCCGCTGCTGGCGACGCTGTTCGGCCTGCTCTATCACCAGCAGCTGCAACAGCTGCCGCAGATCCCGCTCATCGATGCGGCCTCGCAGGATGCGCTGCGCATCGGCCTGCGCGCGGGCTTGCTCAAGGCCTTCTTCGCGCTGCTGCTGGTCGCGGGCACGGTGGCCTGGTGGCTGGTGCTGGCGCATCAGAGCCGCAAGGTCGCGCAAGAGGAGTCCAACCGCCAGACCCAGGCGCTGATGCGGGAGATCGCCTCCCACCGCCGCACCGATGAGGCGCTCCAGAGCGCGCGCCTGCAGGCCGAGCGCGCCCAGGCCTCGGCGGAGGCGGCCAACCAGGCCAAGAGCCGCTACATCAGCACCATCAGCCACGAGCTGCGCACCCCGCTGAACAGCATCCTCGGCTACGCGCAGCTGATGGCGGCGGACGCCTCGCTGCCGCCGCAGCGGCGCCAGGCGGTGCAGGTCATCAAGCGCGGCGGCGAGCACCTGATGCAGCTGATCGACGGCACGCTGGACATCGCGCGCATCGAGGCCGGCCGGCTGAGCTTGGAGCCGGCGCCGCTGCGCTTCGCCGATCTGCTGCAGGAGCTGGCCGACATGTTCGAGCCCCAGGCCGTGGCCAAGGGCCTGCGCTTCGGCTTCGAGACCACGGGCGCGCTGCCCGAATGGGTGCGCGCGGACGAGCAGCGACTGCGCCAGATCCTGATCAACCTGCTGGGCAACGCGATCAAGTTCACCGCCGAAGGCGGCGTCACGCTGCGGGTGAGACATGGCCGCGAGATGGCGACGCTGGAGATCGAGGACTCCGGCCCCGGCATGGCCCCGGCCGAGCTGGCGCGCATCTTCGAACCCTTCGCACGCGGCGCGAGCGCCAGCAGCGCGCACGGCGGCAGCGCGGCGCCCGGCGCCGGACTGGGGCTGACGATCGCGAAGATGCTGACCGAGCTGATGGGCGGCGAGATGTCGGCCACGAGCACGCCGGGCCAAGGCTCCACCTTCCGCGTCCGCCTGTTCCTGCCGGAGCTGCATGGCCGCATTCCCGATTCGCCGCGCATGCGGGCCGCCGCGGCGGCGCAGCAGCGCCTGGGTCTGGAGAGCGCCTCGCCGCGTCTGCTGGTGGTCGACAACGAGGCCGACGATCGTCAGCTGCTGATCGAGCTGCTGGAGCCGCTGGGCTTCACCGTGCGCGTGGCCGCCAGCGGTCACGATGCGCTCGATCTGATCGCCACGGGCTGGGTGCCGGACGCAGTGCTGATGGACTTGGCGATGCCCGGCATCGACGGCTGGGAAACGATCCGGCGGCTGCGGGCGATGCTCAAGCAGGCACCGCCGATCGCGGTGGTGTCGGCCAATGCGTTCGAGCGCGGTCAGGACAACGACGCCGGTATCGCCGCGCGTGACTTCATCCTGAAGCCGGTGCGGCACGATCTGCTGCTGGATTGGCTCACCGAGCGGCTCGCGCTGAAGTGGCGCGCGGTCCCGGAGACGACGGCGCCCGCCGCCGCGCCGCTGGAGATGCCGCCGCCCGAGCGTCTGGTCGGTCTGCGCGAGGCCTTGGCCCTGGGCTACTACCGCGGCGTGCTGTCGCAGCTGGACGCGATCGAGGCGGCGAACGCGGCTTGGCGGCCCTTCTGCGAGCACCAGCGGACGCTGGCGCGGCAGTTCCAGTTTGAAGCGATGCTGCGCATGCTCGCGCGCAGCGAGAACCCTGCATGACGATGAATCCTCCCCTGCCCTCCGCCGTGGCCGCGCTGCTCGACCAGCAGCAGGGCGACCGCGTCCTGGTCGTCGACGACGTGCCCGACAACCTCTCGCTGCTGCATGACGCGCTCGATGAGCACGGCTACACGGTGCTCGCGGCCACCAGCGGCGAGGCGGCACTGGCCAGCGCGCTGCAGGGCCAGCCCGACATCGTGCTGCTGGACGCGATGATGCCCGGCATGGACGGTTTTGAGGTCGCGCGGCGGCTCAAGGCCAATCCGTTGACGGCGCATATCCCCATCATCTTCATGACCGGCCTGACGGAGACGGAGCATCTGGTCGCGGCCCTGCAAGCCGGCGGCGTCGATTACGTGACCAAGCCGCTCGACCCGCGCGCGGTGCTGGCACGCATGCAGGTGCATCTGCAGGGCGCGCGCCAGGCGCGGCAGACGCGGCAGGCGCTCGATGCCTTCGGCTACGCGAGCATCGCGGTGCGGGCGTCCACGGGGCGCCTGCTCTGGCAGACGCCGCTCGCGAGAGAGCTGCTGCAGCTGTACTATGGGACGGTGGCGCCGCAGACGCCGGCGCCGGTGCTCGCGTGGCTGCGCCGCAGCCTGGAGGAAATGGGCGACGCGCCATCCACCCAAGAGCCGCCGCGCTTGAGCGCCGAGCTCGGCGCGCGGCGGCTGAGCTTCCGCCTGCACAACTGCATCGGCGGCGAGGATGCGCCCAGCGGCGCGTCGGGTGCGACGGGCACAACCAGCGCCGTCGGCGGCGACTGGCTGATCGTGATGCGGGAGGTGTCGGACGCGGCGGTGATCCGCTCGCTGGGGCTGGTGTTCAGCCTGACGGCGCGGGAGGCGGAGGTGCTGTACTGGGTCGTGAAGGGCAAGATCAACCGCGACATCGGCGAGATCCTCGGCGCCAGCCCCGCGACGGTGAAGAAGCACTTGGAGCGCATCCACGCCAAGCTCGGCGTGGAGACCCGCACCGCGGCGGCCGCCATGGCCCTCACGCGGGTGAGGGAGATGCATCCGAGTTGGGAGGTGTAGTCATGCCGGTCTGTCGCCGCCATTGCTCCTGACGGACAGCCAGCAACTGAGGCGCGCAGCCTGGCGCGATGGCTTCAAGAAGATCGGCATCGATCGCCTCAAGCACATCGATTCCATGCAGTTGGTAGACGGTCCTTCCCGGTCGGCTCGTAGCCAGCTTGTAGAGCTGCTGGATCCTTCTTCCGAGCCTCTCCGCAGCCGGACCTCGACCAGAGGCAATCGTGAACAGCGCCGCCTTGCCGACTTCTAGGGCCCATTGGGCCTGCGTCACCACATGGGGCCCCTTGAACCTGTCCTCATAGAGTCCGGCAGCATTCTGGATCCGAGCTTCGAGCAGATCGAAAGGATCCATGACTCGAATGATCACGCCCTCGCTCCACTGCGCGCGGACGCTGCGAGCCACCACTCGACGCGTGAAGACGACGCGCTCGCTGAGGGGGCCGAGCGTGAACAGTTGATGTAGCACGTCGATGTTGGCCTCTCGCCCACGGGAGGCCTTCATCTTGATCTGTGCCACCAGCGCCGTCCGGGCGGACTGCCTCGGCTTGATCAGCTTCGCATTGAGCCTGGCGGCCAGCTCATTGGCATCGGGCAAGGTTCCGATGAAATCCGCATCGTTGGATACCACGGCGTTGTTGGAAGAGACCCCGAAC
>NZ_JBCNLU010000077.1:0-8081 GCF_039595295.1 Roseateles sp.
ATGCCCCGCCAGTCGCGATTGACCGAGATCGACTCCCAGCTGACGCCGAAATCGTCGGAGCGCCAGACCGCGCCGGTGTCCACCGTCGCATACAGGCGCTTGCCGTCCACCGATGCCGCGGTGCTCCACCAGAACTGCGCGCTCGCACGGGCGGCCCAGCTGACGCCGTAATCGGTCGAGACATACAGCTGCGAGCCGTTGGTGCCGGCCACCAGCACCCGGCCGTCCGCCGACGAGGCCACCGAGCGCCAGGCCCGGTTGCTGTCCCTTGCCGTCCAGCTGGCGCCACCGTCGGACGAGGTCCAGATCTGTCCCAGGTAGGCCGTCGCGACCAGCCGCTGCCCGTCGGCGGAACTGGCCACCGCGGTCCACGCCCGGCTCGAACCGTCGTTGCTCCAGTTCAGGCCGCCGTCGATCGAGCGATACAGCGCGCCGCCGTTGGTGGCGGCGACGATCTGGTTGCCGTCGGCAGAGGTCGCCACGCCGGACCAGAACTGGCCTGTCAGGCGCTGGGCCCAGCTGGCGCCGCCGTCGGTGGAGGTGTAGAGCTCGCCCGAGGCGGCGGCGGCCACCTGGCGGCTGGCGTCGGAGGACAGCGCGGTCGCGACCCAGGACGCCGTCGGCGTGCGCGCGGTCCAGTCCAGCTTGTTGCCGCCGGGCAAGGCCGCGGTGCTGATGCGTTGACCGGCGTTCTGCGCGATCGTCCAGCCGCCGCTGCCGACACCGGTGACCTTGATCCAGTCACCGATCAGCGGCGATGCCGGCAGCGTGATGACGACCGGCGTGCCGGCGTTGGCCAGGTAGCCGGTGTTGGTCTCGGCCTGGACCGCGGCGCCGGTGACCGTCACCCATCGCGTGTCCGCCGGCGCGGCGCTGCACAGATAGCTGGTGGTCGTGACTTCGCTCGCGTCCAGGACGCCGTTGCGATTGGCGTCCTGACCGGACTGCACACGCTGGCCGCCATAGGGACAGTTGGCGCCAGGCGCTTCGGTGGCCAAGGCCAGCAAGGCGTCCAGACCCGAGGAACCGGTGGGACCCGTCGGGCCGGTCGGCCCAGTCGGCCCCGTGGGGCCAGTGGGACCAGTGGGACCAGTGGGGCCAGTGGGGCCAGTGGGGCCAGTCGGGCCAGTTGGGCCGGCGGGTCCGGTCGGACCGGTGGGGCCGCTCGGACCTGCAGGGCCCGTCGGTCCCACGGATCCCGCCGGTCCGGTCGAGCCGGCGATCCCGTTGCACACATAGGCGGTGCTGCTGGCCTCGCCGTCCTCCAGGACGCCGTTGCCGTTGGCATCGATCCCCGCCAGCACCGCGGAGCCGCCTTGCACGCAGTTGGCACCGGCCGCCTCCGCGCGGACGCGGACCAGCACCGACACGCCGTTGGTGCCCGGGCTTCCATTCACGCCGTTGCACACCAGTTGCGTGGCGCTGACCTCGGCGTCGGCGAGGATCCCGTTGCCGTCGGCATCACGACCCGAATCGATGCGTGCGCCGCCTGCGGCACAGCGGCTGCCCGCAGCCTCCGCGGACACGCGCACCAGCGTCGCCCGGAAGGAGTTGTCCGGCACCTCGGAGGGGACCGCCGGCAAGTCGGAGCCCGACGACCCGCCCCCGCAGCCGCTGAGCGCGGCGGCCACGAGGATGGCCAGGGCGAAGGGGCGCCACACCGGGTGCGACGGCATGCGCGAGATGGACGAAGAGGAACGGGGCGTGCGTCGGGCACGGCCGTCGAGTGTGACGAATGGCATGACTGACCTGAACGCGCTCCTTGGCGGCCGCAGGATGCGGCGCCCTCCCTGGCGCGATGGGCAGAAGTATCGGCACGCCGGCGCGTTGCGGCGACAGCCGATGAGGTCCTCGAACGCGAAGTTACAAAAATGTGCCTCGGTGATCGGCCACCCGATGCGCCATGCGGGGTGGCCTCGCGTCCTACGCGGTCGCGCGCCGCCCGCCGACACGCCGCGCCGTTGCGCGGACCTAGGCTCGCGCCATGGGATTGCACCGATTCATCGGGCGCCTGGCGATGGCGCCGTTCTCCAAGGCCTTGCCCGCGATGGGCGATACCGAGCGCGCGGCCCTCGAGGCCGGCACGGTCGGCTTCGAGGGACAGCTTTTCGCGGGCCGCCCCGACTTCGACGCGCTGATCGCGCAAGGCCCCAATCGCCTCACCGACGAGGAGCGACGCTTTCTCGATCAGGAAGTCAGCACGCTGGTCGGCATGCTCGACGACCACGCCATCGACCAAGCCGGCGATCTGCCACCCGAGGTCTGGGAGTACCTGCGCGAGCATCGCTTCTTCGGAATGATCATTCCCAAGGAATACGGCGGCCTGGGCTTCGGCCATTACGCGCATGCCGAGGTCGTGACCCGCATCGCGACGGTGAACACGGCCTGTGCGGTGACGGTGATGGTGCCCAACTCGCTGGGGCCGGCCGAGCTGCTGCTGCGTTACGGGACACCCGCGCAGCAGCAGCATTACCTGCCGCGTCTGGCCGACGGCCGCGAGCTGCCGTGCTTCGGGTTGACCTCGCCCTATGCCGGCTCCGATGCCGCCTCCATCCCCGATCGTGGCGTGCTCGTCGAGCGCGAGATCGACGGTCGCAAGGTGCGCGGCTTCAGCGTGCGTTTCGACAAGCGCTACATCACGCTGGCGCCGGTGGCGAGCGTCGTCGGCCTGGCCTTCCAGGCGATCGACCCGTCACGGCCCGAGGGCGAGCAGGAGCTGGGCATCACCTGTGCGCTGTTGCCGGTGCCCACGCCGGGCATGGACATCGGGCGCCGGCATCATCCGATGGACTCGGCCTTCATGAACGGGCCGATCCGCGGCGAGGACGTGTTCGTCCCCATGGAATGGGTGATCGGCGGCGAGGGGCGCGTCGGCCAGGGCTGGCGCATGCTGATGGAATGCCTGGCCGCCGGGCGGGCGATCTCGCTGCCCGCGCTGGGCGCGGCGATGCAGCAGACGGCGCTGTTCGTGGTCAACGGCTACGGCCAGGTGCGCGAGCAGTTCGGCCTGCCCATCGGGCGTTTCCATGCGATCGCGGGCATCACCGCGCAGATGGCGGCGCGGCTCTACGCGAGCGACGCCGCGCGTCGCTACACCGCGGCCGCGCTCGATGCGGGCGAGCAGCCCAGCGTCGCCAGCGCCATCCTCAAGGTGCAGCTCACCGAGGCCGGCCGCAAGGCGGTCAACGAGGGCATGGACGTGCTGGGCGGGAAGGGCATCATCGCCGGGCCGCGCAATCTGCTGGGCGTCGCCTATCGCCATGCGCCGATCGCGATCACCGTCGAGGGCGCCAATCTGCTGTCGCGGGCGCTGATCATCTTCGGCCAGGGCGCGACGCGCTGCCATCCCTTCGTGCTGGAGGAGATGAAGGCCGTGCAGGAGAAGGACAACGAGAAGCTCGGCCGCGCGCTCACCGGCCATGTGGGCCATGTGATGCGCAACTTCTGGCGCAGCCTCGCGGGCGCGCCGCTGCGCGGGCAGGTGCCGGACGATCTGCGCGCCGAGGCCAAGCTCATCGCCGCGCTGTCCGCGCGCTATGCGCTGACCGCGGACCTCGCGATGGGACTGCTGGGCGGCAAGCTCAAGCGCATGGAGCTGCTGTCCGCGCGTCTGGGCGATGTGCTGGCGGGGCTTTATCTCGCGGCTGCCTGCATGTGGCGCTATCAGGTCGAGAACGATCCCGCCGTGCTGCCGGTGGCGCGCGCCGCGATCCGCTTGCAGCTGCACGAGGTCGCGACACTGCTGCGCGAGCTCTACGCCAACTTGCCCTCGCGCCTGCTGCGCGTGATGGCGCCGATGATCCTGCATGGCACCCGTCACCTCGCGCCGCTGCGCGACCGCGAGGCCATTGCGATCGCCGACGCGCTGCGCACGCAGCCGGGGCTGGTGCGCCGGCTGTGCCCCGATGTGTCGACGCCCAAGCGCGGCGGTCTGCTGGATCTGATGCGGGCGCTCGACGCGGCCCGCGTGCTGGGCGACGAGGTGGCGGGGCTGAACAAGGCGCTGCGTCGCTCGGGCTCGCTGGAAGAAGTGGCGCGCGGCTCGCGGAATCCCGAAGCGGCGCTCACCTACCTGCGCGCGGCCGAGCAGGTCATCCGGGTCGACGAGGACGAGACGCGCGTGGCGAGACCGGACAGCGTCGCGCAGGTGGCTCCGCGCTCTAGCGAAACCTCTGCTGCCGGAACGATCGGCGCTAGCGGCACTAGCGGCACTAGCGGCCCTAACGGCAGTGGCGGCAGTGGCGGCAGTGGCGGCAGCGGCGGCAGCGGCGCTGGTAGTGCCACTAGCGGTACCACCAGCGCCAAGGGGGCCACGGTCTGAGCCGACGCACACGTCCGTTGCCGCCCCGCGCGCGGCGTCGAGGAAGGCCACGAGGCTGTGCGGCGCGGCCCCGCCCAGGCAGGCGTCGAGCACCTCGACCGCGCTCGCCGCCGCCGCGGCGCTTCGATCGAACATCCTCTCCTCGAAGGCGAGCAGCGCGGCCTCCAGGTCGCCGTCTGCCGTCGCGATCGCCTGGCCCAGCTCGGCGCCATCCAGCATGGCGAGGTTCGCGCCATCGCCCGCCGGCGCCATCAGGTGCGCCGCATCGCCAAGCAGCGTCACGCCGGGCACGCGTGTCCAGCGATGCGATGCCGGCAGGGCGTGGATGGGGCGGAACACCGCTGCGGTCTCGCCGTCGGTGATCAGCGCGGTGAGCGCGGCGTCCCAGCCGTCGAACTCCCGGGCCACGCGGTCGAGCGCCTCGATCCGAGGAGTCTCGCGGTCGTCGTCGCAGGTCATCGCGGACTCGACCCACGCCATGGGCTTGCGCAACGCGACGTAGGTGTGGATGACGCCGTCGGGCTCGCGATGCGCAAAGATCCCGCGTCCCGGCGCCATCGCGAAGAAGGAGCCGCCGCCGACCGCCGCGGCGCTGGCGGGATGACGGGTGTCGGCATCGGACAAGTAGGTTTCGATGAACGTCGTTCCGACGTAGGCCGGGGTCGCGTCGGACAACAGGGGGCGGATCTTCGACCAGGCCCCATCGGCGCCGACGAGCAGATCCGCCGTTTCCGTCTCGCAGACACGTGCACCGCAACGGCGTGAGGAATCCCTGTCGCGCGAGCGCATCGTCGCGGTCGCCATCGAGTTGCTGGACAGCGGGGGTGAGGGTGGCCTGACGTTTCGGACGCTGTCGGAGCGCCTGGCGACGGGCCCGGGCGCGATCTACTGGCACATCGCCAACAAGGGCGAGCTGCTGATCGCCGCCTGCGACGCGGTAGTCACGGCGACGATGGCCGCCTGCCCCGACGGGGCGACGCCTCAGGACACGATCCGGGCGCTGGCGCTGGGCATGTTCGATGCGATGGACGAGCACCCCTGGATCGGCTCGGCGCTGATCCAGTCGGCGGGGCAGCTGCCGGCGGTGCGGCTGTTCGAACGCATCGGGCAGCAGGTGCAGGCGCTGGGCGTGCCCGCGGCCGCGCAGTGGGGCGCCGCCTCGACGCTGCTGCATTACGTGCTCGGCGTCGGCGGGCAGAACGCGGCGAATCGGGTCTCGGCGCAGACACGTGAGCTGGATCGCGAGGACTTTCTTGGAGAGGTCGCCGATGCGTGGTCGGGCCTGGATGAGGCGGACTTTCCCTTCATGCGCTCGGTGGCCGAGGCATTCCGCGATCACGACGATCGCCAGGACTTCGCCGCTGGGGTCGATCTGATCCTGGGCGGTATCGGGGTCGGCCGGCCAGCGGCGAGCGCGAAGCAGAAGAAGCTGAAGCGCTGAACGGCTGACGTCATGACTTGCTGACCCCGCAAGCAGCGCGGCGGCACCCCCCGCAGGAGATGCCGCCGCGTGCGGGTCAGCGTGCAGCGATTACTTCAGGCCGAGCGCCGAACTGGTGGGCCAGCAGGTCTCGTCGAGTCCCGCACCTTCCGTCCAGGTCGATGTCGACATGGCCCCCGGCCCGGACGCCGATGCCGGCTCCACGATCAGCGGACGACCCAGCCATTGCAGCGCCAGCGCGTCGGCGTCGGTCAAGGCCTGACCCCGGCCGCCCCGGGTCTGCGCCGCGCGCAGCGGATCCAGCGCCTTGGCGCTCAGGTCCGCCAGCTCGTCCCAGTGGGCGCGGCTGGTGGCGTCGGCCGCCGACTGGCTGCGGGCGGCGAACTGGCCGCGCAGCTGCTTGAGCTCCGCGCGGATCGCGGCGCGGCCGTCATCGGTGCCGCTGCCGTCGTTCACCTTCGCGGCCAGCAGGTCCACATAGGCGCGCTGCAGGTTGCGGCGCGGCGTGGTGGGCGAGGCGCCGGTCTTGAGCTCGGTCAGCACGCCCCCGCGCAGGTCGGTCAGCAGCTGCTCGACGCGATACGCGTTGGCGCCCAGCTGGATCTCCTGCGACTGCAGCCGCGACAGGCGGTCCGCGCTCAGCAGGCTGCCGAGCATGCCGCGCTGCGCCGACAGCATCACCGCGGGCGCCAGCTGCGGTTGCAGCCGCTCGATGATGCGCGGCTCCAGCAGCCAGGTCGGCGTGGCGAAAAGCTGCTCGTTCAGGAAGGCCACCGCGCGCACCTGCTGCGCCTTGGTCGCCGCCTTGGCGATCGCGCCGGGTTGCGTGCCCTGCTTGTTGTGATAGTCGTAGCCGCCCACCAGCGCGCCCACGTGCAGCAGCTCCTTGGTCCACTGCGACCACACGCCCTTGTAGAGGTTGTCCAGCTCGCGGTCGCTCTCGCCCTCGCGCAGCGTCATCGCCGGCAGCATCTTGGTGATGCGCTTGAGGTTGCGGATGCCCAGCTCCGTCGCGCTGACCGCGTCGGCGTCGCCGACCGCCTCGATCACCGAGCCGAAGTCCCCGTTGCCGCGCGGCCAGCCGAAGCGCAGCCAGGGCTGCGTGTCCTGCGCGCGCACCCAGGTCTCGAGCTGCGGCTTCTCCTGCTGCGGCGTCTTGGCATTGGCGATCGGCGCATAGCCCCAGTGCGTGGCGAACACGTCATAGGGCCCGATCTTGGGGATCAGCAGTGCCGTGTCGATCTTGTCCTCGGGCTGCACGAGGTAGTTCATGCGGCTGTAGTCCATGATCGACGAGACATGCCCCATGGTCTTGAGCCATTGCGGATCGCGCAGCTTCTCGAACGGGTACTGCGAGCTCGCTTTCTGGTTGTGCTGGAAGCCCAGCGAGTGACCGACCTCGTGCGTGACCACGTAGGCCACCAGATCGCCCATCAGATCGGCCGGCAGCGGCAGCTGCTGCGCGCGCTTGTCGACGGCCCCCGCCTGCGTGATGTACCAGTCACGCAGCACCTTCTGGATGTTGTGATACATGACGATGTTGGCGTTGAGGATCTCGCCGGTGCGCGGGTCGCTCAGGTGCGGCCCGTAGGCGTTGGCCACGGGCGAGGGCACCCAGCGGATGATGCTGTAGCGCACGTCCTCGGGGTCGAACTCGGGATCCTCCTCCTTCGTCGGGAAGGGGCGGGCCTGCACCGCGTTCTTGAAGCCGGCGGCCTCGAAAGCGACGTTCCAGGCCTCGATGCCCTTCTTGACGTATGCGACCAGCTCGGTCGGCGTGGCGCTGTCGATGTACCAGACGATGGGCTTGACCGGCTCGCTCACCGCGAGCTCGGGGTGCTTCTTCTCCAGACGCCAGCGGGTGATGAAGCGGTCGCGCTCGACGGCTTGCCGGTCGCTGCCGTAATCGACGCGGCTGACGTAGAAGTAGCCGACGCGGTCGTCCATCAGGCGCGGCATCATCGGCTGCGCCGGCAGCTCCACCAGGTTGTAGGCCACGCCCACGCTGGCCGAGCGCGCCGGGAATCCGGGCGGCGCCTTCATGGGACCCATCGGCGTGTTGATCATCGCGGGGCCGGTGTAGGTGTGGACCGCGTCGACGCGCAGGCTGCCCGGGAAGGCGCGCGAGCCCTCCACATAGCTGCGGTTGGCGTCCAGCGCGGTGGCGCCGGTCAGCAAGCGGGCGGTGAAGTCGCCGACCTCGGACGCGAAGAGCCGGGTGACCTCGATCACCGGTGAGCCGTCCGGCGCGTAGGCCTCGACATTGAAGCTGGCCAGGATGGCGTCGCGCTGTGCCTTGTCGACGGCCTGCGCGTTGGC
>NZ_JBCNLU010000078.1:0-7616 GCF_039595295.1 Roseateles sp.
GATCAATGGCTCCGGCTCGGTGGCCGTATCCGGCCTGGAGACCGGCGCGAAGTGGGACTACAGCCTGGACAACGGCGCGACCTGGAAGCAGGGCGTCGGCTCGTCGATCGCCGCCAACGATCTGAGCGAAGGCGCGAATCACATCACCATTCGCCAGACCGACTCTGTCGGCAACCAGGCGATCACGAGCATCGACGTTGTGAAGGACACGCAAGTCGCGGCACCTTCGGTGGAATCAAGCAACGGATCGAATCCGATCAACGCTCAAGGCTCCATCAAGGTCGGCGGCATCGAGGCCGGCGGCAAGTGGGATTACAGCCTGGACGGCGAGAAGACCTGGACGACGGGCACTGGTGATTCGATCTCCGCCAACGCGCTTGCCGAGGGCGCCAACCATGTCACCATTCGCCAGACCGATGCGGCGGGCAATCAGTCGACGAGTCAGCTGGACGTCGTCAAGGACACGACGGTGTCGATGCCCACGGTGACGCCGAGCAACGGCGCGAATCCGATCAATGGCTCCGGCTCGGTGGCCGTGTCCGGCCTGGAGGCCGGTGCGAAGTGGGACTACAGCCTGGACAACGGCGCGACCTGGAAGCAGGGCGCCGGCTCGTCGATCGCCGCCAGTGACCTGAGCGAAGGCACCAATCACATCACCATTCGCCAGACCGACTCTGTCGGCAATCAGGCGGCCACGAGCATCGACGTTGTGAAGGACACGCAAGTCGCGGCACCTTCGGTGGAATCAAGCAACGGATCGAATCCGATCAACGCTCAAGGCTCCATCAAGGTCGGCGGCATCGAGGCCGGCGGCAAGTGGGATTACAGCCTGGACGGCGAAAAGACCTGGACGTCGGGCACTGGTGATTCGATCTCCGCCAACGCGCTTGCCGAAGGCGCCAACCATGTCACCATCCGTCAGACCGACCTCGCTGGCAATCAGGCGTCCACAAGCATCGACGTCACGAAGGACTCGCAGGTCGCCGCTCCGGAAGTCATTCAAGACGCCGACGGCACCATCCGAATCGACCGCATCGAAACCGGCGCCGCATGGTTCTACAGCGTGGACGGCGGCAAGAATTGGACGACTGGCACCGGCTCGACGCTTCCCTTCAGCGCGCTCCCGGCCACCGACAACAGCCTCCTCGTGCGGCAGACCGACCTGGCCGGCAACTCGGCCACCAGCAAGGCCACCTTCGTCACGAAGGACCCGCTGGTCTTCAGCGACGTGACGCCGCCGGCAGCACCGTCACTGTCCCTCGCCAGGGACGTCGGCACGGCATGGGATGACAAGGTGTCGCCCGACGCCACCGTCAAGGTGAGCGGTCTGGAAGATGGCGGATCCTGGCAGTACAGCCTCGATCGGGGAATCACCTGGACGACCGGCGTCGGCTCGACCATCGATTCGGCTGTCTTCGGCACGGACGGTGACAAGTCAGTTCAAGTCAGGCAGTTCGATCGCAAGGGCAACGAGAGCACGACCAGCTCGCTGAGCTTCACGCTCAACACGACGACCATCGACCAGGTGCCGTTGACGCTGGCCCTGAAGTCGCCAGGGGCCCCTGGGCAGAACGGCCTTGTGACGGTCGGCAATGCCGCCATCCACGCGACCGTCCCCGAGAACATCTTCGCCTACAAGATCGAGTACGACTGGGAGGACAACGCGACCTACAAGGCGATCTGGTCGCCAGGCCTGGACTTCGACATCACCAACCTGTTGTCAGATGGTCAGCACTCCGTTCGAGCCGTGATCTACGAGAACACGGAGCAAGGCTTGGTGCATTACAGCAATTCGCTGCATTTCGTGTTGGATCGCGGCCAGTCGAGTGGCGCGCTTCCCGCCGCACCGACGCTGCGGTTGTCCAACGACACCGGTATCTCCAGCACGGACTTGATCTCCAAGGACGGCACGATCAATGTGACTGGACTGGCCGACGGCGCGACTCTGCTCTATGGACCTGCGGGCGGCAGCGAGCTGAATCGCACGACGGACAGAGTCATTCCGAGCTCGTACTTCGGGGGACGTGATGGAACGAAGTCGGTCGTCGTCCATCAAGTGGACAAAGACGGGAAAGTGAGCGAAGGGACGACGATCACCTTCACGCTGGACGCGACGGCGCCGAATGCGCCGACGCTTGCCACAAGTTCCGGCGTCGAGTTGATCAACAAGAGTGGCAATGTGACCGTGGCCGGTCTCGAATCTGGCGTGACATGGGAGTACTCGCTGGACGGCGGCCAGCATTGGCTCCAGGGCCAAGGCGCGAGCATCTCCGGTGCCAGCTTCAACGAGGGCGCCAATGCCGTCGTCGTGCGGCAAATCGACAAGGCCGGCAACACCGGCGCAATCAGCGCCAGTCTGAACGTTGCGCTGGACAGCGAAGCCCCCGCCGCGCCTCAGCCGATGAACACGGTCGTCAACAACCAGTCCGTGGTGAAGCTCGGGACTGCTCAGCCGGGAGAGCACTTCGAGGTGGATCGGCGCGACGGTTCCGGCTGGGAGGCGATCAGCGGCGACACGGTGTTGGATGTCGCGATGACCGCAGGACTTCCGGTGCACGTGCGCGCGGTAGATGCCGCCGGCAACGTCAGCCCGGAGGCCACCTACTACACCAACATCAACAATCTGCAGGACGGCATGTACGAGGTGGACGTCGGCAAGGACATCGTTCAATACGATCAGCTGTTCCGCAGCTACGCCGACCCCGCCTTCTACGGGCACACCGCGCTGGTCCAGATCAAGGGCGGCGATGTGGTCGATACCCTCGCCGTGGCTGGGACGGCGGGCGACGACCGGCTCGTCGCCGCGACATCCTTCGACACCTTGCTGGGCGGCTCGGGGGCCGACGTGTTCTGGATATTGCAGTTCGCCACCAGCAAGGCGGTGATCCTGGATTACTCGCAGCCGGAGGGTGATGTTGTCGATCTGAGCACCGTCCTGTCGAACTTCGACATCGCGCGACAGGATCAGTTCGTTCAGAAGAAGCTCTTCGGCGAAGGGAACGTCGAGCTGCTCGTCGACGTTGATGGGAACGGCAACTTCAGCCAGCCGGACTTGACCATCTATCTGGTTCACCCGGTTGGGGCGGGCGTCCTGGTGACGTTGGCGCCGGCTGGGGTGCCCGTTGCGATCTGACGTCCGGAAACCCCAGCCCGATCCGTTCGACGATCGATAGAGCGCTTCAGATCGGGTGGTGCCGAGTCATCGGAGACCCGGCAGCGTGGACGGCAGCAGGATGCCGCCGTCCACGTCCTTCAGGCGCCGATGCCCGCAAAACGCCATCGTGAGATCCAACTCGCGGTGGATGATCTCCAAAGCCCGGCTCACGCCGGGCTTTCCCATTGCGCCCAGCCCATAGAGGAAGGCGCGGCCGATGTAGGTGCCGCGGGCGCCCAGGGCCCAGGCCTTGAGCACGTCCTGTCCCGAGCGGATCCCGCCATCCATGTGCACCTCGATGCGTTCGCCCACTGCCTCGACGATGCGCGGCAGCGCGCGGATGCTGGACTCTGCCCCGTCGAGCTGCCGTCCGCCGTGATTGCTGACGATCAGCGCATCGGCGCCGGTCGCGGCCGCGAGCTTGGCATCCTCGTCGTCGATGATCCCCTTGATGATCAGCTTGCCGCCCCAGCGCTCGCGGATCCATTGCACATCGCCCCAGCTCAGCTGCGGATCGAATTGCTTGGCGGTCCATTCCGACAGCGACCCCATGTCGCCCACGCCCTTCACATGCCCGACGATGTTGCCGAACTGTCGCCGCGGCGTGCCGAGCATGCCCAGGCACCAGCGCGGCTTGCTCGCCATGTTGATCACATTGGGCAGCGTCAGCTTGGGTGGCGCGGACAGGCCGTTTTTCAGATCCTTGTGGCGCTGGCCCAGGATCTGCAGGTCCAGCGTGAGCACCAGCGCATCGCACTTCGCCGCCTTGGCGCGGTCGATCAGGCTGTTGATGAAGCCGCGATCCCGCATGACGTAGAGCTGAAACCAGAACGGCGCCGTCGTGTGGGCCGCCACATCCTCGATCGAGCAGATGCTCATCGTCGACAGCGTGAACGGAATGCCGAAGGCCTCAGCGGCCTGCGCCGCGAGGATCTCGCCATCCGCATGCTGCATTCCGGTCAGGCCCGTCGGCGCGATCGCCACCGGCATCGCGACCGGACGGCCGATCATCTCGGCGGCGGTGCTGCGGTCCTCCATGTTGACCGCGACGCGCTGGCGCAGCTTGATGGACTGGAAGTCCGATTCATTCGCGCGATAGGTGCTCTCGGTCCAGGAGCCGGAGTCGGCGTAGTCGTAGAACATCCGCGGGACGCGCTTCTGCGCGAGCACGCGCAGGTCTTCGATGCAGGTGATGACGCTCATTCGGCGGATGCTAGGACAGGCCGCTCGCGCCGGGGCGGAAAGTTTGGCGGGTGGCCCCGGAAGAAGCTTCTGGCGGCCTCAGGGACTTCCCGAGGCCGCGCGCTCAGTTGTAGCCCGCATCGGCGCTGAGCGCCGCGCAGTGCGCCACCAACCAGCGCGAGAACGCGCGCGCCGCGTCGCTCTCGCCATGCCGCACGAGGCCGTAGGGCATGGCCGCGGGAACGGCCAGATCGAAGAGCCGCTTGAGCGTGCCCCCCCGCAGATAGGTCGCGGCCAAGCTGGGTCGGCCCAGCACCACGCCCTGAGCGCAGGCGGCCGCTTCCAGCGTCAAGCCAAGGTCCACGAAGCGCGTCCCCAGGGAGGGCTCCGGCCAGGCCAGTCCCGCCGCCCGCAGCCACGGCGACCAGGGCTGCAGCGGCGTGCGCAGCAGCGGCGCCTGCGCCAGATCGGCGGGGGCGTTCAAGGCGGGCAAGCGAGCCAGCAAGGCGGGCGCGGCCATCGGGGTGACGACGTCGTCGAGCAGCACCTCGCCGCCGGCGGGAATGGCGCCCGCGAAGATCTCGACCTCCGACGGCGGCGCCGGTTGATCCAGATAGGGCGTGGACAGCAGCAGCTCCAGCTCGATGTCCGGATGCGCGGCCTGGAAGCCGGGCAGGGCGGGCACCAGCACCTGGCGCGCGAAGGTCGGCGGGCTGCTGATGCTCAGGCGTGTGAGCCGTTGCTGCTCACGGCGATGCAGCGGCACGGCGGCCAGCAGCGACAGCGCGGTCTGGACCTGAGCCAAGTACTCCTTGCCCGCGGCCGTGAGGCGCAGCGGGTTGCGGGTCAGCAGCGGCTGCCCGAGCCGCTCCTCGAGCGTCGCGATGCGCTTGCCGACGGCGCTGGCGCTGACGTGCAGCGTCTCTGCCGCGCGCTCCAGGCTGCCCAGGCGGGCGGCGGCCTCAAAGGCCAGCAGGCCGTCGATGGAGGGCAGTCGCAGGGAGTCGCTGGGGGCGTCGCTCATGGAGCGCGACTGTAGCCGCCAGAGGTCCCGGATTCCGGGCGGACATGAGCGCCGGGCGCACGCTCGAGCGCGCGGCGCCGCTACAGTGGCGCGATGTCCGATGCCGCCGATCGAGATCCCGTGACCGACGCCGAGGCCGACGCCGCCGATGACGCGACCGTCCGCGTGCCGGAAGAGGCCGCGCTGTGGCGCCGGCTCCCATGGCTGATCGGGGGCGGGCTGAGCCTGCTGCTGGGCGTGATCGGGATCTTCCTGCCGCTGCTGCCGACCACGCCTTTCGTGCTGCTGGCCGCGTTCTGTTTCGCGCGTGGATCGGCGCGTTGCGAGGCCTGGCTGGTCGGGCATCCGCGCTTCGGTCCGATGATCGTCCAGTGGCGCGCGAATCGGGCCGTGCCGCTGCGCGCCAAGCAGATGGCCTGGGGAATGATGGCCCTGAGCTCGGCGATCGCCTGGGCGGTGATGCCGGTGCTGCCGTGGCTCCCGGCGGTGTGCTGCCTGGCGGTCGGGATCTGGCTGTGGCGCCTGCCGACCGCCTGAGCGCGATCAACCGAAGAGGCTCAGGTTCTCCGGCCTCGGCCGCGTGTCTTTCGCCTTCTCCGTGGCGCTCGACCGTCCGCGTTTGGCCGGCTCCAACTCGCCGGGCCGGCTCAACTTCCCGACTCGCACCCCCAGCAGCCGCAGCCGCTGGCTCAGGTCCACGCGCTTGAGGCACAGGCCCGCCGCATGGCGGATCGCGGCCGCGTCCTGCACGGGCTCGTCCAGGGTCAGGTCTCGCGTGACCGTGCGGAAACCCTCGAAGCGCAGCTTGATGCCGATGGTCCGGCCCAGATAGCCCTTGCGCTGCAGGTCCGAGGCCAGCTGCTCGCACAGGGCGGTGAAGATGCGCGACAGCTCCGGCTTGTCGCGCCGCGCGTGCAGATCGCGCTCGAAGGTCGTCTCGCGGCTGATGGACACCGGCTCGCTGTGCGTGACCACCGGCCGATCATCCAGCCCCCAGGCCGCCTGATGCAGCCACACGCTGTAGCCCGGTCCGAAATGCTGGGCGAGCAGCTCCTGCGGCGCGGCCGCCAGCTCGCCGATGGTGTGGATGTCCAGCGACTCCAGCTTCGCGCCGGCCTTGGGCCCGATGCCGTTGATGCGACGCACCGGCAGGGTCCAGATCCGGGTCGGCAGATCGGCCATCGTGATGAGCGTCAGCCCGTCGGGCTTGTCCAGCTCCGAGGCGATCTTGGACAGCAGCTTGTTGGGCGTGACGCCGATCGAGCAGGTCAGCCCGGTCGCGCGCTGCACCGAGTTCTTGATCTCCCGCGCCACCGCCCGCGCGCCGCCCAGCGGGTCGTGCCCGACCGCGTCGCGCGCGCCGGGCACCTCGCTCAGGTCGATGTAGATCTCGTCGATGCCGCGATCCTCGATCACCGGGGCGATCTCGCGCACCGCGGCCTTGAACAGCCGCGAGTAATGCCGGTAGGAATCGAAGTCCGCCGGCAGCAGGATGGCCTGCGGCGCGCGCAACGCGGCCTTCATCAGCCCCATCGCCGAGAACACGCCCAGGTCGCGCGCCGGATAGGTCGAGGTGGTCACGACGCCGCGGCCGGTGTAGTCCTCGAGCTTGAAGAACTTGCGCGTGCCGTCGGGCAGCAACTGCGGCGTGTGGGCGCGGCGGCCGCCGACGACCACGGGCAGGCCCTTGAGCTCCGGATAGCGCAGCAGCTCCACGGACGCGTAGAACGCGTCCATGTCCAGGTGGGCGATCAGGCGATCGGGCAGTGCTGGCGTCGACTCGGCCATGCGGCGCATTGTGGCGGCGCTTGCTGACGATCGCTGTCAGCAGGCGCGGCGGTCAATGTCCGCAGGAACTCGAGCCGCAGGCGGAGATCGCCGGCTCGGCCTCGGCGCCCTCGGCCGCCGACGCGGTCTTGAAGGGCGTGCCGCATTCGCCGGTCTTCGGATCGAAGCCGCGTTGCTGCATCGTGTAGACCAGCGCCGCGTCCATCATCTCGGCATGACCGGGGAACCACTGCGCGAGCTCGCCGCGCACGATGGTCAGCGGCTCGCGGTCGAGCAGCTCCTCGGCGTAGCGCACCGTCTCGCGCATCACGTTGAGCACCATCGCATGCTGGCTGCTGTGACAGTTCTCGGCCTCGAAGCCGGTCGCCGCCATCCAGCGCTCTTCCATCGCGAAGTGCTCCTCGGTGTGCGCCAGCAACGCCTTGAACGCGGGCAGCGCGTCCTCGCCGCGGTCGAGCGTGTCGCCGA
>NZ_JBCNLU010000079.1:0-7356 GCF_039595295.1 Roseateles sp.
CAGTTCTCGGCCTCGAAGCCGGTCGCCGCCATCCAGCGCTCTTCCATCGCGAAGTGCTCCTCGGTGTGCGCCAGCAACGCCTTGAACGCGGGCAGCGCGTCCTCGCCGCGGTCGAGCGTGTCGCCGAAGGCGTTCAGCAGCTCGACGAATTCCTCGTGGGTGTGGTCCAGCTCGGGCTGGTCCAGCACCAGGTCCTGCGACCAGTCCAGCGTGCTCATGCCGCGCCACCCGTGGCCGCGGCCAGACGCGCGCGATGCCGCACGACCTGAGCCCGCACCTGCGCCGGCGCGGTGCCGCCGAGGATGTTGCGCGCGTTCAGCGAGCCCTGCAGCGATAGCACCTCATAGACGTCCTCGCCGATGCGGGCGTCGAAGTGGCGCAGCGCGTCCAGCGACAGCGCGGACAGGTCCACGCCCTGCGCCTGCGCGGTCTTGACCGCGTGGGCGACGATCTCATGGGCGTCCCGGAAGGCCAGGCCCTTCTTGACCAGGTAGTCGGCCAGGTCGGTCGCGGTCGCGTAGCCCTTGAGCGCCGCGCGCTCCATCGCGTCGGGCTTGACGGTCAGGCCGTCCATCATCTCCGCGAAGATGCGCAGCGTGTCGCTGAGCGTATCGACGGTGTCGAACAGCGGCTCCTTGTCTTCCTGGTTGTCCTTGTTGTAGGCCAGCGGCTGGCCCTTCATCAGCGTGATCAGGCCCATCAGGTGGCCGACCACGCGGCCGCTCTTGCCGCGCGCCAGTTCCGGGACGTCCGGGTTCTTCTTCTGCGGCATGATGCTCGACCCGGTGCAGAAGCGGTCCGGCAGCGCGATGAAGCCGAAGGCCTGGCTCATCCACAGGATCAGCTCTTCCGACAGGCGCGAGATGTGCACCATGATCAGCGCGGCCGCGGCGCTGAACTCGATCGCGAAGTCGCGGTCGCTGACGGCGTCCAGGCTGTTCTGCGCGACGCCTTCCATGCCCAGCGTGCGCGCGACGCGCTCGCGGTCCAGCGGGTAGCTCGTGCCGGCCAGCGCGGCGGCGCCCAGCGGCAGGCGGTTCACGCGCTTGCGGCAATCGATCAGGCGCTCGGCGTCACGCGCGAACATCTCGACGTAGGCCAGCATGTGATGGCCGAAGGCGACCGGTTGCGCCACTTGAAGATGGGTGAAGCCGGGGAGGATCACGTCGGCATGGCGCTCGGCTTGGCCGACCAGCACGCGTTGCAGCTCGCCCAGCAGGCCGACCAGCGTGTCGATCTCGCCGCGCAGCCACAGGCGCACGTCGGTGGCGACCTGGTCGTTGCGGCTGCGGCCGGTGTGCAGACGCTTGCCGGCCAGACCGACCAGCGCGGTCAGGCGGGCCTCGATGTTGAGGTGGACGTCCTCCAGATCCAGCTGCCATTCGAAGCGGCCGGACGCGATCTCCTCGCGGATCTGGGCCATGCCCCTCTGGATGGCGGCGTGGTCGTCGGCGCCGATGATGCCTTGCGCGGCGAGCATCTCGGCATGCGCCAGCGAGCCCTGGATGTCGGCGGCCCAGAGCCGCTTGTCGAAGTCGACGCTGGCGGTGTAGCGCTTGACCAGCTCGCTCATCGGCTCGGAGAACAGCGCGGACCAGGCCTGCGACTTGTTGGCCAGCTGGTTGTCCGAGGGCTGGGATTGGGCGTCGGAGGAAGGGGTGCCGGAGGGAGTGGACATTGCTTGCAAGGCGTTACGACTTCGCGGGGATCCGGGGGCGCCCGCATTGAGAGCGGAAGGGCGCCTGGGCGAGAATGAGCCGCAGATTCTAAGGCGGCATCGATATCCGAGGCCGGGGCCGAGATGGCCGCGACAGTCGCCCGCAGGGGCGGCGACGAAAGGCGAGGGTCAGGACAGTGCGGGGACGGGAGGATCCGATGGTTCAGCCGGCCTGGGAAGAGACCCGGCTGGACGTGCGTCCGCCCGTGGCGCGGCTGATCGACGCCCAGCGGCGCTTCGACGTCTGCCATGTGGGACTGGTGCTGCGGGCGGTGCTGGGCGTGCAGCTGACGCTGGCGCTCGGGCTGGCGATGTCCAGCGAGACCGCGTCGCAATGGGCCTGGTCCATGAGCGGCGCCTCGGTGGCCGCGCTCAGCGCGGTGCTGGCCTGGCTGCTGATCGTCTGCGCGGCCAAGCGCGTGCTCGCGCGCTTGCCCGAATGGGCGCAGTGGACCCTCCCCATCATTCTCGGCGCGCTGTGCGCCTATGGCGGAGCGCGTCTGCTGGAAGGCTTCGACCTGGGCGGATTGGGCGAACTGCAGCGCATCGCGGCGGCGCTCTCGGGCGCGCTGGCGGCGGGCGTGCTGCTGGGCTGGCTGAAGTTGCGGGAGCGGGCGCAGGCGCCGGCGGACGCGCTGGCCCGCCTGGTCGAGCTGCAATCGCGCATCCGGCCGCACTTCCTGTTCAACACGCTGAACACCGCGATCGCGCTGGTGCGGGTCGACCCGAACCGCGCGGAGGCGGTGCTGGAGGACCTGGCCGAGCTCTTCCATGTCGCGCTCGCCGACGCCGGCCCCACGGCCGAGGGCGTGCATCTGGCGCAGGAGGTGGAGCTTGCGCGCCGCTACCTGGCGATCGAACAGCTGCGCTTCGGCGACCGGCTGCGCGTGAGCTGGCATCTGGACCCGCACGCGGATGAGGTGCGCGTGCCGCCGCTGCTGTTGCAGCCGCTGGTCGAGAACGCGGTGCGGCACGGCGTCGAGCCCAACGACCTGGGCGGCGACGTCGACATCACGATCCAGGCGCGGGGCTCCGAGGTGGAGATCCGCATCGTCAACACGGTGGGGCTGGTGTCACGCGTGCAAGGGCACGGGCTGGCGCTGCGCAACGTGCGGCAGCGCTTGCGGTTGATGCACGACGTGGCGGCGCGGCTGGAGGCCGGTCCCGACGAGGGCCGCTTCGTCGTGCGCATCGTGTTGCCGAGATGAGCGCGATGACCGCAATCTCCATGTCGATCCACGCGCCGGTGCCGGTGCCGATGCCGATGCAGACGGCGATGTCGCCGTCGAGCGCCCATGATTCCGGAGGAATGATCTGATGCTGACCCATCCGCCGCTGAGAGTGCTGATCGTCGACGACGAGCCTTTGGCGCGGCTGCGGCTGCGGGGTCTGGTGGAGGGCAACGAGGAGCCGCGCGCCGAGGTGGCCGCGGAGGCGAGCAGCGGCGAGCAGGCGCTGACGTGGCTGAAGGATCACGCTTGCGACCTGGTGCTGCTGGACGTGCAGATGCCGGGGCTGGACGGGCTGGGTCTGGCGCAGGCCTTGCGGTCCAGGCCGTTCGCGCCGGCGGTGGTCTTCGTCACGGCGCACGCGCAGCATGCGCTGCAGGCGTTCGAGCTGGAGGCCTTGGACTATCTGACCAAGCCGGTGCGCCGGGAGCGGCTCCAGGCGAGTCTCGCGCGCGCGGCTCAGCGGGCGAGCGAGCGGGCTGCGGCGCGGACGCAGGAGCCGGTGCCGGAGGACGGTCCGGCGCAGGTCATCAACATCACCGAGCGGGGGCGCTTGCTGCGCGTGCCGCTGAGCGAGGTTCTCTACTTCAAGGCGGAGCTCAAGTACCTGACGCTGCGCACGGCGACGCAGAGTCACGTGATGGACGGCTCGCTGAGCGATCTGGAGCAGCGTTTGGGCGAGCGCTTCCTGCGGGTGCACCGCAATGCGCTGGTATCGAAGGCGGCGGTGCGGGAACTCGAGCGCCATGTGCCGACCGAGGGTGTTGCCGAGCCCGAGGCGGATGCATCCGGCGAACTGGGCTGGGCGGTGCGCATTGCCCACGTGAACGAATGGCTGGCGGTGTCCCGGCGTCAGGTGGCGGCGGTGCGGGACGCGCTGGCGGGTCAGCGCTGAGCAATGGGAAGTCGCCCGCCGGGGCGAAATCCCGGCGGGCTCTCGCGAGCGCGGAGAAAACGCGGCGGAAGGCGGACCCCGCCTTAGCCGGTATTTCTCAACCCCGCCGCGATCCCGTTGATCGACAGATGGATCCCGCGCTGCACGCGTTCCAGGCGAGGATCTTCCTGGCGCTTCTCGACCGGGATGGCCCGATACCGCCGCATCAGCTCGACCTGCAAGTGGTTGAGCGGATCGATGTAGGGGAAGCGGTGCTCGATGGAGCGAGCGAGCGCCGGGTTGGACGCGAGCCGATCCGCTTCTCCGGTGATGAGCGTGATCGCCTGTTCGGTGCGAGCGAACTCGGCCTCGATGGCGCCGAAGATCCGCTTCCCGAGCTTCTTGTCCTCGACCAGTTCTAGATAGCGCCGGGCGATGTCGAGGTCGGCTTTGGCCAGCACCATGTCGAGGTTGGACAGCAGGGTCCGGAAGAACGGCCACTGCTTGTGCATGCGCTTGAGCAGCGTCAGCTTCTCGTCGCGCCCGGCCTTGTCCTTGCCGAGGAAGGACTCGATCCCCGTCCCGAACCCGCACCACCCCGGCAGGGTGATGCGCGACTGTCCCCAGCTGAAGCCCCAGGGAATCGCCCGCAGGTCCTCGATCGCGCGGGTCGCCTTGCGCGACGCGGGGCGCGAGCCGATGTTGAGCTCGGCGATCTCGCGGATGGGCGTGGCTGCGAAGAAGAAGTCGGCGAATCCAGGCGTGTCGTAGACGAGCCCGCGGTAGGCCGCGAAGCTGCTGTCGGACAAGGCTTGCGCCGCGTCCATGAAGGCCTTGGGCGCCGGCTTGGTCGGGTGCAACAGCGTGGCTTCCAGCGTCGCCGCGACCAGAGTTTCCAGGTTGCGCCGGCCGATCTCCGGATTCGCGTACTTGGAGTTGATGACCTCGCCCTGTTCGGTGAGCCGGATCTGCCCGTTCACCGTGCCCGGAGGCTGGGCGAGGATGGCTTGATAGCTCGGGCCGCCGCCGCGACCCACCGTGCCGCCGCGGCCGTGGAAGAGTCGCAGCGTGAGCGGCCCCTGCTGCCGCAGCTCGTCGAACAGCCGCACCAGCGCGATCTCCGCGCGATACAGCTCCCAGCTGCTGGTGAACACCCCGCCGTCCTTGTTGGAGTCGGAGTAGCCCAGCATGATGTCCTGCTCGCCGCCGGAGCGGCGGACCATCGCGGCCATGCCAGGCAGTTCATAGAAGGCGCCCATGATGCCGGGCGCGTTGCGCAGGTCGCCGATGGTCTCGAACAGCGGCACGACGATCAGATCGCTGACCGCGTTGGCATCCAGCGTTCCGCGCAGCAGCCCGTATTCCTTGAGCAGCAGCTGGACCTCCAGCAGGTCGCTGACGTCCTCGGTGTGGGAAATGATGTAGTGCCGCAGCGCCTCGCGGCCGAAGCGCTGGAGCGATTCCTTGGCGGTGGCGAAGATGGCGAGCTCGCCCTGCGCGCGCTCGCTGTACTCGGCGCCCAGCACGCGCAGCGGCCGGGTCTGGTTGAGCAGGTCGACCAGCAGCGCGCGGCGCTCCAGCTCGCCCAGCGCGGAGTAGTCCTCGCAGACGCGCGCCGTCTTGAGCAGCTCGGCCACGACGGCCTCGTGCTGATCGGAGCTCTGACGCAGGTCCAGCGTCGCCAGATGGAAGCCGAAGACTTGCACCGCCCGCATCAGCGGCTTGAGCCGCGGCGCGATCAACGCCTGCGCGTGATGGCTTTCCAGCGAGGCCTGGATGACGCGCAGATCCGCCAGCAGTTCTTCAGGCGCGAGGTAGGGCGTCTGCGGCGCGACCGCGTGGCGCAGCGCCTCGGTGCCGGTCAGCGATTCCAGCGTCGCGGCGAGTCGCGCATACATGCCGGTGAGCGCGCGCCGATAGGGCTCGTCCATGCGGTGTTCGTTGCGATCGGGGCTGCGCTCGGCCAGGGCCTGCATCTCGGGCGTCACGCCGGCCAGGCGCAGCGAGATCGACAGCTCCGCGCCGAGCTCATGCAGCTCGGTCAGGTAGTGGCGCAGCGCCACCTCGCTCTGACGGCGCAGCGCCAGGCGCATGGTGTCCGCGGTGACGTTCGGGTTGCCGTCGCGATCCCCGCCGATCCACTGGCCCATGCGCAGGAAGGGCGCGACTTCCTCGCCGGGAAGGGCTTCCTCGAGCTCGGTGTAGAGCTTGGGGATCTCGCGCAGGAAGGTCGCGTGGTAGTAGCTGAGCGCGTTCTCGATCTCGTCGGACACGGTCAGCTTGGAATAGCGCAGCATCCGCGTCTGCCAGAGCTGCGTGACGCGGGCGCGGATGAGGCTCTCGTTGGCGGTCTTCTCGCGCTCGGTGTGCAGGCGGTCGCGGGCTTCGACGAGCTCGGCGACGGCGCGCTCGGCGTCCAGGATGCTCTTGCGCTGCACTTCGGTCGGATGCGCCGTCAGCACCGGCGAGACGAAGCCGCGTTCCAGCGTGCGCGCGACCTCCGACGGACGCACGCCGGCGTCGAACAGGCGCTCCAGCGCGAAGCCCAGCGAGCCGGCTTGCAGACTGCCTTCGCGCTCATGCACCTCGCGGCGGCGCACGTGATGGCGGTCCTCGGCGATGTTGGCCAGATGCGAGAAGTAACTGAACGCGCGGATCACGCTGACCGTCTGCTCGCCCGACAGGCTCTTGAGCAGCTTGTCCATCTGCTTGCCGGCCTGCGTGTCGCGCTTGAGCCGATAGGCCACCGACAGCTGCCGTACCCGCTCGACCAGCTCATAGGCCTCGCGGCCTTCCTGCTCGCGGATGACCTCGCCCAGGATGCGGCCCAGCAGGCGAATGTCGTCCATCAGCGGCTGGTTCTTGTCCTTCACCGCGCGCGTGAGCGCGGTGCCCGTCTTGACGGCGCGCTTGGCCGGGGCCTTGCCGTTGGGCTTGGCGACTGTCGTTGCGGTCGTCTTCGCGGACTTGGACGTGGAGGAAGAGGACTTGGCGGCTGACTGGGCAGCGCGGCGCGGAGCGCGGGAGGCGGAACTGTCGGGCATGGCGTCGTCGTGTCGTCGGCGGCAGGGATGCCGGGGAGGAGCCCAGGGCGGGCGGGAGCACGGATGTAACCGAGTTACCTTCGGCTGACTTTAGCAGTTTCTTCGCGCGGAGCCCGCCCCGCGGCGTTGGGCGCGCGCCGCGTGAAGCTCCGGGATCGCGCAAGCGATGCTTCGCGGCAACCGACGGTCCCGATCTTTGCGCGAGCAGCGGTCCCGTCGCCCGCGGTGACAGGCGTTGCCGTTTAGCATGCCGCCCCATGAACAACGATTTCGTGATCGCCACGCGGGAGAGCCGCCTGGCGCTGTGGCAGGCGGAGCATGTGCAGGCGCTGCTGCGCGCGCGCGGATTGGGCGTCGAGTTGCTGGGCATGACCACGCGCGGCGACCAGATCCTGGACCGGACGCTGTCCAAGGTCGGCGGCAAGGGCCTGTTCGTCAAGGAGCTGGAGACGGCGCTGGAAGACGGCCGCGCGCAGCTCGCGGTGCATTCGC
>NZ_JBCNLU010000080.1:0-7328 GCF_039595295.1 Roseateles sp.
CCCTTGGCCAGCATGTCCTGGATGCGCTTGTGGGCGGCATCGCGGCCGGTCAGCATCTTGCCGTTGAGCAGCAGCGTGTCGCCCGGCTTCCAGCTGGCGACCTCGTCCTTGGTCAGCGTGTTCAGGTCGACGCGCTTGCTCTTGTTGTAGTCCGGCGCCCATTGGACGTCGGGCCACAGATCCAGGCTCGGGGGCGTGAGGTAGCTGGGGCCGGAGCCATCCAGCACGAAGTGCGCGTGACGCGTGGCGGCGCAGTTCGGGATCATGGCGATGGGCTTGGAGGCCGCGTGCGTCGGGTAGGTCTTGATCTTGACGTCCAGCACGGTGGTCAGGCCGCCCAGTCCCTGGGCGCCGATGCCCAGCGCGTTGACCTTCTCGTAGAGCTCGATGCGGAGTTCCTCGAGCTTGTTCTGCGGGCCGCGCTCGAGCAGCTCGTACATGTCGATGTCGTCCATCAGGGCTTCCTTGGCCAGCAGCGCGGCCTTCTCGGCCGTGCCGCCGACGCCGATGCCCAGCATGCCCGGGGGACACCAGCCGGCGCCCATGGTGGGGACGGTCTTGAGCACCCAGTCGACGATGTTCTCGCTGGGGTTGAGCATGTAGACCTTGCTCTTGTTCTCGGAGCCGCCGCCCTTGGCCGCGACGATGACGTCGACGGTGTTGCCGGGGACGACGTCCATGAAGATCACCGCGGGCGTGTTGTCCTTGGTGTTCTTGCGCTCGAAGATCGGGTCGCTCAGCACCGAGGCGCGGAGCTTGTTGTCGGGGTGGTTGTAGGCGCGGCGCACGCCTTCGTTGACGGCGTCCTGGATGGAGCCGGGGAAGTCGCCCCAGCGCACGTCCATGCCGATCTTGAGGAAGACGTTGACGATGCCGGTGTCCTGGCAGATGGGACGGCGGCCTTCGGCGCACATCTTGGAGTTGGTCAGGATCTGGGCGATCGCGTCCTTGGCGGCCGGGCTCTGTTCGCGCTCATAGGCGCGGGCCAGGTGCTGGATGTAGTCGGCCGGGTGGTAGTAGCTGATGTACTGCAGCGCGGCGGCGACGCTTTCGACGAGGTCGGCGTAGCGGATCGTGGTGGTCATGGTCGTGCTCGGAGGCAAAGGACGCGGCGGATTATCCGACAGATGGTTGGGGCGCGTCGGCGGTGCGGGCGGCGGGCGAGCGGGGCGCAGATCTTGTCGGGTCCGGAAGCAGCCTCCACAACGAAAAAGGCCGATCCTCCGATCGGCCTTCTCGCTTCCGGGGCACCCGTCACCGGCGCCATGACCGAACGGTCATTTTCCGCCCGGCTGCGATCCCGTCGACCGCACGATGCCTTGCAGCTCGTTGGCCAGACGCGCCCGATCCGCCTCGGTCGGCACCGGGCTGCATTGCTTCTTGGTCAGCATCGAGCCGGTCGTCCCCTCACGCTCGCAGAACATCTTGGGCTTCTCGGTCGCCGCAGCCGTGGTCGTGCCGTCGGCCGGCTTGGCGGCGTCCGGTGTGGCGCAGGCGGCCAGCGACAGCAGCGCCGCGCTCGACAGCGTGATGAGCATCAACTTCTTCATGAACACACTCTCCCTGATGGTCCTCGTGAGACCTTTGTTTCGGATGAGCTGAAATCCTAGCCGCCGCCCCTTCCTGGTGCCCCTCGGGGGAACGCTACTGACACGTCCCCCGACAGGGCGGCTTGTGCGGCGCGCGCATCCGGAGGTGCTAGGCTCGGCGGCTTCCCTTTGATCCCCACCACCTGGAGGCCGACCGTCTTGACCCCCGGACTGAAGCGTTTCTTCGCCAGCGAATCCGCCGGCGGCATCGTGCTCGCGATTGCCGCCGTCGCCGCGCTGATCCTTTCCAACTCCCCCTGGCGCGATCTCTACGCCGCCTTCACCCGCATCGAGGGCGAGGTCCGCATCGGCGGCGATTGGCTGGTACTGGCCAAGCCGCTGCTGGTCTGGGTCAACGACCTGTGGATGGCCGTCTTCTTCTTCCTGGTCGGCCTGGAGATCAAACGCGAGTTCGTCAGCGGCGAGCTCGCCGAGCGCTCGCAGGCCGTGCTGCCGGCCGTCGCCGCGTTGGGCGGGATGGCGATGCCGGCGCTGATCTACGCCGCGATCAACCACGCCGACCCGGTCGGCCTGCACGGCTGGGCCATCCCGGCCGCCACCGACATCGCCTTCGCCATCGGCATCGTGATGCTGCTGGGCGACCGCGTGCCCGCATCGCTCAAGGTCTTCCTGACCGCCGTGGCGATCATTGACGACCTCGGCGCCATCGTCGTCATCGCGCTCTTCTACACCAGCCAGCTCTCGCTCGTGATGCTGGGCGGCGCCGCCGTCTGCCTGATCGCGCTGTTCGCGCTCAACCGCGCGGGCGTGCGGCGCGTGGATCTCTACATCGTCATCGGCCTGGTGATGTGGACCTGCGTGCTCAAGTCCGGCGTGCATGCGACCCTGGCCGGCGTGGCCACCGCGCTCTTCATCCCGGCCAGCGGAGGCGCTGACGGCCACTCGCCCGCCGAGGACCTGGAGCACGGCCTGCATCCCTGGGTCGCCTTCCTGATCCTGCCGATGTTCGCGTTCTCCAACGCGGGCGTGTCGCTGCTGGGCCTGCATGCCGAGGACCTGCTGCACCCGGTGTCCATCGGCATCGCGCTGGGCCTGCTGCTGGGCAAGGCGATCGGCGTGTTCGGCAGCTCCTGGCTGATGATCCGATTCGGATTGGCCTCGCGGCCCAGCGGCGCCGATTGGGTGCAGTTCTTCGGCGTGTGCGTGCTCTGCGGCATCGGCTTCACGATGAGCCTGTTCATCGGCGGCCTGGCCTTCGAAGGCCACGGCGCGGACTACGAGACGCGGCTCAAGCTCGGCGTGCTGGGCGGCTCCATCCTGTCCGGCATCGCCGGCACGCTCATCCTGATGAGCCGAAAGAAGCGCTGAGCGCGAGGGTCAGTCCCCCGCCGCAGCATGAAAAAACGGAGGCCGAGGCCTCCGTTCTTCATTGCGCCGGTTGCACGGCGGGCAGGGCAGGCGACTCGCGCGGGGTCAGGCCTTGTCAGCGTGGCCGTGAGCCAGCAGCTTGTCCGTCAGCGCGATGGCCAAGGCCGACAGCAGGAAGGCGACGTGGATGACGGTCTGCCACATCAGCACCTTCTCGTTCAGGTTCTGCACGTTGATGAAGGTCTTGAGCAGGTGGATGGACGAGATGCCGATGATGGCCGTCGCCAGCTTGACCTTGAGCACCGAGGCGTTCACGTGGTCCAGCCATTCCGGCTGATCGGGGTGGCCCTCCAGATGCAGCCGCGACACGAAGGTCTCGTAGCCGCCCACGATCACCATGATCAGCAGGTTGGAGATCATGACCACGTCGATCAGCGCCAGCACGGCCAGCATGATGATGGTCTCGTTGAGCTTCTCGACGGTGGTGTCGGCCTTGTAGCCCACGCTGTCCACCAGCATCCGCAGCGCGTCCTGGTTGCCGAAGGCGGCTTCGACCAGGTGGACCAGCTCGGTCCAGAACTGGAACACGTAGACCGCCTGCGCGACGATCAGGCCCACGTACAGCGGCAGTTGCAGCCAGCGGCTCCCGAACATCAGGTGCGCCAGCGGATGCAGGCGCTTGGGGGCGGCGTCGGCGTCGGGCGCGCGCTTCGGGCGATCAGTGGACATGGGGGAAATCCTTCAAGCTGGTAACCGGCGGGAACCGCCGAACGCGACGATTTTAGTGAGAGCATCCGCGACCGACACCCTCGTATCGCTTCCGCGGACGCGAGCGCCATCGCAGCGCGCGCCCGCCGGGCTCTTCTACAAGAGTAAGGCGATCGTCAGTGTGAAGGCGGAGAGTTCGCCCGAACCTGAAACCGGTGATCGAGATCCCGATAGATCCCTGCCTGTACGGAGACAAGAGGCCATGAGCGACAAGATCAGCGACAAGATCTACAACCCTCCCGCATCCATCGTCCAAGGGGCCCACGTGTCCGGCATGGCCGCGTACGAGGCCCTGGTCCAGGAAGCCGAATCCGATTACGAGGGCTACTGGGCCCGCCTCGCCCGCGAGCTGCTCAGCTGGAAACAGCCCTTCACGAAGGTGCTCAACGACAACGACGCGCCCTTCTTCAAGTGGTTCGAGGACGGCAAGCTCAACGTCTCCTACAACTGCCTGGACCGCCACGTCGAGGCCGGCCGCGGCGACCGCGTCGCCATCATCTTCGAGGCCGACGACGGCACCACGACCCGCGTCACCTACGCCGAGCTGCTGGCAAAGACCGCGCAGCTGGCCAACGCGCTGAAGGCGCGCGGCGTGAAGAAGGGCGACCGCGTCGTCATCTACATGCCCATGTCGGTCGAGGGCGTGGTCGCGATGCAGGCCTGCGCCCGCATCGGCGCGACGCACTCGGTGGTGTTCGGCGGTTTCTCGGCGCAATCGCTGCGCGACCGCGTCCAGGACGCCGGCGCCGTGCTGATCCTGACCGCCGACGAGCAGGCCCGCGGCGGCAAGTCGCTGCCGCTCAAGTCCATCGTCGACGAGGCTCTGGCCGACAACAGCTGTCCCACGATCAAGCAGGTCGTCGTGTTCAAGCGCACCGGCGGCCAGATTGCCTGGACGCCAGGCCGCGACGAATGGCTGCATGAGGTGATCGCCGGTCAAGCCTCGAGCTGCGAGCCCGAATGGGTCGAGGCCGAGCACCCGCTCTTCCTGCTCTACACCTCGGGCTCGACCGGCAAGCCCAAGGGCGTGCAGCACAGCACCGGCGGCTACCTGCTGCATGCCGCGCTGACCACCAAGTGGACCTTCGACCTGAAGGACTCCGACGTCTTCTGGTGCACCGCCGACATCGGCTGGGTCACCGGCCACACCTACATCAGCTACGGCCCGCTGGCGCTGGGCGGCACCGAGGTCGTCTTCGAGGGCATCCCGACCTTCCCCGACGCCGGCCGCTTCTGGCAGATGATCCAGAAGCACAAGGTCACCATCTTCTATACGGCGCCGACGGCGATCCGCTCGCTGATCAAGGCGGCCGAGACCAACGAGACGGTCCATCCGAAGAACTACGACCTGAGCTCGCTGCGCATCCTGGGCTCGGTGGGCGAGCCCATCAACCCGGCCGCCTGGGAGTGGTACCACCTGCACGTGGGTGGCGGCCGCTGCCCCATCGTCGACACCTTCTGGCAGACCGAGACCGGCGGCCACATGATCACACCGCTGCCCGGCGCGACTCCCTTGGTGCCGGGCTCCTGCACGCTGCCCTTCCCCGGCATCACCGCCGCCATCGTCGACGAGACCGGCAACGACGTGCCCAACGGGCAGGGCGGCATCCTGGTGGTGAAGAAGCCCTGGCCGTCGATGATCCGCACGATCTACGGCGACCCGGAGCGCTTCAAGAAGAGCTACTACCCGCCCGAGCTCAAGGGCTACTACCTGGCCGGCGACGGCGCCATCCGCGACGCCGACACCGGCTACTTCACCATCACCGGCCGCATCGACGACGTGCTCAACGTGTCGGGCCATCGCATGGGCACGATGGAGATCGAGTCCGCGCTGGTCAGCTGCACCGAGCTGGTCGCCGAGGCCGCGGTGGTGGGCCGTCCCGACGACACCACGGGCGAGGCGATCTGCGCCTTCGTCGTGCTCAAGCGTCCGCGCCCCAGCGGCGACGAGGCCAAGGCCATCGCCAAGCAGCTGCGCGACTGGGTGGCCAAGGAGATCGGTCCGATCGCCAAGCCCAAGGACATCCGCTTCGGCGACAACCTGCCCAAGACCCGCAGCGGCAAGATCATGCGGCGCCTGCTGCGCTCGGTCGCCAAGGGCGAGAGCGTCACGCAGGACACCTCCACGCTGGAGAACCCGGCCATCCTGGAGCAACTCGGCCAGGCCTATTGAGGGATCGGGGACGCCCCGACAGGCGACACCCCTTGAATCCTCCAGTCTCGCGCCCGTGTCTGACTTTCCCGAGTGAGGCGCGGCGCTCCGGACACTTGCACGGGCAATGGTGCCTGTCGCTCCTTCGACGAAGAATGACGCGCCCCTCCCCCAGTCGGGGGAGGGCAGCCGCCATCACGGTGGCACGCGACCCGCGGGTCGCGCGTGCGTCATCTCAGAAGGAGTCGTTTGTGGAATATGTCTTCACGCTCAAGTACCAGCTGCCCGCGCCGGACGGGGAGCAGGTCTCGCTCGCGCAGCGCCTGGCCTCGGCCGGTTGCGCGGACGCGCGCGTCAGCGCGGGCTTGCGTGGGCGGCTGATGCTGAAGTTCTCGCGCGAGGCCACGCAGGCCGATGCCGCCTTGATGAGCGCGCTGGAGCAGGTGCGACGCGCGGTGCCCGGTGCGCGCCTGATCGAGGCAGGCCCCGATCTGGTCGGCCTCACCGACGTGGCGGGGGTGGTCGGCGTGTCGCGCCAGAACATGCGCAAGCTGATGCTCACGCATCCGTCGACCTTTCCGGCGCCCATGCATGAGGGCAACTCGTCCTCGGTCTGGCACCTGGTCGACGTGCTGGGCTGGATGAAGGCGCGCGGCAGCTACCGCATCGAGGCATCGGTGCTGGAGGTTGCCGCCGTCACCAAGTCCATCAACCTGATGCGTGAGGGCCGCCATCTGGAGGCCGGCCGCCGCGAGGAGCTCCAGCGCCTGATGGCCTAGGCCAGAAAAAAGGGCCCCGCAGGGCCCCATCGATGCGTCTGACGCGGAGGCCGTCGCCGGCCGCCGTCCGCGGTCACTTGACCGTCAGCACCCACTTGGCGAGCTGCTCGGCCTCGGCCGGCGAGACCGAGGTGTTGGCGGGCATCGGCACCGGGCCCCACACACCGGAGCCGCCCTTGACGATCTTCTCGGACAGCTTCTTCACAGCGTCCTTGTCCTTGGCGTACTTGGCCGCGACATCCTTGTAGGCGGGGCCTACGAGCTTCTTGTCGACCGAATGGCAGGCCATGCAGTTCTTCTTCTGAGCCAACTCCTGGTTGGCATAGGCGCTGGGCGCGCACATCACCGCGGCGAGCGCCGCACAAGCGAACAAGGCGTTTTTCATGGCATCCTTTCAGGTCCTGCCGGGAGGTGACGGATCCTCTCTCAAGCAGGCCGCTTCGAGAGGAAGGCGGCATGGCTGGGGCGGGTCCGGGCTGGCGGGATTGTAGTGTTGGGGGTCGCGCGGAAATGCGTGGCGCAAGGGGAGAACGCAATGTGGTTCGTGGTGATCGGGGTGCTGTTGACATTGCTCAAGGCACTCGACGTGGGGCCGATGTTGGACATCAGCTGGTGGTGGGTCTTGTCGCCCTTCCTGCTGGCCGTCCTGTGGTGGGAGTTCGCCGACAAGGTGGGCTACACGCAGCGCAAGCAGATGGACAAGATGGACGC
>NZ_JBCNLU010000081.1:0-7031 GCF_039595295.1 Roseateles sp.
GTCGTCGGCGGATGAGGATCTGCCGCTGGGGGAGAACGTGCGGCGCTATTACGTCGCCGGCAGCCCGCATGGCGGCGGCGCGGGCGGGTTCAGGCATGAGGGGCAGGGGAAGGGGTTCAGCTGTCCGGGCAACAACTTCGGGAGCGCGACGCTGGCGGCGAATCCGGTGCCGCATCGGGAGATCCGGAATCTGCTGAGCGAGGCGATGCGGGATTGGGTGTTGGGGGGGACCACGCCGCCGGCGAGTCGGTATCCGACCTTGGCGCGAGCGGAGTTGGTCGATCCGACGCGTGAGGCGATGGGCTTTCCGCGTGGCATTCCGGGGATCGCGGAGAGCATCTTCAGGCCGGAGAACTTCGTGTTCCCGGTGCTCGATTACGACTGGGGGGCGGGGTTCGATCGGGTCGAGGCGGCGGGGGTGGTGGAGCTGGTGCCGCCGAAGATCCGGCGCGTGTTGCCGGCGAAGGTGCCGCGCGTGGATGCCGATGGCAATGAGGTCGGCGGCGTGCCGACGGTGCTGACGATGGCGCCGCTGGGGACCTATCTGGGGTGGAACATCACCGCGGACGGGATTCACGCTGGGCAGGTGTGCAACTACGCGGGCGGGTATGTGCCGTTCGCGAGGACGCGGGCGGAGAGGGAGGCGAGCGGGGATCCGCGGTTGTCGCTCGAAGAGCGGTATGGGGATCGGGCGGGGTATCTGAAGGCGGTGCGACGGGCTGCGGATGTCGCGCTGGGGCAGGGGTATCTGCTCAAGGTCGATCATGAGCGGCTGTTGAAGGAAGCAGCCGGCAGCGATGTGATGAGGTGAGAGCCCGAAGACCCTCTCCCCCACCCTCTCCCGCAAGCGGGCGAGGGAGCTGCCAGCGCTCAAGCAGTAGCGATGCAGTGTCAGCTGCGATGCCAGCTGCAGAACAAGTTGAAGCCCGCTCCTCCTCTTACTCCCTCTCCCGCTTGCGGGAGAGGGCAGGGGAGAGGGTCTTCGGGGCTCACCGACCACATCCCCGCCCCGTCCTACTCCCTCTCCCGCTTGCGGGAGAGGGCGGGGGAGAGGGTCTTCCGGCTCACCGCGCCGCGCTCTGCGCCGGCGCCTCAGCGTCCCACCCCCCAGCCAGCGCCTTATAAACGCCGACCAACGACGTCGCCGCCGCCGTCTGCGACTGCGCCAGCTGATTCCTCGCCGCGAGCAACTCCCTCTCGGCGTCCAGCACCGCCAGGAAGTCGCTGATCCCGACCTTGAACCGTTCCCTGGCGATATTGGCCGCCCGCTCCGCCGACACCGCCGCATCAAACAACGCCTGCGCCTGCTCCTGGCTGCGGTTGTAGGTCACCAGCGCGCCCTCGGTCTCCTCCAGCGCGCCCAGCACCGTCCGCTCATAGCTCGCGAACGCCGCCTCATTGCGCGCATCCGCCGCCGCGATCTGCGCCCGGATGCGCCCGAAGTCCAGCAGGTTCCACACCAGCTGCGCGCCCAGGTTGTAGGCATACGCCGGCCCGTCGCCCAGATCGCCGATGCGCGTCGCGTTCTGCCCGATCGTCCCGCCCAGCGTGACACGCGGGAACATCGACGACTTCGCCACGCCCACCCGTGCCGCCGCCGCGGCGACTTGCGCCTCGGCCGCGCGCACGTCGGGACGACGACGCAGCAGATCCTCCGGGGTGCCGATGCGATCCAGCGCGACAGACTTCAAGCCCGGCAGCGGCTTCACATCCGACAGCTCCACATCCAGCGCCGTCGGTGGCTGACCCGTCAGCACCGCGAGGCGATAGCGCGTGCGCGCCAACGCCATCTCCAACGCCGGAATCGTGGCCGCCGTGCTCTGCACCAGCGCGCGAGCGCGCTCGGTATCAAAGCCCGTCCCGCGCCCCGCTTCCTGACGACCCGCCACCAACTTCAGCGCACCTTGCTGCGTCTCCAGCGACTGCTTGGCCACGCGCAGCTGCTCCTGCAGCCCGCGCAGCTCGAAGTAGTTGCGCGCCACTTCCGCGGCCACGCTGACCTGGGCCGAGCGCAAGCCCGCTTCACCGGCCAGCAGATCGGCGGCGGCGGCACGGCGATCGTCGGACAGGCGACCGAAGAGATCGGCCTCCCACTGCACGTCGAAGCCGACCGAGAACGCGTTGTTGGACTGCGGATTCCCTTGATAGTCGGGCGCCCGCACGCGGCCCGCGCCGCCGGTCAGGTTCACGCTCGGCAACAGCTGCGCATCGGCGAAGCGCGACAGCGCCCGCGCCTCGCGCAGATTGGCCGAGGCGATCCGCAGATCGGTGTTGGCCTGCAGCGCGCGGTCGACCAGCGCGTTCAGCTCGGCGTCATTGAAGCCTTGCCAGAAGCGGCCCACCGGCGCTTGCGCCAGCGTCGCCGCATCGCCTTGCGGCGCGTTGGCGAAGCCCGACGCCAGCGGCACTTCGGATTTCTTCGGCGCGGGGGCCGTCGAGCACCCCGTCAGCGCCACCGTCGCGGCCGCCGCGGCGGCCATCAAAGAGACTCGGTAGAACATCATGCGCCCCCCTTCGGCGAAGGCGTGCCGCCCTTGGGCGGATTGGCGTCATCGACGCCCGGATGGAACGGATGGGCGGCGGCATCGATCTGATGACGCAGCTCGGCTGCGTGGGCGCGTTGCTTCTCCGTGCCCTTGCGCAGCAGCGAATAGAAGACCGGCGTCAGGAAGATGCCGAACAGCGTCACGCCCACCATGCCCGAGAACACCGCGATACCCATCGCGCGACGCATCTCGCTGCCGGCGCCGGAGCCCAGGATCAGCGGAATGACGCCCGCGCAGAACGCGATCGAGGTCATCAGGATGGGACGCAGACGCATGCGGCAGGCGTGGATGACCGCGTCCAGCATGGACTCGCCGCGCTCCTCGAGCTCCTTGGCGAATTCCACGATCAGGATCGCGTTCTTGCACGCCAGACCGACCAGCACCACCAGCGCCACCTGCGTGAAGATGTTCAAGTCCCCGGCCTGTGCGAACGGTGGGAAGTGCGACAGCCAGACCCCGAACAGCGCCGACAAGATGCACATCGGCACGATCAGGATGATGGCCAGCGGCAGCGTCCAGCTTTCATACTGCGCGGCCAGCACCAGCACCACCAGCAGCACCGAGATCGCCAGCACCGCGCCCAGCGTCGGGATCGAGAAGCCGCCCACCTTGATGTCCCGCGTCAGGCGGTCCTGGTAGGTCAGCTCGGTCCACTCGTAGGTCATGCCTCGCGGCAGGTTCTTCAGGCGCTGCTCCATCTCGGCCTCGGCCTGGCCGCTGGAGAAGCCGGGCTTGGCCGCGCCGTTGATGTCGGCGCTGGGGAAGCCGTTGTAGCGCGTCACCCGCGTCGGACCGAAGGTCGGATCCACCTTCATCAGCGCGCCCAGCGGGACCATCTCGTTGCGCTCGTTGCGCGTCTTGAGGTCGGTGATGGCGCTGGCGTTGGCGCGGTAGGGCGCATCCGCCTGCACGATCACCTGATAGGTCTTGCCGAAGCGGCTGAAGTCGTTGACGTACAGCGAGCCCAGGTTGATCTGCAACGTGTCGTAGATGTCCTGCAGCTTCACGCCCATCTGCTTGGCCTTGGTCCGGTCGACGTCGGCGAAGAGCTGCGGGACGTTGATGTCGTAGGTCGAGTAGGGCGTGCCGATGCCGCTCTTGGGATCGCCGTAGATCGGTCCCAGCGTGCCCCAGACGGCGCCGAACAGCGCCTGCTCGCCCAGACCGCCGCGGTCCTGCACCTGCACCTTGAAGCCGCCGGCGTTGCCCAGGCCGTCCACGGCGGGCGGCGGCACGACGAACATGCGCGCGCCCTGGATCTGTTGGATCGCGCCGTTGACCTTGCCCAGGATCGCGTCCTTGGAGAGGTCGGCGGAGGTGCGTTTCTCGAAGTCGTCCAGGCCGAAGAACACGATGCCTTCGTTGGGCGCGGCCGAGAAGCCCGCGATCGACAGGCCCGGGAAGGCGATCGAGTCACGGATGCCCGGCACCTTGAGCGCGATGTCGCTCATGCGGCGGATCACTTCATCGGTGCGGTCCAGCGTGGCACCGGCCGGCAGCTGCGCGATGCCGATCAGGTACTGCTTGTCCGGCGCCGGCACGAAGCCCGACGGGATGCGGGTGAACAGCAGGGCGGTCAGGCCCAGCAGCACCGCGTACACGATCAGCGCGCCCGACTTGCGCTTGAGGATGCCGGTCACGCCGCGGCTGTAGGCCTCGCTGCGACGCTGGAAGAAGCAGTTGAACCAGTGGAAGAACCGGCCGAACAGCTTGTCCATGACCTTCATGATCGGGTCCTTGGGCGCGTCGTGCGGACGCAGCAGCAAGGCCGCCATGGCGGGCGACAGGGTCAGCGAATTGAACGCGGAGATCACCGTCGAGATCGCGATCGTGACCGCGAACTGGCGATAGAACTGGCCCGACAGGCCCGGGACGAAGGTCAGCGGGATGAACACCGCGCACAGCACCAGCGCGATCGCGACGATGGGTCCGGAGACCTCGCGCATCGCCTTGACCGTGGCGTCATGCGGCGTGAGGCCGTCCTCCAGATTCCGCTCGACGTTTTCCACCACCACGATCGCGTCGTCGACCACGATGCCGATGGCCAGCACCAGACCGAACAGCGTCAGCGTGTTGATCGAGTAGCCCAGCAGCAGCAGCACCGCGAACGTACCCACGATGGACACGGGCACCGCGAGCAGCGGGATGATGGACGCGCGCCAGGTCTGCAGGAAGATGATCACCACCAGCACGACCAGCAGCACGGCCTCGATCAGCGTGTGGATGACCTTCTCGATGGAGGTCGCGACGAAGCGCGTCGGGTCATAGACGATCGCGTAGCTGACACCCTCCGGGAAGCTGGGCTTGAGGCGCTCCATCACGGCGCGCACGTCCTCGGAGATCTTCAGCGCGTTGGACTGCGGCGCCTGGAAGATGCCGATGCCCACGGCTTCCTTGTTGTTCAGCAGCGAGCGCAGCGCGTAGGTGCCGGGGCCCATCTCGACGCGGCCCACGTCGCGCACCTTGACCAGGCCGCCGGTGGCGGTGTCAGTGCGGATGATGATGTCGCCGAACTGATCTTCGGTGACCAGGCGGCCCTGCGTGTTGATCTGCAGCTGGAACTCGGTGCCCTTGGGCGCCGGCGGCGCGCCGACCACGCCGGCCGCGACCTGCGTGTTCTGCTCACGGATCGCGTTGACCACGTCGTTGGCGGTCAGGCCGCGCGCGGCGAGCTTGGCCGGATCCACCCAGACGCGCATCGCGTATTCACCCGAGCCGAACACCTGCACCGAACCCATGCCCTGCACGCGCAGCAGCTCGTCGCGCACCTGCAGCTGCGCGTAGTTGCGCAGATAGAGGGCGTCACGGCTGTTGTCCGGGCTGACCATGTGCACGACCATGGTCAGGTTGGGGCTGGACTTCTCGGTCGTCACGCCGATCTGGCGGACGATTTCCGGCAGACGCGGCAGCGCGCGGTTGATGCGGTTCTGGACCGCCGTCTCCGCGGCTTCCGGATTGGTGCCGATCTTGAAGGTGACGGTCAGCGTCATGCCGCCGTCGGCCGTGCCCTGGCTGTCGAAGTACAGGACGTTCTCGAGGCCGTTGATCTGCTCTTCGAGCGGCGTGGCGACGGTCTCGGAGATGACGCGCGGGTTGGCGCCGGGGAACTGGGCGCGCACGACGACCTGCGGCGGCGCGACTTCCGGGTACTCGGAGATCGGCAGCCGGAAGATCGCCAGCAGGCCGACCAGGAAGATGAAGATCGAGAGCACGGCGGCGAACCGCGGCCTCTCGATGAAGAAGCGGGAGATATCCATGAGCGACCTCGCGCGGGATTACTTCGATGCCGCGGGGGCGGCCGGCGGGGGCGCGATCGGCTGGCCCTTGTCGTCGAGCTTGACCTGCTGCGGCGTCACCGGGGCGCCGGGCTGGGCATGCTGGAGGCCGTCGATGATGACGAGCTCACCGGGCTTGACGCCCTGCACGGCGCGGAAGCCGTCGAACAGGGCGCCGGGCACGACCGGGCGCGGCATCACGACGTTGTTGGGGCCCACGACCATGACGACCTTGCGGGTCTGGTCGGTGCCGATGGCGCGGTCCGGGATGAGCGTGGCGGGATAGGCGCCGGCCCCTTCCAGCTTGACGCGCGCGAACAGGCCGGGCGTGAAGCTGCCGTCCTTGTTGTCGAAGACGGCGCGGCCGCGGATGGTGGCGGTGGCCGGGTTGAGGCGGTTGTCGACGAAGTCCATGCGGCCCTCGTGCGGGTAGCCCTGCTCGTTGGCCAGGCCCAGGAAGACCTTCATGGCCTGCTCGCGCTTGGCGCCGCCGGCGCGGGCGGCTTGGACGTACTTGAGGTAGGTGGCCTCGCTGGCGTCGAAGTAGGCGTAGACCTTGTCGCTGGAGACGACGGTGGTCAGGACCGGGTCGCCGACGGTGACCAGGTTGCCGGGCGTCACGTTGGCGCGGGAGCTGCGGCCGGAGACCGGGGCGCGGACCTCGGTGAACTCCAGGTTCAGCTTGGCCTGGACGCGGGCGGCCTCGGCGGCCTTGACGTTGGCTTCGCCGTTGCGGACGGCGGCCTTGAGCTGGTCGATTTCCTGCTGGCTGACGCCTTGGATCGCGACGAGCTTCTCGGCGCGGCCGAGGTCGGCCTTGCTCAAGTCATAGGCGGTCCTGGCGGCGGCGAGCTGGGCGTCGGCGCGGGCGACTTCGGCGGCGAAGGGGCGCGGGTCGATGGTGAAGAGCGGATCGCCCTTCTTCACGAGCTGCCCTTCGCGGAAGTGGACCTTGTCGAGGGTGCCGGCGACGCGAGCGCGGACTTCCACGGTATCGGGGGCCTCCAGGCGCCCGGTGAATTCATCGAATTCCTGGACGTCGCGCGAAATCGCGGCGGCGACGGTCACGGGCGGAGGACCGCCGTGCTGCTGTTGTTGATCCTGTTGTTGTCCACATGCCGCCAGCATCAGCGCCATAAAGGCGCTGGCGACGGGCTTGCGCTCGAAGAACGTTCCGGCCATGCATCACTCCCAATACCCGCGCGGCGTC
>NZ_JBCNLU010000082.1:0-6842 GCF_039595295.1 Roseateles sp.
TGAACTGCACCCCAAAGGTTGGACGCCAATCCAACCGATGGGGTGTTTTTCATGGCGAAGCACAGTGAGAGCTTCAAGCTCGAGGTTGTTCAGAGGTACTTGGCAGGGCCGCTGGGCAAGAAGGCGCTGGCCAAGCTATACGGGATAGGCCCCACCAGCATTGAGGCCTGGGTTGGGCGCTATCGGGCGCATGGTCCGCAGGGGCTGCGACGGAAGTGGGCGGACTACTACAGCGCAGAGTTCAAGTTGAACGTGCTGCGCCAAGCCAAGCGCCGGGAGTTGTCCAACTCGCAAGCGGCCACGCTCTTCGAGCTTCGTGGCGGTGGAGGTGTCGTGGCCAAGTGGCGACGCCAGTACGATGAGGGCGGCGCGCAAGCGCTCCACCCCAAACCGCGAGGCCGCCCTCCCATGAAGCTCCCCAAGCCGAAGGCCGCACCGGCCGCACCCGCGAAGGCGGATGACCAGCGCACGCTGGAAGAGTTGCGCGAGGAGAACGAGCTCCTGCGTACGGAGGTGGCCTACTTAAAAAAACTCGATGCCTTGGTTCAAGCCAGACCGCCGGCAGCGCCCAAAGGGCGCAAGCCGTCCTCGAGCTGAGGCCGCATCACCCGTTGCGCATGCTGCTGCAGGTGGCGGACCTGTCGCGCAGCACCTTCTATTACCAGGTCAAGGTGCTCGAAGCAGGCGACAAGCATGCGGGCCTGAAGGCCCGAATCCATGACGTGTACGAGCGTCACAAGGGCCGCTACGGCTATCGGCGCATCACGGCCGAGCTGGGACGCAGCGGCGAGGCGGTGAACCACAAGACGGTGCAGCGCCTGATGCAGGGTCTGGGGCTGAAGTCGCTGGTGCGGCCCAAGAGGTATCGCTCCTATCGGGGCGAGCTGGCCACGACGCCCAACCTGCTCAACCGCGAGTTCTCCGCCGCAAGGCCCAACGAGAAATGGGTGACCGATGTGACCGAGTTCAACGTGCGCGGCGAGAAGCTGTACCTGTCGCCGGTGATGGACCTCTTCAACGGAGAGATCGTGGCCTACGAGATGAACGAGCGGCCGCTCTTCCCGCTGGTGGGCAACATGCTCAAGAAAGCGCTGTCGCGGCTCACAGGCCAGCAAGCGCCAATGCTTCACTCGGACCAGGGGTGGCAGTACCAGATGGCGGCGTATCGACGGCGGCTGACCGAGCGAGGCCTGACGCAGAGCATGTCCCGCAAGGGCAATTGCCTGGACAACGCCGCGATGGAGAGCTTCTTCGGAACGCTGAAATCGGAGTTCTTCCGGCTCAACAAGTTCGACAGCGTCGAGCAGCTACGACAGGGGCTGCGTCGCTACATTCACTACTACAACCACCACCGTCTCAAGCTCAAGCTAAAAGGCCTGAGCCCGGTGGAGTACCGAGCCCAGGCCCTGGGCGCCTAGCTTCCAACTGTCCAACTTCTTGGGGTCAGTTCACGAGGGTCGCTTTTTCATAGGGGTCGGAGCGTGAGGCTCAGACGCGCTTGCGGTACTCGTGGGTGCGCGTGTCGATTTCGATGTTGTCGCCTTGGGCCACGAAGATGGGCACGGGGATCTCGAAACCGGTGGCGATCTTGGCGGGCTTCAGGACCTTGCCCGAGGTGTCGCCCTTGACGGCCGGCTCGGTCCAGGTGACTTCGCGCACGACGCTGGTCGGCATTTCCACCGAGATGGCCTTGCCGTCATAGAACACCACTTCGACTTCCATGCTGTCTTGCAGGTAGTTGATGGCGTCACCCATGTTCTCGGCTTCCACCTCGAACTGGTTGTACTCGGTGTCCATGAACACGTACATCGGATCGGCGAAGTACGTGTAGGTGCACTCCTTCTTCTCCAGGATGATCTGGTCCATCTTGTCGTCGGCCTTGAAGACGACTTCGGTGCCCGAGTTGTTCAGCAGGCTCTTCAGCTTCATGCGCACGGTCGCGGCATTGCGGCCGCCGCGGCTGTATTCGGTCTTCAGCACGACCATGGGGTCCTTGCCGTGCATGATCACGTTGCCGGCGCGAATTTCTTGAGCGATCTTCATGATGATTCCGGGAGATTGGGTCCGGGCACAGTCACATGGATGCTTGGAGATCCGAACTGTTCCGGCGGTGTGAGGCGTTCCGTGGCGAGACCCGTGGACCGCGCTGCGGCCGCTCGAGCATCGCGTGTTCTGAACGCGAAAAGCCGCGCATTCTAGCTCGAAAGACCCGTCTCCCGCCAGGCAAAGGCCCTGAGCGTGGTGACGAGGTCCGGCTGAGCGCCCAATCCGGCACGCCAGGCACGGGTCTGGACCAAGGCGGCGGTTCGTTCGCGCAGCGCCGCCGCGCAGGCGGGCGTCCAGGGCGCGAGGCCGTTCCAGGCGCACGACAAGGCCCGCCAATCGGCCGCCCATGCGGGATCCGCGCCCTCCAGCGACGCGTCGAGGAAGGCATCCAGCTTGGGGCCGTGCGCGCCGTCGTCCTGGAAATAGATCTGCCAGAGCATGGGCCGCCCCGCCCACTGCCCGCGCACGAAAGAGTCCTCGCCCCGGACCAGGTTCAGGTCGCAGGACCAGAGCAGGCGGTCGTAGTCGTCCTGCGTCAGATGGGGCAGGGCGATGGCGCGCTGACCGACGCGCAGGAGCCGCGGCACGGCCGCTTGCGGCGCACCGGGACAGAGCAGCAGCAGCCATCCGGGGCCGAGTGCGTCCAGCAGCTCGGGCAGCGGCGCCTGCGGATAGGCGAAGAGGCTCAGCACGCGCTCGCCGGCGACGGGTGCCCAGCCGCGCGCGGCGAGCCAAGCGGCGCCGTCGTGCGCGTCGGCGGCGTCGATCAGGCCTGGCTCGCGCAGCAGGCCGCCGGTGCGCTCGTTGAAACCGGGATAGAAGAACCACTTGGTCATCCCCGCGCCCGGTCCCGAGAACTGCGGCGACTTCAGACCGTGGCTGCGCTCGACGTAGTCCTCGGCGCTGAGGTACTCCAGATTGATCCAGGTCGGATGCGGACCGCGCGCAGCCATCGCCGCGATGAAGCGCGGCGGCAGCTCGCAGCCGAAGGTCTCGACGACGACGTCGCCTGGCGAGGCGCGCTCGCTGTCGGCCCAGGGCAGGCAGCGCAGGCCCTCGACCGGCGCCGGCTGCATCCAGGCGAGCGGGGCGAGGTCGTCGCACCAGAGCCGCACCTCGTCGCCGCGATGCGCCAGATCGCGCGCCAGGCGCAGGCTCACGCCGATGTCGCCGTAGTTGTCGATGACGCGGCAGAACAGGTCCCAGCGCAGCGGGTGCGCGTGGTTCCTGGCAGGAGTCGGGGAAGCGGAGGAGGTTTCGGCGGTCGCGTCGGGCATCGCGGAATTATCCGGCGGCACAATCTCGCCCCATGAGCACGATCCCTCCCGGCGCCAGCGAAGTGCCGGACCCCACGCCCGCCGAATCCCTGGTCCCGAATGCGCCCGACGCGACCGACGCGACCGACGCACCGGATGCGCCCGACGCCATCGAGGCGGCCGAGTCGCGTCGCGTCGCCGACATGGAGCGCGCCGCGCGCGAGGCCCGCGAGCGCGTGCTCGCCGAGGTCCTGGCGCTGCCGGCGCTGCCCGGCGTCTATCGCTACTTCGACGCCCAGGACCATGTGCTGTACGTCGGCAAGGCCAAGAACCTCAAGCGCCGTGTCGCGAGCTATTTCCAGAAGGACCACGGCGGCACGCGCATCGGCATGATGGTCGCGCGCATCGCGCGGCTGGAGACCACGGTGGTGCGCACCGAGGCCGAGGCGCTGCTGCTCGAGAACAACCTGATCAAGGCGCTCAACCCGCGGTTCAACATCCTGTTCCGCGACGACAAGAGCTACCCCTATCTGCGCCTGAGCGGCCATGCCTGGCCGCGCATCAGCTACTACCGCGGCGCGGTCGACAAGCGCCATCGCTACTTCGGTCCGTTCCCCAGCGCCTGGGCGGTGAAGGAGTCCATCCAGCTCATCCAGAAGGTCTTCCAACTGCGCACCTGCGAGGACACCGTCTTCAACAACCGCAGCCGCCCCTGCCTGCTGCATCAGATCCACCGCTGCACCGGGCCCTGCGTGCCCGAGGGCCAGACCGAAAACTACCGCCGCAACGTCAGCAACGCCGAGCGCTTCCTGCTGGGCGAGACCCAGGAGGTCATGGACGCGCTGCAGGCGTCGATGATGGCGCACGCCGAGCGCTTCGAGTACGAGCAGGCGGCGGGCGTGCGCAACCAGATCACCGCGCTGTCCAAGGTCCTGCAGCAGCAGGCCGTGGACGAGAACAGCGCCACCGGCCGCGATCGCGACGTCGACATCCTGGCGGTCAAGCTGCAGGGCGGGCGTGCCTGCGTCAACCTGGCGATGGTGCGGGGCGGCCGGCATCTGGGCGACCGCGCCTACTTTCCCAAGCATGTGGACGACGCGACCGCGATCCGTCTGCTGGACGACGAGGACGATCTGCCCGCCGGCGAGCAGGCCGCGCCGCCCAGCGCGGAGCGTCAGGTGCTGGAGGCCTTCATCGCGCAGCACTATCTGGAGCTGGCGGTGCCCTCGCTGCTGGTGCTGTCGGATGCGGTCGATCCGGCCTTGGCCGAGGCGCTCAGCGCGCAGGCCGGCTTCCGCGTGACGACGCAGGCTCAGCCGCGCGGCCAGCGCCGCATCTGGCAGGAGATGTGCGTCAAGGGCGCCGAGCTGGCGCTGGCGCGGCTGCTGTCGGAAGAGGGCTCGCAGCAGGCGCGCACGCGGGCGCTGGTCGAGGCCTTGGACCTCAGCGGCGCGGAGCTCGACAAGTTCCGCATCGAGTGCTTCGACATCAGCCACACGGCGGGCGAGGCGACGCAGGCGTCCTGCGTGGTCTTCGAGGGTCATCAGATGCAGAGCAGCCAGTACCGGCGCTTCAACATCGAGGGCATCACCGGCGGCGACGACTACGCGGCGATGCGGCAGGTGCTGACACGCCGTTACAGCAAGCTGGCGGAAGCCGCCCAGAATGGCACGGCCCGCATGCCGGACCTGGTGTTGGTGGACGGCGGCAAGGGGCAGGTGTCGATGGCGCGCGAGGTCTTCGAGGAGCTCGGCCTGGATCTGTCGCTGATCGTCGGCGTGGAGAAGGGCGAGGGCCGCAAGGTCGGTCTCGAGGAGCTGGTCTTCGCCGACGGGCGCGAGAAGGTCTATCTGGGCAAGGATTCCGCCGCGCTGATGCTGGTGGCGCAGATCCGCGACGAGGCGCACCGCTTCGCCATCACCGGCATGCGCGCCAAGCGGGCGTCCATTCGCACCGGCGGCTCGCGGCTGGAGGACGTGCCCGGCGTCGGTCCGAAGAAGCGCGCGCAGCTGCTGCAGCGCTTCGGCGGCGTGCGCGGCGTCGCGGGTGCGAGCGTCGACGAGTTGTGCAGCGTGAAGGGCATTTCGCGCGAGCTGGCCGAGGAAATCTATCGCGCGCTGCATTGAGCGGGCCGCGGTGGAAGACGAATGATGAAGAGCGTTGGGATCGGAATGCGGGACATGAAGTCGACGAATCGGGGCGCGCGAGCGCTGAGTTGGATCATGCGGGCCGGGCTGGTGCTGGCGTTGGCGGGCTGCGGCACGCCGACGCAGCGGCCGCTGGATCGTTCGCCGATGACCGAGGCGCCGCGCGTCGAGCAGCCGGCGCCGGTCGTCGAAACGCGGCTGCCCGCGCGCGGTCTGCCGCTGGCGCCGCCGCATGCGGTCGTGACGCACGAGGATCTGCGTCGACAAGCCGCCGAGCGCATGGTCGCCGCCGATCCCAACGGCACCTACATGGGCGAGGTGCCGGCGGTGCTGCTGGCCATCCCGGTGCTGGAGGTCGAGCTCAACCGCGACGGCAGCGTCAAGAGCATCCGCGTGCTGCGCCGTCCCAGCCAGGCCGAGGACACCATCGATCTGGCGATCGCGGCGGTGCGCAAGGCCGCCCCTTACGGCGATCTGAGCCGCCTGCCCAAGCCCTGGAAGTTCGCCGAGGTCTTCCTCTTCGACGACGATCGCCGCTTCAAGCCGCGCACCCTGGACGATTGAGCTCCCGAGGCTTGAGCGCGGCGCCCCTTCCAGGGGCGCTCCTCGGGCACAATGCCGCCCATGTTCTGGACGCTGCCAACCTTGTTGACCTGGGCCCGCATCGTGGCCATCCCGCTGATCGTCGGGGTGTTCCACCTGAAGATGGCGCCCGCCCATCAGAACCTGCTGGCCACGGTCCTGTTCATCACGGTGGCCCTGACCGATTGGGCGGACGGCTATCTGGCGCGCAAGCTGAACCAGACCTCCTCGTTCGGCGCCTTCCTCGATCCGGTGGCGGACAAGTTCCTGGTCTGCGCCGCGCTGCTGGTGCTGCTGGAGCAGCACCGCGTCGACGCGCTGGTGGCGCTGGTCATCGTGGGGCGCGAGATCGCCATCTCCGCGCTGCGCGAGTGGATGGCGCAGATCGGCGCCTCGCGCTCCGTCGCGGTGCACATGCTGGGCAAGCTCAAGACGACGGTGCAGATGGTGGCCATTCCCTTCCTGCTCTACGACGGTCGGATCTTCGGCTTCCTCGACACCGCGCTGTGGGGCACTTGGCTGATCTATCTGGCCGCGGTGCTGACCATCTGGTCGATGGTCTATTACCTGCAGAAGGCACTGCCGGAAATCCGCGCCAAGGTGCGCTGATTCGGCGCCGCGCGGTCCCCTTGGGCGACTGGCGGGCGCGCCTCCGATATCGGGACTTTTACCTGATCGGTCCGCGCGGGCAATGCGTCTAGAATCCGCTTCCCGCGCCGCTCCGGGCGGTCATCGAGACGCAGGCGATGCGCATGCGTCCCGGCCTCGGACGACGCGACCGGATCGGTGTCCGGCGATGTCCTTTCGCTGA
>NZ_JBCNLU010000083.1:0-5174 GCF_039595295.1 Roseateles sp.
GCAATGGATCGGTGACGCGCTGGGTGTCGCGGCGGCGCTGCTGTGGGGCGGGACGACGCTCGCGATCCGCGGCACGAAGCTCTCTTCGGCGAGCGCCGAGAAGACCTTGCTGTACCAGCTGGCGATCTCCGCGGTGGCTCTCGCGGTGGGTGCCGCGGTGTCGGGGGAGGGCTTCCCCATCGCGTGGTCGTGGCGCCTGCTGGGGCTCTTCGGGTTCCAGGCGGTGATCGTGTCCTTCGTCAGCTACCTGCTGTGGTTCTGGCTGATCCGCCATTACCCGGCGACCAAGCTCTCCAGCTTCACGCTGAGCACGCCGCTGTTCGGCCTGCTCGCCGGAGCGCTGCTGCTCGCCGAGCCGATCACCCCGCGTCTGATGCTGGCGCTCGCGGGGCTGGCGGCGGGGATTGTGATGGTGAACAGATAGGGGCCTGTGCCCCGCTGATGCTGCGCCGCGACACCCCGGTACGGTCGTGGCCTCGGAGGTCGCCTGACGGAGGCGGGCAACGTGGTAGCGATACCACGTTCGGCTACCGAGTTTGTCTGTACGTAAATGCGAATTCATCGCATTTCCATTAAAGTGCGCGGAGGTGGCGTTCGGATACGCCAAGGTTCCTTCTCCTCCCGTACTCCTGATGAAGCAGCAATTCCTGATGACCGCCTGCGCGCTGGCGGCAGCTCTGGCGCTGGGCGATTCCGCCCTGGCGCAATCGGCCCCGGCCCCGGTGGCCGCCGCCTCCCAGGCCCCGTCCACCGACGCCACGCTCGAGAAGATCGTCATCGCCGGCAAGCGCGCCAACCGGGTGTCCAAGGGCGCGACCGGCCTGCCGATGGACGTGAAGGACACGCCGCAAACCATCAGCTCCATCGACCGCGAGGACATGACCAACTTCGGTCTGACCGGCAGCAACGACGCGCTGGGCCTGGCCACCGGCATCAACGTCGAGCAGTACGAGACCAACCGCGCGACCTTCAACGCGCGCGGCTTCGACATCCAGCTGACGCAGGTCGACGGCCTGGGCATGACCAACTCCTGGGGCACGGTCGTGGGTCGCGAGGACACCTTCCTCTTCGACCGCATCGAGCTGATCCGCGGCGCCAACGGCTTGCTGACGGGCGTGGGCAACTCGTCCGGCACGATCAACTACATCCGCAAGCGCCCCAAGAACGAGGACGGCGGCGAGGTCAGCTTCAGTCTGGGCTCCTACGGCCTCAAGCGCGCGGCCGTCGACTACAACAAGGTCCTGACCCAGGACGGCAAATGGGCCGGCCGCTTCGTGGCGGTGACCGAGGACAAGGACTCCTACCAGCGTGGCCTCAAGGACAAGCGCAGCACCCTCTACGGCGTGGTGGACGGCCAGATCGGCGATCACGGCGTGCTGACGCTGGGCATCACCGCGGTGGACTCCAAGCAGGACTCGCCGACCTGGGGCTCGCTGACGCTGCTGCGCGCGGACGGCACGCAGGGCGACTTCCCGGTGGGCTCGTCGACCTCGCAGGACTGGACTTACTGGAACACCAAGTCCTACAACGCCTTCGCCGAGTACACCCACCAGCTGTCCAAGGACTGGGAAGCCAAGGTCACCTACAACTACCGTCACAGCAACGAGGCGACCAAGCTGTTCTACGCCTTCTCCAACAGCGGCGTGCTGAACAACGACAACACCGGCCTGGTCGGCTGGCCCTATCGCAGCCTCGGCGCGACCGACAACAACGTGCTGGACGCCAACCTCAACGGCAAGTTCAGCGCCTTCGGCCGCGAGCACACGCTGCTGGTGGGCCTGAGCCAGTCGCGCGAGAAGACCGCCGTCGACACCTTCGAGGCGCTGAACCACATGATGGATCCGCTGCCGGCCTTCCCCTACGGCGGCAACGTGTACACCGAGCCGGACTGGGGCCCGCGCGCGCCCTCGACCCGCGGCAGCCAGACGCTGACGCGCTTCTACGCGGCCTCGCGCCTGGCGCTGACGGACGCGCTGCATGCGGTGGTCGGCGTCAACGCGGTGAAGCTGGCGCGTGACGGCGCCTCGATCTACGGGAACGCGGCCACCAACAAGGTCTACCCGGACACGAAGGAGACCAGCCCCTACGTCGGCCTGACGTATGACTTCACGCCCGACATCATGGGCTACGTGTCCTACTCCAACATCTTCCAGAACCAGGATCAGACCGACATCAAGGGCGAGTACCTGGATCCGATGAAGGGGGTGAACACCGAAGTCGGCGTCAAGGCCGAGTGGATGAACAAGGCGTTGCTGACGACCTTCGCCGTCTTCAGCGCGAAGCAGCAGGGCCTGGCGACCTACGCCGGCAAGATCTCGGCGCCTGGCACCTCGATCGACGGCCAGGACTATTACGTCGGCCAGGACGTGAAGTCCAAGGGCTGGGAAGTCGAGGCCACCGGCCGCATCACCAAGGACGTCAAGGCCACGGTGGGCTACACCCACCTGATGCTCACCGGTCCGGACGGCAAGGACACCTACGTCTGGATCCCGCGCGACACGCTGAACTTCCGCGTTGACACGCGCGTGCCGGCGCTGCCGGCCCTGCGTCTGGGCGTCGGCGGCCGCTGGCAGTCGGAGACCAACGCGACCAACGGCACGCACCAGGGCGCGTTCATGACCGCCAACGCCTTCGCCTCTTACGAGCTGACGCCGGCCGCGACACTGCGCCTGAACGTCAACAACGTCTTCGATCGCAAGTACGTCCGCGGTCTGGCCTACGGCGCGACCTACGGCGCACCGCGCACCTTCGCGGTGTCGCTGGACTACAAGATCTGATCGGCGAGTTCAGCGCTTCAACGCGTCGTGGGGCGGCAGCCCCTGATAGGGCTGCGGGATCCCCTCGGCCTGCAGCGCGGCGGCGGGCTTGAGCAGCGGATTCGCCGCGACGTCGACCGACCGCAGCAGCCGCTCGAGCCGCTCGTGCTCCAGCGACGGTTCGTAAGGTTGCGTCAGATCGAAGCAGGCCGCGGTCACGTAAGGACCGCGCCGCCATTCCTTCCACCGACCGAAGAGATCCTCGGTCGGTCGCATGACCGGCTCGGGATGGTGCGTCACGATCCGGTCGATGCAGCCGTTCAGCCAGGCGCGCAGCGCGGCGTGGGCGGCATCGGGCAGCAGGTGATGCGCGAGCCGCGTCAGATAGACAAAGGACGACTCCCATTCCGCCGGGGAATCGTCGGCCTCATGCAGCGCCGGCGTTAGCCAGGTGAAGGCGCACCACAGCGGTCCGCGCACGGGGCCGAGCCATTCGGCGCGATCGCGGTCGTCGAACTCCAGATAGCGGCGGTCCGCCAGGCTGATCCAGGCGGAGTCGACCACCAACGCCGGATACGGGTCGTCGTGCAGATCGCGCAGTCGCGCAACGACGATCTCGTAGAGGGCGATGCACAGTCCCAGCTTCGATCGCAGGCTCGCTGGAGCCGCCTGGGCGGCGAGGGCTTCCGCCTCGTCCATGGGCCAGGCGAAGTCCTGACTCGCGCGGGCGTCGCTCCACAGATAGCGGATCCCGGCGCGGTCGTAGCCGCCGAGGTCGGCGAACGGATGCGGCGCTGGCGTCATGATCGATCAGGCGAAGAGGTAAGGCTCGCCGACGAAGCCGCCGGCGCGCATCTCGTCGGCGGGCACGAGGAAGGGATTGCGCGTCGGATCCGCCGCCTGGAAGAAGGCGTTCCATGCCGCCGCCGCGGCCGCCGGATCGCGCGGTACGCTCAAGTCGTCGAGCCAAGCGCGTGGGACCGGCTCCTCGGCGCTGTAGTCGAAGCGGCTGACGCTGCGGTCGTAGTCCGGTCCGCAGGGGTCGGTGACGGCCATGGCGACCAAGGTCTTCTCCAGCCATTCCTCGAAGCCGCAATCAGCCGGGAGCACATGGAAGGCCAGGAGCGCGCAGCGACCCGACATGCTGATCATCTGCGTCTTTCCCTTGCGGTACATCAGATGCAGGAGCTCCAGCCGGATCAGGGCGGTTTGCAGCGGTCCCGCGGGGTCGCCCTCGGCACCGAGGTCGTTCCTGACGCTGGTCAGATTCAGGCTGCGCGCGTAGGCCAGGGACACCTCCGAGGCCCAGGCGGCCTCGATCCGTTGCAGCGCGTCCTGCACGTCGGCGAAGCCGGACAGGCGCCAGACCACCCACTCCAGGCAGCCCAGCGCGATCGCGACCTTGCCCTTGTAGTTGACCTTCTCCAGCGCCGTGCCCAAGCGAGGCGGGACCGCGTCGAAGTCGTCCAGGCGGACCGCGATCTCGTTGCTCCACGGGAACGTGAGGGGGGCTTGGGCAAGGGCGGCGGGGATGTGGGCGGGTCTGTTCAGCATGGGATTGAGCAATCGATGAAAGACGGACGGGACGACGCGAAACTCAAAGCATCTTGAGCGTCAGATTCCGGCGGGCCAGGGGGGTGACGTTGCCGTTGGGCTCGGTACCACACTCGTCCTCGGTGAGCTTCTGCGGTTCGTTGTCGTCGTTGCAGAGCCAGATCTCATGATCGCATTCGTCCATGGCGATGCAGAGCAGGCGCTGGCAATCCTCGCAGGGGAGATTCGAGTGTTCGCCCTTACCGCTTCGCCAGTCGATCTTGAAGACCATCTTCAAGCCGCTCTGGTCGCCCAGCGTGTCCAGGATCCGGGCCTCGGCGTGACCGGACTTCTGCTTGTAGGGCGGACGATGGATCTTCTCCGAGCACATCACCCCCTCGCTGCCGGAGCGCACCGCGTCGGAGCCGCCGCCGACGAACTTGCTGGGGAACATCTCATGCGCGCGTCCATGCGAATGGGCGCTGGCGCAACGGGCCGTCTGCGTGCTCGGCGCCTGGAACTTGCAGCTCGAGATCGTCGTGCCCTCCTGGTCCTCCAGGCCGCTCTTGTTGCGCAGGCGCTTGTCCTTGGTGTTGCTCTCGACGTGATCCCGGCGCGTCTCGTTGTTGCGCTCGAGCTCCTTGCAGTCGTCCTCGACCGGCGCCTGCGCCATGGCGGCCGCGCTGACGGTGATCGCGGCGGTGTTTCCGGTGGTCATGGGGTGATCCTCAGGCCGACATGCGCTCAGCGCATGTTGTTGTGGGTGGTCAGATCCAGGTGCCGCACGACGTTCTTGCCCTCGAATTTCACGTCGAAGGACCAGGCCGCGAAGTAGGTCGTGTTCTGGATCTGGTGGCTCATCACGCCCATGCCCAGGGACTTCGT
>NZ_JBCNLU010000084.1:0-4799 GCF_039595295.1 Roseateles sp.
AGCTGTTTGCCGTCACCATCGCCGCCCTGTCGCTGGCCGCCGCGGGCGCCGCGTCCGCCGAGAAGCTGACCGTCGCCGCCACCGCGGTGCCGCACGCCGAGATCCTGAACCTGGTCAAGCCCGAGCTGGCCAAGCAGGGCGTGGAGCTGGACGTGAAGGTCTTCACCGACTACGTGCAGCCCAATGTGCAGGTCGCCGAGAAGCGCCTGGACGCCAACTTCTTCCAGCACAAGCCCTATCTGAACGAGTTCAACAAGGGCAAGGGCACGCACCTGGTTGGCGTCGCGGCCGTGCACGTGGAGCCCTTCGGCGCCTACTCGACCAAGCACAAGAACCTGGCCGCCATCCCGGCCGGCGGCACCGTCGCGATCCCCAACGACCCCACCAACGGCGGCCGCGCGCTGCTGTTGCTGGACAAGGCCGGCCTGATCAAGCTCAAGGACAAGTCCAACATCCTGGCCACCACCAAGGACATCGCCGACAACCCCAAGAAGCTGAAGTTCCGCGAGATCGAGGCCGCCACGCTGCCGCGCATCCTGCCGCAGGTCGACCTGGCGCTGATCAACACCAACTACGCGCTGGAAGCCAAGCTCAATCCGGCCAAGGACGCCCTGGCCATCGAAGGCGCCGAGTCGCCCTACGCCAACTGGCTGGTGACCCGCGACGACAACCAGAACGCGCCCGCCGTGAAGAAGCTGGCCGCCGCGCTGCAGAGCGACGCCGTGAAGCGCTTCATCCAGACGCAATACAAGGGCGCCGTCGTTCCCGCTTTCTGAGCCGGCAATACGTCGCTAAGCGCCCCGCTCAGCGGGGCGTTTTTGATTGGACGGGGTTTACCGCGTATTTGTGCCTCGTGAGGCGTCGTGCTTCGCGGCACCATGCCGGGCCACATCTCCCGTCCTCCTCCCGTGTCCGACCTCACCGCGCTGCTTCCGCAGTTCTTCCTGTTCCGCGATGGCGCGCCCACGATGCTGCTGACCGGCCGCTACGACCTCGGTCTGGTGCTGCTGTCGCTGGCCGTGGCGGCGTTGACCTCGGCGCTGGCGCTGCAGGTCGCGGGCATGGCCAAGGTCACCACCGGCTGGCGCCGCCAGTCCATGCTGGCCACCGGCGCGCTGGCCCTGGGCGGCGGCATCTGGGCGATGCACTTCATCGGGATGCTGGCCTTCGAGCTCTGCGCCCAGGTCGGCTTCAGCGCCGGCATCACCGCGCTGTCCATGATTCCGGCGCTGGCCGCGTCCTGGGTCGCGCTGGCGATGCTGGCACGCAAGACGCTGGAACTCTGGCGCCTGATCCTGGGCGGCGTGCTGGTGGGCGCCGGCATCGGCACCATGCATTACCTGGGCATGGCGGCGATGGAAATGAGCGTCGCGCTGCGCTACGACCCGGGCTGGTTCGCCGCCTCCATCGTCGTGGCGGTGCTGCTGGCCATGCTGGCGCTGTGGATCCGCTTCGGCCTGGCGGGCGTGCTCAGCCGCCGCTGGGCGATCGCGCTGGGCGGCGTGGTCATGGGCGGCGCCATCGCCGGCATGCATTACACGGCCATGGGCGCCGCGCGCTTCGTCGGCCTGGCCGACGGCCCCTGCAACAGCAGCATCGAGAACGCCGGCTGGCTGGCCCTGGCCGTGACCGTGATGGCGCTGACCATCAGCGCCATCACCGCCGGCGCCAACGGTCTGCTGGTGCTGCGCCGGCTCAACGCCGACCTGCTCGAGGAGCGCGCCCGCAAGGCCGTCATGGAGCAGGCCCTGCGCGACAGCGAGGCGCAGTACCGCACCGTCATCGCCAACAGTCCCGGCGTGACCTTCCGCTGCCGCATCGACGCGGACTGGAGCATGCTGGTCATCAACGACGCGGTCGAGGAACTGACCGGCTGGTCCGCCCAGGACTTCCTGGAAGGCCGGCAGCACTTCGCCGCGCTGATCCACCGCCACGACCAGCAGCGCGTCAATGACGCCGTCGCCACCGCCCTGGCCGCGGACGCGCCCTATGCGGTCGAGTACCGCGTCCACACCAAGGACGCCGGCGAGCGCTGGGTCTCCGAGCGCGGCCGCGCGGTGCGCGACGCGCAAGGCGCGCCGCAATGGATAGACGGCGTGATCCTGGACATCACCGAACCCAAGCGCCTGCAGCGCCAGCTGGAGGACGCCAAGGAGCGCGCCGAGGCCGCCGCCGCCGCCAAGAGCGCCTTCCTGGCCAACATGAGCCACGAGATCCGCACGCCGATGAACGCCATCCTAGGCTTCACCGAGCTGCTCCTGGACACCACGCTGACCGAAGCCCAGCGCCGCCACCTGACCACGGTGCGCGGCTCGGCCCGCTCGCTGCTGGGCCTGCTCAACGACATCCTGGACACGGCCAAGCTGGACAAGGGCGCGATGGAGCTGGAGTCGGTGGACTTCTCGCTGCGCACCGTGTGCGAGCAGGCCTTGAACTCGCTGCGGCTGCTGGCCCAGCGCAAGGGCATCGGCCTGCACCTGGACTATCCGGACGAGCAGCCGCGCTTTTTCAAGGGCGATGCGCTGCGCGTGCAGCAGGTGCTGCTCAACCTGGTCGGCAACGCGATCAAGTTCACCGAGCAGGGTCAGGTCACGCTCAACATGCGCCAGGAGGGCGGTCACATCCACCTGGCCGTGATCGACACCGGCATCGGCATCGCGCCGGACCGGCTGGATCGCATCTTCGACGCCTTCGCGCAGGCGGACGCCTCGACCACGCGCCGCTTCGGCGGCACGGGTCTGGGCACGACGATCTCGCGCCAGCTGGTCGAGCGCATGGGCGGCCGCATCACCGTGGAAAGCGAGCTCGGCGCGGGCAGCGTCTTCCACGTCTGGCTGCCGCTGCCGGCCGGCGAATCGGCGCGCGCCGAGGCCGCCGAGCAGGACGAGGTCGTGACGCTGCCGCCGCTCAAGCTGCTGGTGGCCGACGACGTCGCGCAGAACGGCGAGTTGCTGCAGCTGATCCTGGGTCGCGAGGGCCATCAGGTCACGCTGGCGCAGGACGGACTGCAGGCGCTCAAGGAGTTCTCCGATCAGCGCTTCGATGCGGTGCTGATGGACGTGCACATGCCGCTGCTGGACGGGCTGGGCGCGACGCGCCGCATCCGCAATTTCGAGGTCGCGCAGGGACGCGGTCACACGCCGGTGGTCGCGCTGACCGCCAGCGTGCTGGAAGAGGACCGGCAAGCCGCGCTGGCCGCCGGCATGGACGGCTTCGCGGTCAAGCCGGTGGAGCCGGCGCGCCTCTTCGCCGAGATCGCTCGCGTGCTGGGCCTGAAGCCGGAGCTGTCCGCCGCGTCGGCCGGACCGGCGCCGATCACGCGCCATTCGGCCTTCACCGATCTGGACGAGGCGCCGGACTCCGACATCCCCGCCGTCGACTGGCAGCAGGGCCTGCGGCTGTGGGGCGGCGTGACCGCCTGGCAGCGAGGTCTGCGCCGTTTCGCCGAGGACCAGCGCGACGGCGTCGCCCGGCTGCATCAGCTGACGCAGGCGCGCCAGTGGATCGAGCTGCGCGGCCTGGTGCACCGCTGGCGCGGCGTGGCCGGCAGCCTGGCGCTGCCCGCGCTGCTGAGCGCGGCCCAGCCGGTCGAGGCCGCGCTGCGGCTGGGTCGGCAAGAGGACCTGATGGCGCTGATCGACATGCTGGCGCTGGCGCTGCAACGCACGCTGGACGCGATCGCGGCGCTGGACGGCGGCGCGTCGTCGACGCCGGTGGCGGCAGCGCCCAGCGAGGCCGCGCGCCGCGCCGACGGCGCCGAGGTGCTGATCGAGCGGCTGGCCGGCGCGCTGCGCCGCAGCGAGCTGGACGATGACACCTTCGCCGCCCTGCGCGAGGTGCTGGGCGAGACGCGCGTGGCGCCGCTGGCGCGCGCGCTGGACGATTTCGATTTCGACGCGGCGCTGCTGGCGCTGCAATCCCTGCAGCAGCAGCTGCGGCAGGGCATCTCCTCCTGAGGCCATGAGCGATTCACTGAACGCCCCGCTCGCCGCGACCGGATCGGTCGCCGGATCGGGCACGCCCGCGCCGGCCGACCGCCGGCCCAAGCTGCTGCTGGTCGACGACGAGCCCGCCAACCTGCAGGTGCTGCGGCATGTGCTGCAGGACGACTACCGGCTGCTCTTCGCGCGCGACGGACAGAAGGCGGTGGAGTTGGCGCGCACCGAGGCGCCGGCGCTGATCCTGCTGGACATCATGATGCCGGGCATGTCCGGACTGGACGTGTGCCGGGTGCTGAAGTCGCAGCCCGCGACGCGGCAGACGCCGGTGATCTTCGTCACCGCGCTGGCCGACACGCGCGACGAGACGGAGGGCTTCGAGGCCGGCGCGGTGGACTACATCGCCAAGCCGGTCAGCCCGCCGGTGGTGCGGGCGCGGGTGCGCACGCATCTGTCGCTGGTGCGCGCCGAGGAGCTGCGCGAGACGCGGCTGCAGATCGTGCAGCGGCTGGGCCGCGCGGCCGAGTACAAGGACAACGAGACCGGCTGGCACGTGGTGCGGATGAGCCACTACTCGCAGCTGCTGGCGCTGGCTGCGGGCTGGTCGGCGCAGGAGGCGGACGACCTGCTGCATGCCGCGCCGATGCATGACATCGGCAAGCTGGGCATTCCCGACGCGATCCTGCAGAAGCCCGGTCCGCTGGACGAGGCCGAATGGACGGTGATGCGCCGCCATCCCGCGATCGGCGCGGAGATCCTGGGCGAGCACACCGGCGGTCTGCTGGGCATGGCGCGGCGCATCGCGCTGGCGCATCACGAGAAGTGGGACGGCAGCGGCTATCCGGAAGGACTGGCGGGCGA
>NZ_JBCNLU010000085.1:0-3760 GCF_039595295.1 Roseateles sp.
CCGCATTTCCGGCTGGACCGGCTGGCGATCTGGCATGAGCGCCTGCAAGCGCATCTCGACGGCTTGCAGGTCGCCGGGGCCGCCGGCTGGCGCGCGGCCCTCGACGGCCTGGCCACCGGCGAGGCGGGCGCCGTGTTCACCGCCGCGTGGCTCGCCTTCGGCACCGGGCATCGCGAGGGCATGCGGCATGTGGTCGCGCTCGCCGACGCGGCGCCCGATTTCGCCGACGCCATCGTGTCCGCGCTGGGCTGGCTGCCGTGGACCGCGCAGGCCTGGAGCCTGGCGCGCCTCGCCTCCTCCGCCGTGCCGGCACACCGACGCATCGCGGTGGCGGCCCGGTCGGCTCATCTGGCCCATACCGTCGAGTCCCTCACCGCCCCGTTGCAGGACGAGGACGCCGGCGTGCGCGCACAGGCGCTGAAGGCCGTCGGCCGACAGCGTCTGACCGGACTGCGCGACGCGGCCCAAGCCGCTTATCAATCCGATCGCCATCGGGACTGCCGCTTCGCCGCCGCGGTCGCGTTGGCGCTGCTGCACGAGCGCGGCCCCGCGCTCCGCGCCTGGGATCTGGGGCTGGACTCGCCCGCGTTACGGCGCGAAGGGCTGGAGATTGCCATGCGCCTGGGCGCTCCCGCCGAGGCGCGCCAGTTGATCCGCACGCTCGCCGCCGGCCCGGCGACGAAGCGGGCCGCCGTGCTCGCGGTGGGCGCCTTCGGCGATCCGGCCGCGATGTCCTGGCTGATCGAATGCTGCGGCGATCCTGAACTGGCCCCCGCGGCGGGCGAAGCGATCTCGACCATCACCGGGCTGGACCTGGATGCGCAGGACCTGTCGACGGATCCGCCGTCGCGCAGGGTCGAGGCCGAGGACGACGGCGACGACGACGACGACGACGACGACGACGACGACGACGACGACGAGTCGGGCCGTCACGTCGACGATGCGTTGCTGCCCTATCCCGACCGCGACGCGCTCTGCGCCTGGTGGCAGGGCAGCGCCGGCGCTTTCGCCGCCGGCAAGCGCTACCTGGCGGGCGAGCCGATCTCCGCCGCGTCCATCGTGCGTGTTCTTCGCGACGGCTATCAGCGTCAGCGCGCGGCCGCCGCGCTGGAGCTGTGCGCGTTGGCACCCGACCGTCCGCTCTTCGACACCGGACGGCGCGCCGACCTTCAGCTCGCGGAGCTGCGGCCATGAGGTTCACCAACGTCACCGATCACGCGGCCGGCTGGACCCTGGGCCTGCGCCGCGACGGCCGCGAGTTGCTCGTCGCCATCGTCAAGGCGACCTACACCCTGCCCGTCGCGGGCGAGCCGCCCGAGCGCCATGCGACGCAGCTGCCGCTGGTACAGGCCGACGTCTTCAGCGGCGAGCCCGGCCTCAGCGCGCCGCTGTTCGAGTCGGACTATGCGCACGGCAAGCCCGCCTGCGATGTGCTGCTCATCGGCAGCGCCCATGCACCCGATGGCCGGCCGGTCGACAAATGCCCGGTGGGTCTGCGCGTCGGCGACTGGCAGAAGCAGTTCCTGGCGGTCGGTCCGCGCCGATGGCAGAGGCGCCTCGTCGGAACCACGGCCTCCGCGCCCGAGCCTTTCCTGCGCCAGCCGCTCTCCTACGACGTGGCCTTTGGCGGTACCGATCGCACCGAGGAGGCCAAGGGGCTGGTGCACAGCTACCAGCCCAATCCGGCCGGACGCGGCTGGTGGAAGCATCTGGACCAGATCGACGATCAGCCGCTGCCGCTGACCGAGGCGCTGGGCCAGTCCATCGAATCGCCGCGCGGCGACTACGCGCCGCAGGCCTTCTCGCCGATCGGGCGCAACTGGCAGCCGCGCATCGGCCATGTCGGCACCTACGACCAGCATTGGATGGAGAACATCGCGCCGCTGTGGCCGGAGGACTTCGACGAGCGCTACTTCCAGGCCGCGCCGCCGGACCAGATCCTGCCCTTCCCGCAGGGCGGCGAGCCGGTGCTGCTGCGCAACCTCACCGCCGACGGCCATCGCGCGTTCACGCTGCCCGCGCGGACCATGCCGGTGACCTTCATCCCGCATCGCGGCCGCGACCTGACGCAGACGGCCCTGCTCGACACCATCGTCTTCGAGCCCGACGAGGGTCGCTTCACGCTGACCTGGCGCAGCGTGCTGCCGCTGGGCCGCAGCGTGTTCGACGTCAAGGAGCTCATCACCGGCGACATGCCGCGCGCCTGGCATCGCGACCGCCGCTTCCCCGGCAAGACCTATCACGCCAGCCTGGCCGACGCGGTGCGCGCCAAGGCCGCGCGTCGAAGAGGCCGCGCATGATGGACTGGACCGATCTGGCCTTCGAGCGCTACGGGCTGGTGACCGCGCTGGGCTTCAATGCGCCGGCGACGCTGGCCGCGCTGCGGGCCGGCATCAGCGGCGTGCGTGCCACCAACTGGGATGACCGCGAGACCGGCGAGCCGCTTCGCGGCGCGATGGTCCAACTCCCGCAATGGTGGGAAGGCGTCGGCAAGCTGGCCGATCTTGTCACCCCCGCCATCCACGAATGCCTGTCCGATCTGGCGAGCGACGAGGCGCGCGCCACGCCGCTGCTGATCGCGGTCGCCGCGCCCGATCGGCCCGGCCGCTTCGAGGATCTGGACGCGCGACTGCTGGCGGAGGTCCATGCCCGGCTCGGCTGGGACGCGCATCCGCGATCCGGGTTGATCGCGGCCGATCAGGTGGGCGGCTTCCTCGCGCTGCAACAGGCCATGGCGTTGATCGACGGCGGTCAAGCGCGCCGCGTCGTGATCGCGGGCGTGGACAGCTTCCTGCACGGTCCCACGCTGGACGCGCTGCAACGCCGCCGCCGGCTGATGACCACGGGCAACTCCAACGGCTTCTTCCCCGGCGAGGCCGGCGCCGCGCTGCGCGTGGCTCGCGCGGAGGGGCCGTCCGCGACCGGGCTGCGGGTGCTGGGCGCCGGCATGGCGCAGGAGCCCGCCCCCATCGAAAGCCTGGAGCCGCTGCGCGCGCAGGGCCTGACGCAAGCGGCCCAGGCCGCGCTGAAGGGAGCGGGCGTCGCGCTGCGCGAGGTCGCGTATCGGCTGACCGATCTCTCGGGCGAGCATTACAAGTTCAAGGAAGCGGCCTTCATGGCCGGCCGGCTCAACGGCGGCGATCGCGCCGCGCCGCTGGCGCTGTGGCATCCGATCGAGTACCTCGGCGAGGTCGGCGCCGCCATCCTGCCTTGTCTGCTCGCCCAGGCCGCGCATGCCGCGGCCCACGGCTACGCGCCGGGACCGCTGGGTCTGTGCCACGTCGGCGCCGATGCCGGCGCGCGCGCCGCGCTGGTCCTCGGCTATCGCCATCCCGCCGTGCCGCGCACGCGGACTTCGCCATCCCTGGAGGTCGCCGCCTCATGAGCGCCAATGTCTTCGCCAACGGCCGCGAGGTCTCCGCCAAGAAGGACGACAACATGTCCAACGGCGCGATGCCCGATGTCTGCCTGTCGCCGCCCTCGCCGCCGGCGGGGCCGATTCCGATTCCCTATCCCAACTTCTCCAAGGCCTCCGACACCAGCAACGGCACGCGCACCGTCATGGTCGGCGGCGCGGAGGCGGGCATCAAGACCGACTCCAACTACAAGTCCAGCAAGGGCGACGAGGCGGCTACGAAGTCCCTGGGCATGGGCGTGATGAGCCACCAGATCCAGAACACGACCTACTTCGCGGCCTGGTCCTTCGACGTGAAATTCGAGGGCAAGAACGTCGTGCGGCACCTGGATCTGACCACCCACA
>NZ_JBCNLU010000086.1:0-3416 GCF_039595295.1 Roseateles sp.
GGAGATGCCCGGCCTGCAGGTGGACCGGCAGTTCGGTCCTTCGATGGGAGACACGACGCAGGCGATTCCTGCGCGGCTTGCACGCGGGGAGTCCCTGGATGTGCTGATCATGGTGGGGCCGGCCCTGGACCGACTGATCGCGCAGGGTCTGGTGGACGGCGCGACCCGGGTCACGCTCGCCAACTCCTACATTGCCTGCGCGGTGCCGGCCGGCGAGCCGGCGCCCGACCTGAGCACGGTGGAGCGGGTGAAGGCTGCCTTCCTGGCGGCGCCGTCGATCGCCTGGTCGGACAGTGCGAGCGGGGACTACATCCAGAACGTGCTGCTCAAGCGCCTGGGCATCGAGGCGCAGGTCAAGGCCAAGGGGCGACAGATTCCGGCGACGCCGGTGGGCGAGATCGTGGCGTCGCGCCAGGCTGCCCTGGGCTGCCAGCAGCGCAGCGAGCTGCAGCCGGTGAAGGGCATCCGCATCGTCGGCGAGCTGCCGGACGAGATCCAGAAGGTCACGCCGTATGCCGCTGCCGTCGTCAAGACGAGCCGGCACCGCGAACAGGCCCTGGCGTTCATTCGATACCTGGCCTCGCCGGCCAACGCCGATGCGTTGCGTCTGAGCGGCCTGCATCCGGCGGCCGATTGACGCTTGCGGACGCTGGGGGCGCCCAGGCCGCTCAGGCCTGTGAGGACTGAGCCGCGAGCAGATCCTGGATGCGCCGCGTCAGCGTTCCGGCGTCGAAGGGTTTGGAGAGCATGTCCATGCGCGCGCCGAGGAAGTCGCCGCGCACGGTGGCCTCCTGCGCATAGCCGGTGATGAGCAGCACCGGCAATTCGGGCCAGCGTTCCCGCGCCCGGTCCGCGAGTCGCCGTCCCGACAGGTCGGGCAGGCCGACATCGGTGATCAGCAGGTCGAAGCGCTGCCGCGACAGCGCCGCCTCCGCGTGGGCGGCATCGGGGGCGCCGGTGACGCGATAGCCGAGTTCCGACAGCAGCTCCCACAGCATGCGGCGCAGGGTGTCGTTGTCGTCGACGATCAGGATGCGCTCGCCGCTGCCTGACTGCGGGAGCAGGTTCGGCACGCGCGGCACGGCGGGGGCGGCCTCGTCGGCGCGGGGCAGATACAGGCTCACCGTCGTGCCGATGCCGCGCTCCGAGTCGATGGTCGCATGGCCGCCCGATTGCTTCACGTAGCCGTAGATCATCGACAGGCCCAGGCCGGTGCCGTGACCGGGCGCCTTGGTCGTGAAGAAGGGGTCGAACGCCCGGTCGCGCACCTCGGGCGACATGCCGATGCCGCTGTCGATGACGCGCAGCGCGACGGCGTCCACGCGACCCATCGCGCCCAGCAGGGCGGTGTCGTCGGCCGGCAGCCGCGCGGTCTCGATGGTGAGCCGTCCGCCTTCGGGCATGGCGTCGCGGGCGTTGATGGCCAGGTTGAGGAGGGCGTTCTCGAGCAGGTTCGCGTCGGTCTGCACGGGCCAGAGCTCGCTGTCCAGGCGAAGCACGACCTCGACGCGCTCGCCGAGGGTGCGACGGAGCATCTCCTCGATGCCGAGCACGAGGGGATTCACCTCGACGCGGCGCAGGTCCAGCGACTGCATGCGGGAGAACGCGAGCAGCCGATGCGTGAGGGCGGCGGCGGACTGCACGGAGCGTGACGCGGCATCGGCGAAGCGGGTCAGGTCGTCGACCTGGCCGAGCGCGGCCTTGCGGCGGATCAGTTCGAGGCTGGTGCCGATGGTGGACAGCAGGTTGTTGAAGTCGTGCGCCACGCCGCCGGTCAACTGGCCGATGGCTTCCATCTTCTGCGCCTGGCGCAGGCGAGCCTCGGCGCTGCGCTGCTCGGTGACGTCCTCGGCGACGCAGTAGATCTGGTCTTCGTCCTGGATGGCGGTCCATGACAGGGTCCGATAGGAGCCGTCGCGGGCGCGCATGCGGTTCTCGAAGTTCAGGGTCGGTTGGCCCCGGGCGAGCTTGCCGACTTCTTCGCGCGTTCTGGCGCGGTCCTCGGGGTGTTCCAGCCACGCCGAGTTGCGGCCGATGAGCTCGGCCTCGGACCAGCCCAGCGTCAGGGTCCAGGCGGGATTGACGCTGAGCCAGACGCCGTGACGGTCGGCGACCAGCAGCAGGTCGCGGCTGACTTCCCAGATCCGGTTGCGCTCGCGGGTGCGGCGGGTGACCTCGGCTTCGAGCCATTCATTGAGCTTGAGCAGTCGGGCTTCGGCGGCGTCGCGCGCGCGTTCGGCGAGGACCTGGGAGGTGGTCTCGCGGGTGTGGCAGAGCACGCCGGGGATGGTGCCGTCGTCGGCGATCAGCGGGGAGAACGAGAAGGTCCACCAGGTGTCCTCGGGCTCGCCGGGACGGGCCATCTCGATGTGCATGTCGGAGAAGCGCACCGACTCGCCGGCGAAGGATCGCTCGATGATGGGGCGCACCGCGTCGATCGCGTCGGGCCAGAGGCGGGCGAGGGTGGTGTCGATGGAGACGCCGAGTCGCGGTCCGAGGATGGGGCGATAGGCGTCATTGGAGAAGAAGTGCAGCTCCGGACCCCAGAGCATGTAGATCGACTCGGGCGAGGCCAGCATGTAGTTGACCATCTGCCGGAGCTGGAACGGCCATTGGGCGGGCTCGCCCAGCGGGGACTTCGACCAATCATGGGCGCGCATCGCGCGGGCCGTGAGGCTGTCGCCATGAATGGCAGGTCCGACGGCAGGCATGAAGTCCTTTCGAAAAGGGGCGCAGCCAAGTCGCCGGTGGGGAGGCGTGGATTATGCCCGCCTCCCTCTATGCAGCGGCGATCAGCCCGCGGCCTTCCTGTCCTGAAACTCCATGAACGAGCGGCGGAAGCTCATCGGATCGGAGATGCCGGGAATCGGCGCCTGGGGATTGCCGGCCCCGGAGAACACGAGGGTTCCGTAATTGAGGATGCGGCCGAAGATGCCCTGGTTGACCTGCACGCTCTCGACCTTGGTCACGTTCAACTCCACCGTCTTGCGGCTGATGAAGCCGAACTTCGCGATCACGCGCTTGTTCGTGAAGGCCAGCTCGGTGGTCTTGTAGCGGATGTAGGCCGCGAGCAGGAACAGGATGCCGATGCCCCAAAACGGCAGCGTCGCTAGACCGATCACGATGGTCGGCAATTGGGACAGCCAACTGATCCTGGCCTGATAGACCACCTTTTCACCGCCGATCAGCGCGCCCCGGATATAGCTGCTCACGTCGACTCCCTCTCGATTTGTCAGACGGGCGGATTCTGATTGCCCGGAGCGGGCAGGGGCATCGGGTAGACGCTGAGCTTGCGGGCAAAGCGACAGATGGGGGTCAGGTTTCGCCCATAAGGGGGAAGGCAGACATCACCACTGCGACTGGTCCTCCGGGGCCGTGCGGGAAATGGTGCTGAGGCGGCAGGCCTTTCCCAAGGG
>NZ_JBCNLU010000087.1:0-3260 GCF_039595295.1 Roseateles sp.
GGATCGACCTGGTAGTCGATGTCGTCAGGGTGCGTGACCTCGGGCAACCACTGCGCGTCCGGGCCGAAGCGCGCCTGGCCGCCCAGGTCCAGCGTCAGGTGCACGCCCAGCCATGCGTCCTGCGGCAAGGGGTACACCAGCCGCGAGAACGGCGCGCGTCCCTGCAGCGCGAAGTAGCAGCCCTTGCTGAAGCGCGCCGGCGGCGGCGGCGGCAGGCCCTCGATGGCGGCGGCGACCAGCGGCGCGCTCAGGCCGCTCGCGTTGACGACGATGCCGGCGCCGAGCTCGATGTCGCCCGCCAGCACCACATGTCGCGCGCCGTCGCGGCGCACCGCGCGGACTTGGGCGTCGAACGCGACCGCGCCGCCATGGCGTTCCAGGTCCCCTTGCAAGGACAGCATGAACCCGTGGCTGTCGACGATGCCGGTGGACGGCGACAGCAGCGCCGCCTCGCAGCGCAGCTGGGGCTCCAGCGCGAGCGCCTCCTCTTGACTCAGCCAGCGCAGATCGTCGACGCCATTGATCGCCGCCTTCGCCTGCAAGGCGCGCAGGCCGTCGAGTTGATCCGGCGAGGTCGCCACCACCAGCTTGCCGCAGCGTCGATGGGCGACGCCGTGGGACTCGCAATGCGCGTAGAGCAGTTGCCTGCCGCTCACGCACAAGCGCGCCTTCAGCGAGCCGGCGGGGTAGTAGAGCCCGGCATGGATGACCTCGCTGTTGCGCGAGCTCACGCCCGTGCCGATCGCCTGGGCGCGTTCGAGCACCAGCGTCTCCAGACCGCGCATCGCCAGCGCCCGGCCCACCGCGAGGCCGACGACGCCCGCCCCGATCACCACCGCATCGACTTGATCCATGGCGGGCGATTGTCCCCAGCGCGCACGAACGGGGGCTGCGGACAACCCGTAGGCAGGCGCGAGAACGCTCGAGAAAGCGCGCGAGAAAGCGCGATGGTGAGGCGCCGGATCAGGCGCGCAGATCGGCGAGCGCTTGCGGATGCTGGAGACCGAAGGCGCTCACCGCGGCGGCGTCGTGGCTGAACTCGCCCGCGGCCAGGCGATGCGCAAGCGTCTCCAGATCGAGGGTCAGGAACTCGCTGACCTCGCCGTCGCCGTTGCTCGGCGTGAAGCCGGCGGGCAGGCGCAGGCTGAAGACATGCAGCACCTCGTCATGCAGCCCCTCGGGTTCCATGCGCGTGCTGCGCAGCGCGCCGCGCGATTCGATCGCAGCGCTGAGCGCGGCGGGGACGCCCGCTTCCTCCTGGAGCTCTCGGCGAGCGCAGTCCACGAGATCCTCGTCCGCCGTGAGGCCGCCTGCGGCGAGGTTGTCGAGCCGGCCCGGATCGGTCGTCTTGCTCATCGCGCGTCGACCGCAGACCAGCCGGGCACCCGGCAGGAAGCCATTGATGTGGACCGCGCGGCTCGGCAGCCCGAAGAAGCGGAAAGCGGCGCGCTCCAGCCGGAACAGGACCTCGCCGCGCTCGGCGCAGGGATCATCGACGGGATGCTCGCAGGCGTAGCGCTCGCCGCGCCAGCCGGTGATGGCGCCGCGTTCCTTCAGCGCCCGCGCGACCGCGCCGATGCGCTCCGAGCGCGCGTCGACATCGAGCGAGGCGGCATCCCACCTGAGCGCGCCATCGCGCCGCTCGAGCTCGGGCCAGACCTCGCGCAGCAAGGCCTGGCGCATCGGGTGCACGCGACCGATGGGCAGGTCGCCGAGACGCAGCTCGATCAGCCCTTCCGGAAGCGGCTGCCGCGCCGATTGCAGACACCGGGGGATGACGGCCACCAGAGAGGGGGGAAGCAGCGAAATCATGGGGGAGATTCTGGGCCCGCTCACCCCCCGAGATTGACCGAAATAGGTCAGGTGACGGGAGGGCGATGTCGCAGGAAGATGGCTGCCTCCCGCAACCACACAGCAGCGCTCAGCCGCTCAGATCTCGATGGAGCCATCGTCCATGAAACTCGCATTGCAAAAGGCATTCAGACAAGTCGGCGCCACCGACGAGCAAGCGCATCAAGCCGCAGAATCGATCGACAGCGCGCTGGTCAAGCGCATCAAGGACAGCCAGGCGCACTTGGCCACCAAGGCCGACATTCACGAACTCAAGATCGACATCGCTACGGTCCGCAGTGAGATGGCGACGATGAAGGCGGAGCTCATCCGCCTCTTCGTCACCAGCCAGGTCGCGACCATCGGCGTCATTCTGACGGTGGTGCTCGGGGCCATGCGCTATCTCAACAGAACCTGACAACCCAGGCAGCCAAGAAACCAAGAAAAAACCCCATCAACTCGCGCTGATGGGGTTCTGTCTGGTGGGCGGTGCAGGGTTCGAACCTGCGACCCCTGCCGTGTGAAGGCAGTGCTCTACCGCTGAGCTAACCGCCCGGTATTCGGACCGGGTTCCGTGGACATCCAACAAGTTGTGGTGGGCGGTGCAGGGTTCGAACCTGCGACCCCTGCCGTGTGAAGGCAGTGCTCTACCGCTGAGCTAACCGCCCGGTCTTGTCATCCCCGATCACTGTCTTTCAACTGCGATCCGGCATGTCCGGGAAAGACAGAGATTATGCCATGGAAATTTGAGCCCACTCAAGAATCCATCGCAAGATTCTTCAGGTCGCGGGAACCGCTGCGTCGGCGGGCGGCGCGACCTGCCAGATCCGGTTGCCGCCGCTGGCCTTGTCCAGCTCCGCGAGCACCTTGTCATGCAACGCCAGCTCCGCCTCGGTCGCCGCGATCACCGGCAGCTGGAAGGCGCTGAAGTCGATGGCCGCGACCTCGACATCGCCACCCTGCCCCGACTTGGGCGCATCGCTGTCCTCGATGACCAGCGAGTCCTGACCCCGCGTCAGCCGGATGTAGACCTCCGCCAGCAGCTCCGCATCCTTCACCGCGCCGTGCAGGCCGCGGTTGCTGTTGTCGACCTCCAGCCGGCGGCACAGCGCGTCCAACGAGTTGGCCTTGCCCGGGAACATGTCCCGCGCCATCAGCAGCGTGTCGCGCACGCCGGACACGCATTCATGCAGCAGCGGCCGGCCACAGCGCTTGAGCTCCGCATTGATGAAGCCCACGTCGAAGGCGGCGTTGTGGATCACCAGCTCCGCGTCGCGCATGAACTCCAGCATCTCGTCCACGACCTGCGCGAACTTGGGCTTGTCCGACAGGAACTCGCTGCTCAGCCCGTGAACGCGGAAGGCCTCCTCGGGCATGTCGCGTTCGGGATTCAGATAGAAGTGCAGATGGCGGCCGGTCAACTGCCGGTT
>NZ_JBCNLU010000088.1:0-3081 GCF_039595295.1 Roseateles sp.
ATGACGACACTGACTCCATCGACACAGCCAACGCCTTCAGGAGAACGACATGACCACCACCCGCCTCAACATGCAATCCGCCACCAGCACCACCATCAAGGCCGTCGCCTTCGGCGCGATTGCTTCTCTGGCCGTGCTCTTCGGCATCGCCCACGCTCAGGGTCAGCGCGAGATGCGCGCCTCCATCGTCACGCTGGATCCGGTGGTCATCACCGTCAAGCGCGAGCAACTGCCCACGGTCTACGTGACCGGTCGCCGCGACACGTCGTCGGACAGCGTCCAGGTCGCTTCGGCTCAGTGAGCCAGCCATGAGCCTGACCGGCTTCGCTGTCTCGATGGAGCGATCCATCGGCTGACGCCCGATCGATCGCTCAAGCAAAGCGCCCGGCTCGTGCCGGGCGTTTGCATTTCTGCGGAGGCGAGCGAGGCCCGCTCAATAAGGGCTGTCCGCCGGCTTTCCGGCCCCATCGGTCCAGACATCGTCGGGCAGCGATCGGTCTCGCAGACAGACGCGATCGTGATCCGGATAGGTGATGCGGTCGACCGGTGCCCGAGTCCCCACGACCAGACATCGCGTCGGCGCCCCGCTGCGGTTTTCGAGGCTGTGTCCGACAGCGACTCCCGCCTTGAAGGTTGCGGCGTCGCCGGCCTTCAGTAGCGTCTCTACGTCGCCCTCGATCAAGGTGATCTCGCCCGACAGGACGTACACCATCTCGTCCTCGGCGCTGTGCCAATGCTTGATGGAGGATCGACCGCCCGGCTGCAGCACTTCGATGAAGGCGCCGAACTGCGTGAGACCGCCGGGCTCGCTGAGCCACAAGGTCTGATGGGGGGCATCGCAGCCCTCGGCGGGGTGAGCTTCCGAGAGGAACTGGGTTGGGGTCAAAGCCGGCATGAGGGGTCCTTCACCTTGTTTTTCGTTGAGCCGTGTTCGCCACCAGCTCCATCCTATCCCGCCCCTTGCGCTTCGACGCATAGAGGGCTTCGTCGGCCTGCTTGAGCCAGTGCGACAGCTCCAGGTCGGGCTGGTCGGACAAGGTCGCGCCGATGCTCAGGGACACCGGCTCCGGCGTCACGAACATGGCCAGCGCCTGCTGCGCGAAGGCCTCGCGCAAGTCCTGGCCCAGCGCCTGCGCGACGGCCTCGGAGACGCCGCGCAGCAGGATCACGAACTCGTCCCCGCCAAGCCGCGCGGCCAATGCGCCGTCGGGCAGCACGCCGCGGATCAGGTCGCTCAGCGTCACCAGCAGGCGGTCGCCGGCATCGTGGCCGTGCAGGTCGTTGACCTGCTTGAAATGGTCGATGTCGATCAGCAGCAGCGCGCAGGGGCTGGCCGGGGACGCCTGCTCCAGCAAGGCCGGGGCGCGCAGATACAGCGCGCGGCGGTTGTCGAGCGACGTCAGCGGGTCGCGTGCGGCGATCTGCGCGATGCGCTCCTCGCGGCGATGGCGTTCGGTCCCGGTCATGGACATCGCCAGCAGCATGATCGCCATCACGCCTTCCACCAGCGACACCAGGATCACCGTTCCGCGGAAACCGGCCAGGTTGACGAAGGCCTCCGGCGCCACGGTCGAAGCGGCCTTGGCGAGGTAGAACAGCCCATGCGCGAGCAGGACGAATCGAAGCTGGGCGGCGCCCAGGCTCAACACGCCGCCGTGCGGGCGCAGCAGCAGGCCGGCGCGCAAGGTGACGCCCGCGATCATCAGTGACTGGATGCCCAGCATCGCCTTGGACCACCAGGGGCCCTCGGGCAGCAACAGCATCGCCAGCCAGATGACGACCAGCCCCCACCAGGCGCGTCGCAGTCGTGTGCGAGTGAATCTCGCGACGCCGGCCAGGAACAGCCAGTGGGCGACGATCAGCATGCCGTTGGGGAACCAGATGCCGACCAGCACATGGCCCCGGGACCGCAGCAGGGCCAGCACGCTGCCCACTGCGATGATGGAGAAGCCCGCGCTCCAGAGCAGCAAGGACCGCTCGCGCACGCTGCGCCATTCCGCGGCCAGATAGAGCGCCGAGGCGGCGGCCATGGCCGCGGTGAGGACGAGCAGGGTGAAGGGATCGAGAGCCATGGACAACAGAGGTGGCCGTGCGGGCAGGCGCCGCGCGCGCCGAATTGTCGCAGCGCACGGGTTTTCACCGGTCCACGGCGGGTCGGGCCTTCGGACGGAAGTCACGGGCCGGCGCTTCATCGCGCCGCATTGACGTGAAGCCTGAGCTCAATCGGGCCGAGCTCGGCTCAGCGTCGCAGGAGCGTCAGCCCGATCAAGCGCGACACCACGGCGGCCAGGTACATGACGCCGACGAACATCTCCAGGCTCGCCACGGCCCGGGCCAGCGGGCGCACGGGAATGATGTCGCCGATGCCGGTGCTGGACAGCAGCGCGAAGCTCAGGAACATGAGTTCCGTCCAGGTGCGCGGCTGCTCCGGCTGAACGGCGGCCGAGAAGCTGCCCGGCTGCAGCGCCTGCAGCACGACGAAGCTGTAGGCGAAGCCCCACGCCAGCAGCGTGAAGGTGGCGCCGGCGGCGAAGAGCTCGTCGGTCGTCGCGTGCATGTCGCTCATCATGTAGGCGACCAGGCTGCCGGCGGCGTAGAAGTAGAAGAGCGCCTCCAACGCCGCCGACCAGGGCCGCAGCCAGTGCATGTCCAGCATCACGTCGAGCAGCAGCATGACGATGGCCGGCAGGGCCAGACCCACGCTCAGCCAGGTCAAGCCCGGCGTGCTGCGCACCATGCGTGTCGTGAACACCAGCACCGCGATGCCGAATGCGCTGAGCGCCAGCGGGCCGGCGCGTGTGGACTCGAGCAGCGGATAGAGCAGCAGGCCCACGAGTTGCACCAGCAACAGGATGGCCGAGGGATGGCGGCGGGTGATGACGAGGAATCGGCGGTGGCGGACATGCATGGGGGAATTCTGCATGGGGCGCGGGATGGGATTCCGCCCCACGAAGCGCCGCGCGCGCTCCCTCTTTCCCCGCGTTCTGTGGACAACTCTGTTGGCAGGCCGAGGGCGGGGAATGCAACGCGTTGATTCGTATGGGGATTGGTTTGATTGCTTAGGAATGAGGCAGGTGGGAG